>NZ_BCTU01000016.1 GCF_001590925.1 Serratia plymuthica NBRC 102599
TGCGGTCTTGGATCCTGCCCGACCGCATAATTCACTGGCTAAAATATCTTTTATTAAAAGCGCCAAATTTGGTGACATATGTCACATTGTGAGCCTTGGCTCCACAAAGCTTCTGTCTATTTCTTTCCCTTTGGCATTTTCTGCCAAAAACCGGCAACAACGCTGAGCCTTGTACTGACGGGCAGGCAATCGTTTGTATTGCCGCCCGCGTTATTTTTGTTATGTTGGATGCGTGCTGTTTCATAACAGCCGCTTCTGAAGTCTGAATATAGGGTCGGGTAAATGGCAAAAGTATCATTGGAGAAAGACAGGATTAAATTCCTGTTGGTGGAAGGGGTTCATCAGAGCACGGTAGATAATCTGCTTGCGGCCGGGTATACCAACATTGAATATCACAAAGGTGCGTTAGACACCGAAGCGCTTAAGGCATCCATCCGCGATGCTCACTTCGTCGGCATCCGATCGCGTACGCATCTGTCCGAAGAAGTTTTCGCTGCCGCAGAAAAACTGGTGGCGGTGGGTTGTTTCTGTATCGGCACTAACCAGGTTGATCTGAAAGCGGCGACCAAACGCGGCATTCCGGTGTTTAACGCGCCTTTCTCCAATACCCGATCCGTGGCCGAAATGGTGCTGGGCGAGCTGTTGCTGATGCTGCGCGGCATTCCTTCCGCCAACGCCAAGGCACACCGTGGCGAGTGGCAGAAACTGGCCGTCGGCTCGTTCGAAGCGCGCGGCAAGAGACTGGGGATTATCGGCTACGGCCATATCGGCACCCAGTTGGGTATCCTGGCCGAAGGCCTGGGCATGAAGGTGTTTTTCTACGACATCGAGAACAAGCTGCCGTTGGGTAATGCCCAGCAGGTAAGGCATTTGTCCGATTTGCTCAATATGAGCGACGTGGTGACGCTGCACGTGCCGGAAACCCTGTCGACCAAGAACATGATGGGTGCAGAAGAGCTGGCGCTGATGAAGCCGGGTTCGATTCTGATCAACGCCTCGCGCGGCACCGTGGTGGATATCCCTGCGCTGTGCAAGGTACTGGCCAGCAAACATTTGGCCGGTGCGGCGATCGACGTCTTCCCGGAAGAGCCTGCGACCAACAGCGAGCCGTTCAACTCGCCGCTGTGCGAGTTCGACAACGTGATCCTGACTCCGCATATCGGCGGCTCCACTCAGGAAGCGCAGGAGAACATCGGCGACGAAGTGGCGGGCAAGCTGGCGAAATACTCCGACAACGGTTCGACCCTGTCGGCGGTTAACTTCCCGGAAGTGTCGCTGCCGGCGCATGGCCCGAACGCCAGCCGCCTGCTGCACATTCACGAGAACCGCCCGGGCGTGCTGACGCAGATTAACCAGATCTTCGCGGAAGAAGGGGTGAACATCGCTGCGCAGTACCTGCAAACCGGTCCGGAAATCGGCTACGTGGTTATCGATATCGATGCGGAAACCGAACGTGCCGACGCCGCATTGCAGCGCATGAAGGCGATTGCCGGTACCATTCGCGCCCGTCTGTTGTTCTGATTGTTTGCGCGTTAACGAAAAGGCCGGATAAATCCGGCCTTTTGCTATTCCTGCTCCCGCCACACCCAATTCTGCGACGGGGTGATGATTTCCGGTAACGGGATATCCCAATGCTCCACCGGGACCTTTTCCACCTGCTGACAGTCATGCGCCAACCCTATCGGGTAGAGGCCCGTAAGCTGCCAGTTTTGCAGGGTGCGATCGTAGAACCCGCCGCCCATCCCCAAACGCTGGCCTGCGCTGTCAAAGGCGACCAGTGGCGTCAGCACCACATCGAGTTCACCGACCGGCAATACGTGGCGTACGTCGAGCTGTGGCTCGAGAATATTAAAGCGGTTGTTCACCAATAGCGTATCCGGGGTATAGCGCAGGAACAGCAGATTGCCGGCGCTGAACGGGTGCAGAACCGGCAGATAAACCTGCAATCCCTGCCGCCATAACCGTTCGATCGACGGACCGGTATCCAGTTCGCCGTCGAACGACAAGAAGACAGCAACGCTCTGCGCCGCCAGAATACGCGGATGCGCAGCGATACGATCGGCTATCTGCAAAGCAAAATCATGTTGTTGTTCAGGCGATAAGGCGCGACGACGTTGACGGATTAGGTTTCGGATATTCTGCCGCTGTTGGGCATATTGGGATTGAAAAGACATAATCAGCACACATACCGCTGAGGAAGGGGGAATCTCCGAGATGCCGTCGCAGGCTGTAACCCTTGAACCCATGGTTCAAGGTGAACGTGCTGTCGCAATCTTAAGGCTTCTCGGCGGGCCGAGCATGCACACCGATCGCGGATCATCACATTCTGTTGGTACTAAATATCGGCTCAGGGGACTGGCCCGCTGGCGAACATCTCAGAGAAATTTTTTACTCATTGCCGAAACCTTAGATTTCAGCAACTTAAGTTATTCGAATTGTGCATCCTGACGTTCAGAGATGCGACCCTGTTCAAGCAAAGCCTGTTCAATGGTCTGTTGCAGCATACGAATGCGTTGTTCCATATTGGACGCATAATCACGGGTTTTCAACCGTTCTTGAGCAAGTTCGTGACATACGTTCAATGCCGCGATAAAAACCAGTTGCTCAGTATTTGAGACTCTAGTGCGAACTTTAAGATCTTGCAACCGTTGGTTAAGATCGTCCGCCGCCATGTTCAACGCATCTTGTTGTTCTGGCGGGCAATTGACTCTTAACGAGCGGCCAAAAATTTGAATATCTACCGGTTGTGCAGACATGCCACCTTCCTGCCTAAATTTCGCGCCAGCCCCAGTTCGCCCTTACCGAGCCACCAAAGCGGGCGCCACTATATATACCTCGGTACCAAGATACAACCCCTTTTTCAGTACCTGGTTGTAATCTACCGCGACAGACATTACCAGTCAAAAAAGGGTTTCAAAATGCGTATTTAGCGTCATTTTGCTCCTTGCCGGCACTGTGTGAGTTCTGGCGCATCACGATTATAACTAGCCACTGAGGTGTCGCGCTTATCTGGTACAGCGATGGACCTTGGTGGTAGCATAACACGAACTTATCCTGCCAACGATGACGAATGCGCATGTCTATACAGAATACATTTCCAAGTTACCAATCTTTGACCGTTGCTCTCAACCAGCAAGCGGTGGCGTTGACCGCAGCAGAAATGCACGGTTTGATCAGCGGCCTGTTGTGCGGTGGCAGCCGCGACGCCGGCTGGCAAACGCTGGTCTACGATCTGACTAACGAAGGCGTGGCCTTTCCGCAGGCATTGAACCTGCCGCTCCAGCAACTTTATGAAATTACGCGTGAAACGCTGGAAGACGACGACTTCATGTTCCAACTGATGATGCCGGAAGGCGAAACGGTAACCGTCTTCGATCGCGCCGACGCGCTGGCCGGGTGGGTGAACCATTTCCTGCTCGGGTTGGGGATGATGCAACCGAAACTGGCTCAGGTGAAAGACGAAGTGGGTGAGGCGATCGACGATCTGCGCAATATCGCCCAACTGGGTTACGACGAAGACGAAGATCAGGAAGAGCTGGAACACTCTCTGGAGGAAGTGGTGGAGTATGTGCGGGTGGCGGCTATTTTGTGCCATACCGAATTTACCCGCCGCAAGCCGACGGCGCCGGAGAATGCCAAACCGACCTTGCACTAAACCCCGATACCACGCCCGTAGAGGCCGTGAGCACAGGCAGATTGATTTCAGGAGAAGGTGATGACTCAGCAGGAATTCAACAACCGCCGTCAGGCGCTGTTGGCGAAAATGGCTCCGGCCAGCGCGGCAATTATTTTCTCTGCGCCGGAAGCGACGCGCAGTGCAGATACTGAATATCCCTACCGTCAGAACAGCGATTTCTGGTATTTGACCGGTTTCAACGAGCCGGAAGCGGTGTTGATTCTGGTGAAGAGCGACGAAACGCATAACCACAGCGTGTTGTTCAACCGGGTGCGCGATCTGACCGCGGAAATCTGGTTTGGCCGTCGCCTGGGCCAGGATGCCGCACCGGCGAAGCTCGGGGTGGATCGCGCACTGTCGTTCGATGAAATCAACGATCAATTGCACCTGCTGCTCAATGGCCTGGACGTGGTTTATCACGCGCAGGGCGAATACGCCTATGCCGATCAGATCCTGTTCTCGGCATTGGACAAGCTGCGCAAAGGCTTCCGTCAGAACCTGCAAGCGCCGGCAACCATCACCGACTGGCGCCCGTGGTTGCACGAGATGCGCCTGTTCAAATCCGCGGAAGAACTGGCAGTGATGCGTCGCGCCGGTGAGATCAGCGCGCTGGCTCATACCCGCGCGATGGAAAAATGTCGCCCCGGGATGTTCGAGTATCAGCTCGAGGCGGAGATCCTGCATGAGTTTACCCGCCTTGGCGCCCGTTACCCGTCTTACAACACCATCGTCGGTGGCGGCGAAAACGCCTGCATCCTGCACTACACAGAAAACGAAAGTGAGTTGCGCGATGGCGATCTGGTGCTGATCGACGCCGGTTGCGAGTATAAAGGCTATGCCGGCGACATCACCCGAACCTTCCCGGTGAACGGTAAATTCAGCAAACCGCAACGAGCCCTGTACGACATTGTGCTGAAGTCGCTGCTGCGGGCTCTGGAGCTGTTAAAACCCGGCGCCAGCATCCGTGAAGCGAACGACGAGGTCGTGCGTATCATGATTTCCGGGCTGGTGGAGCTGGGTGTCCTGAAAGGCGAAGTGGATCAACTGATTACCGAACAGGCGCACCGTCAGTTCTACATGCATGGCCTGGGCCACTGGCTGGGGCTGGACGTGCACGACGTCGGCAATTATGTCACGCCGGCCCGCGATCGCGAACTGGAGCCGGGTATGGTGCTGACCGTCGAGCCGGGTCTGTACATCGCACCGGACGCCGACGTGCCGGAACAATACCGCGGCATCGGCATTCGCATTGAAGACGACATTGTGATCACCGCCGGCGGCAATGAAAACCTGACCGCCGGCGTAGTGAAAGACGCCGATGCCATTGAAGCGTTGATGGCGGCGGCAAGGTAAGCGGATGAGCGTAATTATCGTTGGCGGCGGCATGGCGGGGGCGACGTTGGCGTTGGCCATCTCGTCGCTTACCCAGGGAAGGATGGCGGTTGATCTGATCGAAGCTACGCGGCCGGACGACCGCAGCCATCCGGGGTTTGACGCCCGCGCCATCGCCTTGGCGCAGGGCACCTGCCAGCAACTGACGCGTATTGGCGTCTGGCCGGCGCTACGCGATTGTGCGACGGCCATTACCCATGTGCACGTCAGCGATCGCGGCCACGCCGGCTTTGTTAACCTGTATGCGCAAGATTATCAGGTCGATGCGCTTGGTCAGGTAATTGAATTGCATGACGCCGGCCAACGGCTGTTCGCGTTGCTGGCCAAAGCGCCCGGCGTCACGCTGCACTGCCCGGCACGGGTGGTCGACGTGCTGCGTACCGCAGATCGCGCCGAAGTGCTGTTGGATAACGGACGGCGCATCAACGGGCAACTGTTGGTGGCGGCGGACGGATCGCGTTCGGCACTGGCACAAGCTTGCAATGTACAGTGGCAACAAAGCGAATACCCGCAGTTTGCCACCATCGCCAACGTCACTACTTCAGAGGATCCGCAGGGGCGTGCCTTTGAACGTTTCACCCGCTATGGGCCATTGGCGCTGTTGCCGATGTCTCAGGGCCGCAGTTCGCTGGTGTGGTGCCATGCGCGTGAAGATCGCGCCGAGGTCGATGGTTGGGATGACGCCCGCTTTATCAGTGAGCTGCAACAGGCGTTTGGCTGGCGGCTGGGCCGGATCGTCAAAACCGGCAAACGGCACAGCTATCCGCTCAGTCTGCTGACCGCCAGCCGGCATGTCAGCCATCGGTTGGCGCTGGTGGGCAATGCCGCGCAGACGCTGCATCCGATTGCCGGCCAGGGGTTCAATCTGGGGCTGCGCGATGTGATGTCGCTGGCGGAAACGCTGGCAGAGGCGGAGCGGGCGGGCGAAGATCCCGGTGGCTATGCGCTGCTGAGCCGCTATCAGCAGCGGCGACAGAAAGATCAGCAGGCGACGGTCGGCGTGACCGACGGCCTGATCCGGCTGTTCGCCAACCGTTACGGTCCGTTGGTGGTCGGGCGCAATCTGAGTCTGATGGCGATGGAACAGCTGCCGGCGGTGCGAGATGCCTTTGCCAAACGTACGCTGGGTTGGGTGGATCGCTAGGCTGGTGTATAAGCAGGGGTGCAGCGATTGCGCCCGCAACGCCGCGCAATCGCTGCGCAGCGAGTCATTTAAGGAAATTAAGCAGCATGCAATCATTTGACGTGGTTATCGCCGGCGGCGGTATGGTGGGTTTGGCACTGGCCTGTGGCCTGCAAGGCAGCGGCCTGCGCGTTGCGGTGCTGGAGCACCGGCAACCGGAAATGACGCCGCCGCAGGAACAGCCGGCGCTGCGCGTATCCGCCATCAACGCCGCCAGTGAGCGCCTGCTGCAGCATATTGGCGTGTGGGACGAAATCCTCGCCCTACGCGCCAGTGCCTACAACGCGATGGAAGTGTGGGATCGCGACAGCTTCGGCAAGATCGCCTTTCGCGGCGATGAATGCGGCTTCAGTCATCTCGGCCATATCATTGAGAATTCGGTGATCCAGCAGGCGCTGTGGAAGCGTGCGGAAAGCCTGAGCGATGTCACGCTGATCACCCCGGCGGCGCTAAAACAGGTGGCCTGGGGCGAGAACGATGCCTTTATCACGCTTGAAGATGGCCGCATGCTGACTGCACGGCTGGTGGTGGGCGCCGACGGCGCGCATTCCTGGCTGCGTCAGCATGCCGATATTCCGCTGACCTTCTGGGATTACCGTCATCACGCGCTGGTGGCCACCATCCGCACCGAAGAGCCGCACCAGGCGACGGCGCGGCAGGTATTTTATGGCGATGGCATTCTGGCGTTTCTGCCGTTCAGCGATCCGCATCTGTGCTCTATCGTTTGGTCGGTAGCGCCGGAAGAAGCGGAGCGCCTGAAGCAACTGGATCCGGAGCAATTTAACCGTGAGCTGGCGATGACGTTCGATCTGCGCCTCGGGGCCTGTCGGCTCGAAAGCGAACGCCAGACCTTCCCGTTGACCGGGCGTTACGCGCGCAGCTTTGCCGCGCACCGTCTGGCGTTAATGGGGGATGCGGCGCATACCGTGCATCCGTTGGCCGGCCAAGGGGTGAACCTGGGCTTTATGGACGCCGCCGAGCTGATCGCCGAACTGCGGCGCCTGCAACGCCAGGGCAAGGACATTGGCCAACATTTGTACCTGCGTCGCTATGAGCGCCGCCGCAAACATGGCGCTGCCGTGATGCTGGCGAGTATGCAAGGGTTCCGCGAGCTCTTTGACGGCAATCACCCGGCGAAGAAACTGCTGCGCGATGTCGGTCTGCGTCTGGCCGACAGCCTGCCGGGCGTTAAGCCGAAACTGGTGCGCCAGGCAATGGGCCTGAACGATTTGCCGGAGTGGCTGGCTTAAGGCTGGAAACTCAGGATAAAGCCTTCACCCGTCCCTTTCGTCGGGGCGCTGCATGCTCTGCACCACCATGAAAAAAAGCACTTTGTCATCATCAAGGCTCCTTGCGGAGCCTTATCATCATTGAATGAACCAAGAGCACTACTCTGCGGCGATCTGTCGCCGTTGCAGGGCTTGCGTCATGCCGTAAAGCCCATAGCACAACAGCTCCAGTATAATCAGCGCGGAAAAAATCGACAGCGACAGCATGACGCCATAGTTGGGTATTTCGACGGCGTAAAACACGGCTAAAGGGGTCATCATCGCCACCAGAATGCTGGCATTGATGATCCTCAGCCGATTGTCGTTCATCAGGTTGGCGCGAATATAACCCCGTAAAATCCACAGCATCGACACACCGACGATGGCGATGAAAAATTCCGCATTCATGTAAATCGTTCTGCTTCCGGCCGGCAACAGATCAAATCGATCAAGAATAAGGCACAATGCAACGAACAATATGGGCGCCGCCAGGCACAGCAGCGCCAGGAAGCTGAACTGCTGTTTTTTCTGCGGCTGATGCCCCAATATTTTTAGCAGGATGCTCTCAATATCCAACACCGCACCGATGGAAATGCAGATCAGGCCAAAGGTTAACGGCCAGTATTGCAGCACTTCACTCCCACCGATAACCCGGCTCAGACAGATGACGACAATGATGTTGCTCATGAGCGACGAGGCGGTCATCAGAAAGGCCGAAAAGTAAGGCGCGATGATTTGCCGATAGTGCCTGCCGCCCCCTTCGTGTAGCCGAATCCCCTGACGCAGGACCAACAGCAACAGCAAAATGGCCTCCGTATAGGCACCCGCCACAAGCGCAAGGATCGCCGCCATATCCACAGGCACCTGAAACCGGGTCAGCGCATAACAACCGAGCACCGAAACCAGCACGCGGACGAACGAGGCGCGGCTCATCAGGGCGGTTTTCCCTTCCAGGATGCAACATCCCTGCAGATAACGTCGGACGCCTACGGCCAGCAGAGAAAGCGAAAACACGTGGGTAATAAAGGTGATATGCGGGCTGATATGTTGCCTAAAACCCCAAACGCCCAGATTGAATATCAAAAAGACCGCGACGGCGAGCAGCGCGGAAAACATCAGCGTCTCCGCACTCTTTTTCATTTTGATGACCACCGCGCACAGAGGGAAAACAAACGCGTTGGCAAACATGAAAGTACTCAAGGCAATGGCGTAATCGCCGGATGCCTTGAGGCTGTAGGCCGAAAGAATAAGCGAGATGATAGGGAGTTCCAGATTCAGCAGACTGATGCTGATCGCACTGGGAAACCATAATCGCAACATGCCGGCGGTATTCATTTACTGACTCTCCCCGTCATCTGCCGCCACGGCATCGTGATAAGGCAGGTAGTCATTTACCAGCCATTGGAAGTCCGCCGTTAAAGACGCCAGCGAATCATTCCACAGCAGGATCCCGCCAATGCGGTCGCGTACGCTCTGCGGTCTGGTCAGCAGCGTGCCGTGCGGAACCTCCCATGTCGTTTTATATGCGCTGCCGACGCTGATATTTTTTTCTATATCGGCGCGCGCGCCTTCCCGATGCGGATACCACACCCAGGCGGCGTAGCCGACAGGCCGCTCGTTCGCCTGTTCCAGCAGGCCCATTTGCGCCAGAAAATGCTGTTCCTCGATATTGCGGCCAGAACACAGGGCATGCATTTGCGGGATCCAGCCGCCGGGCGCGCGGGCGGCGATTTCCAGAAACACGATACGGTCATCTTTGGTCAGAAAGGCTTCCAGATGAGTCGCGCCGTCAGGCACATAGCCCAACGCATCGAATACGCGGGAGTTATAGGCTTCGAAGCGCGAATACAGCGGATTTTCTTTGTCCAGCGGCAAGCTGCCTACTGGTTTGCCATCAATAAACTCGGCGTTGGGGTGGCTGTATTGGCAGATATAAATATCGGCGATCTTTCCTTGATAAACCAGGCTGTCGACATGGAACAGCGTTCCTTCAATAAATTGGTCCAGCTCATAGTTTTCAACGTCTTTATTGGTTTCACACCATTGCCGCAGCGCCGGGCGGTCATGAATTTTGGCGATTCGCTCACTGCCGGCCGAATCAATTTGCTTGGCGAATATCGGATAAGACAAAGGCTGCTCAACTTGCTGAAGATAACGTTCAGGCGCTGCCTGATAGGCCTGCGGAGAAAAGGGAACGACCCGAGGGATATCGATATCGCCGGCGGCCATGACAGCCTTCATGCGCAACTTATTGATAAAGGGTTCAGTTTGCGCAAACGTTGCCCCCTGAATACCGAATGTCTCCCGCAGGCGCGCTGCATGCCCCAGAAAATACTCGTCGTTGGTGATGATTCTCACCTCCGCCATATTGGTGATATTGCGACGGGTAAAAAGATCGCGACAGGCTTGCGCCAGTTCTTCTGTCGTGAAGGGATCGCAGATCTGAATATCGTCGAAACAAGGTTTTTGATCTGCAGGCAAATTGCCCCAGCCCTGTTTCCCCGTCAGCAGGCAGACCGCGTATTTTTCCCTGTCGATCAGCTTATTCCAGTCAGCCCGGAAGGTGACAATGTTCTGCAATATGATAAATGTTTTCATGCGATAACCTCTTTCCCTGTAGTTTTAGTTGGTAATGGGCGACCAGTCGGCCGTTCTGACCGTTTTGCCATAAAAGTCCGTGACGGTAGCGGTATCCGTTTGCCAGTGATCGCTCGGCACCACCACTTTGCCGGAAGCGCTGGGGATATCGATAACGTGCTGGGGGAAGGCGAGGCCGGACAGTTCATTGCGCAGCTGCGTCATGATCGCCATCTCATCTTCGAGACGCATGACAAAACGCCGGGTAGAGGTGACTTCCTGACCGTGATAAATGTAATAGGGGCGAACGCCCAACTCGAATAAACGCAAAAATAGGGTTTTCAGCGTGTCTTTGTCGTCATTGATTGTTTTCAGGAAGACGGTTTGCGTCAGCAACACATAGCCCATCTTTTTGAAAGCCCGGATCATCTCGATGACTTCAGGTTGCAGCTCATCGGGATGGTCGATATGCAGGCTCAAATATACTGTCGGTTTAGCCTGCGCCAGCTCTTCCATCAATTCCATACGCACCTTGCCGGGGTTTTGCAGCGGATAGCGGGTATGGATCCTGACCACTTTTACGTGGTCGATCGCTTTCAATCGATTAAACAGATATTGCAGACCTTTGGGGTTGGTCAGCGGATCGCCACCGCTGGCGATGACCTCGTAGATGCTTTTATCGTTGGCGATATAATCAACGATATCATCAATCTGAGACATTTTTAACCGACCTTCCACATCCAGGCCAACCCCCACGCGATCCTGCCGTTCACAATACCGGCAGTTGGCGGCACAGGTGTAAGAGAGCAAGACCAATAGTTGGCCATCATATTTTTTTACCGTACCAAAAACGGGCGTGGATGTTTTTTCGTTCAGCAGGTCAACGTCAAGATTGGCCGGCAATGTTTCATATTCAGGATTGAACTCATACATATCCTTTATTGCCTGGCTGGTTTTGCTGAGTTCTTTTAAATACGGCGTCAGTTTTTCTGAAAAACGCGTTTCTTCTTCAACCTGTTTAACGACAATATTTTGCTCGGCAGACATTGTTTTTCTCCATGCTTTTATTGATCACGACGGCTGTAAGATACTGTTCCCATTGACACAGTTGCGCACGCTAGCCCCGGCCATAATGCCCAAAAGCAGCTCGGCTGATTTGGTTCTCATTTCCAGGAACGATTCTTCAGTGTAAAAAGCTGAGTGTGCGGTAAGAATAACGTTATCCAGATCTCTGAAACCTGCGGGGATATCGGGCTCATTTTCCAGGACGTCCAGCCCGGCCGCAGCCACCTTGCCGGAATTAAGCGCCGCCAACAAAGCCTGTGAATCCACAATGCCCCCGCGTGCCGTATTGACCAGCAATACGCCTTCTTTCATTTGCTGAAATTGCGGCCCGGAAAGGAGATGGTGGGAAGTGCGGTTTAGGGAAGCGTTGACAGACACGATATCCGACGAAGCGAGCAGCTCCTCAAGGGATTCACAGCGCGTTACGCCATGCGTTTTATCAATCCCGCTGGCGACATAGGGGTCGTAAAACCGGATGTTCAAGCCAAAGGCCGCCGCTCTTTTTGCCACGGCACCGCCGATGCGGCCAAAACCGATGATCCCCAGGGTCTTATCGCGCAAGCGATACAATTTTTTGACGCTGGCCCAGTCCCAACCACCTTGTCTGACATGCAAATTGATGTCGTTGAGTTTACGGGCTACGCCGAGCAGCAGCGCTAAGGTGTGATCGGCCACTTCTTCTGTGCCGTAGTCGGGAATGTTGTACACGGCGATGCCGAGCTGCCTGGCAGCGTCAATATCCACATTATCGTAACCGACGGCGGCTTTAACGATCGCGCGGCAGCGGCTTAAATTGCTTAAAAAAGCCTGATTGAACTGGATGGACGGGATGCACGCCCAGATGATCATGAACTCTATTTCAGGCAGGAACTCGGTGGGTATTTCATTGATATTGCTGATATGTACCAAGCGAACATCATGTCCTGCCAGGATTTCTCGTTCAATATCCGGCTGGGGAAAATGTTTTTCCGTTGTCGAATCAACGATTAAAACCTTGGTGCGTCTGGATTCCATCTAACGTCCACCTCATAATTGTTAAGATAACATTAACATTACAAACTGAGCGTTAATTGAAGCATGGTTCTTTTTTTCTAACAAGCCAATGGGTTTTGGCTTTAAAAACCACCATTTTTTATTTTTTCAGGTGATAAAACCAATGGTTGTGATTTTGTTAATCAAAAAAATAGAAAATGAATAAAGAGTGGAAATATTAATCTTCTGAAAGAAACAAAATAAACGTGAAAAATATTTACCTTTACCGGAGCGGGTAAGCGAGTCCTTTTACTTTCTGCGTGGGAAAGAATCCAATTTGCCCGATATGACGGAGAGACTTGGGACGGAGCTATTCATCGCCATTCACAGAACCCATGGCGCTCAAGTGAACGACCGTTTCACCTGCTCAAATATGAGGATCACCCATAGCTTTTCCTTATATAACCCTTCATTTGAAATAATCTAATTTCAGTCCGGTTTTAGCATTACTTTTTCTAATTCCATAACCGGTTATCAAAAGTCGAAATCCCGCGACTGGCCGTTGGTTTGTTATATAACTTTGGATTTTTGGTGCTTCAATTGTTGTTTTTGTGCCTTAAAGCGCATTTTTCCAGTTAAAAACTCTGCACACTAGCCCGGCATTTTACTGGCGACGGACACCGCCAAGCCTATTTTAACTTATGGTTAATGCGGTCGTTCGGTGATAACGTCAGAACAAAGGTATCGTTTGCGTCACGACGGTTGGCCACAGTTTCCGTACGTTTCGGCGCAGCGTTTCTGTTGGGCAGTCAGTGCGCCACGTAACCCGGCCCGCGAGCCATAATCTGATGTATTGCGTGGCAGCACCCTAACTTCAGCTACTGAGTGGAATGAGGGAAAAGATGGCAAAGCAAACCCCACTGTACGACCAGCACGTGGCGTGCGGTGCGCGCATGGTAGATTTTCATGGCTGGATGATGCCGCTGCATTACGGATCCCAGATCGATGAGCACCACGCCGTGCGTCAGGATGCCGGTATGTTCGACGTCTCCCATATGACCATTGTGGATCTGCACGGTGCCCGCACCCGCGAGTTCCTGCGCTATCTGCTGGCGAATGATGTCGCCAAACTCACTCAACCCGGCAAGGCGCTGTATACCGGCATGCTGAATGCGTCCGGCGGCGTGATCGACGATCTCATCGTTTACTTCCTTACTGAAGACTATTTCCGCCTGGTGGTGAACTCCGCCACGCGCGACAAAGACCTGGCCTGGATCGAAGAACACGCAGCGCCTTATGGCATTGAGCTGAGGGTGCGTGACGATCTGGCGCTGGTTGCGGTGCAGGGCCCACAGGCCAAAGAACGCGCCGCCACTCTGTTTACCCCGGAACAAAAAAGTGCGGTTGAAGGCATGAAGCCCTTCTTCGGCGTACAGGCCGGGGATCTGTTCATTGCCACCACCGGCTATACCGGCGAAGCGGGCTATGAAATCGCCTTGCCGAAAGAGCAGGCGGTGGATTTCTGGCAAAAGCTGTTGGCGGCGGGCGTTAAACCGGCTGGCCTGGGCGCGCGCGACACCCTGCGGCTGGAAGCGGGCATGAATCTGTACGGCCAAGAGATGGACGAAGGCGTTTCGCCGCTGGCTGCCAATATGGCCTGGACCATCGCCTGGCAACCGGAAGATCGCCAGTTCATCGGCCGCGACGCGCTGGAACAGCTGCGGGAACAGGGTACCGAACAACTGGTCGGCTTGATCATGACGGAAAAAGGCGTATTACGTAATGAGCTGCCGGTGCGTTTCACCGACGCGGCAGGTCAGGCGCACGAAGGGGTGATCACCAGCGGCTCCTTCTCGCCGACCCTGGGCTTCAGCATTGCCTTGGCGCGCGTGCCCGCCGGTATCGGCGAGCAGGCTATTGTGCAAATCCGCAACCGCGAAATGCCGGTCAAGGTCACCAAACCTGGCTTTGTCCGTGCCGGTAAACCACTGATTAATTAATTTTTTGTTTATTGATTCTTTATTTCTTCGAAGGAGTAACTGGCGATGAGCAATGTGCCAACAGAATTGAAATACGCATCTTCCCACGAGTGGGTTCGTTCAGAAGGTAACGGCGTTTACACCGTAGGCATCACCGAACATGCGCAGGAGTTGCTGGGCGATATGGTCTTTGTCGATCTGCCGGAAGTGGGCCGCCAAGTTGCTGCCGGTGAAGATTGCGCCGTGGCGGAGTCCGTCAAGGCTGCATCAGACATTTACGCGCCAATCAGCGGCGAAATCGTTGCGGTAAACGGCGAGCTGGAAAGCTCTCCGGAGCTGGTGAACAGCGCGCCATACGGTGAAGGTTTCCTGTTCCAGATTAAAGCGTCAGACGAAGGTGAACTGGCGAACTTGCTGGACGCCGCGGCTTACAAAGCCTCGATCGACGAGTAACAGTTGCAGCGCCCCGGGCCTTTTGGCCGGGGCGTTTTAGTTATAGATCAAGCTATATCCCGTACTCCCGTATCACGTAAGAATTCAGGAATTTGTAGCAATGACTCAGACACTCAGCCAACTTGAACACAGCGGAGCGTTCATCGAACGCCACATCGGCTCTTCTGCGCAACAACAGCAGCAGTTGCTGGAAGCGGTGGGCGCACGCTCGCTCAGCGCGCTGATCCAACAGATTGTGCCGGCAGACATTCAACTGCCGGGGCCGCCGCCGGTGGGCGATGCGGCGACTGAACATCAGGCGCTGGCCGAACTGAAGGCGATTGCCTCGCAGAATCAGCGCTACAAATCCTATATCGGTATGGGCTACAGCGCGGTGTTGACGCCGCCGGTGATCCTGCGCAACATGCTGGAAAATCCGGGCTGGTACACCGCATATACGCCATATCAGCCGGAAGTGTCGCAGGGCCGCCTTGAGGCACTGTTGAACTTCCAGACGGTGACTCTTGATCTGACCGGCCTGGATCTGGCGTCCGCTTCGTTGCTTGACGAAGCCACCGCCGCCGCCGAAGCGATGGCGCTGGCCAAGCGCGCCAGCAAGCTGAAGGACGCCAATCGTTTCTTCGTGGCTGACGATGTGCACCCGCAAACGCTGGACGTGGTACGCACCCGCGCCGAAACCTTCGGTTTTGAAGTGATCGTCGATAAAGCCGAGAAAGTGCTGGAGCTGCAGGGCGTATTCGGCGTGCTGTTGCAACAGGTGGGCACCACCGGCGAGCTGCACGACTACGGCGCGTTGCTGGCTGAGCTGAAGACCCGCAAAATCGTCACCAGCGTGGCGGCCGACATCATGGCGCTGGTGCTGTTGACCGCACCGGGCAAACAGGGTGCAGACGTGGTCTTCGGTTCCGCGCAGCGCTTTGGCGTGCCGATGGGCTACGGCGGCCCGCACGCTGCCTTCTTCGCCTGCCGCGATGAATTCAAACGCTCAATGCCGGGCCGCATTATCGGCGTTTCACGCGACGCCGCCGGTAACACCGCGCTGCGTATGGCGATGCAAACCCGTGAGCAACATATCCGCCGCGAAAAGGCCAACTCGAATATTTGTACCTCGCAGGTGCTGCTGGCCAACATCGCCAGCCTGTACGCGGTGTACCACGGCCCGCAGGGCCTGCAGCGCATTGCCGGGCGTATCCATCGCCTGACCGACATTCTGGCCGCCGGGCTGCAACAGGCCGGTCTGGCGCTGCGTCATAAAACCTGGTTCGATACCCTGACGGTGGAAGTCAAAGACAAGGCCGCCGTGCTGGAGCGCGCGCTGAGCTTTGGCATCAACCTGCGCACCGACATCCACGGTGCGGTCGGCATCACGCTGGACGAAGCCACCTCGCGTGAAGACGTGCAGACGCTGTTTGCCCTGTTGGCGGGTGACGAGCACGGGCTGGACATCGACGCGCTGGACGCGGCGGTGAGCAAAAACAGCCAGTCGATCCCGGCGGCAATGCTGCGCAAGGATCCGATCCTCTCCCACCCGGTATTCAACCGCTACCACAGCGAAACCGAGATGATGCGTTACATGCACCGTCTGGAGCGCAAAGACCTGGCGCTCAACCAGGCGATGATCCCGCTCGGTTCCTGCACCATGAAGCTGAATGCTGCGGCGGAAATGATCCCGATCACCTGGCCTGAATTCTCCGAACTGCACCCATTCTGCCCGCCAGAGCAGGCGGCAGGCTATCAGCAGATGATTGGCCAACTGTCGCAGTGGCTGGTGCAACTGACCGGTTACGACGCGGTTTGCATGCAGCCGAACTCTGGCGCGCAGGGCGAGTATGCCGGCCTGCTGGCGATCCGCCGCTACCACGAAAGCCGTAATGAAGCGGGCCGCCATATCTGCCTGATCCCAAGCTCGGCGCACGGTACCAACCCGGCTTCCGCCCAGATGGCGGGCATGAGCGTCGTGGTAGTGGCCTGTGACAAGAACGGCAACATCGATCTGCACGATTTGCGCATCAAGGCGGAACAGGCGGGCGAAGAACTGTCCTGCATCATGGTGACCTACCCGTCGACCCATGGCGTGTACGAAGAAACCATCCGCGAAGTGTGTCAGATCGTTCATCAGTTCGGCGGCCAGGTGTATCTCGACGGCGCCAACATGAATGCTCAGGTCGGCATTACCACACCGGGTTACATCGGCGCAGACGTCTCGCACCTCAACCTGCATAAAACCTTCTGCATCCCGCACGGCGGCGGCGGCCCGGGCATGGGCCCGATCGGCGTCAAAGCGCATCTGGCTCCGTTCGTGCCGGGTCACAGCGTGGTGCAGATCGACGGCGTAACCACTCAGCAAGGCGCGGTGTCCGCCGCACCGTTCGGCAGCGCTTCTATTTTGCCAATCAGCTGGATGTACATCCGCATGATGGGCGCGGAAGGGTTAAAACTGGCGAGCCAGGTGGCGATCCTCAACGCCAACTACATCGCGACCCGCCTGAAGGATGCCTATCCGGTGCTGTATACCGGCCGCGACCATCGCGTGGCGCATGAATGTATTCTCGACATTCGCCCGCTGAAAGAAGAGACCGGCATCAGCGAAATGGACATCGCCAAACGTCTGATTGACTACGGTTTCCATGCGCCGACCATGTCGTTCCCGGTTGCGGGCACGTTGATGGTCGAACCCACCGAATCGGAAAGCAAGGCGGAGCTGGATCGCTTTATCGACGCGATGCTGGCCATCCGCGGCGAGATTGACCGGGTAGCGAAAGGCGAATGGCCGCTGGAAGACAACCCGCTGGTGAATGCGCCGCACATTCAGGCGGAACTGGTCAGCGATTGGCAGCATGCCTACAGCCGCGAGCTGGCGGTGTTCCCTATCGCCGGTGTGCGTGAGAACAAATACTGGCCGAGCGTGAAGCGTCTGGATGACGTGTATGGCGACCGCAATCTGTTCTGTTCCTGCGTGCCAATGAGCGAATACGAATAACACATTCGGCAACGTTTGTTAGCAAGGGACACCGCGCATCATGCGGTGTCCCTTTTTTATTGCCGGGCCACAGTGATTGCGCTTCACTGCTTAATGGGCAAACTCAATGGCATAAGGAATCGTTATGAAAGCGGCAATCGTAAAAGCGTTAGGGCAGCCACCGGTTTTCGGGTCAGTCGAAGAGCCTCAGGCTCAGGCCGGCGAGGTGTTGATTGAGGTGACGTTGGCGGGCATCAAGCAGCTTGACCGCGCGATGGTGGCGGGAACCCATTACTCCAGCCCCAGGACCTTGCCGATTGTGCCCGGCACCGATGGCGTGGGCTACACGCCGGACGGTCAACGGGTTTATTTTGCCTCGTTCCGCCAGCCGCATGGCGCACTGGCGGAAAGAACCGTCGCGTCATGGACCGTGCCGGTACCGGAAGGCGTGGATGACGCCACCGCAGCGGCGCTGATAAATCCGGCTTTCGCCGCCTGGCTGCCGCTTCATTGGCGCGCCGAGGTGCAGCCGGGTGAAACCGTGCTGATTATTGGTGCCACGGGCACGTCGGGCAAGCTGGCGGTGGCGGCAGCACGTCAGGCGGGAGCGGGGCGCATCGTGGCCGCCGGTCGTCGACAGAGCGTGTTGGATGCGCTGGGTGTTGACGGCACGGTAGATCTCGGGCTGGAAGGCGCTGAGCTGGTGCAGGCTTTCGCCGCCGCAGCGGGGCCGCATGGCTATCAGGTGATTGTCGATTATATCTGGGGTGCCGCGACCGAAGCCTTGCTTGCGACGCTTAACAACCATGATTTGTCATCCTACGCCGGTGGGCGCGGCATACGTTTGGTGAACGTCGGGTCGATGGCCGGGCCGGACATCCGGCTGCCGGCGGCGGTGCTGCGCAGTAATCAACTGCAGATTATGGGCAGTGGCACCGGTAACTTCCCCCCGGTGGCGGAAATGCAAAGGTATGCCAACGAGATCCTGGCCCTGGCGGCGGCAGGCAAGATCGCCGTCGAGACGCAGGAGCATGGCTTGTCCGAGATTGCCGCCGTCTGGGATTTGAACAAGAAAAGCGATGTTCGTTCGGTGATCCGCATTTCGCGTTAGGCGTCAGCCCTGGCGGCCAGTTTGGCCGCCAGGAAAAAACCGGCCAACCCGAGCCACAGTACCGTACCCGCCCCAAAATGGGCCAGATCCCTTATTACTTTCCTTGTGGCGCCTGGTAATTTTCCGGCAGATCGATAACAAACCCGATACCGCGATCGTCAAGCCCTTCGGTGATCCGCAATTGCGCGCCGATTTTATCGGCCAGGTTCTTGGCTATCGCCAGCCCCAGGCCGCTGCCGATCTGCTGGGTGCCCGGCACGCGGTAAAAGCGTTCAAACAGGCGTTTGCAATGTTCTTTATTCACACCCGGCCCGTTGTCGCGCAGGCTAATATAGCAACCCATCGGCGACAGTGAGCGGATGTTGGCTTCGATATGACCACCGGCCGGCGCGTATTTGATGGCGTTATCCAGCAGGTTGGTGAATATGGCAATCAGCGAGTGGCGGTCGGTCTCAACCACCACATTTTCACTGCCATCCAGCGAAAGTTCGACGTTCTTCTCCAGCGCATAGGGCACGTGCTGCGCAATGCACTTGCTGATTTCAGCGTGGATATCCACCGCTTCCATTTTCAGCGGAAAGTTCTCCGACCCCAGTTTGGCCAAATCAATCAACTGGCGTGACAGCGATGCTGCGCGATCCAGCCCTTGCTGCATGTCTTCAATAATTTCCTGCCGCTCGGTTTTATCCGCCACCTGGGTCAGCAAGTGTAATTGCGCCAGCACGGCGGCGATCGGGGTGCGCAGTTCGTGGGCAGCATCGGCCATAAAGCGTTTTTCACGCTGATTGGCGGCGTCGATACGCGTCATCAACTTATTGATTTCCAACACTACCGGCCGGATTTCCTGATATTGCTCACGGACGTTGATCGGCGATAAATTACCGGGTTTGCGATCGGAGATCATCCTGGCGATTTGCCGCAGCGGCCGCAGGCTGAAATAGGCGGTGATCAGCAGAGTAACAATAATGGCAGCCAGGACCACCAGCAGCGGGATCGCGGTGCTTTCCGCCGGGTTGCCGAAAATAGTGGTGCGGTTGTCAAAGGATTCGCCGACGATCACTCTAAAACGCTGTTTATCGCTCCAACTGCCGGCGATATGCCACTTTACGTTGGCATAGCTGATGGTGCCGGACAGCACGGAAGGAGGCAGGGACAAGGGTTTTTCCTGCGGCGGCGAGGCGTAGATAATCTGATTATTATGGTCGTAAACCAAAAACAACGGACGATAGTCTATTTCGTCCTGCATGCCGTTTTTGATCGAATCGATATACATTATTTCGATATCTTTGATAACATCGACATAATTGTGTTCGGTAATATCGGTTTTATCGAGAATGTTGGCGATACCGCGTGCGACAAGACGTTGCTGATTATCCAAATACTTCTCTGCATCGGGGTAATACAGATATTTTACCCAGCCAAGCAATATTCCCCAGAGTACGAGTATTGCCATAACCTGAAAAACAATGGTGCGTATAAAAAAAGACTTGAAACTGATCATCCCTGCGTCTCTTTTTTTAATAAATAGCCGATGCCGCGCACGGTAATAATTCTTTCCTTGCCGATCTTGCGTCGCAGGTTATGCATATGCACCTCCAGAGAATTACTTTCCACGCTGTCGCCATTGCCGAACAGCCGCTGTTCCAATGTGGCTTTGCGCACCACGGTTCCGGCGCAGCGCATCAGCTCATGCAGCAGTCGGTACTCTTTTTTTGATAGCAGCAACAGTTCGTCTTCCAGGGTGACCTGATGGTTCATCGGGTCCAGATACAGATTACCGAGACTCCAGGTTTGGGAGGCGAACCCGGCCATGCGTCGGTTCACCGCCTTCACGCGTGAAATCAGTTCCGGCAGCGCAAAAGGTTTGGCCAGAAAGTCGTCTGCACCGGAATCCAGGCTATTGACCAGGCTCTCGATGCGGTCGCGTGCGGTCAGAATAATGATCGGAATATTTTGTCCGGCGGCGCGCCATTCGACCAGTTTCGTCAAGCCGTCGCCATCGGGCAGGGTCAGATCCAGCAGCATTAAATCGAAGCTGCCCTGCGATAATTGAAGTTGTGCATCATGGACCAGCCGCACCCAGCACAGATCGAACCCTGCCAGTTCCAATGCGCGGCACAGGGCTTTGCCCAATTGCAGATCGTCTTCCACAAGCAAAATGTTCACTGGATATCCGGTTTATGTCACGGCGCTGGCGGCTATATAACTACAACCCTCAGCGGAAGACAACGCCGTACGGCTCTTCGGTTATGCCTTCTTAAGCAAACCTTAATCTGGCGTTAATTTCGCGTTAAGGCAACGACTCAGGGTTTCGGGTAGGCTGCTCCAGCACAACAGTCACCTTAGGGTAAAAAAATGCATGCTGGCAACGCTTTAAATTTAGCCCTCTCTGGCGGGATTGTCCGTCCGTGCGTGATTTTATTTATCGCTCTGGAGCTGCTGATTTTTCACATAGGTGCCCGGGAGGAAAATAATTCAGTCCCACACCCTCCAGCCGTACAGCTCAGCTCACATACGGAGATGTCGGATGTTTTTGACAGTTTAAAACCACGTATGAAAAAACAATTACGGCGCCTGATAGCGCTATAACACTCCCATTAAATAATAAGGTAGATACGGTGAAAAATACCCTGGGTTATTCTGCGGTGACGTTATTGATGTTATTTCCCCTGCAGGGGTTTACACAGGATGACGGAGAAGCTTCATTGAAACTCAGTGGCGGTATGGCGGTAGCACCGGTTTATCAGGGGGCTTCCAGCTATAGCGCCGTGCCGTTGTACGATATTCAGGCCGGTTACGATAAATCGGCCTGGGGTGATTTCAGTCTGGGCCTGATCGACGGTGCACGCTGGCAGTTACCCTTGTCAGGGCCGTTTGGCATCGCCTTATTGGCCGGTTATGACGCCGGGCGTGATGAGGAGGTGAAAACGTTGAGCGGCCGCAATAAGCGGCTAAAAGGCATGGGTGATCTCGACGGCGCTTTTGAGGCGGGCATAGAGCTGAGCTATAAATTTGACCCTTTCCATGCCTTTGTGAAAGGTATGCAGGCCACCAAAGCGCGTCGTTACGGCGATGAGGATCTGGGGCATACCGCCTATGTCGATCTGGGTGTGGCGGCGGTTTATTCGCTGAGCGAGGCGCTGACCCTGTCGAGTGATCTGAGCACCACCTGGGCCAACAGCGGTTATCAGCGCGGCTATTTTGGCGTGACGCAGCGGCAGGCGCAGCAAACCTCTTTCGCCGCTTATCGGCCGGGGAGCGGTTTTAAGCAGGTGACGCTCAATGGCGCGCTGAATTACCAATGGACGCCGGAAATCGCCTTCCAGGCCGGTGCGGGTATCTATACTCTGTTGGGTGACGCGGCTAAAAGCCCGATCGTCGAGAAAAAAGTGGCTGGGGTTGCCTTCCTGGGGGCCAGTTACAGTTTCTGATTTCCCAACCATAACAAGGAATAGCATGTCGAAAGTTGCACTGGTCACCGGCGCCAGCCGGGGCATTGGGCGCGCCACGGCGCTGCTGCTGGCCCGCCAGGGTTACGCGGTGGGTGTTAACTATCTGAAAGATGAAGCGGCGGCGCAGCAGGTGGTGGCGGAGATCGCGTCCCTGGGGGGCCGGGCGGTGGCGCTGCGGGCGGATATCGCCGATGAAAGCCAGGTGGCGGCGATGTTTGCGGCGCTGGACGCGACCCTTGGCCCGATCGACGCACTGGTCAACAACGCCGGCATTCTGTTTCAGCAGGCCAGTATCGAGCAACTTACCGCCGAGCGCATCAACAAGGTATTGACCACCAACGTGACCGGCTATTTTCTCTGCTGCCGCGAGGCGGTAAAGCGCATGGCGAAGCGCCATGGAGGGAAGGGCGGAGCGATCGTTAATGTGTCGTCCGCCGCCGCCCGTTTGGGGGCACCGGGCGAATATGTCGACTATGCCGCATCAAAGGGCGCGGTCGACACGCTGACTACCGGGCTTTCTCTGGAGGTGGCGGCGCAGGGCATCCGGGTCAACGGCGTGCGACCGGGGTTTATTTATACTGAAATGCACGCCAGCGGCGGTGAGCCGGGGCGAGTCGACCGGGTAAAAAGCGGGTTGCCGATGCAGCGTGGCGGCTATCCGGAAGAGGTGGCAGAAGCCATCGCCTTTCTGCTGTCCGATGCCGCGTCTTACGTGACCGGCAGTTTTATCGAGGCTGCCGGCGGGCGGTGATGGTTTTGTCAGCTGAAATTACAAAGATTTCATTTTGACAGCGAGCATTATAGGGTGTAATTTTTGAATAAATAATGACCAATTTGTAGTTACAAAAATGTATGTTTCTTTTGAATGGAATCAAAATAAAAGCCAAAGTAATCTGGTAAAACATCACATTAGCTTTGATCTGGCACAGCATGTGTTTTCAGACCCAAACCAATTGGCGGTGATTGAACGCATTGAGGGCGGAGAACAACGCTGGCAAACCATCGGCATGGTTGATGGGTGTCTGATACTGCTCGTGGTGCATACAACTCATGAGATCGATGCAGACGGCGATAGTATTGAAATCATCCGCATCATTTCTGCTCGTAAGGCGGATGCAAAAGAAAGGAGGGAATATGAAGCGCAAAAATTCGGTTAAGGACGTGCGGCATAGTCTGCTTCCTCCATTGACGGAGGAGCAAAAAGCGCAGATAGCTTCTCTGAGAGCTTTAGGCGATGCTGAAATTGACTACGGCGATGCGCCAACGCTCAGCGATGAAACATGGGCGCAGGCAGTTCAGGGTCGTTTCTATAAGCCGATGAAAGTGTCAAAAACGATCAGAATTGATGCCGATATTCTGGCGTGGCTCCAAAGACCCGGTAAGGGCTATCAGAAACGTTTGAACGCAGTGCTGCGTGAAGCGATGCTGAAGGAGCATGAGCACGAAGAGTAAAATCGAGTTGGCGTTGTGGATAATTATCCGGTGATTTCAGGTCACCGGATTTGTTCTCCGAGCCTGCTCAGCCCTCGTGCAACAGCGCGCTGCGGAACGACAGAATATGCGCTTCTGCCGCGTCGGCCGCGGCGTCGCTGTCCTGGGCGGCCAGTGCGGCGATAATCGCCCGATGTTCCTCGATCACTTCCCGCATATGCCCTTCCCGCGACAACGTGCTGGCCCAAAAACGCTGCGCCCTGGCGTGCAGTACGCTCAAGATATCCACCAACATGTTATTGCCGGCGATCAGCGCCAGTTCCTGATGGAACGCATGATCGAGCGTCATCATCCGAATCCGGTCGCGGCTCTGGCAGGCGGCTTCGATTTGTTGATTGAGCGCGGTCAGCGCAGCGATTTGTGGCTCGGTAATCCTTTTGCTCGCCAGCCGCATGCACAGCATTTCATTGGCCAGCCGCACTTCGATCAGCTCCAGCGCGTCATCCATCGACAGCGGAGAAACCATCACCCCTTTGCGCGGGATCACCTGCAGCAACCCTTCATTCGCCAAACGGTGGATCGCCTGATTGATCGGCGTTCTGCCCATATCCAGTTCGCTCATGACCTGTGCGGTATTGAGATACTCTCCGGGTTTATAGCTTAACGTCACCAGCGCCTGCTTGAAGCGCCGATAGGCCAGTTCGTTCAGTGACAGCCCGGCTTCCTCTGCCGTCGGGAGTGCCTGGCTCTCTGCGTCAACGGTCATCACGTTCTGCTCCTGCAAGAAGAAAGTTTTTAGACATAGTACACAAAAACATGGCACGGAAATCGCTTATTTGGTTGCTAAAGATATAGTGAAATTTCACAGTATTTTAACCAAAGGGGCACAATGCCATGAGATTGACCTTCATTTTACCCGAATCCTGCGGCGCCGGGGCGCTGGATGTCGAGATTGATCATCTGGTGATCGCCGGTTGGACCGGCCGCGACCGCGAGGCGATCTTGCACCATATTCGGGAGTTGGCCGAGCTGGGCGTGCCCCAACCCAGTGCAATCCCACTGTTTTACCGGGTGGCGGTTAACCAGCTAAGCCAGAGCGAACGCATCGAAGTGATCGGCAACGCTACCTCCGGGGAAGCTGAACCGCTGATCTTCGCCCATCGCGGCGAGCTGTACGTTTCGCTGGCGTCCGATCATACCGATCGTCAACTGGAAGCGCACAGCGTAGCGCTCTCCAAACAGATCTGCGTTAAGCCGGTTGCGCGCACCGCCTGGCCGCTGCGAGAGGTGATCGCGCATTGGGATTCGCTGATCCTGCGGTCGTGGATCAGGGAAGACGGGGAATTCCGGCTTTATCAGCAGGGAAGCCTCGCGAGCCTGCGCACGCCGGGCGATCTGCTGGAGCGCTATCTGGGCGGCCAGCAGTTGCCGGAAGGCGGGCTGACGGTACCGCGGCCGCGTGATGGATTAGCGATGACCTGCGGAACGGTAGCGGCGATTGGCGGCATCCGGCCGGCGGCGGAGTTCCGCATGGAGCTGGCGGACGAGGTGCTGGGGCGCTCTATCACTCATGACTATCACAGCGTTGAACTGCCGGTGGTGGCGTGATGAAAAAACTGACTTTAGGGCAGGCTGCCGCCGGGCTGGCCAGCGGTGAATTGACCGCCGTGCAACTGACCGCCGCCGCGCTGGCGCACATTGCCGATGAGCAGGGCGAGGGGAAGCGCGTTTTTACCCGCGTTTATGCGCAATGGGCGCAACAGCAGGCACTGGCGGCCGATCGCCGGCGTGTGGAGGGGAAGCCTTTGTCAGCGCTGGACGGCGTTCCGGTGTCGGTCAAAGACCTGTTCGACGTGGCCGGTGAAGCCACCGCCGCCGGCTCACGGGTGCTGGCCGCCGCACCGGCCGCCGCAAAACATGCCGCCGTGGTGGAACGCTTGTTGCAGGCGGGTGCGGTGGTTATCGGTAAAACCAACATGACCGAGTTCGCCTATTCCGGGCTTGGGATCAACCCTCACTACGGCACGCCTGCCAATCCTTGGGATCGCGCTGCACGTCGTATTCCCGGCGGTTCATCCTCCGGGGCTGCGGTCGCGGTGGCCGATGGTATGTGTTTTGGTTCGATTGGTAGCGACACCGGAGGATCGGTGCGGATCCCGGCGGCCTTCTGCGGCCTGACCGGTTTTAAGCCTACCGCCCGGCGAATTAACGATGGCGGCCTGTTGCCGTTGTCACCTTCGCTGGATTCGATCGGTGTGATCGCTCACGACGTTGCCGGTTGCATCGCTCTGGATGCGGCGATAACCGATCGGCCGTTGCAGCCGCAGTTAAAAAATCTGAGTCAGGCGCGCTTTGCGGTACCGCAAATCCTGGTGCTGGAGGGCCTGGATGAAGAGGTCGCAGCAGGGTTTCACTTCAGCCTGCAACGGCTGGCGCAGGCCGGCGCGCAGATTGAAACCATTCCCTGCACGGAATTCGCCGAACTGGCGGCCATCAACGCCGCCGGCGGTTTTAGCGCGCTGGAGTCCTGGCGCTGGCACCAGGCGCTGATCGCCGAACATGCCGAGGAATATGACCCACGGGTGCTGTCGCGCATTCGCCGCGGTCAGCCGCTGGGGGAGGGAGATTTGCAGCAGCTACAGCAGCAGCGTGCCGATTGGCAACGGCGAGTTACCGCCGCCGTGCAAGCGTTTGACGCGTTGTTGATGCCGACCGTACCGCTGGTCGCGCCGACCATTGCCGAGCTTGAAGCGGATGAAGATGCCTATTTCCGTATCAATGGCGCCGTGCTGCGTAATCCTTCGGTGATCAATTTCCTCGACGGCTGCGCGCTGTCGCTGCCTTGTCAGCAGCCTGGCAGAGCGCCGGTTGGCCTGATGCTGGCTGGGCTACCTATGCATGATGAGGCGTTGCTGGGTTGGGCGCTGGCGATTGAACGCTGTCTCGCCGGTGCGTGATTTTCCGGTGGGGCATGGCCCCGCCATACTTTGAGCTAACAGGAGAGTACCCATGACCGGTTCCCCGAACGGAATGCTGTTTGTCGCAACAGATGTCGCCGCGCAGGACGAGGCGGATTTCAATCAGTGGTACGACCGTGAGCACGTGGAAGAGCGGGTACGCGTTCCCGGCTTCTTGTCGGGTACGCGCTACCAGGCGTTGCAGGGCGGGCGTAAATACCTTGGGTTGTATAAAACCGAATCCCTGGCCAGTTTTACCTCTGCGGCCTACCGCGCCGCCTTTACCCAACAAACCCCCTGGTCGGTGTCGAGCCTCGATAAAATGCGTGATCCGATGCGTCGGGTGTGCGCGGTGGAGGCAGTAACCGGGCAGGGCTGCGGCAGTCATTTGGCCATCATCACCCTTGAGCAGGCAGAGCCTGATGGGCTTAAGCTCACCATTACACATCTGGGGAGCATGCTGGCGGAACAACCCGGTTTTGTCCGCAGCAGCCTGCTCTCGCCCGACGTTGAACTCAGCTCGCCGTTGCCAAAAGAATCGCGGGAAAACCGTCGCCTGCTGCCGATGCTGCTGATTGAAAGCAGCAGCGCCGCAGCCGGTCAGCGGCTAAATGAACTGGCCTGTCGCCAGTTGAAAACAGCGGCTGAGGCCACTCAACACTATGTCCTTGGCTGGCAACTGACCAAGCAGGAGCTGACATCATGAGCACATCAACCACTGAAACGCCGATCGTCGATTCGCCTGCCGCCGCCTCTGCTGCCCATCCGCCAAAAACCGGCAGGCTGGCGGCCGCCAGTTCGATTGGCACCGCACTGGAATGGTATGACTTCACCGTTTACAACATTATGGCGGCGCTGATTTTCAACCACGTGTTCTTCCCGTCGTTCGATCCGCTGGTGGGCACCATTCTGGCGTTTTCCACCTATGCGGTCGGCTATGTTTCGCGGCCGATTGGCGGCATCGTTTTTGGCCATCTCGGCGACGTATTGGGTCGGCGATTTGTGCTGGTCACCACGCTGGTGATTATGGGGGTCACCACCGCACTGATGGGGCTGTTGCCCGGTTACGCCAGTTGGGGTGTCTGGAGCCCGCTGCTGTTGGTGACGTTGCGTTTTATTCAGGGCATCGCGCTGGGGGGCGAATGGGCGGGGGCGGTATTGTTGTCGATGGAACACGGTAAATCGCATCAGCGGGGACGCAACGCTTCGTTTGCTCAGGTTGGCCCTTCCTGCGGCACGCTGATCGGCACCGGCTTGATCACGCTGGTGACGGTGGCGATGTCGGCGGATGATTTCCAGCAGTGGGGTTGGCGCATTCCTTTCCTGCTTAGCCTGGTGCTGGTGGTATTTGGCTTGTGGTTACGTCGTGGCGTGGGGGAAACGCCGGCATTCCTGAAGTTGGAGGCGTCCAGGGATGTGACTCAGGCTCCGATCCGCGAAGTATTTACTCAACACAGGCGGCCGTTGCTGATCGCCGGCGGCTCGCGCATCGGTTCCGACGTGCTGTATGCGCTGGTGGTGGTATTTACCCTGACCTACGTCACTACGGTGCTGAATCTGCCGCGCCCGCTGGCGCTGACCGCCACCATGCTGGGGGCGATTGGCAATGCCATTACCGTGCCGATGTTCGGCGCGCTGTCCGATCGCTTTGGCCGTCGGCCGGTGTATATCGGCGGGGCGCTGGCGGCGATGGTGTGGGCGTTCGTGTTCTTTGTGTTGTTGGACAGCAGCCAGCCGGTGCTGATCTGCCTGGCGGTGGTGATCGGCTTGCTGATCCATGCGGCAATGTACGGCCCGCAGGCGGCATTCATCACCGAACAGTTTCCGACGCGGGTACGTTATGCCGGCTCGTCGCTGGCCTACACGCTGGCCGGCATTCTCGGTGGCGGCTTTGCGCCGCTGATCATCGCTACGCTGTTCAAATCCTACGACAGCACGCTGGCGATCTCGGCCTATGTGGTGGCGGCGTTACTGATCACGCTGTGGGCGGTGATTGCCGCGAAGGAGACGGCGCACAAATCCTTGTAAAGTAAGGCCGGGTGAGGGATTCACCCGGCTTGCTGCAGCCTGATGGAGATTACTTCAGCCAGCCTTTGCGCTGCGCATCCTGCAGGTGTTGCAGCAGGTGCTTCCACAGCTCCGGGTGGACTTCAGCGATCATCGCATTGCGTGACAGCACTTGCTCCAGGCTGATGCCGTTCTCGACCCAGCTTTGGCCTTCGTTATGCAGGTTCATCAGCATCGGCATGGTGCGGTCCAGCACCAGCGCAAAGCGCGCGTCGGCGCTCTCGCCGTCTTCATACTCCTGCCATAAAGCGGTGAAAGACTCGCGTTGTGGCGTCGGCAGCATGCCAAACAGCCGCCGTGCCGCTGCCACTTCCTGATCGTGGATTGCTGCGCGCGCCGCCAGATCGTAAACCAGCACGTCGCCGGCGTCGATTTCCACGATGTCATGCAGCAGCGCCATCTGGATCACCCGCTGGATATCAACGCCTTCACCGGCGTACGGCGCCAGGCTGAGAGCGGCAATGGCAAAGTGCCAACTGTGCTCGGCGGAGTTTTCCTGGCGCTGGGTGCCGAGAACTTTGGTGCGGCGTTGCACGCTTTTCAACTTGTCGATTTCCATCAGGAACTGGATGACCTGGGTCATTGAGCCGAAATCTAACGCGGGTACAGCGGATGACATGGTGTAAACCTCAAGGTAGGTGGGTTGAAGCTCGTCGATTGTAGACCAGCGGGCAGGGGATTTCGATGTTTGTGGCGTTACACGCATTCACAGTTTTATTTTAGCGTACACGTGTACACTGGAATTGTTCTCAGTTAAGCTGGTTTGCGGTAATTTCGAACAATATTGTGCGTTTGAGGATTTGTGATTTATGGGAAATACTGGCGTAGTGATGAAAGCCGAGAACGACAGAAATACCGCTACGGCGTATCCGTGGGCAGAAGAGATAGCCAATAGCATCAGCCACGGTATCGGACTGGTTTTCGGCATTGTCGGGCTGGTGTTGTTGCTGGTACAGGCGGTGGATACCGGCGCCGGTATCACGGCCATCGCCAGTTACAGTCTTTATGGTGGCAGCATGATCCTGCTGTACCTCGCTTCAACCTTGTACCATGCCATTCCGCATCAGAAAGCCAAGCACTGGCTGAAGAAGTTTGACCATTGCGCTATTTATCTCTTGATTGCCGGTACCTACACGCCGTTTCTGCTGGTGGGGCTCAACTCGCCGCTGGCCAAAGGGCTGATGGCGGTTATCTGGGGGTTGGCGCTGCTGGGGGTATTGTTCAAACTGGCGTTCGCCCATCGCTTTGAGGCGTTGTCGTTGGTCACCTATCTGACGATGGGCTGGCTGTCATTGATCGTGATTTATCAGTTGGCGACCCGCCTGGCGATCGGCGGCGTAACGTTGCTGGCGGTGGGGGGCGTGGTCTATACCCTGGGGGTGATTTTTTACGCCTCCAAACGGTTCCGCTTCGGTCACGCTATCTGGCATGGCTTCGTGCTCGGCGGCAGCCTGTGCCATTTTATGGCGATTTATCTGTACGTCTGAGTGTCGACCTCGCACGTGTTAGTGCCATATTGAACAAGCGTTTCTTTTGGGTTAAAAAGGGAGCGCTTGTTTCTTACGGGTATCCAGCAAGCCCCTTTCCCATTCCTGAGCCCGCACACTTGCACTTACGGTGCGTCTATCACTTTTTCAGGAATCATCACTATGATCGTTCGCTTATCTAAAGCGCTGCTGGTATGCGCTATGGCGCTGTTTGCTACCCTGGTTGCCTTTGGCAATATTACGGATTACGGCTCCAATTTCGCCTTTGTGCGCCATGTTTTTATGATGGACACTATTTTCCCCGATGCGACCATCACTTACCGCTCGATACAAACGCCCTGGCTGCATCACGCAGGCTATATCGTCATTATTATGCTGGAAAGCCTGACCGCGCTGCTGTGTTGGAGCGGCGGCCTGCGTTTGTTGGGTGGCCTGAAACTGCCGTCGCAAGCGTTTAATGGTCGTAAAAAATTGGCGGTAGCCGGCCTGACGCTCGGGTTCCTGACCTGGCAAGTTGGCTTTATGTCGATCGGGGGAGAGTGGTTCGGTATGTGGATGTCGCAACAGTGGAACGGCGTGCCTGCTGCCTTTCGTTTCTTTGTAACCCTTCTTTTAGTTCTGATCTATCTGGTTCAGCGTGACGGAGAGTTGGACGAATAGCTAGGGGTGTAGGGCGCAACAGGTTGCGCCCACGGATTCTGCGTGCTGGACCCTTACGCTTCCAGCGAATACGGCAAGGGTTTGATCGTCAACTGACTGGCGGCATCGTCACGTACCCGCAGTTTGCTGTCGGCATCCAAATCGTTATTCAACACCGCTTGCACCCAAAGCCGGCCATCGGCCAGCTTGCCGGCGGCCAGCACCGTACCGGTCCGGCGCCAGTTATCGCCCAACTGCAGTTCGAGATCCTCAGCGGCCAGCGGCACCCGTCCGGCGTTGCCTTCCAGCCAGTACAGCGCACGCTTGTTGGCGCCGCGGAATTTGGCACGAGCTACCATCTCCTGGCCGGTATAGCAGCCCTTGCTGAAGCTGATGCCCTCCAGCGCCTGCAGGTTGGTGGCTTGTGGAATCAACTGCGCGCTGTTGGCGGCGTCAATCACCGGGTAACCGGCTTCGATATCCAGCGTCAGCCATTGTTGGCTGTCGTTCAGTTCTGCCTGCTCGTTCAGTTTGCCCGTTAATTGTTCGGCCACCGCGGCGGTGGTCACCAGCAGAAAACGTTCCGCCGGCGCAGAGAAGTGCAGCAGGGTGGTTTCACCGTCCTGCACCACCTGATGCTCCGCATCCGGCAGGCTGTTGAAGACGCCCGCCAAGGCTGCGCGTGCCTGAAAACCGGCTACGCCCAGCAGCACCGCTTCGCTATCGACGGCAATGGTGAGCTTGGAGAACACCGCGTATTTCTTGATTTCCGCCAGTTGGCTGTCCAGTACGCTGCGGCGTTCCAGATAGGCAAAGTCTTCACCGCGGTGGAACAGACGCAGGTTGCTCCACATTTTGCCCTTGGCATCGCAGTGGGCGCACAGCACGTGACGATCGGCCGCCAGCGCTTCGATGTCTGCAGTCACCTGGCCCTGAAGGTATTTCACCCTGTCCGGGCCGCTCAGCGTCACCAGCGCCCAATCCTCCAGAGAGATCAGGGTCAGGGGCAGATGGGAGGAGGCGGAAGGCTGACGGGGTGGAAATGGAATTTTATACGCCATAGTAAGATCCTGCTTAACGTTTAGCTTACCTGAAGGTGTGTTGGCCCCATGGTAAAAGAGGCGGCGGGCTTTGCAAACTGTTATTCACGCTTGCCGCCTCGGCAGCGCTTTTTTTGACATTTAGCGCTTTATTCCACTTTACGTAGAGAACGTCCTTCCCGGCGAGTATGTCAAATTGTTACTCTATGGGATTACGGCCAAAGGTAACCCTTGCAGACAGATCTTTGGCCGATGGAATTATATCGCGCAGGTGTTGCCATACAGTGTGTCGGTTGAACCCTGCGATGGCTTTTGCCACGCCGAAAAGAGGTTAGTCATAACAACATGGATATTAATAATAAAGCACGTATTCACTGGGCCTGCCGCCGTGGCATGCGTGAGCTGGACATCTCAATCATGCCGTTCTTCGAGCATGAGTACGACCAGTTGAATGACACAGACAAAGCGTTGTTTATCCGCCTGCTTGAGAGCGACGATCCCGATCTGTTCAACTGGTTGATGAATCATGGCGCTCCGCAAGACAGTGAACTGCAGAGAATGGTGACACTGATCCAGACGCGAAATAAAGACCGTGGCCCAGTGGCGATGTAATGTCCGCATTTCCTGGCGCACCCAGTTACTTTCGCTGCTGACCCACGGCGTTCTGATCCTGCTGATCCTGATTTCGCCCTGGCCGGAAGGCTACGGCCCGATCTGGCTGGTGTTGTTGACGCTGGTGGTATTTGAATGCATCCGCAGCCAAAAGCGCATTGCGTCGCGGCAGGGCGAACTGCGTCTGCTGGCGAATAAGCGGTTAAGTTGGCACGGACAGGAATGGTTGCTGGCAAAGCAACCCTGGATGCCGCGTTACGGCATTTTGCTGACGCTGCAGCCGACGCAGGGCAAAAAACGCCGCCGGCTGTGGCTGGCCTCCGACAGCATGGGCAAAGCCGAATGGCGGCATCTGCGCCAGTTGCTGCTGCACCCGTCGGCCGATGATGACGAGGAACCCTGATGAAGCCGACGCTCTGGCTGGTGGAGGATGAGCCCAGCATTGCCGATACGCTGATTTACACCCTGGAGAGCGAAGGCTTTCAGGTACGCTGGTTCGAACGTGGCGAGCCGGCATTGCAGGCGTTGGCGCAAGGAGCGCCCGCGCTGGCCATCCTCGATGTCGGCCTGCCGGACATCAACGGTTTTGAACTGTGCCGCCGTTTGTTGTCGCAGTCGGCGGATTTGCCCATTCTGTTTCTCACCGCCCGCAGTGACGAAGTCGATCGCCTGATCGGGCTGGAGATCGGCGCGGACGATTACGTCGCCAAACCTTTTTCTCCCCGCGAAGTCAGCGCCCGCGTGCGCACCATTCTGCGTCGCCTGCAAAAACAGCAGCGCCTGCAACAGCCGGCGCTGTACACCTTTGGTCCTTTTGACCTGGATGAACCCGCAGCGATCCTTTATTACCATCAGCAGCCGCTGCCGCTGACCCGCTACGAATTTCTGCTGTTGAAAACGCTGCTGCTGGCGCCTGGCCGGGTGTTTTCACGCCAGCAACTGATGGACAGCGTTTGGGCGCAAGCGGAAGAAAGCCTGGATCGCACCGTCGACACCCACATCAAAACGCTGCGCGCCAAGCTGCGGGCGATAGATCCCGGTGAACCGCCTATTCACACTCACCGGGGCATGGGCTACAGCGTGAGCCGCCAAGCATGAGAATCGGCCTGCGCCTGCTGCTGGGGTATTTCCTGATTGTGGCGGTGGCGGGCTATTTCGTACTGAGCATCTTCGTACAGGAGGTAAAGCCTGGCGTACGGCGTGCGACCGAAGGCACCTTGGTGGACACGGCTAACCTGCTGGCGCAAATAGCGCGCCTGGACCTGCAGCGCGACGATGTGGCGCACGGGCAGCTGGCGCAGGCATTCACCCAACTGAATCAACGGCCGATTGGCGCCAACATTGCCGGTATCCGCAAGGATCGCAGCGAATACCACGTGTACCTCACCGATGCGCGCGGCACGGTTATTTTTGACTCTGCCGGCCAGGCGGTCGGCCAGGACTACTCACGCTGGAATGACGTTTATCTGACGCTGCGCGGCCAATATGGCGCACGCAGTACGCGCAGCAACCCGCAGGATGAAAACAGCTCGGTGATGTACGTCGCCGCGCCGGTACTGGAGCAGGGCAAAATTATCGGCGTGCTCAGCGTAGGTAAACCGAACAGCAGCATGGCGCCGGTGATCAAGCGCAGCGAGCGGCGCATTTTGTGGGCCGGCGCGCTGCTGCTGGGCATTGCCTTGCTGATCGGCCTGGGCTTCGTCTGGTGGATCAACCGTTCGATTGGCCGGCTGGTGCGCTATGCCGATGGCGTAGCGCAGGGCGAAAGCGTGCCGTTGCCAAAAATGGGCAGCCACGAGCTGACGCAACTGGCGCAAGCGCTGGAAAGTATGCGGATGAAGCTGGAAGGTAAAGCTTATATCGAACAGTACGTACATACCCTGACCCACGAGTTGAAAAGCCCGCTGGCGGCGATCCGCGGCGCAGCCGAGTTGTTGCAGGAATTGCCGCCGCCGGCGACTGCCCGGCGATTTTTGACCAATATCGAGCAACAAAGCGCCCGTATTCAGCAATTAGTGGATAAGTTGCTGGTGCAGGCACGGCTCGAAAGCCGCCCCGGCCTGGAATTGGCACCGCTGGCGATGGCGACGCTGGTGCGCCAGGCGGTGGCGGGCAAAGAAGCTCAGGCGGCGCAGCGCGGCGTTGTGTTGCAGGTGGATGCGCTGGAGGCGATCACACTGACCGGCGATGGGTTGCTGATTAGTCAGGCTCTGACCAATCTGCTCGACAACGCGCTGGATTTCACCCCGCCGGGCGGTGCCGTCAGCCTGTGCGGCGAGCGCCGGGAGAGCCACTACCTCATCACCGTCAGCGACAACGGCAGCGGCATCCCGGACTATGCGCAGGACAAAGTGTTCGAGCGTTTCTATTCGCTGGCGCGGGCCGATAAACCCAAAAGCAGCGGGCTGGGCCTGAACTTTGTGCAGGAAGTGGCGCGATTGCACCGGGGCGGCATTCAGTTGTACAACCGCCAACCGCACGGCGTGGTAGCCGTTTTCACTTTATCGCTCTGACTTCACCGTCCCTTCACATAACCACATCCTGTTTTCACTTGCCGGTTTTATCGTGGTGCCATTACCTACAAGGAGCGCGCAGCGATGATGAAATCGGTACTGTTTTGGAAAATAACCACTCTGCTGGGATTGATGATTTTAATGATTATCCCGGTGACGCAGTTGATGAACGTGATTGAGGAGCGCAGTGGCTATCGCCAGAGCGTGGTTGGGCAGGTGAGCGAAAGCACCAGCCGGGCGCAGCGCATTTTGGGGCCATTGATTGTCATCCCTTATATCGAGCGGGAAGAGAAGAAGGACGACAAGGGGCAACCGGTAGTGCAGAGAGTGAGGCATTATCGTTATCTGCTGCCGGAGAGTTTACAGGTTAGCGGCAAGCCGAATGTAGAGGTACGCAAGCTGGGTATCTATCAAACCCAGGTATATCAGGGGCCGTTAAAGTTTCAGGTGAAATTCGGTCAGCCGGACTTGGCTGATTTGCAGCGCAGCAACGTGACTCTTGAGCAGCCCTATTTGCTGGTCGCCCTCAGCGACTCGCGTGGCATCAAGAGCATCTCGCCACTTGCCAGCACCCAGCCGCCAACCCCCTTTGAACCGGGCACGCGCGTGGATACGTTGCCGCAGGGCATCCATGCGCCATTGCAGCTTGCCGCGTTGCAAAAAGAGGGGCTGGATGCCGATTTTACCCTAACGCTGGCGGGCACCAGCAGCTTGTCACTGGTGCCGCTCGGCCGCAGCAGTGAATTAACGCTGCAAAGCAACTGGCCGCACCCCAATTTCCTCGGTAACTTCCTGCCGGATGAACGCAAGGTGACGGAAAAAGGCTTCAGCGCCCGCTGGCGCAGCACCTGGTTCGCCAACAACATCAACAGTGCGTTTCATTATGACGACGGGATCATTGACGAAGATAAGCTGCCGGCCTTCAGCGCCAGCCTGATTGAACCTGTAGATCACTATCAATTGACCGAACGTGCGGTGAAATATGCCGTGTTGTTCATCGGGCTGACGTTCATGGCGTTCTTCCTGTTCGAAACCCTGACCGGCCTGCGGGTGCATCCGATCCAGTATCTGCTGGTCGGTGCCGCGCTGGTGCTGTTCTACCTGATCCTGCTGGCGTTCTCCGAACATTTCGGCTTCGCGACTGCGTACCTGTTGGCCAGCGTGGCCTGCAGCGGCCTGATTGCCTTTTATCTCAGCGCGGTGCTGCGCGGTAAGCGACGCGGGGCGATGTTCGCCGGCAGCCTGCTGATGCTTTATGGCGTGTTGTACCTGCTGTTGCAGTCGGAAGATAATGCGCTGGTGCTCGGGGCAGGGCTGCTGTTCGCTATTCTGGCGGGGATCATGCTGCTGACGCGTAAGCTGGACTGGTATCAGGTGGCCGATCCGGCGCGGTTGAGCGGCGAAACGCCGACCGGTGACGGCGAAAATCGCTTCCGGTTGTGGAAATAGGCAGAGGCGTTGGGCGCGGCAATCGCGCCCATTGGCATTACAGCAGCGGTTCCATCTCCAGCAGGATCTGTTCGCACCACTGTTGCAGGCGATCTTCGCTCATGTCGTATTGGTTCACCTCATCCAGCGCCAGGCCGACGAAGTGTTTGCCATCGGCGCTCAGCGGTTTCGGGCTGGTGAATTCAAAGCCTTCAATGGGCCAGAAACCGATAAACTGCACGCCGAGCGGGGCGATGTGATCGTGCAGCATGCCTAGCGCATCGAGGAACCATTCGCCGTAACCGAGTTGATCGCCCATGCCATACATGGCGACGATTTTTCCTTTCAGATCCAGCGTCGTCAGTTGCGGCCAAATCGCTTCCCAGTCTTCCTGCAATTCACCGAAATCCCAGGTAGGAATGCCGAGGATCAGGATGGAATATTCTTCCATCAGTTGCGGGGAAACGTCTTTCAGGTTGTGCAGGTCGACCAGGTCTTCGCCCAGAATCTCACGGATTTTTTCTGCCGCCATCTCGGTGTAGCAGGTGCTGGAGCCGTAAAACAGACCAATCTTCATTTTTAAACCGTTATGTTACCGTTCGTGGAATGGCATCGAGTGTACCAGATTTGCACTGGCTTAAGGCATAATGGCGCAGGTGGAAAGCTAACAAAGAGAGGACCGCGTGCAACAGCAAGAGAGTGCGCTGATTGAGCAATTCCTGGATGCGCTTTGGCTCGAACGCAATCTGGCAGAAAATACGCTGGCCTCTTACCGGCTGGATCTGCAGGCGCTGAGCACCTGGCTGAACCATCAAAATACCTCGTTGTTACAGGCGCAGGCGCTGGATTTGCAGGCGTTTCTCGCCGAACGGGTAGCGGGGGGCTACAAGGCGACCAGCTCTGCGCGTTTGCTGAGCGCCATGCGCCGCCTGTTCCAGTATCTGTACCGTGAAAAGCTGCGGGAAGACGATCCGACCGCGCTGCTCGCCTCGCCGAAGCTGCCGCAGCGGCTGCCGAAAGATTTGAGCGAAGCGCAAGTCGATGCCTTGTTGCAGGCGCCATGCGTCGATCAGCCGCTGGAGCTGCGAGACAAGGCGATGCTGGAGGTGCTGTACGCCACCGGCCTGCGAGTCTCCGAACTGGTCGGGCTGACCATCAGCGACGTCAGCCTGCGCCAGGGCGTGGTGCGGGTGATCGGTAAAGGCAACAAGGAACGGCTGGTGCCGCTGGGCGAGGAAGCTGTGTACTGGATCGAAAATTATCTGGAGCACGGCCGCCCGTGGATGGTCAACGGCCAGGCGCTGGATGTGCTGTTCCCAAGCAACCGCTGCCAGCAAATGACCCGACAGACGTTCTGGCATCGCATCAAACACTATGCGATCCTAGCGGGTATTGATAGCGAGAGGCTGTCACCGCACGTGTTGCGCCACGCATTTGCCACCCACTTGTTGAACCACGGGGCCGATCTCCGTGTCGTACAGATGTTATTGGGGCACAGCGACCTCTCGACCACGCAAATTTATACGCATGTAGCGACCGAACGACTTAAACAGCTACATCAACAGCATCACCCGCGTGCGTGACACGCCGGGTTCAAAAGGATTGGAAGAATGAATAAAGGTTTAATGCTGCTCTCTCTGCTGGTGGCTTCGGTGACCGGTGCGGCCCACGCCGACGATGCGGCAATCAAAAAAGCGCTCAGCAGCTTGGGCATTCAGCAGGCGGAAGTGCAGCCTTCACCGGTTAACGGCCTGAAAACCGTGCTGACCGATAACGGCGTGCTGTACGTGACCGAAGACGGCAAACACATTCTGCAAGGCCCGCTGTACGACGTCAGCGGCAAAGAACCGGTTAACGTCACCAACCAATTGCTGACCGGCAAGCTGGAAGCGCTGAAAGATCAGATGATCGTCTACAAAGCGCCAAAAGAAAAACACGTGATCACCGTGTTTACCGACATCACCTGCGGCTATTGCCACAAGCTGCACCAGCAGATGAAAGAATATAACGACCTGGGTATTACCGTTCGCTATCTGGCGTTCCCGCGCCAGGGGCTGAACTCCCAGGCCGAGAAAGACATGCAGTCAATCTGGTGCACCGCTGACAAGGCCAAGGCTTTCGATTCCGCCATGAAAGGCGATGCGGTGTCCCCGGCGACCTGTAAAACCGACATCAGCAAACACTATGCGCTTGGCGTGCAGTTCGGCATTCAGGGCACCCCGGCGATCATTCTGGAAAACGGCATGATGATCCCGGGCTATCAGGGGCCGAAAGAGATGGCCGCCATGCTGGATGCGCATCAGACCGCAACCAAAACCGGTGGTTAATCGCCGGTGAGCCTCAAAACACAACTACGCCGCCGTGCGGCGACGGACGACAGCCATCTGCCTGCCGGCCTGCATCCGCTACTGCGCCGTTTATACGCGCTGCGCGGCGTTAAGGCTGAGCAGGAACTGGAGCGCAGCGTCAAAGGCATGCTGCCCTGGCAGCAATTGGACGGCATCGACACCGCCGTTGGCATTCTGCAACAGGCGCTGGCCGTGAGTCGCCGTATCATGGTGGTGGGGGACTTCGACGCCGATGGCGCCACCAGTACCGCGTTGACAGTGTTGGCGTTGCGCAGCATGGGCGGCAGTGCGGTTGACTACCTGGTGCCGAACCGCTTCGAGGACGGCTACGGCTTGAGTCCGGAAGTGGTCGAGCAGGCGGCGGTGCGCGGCGCAGAGTTGATCCTGACCGTGGATAACGGCATCTCTTCCCATGCGGGCGTTGACGTGGCGCACGCCAAGGGTATGCAGGTACTGGTCACCGACCACCACCTGCCGGGGGAAACCTTGCCGGCGGCGGAAGCGATCGTCAACCCGAACCTGCGCGGCTGTGAGTTCCCCTCCAAATCCCTGGCCGGCGTCGGTGTGGCTTTCTATCTGATGCTGGCGTTGCGTGCCCGGCTGCGTGAAAGCGGTTGGTTTGAACAACGCGCGTTGGCGATGCCGAACTTGGCAGAACTGTTGGATCTGGTCGCTCTCGGCACGGTTGCCGACGTAGTGCCGCTTGACGCCAATAACCGCATTTTGGTGTATCAGGGCCTGAATCGCATTCGCGCCGGCAAGTGTCGGCCGGGCATCCGGGCGCTGCTGGAAGTGGCCAACCGTGACGCGCGCCAACTGGCGGCCAACGATCTTGGTTTTGCGCTGGGGCCGCGGCTCAATGCCGCCGGGCGGCTGGACGACATGTCGATTGGCGTGGCGCTGTTGCTGAGCGATGACATTGCGCAGGCGCGCATGCTGGCCAACGATCTCGATGCGCTTAACCTGACACGGCGTGAGATTGAGCAGGGCATGCAGGTCGAGGCCTTGCAGCTGTGCGACGAACTGGAGCGCAGCAGTACCGCCTTGCCGTATGGGCTGGCGATGTATCATCCGGAATGGCATCAGGGCGTGGTAGGTATTCTGGCCTCGCGCATCAAAGAACGTTTTCACCGTCCGGTGATTGCGTTTGCGCCGGCGGGCGAGGGTATTCTGAAAGGTTCCGGCCGTTCGATAGCCGGCCTGCACATGCGCGACGCGCTGGAGCGGCTGGATACGCTGAATCCGGGTTTGATGATGAAGTTCGGCGGCCATGCGATGGCGGCCGGGTTGTCGCTGGAAGAGGCCAAATTCGACGAGTTTCGTCAGCGCTTTGGCGAACTGGTGGGGGAATGGCTCGATCCGGCGATGCTGGAAGGGGTGATCTGGTCCGACGGTGAGCTGGCGATGCAGGAACTTTCGCTGGAAACGGCGGAGCTGCTGCGCGAGGGCGGTCCGTGGGGGCAGGCGTTCCCGGAACCGACTTTCGACGGTAAGTTCCGTATCCTGCAACAGCGGCTGGTGGGCGAGAAACACCTGAAGCTGATGGTGGAGCCGCTCGGTGGCGGCCCGTTGCTCGACGGCATCGCCTTCAACGTGGACACCACCCTGTGGCCCGACAGCAGCGTGCGTGAAGTGGAGCTGGCCTACAAGCTCGATGTCAATGAGTTCCGTGGTAACCGTAACGTGCAGTTATTGATCCAGCACCTCTGGCCGCGTTGATTTTTCCTGAACGGGCGCGGCGATGCCGCGCCTGATTCAGATACACATCTTTCCCCCCACAAAAACTGACCAACTCGCTATAAACTGACGCCCGGATCCGATAGAATTACCGGTTCTAATGGCATTTCGCCATCGACGACATCAACGTAAAAGAACGCTAAAAACCATGTTTGAAATTAATCCGGTAAAAAACCGAATTCAGGACCTGTCCGAGCGGACTGCCGTTCTTAGGGGGTATCTTTGACTATGATGCCAAGAAAGAACGCCTAGAAGAAGTCAACGCCGAGCTGGAACAGCCTGATGTTTGGAACGACCCCGAGCGCGCACAGGCGCTGGGTAAAGAGCGCGCGGCGCTTGAAGCCATCGTGGAAACCATCGATCAGCTGGAACAGGGCGGCGAAGACGTCACCGGCCTGCTGGAACTGGCGGTTGAAGCCGACGATGAAGAAACCTTTACCGAAGCCGTAGCCGAACTCGATCAACTGTCTGCCAAGCTGGAACAATTAGAGTTCCGCCGTATGTTCTCCGGTGAATATGACAGCGCGGATTGCTACCTGGACATCCAGGCCGGCTCCGGCGGCACCGAAGCACAGGACTGGGCGAGCATGCTGCTGCGCATGTACCTGCGCTGGGCGGAATCCAAGGGCTTCAAAACGGAAGTGATTGAAGAATCCGACGGCGACGTCGCGGGGCTGAAATCCGCCACCATCAAGATTATCGGCGACTACGCGTTCGGCTGGTTACGCACTGAAACCGGCGTGCATCGCCTGGTGCGCAAGAGCCCGTTCGACTCCGGCGGCCGTCGTCATACCTCGTTCAGCTCGGTGTTTATCTATCCGGAAGTGGATGACGATATCGATATCGACATCAACCCGGCAGACCTGCGTATTGACGTTTACCGCGCCTCCGGTGCGGGCGGTCAGCACGTAAACAAAACCGAGTCGGCGGTACGTATTACCCACTTGCCGACCAACATCGTGGTGCAGTGCCAGAACGACCGTTCTCAGCATAAGAACAAGGATCAAGCGTTTAAACAGCTGCGAGCCAAGCTGTACGAGTTTGAGATGCAAAAGAAAAATGCTGATAAACAGCAGATGGAAGACAACAAGTCCGACATCGGCTGGGGCAGTCAAATCCGTTCTTACGTGCTGGATGATTCCCGCATCAAGGATTTGCGCACCAACGTTGAAACGCGTAACACGCAGGCCGTATTAGATGGCGACCTGGATAAATTCATTGAGGCAAGTTTGAAAGCCGGGTTATGAGGAACAGAAATGTCTGAGCAACAACCACAGGGCGCCGATCAGGCGTTGGAACTCAATAACGAGTTGCAGTCACGCCGTGAGAAACTGGCCGGGCTGCGCGAGAACGGCATTGCGTTCCCAAATGATTTCCGTCGCGACACTACGTCCGACAAGCTGCACGCTGCATACGGCGATAAAGATAACGAAGAGCTGGAAGCGCTGGGCGTAGAAGTCACCGTTGCCGGCCGCATGATGACCCGTCGTATCATGGGTAAAGCGTCATTCGTGACTCTGCAGGACGTCGGCGGCCGTATCCAGCTGTACGTGGCGCGCGACGATCTGGCGGAAGGCATTTATAACGAGCAGTTCAAGAAGTGGGATCTGGGCGATATCCTTGGCGCTCGCGGCAAGCTGTTCAAAACCAAGACCGGCGAACTGTCTATCCACTGTACCGAACTGCGCCTGCTGACCAAGGCCCTGCGCCCGTTGCCGGACAAGTTCCATGGCCTGGCCGATCAGGAAACCCGCTACCGCCAGCGTTATCTGGACCTGATCGCCAACGATGAGTCGCGCAACACCTTCAAGGTGCGCTCTCAGGTGATGGCGGGGATCCGTAACTTCATGGTGGAACGCGGCTTCATGGAAGTCGAAACCCCAATGATGCAGGTGATCCCGGGCGGCGCTTCTGCGCGTCCATTCGTGACTCACCACAATGCGCTGGACATCGATATGTACCTACGTATTGCCCCGGAGCTGTACCTGAAGCGTCTGGTGGTTGGGGGCTTTGAGCGGGTGTTCGAAATCAACCGTAACTTCCGTAACGAAGGCGTTTCTCCGCGTCATAACCCAGAGTTCACCATGATGGAACTCTATATGGCTTACGCGGATTACAAAGACCTCATCGAGCTGACAGAGTCGCTGTTCCGCACCCTGACTCAGGACGTGCTGGGCAAAACCCAGGTGCAGTACGGTGATGAAGTGTTCGACTTCGGCAAGCCGTTTGAAAAACTGACCATGACCGAGGCGATCAAAAAATACCGTCCGGAAACCGATCTGGCCGATCTGGCTGACATGGGCAAGGCGGTGGCTATCGCTGAATCCATCGGTATCAAGATTGAGAAGAGCTGGGGTCTGGGCCGTGTAGTTACCGAGATCTTCGAAGAAGTGGCGGAAAGCCACCTGATTCAGCCGACCTTCATTACCGAATACCCGGCGGAAGTGTCCCCGCTGGCGCGCCGTAATGATGAGAACCCGGAAATCACCGACCGTTTCGAGTTCTTCATTGGCGGGCGTGAAATCGGTAACGGCTTCTCCGAGCTGAACGACGCGGAAGATCAGGCGCAGCGCTTTGCTGACCAGGTGAATGCGAAAGACGCAGGCGATGACGAAGCGATGTTCTACGACGAAGACTACGTCACCGCGCTGGAGCACGGCCTGCCGCCGACGGCTGGCTTGGGTATCGGTATCGATCGCATGGTTATGCTGTTCACCAACAGCCACACCATCCGCGATGTGATTCTGTTCCCGGCAATGCGCCCGCAGAAATAATCTTTTGCGGTGTGAACATCAACCGGTGCAGGCGACTGCGCCGGTTTTTTTTCGCTTATGGGAAGGAAACAGGGGGCCGATGCGGCTAACTGCTTAAAACATCGGCAGTTACGCGCTATCTCCGCTTGCCCGGCGTGGATAACCGGTTATAATGCCAGTCGCACACCGATGCGGGTGTAGTTCAATGGTAGAACGGCAGCTTCCCAAGCTGCATACGAGGGTTCGATTCCCTTCACCCGCTCCAAGCCCTTCTTCAAACTTCCTTTTGTCGTGTCATACTTACCTGCCGATCAGCGTTATGAAATGGCGACCAAAAAACCGATAATTGCGATCAACAGGACCCAAAACCATTTAGAGGTTTTTTCTGGCTTCCATTCTTCGCCATATTCAACGTGATAATCGGGTCTGACATCCTTTCTTTTCATCACATTCCCTGGAAATTAACATCCCTAAATTCCTATGGGTATACTTTAAGATGAATCTTAATGTTATTAAATTTAATGCGTATTTTTGGGTAAAAATCTTAATAAAACATGAGGGGTGTCCGATAAAAAACCAACAAAAACAAGGGGTTTAATAGGGTTTTGTTGCGTTATTATCTTTTGCCGTTTCTTGGTTGGAATCTAAAGATGAATGGCATTTTCCTTCCTGTGCGAGCGTGGCCAGCACCCGCTTTTACGCCCGCCAACCTCTGCGCTGCCGGTTTGCCCACAGGTTTCTGCAGCATATTGGAATGAACATAAAGCATTATCAATCTGACAGGAATGCAGGTGAACTTATGGTGGGGGATTGGTCTGTTGTTTACTGCGATGACTGGCTTTGCACTTTTGGTTTTTGGTTCGTTTTTCAGCGGGAGAGTGAAGCACCGCGTTCCATTTTATTGGTTTCGAAGCATTTTCGACATTACAGAAATGCAAAAACCCGCCATAAGCGGGTTTTTGATCGCTAATACTTAACTGCTCAGGCCGTTGCCTTCATCGCGATTGTAAGTTTTAGCGAGATTATCGGCGATTAAAGCGCGATAACGTTTACAGCAGAAGGGCCTTTAGCGCCGCTCTCAACAGAGAACTCCACTTTCTGACCTTCGTCTAAGGTTTTAAAATCGCTGCTCTGGATAGCGGAGAAATGTACGAATACATCTTTGCTGCCATCTTGTGGAGTGATAAAACCGAAGCCTTTATCTGCGTTAAACCATTTTACTAAACCAGTCATTTTAGTAGACATAGATACATCCTTTTTCATTTTTGAGCCACTCATCGTGGCGAACATGGCCTGTTTTGCAGAATTTTACTTATGGGGCACTTAGGAGGAGGCTCATGAAGAAGGGGTATCTAGAGATAACGCTTGGACTGAGGGCTGCTTTACTAAAACTGCTTTCATAAGGTCTGTGTTCCAAACCGATGACGTCATAGTAGGCTTGGTTTGATTTATTAAGCAAGGATTAATTTTATTAATGTCGTGGGCAGGCTGTCACACCTCTGACGTAGAGTGATGATTGTCCGAGAATTTGGAGCATGGAGCCGGCATTTTTCACCGCAATGTGCTTGACGCATAAAAGATAAAAGCCCTGACCGTTGCAGCCAGGGCTTTTATGGTACTATTGACTTCAGATTTAACATTAATGAACTTAATATTTCTTACTGCTAAGGTACTACTTTTAAATGTACACGTTTATCACAGATAATATTGGGTGATAATACTAACTAAAACCTCCCCTATATTTACCAGTTCACATTATCCGCCAACCTGAATGAATATTCTAAGGTATGGCATTTTAAACAAGTACATCTCCCCTCGCGATATAGACTCTTGATGCGTAGCCTCACTTCCATTGCGATCTTGTTGCATTGTTTTCTAGACTGTCTTGAAAACCAATCGCAAACAAAAAACAATTGAATCATGGCCTTACATCATCGCGTTTTGGTCCGCACCCTGCGATTGTAGATACTGACTACGTGGCCTTAAAGCGTCATCAAGCGAGGGTCTGGCTTTTACTCGGCATTGATGCCCATACAAAAAACACTTCGTGGCCTTTATCGCAAAATAAATTTAAATCAACTTAATTAACACTTTTGGTAATAACAGCTAGCTACCATTTCGCTGCTGCTGATGACCAATCTACGGGTTTTTAAAAGGGTGTCAATACTGTTTTTAATGACATGTTTTTAATAACATGTTTTTATTTACAGTGTTTATACGTGATCTCTTTCAAACCGCGCTGAACGCTTATTTTTATCGGCTTACCTTTTTTGGGAGGGGGTATTATGTCGGAGTTTTTTTTGAAATGGCAGGGCCGATGCTTGGGTAATATTAGCGTTTCATTAGCTAACCCAAAAACCAAAATATGATCTTGTCCGTAGAAGGCCGGCTATCGATTTATGTTACCTCAGAAACCGCTATCCGGGCCTGACGTAGCCCGCTGCAGAAGCAACGGGCTGTTCCCCGGTATCAGGGTCTGGTGACGAATCGTGCAAGTTGTTGGTGCAATTGGCTGTTTTCTTTACGTAAGTGCTCAATTTCCTCCAGCAGCGTCAAGGTGACCGCGATACCGGGCCAGTCCAGCGCCAATTCACGATGCAACTGTTGAGCGCGGTGAAAAATGGTCAGCGCATGATCGTCAAATACCCAGTCTGCAGCCGTCGGGTTACGCGGTTCGATCACCCCCAGCCCGACAATTTCCGTTAACTCATCCTCTGAAACACCGGTATGCAGGCAAAATTCGGTAATGGTTAAAGTTACTTTTACGTTAGCCATTTTGCTTACTCCACTCTTTGCGTGGGTCAAAAGCGGGTTGCGCCTCCGCCAGTTGTTGCCACAACGCAGCATTTTTTTCGTCCGGCTTCGGTGGCATCACGACCTTAATCACCGCATATAAATCCCCGGTTTCTTTCTTGCTGACCAGGCCTTTCCCCTTGATACGCAGCCGCTGGCCGGTCTGACTACCGGCTGGAATGGTCAGCAGAATAGGGTCTTTCAGGGTCGGAACCGGCACCTTGGCACCCAGAGCAGCTTCCCATGGTGATACCGGCAAGACGATCTCCAGATTATGGCCGACGATGTCGAACAGCGGGTGCGGCGCAATGCGGATGATCAGATAGAGGTCACCGTTGGCGCCGCCCTCAGCGCCCGGCGCCCCTTGGCCTTTCAGGCGAATGCGTTCGCCATCGCCCACGCCGACGGGGATCTTCACATTAAGGGTTTTGGGAACTTCCTGTTCCACCATGCCGAAAGCGTTATAAATCGGCAGGCTATAGCGAATGGTCCGGGTTTGCTCGGCCAGAGTTTCCTCAAGGAAAACCGCCACTTCCATCTCGATGTCTTGCCCGCGCATGGCACGGCTTTGGCGTCGGTGTTGCGAACGCGCATGTTCGCCAAACATCGAGGAAAAAATATCGGAAAAGTCTTCGGCGTTATTGGCGTGGCCGTGCTGCGTTTGACGGCCAAAATTAGGGTCGTTGCGATGTTGCACCAATTGATCGTATTCGGCGCGACGCTCATCGTCTTTTAACACCTCATAGGCTTCCGCGACTTCCTTGAACTGCGCTTCGGCATTCGATTCGGTGCTGACGTCGGGGTGATATTTACGCGCCAGACGACGATAGGCCGTTTTGATAGCCTTGAGATCGTCCGATGGCTTAACCCCTAAAATGGCATAATAGTCCTTGAATTCCATAGCGTAATCATCTCATTTCAATCTTTCATCTGAGGGAATGGCTGAGCCTGCATTGCATGAAACCTTACTCAGGGTAGGGCACTTGCCACCGGGACATCGACATAATTGTGCGGCTGGGCGGCTAATGAGCGAAAAAGGCGGGGCGATAAACCCTCCTTATGTATGCGCTTAATTGCGCTTTAGCTGCCTGGTGACCCTGAATAGGCTGAAGGCGCTGAACAACATTTCAATACCTACAAGGGTGGTCACCAGTATGACCGAAGTCATCGGATCGGCGCTAAACAGCATCCAGGCAATCACCAGATCCAAGAAGCCAATGACGAACTGCAACCAACTGCCGCTGACTTCACGCAGCTTATAACCGGCAACTAACCGCACAATACCACCGAGCGCAAATAATATGGCGAGGTATATCGCCAGCGTCAGAATGCCGGCCAATGGACTGGCAATGAACAGGTAGCCGATAATCAAATAAGCCACGCCCAGTAATAGGCCGCCAATCATCGGCCAGGTGTTTTGTGCCCGATTGGCTATCATGCCCGTCACCAACGCCGCGCCGCTCAGCAACAGTAAGACGCCGACCAGAATGCTCAGCGCTGTGCCGGATGCCAGGGGGTTAATCAGGCACAGAATACCGCCCACCAAGAGCAGGAAGGCAATAATCAGCAGGGCAGTGCGTTGCTTTTTGAGGCGTTCTTCACTCAGGAGGGGCAGATTTTTATGGTCAAAATTTAACATGACAGTACTCCATTTGTCGTATGGTGCTCAGTAATCCCTACTTGTTTAGCATAGTCCTTTTGGCGCTTTTTGACTGCCCCGGTGCAAATGTTACTATTGACGCCTGACGCGTATCAGCGCCCGGAAATATGATTGAGGACAGGATTTGAGCACAGGAAGCAAACTTGCGTGGTGGCGCCGCGCCGCAGTGTGTCTGACATTGAGCCTGCTGTTGGCCGGTTGTTCGAGCAAAAACAGCTATAACCGCGACTACGACAAACTGCCGAAGGGTACTTACAGCGGCAAATCCTATACCGTTAAACGTGGCGATACGCTGTATTACATCGCCTGGATCACTGACAGCGAAGTCAGCGAACTGGCACGAATCAACAAGATACGCCCGCCCTACGGGCTGGAAGTCGGGCAAAAACTGCGGCTGAGCGGCAGCGCCCCGACCAAAACGGCGTCAACCCGGCGTAAAAATACCTCGTCTGGCGCGGTGTTGGCTAAATCGACGCCGCCGCCTGGGGCTTCACGCTGCTGGCGCTGGCCGACCAGCGGCAAGATAGTGCAGAAATATTCCAACGCAGACGGCGGCAATAAGGGCATCGATATCGCCGGTGCGCGCGGCCAGCCGATCTTCGCTTCCGCCAAGGGCAAGGTGGTGTACGTCGGCAATCAACTGCGCGGCTACGGCAACCTGATCATGATTAAGCACGGCGAAGACTTCATCACCGCCTATGCGCATAACGACACCACGCTGGTCCGCAACGGCCAGGATGTGAAGGCAGGGCAAAAGATTGGCACCATGGGCAGTACCGGCACCGACTCCGTGTTCCTGCATTTCCAGATCCGCTATCGCGCCACCGCGCTCGATCCGCAGCGCTATCTGCCGCCGCAAGGCGCTTCGCCATCTTGTTAAGCGTGGAGAAAACGGCCTGTTCCGTCAGGGAGCGGGCCGTTATCGCGGACTATTTCCGCTTCCTTCCACATAGCCAGATCAACGCCAACAGCACCACCACCGCAACTCCGATGGCCGGAGCCATATAAGGCTGCAGCATCGCCAGCAGCGGTACCGGGCCTCCGGTGCGCAGCATCGCCACGTCCTCCTCGCTTACCGTCACCGCCGGGTTGCCGTAGTTTTTCAGCACATAATTGCTGATGGCGGCGATTTGCCGATCGGTTAATGGATTGACGTAGGATTGCGGGCCAAAGTTCGGCATCAGCACGTCCTCGCTGCCTGCTTTGCGCTGCACGCCGAACAAAATGGCGGAGATCAGGTTGGCCGGGTTGCCGGAACCGGTGGCGGTATTGTTGAACAGCGAAGGATAGGCCTGGTTTTTGCTGCCGCTGCCGTCCGGTTGGTGGCAACTGGCGCAGTTGCCGCTGAATAAGGCCGCACCGTCGCTGACGGTATTATTGGCATTGGACGGATGCAGGCCGCGTAGCGTCGGTTCGACGTTTAGCGGTTGGCCAAAGCGGTCCGCCGCCTGCTTATCTTGAGCATCGCGGATCGGTACGGTACTTTTCAGGTAGACGGCAATGGCCATCAGATCCTGTTCAGGCAGGTATTGCAGGCTGTTTTCCACCGCCTCTGCCATGCCGCCAGCGGCCTGATTTTTCCCGGCGACCCGCCCGGTTTTGAGATATTGCACCAGTTCTTCATTGCTCCAGCCGCCGATGCCGCTGACGGTGTCCGACGTAATGTTCGGTGCATACCAACTTCCCACCATGCCCCCCGCCAGCGGCTTATCGGCGCTTTCCGCCATCAGCAGGTTGCGCGGCGTATGGCAGGTATCGCAATGTCCAGGGCCGTTGACCAGATAGGCACCGCGGTTCCACTGCTCGCTTTTCTCGGCATTGGGCTGAAAGCGGTTCTTATCCAGAAACAGCAAGTTCCAGCCGGCCATACTGAAGCGCATATTGAACGGGAAGGGCAGTGCGGTCGGCGTATTCTTCTGCTCTACCGGCTTCACCCCCTGCATAAAGTAGGTGTAGAGCGCGTGGATGTCCGCATCACTCAATTTGCTGTATGAGGTATAGGGCATTGCCGGGTAGAGATAGCTGCCATCGGCGCGCACCCCATCGCGCAGTGCACGAGCGAACTGTTGTTCCGTGTAGCCACCTATACCGTCATGCGCCGAAGGGGTGATATTGGTGGAGTAAATTACGCCCATCGGCGAGTTGATGCCGTAACCGCCGGCAAAGGGCTTGCCGCCGCCCGGTTGAGTGTGGCAGGCCTGGCAGTCCGAAGCTACGGCAAGCTGCTCACCCTGTTTAAGTAACGCCGTGCCATCGTCGGTCGCCAGGGCGGCACCGCTCAGCCCCAGCAACAGGGCAAATCCAAGTTGTATCTTCATGATTTTACCGCCAGCGATTGGGCGATGTCGTCGGCGGCCTTGATGCCCAACGCCGCCATGGTTAGCGTGCTGTTGACTACGCTGGCTGAAGGAATGGCACCGCCACCCGGCAGCCAGAGATTGGCATGGTCGTGGGTGCGGCAGTTACCGTCTACCACCGAGTCATGTGGATCGCTGCCCATAATGGTGCCGCCCATGATGTGATTATTGGCGTTCAGGTTGGTGGTGATTTTGAATTCATCGGCATCGAACAGACGTCCAATATGCTCCAACTGTTTATGTGCGGCTTCGGCGCCCTTGCGCACGTAATCGCCGACGTCGTAATGAATATCGGGACACGGCAGGCCGTGAGCGTCCTTGCGGTTGGCGCTCAGCGTCAGGCGGTTGTTCGGGTCTGGTAACGGTTCCAGGCTAATCGACAAATCAACGCCATAGGCCGCGCGCCGGCGGATCTCTTCATCCAGCACTTTACCTACCAGGCCCTGCGCCAGTGCTTTTTGCGTTGCTGGAACTATCTGATTGATATTATTAAGTATCATCTTGTTGGCAGAATAGTCCTTACGGAACTCGCCGTCGCGCGGTCCCACCAGGCAGCTGCTCTGCGCCGGGCCGCGGCCGAGCCACAGTGGCTCTTTAGCCAGGAAGGTGCAGTGAAAGCCGGAGTGATCCATCATATTGCGCCCAACCTGATCGGAAGAGTTGGCGATGCCGTTGGGGTTCTGTTTATTGGCGGCAAGCAGCAGCAAGCGCGGCGTTTCGATACCGTTACAGGCCAGCGCGAAGGCGTTGGCGCTGGCTTTATGCGAGCGTTTTTGATTATCCAACCAGTGCACGGCGGTAACGCGATTCTGGTCGTCAGTATCAATTTTGTAGACCACCGACTCTGCCAGCACCACTGCGCCTTTCATTTCCGCGCGTTCGACATGATGGATGCCGTTATACATGGCGCCAATGGGGCAAATCGGCTGGCAGTTGTTGTTGCCGCAGCAGGTCGGGCGGCCTTTCCACGGGCGGATGCTGCGTCCCTGCGGGATTGGCACCGATCGGTAGCCGTGCGGGTTGACCACTTCGGCGAAGCGGGTGTCGCCATAGGCCCAGGGCACCATGTCCATCGGATAAGGTTTGCTGCGCTCTACCGGCGATTGCTGCGCCGGATCGTTGGGGCCTGCGACACCGATTTCCTCTTCCGCACGGCAGTAGTAGGGTTCGAGATCGTTATACGAAATTGGCCAGTCGCGACCGACGCCGTACAGCGTTTTCATCTGGAAATCGCTCGGCAAATGGCGCCAGCAGGATGCTGCCCAGTGCCAGGTGGTACCGCCGACGGTGCGCAGATAGCCCTGTTTGAAGCTGCCGGCGCTGGGGCCACTAAGGGCTACGTAGTTGTTTTCCGGGAAATAGAGCGGTGCGGTGGCGTATTCAGATTGCGGATACAGCCCCTGGAAATCTGAGCCCGCCCGGTTATCGAACGGCATGTTGCGCCAGTTTTCCACCGCTTGGGCGCGATCGATGCGCAGGCCGGCCTCCAACACCAGGACGGAATAGCCGAGGCTGACCAGTTGGTCGGCCATGATGCCGCCGACAATGCCGGAGCCGACGATCACGATGTCGGCCGATGCGTCGCCGTTGGCGGTAAATTCAGGTTTTTTCATCAGGATAATCTCAGCGAACGGGTGTCATGGTCATCGGCGGAGCGGCGGTCCACCACAGCGGGCCGTTGCCGCAATAGGTCGGTACGATCAGCGCATCGCTGGCGGGGCGGTACATCAGCGCATCCTTGTAGGCGATCAGCACAGCTTGCGGGCCATGCCCTACGGTGCCGGTATACCAGGCGCTGATAATGGCGGTGAGCAGATCCTGCAGGCCGGTCTGGATTGCCAGCGTTTGCAGCTGTTTGGCACTTTGCTCCGGCTGCAGCAAGGCGCTTAGCTGCTTAATCTGAGCAGAGAAATTGGGGATGCTGTCGCTCAAGGCGGTGAATATTCGCGCCGACATGCCCTGGTCGATGTCCTGATGTTCGGTAATAGTCCGGGACAGAGTGAAGAAACGTGCAAAGACAAGCGGGTTGGCTGCTGCGGTTTGCTGCTCAGCCTGGGTCAGAAATGGATAGCCAAGCAGGGAGGTGGCGACAAGGACGGAAGCCATGCCGAACAACACATCTCTTCTTCTGAAACCGGTTCCATTGTTGTCCGAACGCAAATTTTCGCTGGGTAATGCAGTGCTCATGGTGAATTTCTCGCAACGGGTGTTAAAGCCTGGGTAGGCGAAGGTAGGACAGATACTGAATGCAAGATGATGAAATAAAGATACTTTTGATTATTGATCGATAGCCAATAATTCATTTTATAATAATTTTTTCGGATATTAACTTGGCGGTAACTTCTCAACAACAAGTTTTAACGGCGAGCCTGAAAGATCGCACTTTAAGAATAAATGGGGTGAAGGAAAGCGGCAAAGTTGCTGAGCTATGGAGGCTTGCTCCAGCGATCAAAAAAGGCGGCGATAGCGGATTTCATAAGGGTTTCGCCGTCATACGTGCCAAAATGGATCACTAGCCGACGTCGCCACTTTGACTGAGAAGATAAATATTACCTTATGGATCGCTCCCGTTTATTAACCTTCCTGCTGCCTTACCTATGGCCGAAAAATAACCCCAAACTGCGGTGGTATCTGGTTATAGCTTGTATTTTCATGGTGGTCGCCAAGGTCAGCACTTCGCTGGTGCCGCTGGCGTATAAGGCGATGGTCGATGCACTGAGCGCGGATACTGCGAAAATGCTGGCCATTCCGCTGGGGCTGATCGTCGCCTACGGCGTTGCGCGGGTCGGCGCCACGCTGTTTGAAGAACTGCGCAACGTGATGTTCATTCATCTCAGCCAGAATGCCACCCGCCTGCTGGGGCTGCGGGTGTTCAGGCAATTGCATGCGCTGAGCCTGCGCTTTCATCTGGAGCGCCAGACTGGCGGGCTGTCGCTGTCGATCGAACGCGGCACCCAAGCGGTTGCGACGGTGCTTTCACGGTTGCTGTTCTCTATTTTCCCTATCTTGTTCGAACTCACCCTGGTCGCGGTGATCATGTGGCATATGCTGAACGGTTGGTTCGCGCTGGCGATCCTGGCCACCGTCGGCGGTTATATTCTGTTTACCGTGATCGCGGTCAGCTGGCGCACCCGTTTCCGGCGTGAACTCAACAAGGCCAATGCCGATGCCAACAGCAAGTCCATCGACAGCCTGCTGAACTATGAAACCGTAAAGTACTTCGGCAATGAAGAGTTCGAGGCCGAGCGTTTCAATATGTCGCGCCGGCTGTACGAATATGCCGCCATTAAAAACCAGTTCAGTTTTACCGCCATCAACCTCGGGCAAACCGCCATTATCTCCATCGGGTTGATAGTGATGATGGCGATGGCGGCACAGGGCATCGTGCAGGGGCGGATGACGGTCGGTGACTTTGTGTTGGTGAATGCTTATCTGCTTCAGCTGTATCAACCGCTGAATTTCTTCGGTTTTATTTATGCCGAAGTCAGACAAGCGCTGATCGATATGGAGAACCTGTTCGATTTGCTGCAGGAAGAGCAGGAAATCGTCGATAGTCCTGACGCCGCGGCCCTTCGGTTGTCTCGTGGCGAAGTGCGCTTTGAGGCGGTCAGCTTTGGCTATGATGCGCGTCGGCCGATTTTGAACGACGTCAGCTTCACCATCCCGGCCGGTAACACCGTAGCGGTGGTCGGCGCTTCCGGTGCCGGCAAATCTACGTTGTCCCGGCTGCTGTTTCGCTTCTATGACGTGAACGGGGGGGCGGTACTTATTGACGGCCAGGATATCCGCAATCTGAAACAGGCTAGCCTGCGCGCGGCGATCGGCATTGTGCCGCAAGAGACCGTGCTGTTTAACGATACCCTGCGCTACAACATCGGCTACGGCAAAACCGGATCCAGCAACGAAGAGATCGAACGGGCGGCGAAGCTGGCGCATATCCACGAGTTTATCGTCGGCCTGCCTGACGGTTATGAAACCCGGGTGGGCGAGCGTGGGCTCAAGCTGTCCGGCGGGGAGAAGCAGCGGGTGGCGATCGCCCGTACCATCCTGAAAAACCCGGCGATCCTGGTGTTCGACGAAGCCACCAGCGCATTGGATACCCAAACCGAACGCGAGATCCAGGCACATTTGCGCGAGGTGAGCCGCGACCATACCACGCTGGTGATTGCCCACCGTCTGTCGACTGTGGTGGACGCCGACGAAATCATCGTGCTGGAAGCGGGCGAAATCGTCGAGCGTGGGCGTCATGAGGAACTGTTGCAAAGCGATGGCCGTTACGCCGCGATGTGGCAAAACCAGTACAGCGAGGAGTCATAATCTTGCTGGCTAACGTCCGGGCACTAACGAACCGGGCGTTAGCCGCAGGCATCACAATTCACCGGTCAGATACTGTGCCACGCCGTTGCCAAAACTCCAATCGCCCTTGCTGTTGGTGGTGATAGACACCATCAGGTCACTGCTTTCAATGCCACAGCTTTCTTTCAGCTCGCGGCTGAGATCGGCGTAAAACCGCTGTTTCTGCTCTTCGGCGCGCGGGCTGGTGATCACCCGCACCACCACCAGATCGCGGGTGCGCGTCAGGTTAAGGCCGGTGTCTTCGATCACCATATGGTGAGCCTTGTTTTCATGAACAATCTGATAGCGATCGCGCTGCGGCACCTCAAAGGCACTGAGCACGGCACGGTGGGCGGCATCGAGCAGGGTTTTCAGTTCGGCTTCGCTGCGGCCCTCAATGACTTCGAAGATAAGTAATGGCATTTGTATAATCCTGTCAGTGAGTTAATGAAATTTTAGATGTGTAGGGCAGCGTTTTCGCATCGCTTCCGATAACCCATCTTAGCCAAGCCGCAGCGGGGGAAGAAGCGCTATACTTGAACTCATTGTTTATATAAATGAACAGTTGGCGATGAAAAATCCAAAAATAGAAACCTTGTGGACCCATTTGCACTGGCTTACCGTACTGGCCGAACAGGGCAGTTTCACCCGTGCGGCGGAGCGGCTGGACGTCAGTAAAGCGGCCATGAGCCAGAAAATAAAAGAGATCGAAATGCTGGCCGGGGTGCCGCTGGTGCAGCGAACTACCCGCAGCGTTCGGCTGACCGATGCCGGGTTGAGGCTGGTTGAGGAACTGCGTCAGCCTTTCGCGCAGATTAAACAGAGTTTCTCCGGCATTTGCGATTCCAGCGGGCCGCTGCGCGGTTCGATCCGGGTGACGGCGCCGGTGGCGTTTGCCCGCCAGCAGTTGGTGCCACGGATCACCGGCTTTCTGCGCGCCAACCCGGAGGTACGGGTGCAGCTTGAGGTATCGGACCGGCTGGTATCGTTGGCCACCGAAGGTTTCGATCTGGCGATCCGTCATAGCGATAGCCTGCCGGATACGCACGTCGCCTGGCGGCTGTGCCCGACGGAAACGCTGGCGGTGGCGTCGGCGGACTATATTAAACGGCACGGCATGCCGTCATCTCCCGCCGAGCTGCAACGGCATCAGTGCCTTTACTATCCGCGGGGGAGCGAGCAGCCGGGCTGGAGCTTTGTCGCCAGGCACTCGACTGAGGGGAAAGTGGACCAGGTCCGCGTGCCGGTCAGCGGCCCGTTTGCCACCAACAACAGCGAGTCGATACGCGATGCGGCGGCGGAAGGGCTGGGCATTGCTCTGCTACCGGATTTCAGCGCGCAGCAGGCGCTGGCGGACGGGCGGTTGATTGAGGTACTGCCGGCCTGGCGCCCGATTGGCGCCTTTGCCGACAGTCTTCACGTAGTGCGGCCCTATGCACCGCAGGTGTCGCGTGCGGTAACGGAGTTCAGCAGCTACTTGCGCGGCGCTTTTGCCGAAGGGTTTGCCGCCGGTTGACCTTCGTTCAGGATACGCACTACATAGTCGCAGGCAATGCGACAGTCCTGGCTGAGATTCGCTTCGCCGCCGGATAGGCTGCCACGCAGCCACAACCCATCGATCATCGCCGCCAGCCCGCGAGCGGCATCGCGCGCCTGTTGTTGCGGCAGTTCACGGCGGAACTGGCTGCAGATATTGGAATAAAGCCGACGATCGTTGGCGCGTTGCAGGCGGCGCAGCGGCGGCTGGTGCATGCTGGCGGCCCAGAAATCAAGCCAGGCACGCATCGAGATCGCATTGGTTTGGCTGGGATGAAAGTTACCCTGAATAATGGCAAATAGCTGCGATTGGCTGTCGGCGGCCGCCTGGCTGCGGCATTCGGCGACCGCGTCGCGCAGATCGCGCAAGATCTTGCGCATGGTGGCGCTCAGCAATCCCTCTTTATCGCCAAAGTAGTGGCTGACGATGCCGGTAGACAGCCCCGCTTCTTTTGCCACCTGCGACAGGGTGATGCCGGCCAGGCCGACGACGTTAATGGCCGCGAAGGCGGCATTAATCAACTGCTCCTTACGCTGTTCCGGAATGTCTTTACGGTACATTTTTTCCCCGACTGATAGGCAAATCACAGTTTTAATTTGATTGATTGAACGGTCAATCAATACTCTATATGCTGCAAAAATGTCAAATAAATGGCGATTAAATGTTAACTAAAGGTTGCGTTTAAATCGTCTGTCTTTTGCATCATGGAATCCTGCCAATGACAGTGAATAGTCTCCCATCGCACGGTGAACAACCGATTAGGTTAAATGCACCGGTATTTTTCAGCTCGGCGGCGGTGATCCTGCTGCTTGGCGTTTTGATTGTGCTGTTCCCGGCCGGTAGCAAGCAGTGGCTTAACCTGGCTCAGAGCTGGGTAGCCGATGTGTTCGGCTGGTACTACATGTTATTGATGGTTGCCTGTATGGCGTTTGTTTTTTGGCTGGCGTTGTCGCGTTTCGGCCAGATCCGCCTTGGGCCGGACGACGAGCAACCGCAGTTCAGTTATCCCTCTTGGGTGGCGATGCTGTTTTCATCGGGCATCGGCATTGCGCTGGTTTATTACGGTGCTTACGAGCCGCTGGATCACTTCCTGTCGCCACCGGAAGGCAGCGGTGGCAGCGTGCAGGCCGCGCGTCAGGCGATGGCGCTCACTTTTCTGCACTGGGGGCTGCATGGCTGGGCGCTGTATGCGCTGATCGCCACCGCGCTGGCGTATTTCGCCTATTGCCGCGGCTTGCCGCTGGCGTTGCGCTCGGCGTTGTATCCGATCTTCGGCGAGCGCATTCACGGCGGCGTTGGTCATCTGGTGGACAGCTTCGGCATTTTGGTCACGGTGATCTCGATGGTGACCAATCTGGGGATCGGTGCCTTGCTGGTTAACTCCGGGCTGTTTTACCTGTTCGATATTCCGCAAAGCAACGGCGTGTTGTTGGTGCTGATCGTGGTGATGATGGTGGTAGCCACGCTGGCGGCGGTAACCGGCGTCGAGAAGGGCATTGCGATACTGTCCAATATCAACGTCGGTTTTTTGTGCCTGCTGCTGCTGTTCGTGTTTCTGGCCGGCCCGACGCTAAACCTGGTCAACGGCATGTTGCAGAACGTGGGGGACTATCTGACTTCGATTGTCAGCAGAAGCTTTGACATGTACCTGTACGGCAAGGCGCGCCAGTGGCAGGGCGCCTGGACGCTGTTCTACTGGGCCTGGTGGGTGGCGTGGGCGCCGTTTGTCGGCCTGTTTATCGCGCGCATCTCCAAAGGGCGCACTATCCGTGAATTGATCTTCGGCGTGTTGCTGATCCCGCTGGGCTTTACCCTGGCGTGGTTGTCGATCTTCGGTAACACCGCCATCAGTCTGGTGCTGGAAAGCGGGCAGGCGATCCTCGGCCAGGTGGCGGTGAGCGATCCGCCGATGGCGGTGTTCAAGCTGTTCGAATACCTGCCCTATACCCAACTCACCGCCGGTTTCACCGTGTTGATAAGCTTTGTGCTTTTCCTGACGCCGGTCGATTCCGGCACGCTGATGATCGCCAACCTGTCTTGCCAGGGCGGCTCGGCGCAGGATGATGCACCGGCCTGGCTGCGCATTTTCTGGGCTGCGGTGACCACCGTGGTGTGCATTGGCCTGTTGTATGCAGGCAGCTTCAGTGCGATGCAGACCGCCGTAGTGCTGTGCGGCCTGCCGTTCTCGGCGGTGATCGTGCTGTATATGGTCAGTCTGCATAAGGATCTGCATCGCTACGCCATGAAGCCGGTGACGACATGAAACGGGAGGGCCGGCATTAGCGCGGGATCACCAGCACCGGCTGGCCGATCTCGTCCAGCAGGCCACGGGTAACTGAGGTATTCAGCCAGCGCCCCAGTGAAGACAGATGGCGATGCGAGATGATCAACAGGTCACAGTTGAACAGCACCATCTGCTCAGGGATAACGTCGATGGGCGCGCCGCTGGCCAGCAGGCCTTGGGCACGGAACCCCATTTGGTTCAGCGCCCGGGTCACTTGGCCCAACTGTTTTTGCGCCAGCGCCACTTCGTGCTGAGCGGCTGGATATTCGTCGCTTTCATCGCTGTCGAAGCGCAACCCGCTGTGGCTGAGTGCGAAAGCGTTATCCACCACCGTCAGCACTATAATGCCGGAAATGCAGCTTTGCATGCGTTGCATAAATTGCAGGGCGTTGCCGCTGTGTTCAAAGTTGTCTACTGCCAATAACACTTTACCAATCATAGTGACTCCCGTTTGTGCGGTTTAAATTGCACCCTTGAAATTAGATTCCCCTTTCTTCCAATAGCCTTTGGCGAACAGCGCGGCTTTGGGGATATCCAGCTCATTGATAAAACGGTCCTTCAGATAAGCGGCGATCTGGCATTCACAAGCTATCCACACCTGGCCCTGACCGGCGGGCAGAGCGCAGTGGCTGACGGCCTGCACCAGCGGGCTGTTCATGACGCTGTCAAAATGTCGGGTGCGTATTTGCCAACTGTTAACCCGCAGGAAGGGGTAATCGACGGTCTGAATTTCCTGCGCATCGCTCACTTCGGCAAACCACAACACCGGTAAAGGCTCTGACAGCGAGGCGAGGATGGTACGCATGGCGGGCAGGGCGGTTTCATCGCCGAGCAGCAGCAGCCAACGGGTTTGCGGCAACAGCCGAAAACCGCCGGAACAAGGGCCGGCAAACCCTAACTTATCGCCCGGCATCGCATCTCGTGCCCAGTCTGATGCTGGGCCTTCGCCATGCAGCACCATATCGATATCGAAGGTACGGGCGAATTTGTCGATGCCGCTCAGCGTGTAAGCACGGCCTGCCAGGGTATCGCGCCAGGGGAAAAACACCTTGATCCAAGAGGCCGGCTCAAGCGTGCGCGGATCGGCAATAAATTTATCCACTTCGTCCCCGCTCAAAGTAATGCGCTTGGTTTTCGCGGTCATTTGCCTTACGGCGCTGACTCTGGCTTCACGCTTGCGGCGGGTATCTTTTTCCAGAATATCGTCGACAATTTTATTCAGCGTGTTGTGCATAAACGAACTCCTTAGGCGCTGCTGACGGATAGGTTTGCTCCCAGCCGCCGCCCAGCGCTTGATATAAATTAACTACGGCGAGTGCCGTTTCCTGTTGGGAAACGATCTGAGCAGATTGCAGATCCAGCAATGCGCGCTGCGTGTTCAGGACGTTGATAAAATCGCTGGCACCGTTCAGGTAACTATCGCGAGCCAGCGAGAAAGCATGTTGGTTAGCGGCCAGTGCGTCGGCCAGATGCGCTTGGCGCCGTTGTTGAGATTGATAACCGGAAAGGGCGTCGTCTATCTCATGCCAGGCGCGAAGAACCGTTTGCTGATAAGCAATGGCCATTTCCTGTTGCCGATATTCGCTCAGACGTACACGCTGCGTGATTTTCCCTCCGTCGAAAATCGGCAGGTATAATGCGGGGCCAATGGCGAAGGTACGGGTGGACCAATTGCCCATGTCCGATAAGGCCAGAGCCTGATAGCCTGCGTTACCGGTCAGCGTAATTCGCGGATAATAGTCGGCGGTGGCCACGCCGATCTCTGCGGTGGCCTGATGCAAACGCTCTGCCGCCTCACGGATATCCGGCCTGCGCAGTGCGAGTTCCGAAGGCATCCCCATCGGCACGGGGCGAGTCAGCAACGGCAGTGGACCCGGCGGCGTTAATGCCGCTTTCAGCGCACCGGGCCGTTCACCCAGCAGCAGGCTGATGGCATTTATTAGCCGATTTTGCCGGTCGTCCAGCTCCGGCAACAGGGCTTCCACCCTGTCCAATTGCACCTGTGCCTGGTCGATATCCAGCTCGTTGCCGGCGCCGTTTTGGTATCGATTCTGGGTTAACTGCAGCGTGCGCAGCGCCGTGTCGCGGTTTTCCTGCGTGACCTCCAGCAGCCTCTGAGTGGCGCGCAGGCGCAGATAATCACTCGCTACCTCTGCCGTCACCGAAGTCAGTACCGCTCGCCGGTTCTCTTGCGACGCGGCGAAACCGGCCCGGGCGCTTTCCGATGAGCGGCGCAGCTTGCCCCACATGTCCAACTCCCAGGCGGTGCTGAATCCGCCGCGCCAAAGATTGAAGTCCGCCTCGCCGTTTTTCCCTGACGGATCCATGCTGCCTGCTGAGGTAGCGCGCTGGCGCTGGTAGCTGCCGTCCAGGCTCAGATCCGGCGTTAGGGCCGCGTCAGCGATCCCCTGCAATGTGCGGCTTTGCTGCATGCGTGCGGTGGCTAATTGCAGATCCAGATTGTTTGCCGCTGCACGTTGCACCAGTTGCGACAACTGCGCATCATTGAATATTGACCACCAGGCTACCGGTAACGGATTGCGGTTGGAGTGGCGATCCCAATCTCCGGGCAGAACATTTTTCGGTGGGGCATAGTTCGGGCCAACCTGTTGGCAGCCGGTTAACGCCATGAGCAGCAGCGGGATGACGATTCTGTTCATTGCAGCCCCCTATCCAGCGTATTGATGCGGACGTCCGCAGACATCCCGACGCGCAGGGCATTCAGCAGCGTGGCGTGTTCTTTATTGATATCAAAAACAATTTTTACCGGTATGCGCTGAACAATTTTTGTGAAATTGCCGGTGGCGTTTTCCGGCGCCACGGCTGAAAAACTGACGCTGGAGGCTGGAGAAATGCTGTCCACCCGGCCTTTCAGCGTTTGCCCGGGAAAGGTATCTATGCGGATGTCTACCGGTTGCCCATGCACCACCTTTTCCAACTGGGTTTCCTGGTAATTGGCGATGATGTACAGCTTGTCCTGCGGTACGATGGCCAGCAGGGCATCACCCGGTTTGACAAATTCACCGACCCGCAGACTTTTTTTGCCGATAATGCCGCCGATCGGCGCGGTAATGCGGGTGTAGGACAGGTTTAGTTCAGCCATGGCTTTTTTAGCCTGCGCCAGTGTCAGTTCGGCATCGCTGTCCGCCTGCCTGGCCTGCAACACTTGCAGCATGTTTTTCGCTGCCTTGAGCGCCGCCTCCGTTTTGGCTACATTGGCTGACAGGGTGTGAACGCGCGTCGTTGCCTGCTGCGCCGCCTGCAAGGATCCCGCACCGCTGTTGGCCATTTTCTGATAGCGGTTCTGTTCCTGGCGGGCAAACGTCAGTTCAGCCTGCGCAGCCTGCCGCTCCGCCTGGGCACCGGCAATCAGCGCATTTTGTCGAACCAGGTTGGCCCTGGCGTCTTCCTGGCGGGCACGAGCGGATTGCTCCTGTGCCGCTGCCTGCGAAAGAGCAACATTGAATTCGCGTTGGTCGATGACGGCCAGCAGTTCCCCCTGTTTGACCCACTGATTGTCTTTAACCTGCACCTGGGTGATTTCACCGGCTATTTGCGGAGATATGCGCGATATATCGGCGCGAATATAGGCATCGTCGGTATGTTGCTGCGTTTCATTGAAAAAAAATTTACTGATAAATAAACCCAGCGTAACAACGATAATTGTCAGCACGGCAAAGGTGGCTTTTTTATTCGCCATAAATTTAACTCCACTCATGATTCATTCCTGGTAATAAATTGCTAGGCGGCAACCGACCGCGGTGGATAAATACGGGTCGGCATAAAAATAATCAGTGCCGTCAGTAATAACGCCAGACCAGCCACCAACATATAAAGGTCGGCGCTGGCTAAGACGTGACCTTGTCTGGTGGCGAGCTGCGACAGTTGTTCGCCAGCGGCCGCCGAAGCGTCACGGTATGTTGAACCAAAACCGTCGGTGATAACGTCGGCGTGAAAATCTCCGCGCTGCCGGCTGAGCAGAGCGATAGCACCGCTGGCCGCAGTGGCCGAGAATCCTTTCACCGCGTTGAACCATGCGGCCGCAAAAGGGCCGTCGGTCGGTAACAGCCCGCCGGTTGCCTGCATCAGCAGCGGTATAATCGCCATCGGTTGGGCAATTGCCTGCAGCAGTTCAATGGTGTGAAAATTGTCGCCGTTCCATTCTGGCGTTAGTTGAGAAGCCAACAGGCAGGCAGTGGCCATCAACAGCAAACTGATGGCCAGTACCCAGCGGCAATCAACCCGTGGCGTATTGCAAATAACGGCGATAATCGGCAGCGTAATTAATTGGGGTAGCGCCACCCACAGCATCATGTCTGAGGTTTGTTCCTGTCGATACCCTTGAATCGCAGATAAATAACCCGAAGTGATATTTACCAGTGACACCATAATAATCAGAACGCCGCCCAGCGTTATTAATGAAAAAGACAGGTTTCTTTTCTTTAATAACTGAAGATTGAAAAAAGGTAGCGGGTGAAACCATTCGTTAATCAAAAAGAGCATTAACAATCCGATACCGCCCAATAATAAGCTGTAGATTAGCGGTGAATTGAGCCAGTCGAGCCGCTCCCCCTGAGAAATGCCGGTGGTCAGCATGCCCAGCGCAGTGCCGCCGAGCAGTAAACCGCGCCAGTTGAACTGCCGCAAACGTTCCAGCCGCAGCGGGTCTTGCGGCAGACCATAGCCGATGCAAACGGCGGCGATCGCCATCAGCGGCAGATTCCAGTAGAAATATCCACTCCATCCCCAGTGAAAGGCAAAGGCGGCGGCGGTGGCACCGAGGGTGGCGCTCCAGGCGGAAACCCAGCCGTAGGCACCTAATCCCAGCACTTTGATCAGCGGCGGCATAAAGCGTAGTACCACGGTCATCAGCATCGGCGGCAGGGCGCCGCCGGCAAAACCCTGTAGGCTTCGCACCGCCAGCAGAGCCGGATAATGGCCTGCCAACCAGGGGGTGATCAGCCCGCCGGTCAGGTAAATGGCGGACATTACCAGCGCCACCCGGCGCAGTGAAAAAGTCGGCCAGAAGCATGGGGTAAACCCAGACCCGATCACAAAGCCGGTGACATAACAAGTGGTCAGCCAGCTGCCGGCATCCTGGCTCAGCAGCATGCCGCCTTGAATGTCTGCCAGGGCGAATTTGCTGGCATTCTCGCCCACTCCGCTGGCCATGACCGCTAAAAAAACACCGAATAATCCCAACCAGGTGCGGCCATTAATTTCGCCTGCGCTGGTGAGCCATTTATTCTTATGGTGCGGCGTAACAGACGCATCAACCATTCCCTACTCCTGCTGTTTCATTATCAATCTTTGTTGTTCGGGGGCAGTATCCAGATTTCTTTATATTGTTTAAAATGAAATCATGTAATTAAATAGTTGCATAAAACGCAATCCAGAATATGGCTGCAAAAGGAAAAGCGATGCCGCAAAAAATTGATTTCAACCTGATCTATGCGCTTAATCTGCTGCTTGAAGAGGGGAGCGTAGGAGGGGCTGCAGAAAAGATGAACCTGAGTGCACCGGCGATGAGCCGCATTTTGGGGCGGATTCGGCATCAGTTTGATGACCCCATCATGGTCAGAGCCGGTAAAAACCTGGTGCCAACGCCGCGTGCACTGGCACTGAAACGGCAGCTTAGCGACATCATTGAGCAGGCCACGGCGTTGATTGCGCCAACTGAATCATTTGATCCGCAAGGGTTGGAAAGGACTTTTACCATTCGCGCCAATGACATTTTTATTGGCGCGTTGGCGGGCGGGTTGTTGGAGACGCTGCGAGAAATGGCGCCCTTGAGCAGCCTGAAGTTTATTGCCGAAAGCGATACTGATGATGATGCGCTGCGTATGGGGAAAGTGGATCTGGTGATTGGCTCTTCGCGCAACTGGCACCCGGAAATCAAGACTCAGAGCCTGTTCGCCAGCACCTTCCAGGCGCTAGTGCGCCGGGGGCATCCGATCATTGATCAGGTCACGCCCGAAACCCTGACGCATTATCCTCACATTAGCGTTTCACGACGCGGGAGGACGCAGGGGCCGATCGATGATGCACTGCGGGATCTCGGTCTGCAGCGCAATGTTGCACTGACCTTGCCCGGATTTCATTCGGCCATGATGCTGACCATGAAGTCCGATTTTATCCTGCCGCTGCCGCGCCATGTGTTGCAAGGGGTGAGCAGCGTCAGTCTGCCGTTGGTAGAGATCGAACTGCCTCTGGCACTGGAGTCGGTATTCATCGTTCAGGCCTGGCATCCGCGTCTGGACCGTGATCCTGCGCATCAATGGCTGCGGCAAACCATCAAGGATTTCTTTTTGCGGCGGGAATAACCCGGCGGTGCGTTTGAGTTCGTCTCGCAGGCAACCGCCGTGATTCAGTGCCCGGCGACCAGCGAGCCGGCGCCGATCTCCGCAATGGTTTTCGCGCCGGTGAGCGTCATGGCGACGCGCATCTCCTTGTCGATCAGTTCCAGCAGATTACTGACGCCGGCACCGCCGGCTGCGGCCAGCGCATAGACGAAGGCGCGCCCCAGCAGCACGCTGTCGGCGCCCAGCGCGATCATACGCACTACATCCAGACCGCTGCGGATCCCGGAATCGGCCAGCAGGGTAATCTCCCCTTTTACCGCATCGGCGATCGCCGGTAGCGCGCGGGCGGTCGACAGCACGCCGTCCAACTGGCGGCCGCCGTGGTTGGAAACGATAATGCCATCGGCACCGAAACGCACTGCATCTTTGGCGTCTTCCGGATCGAGAATGCCTTTGATGATCATCGGTCCCTCCCAGAATTCGCGGATCCATTCCAAATCCTTCCAGGAGATGGAAGGATCGAAGTTCGTCCCCAACCAGCCAATGTAATCCTCCAGGCTGGTGGGTTGGCCGCGATAGGCTGATACGTTGCCCAGATCGTGCGGCTTGCCGCGCAGGCCAACATCCCAGGCCCATTGCGGATGAGTAAATGCCTGCAGCATGCGGCGCAGGGCGGCGTTAGGGCCGCTCATACCGGAATGGGCGTCACGGTAGCGCGCGCCTGGCACCGGCATATCGACGGTGAACACCAGCGTTTTCACTCCGGCGGCTTTGGCCCGCTCCAGTGCGTTACGCATAAAGCCACGGTCCTTCAGGACATACAGCTGGAACCACATCGGCCGATCGATAGCCGGCGCCACTTCTTCGATCGGGCAGACCGACACGGTGGAAAGGGTAAAAGGAATGCCTTTCTGCGCCGCTGCGCGCGCGGCCTGTACTTCACCGCGACGGGCGTACATGCCGGTTAACCCGACGGGCCCCAGTATTACCGGCATCGCCAGTTTTTCGCCGAACAGGCGGGTTTCCAGACTAAGATCCGACATATTGCGCAGCACGCGCTGGCGCAGGGCGATGTTAGCCAGATCCTCGGTATTACGCCGTAGCGTATGTTCGGCGTAAGCCCCGCCGTCAATATAGTGGAACAGAAAAGGGGGGAGCTTGGCCTGTGCAGCGGCCCGGTAATCGGTTGACGCGGAAATAATCATGTTTTTACTCTCTGCGATGGAGGCCGCCGATTACGGCGTGCGTGGGTAATCTCGGCCTAAAATGTAGCGAAAGTGTTAATAATTATGCTGTGTTTATTCTAAGCCCAATAGGTGAAGGGATTCTATGCCGGTTTTTTGGGCAGGCCTGGCAAGGGTAAGAAGTAATGGGGCTGGGGTAATGAATTCTCTAATTAAATATGTTTTAAATCATTTTGTTATATTTTATTGGAATGAGCGGTTGCATTCATTAGGCATGAATTTGACACAGTTTATGTCTGAAAGTGATCTAATCCCTGTTGCCGACGGTGAAAGTTAAATGGCGATAATGTGAGCCGATTCAAAAAAAGTGGCTGATATTTTGGTAGGACGTAATGATATGTTCGATCAGCAGGCGGGTTTTTAACGGCAAATTGCGGGTGTAGGGATAGACGGCGTAAACGCCTAATACTTTTGCACAATGGCCGGCTAAAATTTCCACCAGTTTACCGTCCTGCAAATCCTCGTACACCATGCAGCGCGGCACCATGGCAATGCCATAGCCGCCGATGACCGCTTTGCGGATCGCGCGGGCGTTATTGGCGGACAGGTTGCCGTTGACCTGCAGTTCGTAAATGTCGTTGCTGCCCGGTTGCTTCATTAGCCAGTTATCGGTACCGCTTTCCTGATAGGTATACGTCAGGCAATTATGCTCGAGCAGATCAGCGGCCGACCGGGGCTGAGGATGGCGCTCAAGATAGCCTGGCGAGCAGACGATCACCCAGCGGGAGTCCAGAATTGGGCGTGCGATAAGGCTGGAGTCGGGCAGGGTACCGGTGCGGATCGCCAGATCTACGCCTTCCTCGACCAAATCGACAAAGCGGTTTTCCAGCCGCATTTCTACCTTCAGGTTTGGATGTTGCGCGCAGAACTCCGCCACGCTTTCGCTGAGCAACAGTTCCCCGGAAATGGTTGGCACCGACATACGGACAGTGCCGGTCAGTTCTTCACTTTTTTCACTGACGGCGTATAGCGCATCCTGAACTTTCATGCCGATGTCTTTGGCCTGCTGGTAGAGCGCCAGGCCGCTTTCCGTGAGCGTCAGACTTCGGGTAGTGCGGTACAGCAAGCGCGCGCCGAGGGACTTTTCCAAACGACCGATACGCTTGCTGACCACTGAGCTGGTCACGCCGGCTGTTTCGGCGGCTTTGCTGAATGAGCCGCAGTCAACAATCAGGGCAAATAGAATCAGGTCATTGGCGTATTCGTGTGTGGCTAGCATTGGCATCCTGTCATCGCAGAGACCGGGTTGATACATCAGTGTAAATCCGGCACGTCAGGAAGCAATCTTTTCATCGCGGCTTACCGGCTTTTCCAACTGGTCAGATCTGATTATTTCTTATTTAAATAGCGCCCCATTTAAGAATTATCCTTTCCGTTACCTTCCCATTATTACTGGGGTTTTCTTATTTTCTTATTTTTTTATTTGTTTTTTAATAGAGTTATCTTATCAATAAGACTTAGCGGGTAAAGTAACGCTATGGCTGAATGTAAATAATTGTATTGATCTGCCAGTTTGAGAAGGCTATTATTTTTGCGACTTGGTTTCATCGTTAGTCAATTGTCCCTGCAATGGTTTTTCAGAATTGTTTTTTGCCTGAGGTGAAAAACAATAGCGTAGTGTATTTCTGATTTTAATATAAATAAGGATATTGTAATGAAAAAGATCAATCTGTCTGAAGCGGAAAAAATCGTGGGCGGCACTTTCTCCTGTGCCAAAAATTTCGAGTGGGTGGGCAACGGCAATAACCGGACCTGCAACCTGGTAACCACCTGCGCGGATAAATTTGGCGGAGTGAAAAAAACCTACCGTCCGGCGCCTTCGGCCAGCTGTGGTACCAGCGTGCCTAATTAACCCAAATGGGCTGAACGCCTGCATTTAGGTTAAGGGTTATCAAGCGGGGTGGTTTCTGTGCCACCCCGCCTTGGTCCTGCTGGCGTTTTATCAATAGCATAATATTACCGTTCCTCAGGGTATTGAATTTCCATAGTAAATGTTCACCTGGCAGGTTTGAATATTGGTTCGTTCGCAGGATGCGCCCCATGTATAAACGCCCGTTGTTATTCATTAGTTATACATTTTTTATTATTGTCATTACAACCATTATGACTTCGGTATATTTCCACGTTTACGTTATTAATCAACCCGAAAGTGAGGGCGTGAGAGCTATTGCGCCTGAGAAGGTGAATGACAGCCCATTAACAGAGGTTAATGCTATTGTCGAAGTGTTTTCTTACGCCTGCCATTATTGCGAGATAAATGAAAGTAATATCGCCGAGTTGGAAAGAAATCTGCCCGCAGGGACCCGTTTGATACGGCTGCACCTCAATGACGACGATCACAGCGGTATGGCGGCGTTTGCGCCACTGTTTGCCACGCTGACGGTCATGGGGATCGAAGCGCAGCATCGCCCGGCCGCTTATCAGGCAATCATAAAAGAAAAGATTAATTTGGCGGATAGGCAGCACCTTGTCGGTTGGCTGAAGGCTAACGGCATTAATGAAGCGGCATACGATAGGGCCAGTGCTTCTGCACCGGTGAAAGAATTGCTGGCGTATATGTCGTCGGTAAGCCGCTATTACCAGGTCAATGCTACCCCGAGCTTTATCGTCAACAGGAAATGGCTGGCGGTGCAGGACCGCGACTTCCCAGCCTTCAGCGAGCAGTTACTGTCTCTCTTACAGCATGATAAGCCGCTGGAGCCCTGATGCGCTTCTTTTCCGTATGGGCCTATCTGGCATGGAAAAATGGCCTCGACGGCATGGTTCTCTATACCACAAAGCTTGTCGGCCTCAGGGATCGGCTGGTGTGCGCCATGCTGCGGCGTATGGATTACCGCCTTTATTTGGGGCTCCGGCATCGGCTGCATTGCCGGGCATTGTTGCCGCCTGGGCAGCGCAACCGGAGCGCGGTGGCCATGGCGAATTATCGCAGTTTGCTGGGGCGTATGGATGAACTGGATTTTTCCTGGCTGATGCAGCGGCGGCGGTTGTTGGATTTTGCCGCGGTTTATGCACATAACGCCGAGCTTTTGGGCCAACTAGCACAGTGTTCCGCCCGGCTTAACCGGGTGGTGGAGCCTTTGCACCGGTCTGGAGTTCCGGTGATCCTGGCGCCGATGCATACGGTTTCCGACGTGTTGGCCACGCTGGTGGGGGCTGGGGTGTATCCGGGGCTGGCCACGGTGATTGTCTCGGGCGAGGCGCAGGAGTATCTGCGACAGGCTCCAAAGTGGCAACAGAATGTTGACCTTTGTTCCATTCACGACGATCAGCGGCGGATTGCCGGCAAGTTGGCGCAGGCGATGCTGGAAGCCGCAGAACATCGCCGCAATATTATTTTGTTCCCGGATATCACACCGGATTACACGCTGAACAGCAATAAGGATCTCTCGGCCAAGCTGGCCTGCCGTTTGTTCAATCGCCCGGCGCATTTGCACAGCGGCATTGCCCGGTTGTCGCGCGCGTTACAGGCTCAGGTGGTGTTTTACTCACTCTCTTACGACGGCGGGATCCGCATTCATATCGATGAACCGGTTGCTGCAGAAAATATCGGTCATGTCCTGCCAGGGATAGTGGAAAGGACAATGGTTCGGCATGCGGATGACTGGCTGTTATGGCATTCGCATTCATTGTTTTTTATTAATGAATAAGTCAGGGATGTAAAAAAGCATGGAACACATTATTCCAACGCCGGTCTTTCAAAGCGAAATCAATGAATGCGGATTGGCCTGTATCGCCATGCTGGCGGAAACTCAAGGGATCGAGGCGTCTTTGACGGAGCTGCGGGAACGTTATCCGGCGTCGCAGCACGGCACTTCGCTGGCGACTTTGTGCGCCATACTGTCCGAATTGGCGCTGCCGGCTTATCCGGTGGCATTTGAACATCAAGATCTCGCCGCTCTGCCTTTGCCGGCGATTTTGCACTACGGCGCGGGCCATTATGTCGTGTTGGCTTATCGTAAAGGGAACTACGTCTGTGTAATGAACCCGGCGTTCGGCCAACAGCTGCTGCCGCTTGGCGCGTTGAAAGCAGAAATTAGCGGCTATGCGCTGGTGTTGGATCGCGAAGGTTCCTCTACATCCCCTATGCCCGCAGGGAAGAAGCGCAACGGGCGTTGGCGCGCGTTCGCCAGCCTGAGCATGAAAGATACCGCCGCCCTTGCCGGTATTTATCGCCTGGCAGCCATGACATTCTTTATCTCGCTGACGTTATTCATTATGCCGGTGATGGTGGGCAGCGCGATTAACCAGGTATTCTCGACTGCGGGGGAAGCGGGTTTTCCTTACTTCTATTACCTGTTGGCATTTGTCGTTTCGACCGCTCTGGCGCTGGCCGTTCGCATGATTACCGAACGCTTTATCAAGCACTTCGTTTTGCTGCACAGTGCAGCCGGCTTTTCCCGTTTGCTTGATAATTCGCTGAATTTCTTCAATAAACGTGCGCCGGGTGAGATCTTCAGCCGTTTTACCAGTTGGCAAATGGCCGCCGGGCAAAAAATAGAGTTGGATAACAGCCTGCGCACCGACTGGATTATCGGTGCGATAGCCTTGGTGGCGATGTGTTATCTGAGCCCGATGCTGGCCCTGGTACCGGTGATCGGCATGTTCCTGATGGGGGCCGTCAGCGTATGGGCCATTTATCAGGATCGCTACTATACCCAGCAGTTGCAGGCGAAAGGCGCTGCGCAAAATGACTTTATTCTGGAGACCATCCAGGGGTTTTCAACCATCAAATCTGCCGGCCTTACCGGCCAACGGCAGCAAGGCTTCGCTGCCCACGCTCTCTCGTTGTTTAACTGCCTGCAACAACAAAAAATCTATGAGCAGGTGAAGGGCAGCGTTTACCAGTTGATCGCCAGCCTGGAGATGGTGTTTTTCATGCTGCTGGCGTTGCCATTATTGAGGAACGGCGAGCTCAGTCTGGGGGCATTCTTTGCCTACAGTTTCATCCGTGAAATTTTCACTTCTTATACCAGCAAGATCTTTTTCTCCGTCCTGCATAAAAACCAACTGCATGTGATTGACGAACGCGCGCGGGATTTGTTCCCCGCTTTGCCTTCTGCTGCCGGGCAGCGCGGCGGCCGGGCGTCTGGCTTCAACGCTCGCTTGTGCTACCGCTCGGTGACGTTTGCTTACGATGCCGGCCAACCGATTTTGCGGGATCTGTCGCTGTGCCTGACACGGGGGCAGTGCATCGCCATTACCGGCGGTTCCGGCGCCGGCAAGAGTACCCTGCTTAAGGTCATGGCCTGTCTGCTGGTGCCTCAACATGGCGTGCTGGAATTGGACGGCCAAACGATCGACGGCGGTGCGGCCCAGGGGTTGTTTTTCCTGCAAAGCCAGGAGGATATTTTGTTCAATGCCTCGGTATTACAGAATATTACGTTGTTTGCGTCGCCGGTGCCGGGGCAACGGGCGAGGGTTGAACAGGCGCTGCGCGGACTGGGTCTGGCCGACGCGGTGGCGAAGTTACCGGGAGGGGTGAATGCGCTGGTGCGGGAAAGTCACGCCGGCTTGTCGTTGGGGCAGCGTCAGCGCCTGTTGTTAGCGCGCGCCATGTACAGCGATTGCCCGGTACTGGTGCTGGATGAGCCGACGGCGAATCTGGATGAAGACACTGCGGGTAAGGTGATAGCTACGTTATTGGCTCACTGTCGGGAACACCGTAAGACACTGATTACCGTTACCCATAACCAGAGGCTGCTGCCGCTGTTTGATCGGGTTTTACACATGGCGGAAGGTCGCTTGGAAACCGCAGCTTTTCCCCACGCAGCGGTGAGATGCCCTACGGCGGCTGAGTGACATGATGAGGAAAAAAGTGTTTTTCAGCCTGATGGGGCTGTTTGCCATTGTGCTGTCGACCGCCGGAAGTTTGGCGCTGCTGAACCGTCCGGGCGCAATGGAGCCGTCGAACGCAGTGCGCATCGGCCGTGGCGACATCGAGAAAAACGTTTTAGCCACAGGCATTCTAAAACCGGCTCTGCAGGTCAATGTGGGCGCGCAGGTAAACGGGCAGTTGAAAAAGCTGTATGTCAAACAGGGCGATCGAGTGAGCCAGGGGCAACTGTTGGCTGAAATAGATCCGACCTTGCAGAAAAACGAACTGCGCAAATCACAGGCTGAGTTGCAAAGCGCGCAGGCGCAGAAACTGATGAATGAGGCGTTGTTGACGCAATACCAACTGGAACTCACACGCCAGAGGGTACTGCGACGAGATAGTGCCGGCGTACTCAGCGATCTGGAAAAGGCTCGGGCGCAGCGGGATGCCCAATTGGCGCAACTCAAGGTGAATGAGGCGCAAATCGTTCAGGCGGAAATGGCGTTGGAAACCGCCAGAGCTAACCTGGCCTTTACCCGCATTGTTGCCCCCATTGACGGTGAAGTGTTGGGCATTGTTACTCAGGAAGGGCAAACCATTGTCTCTTCACAGAGTGCGCCGACCCTGCTGGTACTGGCCAACGTGGATACCATGATGGTGCATACCCGGATATCGGAAAACGACATCCTGAAAGTACGGGTGGGGCAACCGCTGTGGTTCTACTCGGCAGCCGATCCCAAATGGCGCTATGACAGCGTGATGGGGACGATACAGCAAGCGCCGTCCGAGGCACTGGAGGCCGATCCGATGAGCAGAAATCTGAGCCAGCAGTCGTCGGCGGTGTACTACAACGGCGTTTTTGCCGTCGCTAACGGCGAGCGCCGTTTGCGCACCTCGATGACGGCGCAGGTGTTCATCGTTACCGACCGGGCGACGAACGTGCTGCGGGTACCGATGGCTGCGCTCGGTGCGCCGCAGGGCGTGGGCCTATATCAGGTACGGGTGCGCCAGGGGGAACAGACTGTGTCGCGCCAGGTGCGGACAGGCATTAGCGATCGCGGTTACGCCGAAGTTCTGGCAGGGCTGGAGGAAGGTGAGTGGGTGCTAATGGCACCGCAGAATGACGCAGAGGAAGATCATGACCGCTAAGGCCACCCCAGTGATCGTTTTGGAAAATGTTTCCCGAGACTTCAACGCCGGCGAGCACAGGGTAAGGATATTGAAACACATCTCGTTGTGCATTCGGCGTGGTGAAATGGTGGCTATTGTCGGTGCCTCCGGGTCCGGAAAATCGACACTGATGAACATCATCGGCTGTCTCGACAAACCCTCTCAAGGCATAGTCCGCATCAACGACGTGGCGATTCAGCAGGCAGACGGCGAGCGGTTGGCGCAACTGCGCAGCCGCCATGTCGGTTTTATTTTTCAACGCTATCACCTGATGCCGTACCTGACGGCCAGTGAAAATGTGGCGATCCCGGCGTTGTATACCGCTATGCCTGCTGCTGAGCGCCGCCTGCGAGCGCAGGGCCTGCTGGCGCGTTTGGGATTGTCCCAACATGGGCGCCGCCGCCCGGCCCAGCTGTCCGGCGGGCAGCAGCAGCGGGTCAGTATTGCTCGCGCTCTGATGAACGGTGCGGAAATCATTCTGGCGGATGAGCCTACCGGCGCGTTGGACAGTGTCAGCGGCCAGGAGTTGATGGGCATTCTGCATGCGTTGCACGCGGCCGGGCATACCATCGTCATCGTCACGCACGATCGCCGTATTGCGGAGCAAGCGGAGCGGATCATTGAGATCGGCGACGGAGAGATCGTTACCGATCGCCATAACGACACGCGTCGGGTATCGGCTGACGGGCATTTTCCAGCGCTTTCCGCCCCGCTTCGTCGGGCGCGCCTCTGGCCGGCTTTCAGGGAGGCCGTCAGCATGGCCTGGCGCGCTTTGCTTGGGCACCGGGTTCGGGCGTTATTGTCGATGCTCGGCATCATCATCGGCATCGCTGCGGTTGTCTCCTCGATCGCCATCGGTGAGGGGACACGGCAAAACATCCTGAATGAAATCAGTCAGCTTGGTACCAGCTCGCTGGAGATCCGCCCGGGGTTGGGATGGGAAAAGAAACGCCCGGATTTTGAACGCTCGCTGAGCTTGCAGGATGTCGCACTGCTCTCTGCATTGGCGTATATCGACAGCGTTTCCCCGGTAGCCAGTGCTCAGGTGCTGGCCGTTCGGGATGGCAAGCAGGTGCAACTTCCCGTAATGGGGGTCGGTAACGGTTATTTTCGGACGCAGGGCACTCGTTTGATCTCCGGCAGCACTTTTACTCAACAGGACTTAGACCAACGCGAACCGGTGGTGATTATCGATACGCAGCTTAGGCAGGTGCTGTTCTCCTCGTTGCGGGATCCGATCGGAGAAGTGCTGCCTCTGGCGGGCGTTCCTTATCGGGTCATAGGCGTGGCGGAACGCAAGGGAGCTAAATACGCCGGCGCTCAGCCACTTGCCTGGTTGCCTTACACCTCTTTGACCGGTCGCATATCGGGCGACATGCCGCTGGAATCGATAGTGATGCGTGTGCGAGAAGGGCTTTCGCTGACCCAGGCTCGAGATGATGTGGAGCGGCGCTTGATGTTGGAACACGGTCGGCGGGATTTTTTCACGGTGACCGATGACCAGATGACGCAAGCCCTACAGAAAGCCTCCGCCTCCATGAGCTGGCTGATTACAGCCATCGCAGGCATTTCATTGTTGGTTGGCGGAGTGGGGGTGATGAACATCATGCTGGTGTCGGTAACGGAACGCACCCATGAGATAGGCATTCGCTTGGCGGTTGGCGCCAGGGAAAGAGACATTATGCGCCAGTTTTTGATAGAGGCGGTGGTCATCTGCAGTTTGGGCGGCGCCATGGGCATTGCCTGTTCAGCCCTGGTTTGCCTGGCGCTGGCCTGGTTGACGCCGCAGGTCACCATGGTATTTACCTGGCCGCCATTGCTGTTGGCCTGTGGTTTTTCGGCGCTGATCGGCGTGGGGTTTGGCTTTTTTCCGGCGCGCACCGCCGCCCGGCTACAGCCCGTAGAGGCATTGGCGCGCGAATGAGAAAATTTTTAACGTTACTTTTTGTTTTGCTGATCGGTGGTTGCGGGGGGAGCCCTGCCGGCGGGGAAGCGCAGCGGCAGCTATTACTGCCGTCACAATGGCGCATTGCCGACGAGGATGTCGGGGCGCTACGTAGCGATGGCGCTTGGTGGGACAATTTTAACGATCCGCTGCTGTCGGCTGTGATCGGCGCTGTGCTGGCAAGTAATCAAGATCTGGCACTGGCCGGCTTGCAATGGCGCGAGGCCCTTTTGGACGCTGAGCTGGTGAGCGGCAACCTGACCCCGGATATGGCCGCCAACCTGAGTGGCCGCAATATCAGAACGCTGCAGAGCGCAACGCGACCTCAGGAGGTCTACCAGACGGCCTTCTCCCTGAGCTATGAATTGGACCTGTGGGGCAAGTTGGCGCGGGCCCGTGAACAAGCTGAATGGCTGGCCGACGCCTCCGAATTGGACCGGAAAAATACGGCGCTGGTGCTGATTGGCACCGCTGCTCGTTTATATTGGCAAATCGCCAATTTGAACCAGCAAAATCGGCAGCAGCAGGTTGCGGTGGCGATCGCCCGAAACACCGTGCAACGGGTGAAGGCGCGGCATGCCGCTGGTGACGTCGGAAAGTTTGAAGTGTTGCAGGCCGAGCAAAAGTTGCTTGAACGGGAAAACCAGCAGCATGACCTGCGCCGGCAACGGGAGAACGCGCGTAATTCCCTGGCGCTGCTGTTTGGTCAGTCGCCGTTTGCACGGCGTTGGGAGCGTCAATCGCTGGCTATCGAGAGTGTCGCCATTGTTCAACGCCAGCCGGTAGCCGTGATTGCGCAGCGGCCTGATGTCCAGGCTGCGGAACGGCGGTTGCGAGCTGCTCTGGCGGGAGCCGAGTTGGCTCGTTTGAATTTTTACCCGGCACTGAGCCTGGATGCCGCGCTGGAGGCGGGCAGCCGGGTCTTTCGGCAATGGTTCAGCGATCCGACGCGCGCGCTGGGGATGTCTCTGACGCTGCCGTTTATTGAATGGCGCAAGATGCAATTATCCAGCGAGAAAGCGCTGTTGCAGGCGCAGCAGGCGGAAATCCAGTTTCGTGATGCCGTCTATCGCGCCTTGGCGGACGTGGATAATGCTATGGAGCAGCGTTTGGAAGCGCAACGGCAAATCGACAACCAACAGCAGCATCTGACGATGAGTCGGCAAGGCGTTATTTTGGCGCAGAACCAATATCAGGCCGGTGCGGTGTCATTGCAGACGTTGCTGGATGCTCAGGATGCGCTGTTGTCCAGTGAGAATGCGCTGTCGGAGCAGCAGTACCGTTATCTGAATGCCACCATGCAACTGTGGTTGGCGCTGGGGGGCGCAGCATCTCGGAATCAAGGGAAAGGAATTAAACATGGATAAGGGAAGATTGCAGAGGCGGGTTGTGGTAACCGGCTACGGTGCTGTAACGGCATTAGGCACCAATGCGCAACAAAATTGGCAGGCTATTATGGCGTGCCGATTAGCCTATCGGTATCACGACAAATCGGCTGCGGGGATCCGCTCACGTTTTTTTGCGTTGATGGATGAAGAGCCGCCGCTTGAAGGCATATCGCGGGCGACCCTGCGTCGATTACCGCGTTTTGCTCGGCTGGCCTTGGCGGCGGCGACAGAAGCGATAGACATGGCATTCTCTTCAGCCTCGACTGGGCCGGCACATTTTTATCCTTCGCTGGATTGCGGTGCCATTATCGGCAGCGGGTGGGGCGGGCAGGATGAGATCCTGGTGAATAACGTGGATTATCAGTATTCAGGCCTGGGCCGATTGTTCGGCGGTTTTCATGCGATGCCCAATATCGCGACGGCGATCTGCAGCCAGCGTTGGTTGCTCAGGGGATATCAGAGTTCACCTGCCGCTGCCTGCGCAACGGGGAGCATAGCTATTGGCGAAGCGTTTGAGATTATCCGCAGTGGCCGCGCAACCATGATGTTGGCTGGCGCTGCCGAGTCGCTGAGGAACAATGGCGCTATATGGAATATGGATGTACTGCGTGTGTTGAGCAATGAGCAGCAGGATATCACCAAAGCCAGTTGCCCATTTAGCCGGGCGCGCAACGGCTTTGTGTTGGCTGAAGGGGCGGCGGTGCTGTGCCTGGAAGAACGCGATGCCGCTCTGGCGCGCGGCGCAACGATATTGGGAGAAATCAAAGGATACGGCAATTATTCGGACGCCTTCGATCTTACTGCTCCAGCGGATGACAAGCAGGCCAGAGTGAAAACCATGCAACGGGCTCTTGCGCAGGCGGGTCTTGGCAGCCACGAAATCGACTATATCAACGCGCATGGCACTTCAACGCCGCTCAACGATCTCAATGAAACCGAAGCCATCAAACTGGCGCTGGGAGCGGATGCATACCGAACTCCACTTTCCAGTACCAAATCTTATACCGGCCATCTGATCGCCGCCTCCGGCAGCTATGAATCCATCCTCTGTTTGCAGGCTCTTCAGCAACAGGTCATCCCGGGCACTTGCCATTTGAACGAGGCCGATCCGGCCTGCGATCTTGACTATGTTAGCGAAGGGCATCGCTGCGGGGATTTGAGGCACGTCATGAACCTCAGCTTTGGTTTTGGGGGCGCTAATGCGGCATTGGTGTTTGGCAAGGCCGATATTAATAACCAGCAGGAGTGATGATGGAAAAGTACCCAATCTTGTATGAAGCTATTTGCACTCTGCTATACGAGGCCAGGGAGTTGGATCGGGCATCCCTGTCGGCAGATATACCTTTGCGGCAGTTAGGCTTGGATAGCCTGGATTATGTGGAGTTGATGCTGCTGGCCAAGCGAGAGTTCGGGATATCACTCAGTGCGGAAATGTTTATTGACCAACCGGATCTGACATTATCAGAGCTCTGTCATTATATGTCTGCGCAATAACTGTCTATCCGTCGTCTTTCAAGCGCAGCGTTGTTGCCTGCACGCATTTATGTGGCCCGTCCATGGGCCACTCTCCTCCGCCCCCGATTATCATTCCTCGATATCGATAAATAAGACGATGAAATTATCAATATGCACTGTGTGAGTATTCTTAGTTCCTTTTGTTACATATAAAAAAGGGCTTGGAATAGCCGTGAAACATTGTTAGGAATATTCTTTATTTATAGCGACGACTGGCCGGTTCTTGTGATGACAATCTCTTTCCTTGGCGTTCTAAGTAGGTTTTTTTTAATGAAATAGAGGTTGTACATGTTGAAATCATTAACCTTACTCAGGATTGCATGCTCAGCATGCGCTTCATTTTTAGCATAAATCATGTCGGTACTTTTCAACTTCAACCAGAGCTGTTCAGTCAGATCAAATCCGCTATACTCCGCGCAGGATGCAGGAACCTATCCGTAAACCGGAGTACGCTCCGCGTATCCATTGTGGTGATGTAAAAGGAAAATGACAGCCACATTTTTCTGATCAAAGTAATAGAGGTACCATGTCCAATCGTAAACATCTAATGCCTTCCGAAGTTGAAAGGTTGCTTGAGGTTACGCTGCAGGGGAAGAATCCAGAACGTGATTACTGCCTGATATATATGTGTTTTATACATGGTTGTCGCGCCAGTGAAATTGGCGGCTGGCGACTCTCGGATATCGATCTGGAGGGCGGTAATATCTATGTCCATCGGTTGAAGAATGGTTTTTCCACCGTGCACCCATTATACCTGCGTGAAAGGCAATGCCTGCGGCGCTGGCTGGAAAAACGCAAAGAGCACCGTGGGGCCGATGGAGAATGGTTATTCCTTTCCAACCGGGGAGGACGCCTGTCACGTCAACGAATTTATTCTCTGATTCGGCATTACAGCAGAGCGGCTAAATTGGAAGTAAACGCTCACCCTCATATGCTGCGTCACGGCTGTGGATTTGCGTTGGCCGATCGTGGGATCGATACCCGGTTAATTCAGGACTACCTGGGGCATAAGAATATCCAGAATACAGTCATTTATACCGCCAGCAACGCGCAAAGATTCAAGGAAATTTGGTAAGCAGGATTTAAGTTAATATATTTAAGGAGTCACTTTGAACTAAACTGAAACATACTGTAAGGACGTGTAAAACCAATGTCAACACTCGCATCAGCACTTTCCTAAATATTCAATTTTTTTATTTAAAAACAAAAGGATGAGCGGCATTCATTTAAGTTATCGCCAGCCATGATCTAAGTATAATCCTGCTTAATTTCCAACCTCACTAAGTAATCCATTCAAGGTTCTGATTTTTTCAACCATTTACCCTTACATGGCCCTCTAATTGTTTCATAAAAAACTAAAATAAATTAAATAATCAGCATAAAAAACCAAAGGAGTCACTTTAGTTCAAAATGAACCGTTTGGATGAATAGGCTCGCGGCAATGAATCACCCCTGTCGGAGAATACATCTCGGTTTGTGAACTAAATAAAAGGAGTGACATAAGGTTATGTCGGAAATAAACCAATGCATTTTTTGCATTATTAAAAGGAAATTAGGATGAAAAAGAATCTGCTGGCTTTAGCCGTTGTTAGCGCGTCCGTATTTGCCACTTCGGCATTCGCTGCCGATGGCGTAGTCAACTTCAAGGGCTCGATTACCGATCAGTCCTGTACCGTAGATACCACATCTAAAAACAAGGAAGTTGTCTTGGGTAAGGTTTCCAAAGACGCATTCACCTTGGGCAAGACCGCAGGGGCCAAACAGTTCAGCCTGGTACTGAAAGATTGCCCGAAAACAGTTTCTGGCGCCACGGTGCGTTTTGACGGTACCAAAGTCGTGGGCCAGGCCGGTTTACTGGAGCTGACGGCGGCTACTGATGCGGCGACCGGTGTGGGGGTACAACTGCTGGATGATCAGAACAACGTGATTAATCTGGGCGTAGATTCACGCATTTACACTCTGGTTTCCACTGGGGATAACACGCTGGACTTTATGGCCCGTTATTACGCCTATGCAGCTGTTGGTACTGGTAGCGCCAACGCGACGGCAAACTTTACCGTCGTCTACCAATAAGGGTTTAGCTGACTTTCGGCAGTTAGTTAAATGGGCCAGGGGAAACTATCCCTGGCTCTTTAATCATGGATGACCAGGACGGAAAGAGAATGAAAGCAGGATATTTCACGTTGGTTGCAGCGTTGCTGATGATGTTTTGGGTGCCGGCCCAGGCTGGGGTGGTGGTGGGCGGGACCCGTCTGATTTATGACGGCGCCAAAAAAGAGTCTGCATTGAATATCAGCAATCCGGACGCCGAGCCTTACCTGATCCAATCGTGGGTTGACGCGCAAGAGGGCGACAGTGCCAAAGCGCCTTTTATCATTACGCCACCACTTTTCCGGCTGGATGGCGGGCAAAATAACCTTTTGCGGGTAGTGCGCGCGGGCGGCAATCTGCCGTCAGACAGAGAGTCGCTGTATTGGCTGAACGTAAAAGCCATTCCGTCGGTAGAGAAGAAAGACAACACGTTGCAAATTGCGATCAAGACTCGCATCAAGCTGATTTATCGCCCGCAAGGCCTGTCCGGCAATCTGGAAGAGGCGGTCGGCAAGCTGACGTGGCAGCGCAGCGGCAACGCTTTACGGGTGACCAACCCGTCTCCTTATTACCTCACCTTTTTCAATTTAAAGCTCAACGGCAGCGCTGTTGCCGGCAGCACTATGGTTGCGCCGCAGGCCACCGCCAGTTTCCCGCTGTCTGCGGGGGGGAGTGCAGGTGGAAACCTCAGTTGGCAAATAATCAATGACTACGGGGGTACCGGAAAGACGTTCGCCAGTACGTTATAACGGATTATTTTACAACGCTTTTATCCCCAGACAGAAAATGGGGGAAGGATACGGCTTGCCTGATTTTAGCGGCGGCCGGAAGGATCGGGACAGGGAGTTAAAACGATGAATAACCCGAATTGTATTGGTTTGCGAAGATCCAAATCGATCTTGGCATGTCTGTTTTCCTGCCAGGCGATACTGCTGAATTCACCGAGCGTGGCGCAAGCGCGTGATTACTTTAACCCTGCGTTGCTGGAAATAGATAACCCGGCGCTGCGCGGAGCGGATCTTTCAGTTTTCGAGGAAAATAGCACCCAGGCACCGGGAAGTTACCGGGTCGATCTTTATCTTAATGGCCAGCAGGTGGATTCCCTGGATGTCGAGTTCAGGCTCCAACAGGATGCGGCAGGGAAAAAAACGCTGCAGCCCTGCCTTAGCGCTGAAAAACTGACCGAGTTAGGTGTCAGGTTGAATTCACTTCCCGCGATCGCCGGCTCGGATGATTGCATCAACCTGGAGCAGGCCATTCCACAGGCAAAGGCCACTTTTTTGTTCAACCAGTTGCGGCTGAATTTGAGCATTCCCCAGGCTGCTTTGAATTTGAACGCGCGAGATTACGTATCCCCTGACAAGTGGGATGCCGGCGTACCGGCTCTGTTGGTCAACTATAGCTTCTCGGGTGCCAACAGCCAGGTGAGTGAAAGCAAAGGGCAGGGCAATGACAACTATTATCTCAACCTGCGCTCAGGAATTAACTGGGGTGCCTGGCGGCTGCGCAACTATTCGGTGTGGAACCAGCATAACGGTGGCGCTTCTTCATGGCGTTCGATCAATACCTATTTGCAGCGCGATATCATTGCCTTGCAAAGCCGTTTGACCTTGGGTGATAGCACCACTTCTAGTGATGTTTTCGACAGCGTGCAGTTTCGTGGCGGTCAGTTGGCCTCGGAAGATGAAATTCTGCCGGATAGCATGAAAGGTTATTCACCGATAGTACGTGGGATTGCGCGCAGCAATGCCCAGATTGTGATTCGACAGAATGGTTATGTGATCTACCAAAGCTATGTGGCGCCCGGTGCGTTCGAGATTACCGATCTTTACCCCACTGGCGGTAGTGGCGATCTGAATGTGAGCGTGCGGGAAGCCAATGGCCAGGAGCAAAACTTTGTGGTGCCTTATGCCGTAGTGCCGGTACTGCAGCGTGAGGGGCGGTTCAAATACAGCCTCACCAGTGGGACATATCGTTCTTACGGCAGTGAGGTCGATGAACGGCCTTTCAGTCAGGCTACCGGCATTTATGGGCTGCCTTGGGGGGCGACTTTATACGGCGGCATACAGGCCGCGAGCAAGTATCAAGCCTTGGCTTTGGGTTGGGGGCAAAACCTGGGAACTGTCGGGGCCTTGTCCGCCGACGTTACCCAAGCCTGGACCAAACAAGAAACCCAGCCCAAGGACCAGGGGCAATCATGGCGTTTACGCTACGGTAAAAACGTTATCGAAACCGGCACCAACTTCAGCCTGGCCAGTTATCGCTATTCCACTCGCGGCTTCTATACCCTGCAAGAGGCGTTGGAAAGTTATGGCGGTAACAGTGCCAAATATAACGACCACAAGAAAAGCCGCGCCGAATTGATATTGAGCCAGAACCTGTGGGAAGGGGGCGGAACGCTGTCACTCAGCCTGTTCAACGAGGATTACTGGAATGATAGCCGCCGTTCGCAATCGGCCAGCGTCGGCTACAACAACAACTGGCAAAGCGTTAGCTACGGTTTCAATTACACCTTCAGCCAGAACGGTTTTGACAGTAACGGCCAGCGTACCAACGTGCGCGATCACATCCTGGCCTTTAACGTCAGCGTCCCGTTGAATAAATGGCTGCCGGGCAGTTACGCCACCTACAACATGAACAGCAGCCGCAATGGCCCCACCAGCCATAACCTTGGGTTGAGTGGCAGCGCACTGGAAGGCAATAACCTGAACTACAGCCTCAGCCAGGGATATACCGGAAAAGGGGGAGGCGCCAATGGCAGCATTCAAGCCGACTATAAAGGCTCCTTGGCTGAGCTGAACCTGGGCTATGGCTACGATCGCCATCGTCAGCAGGTGAACTACGGGATCCAGGGCGGTGTTTTGGTGCATCAAAACGGCATCACGCTGTCGCAGCCATTGGGCGACACGGTAGCCCTGGTACAGGCTCCGGGTGCCGCGGGTGTCAACGTGCTGAATCAGACCGGTGTGAATACCGATTGGCGCGGTTATGCGGTAGTGCCCTATCTGACACCGTACCGCCGCAATATCGTTGGATTGGACGGTGATTCTTTTGCCGACGATGTGGATATGACCCTCAGCAGTCAAACGGTGATCCCGACTCGCGGTGCCGTAGTGCGCGCCAGTTTTAGTCCCAATGTCGGTTTGCGCGTACTGATGACGTTGTTAACCAGGGCCGGAAGCCCGGTCCCGTTCGGCGCGACCGTCAGCGCTCTTAATGATCCGAAGGGCAATGCCAGTATTGTCGGTGACGGCGGACAAGTTTACCTGGCTGGGTTGGCTGAAAGCGGTCGGCTGCAGGTCAAGTGGGGAAATGGCGCTGCGCAACAGTGTCAGGTCAGCTATCAATTGGCTAACCAGCCTGAAAGCGGTGGGATTCGCTTGGTCAAGGGTCTGTGTTTATAAGGTGCGTGTGATGACAACAGTAAAATCAACTCAACGAATAACGCTTGTATATAGTGTTCTATTTGCCTCTATGCTCAGCGCTCAGCCGGCTCTGGCCGCTTTGGGGCAATGTAAACCGTCGGGGGGGCCTCATCCTTTTTCGTTTACGTTTACACCTACGCTGACTAATCCGGCGCAGAACGTTGCCGGCCTGGTGATTGAAAACGCCGCGGGCAATAACTGGAACCTGAGCGGGACTTATGATGTGCAGTGCGAATGTAAAAGCCGTACTGCTTCCTATATCACCGCCAAGTCCAGCCTGCCAACGCAGACTCATAGCGACGGACGTTTATCTTATTACGCGTTGAACGAGTATCTGGCTGTTGCCAGCGAAGTCTATGTAGCCGGTTTTAGGAATGAGTACATTCCTACCCCCTTCAGCAATGTATCAAATTTAAAAAACGAAATGGGCCAGGATGAGAGTTGCGCCAGTGCGCACTATTCCAGCGGTGCCAGAGGGCGAATTCATTTGTACTTTCGGCGTCCGTTTGTCGGTCAGACCATCATTCCCAGCACCCAACTGGTTGAAACCTATGTTTCGGTATCCAATGGGGTGAGCAGCGTGATTCCGGTATCTACCGTATCAATGAGCGGGGTGGTGACGGTACCGCAAAACTGCGAGATTAGCCCACAGACGGTAGTGGTGGATTTTGGCGATATCCTGTCTACCAGCTTTCGGACTAAAGGGATGATGCCGCCGGGTTTTACCCCGCACCAGAAAGAGTTGACCCTGGCCTGCCGCAATATTTCCTCTGGAGTCAAAGTCAGCCTGTCATTCAGAGGAGAGGTTGATAGCAATATGCCCGCAGCGCTGAGAACCAGCAACAGTAACATTGGGGTGATGATCGAGGACCGATTTGGCGGCCCCATTTCGCCACAGAGCGGTCGTTTGCCGGTTGATTTTCTCTATCCCAGCCAGAGTGGTAGCACCAGGTTCAGCGTGTATCCGATAAACACCACCGGGCAGGTGCCTGCGGCTGGTGTATTCACCGCCACTGCGACCATCCAGGCAGAAATGGAATAACTGGAATTTTATGGGTAGCGGGTCATTTGATTCTTAAAGAAAAGGAAATTGCTATGTTTAATGGCTTTAGCGGAATAAGCCGGATAATGATTCTTGTCGGTATTTTCCAGGGGGGAATTCCGGCGGTAGCGGTGGCGGCGAAACTCCAAATAACCGGTAATATTAAGGCGGCTCCCTGCGTTGTAGATGGGGCAAACAGTAATATCCAGGTTAACCTCGGTGACACTATTTCCGCCGCCACTTTGGCTAGCTCCGGCTCTGCCAGCGAATGGATAGAGTTTCCCATAACGCTGAAAAATTGTCCGGCCACCACAACTTCGGCGACTGCGACCTTTACCGGCTCGGCGGCAGAGGAGAGCGGTACTTTATATAAGAACAACGGGACCTCGAGCCGAGTGCAGATTGAGTTGCAAAATCAGAGAGGTGTAAATCTGGGCAATAATAAGAGCATGGTTCAATTGGTCAATCAATTCACGCATGAGGCCAAATTTGATCTCCGTGCCCGAGCATACAGCACTTATGGCGGTGCAACGCCCGGCAGCATAGACGGTGTACTGCAAATTTCTTTTATTTATGAATAGATATTTATCCGGCGAACTTACGGCATCGGATTTCTGAGCAAACGGCCATTTACGCTGAAGTTTTATCGCGACCCAAAACGCTAAATTTGGTGACACTGACCGGACAAGTAACCGTAATAACAAATCGGAGGCGGTGATATGAATACCTATTATCAACCCAGTATTTCGCTAGCTTCAAATGATGCATACGATAAAAAGAATGGTCATGCAGTCATTATGGAACCTTGCCCGGTCACCGCGCTTGGAATACGTAATAAATTAATTGAATCATGTGGTTATCGCCAAGATAGGATCCTGCACGTCAGGTGTCTTGCCGATCTGCCGTCCGTATTGCTCAAACACAGGCCCCGTTTATTAATTATGGAGCTGTGTGGCAAGTCAGAGTCGGTGCTGGATGGCTTACGCCTGATTGCTGAGGTACAAGCGGCCTCTCCCCAAACCGCATTGCTGGTTTGCACGGCGTTGGATGAGTCCAGAATATTGAGGCAGTTAATTGCCTCCGGTATTCACGGATTGATGCTAAAACAAGAGCCCGCTATCGCCCTGACGCACTGTGTACAGCAGGTATTGGCAGGAAAATGCAGCTTTAGCCACCGGATCCGCCAGCGTCAGTTGCATGAAGCCACTCCAGGGCGCCCTCTGACCATCCGTGAACTGGATGTCTTGGCAGAGTTGTTCTCCGGTAAGAGCGTGTCCAGCGTGGCCTTGACGATGCGTCGGGATATCCGCACCGTCAGTACACATAAACGCAATGCCATGCTGAAGCTGGGTTTTCACAATGATGGTGAGTTATATCTTCAGGGAAAATGGATGGCCATGAATGGCCCGTCCTTTGTCCGTTAACGGCGCCGGATAGCGCATTAACGCGGCAGGAGAGATAAGACAGGAGCAGAATATGTATTCTTCGCGTCATCAACCTCTACACATCGCATTAATGGATCGTTGTCCCTTAATGCTTGATGGGCTGGCCAGTTTTATTGGTTCTCTCTCGAGATCGGGAAAGATTGTGGTGCAGGAAACCAGTATGAGGGACGCCGCAGATAGTGTGGTCTATCAGCAGGCTAACGTCCTGATTGCGGAGTTAGCCGGTGTGGATGAGACTACCGTACAGGGGCGGGAGATTCTGCTTAATCTGTGCATGCAATTGCCGGCACTCAGAGTGGTGGTTTACACCCGTAGCCAAAGTGCCGAAGAGTTGGGCCCGTTATTGAGTCAGCCTAATATCAGCATCGTCGCTCGAGATGACGCATTGCCACTGGTGGCTGAATTCTTCAACCGGGTTCTGAACGGTGAGCGGGTACTGAGTCCGCAGATTGGTGCCTGTTTGGCTCGTTCTGCCTGCCGTGAGACTTCCGTCATGCACGAGCTGACTCGTTGCGAAAGTGATGTTATGGCTTCTTTGTTTAACGGTATGAGCCTGCGGCAAATAGCCGATCTGCAGTGTCGCAGCATCAAAACGATCAGTGCGCATAAATGCAGTGCGATGCGTAAACTTCAAGTGACAAACGATAGCGAATTGTTTTCTCTGCACACCAGGATTACCCGGAAATTTTCCGGGGAGTAGCTAAAGCACTCTCGGTGTCGGGAATAACCCACGAAACAGGGTACGCCTGAAGACGCTTAATGCGTCTTCAGAAATAGTGAGCCCCTGGACGACTATACTGGCGTTATATATTGATGATGCGGAAGCGCTCCACGTTGGTAGCGGTATAAATGACCGTATTCTGGATGTTTTTATGCCCCAGGTAATCCTGAATCAACCGGGTATCGACACCTCTGTCGGCCAGGGCATAACCGCAGGAGTGGCGCAACATGTGGGGATGAACCTGAACGCTGATGCCGGCCATCTCGCCGTACATCCTCATCAATCGATACAGCTGTTGCCGTGAAATTTGCCCGCCGTGGCGTGATAAAAACAGCCACTGGCTGTCCGCTTCAAGGTAACCGGAACGTTGGCCAAGCCACTTCAACAGGGCATCACGTTCCCTGGGTTGTATGGGGTGTTGGACTGAGAAGCCATTTTTCAATCGGAATATATGTACCCGATTGGTGGTCATATCAATATCTTGTAAGCGTAATGAACGCAGTTCACTGACCCGTAAACCATGAATAAAACACATCAATAACAAGCAGCGGTCCCGAATACTGTTTTTACCTTCATGAACGGCTGAGATAAGCTGCTCAATTTCAACCTGGCTGAGAAATTTCCTTTTCTTCATCTTAATTACCTGGATGTTGAATGTTGGCTGATTTTTACCTGTGATTTTTTATTAAAGCATTGAATGATAAGTAACGGCAAAGAAAATAAAGTGACCGCACTTTTGCATGGAGAGGTTATTTATATGTTTTCTATTATTTTATGTTCACGGTGAATGCTTTGTTTTTATATTTTTGTTTACATCCCTAACAATGCTGCTGTTTGTTTCTTTTTGTTAATTTGCAGTCTCTTTTTATTTGAAATAATTTAATGCTGCCGATAAAGCTTTCTTCTCAGATAGGCCAGGCTCCCCCCTCCGTTTATCGTTACCTGTGCGGATTAAGTTTCTGCAGATGAAGGGGCATGGATGAGAATTATTATTGATATCATTCTCTCGCCGCTTACAATGCTTGCCATCTCAAGATGGCAGGGTAAGGGTTTCTCATGGAGTTGCTTAGGGTGGTTTACCACCAGTATCGTTGGCCGTTTCTGGCGGTAATGGCGTTGACCATGACCAGCGCGGCGCTGGGCATTGGTATCATTGCCTTTATAAATTTGCGGTTGATGACGGTGACCGGCAACCCACTGACCGTGCTGCCGGAATTCCTCGGGATTCTGGCGCTGTTGATGGCGGTGACGTTAGGATCTCAGTTGGCGCTGACCACGCTCGGTCATCATTTCGTGTTCCGGCTGCGCGGCCAACTTGTGAAGCGGATCCTGGATACCGATATCGAACGGATTGAACAATTGGGCAGCGCCTCTCTACTGGCGAGCCTGGCCAGCGACATCCGCACCATCACCCTTGCCTTTGTCCGCCTGCCAGAATTGGTGCAGGGGGTGATACTGACGCTGGGGTCTGCGGCCTATCTGGGTTGGCTTTCACCGCGAATGCTGGCGGTGACCGCAGTTTGGGTGGCGGTGACGGTGATTGGCAGCGGATATCTGGTATCGCGGGTGTATCGTCACCTGAGCAGCGTGCGTGAGGCGGAAGAGCATCTTTACCAACACTACCAGTCAGCCATTGACGGGCGTAAAGAGTTGGCGCTGAACCGCGACCGCGCGAAAGCGCTCTACCAACAGGCCTATCAACCGGATGCTGAAGACTACCGCTACCAGATTATCCGTGCCGATACCTTCCATCTCAGCGCTGTGAACTGGTCGAATATCATGATGCTGGGGGCTATTGGTCTCGTGTTCTATATGGCCAACAGTCTGGGCTGGGCAAATACCGCCGTTGCGGCTACCTATTCACTGACACTGCTGTTTCTGCGCACGCCATTGCTGCAGGCTGTGGGGGCTTTCCCGACGCTGATCGGTGCCGAAGTGGCTTTCAATAAGATCAAAGCCCTGAGGCTTGCCGATTATCAGCCTGCGTTTCCTGCGGTTGAAGCCAAAACCTGGGAAACGCTGGAACTGCGTGACATCGTATTTCATTACGGCGCTACGGAGCAGAAAGCCGGGTTTGCCGTCGGGCCGGTCTCTGTGACATTGCGCCGCGGTGAGTTGGTGTTTCTGATTGGCGGCAACGGCAGCGGAAAATCCACGCTGGCGATGCTGTTGACCGGGTTATATCAACCGGTCAGTGGACAGATCCTGTTGGATGGCGTCGAGCAGAACCTGGCTAGCATGCCCGGCTATCGCCGTTTGTTTTCCGCTATCTTTACCGATTTTCACCCATTCCACCATTTGCAGGGGCCCGATGGTCAACAGCCTGACGCCGAACTGGTGGAGCGTTGGCTTAACCGGTTGAACATGAAAGGTAAACTGGAATTTAATGGCCTGCGGGTGACCAATCCTCAACTGTCGCAAGGGCAGCGCAAACGTCTGGCGCTGCTGCTGGCGGTGGCGGAACAGCGAGATATCCTGCTACTGGACGAATGGGCGGCGGATCAGGACCCGCAATTTAGGCGCATTTTTTATCGCGAGTTGTTACCTCAGCTGCGCGAGTTGGGTAAAACGGTATTTGCCATCAGCCATGACGACCACTATTTCGAACATGCCGATCGGCTGCTGCAAATGCGTGACGGGCGTCTCATTGAATTGTCCGGCAGCGAACGTGAGCGCGCCAGCAAGGACTCTGTTACGCAGATTAGCTGATTTATCTCACCCTGTTCAGGCCGTTTACGCGGCCTGAACGATGGGGCCAGTCCTTTAACCCGCAGCGGAAGCTCTCTCCTTTATTTGTCTTTGCCCTCAAACCTCCCGCCAATTTCGGTTAAATCCAATCATTAGTTTTAATAATAATTCATTTACCAATGGTTTGATTTTGATCGTTTGTATCGTGGCACACTGCCTGAATACTGATTATTGGGTTGTTATTAGTCTGTGCGAAGCGTGGAACTGTTTTCCCGTCGTGCTCGTCGTTCAGAGTAGGTTGCCAGCATGTTTTATTTAAATGTCCATAGTGCAAGGCTACTTTATTGATTGTTTAAACGTATCAATAATGCAGTGTCAATCAATTTAATCTATTGGTGAGGCGCAGAGTGATAAGCAAGGATGGAGTAGACATCAAACGTAAGGCTTGGCTGTGCGTGTTTATCGGCTGTGGGGTATTTTGGTTGGGTGTTGCCGCCGCGATTTATGGGTTGCTGATGATTTAGGAAACATGTCGATGGACAAAAAACGCGTTAAAAACGGCAAGAGCGCCAAAGAACGTAGTCTTGCCAGGATACCGCCTCGCTGGCAGTTGAACGCTGCACAGCGCGATTTTATTGACGATCTCTGGCAGGCGGACGCCCCGGATCCTGCACCGGCGCTACCCACCCGTCACGACGTTAGCGGATGATGCGATTACGCCCGGCGAGAACGCCAAACAGCATTTGCAGCAGGGTCAGGCCCAGCAGGATACTTAGCGGCAATTGCCAACCCTGGGTCAGGTCGTGCAACAGGCCGAACAACGTTGGGCCCAGCGCCGCCAGTAAATAGCCTACCGATTGTGCCATGCCCGACAACTGCGTGGCCTGGTGCTGATGCCTGCTGCGCAAACCAAAGAATGACAGCGCCAGCACCAAAGAACTTCCCGCCCCCAATCCGGCAAAAATCAGCCATATCAGCGAGCTTTCTGGCAGCAACATCAGGCCGGTGACGCCAATAAAAATCAGCGATGAAGCGCACAACGCGATAGCACGCTGATCGCGCGCGCGCGGCAGAATAAATACCATGGCAAAGTTAGCGGCGATCGCCACCACCTGGTAGATAAACAGTTCGAAACCGGCCTGTTGCGGCGAGGTGCCGTGGCTGGCGGCAAAGGCGCTGAACCAACCGATAATGGTATAGAAGGTGATGGACTGTAAGCCCATAAACAGCGCTACCTGCCACCCGAGCGCGCTGCCCCATGGCGAGCGGGATGGCGTCAATGGGGCCTGTCGCGCGTCACCGGCCGTTACGGTCGGTGGGCGGCGCAACTGCGGCAACCAGACAAGCAGCGCCAACAGGGCCGGCAGGCTCCAGCAAAGCAGAGAGAAACGCCAGCCGAGGTTCTTCAGTTCTGCCAGCGGCACTGCCAGACCGGAGGCGGTAGCGGCAGCCAGCGACATTACCGCCGCATAGCCGGCAATCATGGCGGCGGCTCGGCTGGGGAAGTCGCGTTTGACCAGCGTTGGCAACACCACGTTGGCAAACGCGATGGCGGCGCCGATCACTATGCTGCCTATCCACAGCATGCCTGCTTGCGGCAGAGAGCGCAGAACGATGCCTGTCGCAAGCAGCAGCAGCGCCATGCCCAGCGTGCGTTCGATGCCCATGCGTTTGGCCAGGCCCGGCGTCACCGGCGAGAGCACGGCAAACAGTATCAACGGCAGTGAGTTAAGCAAGCCGGCGGAAGTGGCGGACAACATTAGCTGTCGTTGGATCTGTTCCAGTAACGGGCCAACGCTGGTCAGCGCGGCGCGCAGATTGGCGGCGATCAACATGATACCGGCCACCAGCAATAAGGGATGGCGTAAACGGCTGCGTTTTATGGCGGCAGATTTTGGGGATAAAGCAGGGTATGACATGAATTCCTCGCACCAGCATGCAGCCAATCAATGCTGCAAGACATGATGCGTTGATTGACGTTAACGCTTACGTACCGACAGGGGGCCGATATCTGTGCGCAAGTTTAGGGAAGAACTCGGGGACTGACAAGGGGGCATCTAACCGACGCCGATGGGATCTGGCGTCTATTGCGGGAGGAGTGGATGTACCTAAGTGCGATTCGGTGGCCCGATGAACGATAAGCTTGTTCATTGGGCCACTGTCGCTCCGTTAGCCGGCGACGGGCAGCGGGCCAAGCGCCATGCGTGCCGGTTCGTTTTGTTCCGGGCGGCTAAAGCGCCAGCAACTCTGGTGGTATTTGGCCACGCTGTTGCGGTGAGCCACGCTCACCAGCGTCACCTGCGGCAGCTCATCGACCAGCAGGCAATACATCAGTTGCTCGGTTTCGTCGTCCAGCGCGCTGGTGGCCTCGTCGAGGAACAGAATATCCGGACGGGTCAAAATGGCCCGGGCAAAGGCCAACCGCTGCTGCTCACCCGGCGACAGACGTTGGCTCCAGTTGGCACTGGTGTCCAGCCAGCGCTGCAAATGTTTCAGACGGCAATTTTCCAGTACTTTCAGCAGTTGCTCATCGCTGTATTCGGCGGCGAGGTGGGGGTAACTGAGGGCTTCTCGCAATGTGCCTATCGGAATGTAGCTGCGTTGCGGCAGGAATAATGCGCGGCTGGCGGCATCGAGCCCAATGGTGCCGGAGCCGTACGGCCAGATACCGGCGATGGCGCGCAATAGCGTTGACTTGCCGCAGCCCGACGGGCCGACGATCAGCACGCGTTCGCCGCGCTTCAGCGTCATAGAGCTTGCATCCAGCAAATTCTGGCCGTCCGGCAGTTGCAGGCTGAGACTATCAAGCACCAACGGCTGGGCACTCTCCGGCCGCAGTTGAATACCGCGTTGCTGATGGTGAACCTGATCCACTGCGGCATTAAAGCCGGCCAGACGGTTCACGCAGGCTTTCCAGGTAGCCAGATCGCTGAAGGCGTCGATAAACCACGACAGCGCTCCCTGCACCTCGCCAAAAGCGGAGGCGATCTGCATCATGCCGCCCATCTGGATGGCGCCGGAAAAATAGCGTGGCGCCGCCACCAGCAGCGGGAAAACAATGGCGAACTGGCTGTAAAAGTTGGAAGCGATGTTGAGCCGCCGGGTGATGCGCATGATCGACCACCAGTTGGCGCGAATAGTATCAAAACGGTCGCCCAACTGTTGCGCCTCGCGGGGTTCGCCGTGATACAGCGCGATGGCATCGTTGTTTTCGCGGATGCGGATCAGGCCAAAACGGAAGTTCGCCTCATAACGCTCCTGGTTAAAACCTAGCTGGACCAGCGGCTTGCCGACCCACCAGACCAGCAGGGAACCCAGCCCGGCGTACAACAGAGCGAACCACACCATATAGCCGGGAACGGTGAAGGTGTGTTGGCTAATCATAAAGGTCATTGGCCCGCTGACGTGCCACAGAATGGCGACAAAGGAAAAGAGCGTCACCAGGCTGGAGAGCAGCCCAAGCGAAAGCGATAACGTGTACTGGGTCAGGACGTTGAGATCCTCTGCGATACGCTGGTCCGGGTTATCGACGATCTGCTGTTGCTCGGTATGATAATAGGCCTGATGCGCCAGCCATTTACCCATGAATTTTTCCGTCATCCAGCGCCGCCAGCGCATTTGCAGGCCCTGCGTCAGGTAGATTTTATACACCGCCAGCACGATGAAGATCAGCGCCAGATAGGTGAAACGCCACAGCTGCGTCTTGAACACCGGGTAGTTTTTGTTTTGCAGTGCGTCGTAGAACACCTGGTTCCACTGGTTGATCTGCACGCTGATATACACCAGCCCGAGCGAGAGGGCGACGATGGCGATCAGCATCGACCAGGCTCGCCATTTCTCTTCCGAAACCCAAAAAGGTTTAATCAACTGCCAGACAGCGTGTTTTTGCGTAGGAGGGCTGTTCATAGGGTTCTCGGTTTTTTTACGTTCCGATCAGCATGAGCCGCCGCCTGGTAACAAACAAACCGTGACATGTAAGCAGTTTTAACGGGGCTAACCGTTTGAAATATTGCGGGTGAATCCTTAGAGGTGAAGCCGGGGGGCATGAGGGTTATACTGGCGCCGAATTACCGGTTACTCACTCTGGAAAGGATAAGGCATGAAGGCGTTGGTTCCCCTGCTGTTGACCTATGGTGCGCTCGCCAGCGGCCAGGTGATGGCACATATTGATGAGCCGGATATTGATGCCGATTGCCAGAAAGTGGCGGGCTACGCCGCACTGGGGAAAAGCGCTTATAAGCGGGGCGATTATGGCCGGGCGGCCGATGTTTTCCGTGATCAGGCCGCCTGGAGCGAGTTTTGCGGCCTGAACGATCAGGCAATTGCCACCGCCTATAACAATGTGGCGCTGGCGCTGATGCACGCCGGTGAATTGCTCAAGGCGCGCGCTTATCTGGAGTTGGCGCCGAAGGATGCGAAATCCCAGCATAATCTGAAACTGCTGCAGCAACGTCTGGCAAAGCAGCCGCCGACGAGCGGGCCGGGTGGCGTCTATTGGCAGTACGCCGGGCGCGGCGTATGGAGCGAAGTAGAGGTCAAACCGCAGGGCGAACGCTGGCTGATTAATTATTCCGGCTATTATATGCCGCAAATGGGGTTGTATTACGGACCGAATATGGGCGAGTTCGCCAAGGTATTGCCGATTGAACGGGGCAAGGCGGTGTACCGTCAGCGGGAGCCGCAGGACGGGATGGCCTGTGATGTGGTGATGCAATTTACGGCGGATGCGGTGGATATGAGTACCAGGGGCGACTGCGGATTTGGTTTTAACGTGCAGGCGCAGGGGACTTTCGTCCGGGTCGAATAATCGGCTGCGGAGCTCGCAGCCGAAGCCGGTATTAAGCCCAGTTCACCGCGCTGTTCAACAACGCTTTCCAGGCATCAACGTTGCCCAAATAGTTGCCTGCCGGGATCTGGCGTAGCTGGCCTTCGCTGTCTTGCAGCGCAAAGGTCGGGAATCCCTGGCCCTGGACTTTGGCAAGAAACGCGCGGCTTTCCGCAATGTGTTGTGCGGTCGGTGCGCCGGCGTTAAAGCGCATCTCGGCAATGAACGGAGCCGAGGGCAGGCCCAGCTCTTTCGCCAGGGCTTCCAGCACCGGGGTATCGGCGATGCGTCGGCCTTCCTGATAATGCGCTATCTGAATGCGGTGCAACATATCCACCCCGTGTCCCCCCAGCGCTTCCGCCGCCAGAATCGCAGTAATCGGCGGCTCGGAGTCCATCACTGCCGTGGTATCACGCAGCAGTCCATTGAAATAGGCTTCACCGAAGGTCTGGCCGGTCAGCTCCGCAATGCGCTTGTCATGCGGAATCACATAGTTACGCCATTCGTCCGTGATCTGGCGGCGATTATTGCCGGTCATCATGCCACCGGCGTGCAGGGCGACAGTCAGCCCCGGAATGCTCTTGGCCGCCTTCACCAGTGGCGCCGCGCCATAGCACCAGCCGCACAGCGGATCGAAAACGTAATGCAGAGTTGTACCGGTCATCTTTATTCCTCGTGATGTTCTGCGGCTTCGCGCCGCAGAACATTGAGCCTGTCAAAGGCAATGTCGTTTGATTGGCGACGCGCTTATTGCGGCCACTTCATCTCGCCTTTCAGCACCTTGGCGCTCAGTTCCAGGCTAGATTCATCTTTCAGGTTCGGGTAATGCTTTTTCATTGCCGCAATCAGCGCCGCAGAATCTTTGGCTTTCGGCAGCTCAGCTTCCAGCGTGGTCAGGTAGTTCTGGGTGAAGGTCACGGATTCCAGAGTCTGCGGTGCTCCCGGCAGGAAGTGGCCAGGGACGACGACTTTCGGTTTCAGCGCCTTGATGCCTTCCAGCGTTTGTTGCCAGTGAGCGCGGGATTCCACGGTCTGGTTATCGGCGATCCACGGGTGGATATTGTCACCGGCTACCGGTACGCCGCCCACTACCGCTTTCAGTTCAGGGATCCACACGTAGGTGCGTTCCGGCGTTGGGCCGGTCAGGCCTTTCACTTCCACTTTCTGGCCGTCGATAGTGAAGCTGTCACCCTGCAATGCCTGCGGAACCACTACCGCTTTAGGTGCGTTGTCTTTCAGGATCGGGCCCCAGTAAGCCATTTTGCCGTCTTTGGTGGCGTTGATTTCTTTGATCGTACCCGGTGACGCGATGATTTTTGCCTGCGGGAACGCAGCTTTGATCACGTCCAAACCAAAGTAGAAATCCGGATCGGAATGGCTGATGTAGACGGTGGTCAGCGTCTTGCCGGTCGCTTTGATCTTTTTCACCAGTTCTTCGGCGTCGTTGCGTTGGAACTGGGCGTCGATCAGCGCTACTTCGTGTTTACCGCTGATGATTTCCGAAGAAACCGGGAACACGCTTTTCTCACCCGGGTTGTACACTTCCATGGTCAGGGAGTCAGCCGCGGCGGCGTAGGTGCTTACTGTGGCGATGCCGGCGAAAGCCAGGGTCAATAATGATTTCTTAAACATGGGCAGAGGTCCTTTTGGGTATCAGTTGTTGTTGTACAGATGTTAGGTTGCATAAAGCGTTAGAAAAACCGGATAATGAGCAATTATTCATTGCGTAAATCGGATGAATCATGGATCGCATTACCGCAGCAGAGGTTTTTATCACCATCGTTGATCGCGGCAGCATGATTGCCGCTGCGGAAACGCTGGAAATGTCGCGAGCGATGGTGACGCGCTATCTGGCGCAGATGGAGCAATGGGCCGGCGCGCGTTTACTGCACCGCACTACCCGTAAGCTTAGTCTGACTGACGCCGGAGAGCGCACTCTCGAACGTTGCCGGCAGATGCTGGCGCTGGCGGGTGAGATTGATTTGGTCGAAGGCGAGCAAAGCGATGAATTGCGCGGTCTGCTGCGCATCACCTGTTCACAGTCGCTGGGCCAGACAGCGCTGGTGGGGGCGGTGGCCCAATACCTCAAACGCCATCCGCAGGTGGCGGTGGATTTGCAAATGAATAATCGGGCGGTGAATCTGGTGGAGGAGCGCATCGATCTGGCGCTGCGCATCACCAATGAGCTGGACCCCAATCTGATCGCCCGCCCGCTTTCCTCTTGCGCTTCGGTGGTGTGCGCTTCCCCGGCTTATCTGGCAGCGCACGGCACGCCGCGCCATCCGCAGGATTTGGCGCTGCACAACTGCCTGACTTATTCCTACTTCGGTAAAAGCCTGTGGCATTTTGATTCTCAGGGCGTGAAATCGGCGGTGGCGGTCAGCGGCAACCTCAGTGCCAATGAATCGGTGGTGCTGATGGCGGGGACGGTGCAGGGCGCCGGCATTTCCATGCAGCCTTATTATTCGGCGGCGCCATTGCTGGCAAGCGGTGAACTGATAGAACTGATGCCGGATTATCGGCCGCAGTCGATGGGGATTTACGGTATTTATACCTCGCGTCGCCAAATGCCGGCCACCTTGCGCACCATGCTGGATTTTCTGGTGGAGTGGTTTGCCAATGATCCCGCCTGGCGGGCGACGCTGCGCTGATATCGTTAACAGGGTAGCAACATTTTCACACATTTTTCATCGTCAGCGCATTCAAGCGTTTAGCGGGCGGATGGGGGCTTTTTGTGCTCAAGGGTAGCGTTGTCACTGGTTTTTTCGCCGGTCGCCGTGCTATTTCTGTAGCGTGCAAAGAGCGAATAAGACTTAATAATTATAGGGTTAAGAAAATAACCCACAGATTGAACAACATCTCTGACCCTTTTTCGCGGGCAGCCTGTCAGGCTGTCCGGCAATTCCGCGAGTTTTTACCGGCCCCGTGCGCCTGATGCCGGGGCTTTGTCGACTGGGAGCGTTACACATGCCTGTTTCTCTGCTTGCACTGGCGTTAAGTGCATTTGCCATTGGCACCACCGAGTTCGTGATTATGGGGCTGCTGCCTGAGGTGGCGGGGGATCTTCAGGTCTCAATCCCTTCAGCCGGCTGGCTGATCAGCGGCTATGCCCTCGGCGTGGCGATAGGTGCGCCGATCATGGCGCTGCTGACGGCGAAGCTGCCGCGCAAGAATACGCTGCTGTTGCTGATGGTGATTTTTATCTTCGGCAATATCATGTGCGCGCTGGGTTACAGCTACGATTTCCTGATGCTGGCGCGCATTGTTACCGCGTTGTGCCACGGTGCGTTCTTCGGCATCGGTGCGGTGGTGGCCGCCAATCTGGTACCGCCGAATCGCCGCGCTTCTGCGGTGGCGTTGATGTTCACCGGCCTGACGTTGGCCAACGTGCTGGGGGTGCCGCTCGGCACCGCGCTGGGGCAGGCATTGGGCTGGCGTTCCACCTTCTGGGCGGTGGCGGTCATCGGTGTGCTGTCCCTGCTGGCGTTGTACAGCAAGTTGCCGGCGGTGGAGGATGAAGCGCCAACCGATCTGAAAAAAGAGCTGGCGGCCCTGCGCGGCGGCGGTATCTGGCTTTCGCTGCTGATGACGGTCGCCTTTGCTGCGTCGATGTTTGCGCTGTTTACCTATATCGCACCGTTACTGACTGAGGTGACCGGCATTTCGTCGCACGGCGTGAGTTGGACGCTGTTGCTGATGGGGGTCGGCCTGACGCTGGGTAACATCGTCGGCGGCCGTTTGGCAGACTGGCGTTTGCCGGTTACGCTGACCTGCACGTTTCTGGTGATTGCCTTCTTTGCCGCGCTGTTCAGTTGGACCAGCCATTCCATGGTGCCGGCGGAAATGACCCTGTTCCTGTGGGCGGCTGCTGCGTTTGCCGCGGTACCGGCGCTGCAGATCAACGTCGTGACCTACGGTAAAAAAGCACCGAACCTGGTTTCCACGCTGAACATCGCCGCGTTTAACGTGGGCAATGCCATTGGTGCCTGGGTCGGCGGCGTGGTGATTGCACAGGGGCTGGGGTTGACCAGCGTGCCGCTGGCCGCCGCGGCGATTGCGCTGCTGGGGTTGGTGCTGTGTCTGGTGACTTTCAGCCGGGCCAAACGGCCGGCTAGCGCTTAATCACTGCGGCCAGGCGGGCGGGAAGGCTCTCTGCCTGCTGCTGCAAATGCTGAATGAAGGCCGTGACCAGCGCCGAGGAAGGGCGGTGCAGCGGCCGGATCAGGCTGACGGTAAAAGGCACTTCAACGCTGAACGGCCGTACATGTACGCCGCTGTTGGCGTAATCGAGCGCCGTCAGCGGATTGACTATCGACAACCCTACGCCTTCTTTCACCATGGCGCACACCGATGCTGCGCTGTGGGTTTCCATGACCAGACGGCGCTTAACGCCTTCCTCATTAAACAGCGAGTCGAGCAACTGACGGTAGCTGTCGGTGCTCGACAGGCTGATAAAGTTTTGTCCGTCGAAGTCTTGTGGTGTCAGCACCGTTTTCGCCAGCAGCGGATGCCCGGCCGGCAGCACGCACACCTCGTTCAGCGTCATCAACGTCATCCGCTCTGTGCCCGCCGGGGTCAGGGTGTTTTCCGTCAGACCCAGATCGTGGCGCTGCGCCGACAGCCACTCTTCCAACAACGGTGACTCCTGCGGTATCACGCTGAAACTGACTTCCGGGTAGCGATCGATAAAGGGTTTGCACACCACCGGCAGCAGCGACTGCGAGAATACCGGCAGGCAGGCAATGGAAAGTTGCGCCTGCTGGAACTGGCGGATACCTGCAGCGGCGTTGACGATGCGCTCCAGGCCGTAATAGGAGCGCTGCACCTCTTCGAACAGCCGCAGGCCCTGCACCGTCGGGTATAAACGTCCGCGCAGCCGATCGAACAGCTGTAGCTGGATCAGCTTCTCGAAGCGGGCAAGTTCTCGGCTGACGGTGGGCTGTGAGGTTTGCAACAGCGCTGCCGCCTCGGTCAGATTGCCGGTGGTCATCACCGCATGGAAAATTTCAATCTGGCGCAGGGTAATCGCGTGCATCGGCACACTCCATGAACGGGCAAGCCCATATCATAAATGAATAGACTTCGGCTAAATAGATATTTTCCACACAAGAAAGAGTGCGGCACTATTGGCGACATTACTTCAGCCATATTTTTGATCCGGGAATATCACTATGCCACGCGCTTTGCACGACACGACGACCGCCCTCAATGCCGCTAACCTGCTGGCCTTGCCTCAGCGTTTTGGCTGCCCGGTATGGGCCTATGACGCAGCTATCATCAGTGAGCGCATCAGCCAGTTGCGCCATTTTGACGTGATCCGCTTTGCCCAAAAAGCCTGCTCGAATATTCATATTCTGCGCCTGATGCGCGAACAGGGCGTCAAGGTGGACTCTGTCTCGCTGGGCGAGATTGAGCGTGCGCTGCAGGCCGGTTTTCAGCCGGGCGGTGAGCCAAGCGACATCGTGTTTACCGCCGACGTGCTGGACCACGCGACGCTTGCGCGCGTCAGCGAGTTGAAAATCCCGGTGAACGTCGGCTCGATCGATATGCTGGATCAACTGGGCCAGGTTTCCGTTGGCCACCCGGTGTGGTTGCGTATCAACCCGGGCTTTGGTCACGGCCATAGCCAGAAAACCAATACCGGCGGCGAGAACAGCAAGCATGGGATTTGGTATGCCGATTTGCCGCAGGCGGTGGAAAAAATTCAGCAATACGGCCTGAAGCTGATCGGTGTGCATATGCATATCGGTTCGGGCGTGGATTACCAGCATCTGGAGCGAGTGTGTGACGCCATGGTGCAGCAGGTGATCGATCTGGGTCATGATTTCAGCGCGATTTCTGCCGGCGGCGGGCTGTCGATCCCCTATCAATACGGCGAAGAGGCGATTGATACTGAACACTATTTTGGCCTCTGGAACAGCGCGCGCGAGCGCATTGCCGCCCATTTGGGCCACCCGGTGAGCCTGGAGATCGAGCCCGGTCGCTTCCTGATGGCGGAAGCCGGGGTGTTGGTCGCCGAAGTGCGTGCGGTGAAAGACATGGGCAGCCGCCACTTTGTGCTGGTGGATGCAGGCTTTAACGATTTAATGCGTCCGGCGATGTATGGCAGCTATCACCATATTTCTCTGCTGCCGGCCGATGGCCGCAATACCGAGCATCAGCCGCTGCGCGACACCGTGATTGCCGGGCCGCTGTGCGAATCCGGCGACGTGTTCACCCAACAGGCCGGTGGCGGCATCGAAACCCGCGAATTGCCGCCGGTGCAGGTAGGCGACTATCTGGTATTCCATGATACCGGTGCCTATGGCGCTTCGATGTCTTCAAACTACAACAGCCGTCCGCTGCTGCCGGAAGTGTTGTTCGAAAAGGGGGAACCACGGCTGATCCGCCGCCGGCAGACCATAGAAGAGTTGATTGCGCTGGAACTCATCTGATACCGACGGGCGCAGCGCGCTGCGCCCGCCTCAGAGTGTCATCCGCCGATGCTGGCCGTTGGGCAGCTCAACCTCTAACGAAAGCGTGCCGCCCATGGCTTCAATGTAGCGTTTCAGTGAAGAGAGTTTGATTTCGCTACCGCGCTTTTCCAGATTAGCGACCGACGGCTGGCTGATGCCAAGCCGTTTCGCCAGTTCTACCTGAGATACCGCAAGTTCTTCCCGCAGCATCGCCAGCCGCAATTCAAAAATTTCTTTCTCCGCCTTTTGCCGGGCTGCCGCAACGACGGTGGGATCGAGTTTATCGATCAAATTTGATAAAGGCTTGGCCATATGCGTTACCTCTGGGTTGCCAGATAATGTGAAAACTCCATGGCGGCGATGGGCAACAGGCGCTGGTAAAAGCGTTTATCGCCTGTTTTATCACCACCGCATAGCAATACCGCTTGCCGTTGCGGATCAAAGGCGAAAAACACCCGAAACGGGCGGCCGCGGTGCTGAATGCGCAGCTCTTTAAGATGCTTTATTGAGCCGGAAAAATGCAAAGTGTCGGCATGCGGACGAGCCAACAGCGGGCCGAATTCCTGCAATTTGAATATTCCTGCCAACAGGCTTTTTTGTTCATCGCCGTTCAGTGATAAAAACCAGTCGTCGAATCGTTCGACGGTTACTACTTACCACATACCACGCTCTGAATATAGCTTTTATGCTATATAGTGTAAAGGTTATTGTGGTGACAATATGCGGACTGGTGGGGGATGGGAAATCGCAGAAAAATAAATGCGGCGCAGTGCGCAATCAGCGTTTTCGCCCAAGAATCTCAACCGGCGTAGGGGCCTGGAGCCACGGAGTCGCGCAGCCGAAGTTCGCCGGTGAACGGGGAAAGCGGGGAGAGGTTTTCGCCATTGATCAGGCGGAAAGCCTGGCTGATAGCCGCTTCGATCATCACGTCTATCGGCAGGTAAACGGTGGATAGCGCGGGTTGCAAATAGGCGGCGCTGGGTTCGTCGTCAAAGCCGAATAACGAGACGTCCTGCGGCAGGCGCTTGCCCGCTTCGTGCAACGCTTTCATCGCACCGACGGCCATATCGTCGTTGCAGGCGAATAGGGCACTGAAGCCGGTATCGGCGGCCAGCAGGCTGCGGCTGCCCTGATAGCCGCTTTGCACGCTGCTGTCGCCATAGGCCACGCGGGCATCGTCGAAGGCAATCTTGTGATGTTCAAGCGCTTGTTGATAACCCGCCAGTCGCGCCTGGGCTGTGGGGGTGGCGATAGGACCGGTGATGCAGGCAATCTCGCGGTGCCCCTGTTGAATCAGGTAATCGACCGCATGGAAGGCGGCCTGCTGCTGTTCGAAGAAAACACAGCGCGCACGCGCCTGCGGCAAATCGCGATTGATCACCATGATCGGTACCGGCAGGCTGTCCAGCAAGGCCATTAACGCCGATTCGGACATGAAACGGGTATAAAGAATGATCGCGTCGCAGCGGCGATCGGCCAACAACTGCACCGCCTGCAGCTCATCTTCTGGCGTATCGTGACCATCGGTGACTATCAGGTGCTTGCCGCTGGCCTCGATAAGTTTGGCGGCCTGGCGCAGCAGACGCCCGAAATAAGGGCCGTCGAAGTTGGAGACCACCAGCCCAATGCTGTTGGAGCTTTTGTTCGCCAGCGACTGGGCGAGGAAGTTCGGGCGGTAACCCAGTTCGTCCATCGCCTTGAATACCGCGTCGCGGGTGCTTTTTTTCACCTGGCCGGTGCCATTCAGCACGCGTGAAACCGTGGCTTTAGATACCCCAGCGCGAAGGGAAACATCCAACATGGTGATCATCAGTGGCTAACCCCTTTTCAACATCCGCTGCGGCAAATAACGCTCAGTCTAGCATAGGGTTAGCGCTTGGCTGCCTGGCTTTTTGCCATCGGGTTTACGCGGTGGCGGAACGGCACTAGACTGCGATCGGGCAACGAGAGGAAGCGGAAATATGATTAACATTGTGCCTCTGGCGGATTACCCGCAGCACCTGCAGCAGGTGGTCGACTGGCAATGGCGGGCGTTCGGCAACGAAAACAGCCGGGCATTTTTCGCCAGTGTGGTAGAAAGCGGCCTGCGAGGAGCGGATTTGCCGATCACCTTTATCGCGTTGCAGGGGGAGAAGCTGGTGGGCACCGTCGGTCTGTGGCGCTGTGACCTGATCAGCCGCCAGGATCTGACCCCTTGGCTGGCGGCGCTGTACGTGGATGAAAGCCAGCGCGGCAGCGGTCTTGGTCTGAGGTTGCAACAACACGTGCAGGACTACAGCCGGCGAGCGGGCTTCAGCGAACTTTATCTGTACAGCGATTTCAGCGGTTATTACGAACGCCACGGCTGGCATTACATTGGCGACGCGCTGGATTACCCTGACCGCCCGGTGCGGCTGTACCACCGGGCACTGGTTTAATTCTGTTCGTAAACGTTATTGATGCTGGCGACCGAATGGCGCCGTACCAGCGTCGGGCTGAACATGTTGGTGATCTCCGGCAGCGGCTGGTTGTTGGCCAGCGCCAGCGCCAGTTCGGCAGCCTGAGTCGCCATCGCCACCACCGGATAGCGAATGGTCGTCAGGCGTGGCCGCAGGTAGCGTGAAATTAGCACGTCATCAAAACCGATCAATGACATTTGGGCCGGTACGTCCACACTGTTGTCGCTCAACACCGAGAGTGCGCCGGCGGCCATTGAGTCGTTATAACAGGTCACTGCGGTGAAGTGTTTGCCGCGCCCGAGCAACTCGGTCATCGCCTGTTCACCGCCAATTTCGTCCGGCTCACCGTAGGCAATCAGTTTTTCATCCACCGCAATGCCATGCTCCTGCAACGCGTCGAGATAGCCTTGCAAACGGTCCGCTGCGTCGGAAATCTGGTGGGTGGAGCAGACGATGGCAATGCGTTGATGCCCCTGCTGGATCAAATGGCGGGTGGCCAGCCAGGCACCATAACGGTCGTCCAGCGCCACGCAGCGTGCCTCAAAGCCCGGCAGCGTGCGGTTTATCAGCACCATGCCCGGTATCTGCTGCATCCAGCCGCTCAGTTCGTTATCGGTCAGTTTTTTGGCGTGAACCACCAGCGCGGCACAGCGGTGCCGTACCAGCTGTTCAATCGCCTGACGCTCTTTTTCAGCCTCGTGGTAACCGTTGCCAATCAGCAGGAAGTTATGGGTGGCGTAGGCCACCTGTTCCACAGCCTTGACCATGGCACCAAAGAAGGGATCGGAAACGTCGGACACGATAAGCCCAAGCGTTTCGGTCGATTGCTGCGCCAGCGCGCGGGCGTTGGCGTTAGGGTGGTACTGCAGTTGTTCCATCGCCGCCAGCACCGCAGTGCGCGAACTTTCGCTGGCTTTCGGGGAATTGTTTATCACGCGAGACACCGTGGCCACGGAAACACCCGCCAGCCTGGCAACATCCTTTATCGTAGCCATATCTGTAATACATCCTGGGTAATCGCTTACATTCCCCAGTTTTGCGGAAAAAGCCCGGGGCTGCAAGCGGTGGTGATCGCAACTTGTGGCGGCCGTTGCAGATATGAGCGATTTAATGTGCGCTTAGGCTCGCAAGGTACAGTGATAGAGCAATTTGTGCTTTGAAACCGCGCGTCGGCTGATGTTACTTTTGTGCATCTATTGATTGTCCGAGAACCTCATGTCCATTAAACGTTACCCGCAACTCGCACACTGGGGGGCGTATACCGCCGTGGTTGAAGACGGCAGGCTCATCCGCTGTGAGCCTTTCGCCGACGATCAGGATCCTTCCCCGCTGCTCAATTCCATCGCGCCAATGGTCTATTCCGACAAGCGTATCCGCAAGCCGGCAGTGAGGCGTTCCTGGCTGCAGAAGCGCGAGGGCAGCGATCGCACGCTGCGTGGCCGGGAAGATTTTGTTGAAGTGGACTGGGATCTCGCGCTTGATCTGGTTGCGGAAGAAAACCGCCGCGTGCGCGATCGCTACGGCCCTTCAGGCCTGTTTACCGGCTCTTATGGCTGGTCATCCGCCGGGCGACTGCATCATGCGCGCTCGCTGGTGCGGCGTTTTTATTTCAGCGGCGGCGGTGGCGTTGACCAACTGGGCAATTACAGCTGGGGCGCGGCGCAATTTTTCCTGCCGTACGTTATCGGCACCTTTACCCCGTTGACCGGGCGCGTGACCAGTTGGCCGAGCGTGGTCGAACACTGTGAGCTGTTTGTCGCCTTCGGCGGGCTGGCGTTGAAAAATGCCCAGATATCCTCTGGCGGCGCAGCGGAGCATACGCTCAAACCCTGGCTGCAGAAGCTGGCGCAGAAAGGCACCCCGGTGATCAACATCAGCCCGATGCGTGATGATTGCCCGGCGTTTGTGAATGCCGAATGGATCCCGATCCGCCCCAACACCGACGTGGCGCTGATGCTGGCGCTGGCGTATGAAATTCAGCGCCGGGGCGCGCAGGATGAGGCTTTCCTCTATAGCCATTGTGTGGGTTACGAGCAATTGGCGGATTATCTGCGCGGCACGGACGACGGCGTGGCGAAAACGCCGGAATGGGCCAGTGCTATCACCGGTATTCCGGCTGCGCGTATCAGTCTGCTGGCGCAGCAATTGATCGGCGTACGCAGCTTTATTACCTGCTCCTATTCGGTTCAGCGTGCCCACCGCGGCGAACAGCCGTACTGGATGATGATCGCCCTGTCGGCGATGCTCGGCCAGGTCGGCCTGCCGGGCGGCGGATTCTCGTTTGGCCACGGCTCAATGAACGGCGTCGGCAACCCGCGGGTGGATACGCCGGGGCCAATGATGCCGGTGGGCACCAATCCTTGCGGGCTGGCGATCCCGGTAGCGCGCATCTGCGACATGTTGCTGCAACCCGGCGAGCCTTACTCGTTCCGTGGGGAAACGCTGCACTACCCGGATATCCATCTGGTTCACTGGGCCGGCGGCAACCCATTCCATCACCATCAACAGCTGAATCGGCTGGTGGAAGGGTGGCAAAAACCGGATACGGTGATTGTGCAGGATATCTGGTGGACGTCGGCGGCGAAGATGGCGGACATCGTGTTGCCGATCACTACCTCGCTGGAGCGCAACGATATCGGCGGTTCATCGCGCGATCGCTATGTGCTGGCGATGCACCAGGCGATAGCGCCGCAGCATCAGGCTCGTAACGACTTTGATATTTTCGCCGATCTGGCGGAGCGGCTCGGTTACCGTGAACAATTCACCGAAAACCGCGACGAACAGGCCTGGATCGAATCTATCTATCAGCAGTGCGGGCAGGCGCAGGCAGGTACTGGCGTCGAGTGGCCGGAGTTTGCGGATTTCTGGCGTAAAGGCTACGTAGAACTGCCGACACCGGCGAAGGAGTTTGTTTTCTTTGACGATTTCCGTGCCGATCCGCAGGCCAATCCATTGCAAACCCCAAGCGGCAAAATTGAGTTGTTCAGCGAGAAAATCGCCGGTTACCGTTATGCGGATTTTGCACCTCACCCGCAGTGGCAGCCGCCGGTTGAATGGTTGGGCGCGCCGCAGGCCAAAGAGTGGCCGCTACATCTGATTTCCATCCAGCCTGGCGACCGGCTGCACAGCCAGATGGATCCGGCGCCGCTGGCGCAGGGCAATAAAACGGCGGGCCGAGAGACGTTGCATATGCACCCGGAGGATGCGGCGATGCGCGGTATTGCCGAGGGCGCCGAGGTGCAGGTCAGCAATGCGCGCGGCAGTTGCCTGGCGGGTGTTGCCATCACTGATGGCGTCACCCGTGGTGTAGTGCTGATGGCCACCGGCGCCTGGTTCGACCCGGGCTTTGGCGCGCAGCGCCTGGCGGTGGAGCAGTCCGGCAACCCGAACGTTTTAACGCTGGATATCGGCACCTCGCCGTTGACGCAGGGGCCGAATGCCATGAGCTGCCTGGTTGAGGTAAGCGTACGGTAAAACATCGATGCCTTCTTAAGGAGCTCGCATTGCTGCCAGGCGACGGGGGTGTTCATCTCCAGCCAGACTCGGGGGCGCGGCATGCCGCGCCCACGTTAATCGGGCGCGTATATCCGCCCGTTCCCCTGACAGAGTGCAGCCGACAACGCTGAAGCTTGAAAGGCGATGGGGATACACCGCTGGTTACACTTTGCGCCCTAATGTTGCGATTGCCCGCTGGCTGGCTTTCGACGCAACGGGGTAAATTGAACGTCCCAGAGGTATTGATTGGTGAGTTTCAACAACTCGTGTGTTGAACCCATATTAATTGCACCAACCTACGCAGATGCGTAGGTTTTTTTTTGCCTGACGCCCTCCCAGCCCGCCTGCGCAGGATTCGATTTTGTCTCCTTCCGACCCCAGGATTGTTTAAGTTTCATTGAGTTATTTCCATAAAATGCGGGAAATTTACAGCTGGTTGCATTTAGAGCAGAACTCTTGCGATTCGTCGGTAGTTTCTTGATCGGCATCTCTCTAGAGTAGGTGATCCCAGAGGTATTGATTGGTGAGAAATCAGCATGCTCTGTATGTTGAAGCCATTTTCACTTGCACCAACCTACGCGGATGCGTAGGTTTTTTTTTGCCTGCCGTATAGTATTCTTTTCCCTACAACTGTTTACGCTCATTTTGGCTAAAGGGAGAAGGGCATGATCCTTTCCGTGCTGCGCACGCTGTTCCGCCTGCTGTATCGAATTCGCGTTGAGGGTGATGCCCGGCACTTCGAACAGCCTAAGCTATTGATTGCGCCCAATCATATCTCCTTCCTCGACGGCCTATTGCTGGCGCTGTTTTTACCGATTAAACCGGTGTTTGCGGTCTATGCCAGCATCGGCGATCGCTGGTTTATGCGTTGGTTGAAACCCTATATCGATCTGGTCTATCTCGACCCGACCAAACCGATGGCGATCAAACAGCTGGTGCGTATGATCGAACAGGGCCGGCCGATCGTGGTGTTCCCTGAAGGGCGTATCACCGTTACCGGTTCGCTGATGAAGGTTTATGACGGCGCCGCGTTTATCGCCGCCAAATCGGGCGCGACCCTGGTACCGGTACGGCTGGACGGCGCCGAGTTCAGCCCCTTTGGCCGCATGGCCGGCGTGTTCAAGATCCGCTGGTTCCCGCAGATCAGCATCCGTATTTTACCGCCGACGTCGCTGCCGATGCCGGAAGCGCCGCGCGCCCGCGATCGTCGCGCATTGGCCGGTGACCGGCTGATGCAGATTATGATGAAGGCGCGGATGGACACTCGCGAGCCGCAAACCCTGTTCCGCGCCCTGCTGGCGGCTCAGCACCGCTATGGTCGCAACAAACCCTGCATCGAAGACATCTCCTTCAAGGAAGACAGCTACCGGCAACTGATCAAAAAATCGTTGGGCGTCAGCCGTATCCTGCAGCGCTTTACCGCCGAGGGTGAACATGTCGGCATGTTGTTGCCGAACGCCACCATCACCGTGGCGGCGATTTTCGGCGCCTCTGTGCGCAATCGCATTCCGGCGATGCTCAACTACACCGCCGGTTCCAAGGGTTTGAAAAGCGCGATGACTGCCGCGACCATCAAAACCATCGTCACTTCGCGCCAGTTCCTGGAAAAGGGCAAACTGACACACTTGCCGGAGCAGGTGCCGGAGGCCAACTGGGTGTACCTGGAGGATCTTAAAGATACCCTGACCCTGGCAGACAAGCTGTGGATCCTGCGCCACCTGTTCCAGCCGGCGCATGCCATGTTGCCGCAACAGCCGGACGATGCCGCGTTGATCCTGTTTACCTCGGGGTCGGAAGGTAACCCAAAAGGCGTGGTGCATTCCCACGCCAGCCTGTTGGCCAACGTTGAACAGATCCGCACCATCGCCGATTTCACCCCGCGTGACCGTTTTATGTCATCGCTGCCGCTGTTCCATTCGTTCGGCCTGACGGTCGGGCTGCTGACCCCGCTGATGACCGGTAGCCGCATTTTCCTTTACCCCAGCCCGTTGCATTACCGCGTGGTGCCCGAACTGGTGTATGACCGCAACTGTACCGTGCTGTTTGGTACCGCCACCTTCCTCAATAACTATGCGCGCTTCGCCCATCCGTATGATTTTGCCCGCTTGCGTTACGTGGTAGCCGGCGCGGAAAAACTGGCGGACAGCACCAAACAGATTTATCAGGACAAATACGGCATCCGCATTCTGGAAGGCTATGGCGTAACCGAATGTGCGCCGGTGGTGTCGATCAACGTTCCGCTGGCGGCGAAGGTGGGTACCGTGGGCCGCATTATGCCGACGATGGAGGCGCGTCTGATGAAGGTGCCGGGCATTGATAACGGTGGCCGCCTGCAGTTGAAAGGCCCGAATATCATGAAAGGTTATCTGCGGGTGGAACGCCCGGGAGAACTGGAACCGCCGGCGGCGGAAGATGAAAATGGCAATCTGCAACCGGGTTGGTACGACACCGGCGATATCGTCACGTTGGACGAGCAGGGTTATTGCGTCATTCGCGGCCGGGTAAAGCGCTTTGCCAAACTGGCCGGCGAAATGGTCTCGCTGGAGAGCGTGGAGTTGCTGGCGCAGCGCGTGGCGCCGGAAGGGCAGCATGCCGCCACGGTGAAAAGCGACAGCAGCAAGGGGGAAGCGCTGGTGCTGTTTACCACAGACGCAAGCATCACCCGCGAAGCCTTGCTGCGTGCTGCGCGCGAGTTGGGGAGCCCTGAACTGGCGGTGCCGCGTGATATTCGTCCGCTTAAAGCCTTGCCGGTACTCGGCAGTGGTAAACCGGACTTTGTAACCCTGCGTAAAATGGCCGAACAGCCGGAGAATGCCCGATGAACCCATCGTTGAATACCGACTCGCCTTTGCTCTCGCGTAGCATGATTGCCGTGATTTGCGCGCAGTTTTTGTCCGCCTTCGGCGACAATGCTTTGCTGTTTGCCACGCTGGCGCTGATCAAGCAGCAACTGTACCCCGACTGGAGCCAACCGATTTTGCAGATGGCGTTTGTCGCCACCTATATCATTCTGGCGCCCTTTGTCGGCCAGATCGCCGACAGTTTCGCCAAGGGGCGGGTGATGATGGTGGCGAATGGTCTGAAGCTGGCCGGCGCGCTGGTCATCTGTTTCGGGCTTAATCCCTTCCTCGGTTATACCTTGGTGGGCGTGGGTGCCGCCGCTTATTCCCCGGCCAAGTACGGCATTTTGGGTGAAATCACGCACGGCGAAAAGCTGGTCAAGGCCAACGGCCTGATGGAGGCCTCCACCATTGCCGCGATCCTGATTGGCTCGGTTGCCGGTGGCGTGCTGGCCGACTGGCACATTGTGGCGGCGTTGGCGGTCTGCGCGCTGGTGTATGCGGCGGCGGTGATCGCCAACCTGTACATTCCACGCCTGCCGGCGGCGCACCCGGCGGCTTCCTGGACGCCGCGCGCGATGACCCGTGCCTTCTTCAACGCATGCGTTGTGCTGTGGCGCGACGGTCAGACACGCTTTTCATTGATTGGCACCAGCCTGTTCTGGGGCGCCGGGGTGACGCTGCGTTTTCTGTTGGTGCTGTGGGTGCCGGTGGCGCTTGGCATCGCCGATAACGCCACGCCGACGCTGCTGAACGCCATGGTGGCGGTAGGGATTGTGATTGGTGCCGGGGCGGCTGCGCGCTTTGTCACGCTGGAAACGGTGAAACGCTGTATGCCGGCCGGGATCCTGATTGGTGTGGCGGTGGCAATCTTTGCGCTGCAAACCACCCTGTTTAATGCTTATGCGCTGCTGCTGACGATAGGCGTGCTGGGGGGCTTCTTTGTGGTGCCGCTGAACGCGTTGTTGCAGGAACGAGGAAAACGTTCGGTAGGCGCCGGCAATGCGATTGCAGTACAAAACCTGGGGGAGAATACCGCCATGTTGCTCATGCTGGGTCTGTACTCTCTGGCGGTGAAAGTGAGCGTGCCGGTGGTCGGCGTGGGAATTGGTTTTGGCGCGGTGTTTGCGCTGGCGATTACCGCGCTGTGGTTTTCACAGCGCGGCACGAAATAACCGCAACGGACAGCTGTCGGGGCGCAACAAACTGCGCCCCGAGTTATTCATGGCGCGGGAATGGTAAAGCGGGTATGGATCTCTTCCAACCCCTGCAACACGTCTTCATCCAACACCAGGTCAAAGCTGTCGATGTTGGTTTTCAACTGTTCCAGCGTGGTGGCACCCAGCAGGGTGCTGGCCACGAACGGCTGCTGCCGTACGAACGCCAGTGCCATCTGCGAAGGATCCAGCCCGTGCTTTTTGGCTAACGCGACATACTCGGCAATCGCCAGTTGCGTTTGCGGTGCAGAATAGCGGTTAAAGCGGGTGAACAGCGTATTGCGCGCTCCGGCCGGCTTGGCGCCGTTCAGATACTTGCCGCTCAGGGTACCGAACGCCAGGCTGGAATAGGCCAGTAGTTCAACGCCCTCGTGCTGGCTGATCTCTGCCAGAGCGATCTCAAAGCTGCGGTTCAGCAGGCTGTAGGGGTTTTGAATCGAGACAATGCGCGGCAGCTCGTGTTTTTCAGCCAACTGCAGGTAGCGCATTACGCCCCACGGCGTTTCATTGGATACCCCGATATAGCGGATTTTACCGGCGCGAACCTGTTCGGTCAGCGCTTCCAGCGTTTCCAACAGGGTAACGGTGGCTTTATCGTCGGTGTATTGATAATTGAGTTTGCCGAAGTAGTTGGTTTGGCGCTGAGGCCAGTGCAACTGATAAAGATCGAGATAATCGGTGTTCAGCCGTTTCAGGCTTGCGTCCAGCGCGGCGCGGATATTTTTGCGGTCCAGCGCCTGTTGCGGCCGGATGCTGCTGTCGGTGCCGCGTACCGGCCCGGCGATTTTGCTGGCCAGCACTATTTTCTCACGGTTGCCACGCGCCTTGATCCAACTGCCAATGTACTGTTCGGTCAGCCCCTGGGTTTCAGGGCGGGGCGGTACCGGATACATTTCTGCGGTATCGATCAGGTTGACGCCAGCGGCTAATGCATAGTCGAGTTGCGCATGGGCATCGGCTTCACTGTTCTGTTCGCCAAAGGTCATGGTGCCCAGTCCCAGCACGCTCACTTCTAAAGAACTGTGGGGAATACGGTGGTATTGCATTAACGGCCTTCCTTTCAAGTTAGCGCTTACGGGCCTTTACGCCCGGTGAAACAGGAGTCTCATCACCTGCGAGACGGTGATATCGCCTTTCTCGACTATAAACCAAGCCGTGAAGATGGGGGAAGTGGATTCAGTGCGGAGGGAGGAGGCTATCGCGCGGAGAGGAGGCGATATCCCCGTCGTCTTTCAAGCTACATCTAAATAGCTGCGCTTAATCGTGCTCCTCACCCGTCTCAAGCTTGGGGTGTCGCGGTATTAAACGCAGTTATTAGACGCCTGGCTGTACCTTGACATAGTAGAGGGATTAACGTTCGATGACCTGCGAAACCTGATCGCCGTTGATTTGGCGGTTGTTACCTTTCTCATCTTTATAGCTGATCAGGCCGGTATCCTGGTCGATCTCGGGTTTGCCCTGAGTCAGGATCATATTGCCGTCTTTGGTCGCCATCACGTAATCGCTGGAGCAGCCCGTCAGCCCGGCGGCGATCACCAACGCAGAAACTGCCATTACCCACTTTTTCATCCTGCCGATCCTCAATTATGTATGTATGCAGAAAAGAGTCTTCTTCCAAGATTAGCAAACTCTGGATACCTCGTGTTTCGGATAAGTCCTTATCTTGGTAAGAGAAAGTACGCAGAAGAGTTGAAGGAAGGATAAAAATGCAAACGGGAGCGGCTTTCGCTCGCTCCCGTGGGGATTACTCTACTGGCTGGCTTTTCTTGCCTCGCACCAGGTTGAGCGCTTCGACGGACATCGAGAAGAACATCGCAAAGTAGATGTAACCTTTCGGAATATGTACCTGGAAGCTTTCCAGCATCAGGGTGAAGCCCACCAGAATCAGGAACGCCAGCGCCAGCATTTTCACAGAAGGATGGCGGTTAACGAACTCGCCTATCGGCCGGGCGGCAAACATCATTACCCCAACCGCAATCACCACCGCCGCCATCATGATAAACAGGTGATCGGACAGGCCTACCGCCGTAATCACCGAGTCCAGGCTGAAGATGATATCCAGTAACATAATCTGCACGATGGCGCCGAAGAAGCCGTTCACTTTCGTGTGGTGTTCTTCATCGGACCCTTCGATAGTTTCGTGGATCTCTTTGCTGGCTTTCCAGATCAGGAACAGCCCGCCGAGCAGCAGGATAAGATCGCGCGCCGAGATGCTGTGGTCCATCACCGTAAACAGCGGGTGGGTCAGGCGGATCACCCAGGCGATGGAAGCCAGCAACCCCAGACGCATCAGCATGGCGCCGGCCAGACCGATACGGCGTGCCTTGTTTTGCTGTGCCTTCGGCAGTTTGGCCACCACCAGAGACAGGAAAATAATATTATCAATACCCAGAATGATCTCAAGAATGGTCAGCGTACCTAACGCTAACCAGGCATTGGGATCCATAATCCAATCGAACATTACCCAGTACACCTTAATAAAATGCAAAGGCTGAATTATACGCGTTTATTGGTACGGCGACACTGTTAGCTAAACATGGTTTAAACAAAGAGGATCATATTAAGAAATGTCTTGCCAATAACGCGCCGGTGAAGCTTTTTTTCAAATAAAAACCGCGCGGCAGCGTGAGGATAGGCTGGCCCTGTTCGCCGATGGCCTCGGTCAATGCCTTGCTGTTGGCCGCCTTGGGCCGCAGTTGCAGTACCTCTCCGTGACGAGCGGTGATCCGCTCCACGTGGCCGAGCACGATCAGGTCCATCAGTTCCTCCCAATCCCGGCGCAGCATCTCTTCTTCAGCGGCGCTCGGGCTCCACAGTAGCGGAGATCCTATGCGCCGCTGCGCCAGTGGGATTTGTCGCTCGCCTTCTACCGGTACCCACAATACCCGCGCCAGCTTATGGCGTACATGACTGCTGGCCCAGGTAACGCCGCTGTTGCCGGTAAGCGGTGCTACGCAGACGAAGGTGGTCTCCAGCGGCTTGCCGGCAGCGTCAATCGGGATGGTTTTCAACTCAATGCCCAGTTCGGGAAAATCCTGCTCCGGTTTGCTGCCCGCCATGGCGCCGAGGTACAGCTCCAGCAGCATGCCCACCCAACCTTTATCACGTTTCAGATCCTTGGGGATCGGCAACTGGGCACGCACGGCCAGTTCACCCAGGGTAAAGCCGGCAAGCTGCTGTGCTCGTTCAAACAGCTGCCGTTCGTTTTCCGGCGGAAGGGGAAGAGGGGATAAAAACGCCATAATGCAAGTCCGTCAGATTTGGTTGAAAAATGTACTGCATTTGTGCACAGCGAACATCGGCTGGAAAAGACACGGGAATAGACTAATAGCAGCATGATTTTTCATGACTTTTTTTCTTCCGTCGCGCAGGAAACAAATTCCCTCCGGCGCTTGTGCACCTGAAGCCACCGACAATAAACAGGATCTTACACCTATTTATCCACAGATTTATGGGATAACCCAAATTTTTCCCGATCACTGGTTCGATTTACAGCCTTGACGCGGGCATTTTTTTGCGAAATTGTCCGTTTTGTGCGTAACTCATACGGATAATCTGTGGATAAAAACGACGTTGGTGGATCTTTCGCCAGGGTAAGATCCTAACCGTGCACAGATCACATTTCTGCCCTATTCATACCTGTTGATAATAATGTATTATGTTGTTTTTATTAAAGTAATATTGAATTTGTTTTAACGGTGCTTTTAGGCTCGTCAGAGTTGTACCAGCTTATCCCTTGAGTTCTTCACACACCTATCCACAGAAAAAGTGAATAAAACCGCCGTGAAATCGCCTCGCATGTTTATAACTTTGCCATTATCTGTGAGTTATCCCAATGTTATCCGGTTTACGGCGCTGCAAAGCAGTGGTTTACCGCCTGTAGCTTGTGTGAAACAATCAGTACATCTATGCGAAATTAAGCTTATCGAGGTAGTCCGGTGATCGATGATGATGGCTACCGCCCGAATGTTGGTATCGTAATCTGTAATCGTCAGGGGCAGGTCCTTTGGGCTCGCCGTTACGGTCAACACTCCTGGCAGTTTCCCCAAGGTGGGATTAACCCTGGCGAAACCGCAGAACAGGCAATGTACCGTGAGCTGTTCGAAGAAGTGGGGCTGAGCAAAAAGGATGTGCGCATCCTGGCCTCAACCCGCAACTGGTTGCGCTATAAATTGCCAAAACGTTTGGTGCGTTGGGACACAAAGCCGGTATGTATCGGCCAAAAGCAGAAATGGTTTTTGTTGCAGTTAATGTGCAATGACGCGGATATCAATATGCAACGCAGCAGCACGCCGGAGTTTGACGGCTGGCGCTGGGTGAGTTTTTGGTATCCGGTACGCCAGGTGGTGTCGTTCAAACGCGACGTTTACCGCCGGGTGATGAAAGAATTCGCCGTCACCGTGATGCCGATGCAGGAGCAGGCAACACAGCGGCAGCCCCCCGCCTATCGCCGGAAGAGAGGTTAAGTTAAGCCGACTATGCTCACGCGCTTGCGAGAAATTGTTGAGAAGGTGGCCGCGGCGGCCAGTCTGACAGATGCGCTGGATCTTTTGGTCAATGAAACCTGTCTGGCGATGGATACGGAAGTCTGCTCCATTTATCTGGCAGACAACGATCGCCGCTGCTACTACCTGATGGCGACGCGCGGGTTGAAAAAACCGCGCGGGCGCGCTATCGCGCTGGCATTTGATGAAGGCATCGTCGGGTTGGTCGGGCGCCGTGCAGAGCCGATAAACCTGGCGGACGCGCAGAGCCACCCCAGCTTCAAATACATACCTCAGGTGAAGGAGGATCGTTTCCGATCCTTCCTGGGCGTGCCGATTATTCATCGCCGCCAACTGCTGGGGGTACTGGTGGTACAGCAGCGTGAGCTGCGCCAGTTCGACGAAAGCGAAGAATCCTTCATGGTGACTCTGGCTACGCAAATGGCCGGGATCCTCTCGCAATCGCAGCTTAACGCCATTTTTGGCCAATATCGCCAGACCCGCATCCGAGCGCTGGCGGCATCCCCCGGCGTAGCGGTGGCGGAAGGTTGGCAGGACAGCAGCCAGCCGTCGCTCGATCAGGTTTACAAGGCCTCGACGCTCGATACCGTGAGCGAGCGGGAACGCCTGACGCAGGCGCTGGAAGAAGCCGGCGCGGAATTCCGCCGTTTCAGCAAGCGCTTTGCCGCCAGCTCGCAAAAAGAGAGCGCGGCGATTTTCGATCTGTACTCTCACCTGTTGAACGACGCCCGCCTCAAGCGCGAGCTGTTTGCCGAAATTGACGCCGGTTCCGTGGCGGAATGGGCGGTTAAACAGGTGATCGAGGTCTTTGCCGCCCAGTTCGCCAGCCTGCAAGACACCTATATGCGCGAGCGCGCCAGCGATTTGCGCGCGCTCGGCCAGCGCCTGCTATTCCACCTCGACGACACCACACAGGGGGCGACTCAGTGGCCGGCGCGTTTCGTGCTGGTGGCGGACGAACTGACTGCCACCCTGTTGGCTGAAATGCCGCAGGACAGGCTGGTCGGCGTGGTCGTACGCGACGGCGCCGCCAACTCCCATGCGGCGATTTTGGTGCGAGCGATGGGCGTGCCGACGGTGATGGGCGCGGATATCCAGCCTGCGCTGCTCAGCCAGCGGCTGCTGATTGTCGACGGTTATCGCGGCGAGCTGCTGGTCGACCCTGAACCGGTGCTGGTGCAGGAATACCAGCGGCTGATCAGCGAAGAACTTGAGTTAAGCAAACTGGCGGAAGACGACGTCGAGCAGCCGGCCCAGCTCAAAAGCGGTGAGCGGGTTCAGGTGATGCTGAACGCCGGCCTCAGCCCGGAACACGAGCAGCTCTTGGGCGGGCGAGTCGATGGCGTCGGTTTGTACCGAACCGAAATCCCTTTTATGTTGCAGAGCGGCTTCCCTTCGGAAGAAGAGCAGGTCGCGCAGTATCAGGGCATGTTGCAGCTCTATCCGAACAAACCGGTCACGCTGCGGACGCTGGATATCGGCGCCGATAAGCAACTGCCTTATATGCCGATCAGCGAGGAAAATCCCTGCCTGGGTTGGCGCGGTATCCGCATCACCCTTGATCAGCCGGAAATATTCCTGATTCAGGTGCGCGCGATGCTGCGCGCCAATGCCGGGACCGGCAACCTGGGCATCCTGCTGCCGATGATCACCAGCCTGGAAGAGATCGACGAGGCCAGGCGGTTGATCGATAGAGCAGGGCGCGAAGTGGAAGAGGTGCTCGGATATGAAATCCCGAAACCCAAGCTTGGCGTAATGCTGGAAGTGCCGTCGATGATTTTCCTGATCCCCCATCTGGCCGGACGGGTTGAGTTTATTTCGGTTGGCACCAATGACCTGACCCAATACCTGCTGGCGGTGGATCGCAACAATACCCGCGTTGCGGCGCTGTACGACAGCCTGCATCCTTCAATGCTGCAAGTGCTTAAGCTGATCGTGGTTCAGGCCAACGCGGTCGGGCTGCAGGTGAGCCTGTGCGGTGAACTGGCCGGGGATCCGATGGGCGCGTTGCTGCTAGTGGGCATGGGCTATCGTAACTTAAGCATGAACGGGCGCAGTGTGGCGCGCATCAAATATCTGCTGCGGCATATTGAGCTGTCTGACGCCGAAGTGCTGGCGCAGCGGGTACTGGGCGCCCAGATGACGACCGAAGTGCGCCACCAGGTCGCGGCGTTTATGGAACGGCGCGGCATGGGCGGATTGATCCGTGGCGGCAAGTAAAGGCTGCTGCAGACTGATTTTTTTACAGAACTTTTCCCTGTCGGCCAGTCCGGAGGCGGTTAAGCTTATGCTATTATCCGCCTCCTCGACTGCGTTGAAAGCAACGAAAAAGAGTGTTTTAGCGCGTTTGGCACCTGCCGCCCCCGGTTGGGGAAGAATAATAGACATGTTGTGGTGATAGATGACCAATAGCTATCTGGCGTTTCCTAAATTTGATCCGGTGATTTTCTCTATCGGCCCGGTTTCTTTGCACTGGTATGGCCTGATGTACCTGGTTGGCTTTGTTTTTGCCATGTGGCTGGCGGTGCGCCGTGCCAACAAACCGGGCAGCGGCTGGACCAAGGATGAAGTGGAGAACCTGCTGTATGCCGGTTTCCTCGGTGTGTTCGTCGGTGGCCGCGTCGGTTATGTGCTGTTCTACAACCTGCCGCTGTTCCTGGATAATCCGCTTTACCTGTTTAAAGTCTGGGACGGTGGTATGTCGTTCCACGGCGGTCTGCTGGGGGTGATCCTGGTGATGTTCTGGTTCGCCCGCCGTACCAAGCGCACCTTCTTCCAGGTTTCCGATTTTATTGCTCCGCTGATCCCGTTTGGCTTGGGCGCCGGCCGTTTGGGTAACTTTATCAATGGCGAGCTGTGGGGCCGTGTGACCACCGATACGCCTTGGGCAATGCTGTTCCCCGGCTCGCGCGGCGAAGACGTCGCCATCGCCGCGGCCGATCCGCAGCTGTTGCCGCTGCTGAATCAGTACGGCGTGTTGCCGCGGCACCCGTCCCAGCTGTATGAACTGCTGCTGGAAGGCGTGGTGCTGTTTATCATTCTGAACCTGTTTATCCGCAAACCGCGGCCGATGGGGGCCGTATCCGGCCTGTTCCTGATTGGCTACGGCGCATTCCGCATTATCGTCGAGGCCTTCCGCCAGCCGGATGCTCAGCTTGGCCTGTTCGACGGCGTTGTCAGCATGGGGCAGATCCTGTCCGTCCCGATGGTGGTGGCCGGTATTATTATGATGATTTGGGCGTATCGTCGTCGCCCGCAGCAACAACTGTCGTGAGGAAAAAATGAAACAGTATCTGGATTTGATGAACAAAGTGCTCGCCGAGGGCACCCCTAAAGCCGACCGTACCGGCACTGGCACGCTGTCGATTTTCGGCCACCAGATGCGTTTCAATTTGCAGGAAGGCTTCCCGTTGGTGACCACCAAGAAGTGCCACCTGCGTTCCATCATCCATGAGTTGTTATGGTTCCTGAACGGTGACACCAACGTGGCTTATCTGCGTGAAAACAACGTCAGCATTTGGGACGAGTGGGCAGATGATCATGGCGATCTTGGCCCGGTGTACGGCAAGCAGTGGCGCGCATGGGGCGCTGCGGACGGGCGTCAGATAGACCAGTTGAGCAACGTGCTGAAACAACTGAAACAGGATCCGGATTCACGCCGTATTATAGTTTCAGCCTGGAACGTGGGTGAGCTGGATCAGATGGCGCTGGCACCGTGCCATGCGTTCTTCCAGTTCTACGTAGCGGACGGCAAACTCTCTTGCCAGCTGTATCAGCGTTCCTGCGACGTGTTCCTTGGCCTGCCGTTCAACATCGCCAGCTATGCGCTGTTGGTGCATATGATGGCGCAACAATGCGATCTCGAGGTCGGTGATTTTGTCTGGACCGGCGGTGACACCCATTTGTACAGCAATCATATGGAGCAGACCCGGTTGCAGCTAACCCGCGAACCGCGTGCGTTACCGAAACTGGTGATCAAACGCAAACCGGCTTCGCTGTTCGATTATCGCTTTGAAGACTTTGAAATCGAAGGCTACGACCCGCATCCAGCCATCAAGGCACCGGTTGCCATCTGAGTTTGGCCACATAAGTTATCTCCAAGGGCGCACTGGTTGCGCCCTTGCTTTTTTCTCCCTCGCTCTTGGCCCCGTTTGCGCTCTGCTTCGCATTTTATTTTGGCCTGTTGCCTGTTGCATAGAAAGGTTGCGCAGAGCGCTTCAGCTTGAGTAAACCTCGCTTCCCCGTTTTGCCCCCTTGAGTACACTGGCCGCCATGAACGACAACCTGATTTTCAATACCGAAGACCAGCGCGGCATGACGCTGATTGAACTGCTGGTGGTGATCACCCTGGCGGGCATGCTCACCGGCTGGGGTGTCAGCCATTGGCACCATTATCAGCAGAGCCTGCGGCTGGAACATACCGCTCAGCAGTTGCTGGCGTTTCTCACCCGGATGCAGGCGGACGCCAACTGGCGTAACCGCACGGCGTTGCTGTGGTTTAAAACCGGCGATCCCTGGTGCATCGGGATCAATCAGCCAGTGTCGGGGTGTGAAGGGTATAGCGATGACCTGTTCAGCCCGCATTACCGGGATGTAAGGCTGGCAGAGCATACTCAAAAGGAGATGGGATTTTATGGGTTACGCAATAACGCGCAGGCTGGGCATATCGTGCTCAATAACGGTGCCGGTAGCCTGCGATTGGTGCTGTCCGCCAAAGGCCGGCTGCGCCTGTGCAGCGAGGACGTAAGCATACGGGGGATTACGGCATGCCAGCCCTAGAGCGAGGTTTCACGCTGCCGGAGGTGATGCTGGCGCTGACGTTCGGCAGCCTGATTATGCTGGCGGCGGCTAAAACCTACCCGGTATTGCGGCAGCACAGTGTCGATGTCGGCCGGCACTACCGGCTGGAATCGGTGCTTCGGCAGTTGGCGTTCGGCATTGAGAAAGATCTGCGTCGCACCGGTTTCTGCGCCGGTAACTGCCGCGGGCGGGCATTACTGATTGGCCATGCACCGGGGGAGGCTGTGGGCAGTTGTGTGATCATGGCTTACGACATCACCCGTAACGGCCGCTGGGAGACGCTTGGCGCAGATGCCGGATATTTTGGTTACCGGCTGCGGCAGGGGGCGCTGGAAGGGCAACGTGGCGTAACCCACTGCCACGGCACGGGTTGGGAGCGGTTACTGGATAACGATGAAGTGCGCATTGAAACTTTCAGCGTCAAATCGGTCGCGGGCAGCAGCGGCAAAACATGGGTCATGTTGTCGCTGGCCGGGCGTTCGAAGGCGGATGACGCTATACGCCGCAACTTGTACTGGGCGATTAACATGGCCTCGCTACCATGAGTGCAGTAGGGCAGCGTGGCGGCAGTACGCTGGCGGCAGTGATGCTGCTGTTGGTGATGGGGCTGATGTTGTTGAATGCCCAGCATCGCCAACTGGATAGCGCTTTGCTGCTGGCCGCCGATCAACAGCGCTATCTGAAGGCATACAACCAGGCTGCTTCGGCGCTCAGTTGGGGCGTGGCGCAGTCCTGGCCCCGCAACCGGTTAGGGGCCAACGGCTGGTGGTGTCAGCAAACCGCAGAGCTGCGCGCCTGCGCCAAATTGTCCGCCCAGGCGGGGATTGTGCTGGTGCGGGGGGACGGGGCGATGAGTGAAGGGGAGCCGTTGCGATTATATCAATTGACCAAACCGGATGGCACGGGCAGTACCTTTGAGCTAAGGACGGAAATCGGCGGTTGGCTGGATTTTTGCCCCGAAAAACGGGAAACGGACTGTGCGGATTAACGTGCGGGTGGCTCCCGCAGCAGGGCTATGGCGCCAACAGGGTTTCAGCCTGCCGGAAGTGCTGATTGCCGCATTGCTGTTCGCGGTGTCGCTGCTGGGATTGTTACAGTATCATCAGGTGCTGTTGCACTCTTTTCAGCGCCAGTGGCAGTATCGGCAAGCATGGTCGTTGGCGCACCAACAACTGGAAGTCTTTGCGGCCACCGGTCGCACGGATGCAGAACTGTTGCCCTTGCTGCCCGGGTGGCAGCGCGAGATGCGGCTGAACTCTCCGCAAGCCGCTTGCCAACGGCTGACGGTAAGAATACAAACGCCTCAGCGGCAGTGGGCTGAATTGAATCGCTGGTACTGCACCGCCGGTACTCCGGCAGATATTATGTTTTAAGGGAGCACCCATGTTTAGGGTTTATCATTCCAATCAGTTGGATTTGCTGAAAACGCTGACCAGCACGTTGATAGCCAGAGAGCCATTGGCCGATCCTTTTCAACAGGAAGTGGTGCTGGTGCAAAGCCCGGGTATGGCGCAGTGGTTGCAGATGCAGCTCGCGGAACAGTTTGGCATCGCCGCCAATATCGTCTTTCCACTGCCTGCAACCTTCATCTGGGACATGTTCACCCGGGTTTTGCCCGGCATCCCGAAAGAGAGCGCCTTCAGTAAAGACGCCATGACCTGGAAACTGATGTGGCTCCTGCCGGATCTTCTCACCCGGCCGGAATTTGCCCCGCTGCAACATTACCTCACCGACGACGGCGACAAGCGTAAAATTCATCAGCTTGCCGGCCGGGTGGCGGATCTGTTTGACCAATATCTGGTGTATCGCCCGCAATGGTTGGAAAGCTGGCAAAAGGGTGAAAGCATTGATGGGCTGGCGGAGGCCCAGCAATGGCAGGCACCGCTGTGGGCGCGGCTGGTCGAATATACCCATGAGCTGGGGCAACCGGAATGGCATCGTGCAAACCTGTATCGTCGCTTTATCAGCGTGCTGGAAAAGGCGGAACGCTGCCCGGAAGGGTTACCGCCGCGGGTGTTCATCTGCGGTATCTCGGCGCTGCCGCCGGTGTATCTGGAGGCCTTGCAGGCGCTGGGGCGCCATATTGATATTCACCTGATGTTCACCAATCCGTGTCGCTACTATTGGGGGGATATTCAGAGCCAGTCATTCCTGGCGAAATTGCAGAGCCGCAAGCGGCGCCATTATCAGGATAAAACGGAATATGCCTTATTCAGAGATCCCGATAATGCCGCCGCGCTGTTTAATGCTGAAGGCGAACAAGATCTGCCCAACCCGCTGTTGGCTTCATGGGGCAAGTTGGGGCGTGACCACCACTTTTTACTCTCGCAGATAGAATCTTCGCAGGAGATTTTTGCGTTTGTAGATATCCCTGCGGATACCTTATTGCACGCCATTCAGCACGATATGCTGGAGTTGAAAAATAGTGCCGTCATCGGCACCACGCTGGAGACGCTGGAGAGCAGCGCGACCAAACGTCGGCTCGATCCCGAGGATCGCTCTATCAGCCTGCACGCTTGCCACAGCCCGCAGCGTGAGGTGGAGGTTTTACACGACCAACTGTTGACCATGCTGGCGGAAGATCCTGCGCTGACGCCGCGAGATATCATCGTGATGGTGGCAGATATCGACAGTTACACGCCTTATATTCAGGCGGTGTTCGGCAATGCCTCCCCTGAACGCTATCTGCCGTTTGCGATCTCTGACCGCAAGGCGAGCCAGTCGCACCCGGCGTTGCAGGCGTTTATCTCGCTGCTGGATTTGCCGCAGAGCCGTTTTACTTCCGAACAAGTGTTGGCGCTGCTGGAAGTGCCGGCGTTGGCGGCGCGTTTCTCTATCCAGGAGGAGGGGTTACGCCTGTTACGCCACTGGGTTGGGGAGTCCGGCGTCCGCTGGGGGCTGGATGACGACAACGTACGTGAACTGGATCTGCCGGCCACCGGCCAGCATACCTGGCAATTCGGCATTACCCGAATGCTGCTGGGCTACGCCATGGACAGCGATGCCGGCGATTGGCAGGGCGTGCTGCCTTATGATGAGTCTAGCGGCCTGGTCGCGGAGCTTGCCGGGCAGTTGGCCGAGTTGTTGGCCTCCCTCAGCCGCTGGCGGCAACGATTGACCGAGGCGCGCGCTCTGCCGGAGTGGCTGCCGCTTTGCCGCCAATTGCTTGATACCTTCTTTGAGCCGGACGGCGAAACCGAGGCGGCACTGGCGCTGATTGAGCAGCAGTGGAGCAAAGTGTTTGAACACGGGCTGGCGGCGCGTTACCCCGATGAGGTGCCATTAACTATTCTGCGTGACGAACTGGCTGCGCGTCTCGATCAGGAACGTATCAGTCAACGCTTCCTTGCCGGGCAAATCAACTTCTGCACGCTGATGCCGATGCGTTCCATTCCGTTCAAAGTGGTTTGTCTGCTGGGCATGAACGACGGGGTTTATCCGCGCACTTTGCCGCCGCTGGGCTTCGATCTGATGGCACAGCAGGTAAAACGTGGCGATCGCAGCCGCCGCGACGACGATCGCTATCTGTTCCTGGAGGCGATTCTGTCGGCACAGCAGCGGCTGTATATCAGCTTTATCGGCCGTTCCATTCAGGATAACAGCCTGCGTTACCCTTCGGTGCTGGTAACCGAACTGCTGGAGTATCTGGAGCAAAGTTATTGCCTGCCGGGTGATGAGGCGCTGGACGCCGATGCCAGCGCACTGAAGGTCGGTAAACACTTGCTTAGCTGGCACGCGCGAATGCCGTTTGCCGCCGAGAATTTTTTGCCCGGCACGGAAGCGCAAAGCTATGCCGCCGAATGGCTGCCCGCAGCTGATAAACGCGGTGCGGCGCATCCACCGTTTAACCAACCGCTATTGCCTGATGAGCAGACCCAGATCTCGCTGGATGATTTGCTGCGGTTCTATCGCCATCCAATCCGCGCGTTCTTCCAACTGCGGCTGGGGGTCAGTTTTATCCTTGAAGAAACCGAATTGCCGGACGAAGAGCCTTTCATCCTGGATAATCTCAGCCGCTATCAGCTCAACAGCCAATTGTTGAATACCTTGATTGACGGCGAGGATGCCGCCCGTTTGTTCCAGCGGGCGCGTGCCGCCGGCGGCTTGCCTTTTGGGCCCTTCGGCGAGATTTACTGGCAGAAACAGCAAGAGGAGATGAGCGAACTGGCCGAGCAGGTGCGCGCCGAACGCAGCGAGGGGCACAGTCTGGAGCTGGATATCGACATTGCCGGGGTGCATATCAGCGGCTGGTTGCATCAGGTACAGGAGGATGGGCTGCTGCGCTGGCGGCCGGCCACCCTGTCGGCGGTTGATGGCATACTGTTGTGGCTGGAACATCTGGCATACTGCTGCGCCGGGGGCACGGGGGAAAGCCGTATTTATGGCCGCAAAGGCGCCGCGTGGCGTTTTGCCGCGTTAACCGCCGAGGATGCCCGCGAGCAGTTGGCTGAGCTGGTGGCGGGTTATCAGCGTGGTTTATGCCAGCCGTTGCTCTTGCTGAATAAAAGCGGTTGGGCGTGGCTGAGCCAGTGCTATCAACCGGAAACCCAGAGCATTGACTGGGATGAAGAGGTGCAAATCAAGGCGCGGGCCAAGTTATTGCAAACCTGGCAGGGCGATCAGCGCATTCCTGGTGAAGGCGAAGACGCCTATGTCCAACGGGTATTCCGTCAGATGGACAATGCCTGTTTAGAGCAAATTCTGGCCGAAACAGAACGTTACCTGTTGCCGGTGGCGAAGCATAATTTAGGCTGATCCCTTGGCATTACCTTAGGTCACATCCCCGGTGGTACTGATTGCTCTGAGGTGGTAAAAATAAGCAGGATTATATTCAACTATCGGGGTTAGCTCCGGTCTTACATAACGTACAGGTATATAGCCTTTTGTTGTGTTGTTTTGATGCACACCGCCAACGTCAGGGATTTGGCGTAGCGGTGTCAGAATAGGGGTTCATTTTGGATATGCGCAGACAGTTGGCCCGCATTACCGGGTTAGTATTATTGGCCATGTGTTGGGCACCGTTAAGCTGGGCCGCACAGGGATGGCAACCGCTGGCGGAGAAGATCAACAAAAGCGATCACGATCCACGCCAATATCAGGCGATTAAGCTGGCAAACGGCATGACCGTCTTGTTGGTATCCGATGCCCAGGCGCCAAAATCATTGGCGGCACTGGCGCTGCCGGTGGGATCGCTGGAGGATCCGAACAGCCAACTTGGGCTGGCGCACTACCTGGAGCACATGGTGCTGATGGGGTCCAAGCGCTATCCGCAGCCGGAAAACCTGGCGGAGTTTCTGAAAAAGCACGGGGGTAGCCACAACGCCAGCACCGCGTCTTATCGCACCGCGTTCTATCTGGAAGTGGAAAACGACGCGTTAGCGCCGGCGGTAGATCGCATGGCGGACGCCATTGCGGAGCCTCTGCTGGATCCCGGCAATGCCGATCGTGAACGCAATGCGGTCAATGCCGAACTGACGATGGCGCGTTCACGCGACGGCATGCGCATGGCGCAGGTCGGGGCGGAAACGTTGAACCCGGCTCACCCGAGCGCGCGTTTCTCCGGCGGTAACCTCGATACCCTGAAGGACAAGCCGGGCAGCAAGCTGCATGACGAACTGACGTCATTCTACCAGCGTTATTATTCGGGCAACCTGATGATGGGCGTGTTGTACAGCAGCAAGCCATTGCCGGAACTGGCCGAACTGGCGGCCAATACGTTCGGCAAAGTGCCCAATCGCGAAGCCAGCGTGCCGCCAATTACCGTCCCGGCGGTCACCCCTGAACAGCAGGGCATCATCATCCACTATGTGCCGGCACAGCCGCGCAAGCAGTTGAAAGTGGAGTTCCGCATTGATAACAACAGCGCTGAATTCCGCAGTAAGACCGATACTTATATTAGCTACCTGATTGGCAACCGTAGCCAAAATACCCTGTCTGACTGGCTGCAAAAACAGGGGCTGGCGGATGCGATCAACGCCGGGGCCGATCCGATGGTGGATCGCAACGGCGGGGTATTCTCAATCAGCGTATCCCTGACCGATAAAGGCCTGGCCAAGCGTGACGAGGTAGTGGCCGCCATCTTTAACTACCTGAAAATGCTGCGCAGCGAAGGCATCAAGCAAAGCTATTTCGATGAGATCTCCCACGTTCTCAACCTGGATTTCCGCTACCCGTCGATCACCCGCGATATGGACTACATAGAATGGTTGGTGGACACCATGCTGCGCGTGCCGGTAGAACACACGCTGGATGCGCCTTACCTGGCCGATCGCTATGACGCCAAGGCGATTGCCGAACGGCTGGACGCCATGACGCCGCAAAATGCGCGCATCTGGTTTGTCAGCCCGAATGAGCCGCATAACAAGATGGCCTATTTCGTCAACGCACCTTATCAGGTTGATAAAATCGAGCCGCAGCGTTTCGAACAGTGGCAGCAGTTGGGCAAGGGGATCAGTCTCTCGTTGCCTGCGCTGAATCCGTATATTCCCGATGACTTTACCCTGAACAAACCGTCTCACGAGTTCAAGAAACCGGAAATGGTGGTCGATCAGCCGGGTCTGCGGGTGTTGTATATGCCAAGCCGTTACTTTGCCGACGAGCCGAAAGCCGATGTCACAGTGGCGTTCCGCAACGCAAAAACCATGGATTCTGCGCGCAATCAGGTGCTGTTTTCGCTGACCGACTATCTGGCGGGTATTTCGCTGGATCAACTGAGTTATCAGGCCTCGATTGGCGGGCTGAGCTTCTCGACTTCGCCGAACAATGGCCTGATGTTCAATGCCAACGGCTTTACCCAGCGTTTGCCGCAGTTGCTGACCTCGCTGATTGAGGGCTATTCCAACTTCACGCCGACGGAAGATCAACTGGCGCAGGCCAAATCCTGGTATCTGGAACAGCTGGATTCGGCTGAGAAAGGGAAAGCGTTCGAGCTGGCGATCCAACCGGTGCAGATGGTTTCCCGCGTGCCGTACTCCGAGCGCAGTGAGCGCCGCGAGGTGCTGAAGACCCTGACGCTGAAAGATGTTCTGGCATACCGCGACAGCCTGTTGGCCGACGCCACACCGGAGTTGCTGGTGGTGGGCAATATGAGCAAGCAACAGGTGGATACCCTGGCCTCAACGCTGAAACACCGCCTGGGCTGCACCGGCATTGAATGGTGGCACGGCGAAGACGTTGAAGTGGCTAAAAAACAGTTGGCTAACCTGCAGCGTGCGGGTAGCAGCACCGACTCGGCGCTGGCGGCAGTCTATGTGCCGACCGGGTATGATGAAGTGACCGGCATGGCTTACAGCTCGCTGCTGGGGCAGATTATCCAGCCCTGGTTCTACAGCCAACTGCGTACTCAGGAACAATTGGGTTATGCGGTGTTTGCTTTCCCAATGTCAGTGGGCCGCCAGTGGGGAATTGGTTTCCTGCTGCAAAGCAACAGCAAGCAGCCGGCATATCTGTATCAACGCTATCAGGATTTCTACCCGAAAACTGAAAAGCGCCTGCGTGAGATGAAAGACGCGGACTTTGAACAGTACAAGCAGGCGATGATCAACGAACTGAAGCAGCGCCCGCAAACCCTGAGCGAAGAAGCCAGCCGTTTTGCCAATGATTTCGATCGCGGTAATTTTACCTTCGATACCCGCGAGAAGCTGATTGAGCAGGTTAAGCAACTGACGCCGACCAAACTGGCGGATTATTTCCACCAGGCGGTCATTCAGCCGCAGGGGCTGGCGGTGCTGTCGCAGGTCAGCGGCAGCGGGCAAGAGAAAGCGGATTATGCCGTGCAGCAAGACTGGGTCACCTATCCAAACGCCTCTGCCCTGCAGCAAACTCTGCCGCGTAAGGTGGCGACACCATGACAGAGGCTGCCCCGCAGAGGCTTGATCCGCTGACGCTGCCGCTGTTTGGCGAACGGCTGATAGAAGCGTCGGCGGGGACCGGCAAAACCTTTACCATAGGTGCGATGTATCTGCGCCTGCTGCTTGGCCTGGGCCAGGCGGCGGCCTTTCCCCGGCGGCTGACGGTGGAGGAGATTCTGGTGGTGACCTTTACCGAGGCGGCCACCGAAGAGCTGCGTGGGCGTATTCGCAGCAATATCCATGCGTTACGCATTGCTTGCGTCCGCGGTCTCAGCAAGGATCCCTTGTTGTCTGCGCTGATGGCGGAGATTGACGATCTGCCCGATGCCGCCGCGCAACTGCTAGCGGCCGAACGGCAGATGGACGAAGCGGCGATCTACACCATCCACGGCTTTTGCCAGCGCATGTTGACTCACAACGCCTTCGAGTCCGGCATTCTGTTTGAGCAAACGCTGGTGCAGGATGAATTGCCGCTACGGCGTCAAGCCTGTGCAGACTTCTGGCGTCGCCATTGTTATCCGTTGCCATTGGGCGTCGCTCGGGCGGTGAGCCAGGAGTGGAGCGGCCCGGAGGCGCTGCTGGCCGATCTTTCCGGCTATCTGAGCGGCGAAGCGCCAACGTTGCGTCGGCCGCCGAAAGATGAAGAAACGGTATTGATGCGCCATGAGCAGATCGTGGCGCGCATTGATGCTATCAAAGCGCAGTGGCAGGCGGCGGCGGGGGATCTGGAGGCGTTAATCAGCCAGTCCGGCGTGGATAAGCGCAGCTACAGCAGCAAACACCTGCCTAACTGGTTGCATAAGGTGGGTGAATGGGTGGTGCTGGAAACCCAGGATTACCAACTGCCGAAAGAGCTGGAAAAATTCCGTCAATCAGTGCTGCTGGATAAAACCAAAAAGGGCGATCCGCCCCGGCATGCCTTGTTTGTGGCAATAGATGAGTTGTTTGATGAACCGCTGACGTTGCGCGATTTGATAATGGCGCGGGCGCTGAGTGAGATTCGTCTCTCCATTCAACAGGAGAAACGCCAACGCGCCGAACTGGGTTTTGACGATCTGCTAAGCCGGTTGGACAGTGCGCTGCAAAGTGAAGGCGGCGAGCGGTTGGCGCAGGCGATTCGCCAGCGTTATCCGGTGGCGATGATCGATGAGTTCCAGGATACCGATCCGCAGCAATACCGTATCTTCCAAAAGCTCTACGTCGGCCGGTCGGAATGCGGCCTGTTGCTGATAGGCGACCCGAAACAGGCTATTTATGCCTTCCGCGGTGCCGACATCTTTACCTATATGCGCGCCCGTTCCGAGGTAAGCGCCCACTACACACTTGAGACTAACTGGCGCTCGTCACCGGCAATGGTGGGTAGCGTTAACCATCTGTTTACTCAGGTAGAAAAACCCTTCCTGTTCGGTCAAATTCCCTTTATTGAGGTGGCCGCCGCCGAGAAAAATCGCGGGTTGGCGTTTGAGCTGAATGATCAGCCACAGCCGGCGATGCAGTTTTGGCTGCAGCAGGGTGAAGGCGTTGGCGTTAGTGAGTACCAACAATTGATGGCGCGCTTGTGCGCCACGCAAATCCGTGACTGGCTCAGTGCCGGGCAACGTCAGCAGGCCTGGCTGGTGGACGGCGAAAAGCGGCGGGCGGTGCAGGCTTCCGATATTACCGTGCTGGTGCGCAGCCGCAATGAGGCGGCGTTGGTGCGTGATGCGCTCAGCGCTCTGGCCATCCCGTCGGTCTATTTGTCCAACCGCGACAGTGTGTTTGATACGCCGGAAGCCAAGGATTTGCTGTGGCTGTTGCAGGCGGTGCTGGCGCCGGAGCAGGAGCGCACGCTGCGCAGCGCCATGGCGACCGGGCTGATGGGGTTGGATGCGCAGGCGCTGGACGGTTTGAATCGCAACGAACGCGCCTGGGATAGGCTGGTCAATGAGTTCGATGAATACCGCACGCTCTGGCTGCGCCGTGGTGTCTTGCCCATGCTGCGCGAGGTGATGAATGAGCGCCACCTGGCGGAAAATCTGCTGGCCAGCCCCGGCGGCGAGCGTCGGTTGACCGACGTGATGCACTTGGGGGAGCTGTTGCAAGAGGCCTCTGCGCAACTCGACAGCGAACATGCGCTGGTGCGCTGGCTGGCACAACAGATTGCCCAACCAAATCGCCAATCCGACAACCAGCAACTGCGGCTGGAGAGCGACCGCCATCTGGTGAAGGTGATCACCATCCATAAATCGAAAGGGCTGGAGTTCGATCTGGTGTGGTTGCCGTTCGTCGGCAATTTCCGCCAGCAGCAGCAGGTGCTGTACCACGATCGGCAGAGTTTCCAGGCCCTGCTTGACCTTAACGCCGATGAAGAAAGTATCGAATGGGCGGAAGAAGAGCGGTTGGCAGAAGATTTGCGCCTGCTGTACGTAGCCTTGACCCGTTCGGTATACCATTGCAGCATCGGCATAGCGCCATTGATCCAGGGTACACGCAAGAAACAGGGTGATACCGATTTGCACCGCAGCGCGCTGGGTTACCTGGTGCAGGCCGGCCAGGCCGGAGATGCGGCCTGGCTGCAACAACGTCTGCAGCAACTGGCTGGAGGGGGAGTTGCACTGTCGTTGGTTGAACAACTGGATGAACAGGCCTGGCTGCCCCAAGCGCCGGCGTTAACCGAACTGGCGGCAAAAAGCTTCACGCGCCCGGTGCAGGATTTCTGGCGGGTGACCAGTTACACTGGCCTGCAGCAACACGGCTCTGGCCTGATGCAGGATCTGCTGCCACGGCTGGATGTCGACGCCGCAGGCGAACAGGCGCCGGACAGTGAGCCAGCGCTCACACCGCATACCTTCCCGCGCGGCGCAGCACCGGGAACCTTCTTGCACAGCCTGTTTGAAACGCTGGATTTCACCCAACCCCTTGATGAGCAATGGCTGTTTGAACAGTTGCAACAGCAAGGGTTTGCCGAGCACTGGCAACCGGTACTGCTGGCATGGATGCAGGTGTTGCTGAATGTCCCGCTCAATGATGCCGGTGTTTCGTTGTCGGCGCTGGCACCGCAGTATAAACAGGCCGAGCTGCAGTTTTACTTACCCATAGAAAAACTGTTGCAGGCGGATGAGCTGGATAAGCTGGTGAAAAATTACGATCCGCTTTCTGCCCGCTGCCCGACGCTGAATTTCCAGCAGGTGCAGGGAATGTTGAAGGGGTTTATCGACCTGGTGTTTTGCTGGCAGGGAAAATACTACCTGCTGGATTACAAATCCAACTGGCTGGGAGAGGACAGCAGCGCTTATACCCGTGCGGCGATGGAGCAGGCGATGGCGGAACACCGCTACGATCTGCAATATCAGCTGTACACGCTGGCACTGCATCGTTATCTGCGCCATCGGTTGCCGGATTATGACTATCAGCGCGACTTCGGCGGAGTGATTTATTTGTTCCTGCGCGGGGTAGACGCACAGCACCCGGGCAACGGCATTTTCGCCTGCCGCCCAGAGCCGCAGTTGGTGGAAGGTATGGACCGCCTGTTCAGCGGCGAAGCCATTACGGCGGAGGATGAACCATGATCGCTCTACTGGAGCAGGCGCAGGCACTTGGCGTGCTGCGCCCGCTGGACTTGCAGTTCGCCCGTATAGTAGCCGGGGAGGAAGAGCCTGACATTCTGCTGGCTGCTGCCTGCCTCAGTGCGGAGGCAGGCGCCGGCCATGTTTGCCTGATGCTGGAGCAGTTACTGCCGGAAAACCTGTTTGAGGGGCGTCAGCCGGAACTGGCTCAGGCCGTGTGGCTGGCGGCCGGGCAACCGGATCTTGCCCGTTGGCAGCAGCGCCTGACGGCCAGTGCGGCGGTGGGTGACGGCAGCAGCGCCATGCCGATGGTGCTGCAACAGCAGCGTTTGTACCTGCAGCGCATGTGGCAGAACGAAGGCGAGGTGGCAGAGTTTATCAGCAGCGACAGTATCCATCAGGCGGTTGACGAGCCTGAACTGCGTGCCATTCTCGATCGGCTGTTCGGCGAGGCGACGAATGAGCCGGACTGGCAGAAAATTGCTGCCGCAGTGGCCGCGACGCGGCGTATTGCGGTGATTTCAGGTGGTCCGGGCACCGGCAAAACCACCACCGTCGCCAAATTGCTGGCGGCGCTGGTACAGCTTGCCGATGGCAGGCGTTTGCGTATTCAACTGGCGGCACCCACCGGCAAGGCGGCGGCGCGGTTGACCGAATCGCTCGGCAGCGCCGGCAGGCAGTTGGCGTTAACCCCGGAGCAACGTGCGCTGTTCCCCACAGATGCGTCGACGCTGCACCGCCTGTTGGGCGCTCAGCCCAATAGCCAGCGCATGCGTTATCACCGTGGTAACCCGCTGCATCTGGATGTGCTGGTGGTGGACGAGGCTTCAATGGTCGATCTGCCGATGATGGCGCGTTTGATTGCCGCATTGCCCACCCAGGCGCGGGTGATTTTCCTTGGCGACAGAGATCAACTGGCGTCGGTAGAGGCCGGTGCTGTTCTGGGGGATATCTGCCGTTTTGCCGAGCAGGGATACAGCGCTGCTCGCGCGGAACAACTCACCCGGCTGACCGGCTGCCTGTTGCAGGGGCAAAGTGCGCAGGCGGAAGCTGCGGTGCGAGACAGCCTGTGCCTGCTGCGCAAAAGCTATCGTTTTGATGCTGATTCGGGCATTGGCCAATTGGCCTTTGCGGTGAATGCCGGTGACGGCAAGCGGGCGGCTTGGGCACTCAGCGGCAGCTTCAGTGACGTTGCGGGTTACCCATTGGCAGAAACGGCGGACTATCAGGCCCTGCTGAACGCCTGTGTAGCAGGCTATGGTGATTATTTGCAGCGGGTCGCTGCCAGGGCGGATGCGGGAGAGGTGCTGGAGGAATTTGGCCGTTTCCAGGTGCTGTGCGCGTTGCGCGAAGGGCCATTCGGTATCGCCGGACTGAATGAGCGTATCGAGGCGGGGTTGCAACGGGCCGGGCTGATCCAGCGTACGCCAGGGGCTTTGGGGCGTTGGTATCCCGGTCGTCCGGTGATGATTGGCCGCAACGACAGTGCGCTGGGGCTGTTTAACGGCGATATCGGTATCGCCTTGCGTGATGAGAGCGGCGAGCTGCGCGTGCATTTCCAACTGCCGGACGGCAACATCAAATCGGTGCAACCGAGCCGTTTACCGGCGCATGAAACCGCCTATGCAATGACGGTGCACAAGTCCCAGGGATCGGAGTTTGATCATACGGTGCTGGTGTTGCCCAATCATTTCCTGCCGGTACTGACCCGTGAACTGGTGTATACCGCCATCACCCGCGCACGTAGCCAGCTTTCGCTGTATGCCTCCGATAGCGTGCTGATGCGGGCGATACGCACGCCAACCCAACGCCGCAGCGGGTTGGCGGAGCGCTTGCAGATAACGGTATAAAAGCGAAACGGGTACTGAGGCTTTCAAACTGCAGTCAACAAGGCTACAGCTTGAAAGAAGACGGGCGCAGGCTACGCCCGCAGAGGATTACAAGTCCGCCAGCAGAATCTTCGAACGGCGTTGGTAGTTGTACAGCGCCTGTTTTTGCATCGGCAGCACGTCCACTTCCGCTGGCGTGAAACCGCGCTCCTGGAACCAGTGGATGCTGCGTGTGGTCAGCACGAACAGCTTTTGCAAACCCATCTGACGCGCCTGGCTTTCCACCCGTTGCAGCAGCATTTCCCCGCGGGATGAGCTGCGGTAGTCCGGATGTACCGCCACGCAGGCCATCTCGCCGATTTTCTCTTCCAGGAACGGATACAGCGCCGCACAGGCGATGGTCAGATTATCGCGCTCAATAATAGTGAATTTGTCGATCTCCATCTCCAGTTGCTCACGGGAGCGGCGCACCAGGATACCCTGTTGTTCAAGCGGGCGGATCAGTTCCAGAATGCCGCCGATATCGTTAATGGTCGCCCGGCGTACCTGTTCGGCGCTCTCCATGACGATCTGGGTGCCGATACCGTCGCGTGAGAACAACTCTTGCACCAGTGCTCCGTCTTCCTGATAGCTGATCAGGTGGCTGCGGCGCACGCCGCTGCGGCAGGCCTTCACCGCACCGCGCAGGAAACGTACGGTGCCTGAATGGTAATCGCCGCTGGCTTCGCGTTCTTCGATACGTTTTTGCGCGTCATTGGGGAACAGTTCGGAAATGATATTGCCTTCCTGATCGGTGACGCCCTGCGACGAGCAGAACCCGATCATTTTTTCCGCCTTCAGCTTGATGGCCAATTGGGTGGCCACTTCTTCTGACGTCAGGTTAAAGCTTTCGCCGGTAACGGAAACGGCGACCGGACCGATCAGCACGATAGCGTTACTGTCGAGTTGACGGTGGATCGCTTCTTCATCAATACGGCGAATACGGCCGCTGTGGCAGTAATCCACGCCGTCATCAATCCCTAACGGCTGGGCAATGATAAAGTTGCCGCTGACCACGTTGATGTGCGCGCCTTGCAGCGGCGTATTGTTGAGGCTCATCGACAGCCGTGCGGTGATGTCCAGTTGCAGCAGGCCCGCCGCTTGCTTAACCAGCTCAAGCGTGTGTGCGTCGGTGACCCGGGTATGCTTATGATAAATAGGTTCGTAGTTATGCTGCGCCAGATTGCTGTCGATCTGCGGCCGTGCGCCATAGACCACCACCAAACGAATCCCCAGGCTATGCAGCAGCCCGATATCGTTGACGATGTTGGAAAAATTCTCATGCTCTATGGCTTCTCCCCCAAGCATGACGACAAACGTCTTGCCGCGGTGGGCGTTGATATAGGGAACTGAGTGACGGAATCCTTGAACAAGCTCGGTACTACGTTCCTTCACGGCAAAACCTCTTTTGCATATTTATACGATATTTTTGTATTTTTATTCTTTTATGGCCCCGATGGCAAGCGGGAAATTGTCTGTATTTATTTGCGGAAGGGGCTAATGGGGTAATAAATTGAAAAACCTTGGAAAGATTTTCTGATGACAGCGCCGGGAGGATTCGTTAAAGTTTTTGCCATTCCCGTTTTATCGGCGTTTTTTCATCTGTTTTAACCTGTTATCACTGCCGGAGTCGCATGCCAAACTCAAATCACAATCTGGGCCGCCGTCGTCTATTGCAGGGGGTTGCCGCAAGTTGGTTGCTGAGTGTGAGTCGCATAGGCTTCGCTGCATCATCGCACGTGATTGCCGTACGTGTCTGGCCTTCTTCTACTTACACCCGGGTGACGCTCGAATCAAACACCGAACTGAAATATAAACAGTTTGCGCTGACCAATCCCGATCGCGTGGTGGTGGATATCGAAGGGGTGCATCTCAATAGCGTATTGAAGGGCATTGTCGGCCAGGTTCGTGCTGACGATCCCTATTTGAAACAGGCGCGCGTCGGTCAGTTTGATCAAAACACCGTTCGGCTGGTGTTGGAACTTAAGCAGAGCGTCAGCCCTCATATGTTTACTCTGCCGCCGGTACCGGAATATCGCAACCGTCTGGTGATGGATCTGTATCCCAGCAAGGGCGGCACTGGCGAAGACTATGATCCGCTATTGGCATTACTGGAAGATTACAACAAGGGCGATCTCGAGCGCACTTTGCCGGCCGAGGCGCCGCGGGCAGGCAAGGCGGGGCGCGATCGTCCGATTGTCATCATGCTGGATCCCGGCCACGGCGGCGAGGATCCGGGGGCGATTGGCAAATTCAAAACGCGCGAGAAGGATATCGTGTTGCAGATCGCCCGCAAACTGAGCGCGTTAATCAAGCGCGAACCGAATATGAAGGTGTTTATGACGCGCAATGAAGATGTGTTCATTCCGCTGAAGGTGAGGGTGGCGAAGGCGCGCAAGCAGCGTGCCGACCTGTTCGTTTCTATCCATGCCGATGCCTTTACCAGCCAGGCCGCGCGCGGATCTTCGGTATTTGCGCTATCGACCAAGGGCGCCACTAGTTCGGCGGCGAAATTCCTGGCGCAAACTCAAAACGAATCGGACCAAATCGGCGGCGTAAGCAAAAGCGGCGATCGCTATCTGGATCACACCATGTTTGATTTGATCCAAACCGCAACCATCAACGACAGTCTGAAATTCGGCAAGGAAGTGCTGAACCGAATGGGCAAAATAAACCGTTTGCACAAGAATCGCGTCGATCAGGCCGGTTTTGCGGTGTTAAAAGCCCCCGATATCCCTTCGATCCTGGTTGAGACGGCGTTTATCAGCAATATTGAAGAAGAGCGTAAGCTGAGAACCAGTCATTTCCAACAGCAAGTGGCGGAATCCATTCTGGCGGGTATCAAGGCGTATTTCGCCAACGGCGGCGCGGCAGCGCGTGGATAAGGTGTAAGCTGATGCGGCTGGGTGGGTGCCTGGCCGGGTTTTGGCAGATTTCAGATACAAAAAAACACCCGTTAAGGTGCTTATCTGTAGTCATTAAGA
>NZ_BCTU01000017.1 GCF_001590925.1 Serratia plymuthica NBRC 102599
ATGGAAGCGCACTATACTCTCCGTGCATTTTGTTGCAACCCTTTTTGCAATTAATTGAGTTAAAGCCATCTTTATGCTGAATTAGTCCGCAATTTGCGTTCTTTTTCATCGTTATCCGCCGTGCGGGTTTTTTTATTTGCGGCGATTCCCTTATCTATGGGTGTTTGTTATCGTTCGCCGGTAGATCATATCTGTTTGAGAGTGTGTGCGATGAAAGGACGTTGGGGCAAATACCTGCTGGGCGGGTTGATGGTAGCGGTATTGGCAGGCTGTTCGTCAAAGCCGACCGACCGGGGGCAGCAGTATAAGGATGGGCATCTGGATCAGTCGCTGGAGTTGGTGAATCAACCCAACGCCAAAGGCGTGCCGGTTAACGCCAGGGATTACTCGAATCAGCTGATGGAGATTAGAAACGCTTCTCCCGCACTGTTTAATCGCAACAACAGCACCTTTCAGGCAGTGCAAAGCTGGATGGCCGCCGGTGCCGATACCCGTCAACTGAACCAATACGGTCTCAGCGCCTATCAGATGGAAGGCGTGGACAACTACGGGAACGTGCAGTTCACCGGCTACTATACGCCGGTCGTGCAGGCGCGCTATACCCAGCAGGGTGAGTTCCGTTACCCGCTGTACCGCATGCCGCCAAAAGGCAAAGGCCGCCTGCCGGATCGCGCAGGCATTTACTCTGGCGCGCTGGATGACCGTTATATCGTTGCCTACACCAACTCGCTGATGGACAACTTTATGATGGAAGTTCAGGGCAGCGGCTATGTGGATTACGGCAATGGTCAGCCGCTGGTGTTCTTCGGTTACGGCGGCAAGAACGGCCATGCCTATCGCAGCATCGGTAAAGTGCTGATCGATCGCGGCGAAGTGGCCAAGGCGGATATGTCGATGCAGGCGATTCGCCAGTGGGCCGATACCCACAGCGCAGCAGAAGTGCGTGAGTTGCTGGAGCAGAACCCTTCCTTTGTGTTCTTCCGTCCGGAGGCTTTTGCGCCGGTACGGGGCGCCAGTGCGGTACCTTTGATTGCCAAAGCTTCGGTAGCTTCCGACCGTTCACTGATCCCGGCAGGCACCACGCTGCTGGCAGAAGTGCCTCTGCTGGACAACAAGGGTAAATTCACGGGAAAATATGAGATGCGCCTGATGGTGGCTCTGGACGTGGGCGGCGCTATCAAAGGCCAGCACTTCGATATGTACCAGGGCATCGGGCCGGACGCCGGCCACTCGGCGGGGTATTACAATCATTACGGCCGAGTCTGGGTGCTGAAAGGCGGTAACACCGGTACGCCATTGTTCACCAGCCAGACTTCTTCCGCTAACGGCGGTTCGTTGTTGGTTACCCGCTGACGACAATAAGTCATAGGGTACGCCGATATTGACCCGCAAGGGCCGGATCTTCCGGCCCTTATCATTTGCATTGTTAAGGTAAGTAACGCGTTATGAGCACAGCCTATTCTGAAGCCTATCTGCAGCGTTTTGGCGGCACGGCACGTTTATACGGTCAGCAGGCGCTGGCGCTGTTTGCCCAGGCGCATGTGTGCGTGATTGGCATCGGCGGCGTGGGTTCCTGGGCGGCAGAGGCTCTGGCCCGTACCGGTATCGGCGCCATTACGCTGATCGATATGGATGATGTCTGCGTCACCAATACCAACCGCCAGATCCATGCGTTGCGCCAGCACGTTGGCCAGTCAAAGACGGAAGTGATGGCGGAGCGCATTCTGGCGATCAACCCTGAATGCCGGGTAACCTGCATTGACGACTTTATAACTGCGGACAACGCGGCAGAGCTGCTGAACAACAATTTCAGCTACGTGATCGACGCGATCGATAGCGTACGGCCGAAAGCTGCGCTGCTGGCTTATTGCCGTCGTTACAAGATCCCGGTGGTCACTACCGGCGGCGCCGGCGGGCAAATAGATCCGACGCAGATAGCGGTAGCCGATTTGGCAAAGACCATTCAGGATCCGCTGGCGGCCAAGCTGCGCGAGCGGTTGAAGAATGATTTCAACGTGGTGAAAAACAGTAAGGGCAAGCTCGGCATTGATTGCGTGTTTTCCAGCGAACCGCTGGTGTATCCGCAGCCGGACGGCACGGTTTGCGCATCACGCAGCACCGCGGAAGGGCCAAAAAGAATGGATTGCAGCGCGGGATTCGGTGCGGCGACCATGGTTACCGCGACCTTTGGCTTTGTCGCCGTGTCCCACGCCTTGAAGAAAATGGTGGCGAAAGCCGCGCGTCAGGCGTAACGAGCGGCGATCGCTTTCACCCCGGCGGCCAACGCTTCCAGCCCGCTGGCACGGGTGGCGCTGAGCTGAGCGCGCAGCGCCAGTTGCTCAAACAGCGCCAGCGGATCCATTGCCGCAATTTGCTGCGGCGTTTTACCTTCCACTGCCGTCAGCACGACCGCCAGCAGGCCGCGTACGATGCGGCCTTCGCTGTCGCCATAAAAATGCAGCGTGCCGTCAGCCAATAATTGATGCCCCAGCCAGACGCGGTTCTCACAGCCGCTGAGCTCCATCTCTGCCGTGCGTAACGGCTCCGGCAGTGGCGGCAACTGTTTCGCCAGCATAATCAGTTGGCGATAGCGATCTTCCCACTGCTTAAGCGCGGTAAATTTTACGATCAGCGCCTCGGCGGTAATTTCGCTGCCAAAGGGATGTGGGGCAAGCATAGCGTCTCCGAAGTTAATTTAGTCGGCCAGCAGATCTATGGCGTTGATCAGCGCTGTCACCAGGTTTTCAACGTCTTCCGTGGTGTTGTAAGGCGCGAATGACGCACGCAGTGTACCGCTGACGCCCAACGCCGCCATCAGCGGCTGGGCGCAGTGCTGGCCGGCGCGCAGCGCGATGCCTTGCTCTGCCAAAAGAGTGACGATATCGCTGTGATGAATGCCGGCAATATCGAATGCCAGCAGGCTGGAACCTGAACAGCGGAAGCTGCGAAAGCCCGGTAACTGCGCCAGCCGTTGCTCGGCCAGATCGGCCAAATCGCGGCTGTAGCGCTCGGCGCCTGCTCTATCCTGAGTGCCAAGCCATTCCAGCGCGGCAGCCAGCCCCAGTACGCCGGCGATATTGGGTGTGCCGGCCTCAAAGCAGTGCGGTGGTTTCTGCGGCGTGAAGCCCTCGAATGACGCCTGGGTCAGCATTTTACCGCCGCCTTGCCACGGCGCCATCAGTGCCAGTAATTCGCTTTTTCCGTACAGCGCACCTATGCCGGTCGGGCCATAGAGTTTGTGGCCGGAGAAAGCGTAAAAATCAATATCAAGCTGCTGAACGTCGGCCGGGCAGTGCACTATGCCCTGTGCTCCGTCGATCATCACGCGCGCGCCGACGCCGTGGGCCAGAGTGATGGCTTGCGCCAGATCCGGGCAACCGCCGGTGACGTTGGACATTTGCCCCAGCGCCAACAGCCGGGTTTTATCGTTGAGCAGCCTGGGGAGCTGTGCCAGGTCCGGCAGGCGATCGACACCAAGCGGCAATTTCACCACCCGCGCGCCAGTTTGTTCCGCCACCATCAACCAGGGGATCAGGTTGGCGTGGTGTTCGGCTTCGCTCACCAGAATTTCGTCACCCGGTTGCAGCCGGGGGCGGGCATAGCTTTGCGCCACCAGATTGATTGCCTCGGTGGTACCGCGTACCCAAATAATGTCATCGGCCGTGGGGGCATTGATCAGCGTAGCGACCTGCCGGCGCGCCTGTTCGAAGCGGGCGGTCAAATCCTGTGCCACGCGGTGTTGGCTGCGATGCACCGTGGCGGCATCGTCACGGTAAAACTGCTGCGTCGCCGCGATAACCGCCAGCGGCTTCAACGCGGTGGCGGCGCTGTCGAGATAAATTCCCGCCTGCTGCAGGGCCGGAAACTGATTACGAAAATCGGTGGGATTAAAAGGTGTCATACCCTGATTGTCACTGGCTGAGTCAATGGGTGATCCTGTCCTATTTTTTCGTCGGAGACAAGTTCTCCCGTCCATTAGGACTTATCGCCTGGAAATCTCTGATAAGTTTGTTATGCTATTAAGTGCCTGCCAGGTAATGGCGTTAAATAACATAAAAGGTTTTTTACAGCATTTTTATCTACAAGGAGTCCGCAATGAAGAAAACAGCCGCAGTTATTTCTGCTCTGATGCTAACGTTTACCCTGGCCGCATGTTCCAGCAATTACGTAATGCATACCAATGATGGACGCACCATTGTCGCTGACGGAAAACCAAAGGTGGATAACGACACAGGCATGATCAGCTATAAAGACGCCAACGGCGTTGAACAGCAGATCAACCGTTCAGACGTGAAAGAGATGGTTGAAAGCAACCAGTAACCTCGTCAAAAAACGGGCAAAAAAAAGCACCGCAAATATTGCGGTGCTGCATAAAATCACTATGGACAGACAGGGTAAATGTACAGGAAGTGAAAAAACAGTAGCTTAGCTACCATGTCTGGATTGCCAGACAATTTGCAAACACAACATCATAACCACAAGCCAAAAGTTCATCGGCGTCCTCGACACCCACTCCCTTTTCGTTCCGGCCCGGGAAGTGCCGCCACTATAGGTATTTGCTGGCGCATGCTCAACGGACAATTTATAATGGCTCGGATTAAAAAAACTAATGATAGCGGTTTGCTGTCGTGGACCTGTAACTTGGTACACAGCGTCGCCTGATTTTTTATGCCGAATCATTCGGAATATTGTTACACAAAAGTAGCTAATAAATGTCTAAACGCTTACCACCTCTCAATGCGCTGCGGGTCTTCGACGCGGCGGCTCGCCACCTGAGTTTCACCAAAGCGGCAGAAGAGCTGTTCGTTACCCAGGCCGCTGTGAGCCATCAGATCAAGTCGCTGGAGGACTTCCTCGGCCTGAAGCTGTTTCGGCGGCGCAATCGCTCGCTGCTGCTGACGGAAGAAGGGCAAAGTTATTACCTGGATATCAAGGAAATCTTCTCTTCGATCAACGAAGCTACCCGCAAGTTGCAGGCGCGCAGTGCCAAGGGGGCATTAACCGTCAGTTTGCCGCCGAGTTTCGCCATTCAGTGGTTGGTGCCGAGGCTCTCTGGCTTTAACTCAGCTTATCCGGGGATCGACGTGCGCATCCAGGCAGTGGACCGTGAGGAAGAGAAGCTGGCGGACGATGTCGATGTAGCGATTTTTTATGGTCGCGGCAATTGGCCAGGGGTGCGCGCCGAACGTTTATACGCGGAATATCTGTTGCCTGTGTGTTCACCCAGTCTGCTGACCGGGGAACATGCGTTAAAAGTGACGGACGATCTGGCTTATCACACGCTACTGCATGATACTTCACGCCGCGATTGGCTGGCTTATACCCGACAGTTGGGATTGCAGCACATTAATGTGCAACAGGGGCCGATTTTCAGCCACAGCGCAATGGTGGTTCAGGCTGCGGTTCATGGTCAGGGAGTGGCGCTGGTGAATAACGTGATGGCGCAAACTGAAATCGAAGCCGGGCGGCTGGTTTGCCCGTTTAACGATGTACTGGTCAGTAAAAACGCTTTTTATCTGGTATGCCATGACAGCCAGGCAGAACTGGGTAAAATAGCCGCCTTTCGTCAGTGGATCCTGGCACGGGCAGCCAGCGAGCAGGAGAAATTCCGCTTTCGCTATGAACAATAAGGCCGGCCGCCGTTCTGCGGCAGCCGGTTTTCTTCAATAAGGTAAATAACGATGAGCAGTCGTTCAATGCTGATTTTTGCCGCTATCAGCGGCTTTGTATTTGTTGCCCTGGGCGCGTTTGGCGCGCACGTATTAAACGGCACGCTGGGTGCAAACGAGATGGCCTGGATCCGTACCGGGTTGGATTACCAAGGGTTCCATACCCTGGCGATCCTGGTGCTGGCGGTGGCGATGCAGCGCCGCGTCAGCCTGTGGTTTTATTGGAGCGGGGCGCTGTTGGCGCTCGGCACCGTACTGTTCAGCGGCAGTCTGTATTGTCTGGCGCTGTCACACCTGAAGGTCTGGGTCTATATCACGCCGGTTGGCGGCGTGTGCTTCCTGATCGGTTGGGCATTGATGTTGATTGGCGCTTTGCGTCTGAGGAAAAAGGCCGAGCGCCATGAATAAGCTTGCGTTGTATTGCCGTCCTGGTTTTGAAAAAGAGTGTGCGGCGGAAATTACCGCCAAGGCTGCCGAGCTGGAAGTCTTTGGGTTTGCCCGGGTAAAAGATAACAGCGGCTACGTGCTGTTCGAGTGCTATCAGCCGGATGACGCCGACCGCCTGGCGCGGGAAATCCCGTTCCGTGAACTGATTTTTGCCCGCCAGATGCTGGTGGTTGGCGAACTGCTGCGCGACCTTCCGCCGGAAGATCGCGTGTCACCGATTGTCGGCATGTTGATTGGCGTGGTCGATCGCGGCGGTGAGCTGCGAGTGGAAGTGCCGGATACCAACGAAAGCAAAGAGCTGATGAAGTTCTGCCGCAAGCTGACCGTGCCGCTGCGTGCCGCAATGCGTGAGCAAAAGGTGCTAATGGCGCGTGAGAACGCGACCCGTCCGGTGGTTCATGTGTTCTTTATCGCACCGGGTTGCTGTTATGTCGGCTACTCCTTCAGTAACAACAATTCGCCGTTCTATATGGGGATTCCGCGCCTCAAGTTCCCTTCTGACGCGCCGAGCCGTTCTACGCTGAAACTGGAAGAGGCGTTCCACGTGTTCATTCCCGCCGATGAGTGGGACGAACGTTTGAGCAGTGGCATGCATGCGGTCGATCTGGGCGCTTGCCCGGGCGGCTGGACCTATCAACTGGTGCAACGCAGCATGATGGTGCATGCGGTGGATAATGGCCTGATGGCGCAGAGCCTGATGGATACTGGGCAGGTTACGCATCACCGCGCCGACGGTTTCAAATACGAACCAAGCAGCAGCAAGATTTACTGGCTGGTGTGCGACATGGTGGAGAAACCGGCCAAAGTGACCAGCTTGATGATCCAGTGGTTGGTCAAAGGTTGGTGCCGTGAGGCGATTTTCAACCTGAAGCTACCGATGAAAAAACGTTACGAAGAGGTTTCGCAGAATCTGCAGACCATCAAGGAAGCGTTGGACGCGGTTGGCATCAGTTCAGAAATTCATGCTAAACAGCTTTATCACGATCGTGAAGAAGTCACGGTACATGTGCGCCGTATGTGGTCGGCGGTGCCGGGACGTCGCGACGAGCGTGAATAATTGACCGGGCGCTGCTTGCAGCGCCTTTAGCTAACCGGTAACCGCAACTGCTGCAGGTTGCCGGTTAACGTCAAATCGGTGCGCAGCGTGGCGACCTTTTTACTGACGTAAGCCATGTCGCGGTGTTGTTGCAACTTGCCGCGCCATTTTTCCGCCACCTGTTCCAGATCCTGATACAGCTCATCCAACGTACCCGCCTGTTGTAATAACAATACCGCCGTTTTTGGCCCGATGCCGGCCACGCCAGGAATTTTGCTGCTGCTTATTCCCGCCAGCCCCCAGTAATCCGCCAATTGCTGTGGCGCAACCCCGAATTCCTGTTGCACAAAGGGCATGTCCAGCCAGCGTTTCTGGAAGTAATCGCGGATCTGCACGTTGGGCGCCAACAGTTGGCAATAACCTTTGTCGGTGGACACTATCGTCACCTGATGGCCGCCGCCGGCGACCTTGGCCGTCAGCGTTGCCGCCAGATCGTCCGCCTCATTGCCCGGCGAATGCCAACAGGCGACGCCGAGCGCTTCGAATGCCTGCCGCAGCTGTGGCATTTCCTGCTGTAAGTTTTCCGGCATCGGCGAGCGTCCGGCTTTGTAGTCGGGCAGAATTTGGTGACGCCAGCTTTCACTGCGGTCATCTTCGTCGAATACTGCCACCGCATGGGTTGGCCGGCTGTGCTGGATCAGCTGTTGCAGCGCATGCTGGCAGGCATTCACGCAGGGAGAACCCTGCACGGCGTGGATGCGGCGAATTAAGTTCAGGGCGTCAACAATCAGTAGGTGTATAGGCATTTATTCGTCGTCTTTCAAGCCGCAGCGTGGCTGACTTCCCGTACCCATCCCAGTTTCTGTAGCGGGCGAATATATCGCTCCGACGAATGCGGGCACAGAATGGAGCGTATCTACAATGCCTGAGTACGCTTGCCGCCTGGCTGTAGAGTAAAGTCAGATAAAAGAAGGGCGGCTCTACGCCGCCCTGAGGTATCAGGCTACGATTTCATAGCAGGGCACATAGGCGCTGCCCGGTAGCTTCATGCGGTGCTGGGCGACAAAGCCCTGCAACAGACTGTCCATTTGTTTCATCATCTGCGGCTCGCCGTGCAGTTTGTACGGGCCAAATTGCTCAATGGCATGAATGCCATTTTCCTTCACGTTGCCGGCCACGATGCCGGAAAACGCGCGGCGCAGCGCAGCGGCCAACTGTTCGGCCGGTTGGTCCGGATACAGATTGAGATTCGCCATGTTTTCGTGGCTTGGTTCAAACGGCAGTTGCAGATCGGGTGCTATGCGGATCGACCAGTTAAAACTGTAGGCATCGCCGGTGTTGCGACGGTTCTCTTTCACCAGCGGCATGGCTTTTTTCATCTGCCGCGCCACTTCGGCCGGATCGTCGATGATGATGGTGTAATGACGGCGCGCTTCATCACCCAGGGTGTTCATGATGAACTCGTCCAGTACGCGGAAGTAATCGGCGCTCTCTTTCGGCCCGGTGAGGATCAGTGGCAATACCTGTTCGCTGTTTTCCGGATTCATCAAAATACCCAGCAGATACAGCAGCTCTTCCGCCGTGCCGACGCCACCCGGGAAGATGATGATGCCGTGTGCGATGCGCACGAAGGCTTCCAGACGTTTTTCGATGTCCGGCATGATCACCAGCTCATTGACCAGTGGGTTAGGCGGCTCGGCGGCGATGATCGAAGGTTCGGTCATGCCGATAAAACGGCTGTTGCGGTAGCGCTGTTGCGCATGGCCTACGGCGGCGCCTTTCATCGGCGCTTCCATCGCTCCCGGCCCACAGCCGGTGCAGATATTCAGCTCGCGCAGGCCAAGCTGGCTGCCGACTTTGCGGGCGTACAGGTATTCATTTTCATTGATGGAGTGGCCGCCCCAACACACCACCAGATTAGGATCTTCATCGAGGTGCAACGCTCGGGCGTTGCGCAGGATGGAGAATACCAGGTTGGTGATGTGGGCCGAATTTTCCAGGTTCAGATGCTGGAAACGGCCGGCGCTGTCGATTTGGCCGTGAACGAACAGGATATCGCGCAGCACGGCGAACAGGTTGGCCTGCAGAGAGCGGATAATTCTGCCGTCGACAAAGGCATCTTCCGGTGGGTTCACCAGCTCGAGTTTGACCCCGCGCTCACGGCGCAGAACGTTGATATCAAAGGTTTCATAGCGTAAAAGCAGCTGTTTGCTGTTGTCGGTTTGACTGCCGGAATTCAACACGGCCAGCGAACAGTTGCGGAACAAACGGTACAGATCGCTGCTGGCGGTGCGCTTCAGCATGTCTACTTCCAGCTGCGACAGCAAATCCATAGAGCCAAGCGGGCTGATGTGTGTAATCAAGGTAACTCCTTTGCACCCGAGGCGGGGCAGTAGTAATCCATACGCAGCAGAACAGCACTCGTTATTGTTAGCGCACTGCGGTCAATGACTGGCCGCAGCCTTTCTTAACCTTACCGCCGTCCCCTGATTTTTACCAATACAAACCGCTCGTTAGCTTAGTTGTTGAGCAATGCTTCGCACTATTGGCGCGCCAGACGGCCATGCGATGGCACAAAGTCAAGGTTACTGCGCCAGGGGTTGATGTCCAGACCGCCGCGACGGGTGTAGCGCGCATACACCGACAGGCTCTCTGGCCGGCAATAGCGCATCAGATCGTTGAAGATGCGCTCAACGCACTGTTCATGGAATTCGTTGTGGTGACGGAAGGACACCAGATAGCGCAACAGCGCTTCACGATCGATTTGTGCGCCACGATACTGGATTTGCACCGACCCCCAGTCGGGTTGGTTGGTGATCAGGCAGTTTGACTTCAGCAGGTGGCTGACAAGTTGCTCTTCAACCTGACGGGTGCCGGTGGCGTTCAGCAGGTAATCGGCGTTGAACTCGTAGTTATCAATACGGATGTCCTGATGATCGATGCATTCTCCCTCCAACCGGGCGATAGGGCTGCCTTCCACCTGATCGATGCTGAACAAGGCGACGCTGACATCACCCTGCGCGCAGGCGGACAGATCGCGTTGCAGCGTGCTGCGCACCGTCTCCCAGTCGGTAAATTGGGTCTGGTTAAAGCTGTTGAGGTAAAGCTTGAAACTTTTGGATTCGATGAGGTTGATGCTGTTGGCGTTGAGGCTAATCTCGCCCACCGCGACCTGCGGCAAGCCGTTGCCGTTCAGCCATGAGAGCTCATACAGGGTCCAGATATCGGCACCGTGGAACGGCAGGCTGTCCGGATACAAACCCAGCGGTTCACGGTTCATGCTGCGCGGCACCGCCTGCAGCAGCTGAGCGTCGTAGCGATCGCGGTATGCGGTAGGTTTGCCCAGAGTCAGTGCCGACAGGGCGTGATGGTCTTGATAGGAGGACATCTGCTGTCACCTCGGTGATAGATAGGTACAATAGCCTCCAGTTTACCGTATGCGAGAAAAAATATGGACCATGATGTACCGAACGCCCTGCGTGAATTCACCCAGCGCTATGTCGATCTTTGGCAGCAGGAGCGCGGTCATGCGCCGGCGAGCCAGGATTTGTACGGCGTGCCATCGCCTTGCATTGTAGAAACGCGCGACGATGAAGTGCTGTGGTTGCCGCAACCCTTCCCCCCGGCGATGACGTTGGAAAAAGTGGAGGTCGCGCTTGAGATACGGCTGCAACCGGACATTAACCTGTTTTATACCCAGCAGTATGCGGGGGATATGAGAGCGCAGTTCGGTGAGCACCTTGTGACCTTGCTGCAGGTGTGGAGCGAAGACGATTTTATTCGCCTGCAGGAGAATTTGATCGGCCATTTGGTGACGCAAAAGCGGCTGAAGCTGTCGCCGACGTTATTCCTGGCAACCACTGAATCCGAGATGACGATGGTCTCGCTGTGCAACGTCAGCGGCAATGTCGTACTGGAACAATTCGGCAGCGATAAACGCACCTTGCTGGCGGCTTCGCTGGGGAATTTCCTCGATGCATTGCGCCCTCAGTTGAGTATTTAACGCCGTATCTAGCCTCACTCGTGTGAGATATCTCGCACACGGGCTGTGAGAGATCGCTTTTAATTTTTTGTGGGCTGCGATCTGGATTGTCTTTATTGTTATCCAGATCAATTGGTTAGATTTTCTTTAGGATAACTCTTAGTGTTAATTTAGCCTGATCCTTATGCTAATCCCTTGTGAAGCCGAGATAATTAAGCGATCTTATGGTTACCGGAACGGATACGGTGGAGCAGGAAAGCATCAGGATGATGCAGCTTCAGGAAGAGGAAATGGATGCGCTCAGTGAAGAGCGAAGGACGGCGTCAGGAGATGCCAAGGATGTTTCAGGATTGAAACCAGGGACACCTCCAGGATGGAGATTGAGAGCCGGCAAAGGAGGGTTGGCGGGTCATGAAGACTAAGGAACCGCGTCAGGACGATGCTACAGGATAGAGCAAGGACGGTTGGGTCAGGATGGCCGCAGGAAAAGTTTTCAAGGATTGAGCAGGGAGCACACTGTGTAGCGGGACAGCTATAAAACGAACCGGGGGCACTGTTAACGCAGTGCCCCCAACTTTTTATGGCGGTTTTATATCTTAAGTATCAAAGAACACTACCCCTTCTCAAACTCTTCGTTATTGTTAACCAATCGCCCCCAGCGTATCGCCGTTGCTCTGTGTTTTCGGCAACAGGAACAGCGTGGCGTAAATATCCAACAGATATATCGCCGCCAGCAGGCTGATTGCCGCCGTGAAGGACACCTGCGTCACCAATGCCCCAATCACCAATGGCCCCAACCCGCCTACGCCGCGCCCGAGATTAAACAAAATATTTTGTGCGGTAGCGCGCACCTGGACCGGATAGGTATCGGAGATCAACGCGCCGTAGCCGCCAATCATGCCATTGACGAATAACCCCATTAGCGCGCCGGCGAACAGCATCAGCATGGGATCGCCAAGTTGCGCATAGACCACGACCATCACCACGGCGCCAATCTGATAGACAATAAAAATCTTCCAGCGGGCGAAGCGATCGGCCAATACACCAAACAGCCAGATGCCCAGCGTCATTCCGAGCACGGTTACTGCAGTCCACAGGCCAGATTTGGTCAGCGAAAAACCGAAATTTTTTGCCAGGTAGGTCGGCATCCAAATCATCAGCCCGTAATACCCGAAGTTCTGCACTGAGCACAGAATAAAAATGCCGATACTGGCTTTGCTGGTGGTCCGGTCTTTAAACAGCAGCTTTACGCGCTGGGTAAAGGAGAGCTGCTGGCCACTATTTTGTTGGCGTACGAATTCCTCCGGCTCACCCAGTGTGCGGCGGATGAGAAATGACGCGATTGCCGGCAGTAACCCAACCAGGAACATGCCGCGCCAGCCGATATGCGTCAACAGCAGCGGGGTGAGGAAAGCCGCCGCCAGAACGCCAAGTTGCCAGCCCATGCCAACATAGGCGGAGGCGCGGTTGCGTTTTTCCGCCGGCCAGGCTTCGGCTATCAGCGCCATGCCGATGCCGAACTCTCCCCCCAACCCGATCCCCGCCAGCGTGCGATAGGCGAGCAAATCCCAATAGCCCTGCGCCAGAGCGCACAGGCCGGTAAACAGGGAGAACATCAGGATGGTGATGGTCAGTACCCGGATGCGGCCAAAGCGATCGCTGAGGTGGCCGAAAATCACGCCGCCCAATACGGCGCCGATCAGCGTCCAGGTCACCAGTGAGCCGGCGGCGGAAGAGGTTAGCCCCAGTTCGATGCTGATGGCCGGCAGCATAAAGCCGAGGATCAGCAGATCAAAGCCGTCCATCGCGTAACCGGTGACCGAAGCCAGCATGGCTTTGCCGGGCGTTGCATGATTTTTTATTGGTGTGATTGCAGGCATGTGTCTAATCTTTGCGGTTTATTCGGTGAACTCATTGTGCCGTGCGGCGGCGTGCGCCACCAGATCAAATGCGGTCGATCTCATCAACTCAGCCGAATTTGGGCTATAAAGGGTAAAATGCTATGCTTTGCCGCCTTTCAGCCGCGCCGCTGAATATCATGGTTTAAACGGATCGGGAATGCAGATGAGTATACAAAATCAGGTTCGCCTTAGTTTGCAGGCGATTGAACAGTCAATGCGAGAGCTGGCGCTGTGGCAAGCCACGCCACCCGAGCCTGAAGCCTTCGCCAGCACCGAACCCTTCTGCGTAGACAGCATGCTGGCCGAAGAGTGGCTGCAATGGATATTTCTGCCGCGGATGTACGCGCTACTGGATGCGCATGCGCCATTGCCGACGCGTTTTGCCATTACGCCTTACTTTGAAGAGGCGCTGAAAGATAAGGATCCGAACTGCATGCCGCTGCTGGTGCTGCTGGAACGTTTGGATCTTATGTTGAATAAAGAACCGCAATAATGATTGAGATTCTTTACCAGGATGAGTATTTGGTGGCGGTGAACAAGCCGTCGGGTTGGCTGGTGCATCGCAGCTGGCTGGATCGCCATGAAACCCGGTTTATGATGCAGACGGTGCGTGACCAGATAGGCCAGCACGTGTTTACCGTGCATCGCCTCGACCGCCCGACCTCCGGCGTGCTGTTGATGGCGCTGTCCAGCGAAGTGGCGCGTCTGCTGTCGCAGCAGCTCGAGCAACATCAAGTGCAGAAAACCTATCATGCGGTGGTGCGTGGCTACGTGCAGGAAGGGGCAACTCTCGACTACCCGCTGACGGAAGAACTGGACAAAATCGCCGATAAGCATGCCGCTGCCGATAAAGGCCCGCAGCCGGCGGTCACCCACTACCGGCCACTGGCGCAGGTGGAGATGCCGGTGGCCATTGGCCGTTATGACAGCGCGCGCTACAGTCTGATGGAACTGAAGCCGGAAAACGGCCGTAAGCATCAGTTGCGTCGCCATATGGTGCATCTTCGTCATCCGATCATTGGTGACAGTAAGCACGGCGACCTGCGTCAGAACCGCGGCATGGCCCAGCACTTCGGCTGCCCGCGCTTGATGCTGCACGCCAGTCATCTGCAGTTGAACCATCCTGTGACCGGTGAGCCGTTACTGATTTCCGCACGCTGGGATGAACCCTGGCAGGGAGTCATGTCGCAGTTTGGCTGGGCAGGGGGGTTCCCTGAGCTCGCCGGGGTTGAGTTTAGTGCGGCTAACGGTCAGGATAACGGGTAATTTTCAAAGGTAATTGAGGGAGTAGGGGCAATGGCTCAGGTTGGAATCTTCGTGGGAACGGTCTACGGCAACTCACTGCTGGTGGCGGAAGAGGCGGAAAATATCCTTGGCGAGCAGGGGCATGAGGTCAAACTGTTTGAAGAGGGCACGCTTGAGGCTTGGCAATTCTACCGCCAGCACTATGCGCTGGTGATCACCTCCACCACCGGTCAGGGCGATTTACCGGACAGCATTGCGCCGCTGTTCCACGCCATCCGCGATCAGGTCGGCTACCAGCCGGAACTGCGCTATGGGCTGATTTCGCTCGGTGACAGCAGTTATGACAATTTCTGTGGCGCAGGGCGTGCGTTTGATGCGCTATTGCAAGAGCAGGGAGCAACCCGCGTGGGAGATGTGTTGGAAATCGATGCGATGGAACAGCCTGAGCCGGAAGTGGTTTCTTGCCCGTGGGTTGAGCAGTGGGGCTCACTGCTGAAATAAGATACCGACCCGCCGTCTTTCAGGCGGCTTCCGACAGATTTGTTGTAAGGGGCGAAGTTATTTGCCCCGACTAATACGGGCGCAGCATGCCGCGCCCTACAGCGAGCGGGTTCTTATTTTCCGCGGGTCAGTTTTTCCAGATCGGATTCGATCTCGGCAATTTTGTGGGATACCACGCCTTCCAGATGACGCAGGTCATCAAGAATTTTGCGTTTCAGATCCACTTCGACCTGATCGCGCTGGCACAGTTGATCCAGTTCATCAATTACGTAACGCAGGTTCGGGTTTATCTCGTGAATTTCTTTGTAACCCTGACCGGCATTATCCGCCACCACGGTTTTGCGTTGGCGCGGGTATTTGAACTTCACGCTCTTGGCAAAGAATTCGCCTTTATCCTTGCGGAAGTAAATCTTAAGAATGTCGTTATTGGCCTCCTGACGCAGGCTATAGCGATCGACATCTTCCGGTTGACTGATTCCCAAGCTTTTCAGGTTGTCATACATAATAGCGCCACCTTATAAATAGACTTTATTCCACGGTCTGGGATTATGGCGAAAAACCGCGCCAGAGACTGTGACTGCTCGCGTACTGAAGACAAAAAAATAGCGGGTGAGTCACCCGCCAGGTCTATTTTAGTCGATGGTGCGCAATAACTCATTAATGCCGACTTTACTGCGCGTTTTGGCGTCGACTTTCTTGACGATGACCGCACAGTACAGGCTGTAAGAACCGTCTTTGGACGGCAGGTTACCTGAAACCACCACCGAGCCGGCCGGAACGCGGCCGTAATGCACTTCGCCGGTTTCACGGTCATAAATGCGGGTGCTCTGGCCGAGGTAAACGCCCATGGAGATCACCGAACCTTCTTCGACGATCACGCCTTCAACCACTTCTGAACGCGCGCCGATGAAGCAGTTGTCTTCAATGATGGTCGGGTTGGCCTGCAGCGGTTCCAGTACGCCACCGATGCCGACGCCGCCGGACAGGTGAACGTTTTTGCCAATCTGCGCGCAAGAACCCACGGTAGCCCAGGTATCGACCATGGAGCCTTCGTCAACGTAAGCGCCGATATTCACGTAGGACGGCATCAATACGGTATTGCGTGCAATGAATGCACCCTGGCGAACGGTCGCCGGCGGTACCACGCGGAAGCCTTCTTTCTGGAAGCGCGCTTCGTCGTAATCGGCAAACTTCATCGGCACTTTGTCGTAGTAACGGGTTTCGGCACCGTCCATCACTTTGTTGTCGTTGATGCGGAAAGAAAGCAGCACGGCCTTTTTCAGCCACTGATGCGTAACCCACTGACCGTCAATCTTCTCGGCAACGCGCAGGGCGCCGCTGTCCAACAGGCCGATCACCTGGTTTACCGCTTCGCGCGTTACGGTGTCTACGTTCGCCGGAGTGATATCCGCGCGGCGTTCGAAGGCGCTTTCAATAACGTTTTGTAATTGCTGCATGCTGTTCTCTGTCCTGATGTTGTTGTCTACGAAAAGGTAACTTGTATCACATTTTATCGTTTGGATTGAGGGCCTCTGTCAACCGTTGTTCCAACTTTCTGCGCGTTTCCGAATTCAGAGCGCGCCGATCGCTGTCTGCCAGAATAAATAAGTCCTCAACTCGCTCGCCAATGGTGGAAATTCGCGCGCCGTGCAGCGACAGGCCGAGATCGGCGAACACTTCGCCCACTCGCGCCAGCAAACCTGGTTGATCAAGGGCGGTCAGCTCCAGATAGCTGCGGCGATCGGTATGGGTCGGCAGGAAGTTGACTTCGGTCGGCACGCTGAAATGGCGCAGCTTGGAGGATGGCCTGCGTACGCGCGGCGGCTGATATTCCCGCTGGGTGATGGTTTGCACCAGCGCATGGCGGATCGCCGCATGGCGGTCCTGAGCCAGCGGGCTGCCGTCCGGCTCTAACACGATGAAGGTATCCATCGCCATGCCGTCGCGATTGGTGAAAATCTGTGCGTCGTGTACGCTCAGGTTACGGCGATCCATCTCGCCGGCCACGGCGGCAAACAGGTAAGGGCGGTCCGGGCTCCAGATGAAGATTTCGGTGCCGCCGCGTGTTGCCTGGCGGCTGACCAGCACCAGGGGTTTGGTGGAATCATGGGCCAGCAGATGACGGGCGTGCCAGGCCAGTTGGTTGGGCGAATGGCGCAGGAAGTAGTCGGCCCGGCAGCGGCTCCAGATGCGGTGCAACGCCTCTTCGTCGATATTGTCCATGCGCAGCAGCGCCAGCGCCTGCAGGCGGTGGTGACGTACACGTTCGCGCAAGTCCGGGCTGTTTTGCATGCCGCGGCGCAACTGTTTTTCCGTCGCAAAGTACAGCTCACGCAACAGGCTCTGTTTCCAGCTGTTCCACAGTGTTTCGTTGGTGGCGCAGATATCCGCTACCGTCAGACAAACCAGATAGCGCAGGCGCGTTTCGCTCTGCACTTCAGCGCTGAATTGCTGGATAACCGTGGGATCCTGGATATCGCGGCGCTGGGCGGTCACCGACATCAGCAGATGGCAGCGTACCAGCCAGGCCACCAGTTGGGCCTCGCGAGAATTCAGACCGTGCAGTTCGGCGAACTCCAGCGCATCCTGTGCGCCGAGGATTGAGTGGTCACCGCCGCGACCTTTGGCGATATCGTGGAACAGCGCCGCCAGCAGCAGAAGTTCTGGGTTCGGCAGGCGCGGATAGAGCTCCACGCACAGCGGATGGCGTGGCCGCGTTTCTGCATCGGCGAAACTTTCCAGCTTTTGCAGAACCCGAACGGTGTGTTCGTCGACAGTATAGGCGTGGAACAGATCGAACTGCATTTGCCCGACGATCTTGCCCCACTGCGGCATATAGGCCCACAGCACGCTGTGACGATGCATCGGTACCAGCGCGCGCGACACTGCGCCAGGGTGGCGCAAAATGGCCATAAACAGATCGCGTGCTTCCGGAATGTTGCACAGCGGTTGTTTCAGATGGCGGCGTGCATGGCGCAATTGGCGCACGGTGGTGGAGTAAATGCCTTTGATTTCGCGGTTGCGTACCATCAGGTAAAACATCCGCATGATGGCTTCCGGCTGGCGGATGAACAACGTTTCGTCACGCAGGTCTATCAGATCGCCGCGCAGCTGGAAATCCTCGTTCAGCGGGCGTGGCTTTTCCGTGGCGTCCAGCGCCAGTATCGCTTCGTCGAACAGTTGGAGCAGCATATGATTCAGTTCGCCGACGCGGCGCGTCATGCGGTAGAAATCCTTCATCATGTGTTCAACCGGTTCGTTGCCTTCCCCCTCATAACGCAGCAATTGCGCCACATTGAGTTGGCGATCGAACAGCAGCCGGTTGTCGTAACGCGGTAGCACCAAATGCAGTGCGAAGCGGATACGCCACAGGAAGCTCTGGCATTCATTGAGCTCGTTGCGTTCGGCTTGGGTGAGAAAGCCGAAACCGACCATTTCGTCCAGAGAGGTGGCGCCAAAGTGACGGCGCGCTACCCACAGCAAGGTGTGAATATCTCTCAGGCCGCCGGGGCTGCTCTTGATGTCTGGCTCCAGGTTGTAGCTGGTGCCGTGGTAACGCTGGTGGCGTTCCTGCTGCTCAGCCACCTTGGCGTGGAAAAATTGGGGGGAGGGCCAGAAGCCGTCGCTGAAGATGTGTTTTTGCATCTGCAGGAACAGCGCGACGTCGCCGCAGATCATGCGCGACTCAATCAGGTTGGTGGCCACGGTCAGGTCCGCCAGCCCTTCAAGCAGGCACTCTTCCAGCGTGCGTACGCTGTGGCCCACCTCCAGTTTCAGATCCCACAGCAGGGTGATAAATTCCCCCACGCGCTGCGACTGTTGTTCATTCAGGCGGCGCTGGCTGAGCACCAGCACATCAATATCCGACAGCGGATGAAGTTCGCCGCGGCCATAGCCGCCTACCGCCACCAGGGCGGTTTCCGGGATATCCTCGAAACCGTAAAAGATCCACAGACGACGCAGCAGGCGATCGATAAAGTCGCTGCGGGCCGCGACCAGGCTTTCGGCGCTGGAGCCGGCGTTGAACGCTGCCGCCAACCACAGCTGAAACTGTTCAAGACGCAGTTTCAGTGCAACGCAATTAATCTCTTCATCGCCATAGGCGTTGGGATACTCAGGCTGCTTCGGCACGGCCTGTTGCTCAATGACCGAGTTGCTTTGTTCGCGAAAATTTTCAGACATAATACGCAGCCCATAAAAAAAGCCGGCATAAGCCGGCCTGTGACAAGAAACAGCGGTATGTGACCGCGTTTCTTACTGTTCGTGCGTAATGATGTTGGGGATGGTGTCATCCTTGCGCAACGTCATTATCTCGCAGCCGTTATCTGTGACCACAATAGTATGCTCATACTGCGCCGACAAGCTGCGATCTTTAGTTTTTACCGTCCAGCCGTCTTTCATGGTGCGGATGCGGTAGTCACCGGCATTGACCATCGGCTCGATGGTGAACGCCATGCCGGCCTGCAGTACCACGCCACCGTCGTCGGCGTCATAGTGCAGAACCTGCGGTTCTTCGTGGAATACTTCGCCGATGCCATGACCGCAGTATTCACGCACCACGGAAAACTTCTCGGCTTCGACGAATTTCTGGATCTCTTTGCCCAGGGTGCGCAGGCGGATGCCCGGCTTCACCATTTTCAGCGCCAGATACAGGCTTTCCTGGGTAACGCGACACAGCCGCTCGCCCAGAATGGTCGGCTTGCCGACGATGAACATCTTGGAGGTATCGCCGTGGAAGCCGTCTTTAATGACGGTCACGTCGATATTGACGATGTCGCCGTCCTTCAACACTTTGTCATCGCTCGGGATGCCGTGGCACACCACTTCATTTACCGAGATGCACACGGATTTCGGGAAGCCGTGGTAGCCGAGGCAGGCGGAGATGGCCTGTTGCTCGTTGGTAATGTACTCGTGACAGATACGGTCCAGTTCGCCGGTGGTCACGCCAGGTTTGACGTGCGGCTCGATAATTTCCAGCACTTCAGCGGCCAAGCGGCCCGCCACGCGCATTTTTTGGATGTCATCAGGTGTTTTAATTGAGATTGCCATGAAATTCGTCCGCAGGTGTCGTGCTCGCCGACAACAGAAAGAAATAAGAAGCAGTCTCTTATGGTATCAGCCCGGCCAGAAGCTGCCAAATTTCATTTGTCGGTGCCCAGGTAAACGCAACAAAAGTTGGTGTCGGTGGCAGGTTTATGGTATAAAGCGCGCCGGCGATCCGTAAGTTGATCTTGTGTCGATAACGGAAATAGCCGAAGCACTTTAACTGCACTCACATTGTGTAAATAACACACACGTATCGGCACATACACCGGGGTGCTCTGAGGTGATTTATCACCGTCGGGGTCGGCGTTATGGGATACGTGGAGGCATAACCCCAACTAATCTATATAGAGGTTTAATCATGGCAACTGTTTCCATGCGCGACATGCTCCAGGCCGGTGTACACTTTGGTCACCAGACCCGTTACTGGAACCCGAAAATGAAGCCTTTCATCTTCGGCGCACGTAACAAGGTTCACATCATCAACCTGGAAAAAACCGTACCAATGGCCAACGCAGCACTGGCTGAACTGACCAAGATCTCTTCCCGTAAAGGCAAGATCCTGTTCGTTGGTACCAAGCGCGCAGCAAGCGAAGCGGTAAAAGAATATGCTAACAACTGCGATCAGTTCTTCGTGAACCATCGCTGGTTGGGCGGCATGCTGACTAACTGGAAAACCGTTCGTCAGTCAATCAAGCGTTTGAAAGATCTGGAAATCCAGTCTCAAGATGGCACCTTCGACAAGCTGACCAAGAAAGAGGCGCTGATGCGTACTCGCGAACTGGCCAAGCTGGAAAACTCTCTGGGTGGTATCAAGGACATGGGTGGTCTGCCTGACGCTCTGTTCGTAATCGATGCAGATCACGAACACATCGCGATCAAAGAAGCCAACAACCTGGGTATCCCGGTATTCTCTATCGTTGATACCAACTCCGATCCAGACGGCGTTGACTTCATCATCCCTGGTAACGACGATGCAATCCGTGCAATCAAATTGTACCTGACTGCCGTTGCTGCCGCCGTCCGTGAAGGTCGTTCTCAAGATCTGGCCGTTCAGGCGGAAGAAAGCTTCGTAGAAGCTGAATAATAAGGCAAGCTCGTCACTGAGCCCTTATTAACCAGGTATTGAATATGTTGGTTAGAGGGGCCTAAATAGGCCCCTTTTGCTTATCTGAATGAGAACTATCTCCTTGCGAGATAACCGAGGAAAAAGAAATGGCTGATATTACCGCTGCCCTGGTAAAAGAACTGCGTGAGCGTACTGGCGCCGGCATGATGGATTGTAAAAAAGCTCTGGTCGAGTCTAACGGCGACATCGAGCTGGCAATCGAAAACATGCGTAAATCTGGTGCGATCAAAGCGGCGAAAAAAGCAGGCAACGTAGCTGCTGACGGCGTGATCAAAACCAAAATCGAAGGCAACTACGGCGTTATCGTTGAAGTTAACTGCCAGACTGACTTCGTTGCTAAAGATGCCGGTTTCCAGGCGTTCGCTGACAAAGTGCTGGATGCTGCTGTTGCAGGTAAAATCACTGATGTTGACGTATTGAAAGCACAGTTCGAAGAAGAACGTGTAGCGCTGGTTGCAAAAATCGGTGAGAACATCAACATCCGTCGCGTTGCTTCCCTGGAAGGCGAAGTGTTGGGTAGCTACCTGCACGGCGCGCGTATCGGTGTTCTGATTGCCGCTAAAGGCGCTGACGAAGAACTGGTTAAGCAAATTGCCATGCACGTTGCGGCCAGCAAACCTGAATTCGTTAAGCCTGAAGATGTGTCTGCTGAAGTGGTAGAAAAAGAGTACCAGGTTCAGTTGGACATCGCCATGCAGTCTGGCAAGCCGAAAGAAATCGCAGAGAAAATGGTTGAAGGCCGCATGAAGAAATTCACCGGCGAAGTTTCTCTGACCGGTCAGCCTTTCGTTATCGAGCCAAGCAAGACTGTTGGCCAAGTGCTGAAAGAGCACAACGCTGACGTTGTTAACTTCATCCGCTTCGAAGTGGGCGAAGGCATCGAGAAAGTTGAAAATGACTTTGCTGCTGAAGTTGCAGCAATGAGCAAACAGTCTTAATGATTGTTAATGGAGCCGCCGTCTGGCGGTTCCGTTTTATCCAGCCAGAATTAACACCGGTGGCAAGCCCTGTGGCACTATACTCAGCACAGGCGCGCTTCATCGGCTGAAATCCCCAATACTAATACTGCTTCTTAGGACAGAACACCATGGCAACCAATGCAAAACCCGTATATCAGCGTATTCTGCTCAAACTGAGTGGCGAAGCCCTGCAAGGTGCAGAAGGTTTTGGTATCGACGCCAGCGTTTTGGATCGCATGGCTCAGGAAGTTAAAGAGCTGGTCGAACTGGGAATTCAGGTCGGTGTAGTGATTGGCGGCGGTAACCTGTTCCGCGGCGCGGGTCTGGCTCAGGCCGGAATGAACCGCGTAGTGGGCGACCACATGGGAATGCTGGCTACTGTGATGAACGGCCTGGCTATGCGTGATGCACTGCACCGTGCCTATGTGAACGCCCGCCTGATGTCTGCTATTCCGTTGAACGGTGTGTGTGACAACTACAGCTGGGCCGAGGCCATCAGCCTGCTGCGCAATAACCGCGTGGTGATCTTCTCTGCCGGTACCGGCAACCCGTTCTTCACCACCGATTCGGCAGCTTGCCTGCGCGGGATCGAGATTGAAGCCGACGTGGTACTGAAAGCGACCAAAGTGGATGGTGTATACTCCGCCGATCCGGTTAAAAACCCGGATGCAACGCTGTACGAACATATAACCTATCAAGACGTGCTTGAGCGCGAGCTGAAAGTGATGGACCTGGCGGCGTTTACGCTGGCCCGCGATCACGGTCTGCCGATCCGCGTATTCAACATGAACAAGCCGGGCGCGTTGCGCCGCGTAGTGATGGGTGAAAACGAAGGCACGCTGATCAGCAAATAAGGCTGTTCTGCCAAATTTAACGGGAGCGGGTAACGCTATGCGTTGAGCGCTTTCCTCAAGTAAAATTCACGGGCTATACTGATGTATAGCCTGCCAAGTAACCCGTTTCTAAAGGTTCGCAACGTGATTAATGAAATCAGAAAAGATGCTGATTCACGCATGGAAAAAAGCGTAGAAGCATTCAAAACCCAAATCAGCAAAATCCGTACCGGCCGTGCTTCTCCAAGCATCCTGGACGGCATCATGGTGGAATACTATGGTTCTGCTACGCCGCTGCGTCAGCTGGCTAACGTGACCGTAGAAGACTCCCGCACCCTGGCCATCAACTTGTTTGATCGTTCTCTGGGTTCAGCGGTAGAAAAAGCCATCATGTCTTCAGACCTCGGCCTGAACCCAAGTTCAGCAGGCAGCGTGATCCGCGTTCCGCTTCCTCCTCTGACTGAAGAGCGCCGTAAAGATCTGATCAAAGTAGTGCGCAACGAAGCCGAGCAGGGCCGTGTGGCCGTGCGTAACGTTCGCCGCGACGCCAACGACAAAGTGAAAGCGCTGCTGAAAGACAAAGAAATCAGCGAAGACGAAGATCGTCGCTCACAGGATGACGTTCAAAAACTGACCGATGCTTACATCAAACTTCTGGATGCCGCTTTGGCGGATAAAGAAAAAGAGCTGATGGAATTCTAATCAGCATCGCGCAGAAAAAAAGCGTCGCCTGGGCGGCGCTTTGTTTTTTGTGGCGCAGATCCCGTTTCATCGTACTGATTGATCATGGACAAGCTGTGGCCAAGGTTACACACTGGAACACCTTCGATCTCATCAGACAGTTATTCAGAGCGAACTCATGAAGCAACTGACTATTCTTGGTTCCACCGGCTCAGTGGGAACCAGCACCCTGGCCGTGGTCAGGGAAAATCCCGACCGTTTTGCGATTAAAGCGCTGGTTGCCGGCCGCAATGTAGCGGTGATGGCGCAACAGTGTATGGAGTTTCGCCCGGCTTATGCTGCGATGGCGGACGAAGGCGCGGCGCGCGAATTGCGCGACGTACTGGCGGAAAACGGCATTGACACTGAGGTAATGGCGGGCGAACAGGCTGCCTGTGAGTTGGCGGCGCTGGATGATGTCGATCAGGTCACTGCGGCTATTGTCGGCGCTGCCGGGCTGTTGCCGACGCTGGCGGCGATCCGTGCCGGCAAACAGGTATTGTTGGCGAACAAAGAGTCGCTGGTGACCTGTGGCCGTCTATTTATGGATGCCGTGCAAAAGAGCCAGGCGCAGTTATTGCCCCTGGACAGCGAACACAACGCGATTTTTCAGAGTTTGCCTGAAAGCATTCAGCGTCAGTTGGGATACTCTTCATTAGTCGATCATGGTGTCTCGCGCATTGTGCTTACCGGTTCTGGCGGCCCGTTCCGTTCGACGCCGCTGGAGCAGTTTGCCACGATGACGCCGGACCAGGCCTGCGCCCATCCTAATTGGTCTATGGGGCGCAAGATCTCGGTGGATTCCGCCACCATGATGAACAAAGGTCTGGAATATATTGAGGCCCGTTGGCTGTTCAACGCTTCGGCCGAACAAATGGAAGTGATTCTGCACCCGCAGTCGGTGATCCACTCGATGGTGCGCTATGCTGATGGCAGTGTGCTGGCCCAGTTGGGCACGCCGGATATGCGTACGCCAATCGCCCATGCGATGGCTTACCCGCAGCGGGTCAGTTCTGGTGTGGAAGCGCTGGATTTCTGCCGTATCGGCTCGTTGACCTTTGCCGAACCTGAGCGGGAGCGTTACCCTTGCCTGTATCTGGCGATTGACGCCTTTGATGCCGGCCAGGCGGCAACCACCGCGCTGAATGCGGCTAACGAAGTGGCCGTTGCGGCCTTCCTGCAAGAGCAGATTCGCTTTACCGATATCGCGGCAGTGAACCAAAAAGTGGTCGAACGGCTGTCTTTGCAGGAACCGTCCTGCATTGATGCGGTCTTAGAAATAGATCGCCAGGCCCGTGAAGTTGCCGTTGGGTTAGTGAAGTCACTGCGTGGTTGATAGCGGCTATTATCCTATTTTGTTCGTAAATTACGCGTGCTGCAGTGGGGCCGTTTGTTCATGCCCGGCTGAGGTGGTATAGTCTGCGCCACCTGTCAGCGGTTATACCGTTGAATTATGGCCTGATTGGCATCTTGGATGTCGATAGCGCCCCGGATATGACCGGGTGTGCGGGGGCAGACTGAAAAGCCGTGTCGGGCACACGGCTTTTTTTGCGCGTAAGGGCCTGATGTTCCGGAAGGGCAGTTGTATTTCTATTGAGGAAATAAGTACGAGTTATGTCGTCCGCAAATCAACAAGAGGCTAATCCGTCCATCCCTGGGCCACGACATGTCGCCATTATTATGGACGGCAACGGGCGCTGGGCTAAACGTCAGGGCAAGTTACGTGTCTTCGGTCATAAAGCAGGGGTGAAATCGGTACGTCGTGCGGTCAGTTTTGCCGCCAACAACCATTTAGATGCACTCACGCTTTATGCCTTCAGCAGCGAGAACTGGAATCGCCCGGTACAAGAAGTTTCCGCGCTAATGGAGCTCTTTGTCCGTGCCTTGGACAGCGAAGTAAAAAGCCTGCATAAACATAACGTCAGACTGCGGGTGATCGGCGACATCAGCCGTTTCAGCACGCGTTTGCAGGAGCGGATCCGTCGCTCTGAGCAACTGACAGAAAATAACGATGGCCTGACGCTCAACATTGCCGCCAACTACGGTGGCCGTTGGGATATCATTCAGGGAGTAAGGGAGTTGGCTGAGCAGGTGCAGGGTGGTTTGCTGCGTCCGGATCAGATCAGCGAAGAGTTATTGGGCGAGCGGGTCTGCATGAACGATTTGGCGCCGGTGGATCTGGTTATCCGCACCGGCGGTGAACACCGCATCAGTAACTTCTTGCTGTGGCAAATTGCTTATGCCGAACTTTACTTTACTGATGTACTCTGGCCTGATTTTGATGAACTTGTCTTTGAAGGTGCGCTGAATGCATTTGCACAACGTGAGCGCCGCTTCGGGGGAACAACACCTAACGGCGCCGATGCGTCCTAGGGGGAACTTTTGCTGAAGTATCGCCTCATAACTGCTCTGATCTTGATTCCGATTGTTATCGCGGCGCTGTTTTTGCTGCCGCCGGTGGGCTTTGCCCTGGTAACGCTCGTTGTGTGCATGTTAGCTGCCTGGGAGTGGGGCCAACTGGCCGGTTTTACTTCCCGCTCGCAGCGCATCTGGTTGGCGATACTGTGTGGTTTCCTGCTGGCGCTGATGATGCTCAGCGTTCCAGCCTATCACCAGTCGGTCCATTTGCCTCAGGTGGGCGGGCCGCTGTGGTTGTCACTGGCCTGGTGGCTGGCAGCCCTGCTGCTGGTGCTGTTTTATCCCGGCTCAGCCGCGCTGTGGCGTAACTCACGCCCGATTCGCCTGCTCTTTGGCCTGTTGACCATTGTGCCGTTCTTTTGGGGCATGCTGGCGTTGCGTCAATTCGGCTACGAACAAAACCACTTCACCGGCGCTTGGTGGCTGCTGTACGTGATGCTGCTGGTTTGGGGCGCGGATTCCGGCGCCTACATGTTCGGCAAGCTGTTTGGCAAGCACAAGCTGGCACCGAAGGTGTCTCCGGGGAAAACCTGGGAAGGATTAATCGGCGGTCTGGTGACCTCGGCGCTGATATCATGGTTGTTCGGCCGTTACGCACCCTTGAACGTGGTGCCGGCAACCTTACTGATTTGTTCGGTGATCGCCGCGCTGGCGTCTGTGCTGGGCGACCTTACCGAGAGCATGTTCAAACGCGAAGCGGGTATCAAAGACAGTGGTCATCTGATACCGGGTCATGGCGGCATACTGGATCGTATCGACAGCCTGACCGCAGCAGTGCCTGTATTTGCCTGCCTGATGCTGTTAGTGTTTTAATCCGTCAACGGCGGGGAGTGAAGGGATTATGGTTAGCGTGCTCTGGAACTTAGTCGCATTTCTTGTTGCGCTCGGTGTTTTAATCACCGTGCATGAGTTCGGGCACTTTTGGGTCGCTCGTCGCTGCGGCGTCCGTGTAGAACGCTTCTCCATCGGTTTTGGCCGCGCGTTATGGCGCCGCACAGACCGCCAGGGTACCGAGTACGTGATTGCCCTGATCCCGCTGGGCGGTTATGTGAAGATGCTGGATGAGCGGGTTGATTCGGTTGCGCCGGAACTCCGTCATCAGGCGTTCAACAATAAAACCGTCTGGCAGCGCGCAGCTATTATCAGCGCCGGCCCCATCGCCAACTTCCTGTTTGCTATCCTTGCTTATTGGCTGGTGTTCATTATCGGTGTGCCCAGCTTCCGTCCTGTGATTGGTGAAATATCTCCACAATCGATTGCCGCACAGGCCGAAATTTCACCCGGAATGGAACTAAAGTCCGTTGATGGCATCGAAACGCCTGATTGGGAGTCAGTTCGTCTGGCTCTGGTGGCGAAGATTGGCGACGCGGAAACCGAAGTCGGTATCGCTCCGTTCGGTTCTTCGCAGGTAGTGACCAAAACTCTGGATTTACGCCAGTGGAATTTTGAGCCGGACAAGCAAGATCCCGTGGTCGCGTTGGGTATTATTCCGCGCGGCCCACAGATAGAATCGGTACTTGCCGAAGTGCAGCCGGATTCGGCGGCGCAAAAGGCGGGTTTGCAAGCGGGGGACAGGATCGTTAAAGTCGATGGTCAGCTGTTGGGCCGTTGGCAAACGTTGGTCAAGCGGATCCACGATGGTCCTGGGCAACCGCTGGTTTTAGAGATTGAAAGAAACGGTGCCCCCTTGTCTTTGACGCTGATACCGGATACAAAGCCGGTGGGAAAAGACAAAAGCGTGGGGTTTGCGGGCATCATTCCGAAAGTGTTGCCGCTGCCGGACGAGTATAAGACGATTCGTCAGTATGGACCATTCCCGGCGCTGTATCAGGCCGGGGACAAGACCTGGCAGCTTATGCGGCTTACGGTCAACATGCTGGGTAAATTAATAACCGGTGATGTAAAGCTGAACAACCTGAGTGGCCCGATTTCGATTGCACAGGGAGCAGGGGCGTCAGCTGGGGTTGGGTTTGTGTATTATCTGATGTTTCTCGCGTTGATTAGTGTCAACCTGGGTATCATCAACCTGTTCCCATTACCGGTGTTAGATGGTGGGCATCTCCTCTTCCTGGCGATAGAAAAGCTGAAGGGTGGGCCGGTTTCCGAGCGAGTACAGGACTACAGTTACCGCATTGGTTCGATCGTGTTGGTGCTTTTAATGGGTCTTGCACTTTTCAATGATTTTTCTCGTCTTTAGGGGCGAGAATAGGTTAGGAAGAACGCATAACAACGATGGCGATGAAAAAGTTGCTCATAGCGTCGCTGCTGTTTGGCAGCGCCACCGTATACGGTGCAGACGGGTTCGTAGTGAAAGATATTCATTTCGAAGGCCTGCAGCGAGTCGCCGTCGGTGCGGCGTTACTCAACATGCCGGTTCGCGTAGGCGATACCGTCACTGACGATGATATCAGTAATACCATCCGTGCCTTGTTTGCCACTGGCAACTTCGAGGACGTTCGCGTGCTGCGCGATGGTAATACGCTGATCGTTCAGGTTAAGGAACGTCCTACCATTGCCAGCATCACTTTCTCCGGCAACAAGTCGGTGAAGGATGACATGCTCAAGCAAAACCTGGAGGCCTCTGGCGTTCGGGTTGGCGAGGCGCTCGACCGCACCACGATTTCCAGCATTGAAAAAGGGTTGGAAGACTTCTACTACAGCGTCGGTAAATACAGTGCCTCGGTGAAAGCCGTAGTCACGCCATTGCCGCGTAACCGTGTCGACCTGAAACTGGTGTTCACGGAAGGGGTTTCCGCCAAGATTCAACAAATCAACATTGTCGGCAACCATGCCTTCACTAACGATGAGCTGATTTCACGTTTCCAATTGCGTGATGAAGTGCCGTGGTGGAACGTGGTTGGTGACCGCAAATACCAGAAGCAAAAGCTGGCGGGCGATCTTGAAACCCTGCGCAGTTTCTATCTGGACCGCGGCTACGCACGCTTCAATATTGATTCGACTCAGGTCAGCCTGACGCCGGATAAAAAAGGCATCTATATCACCGTCAACATCACTGAAGGTGAGCAGTACAAGCTCAGCGGCGTGATGGTGAACGGCAATCTGGCCGGGCACTCGGCGGAAGTCGCGCAGTTGACCAAGGTCGAACCGGGTGAGCTGTATAACGGCAGTAAAGTGACCAAGATGGAAGACAACGTCAAAACGATGTTGGGCCGTTATGGTTACGCTTACCCGCGAGTGGCCACTCAGCCTGAAATCAACGACGCGGATAAAACCGTCAAGTTGCACGTGAATATCGATGCGGGCAACCGCTTCTACGTGCGCCGTATCAAGTTTGAAGGCAACGACACCAGTAAAGACTCCGTACTGCGCCGTGAAATGCGTCAGATGGAAGGCGCCTGGCTGGGCAACGCTCAGGTTGAGCAGGGTAAAGAACGTCTGAACCGTTTGGGCTATTTTGAAACGGTCGATGTGGAAACCCAGCGCGTGCCGGGTACCGCCGATCAGGTTGACGTCACCTACAAGGTGAAAGAGCGCAACACCGGTACCTTCAACTTCGGCGTCGGTTACGGCACCGAGAGCGGCGTCAGTTTCCAGGCGGGCGTCCAGCAGGACAACTGGCTGGGTACCGGCTACTCCGTCGGCATCAGCGGCACCAAGAACGACTACCAGACTTATACCGAGCTGTCTGTAACCAACCCGTACTTCACTGTTGACGGTGTTAGTTTGGGTGGCCGTATCTTCTACAACGACTTTAAAGCCGATGACGCGGACCTGTCCGATTATACCAACAAGAGTTACGGTATTGACGGTACTCTGGGCTTCCCGATCAACGAAAACAACTCGTTGCGTACCGGCCTGGGTTATGTCCACAACGGCCTGTCGAACATGCAGCCGCAGATTGCCATGTGGCGTTATCTGGACTCGATGGGTCTGAACCCGAACACCAACGATCGTGCCAGCTACTCTGCCGATGACTTCACGCTGAATCTGGGTTGGACCTATAACAACCTTGACCGTGGTTATTTCCCAACTTCGGGTAACCGCACCACGCTGAATGGTAAAGTCACCATTCCGGGGTCGGATAACGAATACTACAAGATGACGCTGGACAGCGTGCAATACGTGCCGATCGACGACGACCGCTCCTGGGTGTTGTTGGGTCGTGGTCGTCTGGGTTATGCCGATGGTCTGGGCGGCAAAGAGATGCCGTTCTACGAGAACTTCTATGCCGGCGGCTCAAGCACAGTTCGCGGTTTCGGGTCTAATACCATTGGTCCGAAAGCGGTGTACTACAACTCCAGTTCGTACAGCTGTTCCAACAGTACCAAGATTTGTAATTCGGATGATGCAGTGGGTGGTAACGCCATGGCAGTTGCCAGTATGGAGCTAATCACGCCAACGCCATTTATCAGCGAAAAATACGCCAACTCAGTGCGTACCTCGCTGTTCATGGATGCAGGTACCGTGTGGGATACCAACTGGGATAACAGCAAGACGCAAGGCTTCGACATTCCAGACTACAGTAAAGCGAGCAATATCCGCGTTTCTGCCGGTATTGCCTTGCAATGGATGTCGCCGCTGGGCCCGTTGGTGTTCTCTTATGCCAATCCGCTCAAGAAATACGAAGGTGACAAGTCCGAACAGTTCCAGTTTAACATTGGCAAGACCTGGTAACAGGTCCGGCTTCTGGGTATAGCAGTTATTAAGAATCGCAAATGCCAGATGCCCGTAAGAACACAGAGAGATGATTCTCATTGTTTCACGGGGTAAGTCTGGCAGATTGTGTACTTCAGTGTCATATGACACAAATGGGTGATGGTAAGGAGTTTATAGTGAAAAAGTGGTTGTGTGCCGCAGGCCTCGGTTTAGCAATGGCTGCTTCAGCTGGCGTTCAGGCAGCAGATAATATCGCTGTAGTTAACGTCTCCAGCATTTTCCAACAGTTGCCAGCGCGTGAAACCGTGGCTAAACAGCTGGAAAACGAGTTCAAAGGCCGTGCGGGCGAACTTCAGAACATGGAGCGTAGCCTTCAGACCAAAATGCAACGTTTGCAGCGTGATGGCGCTACCATGAAAGCCAGCGATCGCAGCAAATTGGAAAAAGACGTGATGGCTCAGCGCGAGCAGTTCTCTCAGAAAGCGCAGGCTTTTGAGCAGGATAACCGTCGCCGCCAGATGGAAGAGCGTAACAAAATCCTGAGCCGTATTCAGGACGCTGTGAAATCTGTTGCCAGCAAAGAAGGCTACGACGTAGTTATCGATGCTAACGCCGTTGCTTATGCAGGTTCTTCTAAAGACATTACTGCTGACGTGCTGAAACAGGTTAAATAAGACATGCTTTCAATTCGACTGGCTGATTTAGCGCAGCAGTTGGATGCACAATTGCACGGTGATGGCGATCTCGTCATCACCGGCATTGCTTCTATGCATTCGGCACAGGCTGGCCAAATCACGTTTTTGTCAAACAGCCGCTATCAAGAGCAGCTGGCCTCCTGCCTGGCAAGCGCAGTGGTGCTTACCGAGGCAGATTTACCACACTGCCGTTCTGCGGCGTTGGTGGTTAAAAACCCTTACCTGACTTACGCGCGCATGGCGCAACTGATGGACACCACGCCGGCTCCTGCTGAGGATATCGCCCCAAGCGCGGTTATCTCACCTGAAGCCACTCTGGGGCAGCATGTTGCCATTGGGGCAAATGCGGTGATCGAGTCAGGCGCAGTACTCGGCGATAACGTGGTTATCGGCCCGGGTTGCTTTATCGGCAAACGCGCACGCATTGGCGCAGGTACGCGCCTGTGGGCGAACGTAACGATTTATCATGAAGTCGAGATCGGTCAACATTGCCTGATTCAATCAGGAACTGTGATTGGCGCTGATGGTTTCGGCTATGCCAACGAACGCGGCAACTGGATTAAAATTCCCCAGTTGGGCACGGTGATTATCGGCGATCGCGTCGAGATCGGCGCTTGCACCACCATTGACCGCGGCGCGTTGGATAACACCCAAATCGGGAATGGTGTTATCATCGACAACCAATGCCAGATTGCACATAACGTTGTGATTGGCGACAATACTGCCGTTGCCGGCGGTGTGATTATGGCGGGCAGCCTGAAAATCGGCCGCTATTGCCAGATTGGTGGAGCCAGTGTGATCAACGGTCACATGGAGATCGCCGACAAGGTTGTTGTCACTGGAATGGGAATGGTTATGCGACCAATCACCGAACCTGGGGTATACTCTTCGGGCATTCCGTTACAACCCAACAAAGTTTGGCGTAAAACCGCTGCGTTGGTGATGAATATCGATGAGATTAGCAAGCGCTTAAAAGCTGTCGAACGAAAAGTCGGAAAAGACTAATCACTGCCGCCCGCCTCGCTGGGTACAAAACGAAACGCGTTGGTCATAAGACCAAAAGCGCAAAGAGTTGTTAATTTGCGGCCTGCATGATGATCTCCTTTTGGGGTCAGCGCAGGCCGTGTTGTTGATGCCATCAGTTTTTAGAGACAGGAAGAGTATTTTGACTACTGACACTCATACTCTGGATATTGCAGAAATTTTGGAGTTGCTTCCTCACCGTTACCCGTTCTTGCTGGTCGATCGCGTCCTTGAGTTTGAGGAGCACAAATTCCTGCGTGCGGTGAAGAACGTATCTGTAAATGAGCCGTTTTTCCAGGGGCACTTCCCTGGTAAGCCGATTTTTCCAGGCGTATTGATTCTGGAAGCAATGGCGCAGGCTACCGGTATTCTGGCGTTTAAAAGCGTCGGCAAACTGGAGCCGGGCGAATTGTATTACTTTGCCGGTATCGACGAAGCCCGTTTCAAACGACCGGTAGTGCCAGGCGATCAGATGATCATGGAAGTCACCTTTGAGAAAACTCGTCGTGGTCTGACGCGCTTCAAAGGCGTAGCGACCGTTGACGGCAAAATTGTTTGCGAAGCAACCATGATGTGTGCGCGCAGCCGGGAGTCTTAATCCGTGATTGACAAAACCGCCTTTATCCATCCAAGCGCGATTATCGAAGAAGGCGCCGTTATCGGCGCTGGCGCGCACATCGGTCCCTTCTGTTACGTCGGCTCCCAGGTGGAAATCGGCGCTGGCACGGTACTGAAATCCCACGTTGTGGTGAATGGTGTGACCAAAATCGGCCGTGACAATCAGATCTATCAATTTGCCTCTATCGGCGAAGCGAATCAGGATCTGAAATACGCGGGTGAACCGACACGTGTCGAGATTGGCGATCGCAACCGCATCCGCGAAAGCGTCACCGTTCATCGCGGTACGGTGCAAGGTACCAGCCTGACCAAGATCGGCGACGACAACCTGTTTATGGTGAATGCGCACATTGCCCACGACTGTATCGTCGGCAATCGCTGCATCTTCGCCAACAACGCGACGCTGGGCGGCCACGTTGAGGTTGATGATTATGCGATCATTGGCGGCATGACGGCGGTGCACCAGTTCTGTGTGATTGGTGCTCACGTTATGGTTGGCGGCTGCTCTGGCGTTGCTCAGGATGTGCCACCTTTTGTCATCGCGCAGGGTAACCACGCCACGCCATTCGGTATCAATATCGAAGGGTTGAAGCGTCGTGGTTTTGATAAAGAGGCGCTGCATGCCATCCGTAACGCCTACAAACTGCTTTATCGCAGCGGTAAAACGCTGGACGAAGCCAAACCTGAAATCGAAGCCCTGGCCAAAGAGCAGCCGGTAGTGCAGCAGTTCCTCGATTTCTTTGGCCGTTCAACCCGCGGTATTATTCGCTGACCTATGCAAAATCGTCCATTGACTATCGGATTGGTCGCCGGAGAAACTTCCGGTGATATTCTTGGCGCCGGTTTAATCCGAGCGCTCAAGGCGCAGATCCCCGACGCGCGTTTTGTTGGCGTCGCCGGCCCGCTGATGCAGGCTGAAGGCTGCGAAACCTGGTACGAAATGGAAGAGCTGGCGGTAATGGGCGTGGTGGAAGTGCTTGAGCGCTTGCCACGCCTGTTGAAGATCCGCAAGGATCTTACCCGCCGGTTCAGTGAATTGAAGCCGGACGTGTTTGTCGGCATCGATGCGCCCGACTTCAATATCACGCTGGAAGGCCGTCTCAAGCAGCGCGGCATCCGCACTATCCACTATGTCAGTCCGTCGGTCTGGGCCTGGCGTCAGAAGCGCGTTTTCAAAATTGGCAAAGCCACCGATCTGGTGTTGGCGTTTCTCCCTTTCGAAAAAGCGTTTTACGATCGTTTCAACGTTCCCTGTCGGTTTATCGGCCACACCATGGCCGACGCCATGCCGCTGCAGCCGGACAAACTGGCCGCGCGGGCTACGCTGGGCATAGCCCCTGATGCACGTTGCCTTGCCTTGTTGCCTGGCAGCCGTGGTGCGGAGGTCGAGATGCTGAGCGCTGACTTCCTGAAGACCGCCCAACTGCTTCGCACCCGTTATCCTGAGCTGGAAGTGGTAGTGCCGCTGGTTAACGCCAAACGGCGTGAACAGTTCGAACGTATCAAGGCTGAAGTGGCGCCGGATCTGACCGTTCACCTGCTGAATGGCCAGGGCCGTGAGGCAATGATCGCCAGCGATGCGGCATTGCTGGCCTCGGGCACCGCAGCGCTGGAGTGTATGCTGGCCAAATGCCCGATGGTGGTGGGTTACCGCATGAAGCCGTTTACCTTCTGGTTGGCGCAGCGGTTGGTGAAGACGCCGTATGTCTCACTGCCTAACCTGCTGGCCGGGCGTGAAATCGTCACCGAACTGTTGCAGCACGACTGTGTGCCGGACAAACTGGCGGCGGCCCTGATGCCGTTGCTGGAAGACAGCCCGCAGACCGAAGATCTGAAACAGACGTTCCTTACCTTGCACCAAAGCATCCGTTGCGGTGCTGATGAACAGGCCGCTCAGGCTGTGTTGGAGCTGGTAAAAGCATGATTGAACCCTTTATCTATCCCGCCGCCACGTTGATTGCCGGTGTGGACGAGGTAGGCCGTGGCCCCTTGGTGGGCGCAGTAGTGACCGCCGCAGTGATCCTCGACCCCACTCGGCCGATTATTGGCCTGGCAGATTCGAAAAAACTCAGTGAAAAACGCCGTCTGGCACTGTATGACGAAATCGTGGAGAAGGCCTTGTCCTGGAGCCTGGGGCGTGCCGAGCCGGACGAGATCGATCGGTTGAACATCTTGCACGCCACCATGTTGGCCATGCAGCGTGCGGTTGCCGGATTGCATATCGCGCCGGACATGGTATTAATCGACGGTAACCGTTGCCCGAAATTGCCAATGCGCTCGCAGGCGGTGGTAAAGGGTGATAGCCGCGTGGCTGAAATCAGCGCTGCCTCCATTCTGGCGAAGGTGACGCGCGATCGTGAAATGACCGAATTGGATCGCGAGTTCCCGGATTACGGTTTTGCGCAGCATAAAGGCTATCCGACCGCCTTCCACCTGGAGCGCCTGGCCGTGCTGGGTGCGACCGAACATCATCGCCGCAGCTTTGCCCCAGTAAGAAGGGCGCTGGAGCGGTAATCTGCCGGCCTGGGTATCCGGGCTGTGCGCACGATAGCGTTAACCCGGGTTCAGCGTGCTGAGCCCCCTAGTTTCAGGTATCTGGATATGGCCGAACCTCGTTTTATTCACCTGCGCGTTCATAGTGACTACTCCATGATTGATGGATTAGCCAAGATCGGGCCGTTGGTGAAAAGAGCCGCCGCGTTAGCCATGCCTGCTTTGGCAATTACCGATTTCACCAACCTGTGCGGGTTGGTGAAGTTCTATGGCAGTGCGCATGGCGCCGGGATCAAACCGATCATCGGCGCGGATTTTCATGTGCAAAGCGAAGTGCTGGGCGATGAGCTGGCGCAGCTCACCGTACTGGCCGCCAATAATGACGGTTATCAAAACCTGACGCTGCTGATTTCCCGCGCTTACCAGCGTGGTTACGGCGCCGCCGGCCCGATTATTGACCGCGACTGGCTGATAGAACACCGCGAGGGGTTAATCCTGCTTTCTGGTGCCCGTCAGGGGGACGTCGGCAAATTTTTGCTGCGCGGTAACCAGCAACAGGTAGATCAGTGCCTGGACTTCTATCAGCAATATTTCCCGGACAGCTATTACCTTGAACTGATCCGCACAGGCCGGCCGGACGAAGAAAACTACCTGCATGCAGCCGTAGCGCTGGCGACCGAACGTGGGTTGCCGGTGGTGGCCACCAACGACGTGCGTTTTCTGGTAGAGGATGACTTTGACGCCCATGAGATCCGCGTCGCCATCCATGACGGTTTCACGCTTGACGATCCCAAACGCCCGCGCAACTACAGCACGCAGCAATATATGCGCAGCGCAGACGAGATGTGCGAGCTGTTTGCCGACATCCCGGAAGCGCTGCTCAACAGCGTCGAAATCGCCAAGCGCTGCAATGTCACCATCCGTCTTGGCGAATACTTCCTGCCACAGTTCCCGACCGGTGATATGACCACCGAAGATTTCCTGGTACTCAAATCGAAGGAAGGGCTGGAAGAGCGCCTGGAATTCCTGTTCCCGGATCCGGAAGTGCGCGCACAGCGCCGCCCTGAATACGACGAACGTCTGGATATTGAGCTGAAAGTGATCAACCAGATGGGCTTCCCGGGCTACTTCCTGATCGTAATGGAATTCATCCAGTGGTCGAAAGATAACGATGTGCCGGTAGGGCCGGGACGCGGTTCCGGTGCCGGTTCACTGGTGGCCTATGCGCTGAAAATCACCGATCTTGATCCGCTGGAATTTGATTTGCTGTTCGAACGTTTCCTTAACCCGGAACGTGTTTCGATGCCCGACTTCGACGTCGACTTTTGCATGGAAAAACGCGATCTGGTGATTGAGCACGTGGCGGAGATGTATGGCCGCGAGGCGGTATCTCAGATCATTACCTTCGGCACCATGGCGGCCAAAGCGGTTATTCGCGACGTGGGCCGCGTGCTGGGGCACCCCTATGGTTTCGTCGATCGCATCTCCAAGCTGGTGCCGCCCGATCCGGGCATGACGCTGGAAAAGGCGTTTGCCGCCGAACCGCAACTGCCGGAAATTTACGAGGCTGACGAAGAAGTCAAAGCGCTGATCGACATGGCGCGCAAGCTGGAAGGGGTGACGCGTAACGCCGGTAAGCACGCCGGTGGCGTGGTTATTGCGCCTACCAAGATCACTGACTTCGCGCCGCTGTACTGCGATGCCGAAGGGAATCACCCGGTCACCCAGTTTGACAAGAATGATGTGGAATACGCTGGGCTGGTGAAGTTCGACTTCCTTGGCTTGCGCACCCTGACCATCATCGACTGGGCGCTGGGGATGATCAATGCCCGGCGAGCGAAAAGCGGGCTGGAACCCATTGATATCGCGGCTATTCCGCTCGAAGACAAAAAAAGCTTCGATATGCTGCAGCGCTCGGAAACCACTGCGGTATTCCAGCTCGAATCACGCGGCATGAAGGATCTGATCAAGCGCCTGAAACCTGACTGTTTCGAAGATATGATCGCACTGGTGGCGCTGTTCCGTCCGGGCCCGTTGCAGTCAGGCATGGTGGATAACTTCATCGACCGCAAACACGGCCGCGAAGAGATTTCTTACCCGGATATCCAGTGGCAGCATGAGTCGCTTAAGCCGGTGCTGGAACCGACCTATGGCATCATCCTGTATCAGGAACAGGTCATGCAGATTGCCCAGGTGCTGGCCGGCTATACGCTGGGCGGCGCGGACATGCTGCGTCGTGCGATGGGTAAAAAGAACCCCGTTGAGATGGCCAAGCAGCGCGGCGGTTTCGAAGATGGGGCAAAATCACGTGGCATCGACGGTGAACTGTCGGTAAAAATCTTCGATCTGGTAGAGAAATTTGCCGGTTACGGCTTTAACAAATCGCACTCCGCCGCCTATGCGCTGGTGTCCTACCAGACGCTATGGTTAAAGGCCCACTACCCGGCCGAGTTTATGGCGGCGGTAATGACCGCCGATATGGACAACACCGACAAGGTCGTGGGGTTGGTGGATGAATGCTGGCGCATGGGCCTGAAAATCCTGCCGCCGGACATTAACAGCGGCCAGTACCATTTCCACGTCAACGATGAAGGCGAGATCGTTTACGGTATCGGCGCGATAAAAGGCGTCGGAGAAGGGCCGATTGAAGCCATTCTCGAAGCGCGAAACAGCGGGGAGCAGGGCTACTTTAAAGACCTGTTCGATCTCTGCGCGCGCTCCGATGTCAAAAAACTCAACCGCCGAATTCTGGAAAAACTGATCATGTCCGGGGCATTCGACCGCCTTGGACCGCATCGCGCGGCGCTGATGAGCTCACTGGGCGACGCGTTGAAAGCAGCCGATCAGCATGCGAAAGCTGAAGCTATCGGCCAGGTGGACATGTTTGGCGTCCTGGCGGAAGCGCCGGAACAAGTGGAGCAATCCTACGCCAATGTGCCCCGCTGGCAGGAGCAGGTAGTGCTGGATGGCGAACGGGAGACGTTGGGGCTATACCTGACCGGCCACCCGATCACCCAGTACCTGAAGGAGATCGAACGTTACGCCGGTGGCCAGCGTTTGAAAGATATGCACCCGACGGATCGGGGCAAAATGACGACCGCCGTTGGGCTGGTGATCGCCTCGCGGGTTATGGTCACCAAGCGCGGTAACCGCATCGGGATTTGTACGCTGGATGACCGTTCAGGCCGTCTGGAAGTGATGTTATTCACCGATGCGTTAGAAAAATACCAGCATTTGTTGGAAAAAGACCGTATCCTGATCGCCAGTGGACAGGTCAGCTTTGATGACTTTAGCGGTGGGCTTAAAATGACGGCCCGCGAACTAATGGACATCAGTGAAGCCCGTGAAAAATACGCTCGTGGGCTTGCTATCTCGCTGACGGACAGGCAAATTGATGACCAGCTTTTGAACCGTCTCCGTCAGTCGTTGGAACCCCATCGCTCGGGGACGATTCCAGTGCATCTTTACTATCAACGGGAAGATGCGCGGGCCAAGCTGCGTTTTGGCGCAACCTGGCGCGTGACGCCCACCGACCGCTTGTTGATAGATTTGCGGACTTTGGTAGGTAATGAGCAGGTGGAACTGGAATTTGACTAATATAGGAATGCTATGAGTCTGAATTTTCTTGATTTTGAACAGCCGATTGCAGAGCTGGAAGCGAAAATTGACTCGCTGACTGCAGTCAGTCGTCAAGACGAAAAATTAGATATTAATCTGGACGAAGAGGTTCAGCGCCTTCGTGAAAAGAGCGTTGAGCTGACGCGCAAGATTTTTTCCGATCTTGGGGCCTGGCAAGTTGCCCAATTGGCACGCCACCCGCGCCGTCCTTATACCCTGGATTATATCAAACACATCTTTACCGACTTCGAAGAGTTGGCTGGCGACCGCGCTTACGCCGATGACAAAGCGATCGTTGGTGGTATTGCGCGCCTGGATGGCCGCCCGGTGATGATCATTGGTCATCAGAAAGGCCGCGAAACCAAAGAAAAAATCCGCCGTAACTTCGGTATGCCGGCACCAGAAGGCTATCGCAAGGCACTGCGCCTGATGGAAATGGCTTCTCGCTTCAAGATGCCGCTGATCACTTTCATCGACACGCCAGGGGCTTACCCGGGCGTGGGCGCGGAAGAACGCGGCCAGTCTGAGGCCATTGCCCGCAACCTGCGTGAAATGTCTCGCCTGAATATCCCGGTGATCTGCACCGTGATCGGCGAAGGCGGTTCTGGCGGCGCGTTGGCGATCGGCGTTGGCGATAAAGTGAATATGTTGCAGTACAGCACCTATTCGGTGATCTCGCCGGAAGGTTGCGCCTCAATTCTGTGGAAGAGCGCCGACAAAGCGCCGTTGGCCGCAGAGGCGATGGGTATTACCGCACCGCGCCTGAAAGAGCTGAAGCTGATCGATTCGGTGATCCCGGAGCCGCTGGGTTCCGCTCACCGTGACGTCCCGGCGATGGCCGCCTCGTTGAAAGCGCAATTGCTGGCTGACTTGAAAGATCTCGACGGCCTGAACAATGAAGAGTTGCTCAATCGCCGCTACCAGCGCCTGATGAACTACGGCTATTGCTGAGTGTCGTTCTGCGTTGCAAAAAACCGCCTTCGGGCGGTTTTTTTATATCTGATGAAAAAGGCACTGTTATGAGCAAACTTTTTGCGGAGCGGTGCGCAGCATCCCGATGACGGGGTACACACTATCGGATTTTCATGTTGTTATAGAAGTTTGGCGGAACTGACAGGAGCAGCCAATGAATATCATCGCAATCATGAGCCCAACGGGCGTCTATTACAAAGATGAGCCTATTCGTGAGCTGCACACCGCATTGGCTACGATGGGTTTCCAGTTGGTTTACCCGAAAAATGGCGGCGATTTGCTGAAGCTGATCGAGGCCAATGCGCGTATTTGCGGAGTGATTTTCGACTGGGACGACTACAGCCTGGAGCTGTGCAGCGAAATTAACGAGCTGAATGAATATCTGCCGCTATATGCGTTTATCAACCAGTATTCCACCTTCGACGTCAGTCTGCATGAAATGCGCATGGTGCTGTATTTCTTTGAGTATGGCTTGAATGCGGCAGATGATATTGCGCAGCGTATCCAGCAATACACCGCAGAATATATCGACACCATTACACCGCCCTTAACCAAGGCACTATTCAACTATGTGCGCGAGGGTAAATACACCTTTTGCACCCCAGGGCATATGGCCGGCACTGCCTTCCAGAAAAGCCCGGTTGGCTGCCTGTTTTACGATTTTTTCGGTGCCAACACCTTAAAAGCCGACGTCTCCATATCGGTGACCGAGCTGGGTTCGCTGCTGGACCATACCGGCCCGCATCTGGAGGCCGAAGAGTATATTGCGCGTACCTTTAACGCCGAGCAGAGCTATCTGGTGACCAATGGCACCTCCACCGCCAACAAGATTGTCGGCATGTATTCGGCTCCTGCAGGCAGCACGGTGTTGATTGACCGCAACTGCCATAAATCGCTGTGCCATCTGCTGATGATGAGCGATATCGTCCCGATCTACCTGCGCCCGCTGCGTAACGCCTACGGCATTCTTGGCGGTATCCCGCAGCATGAGTTTACCCATGAGAGCATTGCCGGCCGGGTTGCCGCCACCGCGAATGCCAGTTGGCCGGTACATGCGGTGATCACCAACTCGACTTATGACGGCCTGCTGTATAACACCGATTACATCAAGCAGACGCTGGATGTGCCATCAATCCATTTTGACTCCGCCTGGGTACCCTATACCAACTTCCATCCAATCTACGAAGGCAAGAGCGGCATGAGCGGTGAGCGCACGCCCGGCAAGGTGATCTACGAAACGCAGTCCACGCACAAGCTGCTGGCGGCATTCTCGCAGGCCTCAATGATTCACATTAAAGGCGATTACGACGAAAGCACCTTTAACGAAGCCTATATGATGCATACCACCACTTCGCCGAACTACGGCATTGTGGCGTCGATGGAGACTGCCGCCGCAATGCTGCGCGGCAACCCTGGGCGGCGGTTGATTAATCGCTCGGTAGAGCGCGCGCTGCATTTCCGTCGTGAGGTGCAGCGGTTGCGGGAGGAGAGCGATAGTTGGTTCTTCGATATCTGGCAGCCTGAAGAGATCGACGAGGCACAATGCTGGCCGTTGAACCCGGACGATAATTGGCATGGGTTTGGCAATACCGACAGCGATCACATGTACCTCGATCCGATCAAGGTGACGATCCTGACGCCGGGAATGAACGAGCTGGGTACGCTGGAGGAGAGCGGGATCCCGGCGGCGCTGGTGGCGAAATACCTGGACGAGCGCGGCATCGTGGTGGAAAAAACCGGGCCTTATAATCTGCTGTTCCTGTTCAGCATCGGCATTGATAAAACCAAGGCGATGAGCTTACTGCGTGGCCTGACCGATTTTAAACGCGCTTACGATCTTAATCTGCGGGTGAAGAACATGCTGCCGGATCTGTTCGCGGAGGATCCTGATTTCTATCGCAATATGCGTATTCAGGATCTGGCAGCCGGGATCCACCGGTTGATCTGCCGGCACGATCTGCCGCGGCTGATGCTGCGGGCATTCGATGTGCTGCCGGAAATGAAGCTGACGCCGCACCAAATGTTCCAGCAGCAGGTACGTGGCAATGTGGAAACCTGCGAACTGGATCAACTGGTGGGCAAGGTGGCGGCCAATATGATCCTGCCTTATCCACCAGGCGTGCCGTTAGTGATGCCGGGTGAGATGATCACCGAGGAGAGCCGTGCGGTGCTCGATTTCTTGCTGATGCTGTGCTCCATCGGCGAGCGTTATCCCGGCTTTGAAACCGATATCCACGGTGCGAAATTGACCGAGGACGGACGTTATCTGGTGAAGGTACTGAAAACGCCGCCGGCTGATATCAACGTTTGAGCTGCTAACCTTTATGACAGCCCCGTTTGTCCCGCGGGGCTTTTTACCGTTGACGTTGCAACCCTCGCCGGATACCGTGCCTCATCAAGCAGACAATGAGGCATTACCATGTTGGCATTACGTCAGGTGCATCACATCGCAGTGATTGGTTCAGACTATGCGGCCAGTAAGCATTTCTACTGCGACATCCTCGGTTTTACCCTATTGGGCGAGTTTTATCGTGAAGAACGAGATTCATGGAAGGCGGATCTGGCGCTCAATGGACAATACAGTATCGAACTGTTCTCCTTTCCGTCACCACCGGCTCGCGTCAGCCGTCCAGAAGCATGTGGCCTGCGCCACCTGGCGTTCAGTGTAGACGACATCGAACAGGCTATCGCGCATCTGGAAGCCGCCGGGATCCTGTGCGAACCGGTACGCGTCGATCCTTATACCCAGTCCCGTTTTACTTTTTTCAGCGATCCTGATGGATTGCCACTGGAACTGTATGAACAATGAAGGCTTGTCTGAAGGCATCGGGCTGGTTAACGTGCAGCCCTATGGGCGTTATGGCGGTTTCCTGCTGCTTGTCAGGCGATGAACGATAAACCCATGAATACCGATCAACTTTCCGTACAGGTCAGCCGACAATTGGGTACGAAGCGGCATTTGCTGGTGGCGTTCAGCGGTGGCCTGGATTCCAGCGTATTGTTGCACCTGCTGGTGGGGCTGCGGCGGCAATGGCCGGATCTGCAGTTGCGTGCGGTGCATGTGCACCACGGCCTGAGCGCTTTTGCCGATGAATGGGTGGCCCATTGCCAACGTCAATGCGCCGCCTGGCAGTTGCCGCTGGTGGTCCAACATGTGCAGGTGGATGGCAGGCAGGGCGGGATTGAAGCTGCGGCCCGTGCGGCGCGTTACTCAGCCTTTGCCGCTACGCTGGCGGCCGATGAGGTCTTGCTCACGGCGCAACATCTTGATGACCAATGTGAGACCTTCCTGCTGGCGCTGAAGCGCGGCAGTGGTCCGGCGGGCCTGTCGGCGATGGCCGCTCAGGCATCATTGGGGAATACCCCCTTGCTGCGCCCTTTGCTGGGTATGTCGCGTCTGCAGTTGGAGGGCTATGCACAGCAGCATCAGCTCACCTGGATAGAGGACGACAGCAATCAGGATCCGCGTTTCGATCGTAATTTCCTGCGCCTGCAGGTGCTACCGCTGCTGAACCAACGCTGGCCATATTTTGCCGCCGCGACGGCGCGCAGCGCCAGCCTGTGCGCGGAACAGGAGCAACTGCTGGATGAGCTGCTGGCAGAACAGCTGCAAGCGCTGCTCGATGAAGATAATGCACTGGCGATCGACGGCCTGTTGGGTTGTTCGTCTGCGCGCCGTTTTGCCTTGTTGCGTCGTTGGATCGCGCTGTTTGGCGTTACCATGCCTTCACGCGAACAACTGCAGCGGCTGTGGGACGAGGTGGCGCTCTGCCGGGATGACGCCGAGCCGAAGTTGCAGCCGGGGCCCTATCAGATTCGCCGTTTCCGTCGGCGATTATATCTACTGCCGATAATGGCGGATTTGCGCGAAATCAGCCTGAACTGGTCATTGGCAGAGCCCCTCGAGCTGCCGGATGGATTGGGTAAGCTGAGTAGCGGGGAAGGCGATATTTGTCTGAGGGCACCACAGCCGCAACAGAAGGTGAGCGTTCGTTTTGCCGCTCAGGGAACAATCCGCATCCTTGGCCGAGCTCATTCCCGGCCAGTTAAAAAACTGTGGCAGGAGTTGGGCGTGCCGCCGTGGCAGCGCGAACGTACCCCGCTAATCTATTATGATGACCAGCTTATCGCTGCGCTGGGTGTATTTGTCAGCGAAGCCGGTCAGCCGTCTGAGGGGGAGAGATCCTGGCGACTGCGTTGGCATAAAAAATAATAATAGTATGAGGAGCAATGATGAAATTTGTGAGCGCAATGGCCGTGGTGTTCGGTCTTTTCAGTCTGTCGGCCAACGCGGCGGGAGACGTGGCCGCAGGGAAGGGTAAATCCGCCAGCTGTGTCGCGTGTCATGGCGCGGAGGGGAAGGTGTCGGTACCGATGTATCCGAATCTGGCAGGGCAAAACGCCATGTATCTGGAGCATGCGCTGCAGGCGTATAAAAAAGGGGAGCGCAACGGCGGCCAGGCTGAAGTGATGAAGGCCTACGTCTCGGCATTGTCTGATGATGATATTGCCGATCTGGCAGCTTACTATGCCAGTCTTAAACCATAGCCAGTCTTAAACCCTAGCCAGCCTGAAGCCATAAATGACGAGGGCAGCCGTTGGGCTGCCCTGTTGGGATGGCGTTACCGAAAAATCAATCAGACAGGCTGACGACCACGGTACCGATTTCCGGATGACTGAAACTGAGGATGTGATCCAGACGCAAGCTGAGAGCGTTGCCGGCCTGATCGATAATCAGGTATTCAACACCCTTGGTAAATTTCAGCTCGGTGGCTTTGCCTTCGAGTTTTTCTCCGTCGCGTAACTCCAGCTTCAGAATGTAGTTATGCTGACAGGCGAGTTCCAGGCTTTCATAGTCATCGCAATTGATGGATTGGTACTCATCATTCATCAACATAGTCGCTCACCAATAAGTTAGCGGCGGCAAAGGCCGCCTGTTCCCTAACGGAGGACGGTAGCGCGTTATCCGCAGCAACTTCGTCCAATGCCTTTAACACACATGCTAGCGCATCAGGCACGTAGCCGAGATCCCCACTGCCGATCTCAGCGTAAAAACGGCGTACTAACTCACAGTATTGTTGCACAGTTTCCTCCCTTAAGAACCTCTGCGTCATCGAAGTCCCGTATAGCGATGAGGCCCAGGCTCTCGGAGCTTTACTTAATCCTAGTCGACTATAGCACAGCTGTTGGGGAGTTATTAGCACCTCAGCGCGGCTTTCGCACTGCGCTTTGCCCAGCCGCGCTGGCTGCGGATGGGCCAAATCTAGTACACTGTCGCCTGATAATAATGAGGTCACCCATGGCGCTGAAAGCAACTATTTATAAAGCTACGGTCAATATCGCTGATATGGATCGTCACTTCTACCACGACGCCACGCTCACCCTGGCCCAACATCCTTCCGAAACCGAACAGCGCATGATGCTGCGCCTGCTGGCCTGGATCTGCCACGCCGATGAGCGTCTGGTGTTTACCAAGGGCCTGAGTGCCGAAGATGAGCCGGAAATCTGGCGGCGCAATGACCACAACGGGTTGGAAATGTGGATCGAAATGGGCCTGCCCGATGAGAAGCGCATCAGGAAAGCCTGCAACCAGTCACCGCGAGTGGTGCTTTACGCCTACGGTGAACGCGCCGGACATGTATGGTGGCAGGGTATCCAGAGCAAAGTAGCGAACCACAAAAACCTAAGCATCCGTTTTCTGGATGATGAACAATTAGGCAAGTTGGCGGCGATGGCCAGCCGCAATATGACGCTGCAAGCCACGCTGCAAGAAGGAACTATCTGGCTTTCTGACGCTCAGAATAGTCTGGAAATCCAGTTTGCCGAGTGGCAACAGGCGCAGGTGTGACCGGTGCTGGAACTGTCAAGAAACGTAGCCATACCGGATAACGAGCTGGAACTGACGGCGATCCGCGCGCAGGGCGCGGGGGGCCAGCACGTGAATAAAACCTCAACGGCTATCCATTTGCGCTTTGACATCCGGGCATCCAGCCTGCCAGAGTATTATAAGGAAAGGCTGCTGGCCCTGAATAATCATTTAATTACTGCCGACGGCGTGGTGATTATTAAAGCGCAGGAATATCGCAGCCAGGAATTAAACCGCGAGGCGGCGCTGGCCAGGCTGGTGGCGTTGATTCAGCAGGCGATGGTGGTGGAAAAAGCGCGCAGAGCGACCAAGCCCACGAAAGGGGCAAAATTACGCCGGCTGGAAGGCAAGGTACGTAAAGGCGCGACAAAAGCGCTGCGTGGCAAAATCCGCACTTAAGGATACATGAACACAGTAGGAGAATAGCTGTGAAGAAAATAACAATAGCCCTGTTTTTAGCGGCAGGGGCACTCTCATTATTGGGATGTAATAATCAGTATCAGCCGAAAGAACAACCTCTTCAGGCGATGCAGCAGAGCTATCAGGGCGTACTGCCTTGCGCTGATTGCAGTGGTCTGGATACTGCGCTATTCCTGGATGAAGACGGCACTTTCATTTTGCAGGAAACCTATCGCGAAACCAAAGACGGGGACCAGAGCTTTGCCGATTATGGTAAATGGGCGCGAACCGCCGATAAGCTGGTACTGACCGACAGCCATGGCGAAAAACGCTATTTCCGCCCGGTAGGCAAGAGTCTGGAAATGTTGGACCAAAGCGGCGCAGTGATCGAATCCACGCTGAACTACCGCCTGGATCCGGTGGAGAAAGCGTTGCCTAAAACGCCGATGGCGCTCAAAGGCAGCTATACCTACATGGCGGATGCCGCGGTGTTCAAGGATTGCGCCACCGGCAAGACTTTCCCGGTAGACAATACTATCGCGTTGGAACAAGGGTATGCCAAAGCGTACAAAACCCCCGGTGAGCCGGTGTTCCTGACCTTGAATGGCCATTTCAGCGTACAGCCTTCCATGGAGGAAGGGCAGACCGAGAAGGCGTTGGTTTCGGACGGCAAGATAGTCTTCGATAAGAACAAGAACTGCGACAGCAAATAATCGCTATAAAAAAACCCGCCGAGGCGGGTTTTTTACTTTCTGACACAGCCGTTTAGCGCTTGATCTGCCCCAGCAGGAAATCAACGATTTCGCCGGTTTTGATCATTTGCTTCTCGCCGACGCGGCGATTTTTGTATTCAATCTCTTCGCTATCGAGGTTACGGTCGCCGATGACGATTGAGTGTGGCACGCCAATCAGTTCCATATCCGCGAACATTACGCCTGGACGCTCTTTGCGGTCGTCGAGAATAACGTCGATGCCGTGCGAACGCAGGGTGTTGTACAGTTCTTCAGCCAGCGCCTGCACGCGGAAGGATTTGTGCATGTTCATTGGCAGAATAGCCACCTGGAATGGGGCGATGGCGTCCGGCCAGATGATCCCGCGATCGTCATGGTTCTGTTCGATGGCGGCAGCCACTACGCGGGTGACCCCGATGCCGTAGCAACCCATGGTCAGAACCTGGTTACGGCCATCTTCACCCTGAACGGTGGCTTTCATCGCTTCAGAGTATTTGGTGCCGAGCTGGAAGATATGGCCCACTTCGATACCGCGTTTGATCAACAGCGTGCCTTTACCGTCCGGGCTGGCGTCGCCTTCCACAACGTTACGAATATCGGCAACCTGCGGCAGAGGCAGATCGCGCTCCCAGTTAATGCCGAAGTAGTGTTTGCCGTCGATATTAGCGCCGGCGCCAAAATCGCTCATCGCCGCTACGCTGCGATCGGCCACGACCGGAACCTGCAGATTGACCGGGCCGAGGGAACCAGGGCCGGCACCGACGATGGCGCGGATTTCTTCTTCGGTGGCAAAGGTCAACGGAGCGGCTACCTGTGGCAGCTTCTCGGCCTTGATTTCGTTCAGCTCATGATCGCCGCGTACCAGCAGGGCAACCAGCTTGTGGCCGCTTTCTTTTTCGGCGTGCACCAGTAGCGTCTTGACGGTCTTCTCAACCGGCAGTTGGAATTGCTCTACCAGTTCGGCGATGGTCTTGGCATTTGGCGTATCCACAATGCGTAGTTCTTCGCTGGCTGCCGCGCGCGGCTGAGCCGGCGCCACTGCTTCTGCCAGTTCGATATTGGCGGCAAAGTCAGAACCGGTAGAGAACACGATATCGTCTTCACCGCTGTCGGCCAGCACCTGGAACTCGTGTGATGCGCTACCGCCAATCGAGCCGGTATCGGCATGCACTGGGCGGAAATCCAGGCCCATACGGCTGAAGATTTTGCTGTAGGCTTCGTACATTGCATCGTAGGTCGCCTGCAGGGATTCCTGCGAAGTATGGAATGAGTAGGCATCTTTCATCAGGAATTCGCGAGAACGCATCACGCCGAAACGGGGGCGCACTTCATCGCGGAACTTGGTCTGAATCTGGAAGAAGTTCAGCGGCAGCTGTTTGTAAGAGCTGATCTCGTTACGGATCAGATCCGTAATCACTTCTTCGTGCGTTGGGCCCAGCACAAACGGACGTTCGCCGCGATCGACAAAGCGCAGCAGCTCAGGACCATACTGTTCCCAACGACCGCTTTCCTGCCATAAATCAGCGGGTTGAACCACCGGCATGCAAACTTCGATCGCGTTGGCATTGTTCATTTCTTCGCGGACGATGTTCTCAACCTTTTTCAGAACGCGCAGGCCGGTTGGCAGCCAGGTGTAAAGACCTGAGGCCAGCTTGCGAATCATCCCGGCGCGCAGCATCAACTGGTGGCTGATCACTTCGGCGTCGGCAGGTGTCTCCTTCAGGGTGGAGAGCAAATATTGGCTAGTACGCATGGTGTTTTGGTTCCGTTAGAACTGCAAATTGCATCGGGCAGCCACAGTGGCGGCCAAAAGTGACAAAAGTGGTTTAGTTTACCAGTGCGAGCGGGTTGTCAAAAGAGAGACGGTGGAATTTTAACGCAGGTCGAGTGACAACACCTCGGTTTGCTGATCCACCACCCGCCAGCGCACGTTGAAATCCAGCAGCCAAACCGCATAATCCCGTTCCGCTTCTTCTCCCTTTCGGTAGGCCGGGCGTGGATCCTGGGCCAGCACCTGGGTGATAAAACGCCGCAGTTGCGGATAGCGTTGTTGGTGCTGCTGTAGCTGTTGTTCAGCCTCGGGGGTAAAACGCACTGGCATATCGCCGGCGGGCGCCGTCTGAGCAAACCCGGCGCGGGCCTGCGGTTGGCTTTCGGCAAACGGCAGGTAGGGTTTGATATCCACCACCGGCGTGCCATCAACCAGATCCAGGCTACCCAGTTCCAGCACCACTTCGCCCCCTTGAACACGTACGCCTTTTAATTCGATTAACGACATGCCTAGCGGGTTAGGGCGGAAGGTAGAACGGGTGGCAAAGACCCCCATCCGGGCATTGCCGCCCAGGCGCGGTGGCCGCACGGTGGGACGCCAGCCGCCTTCCAGGGTTTGATGAAAAATAAACATCACCCACAGGTGGCTGAAATCGCTGAGACCGCGTACTGCTTCCGCCTGATTGTAGGGCGGTAGCAGTACTAACTCACCGCCACCGTCTTCGACCAACCCCGGCTGGCGAGGTACGGCGAACTTTTCTTTATACGGTGAACGGATGGTTCCGATCTGATTGAAGACAAACTCGGTCATTTGGACGAAACGCTAAGCGCTGAACCCTGGCAAATAGCCTGTTGGTAGCAACCGGCAACGCCGCCGACAATCTGACAGTCGTGCAGCAGCACGGCGTTTGCTTTCATGTAAGAAGCGCGGATCTGCATGCGTTTACGGGCCGTCGCCAGATTTGGCGGTGAATCCTGTACGGTGGTCTGGCATGACTCGCCAGAGACTTCACCCAGATCGCGGAAAGGTTTACCCACTAATTCTTCTGCACTTTTATACAGTTTTACCGGCGCTGGACGTGCCGCGGGCGTCGTCTTTGTCGGTGTGGTTACAGTTGGTTTGCTGGTGTTGTTTGTTGAGGAGGGCGCGATACGCTGCGACGAACACCCTGCCAGCGCGAGCGCTAACAAACAGAGAGATAAAACACGCATTGAGATTCCTCTGTCTTTTTATAGAAGTGGCGCTATTGAAGCAATCTACGGCGGAAATAACAAGACGGGCCGGAGCCCGTCTTGCAATTATAGGAATAAAATCGGTAATGAATGATTACCAGCCTTTTACTGCGCCACCGTTAAAGATCTTGTTGGCCGCTTCGTTAACTTCGTCAGACTGGTATGCCTGCACGAACTTCTTCACGTTTTCCGCGTCTTTGTTGTCTTCACGGGCAACCAGCAGGTTAACGTACGGTGAGTCTTTATCTTCAACAAACAGACCGTCTTTGGCAGGAGTCAGGCCGATCTGGCTGGCGTAGGTCGTGTTGATCACCGCCAGTGCGATTTGCTGATCGTCCAGTGAGCGTGGCAACTGTGGCGCTTCCAGCTCTACCAGTTTCAGGTTTTTCGGGTTCTCGGTCACGTCCAGCACGGTCGGCAGCAGGCCAACACCGTCTTTCAGTTTGATCAGGTTAACCTTCTGCAGCAGCAGCAAAGAACGGCCCAGGTTGGTCGGATCATTAGGCAGGGCAACCTGGGAACCGTCTTTCAGCTCATCCAGTGATTTGATTTTCTTGGAGTAACCGGCAATCGGGTAAACGAAGGAATTACCTACCGATACCAGTTTATAGCCGCGATCCTTGATTTGCTGATCCAGATACGGTTTGTGCTGGAAGGCGTTCAGATCGATATCGCCTTTGCTCAGCGCTTCGTTTGGCAGCACGTAGTCATTGAACGTCACCAGTTCAACGTCCAGACCGTATTTCTCTTTCGCCACTTTCTGCGCTATTTCTGCAACCTGCTGCTCAGCACCGACGATAACGCCTACTTTAATATGGTTTGGATCTTTTTCTTCCTGACCGCAGCCTGCCAGAGCCAGAGTACCGATCAGTGCGCCGATTGCCGCGATGGATTTAAATTTTAACGACATATCCCTTCCTCATTAGACTCGCATTAAAAATACGCTGTGTGAGCGCAGTTGCTGTAAAAACTATTTGTGAGTGACGGCTTTCACGATGCGATCGCCACCGAACTGAATCAGATAGACCAGCACCACCAGTAATACTAATACGGTATTCATTACTGTGGCGTTATAACCGATATAGCCATACTGATAACCTATCTGGCCCAGGCCGCCGGCGCCAACTGCGCCGCCCATGGCAGAATAACCAACCAAGGTAATCAGGGTAATGGTGGCTGCGTTCACCAGGCCCGGCAGGGCTTCCGGCAACAGTACCTTTTTAATGATTTGCATCGGGGTGGCGCCCATCGCACGGGCTGCTTCCACCAGGCCGGAGGGGATCTCCAGCAGGGCGTTTTCCACCATGCGGGCGATAAACGGCGCTGCGCCCACGGTCAAGGGGACGATGGCCGCCTGCAGGCCGATCGAGGTGCCGACGATCAGGCGGGTAAACGGAATCATCCACACCAGCAGGATGATGAACGGGATGGAACGGAACACGTTCACCAGCCCGGACAAGGTTTTATACAGCGTATTGTTGGCGACGATTTGCCCCGGGCGGGTCACATACAGCAGCACGCCAACCGGCAGGCCGAGCACGAAACCGAAGAAGCCGGAGACAAAGGTCATCGCGACGGTTTCCCACACGCCACGTGCCATTAACCACATCATTGCCTCAGACATAACCCAGAACCTCTACTTTTACCTGATTTTCCTGCAGGAATTTAATCGTTGCCAGCGCGTCTTCGTCGCTGCCGTGCAGCTCAGCCAGCATCACGCCGAATTTCACACCGCCGGCATAATCCATCTGGGCGCTGATGATGTTGTTATTGACGTTGAAGCGGCGAGCGGCTTCTGACAGCAAGGGCGCATCAACGGACTGGCCGGTGAATTCCAGGCGCAGCAACGGTTGACGGCCGCCACTGCGTTCCGGCGCCAAACGCTTGGCATAATCGTCCGGGATATCCAGATGCAACGTGGATTGGATAAACTGTTGGGCCAGCGGCGTTTTCGGGTGCGAGAACACTTCGCTGACGCTGTCTTTTTCAATCAACTGCCCCTGACTGATGACTGCTACCTGATCGCAGATGCGTTTCACCACGTCCATTTCATGGGTGATCAACAGGATGGTCAGGCCGAGGCGGCGGTTAATGTCTTTCAGCAGTTCCAGAATCGAACGGGTAGTTGCCGGATCCAGCGCGCTGGTGGCTTCGTCACACAGCAGCACTTTGGGTTGGCTTGCCAGCGCGCGAGCAATCGCCACACGCTGCTTTTGGCCACCGGACAAATTGGCAGGATAGGCGTCATGTTTGTCTGACAGCCCGACCAGCTCCAATAGTTCGGTCACCCGTTTTCTTATTTCAGCGCGCGGGGTGTTGTCCAGTTCCAGCGGCAGCGAAACGTTGCCAAATACCGTGCGGGAGGACAGCAGATTAAAGTGTTGGAAAATCATGCCAATCTGACGGCGAGCGCGTGTCAATTCGCTTTCAGACAGCGAGGTCAGATCCTGTCCGTCAACCAACACCTGGCCGGAGGTTGGGCGCTCAAGCATGTTGGCGCAGCGGATCAGCGTACTTTTACCGGCACCGGAAGCACCGATAACGCCATAGATTTGCCCGGCAGGGACGTGAAGAGTCACGTCAGAGAGCGCATTAATAGAGCGCGAACCCTGCTGGAACACTTTGGTGATGTTAGAAAGTTTAATCATATTCTTCTTATTTTAGCGTGGTTGCCCGTGGCTAGATAAAAGTAAACCTTGGCGTGGACCAAGGTATGAGTCAGATGTTAAGGCGTCTAGACGTCCAAGTCAACGACCAACGCCGTTCTCTGCCGTTCTCAGCACTGGGTAAAACATGCGATACTGTACTCGTTTTCAGGCCCTCAGGAGTAAACCGGTGACACAAAGCGTTCCAGCAATTTTCCTAGATCGTGACGGCACGATTAATGTTGATCATGGCTACGTCCATGAAATCGATAATTTCCACTTTATTGATGGCGTGATTGACGCCTGTCGCGAACTTAAAAAGATGGGCTTTGCTCTGGTATTGGTCACCAACCAATCCGGCATTGCGCGCGGCAAGTTCGACGAAAAACAGTTTATGTACCTGACCGAGTGGATGGACTGGTCGCTGGCCGATCGCGATGTTGACCTGGATGGCATCTATTTCTGTCCGCATCACCCAGAGGCAGTAATAGAAGAGTACCGCCAGACGTGCGACTGCCGTAAACCGCAGCCGGGCATGTTGCTGCAGGCACAGCAAGAACTGAACATCGACATGGCCTCTTCTTATATGGTGGGTGACAAACCGGAAGATATGCAGGCTGCCATCGCGGCAGGTGTTGGTACTAAAGTGCTGGTGCGTACCGGCAAGCCGGTCACCGAACAAGGCGAGAAACTGGCGGATTGGGTGTTAAACAGCCTGGCAGAGCTGCCGGAAGCCATCAAAAAGCGGGTTTAGTAGGCGTTATGCATGAATAGTGAGCGGTCAGAAAAAAAGTGAATATTAATCCTTGTCATTCTGAGCCGGC
>NZ_BCTU01000018.1 GCF_001590925.1 Serratia plymuthica NBRC 102599
AAACCCAATGGAGAATCTGGCGTTTGATGTCGGCTACGAAGGCTCCAGATTGGATGTCAACGGCAGGAACTTCTCGATCAACGGCTTCAATATCGGCGTTGGTTATCGTTTCTGATGAGTTGAACGCTGTCGGCCTCCCCATTGCGGGAGGCCGACAACCGTTACCCCTATTTTTCGATAAACCGCCCGCCACAAATATCTCAGGCTTTGCCCATCAGCGGATCGCTGACGCTATCCCGGCCGGTTTCCAGGCGGCCTGCCAGCCGCCGCTGCCAGCCGTGCGCGCTCTCTAGCACCAGATCGTACCAGCCGCCGCTGGACAGGGTATCGAAGGTCTGCCGATGGTTTTCGCCCGGCGGCAGTTCAATGCGCCACGGGCCGTTTTGCGTATAAGGGCAGCGGGCGATAGTGACGGTTACTGCCTGGTCGCCGGGGTTATTGAGCGCCAGTTCCAGGCTGCCGTCATGTGGAACCAAACGCACTTCCGGCTGCGGCCGTTGCAAGGTGCCGCGCAGCTCACGGTGGAAACCGTTGGGCCCCAGCAGCCAGAGGTGGTACTCGTCCGCCGTTTGCCAGTCATCGCTGACAGCCTTGCCGGCCTCTACGGTGTAACGACGCGGGATCTGGTCCAGATCCCGCTGATCGTAAACGTGAAACACCGCGCCCTGCTCACCGGTATTCAACAGATTGAGCGTCAGCCGTTTTTGTTCGGGATAGGCGCTGGCTTCGACATGCAACTGGTAAGGCAGTGCCCGGGAAGGGCGCGCCAGCCGCTGCTGATGCGGTAACTGCTGGCTGCCAGGCGGCGGCAACGGCACCTGCGGCAGTTGTTCCTGGCGCATGCGCAGACGGTCGGCGCCGCGGCGGGTGGTGGCCGGCAGCTTGGGCAAGGTTTCCCCGTTGGGATCGACAAAGTTGAATGCCGAGGTGAGATCGCCGCATACCGCGCGGCGCCAGGCGCTGATGTTAGGTTCATGCACCTGAAAACGTTTTTCCAGAAATTGCAGCACCGAGGTGTGGTCGAATACCTGCGAATTGACCCAGCCGCCGCGGCTCCAGGGCGACAGGATCAGCATCGGCACGCGTGGCCCGGGGCCATAGATGCGGCCATCCGGCGGCGGTTGCTCCTGCGAGCCGGGCGGAGCGACATGCTGGAATATCTCGGTGTCGAACGGCACCGTAGATTTGCCGGCGAAGCTGCCGTCTTCCCGCAGCGAAGGCGCCGAAGGTGAAGGCATGTGATCGAAGAAACCGTCGTTTTCGTCGTAATTTACCAGCAACACGGTTTTGCTCCATACCTCGGGGTTGTCGGTCAGCGCATTCAGGATCTCCTGGGTAAACCAGCCACCCTGAACCGGGCTGGAAGGCCCGGGGTGCTCCGAGTAGGCCGCCGGGGCGATTATCCAGCTCACCTGTGGCAGTTTGCCTTGCTGCACGTCGGCGCGAAAACCGGCCAGCATCGCTTCCAGATCGTTACCGTCGGCGGCCGGCAGGGTATTGCCGTTGCCTTTGTACAACGGCGCGCTGTCGTTCAACTCGTCGCGATAGGGCACAAAGGCGGTGAAGTCTTTCGGCGGTTGCGCCGGGTTGCCCACTTGAACGCTGGCGGCGCGGTACTGGCGAAAACCCGCCAGCGGGTTATCGGTGAAGTTATCCGGCAGGAATTGGTAAACCTTCCAACTGACGCCACTCTCCTCCAGCCGTTCCGGATAGGTTTTCCAGTCGTAGCCGACGCCGACCGGGCCGGGACTGTCCCACTCGTTGACCACCACGGCGACGTTGGCCGCCGACGGGCCGTTGGTGCCGGTCCAGTGGAACAGGCGGTTGGTGTTGGTGCCGGCGTGGATTGAGCAATGATAGGCATCGCACAGGGTGAAGGTTTCCGCCAGCGCAAACTGGAACGGCAGTTCGTGACGGCGGTAATAGCCCATCGAGGTCGGCGTTTTATAAGTGGGCCAGGCATTCATCCGGCCATGGTCCCAGGCCGACTGCTCATCCACCCAGGAATGCGGCGTGCCCTCGACGCGCTGAGCGTTGCCGCGCTTGCTGTCCAGATGGTAGGGCAACACCAGCCGCTCGGCGCCCTGCTGTTGCCAGACGTGGCGGCCTTCCGGCAGGGGAATGGTGATGCGATCGCTAAAGCCGCGCACGCCGGGCAGGGTGCCGAAGTAGTGGTCGAAGGCACGGTTTTCCTGCATCAGGATCACCACATGCTCGACATCCTTTATCGTGCCGGTGCGGTTATTGGCCGGTATGGCCAACGCCTTGCGAATCGAGGCGGGTAACAGTGAAAATGCCGATCCGATGGCGGCAGCCTGCAGTAACTGTCTGCGTGAAAAATGGGGCATGCGTCGTTAACTCCCATTAGCGGTGTGGTTTGAAGATAGTTGTTAACGACGGTAATGGCCAAAAATAACAAGGAGATGAATGGGGGAAATAATGCCCCCGGGTGAGGGCATTACAGGGCTGGCGTTTATTGTCTGATCAACCGGCCCAGGGTTGGTGCCGTTTCGAAATCACTGCGGAACGGGTTGATGTCCAGACCGCCACGACGGGTGTAGCGAGCGAATACGCTGAGTTTTTCCGGCCGGCAGTGTTGCTTGATGTCGTTGAAAATGCGTTCGACGCACTGCTCGTGGAACTCATTATGCTGGCGGAAGGAGATCAGGTAGCGCAGCAGGCACTCGCGATCGATTTTCCGGCCCTGATAATGGATCACCACGCTACCCCAATCCGGCTGGTTGGTGACCAGACAGTTGGATTTCAGCAGATTGGAGGACAACGTCTCCGTCACGATTTCCGCCTGTTCGCTGGCGGCACCGTGCAGATATTCCGGTTTGAAGTCAAAGTCATCCACGGCAATATCCAGGTCGTCAATATTGATGCCCGGCAGGTGGTCGATCTGCGATGAATAACCCTCTAACCCCGGATACAGCTTCACCCCGACTTGACCGTTGGCGGCCTGCGACAGATCTTTTTGCATCGCGGCGCTGACCTGTTCCACGCTGTCGAAACGCGTCTGGTTAAAGCTGTTGAGATACAGCTTGAATGATTTGGACTCGATCAGATGGGCTGAGGAATAGGGCAAGGTGAATTCGCCAATGCCGACCACCGGCTTGCCTTTGGCATTGAGCCAGGACAGCTCGAAGGCGGTCCACAGATCAAAGCCGTGGAACGGCAGATTCTGTTCATCTACGCCGATCAGATCCCGACCTCTTGCGCGTGGCAGGGCTTCGAGCAACTCGGGAGCATACTGGTCCGGGTAATCGGAGTTGGCGCCAAGATGGGTGATTTTATCTTGTTTGTTGATATGCATATTTATTGCTCCTTGCAAGATCGGTATTGATATAGCGGTTAAACAGGCTGCGGGCGGCGTAAATCGGCCCAACACCGACCAGGGCGTAGACTACCTTGATCAGGAACTGTGACAGGATCATGGTTTTGATGATATCCCAGCTCAGGACGTTGTAGAACGCCAGGGTACAGAACACCACGCTGTCGATGGCCGAGGCGACCACGGTGCTGGTGATCACCCGCACAAACAGGTAACGGGAGTTGGTCAGTTCCTTGATTTTGCACAACAGATAGGAATTGACGTTCTCGGAGATCAAATAGGCCGCGGATGAGGCTACCAACACTGCCATGATGCTGTGGACGATGCCGTCATAAGTCTTGCTGAATTCCCACTGCGGAATGCTCGGCACCAGCGTGGTCGCCCAGACGCCCAGTACAAAAATCAGGTTGGCCATAAACGAGATGATAATGGTGCGTCTGGCCAGTCGCAGTCCGTAAAACTCGTTCAGAATATCCACCAGGATAAAGGTGAGGGGGTAAATAAATATTGCCGGGGGCGTAATCAGGTTCAATGCGGGGATTTGAATCGGTTTGACGCCACACAGGGTTGAGAAGATATAAATCACGCTGAGCGCCACGGTAATGATCAGATAGGCATACCAGGATCGTTCATGACGATCGCTGAGCTCATAGGCGGTTTGCTGTTGGTTATTGCCGTAGATTTTGCGATAGAGCGCTTGCAACTCATGGCGGCTCAGATCTTCCGATATGTCGCTGTCGGCCAGTTCATTGAGCCCCATGGTAATGGTTTTACCGGTGGCTAAGACCATGACATTGGCAGCCAGAGTGCCATGATGAGTAAAACCCAGCAGTTTGAATTTTTGATTAGATTCCATTTATAGCCTTTCTCCAACGATATAACCCAGAAATCGCACGGTATCCTCCATGCCGTTATCTTCTTTGTCGTTAACCACAAAGAAGCCATTTTTTCCCGAGTGATACAATAAAGGCGAATCGCAAACCAGCACCGGCGGGCGTTTTATAATAATGACCTCGCCTGGGATAAATGAACCTTTTATTTCGGTTTCTATTTTCATTGCTACCATATTTGACTCGTCACCGAAGAAATAAGTCAAAGGGAAGGCTGTGACCAACTGCCCGACCTTCCAGGCGGCCACCGATAAATAGCGGGACTGGGGAATGACGGGGATAGCGGAAGGGTTTTTATTCCCCTCGGTGGAAAGCGTTTCGTTGAGCCGCTCCAGTTTTTCCAGATCATAGTCCTCGATCTCTTCGCAGGAAACGCCAAAGAAATCTGAGATCCGGTTAACGGTGGCCTGTTGCACATTGTTGACCCGGCCATCCAAGATTTTATAGAGGGTAGTGCGCGTCAGGCCGGTGCGGTTAGAGAAGGATGCCTTGGTTTCGCCCCGGGTACGCATCAGATATTCTATATTTTTAATGATGTTGATTTTGCGCTGAGCGTTGGTGGTCTTCATAAGCATTCCTTACAATATTGTTGCAGGCAGTACTATATCCTACGCACCGACATTGTCTACAACGGCCGCATTCCTTACGGTGATAAGCGCCTGATTCCCCTTTAAAAATAGATGCTATAAAATGAAATCATTCACCTAATTGATGCTTTAGTCATGATTAGCATGATAGGTAATATAAATAATTATATTTAAATCAATTTGTTATGCTGAGCTTTTGAAAAAGTGGACACAAAAGTGACTTTTATGTCCACTTTTATGTTGACCAGAGTGGTTTGGGTGGGCTACTGTTCACCCATACTGAAGTGTTTCTTGATGATCAAAACAGTTAAAAAAACGGTCATTAACGGCTTCTATAATAAAAAACTCAGAGGGGAAGTGTTTCCGTTCTCTGAGTAGTAAAGGATGTTTTAGCAACTGGCACCAGGGAATTCCAATCACGTCTCCAGCTTTAAAATCGCAATTTTAAACCTACCGTAACTCCAGATGCCAGTCGGCTGTCCAGCCGACCGATATCTATTTTATTGCGTCAGGCCATTAAAGCCGAACCCCACCTTATTTTTCTCTTCGCTCAGTCCTGCCCGGAAAGAACCGGACGCATAAAGCTCCGTTCATAACTGATGATGCTGCGATTGCGTTTTTCCAACTCATAGGCAGCGCAACATTCTGCATCTGCGGCCATTTTTATGCGGTATTCCTCGTAGGCGGCCAGGCTGGGAAAACTGAATAACGCCAGCGCGATGTTATTGGCGCCTTCCGACGGCAAAAAATAACCGTGGTGCGTGCCGCCCATGCGATTGACCAGGGGGATCCATAAACGGGCGTATTGCTCAAATTCGGCGATTTTATACGGATCTAAAACATATCTTAGGGTGCAGGTGATCATTCGGGGTTCTCCTCACTCCCCGCAAGCGGGGAGTGTTGGTATGATTCGGGCAGACCGGATTACGTCAGTTTTTGTGAGGGTACCGGCTTCTGATAACGGCCTAGCGCCAATTTTAATACCCAATATAAGAGACTGGCGACCAACAGTGAATTGATTGTTGGCACGCCCCACTCGGTAACCAGCCCAACGATGCCGCCCACAATACTGGCGATAATCGCCGTCCAGCCAATGGTCGGCGTTTGGTCGGGCAATTTGCCTGCCTGTCGGCTCTCATCCAGAATTTTGCGGTGGGTGCGCAGCAGATAATAATCCACCAGCATGATGCCGATAATCGGCGGGAACACCACACCCAGCACCGTCAGGAAATCGACGAAGCGGTCCAGGATCCCCAGCACGGAAAGCGTGGTGCCCAGCACGCCGATAACCAGCGTGGTGGCGGTGTACTTGAGCCTTTTGCCGGTCATGCCTTCGACGGCGTTGACGATGCCGAGCGAGGACGAATACAGGTTGAGATCGTTAACCCTCAAGGTGGAGAACACCACGACCAGCAGGCCTGCGCCGCCGGCGGCCTGAGACATGATGGTCACCACATCCGCCGTACCGAGCGTTTTGGCGATCAGGATCGCCAGGCCATTGACCACGAACTCACCGGCGACGATGGTGAAAATGGTCACGCCAAACACATGCTTGCCGTTTTTGGAATAACGGGTCAGATCGGGGGTCATCAGGCTCGCCACGATGGCGCCGCCGACCACGATGGTGATGCCGGCGCTGATGGTCAGCGGCTCTCCCGGCGGCACCAACTGGATGATCTCCTGCAGGTTATGGCCGGAGAGGACGGTGATGGAAATATAGGCCACCAGCATGATGAACATCGGCACCGCAATGCGGGCGGCAATGCGCAATGCCTTGAAGCCAAACGCCACCAGAATCGTCAACAGGGTACCGGACAGGCCGGCGGCCAGGCCAAAGCCCAGTTTATTGCCCAGGGCGAAATCCAGCGATTTGGCGAAGATGGCGTTTTGTATGCCAAACCAGCCCAGCAGGCTAATGGCCACCACCACCCCGATCAACACCGAGCCCAGGCGGCCGAAACCGCACCAGCGGGCGAGCAGGCTGCCGGAGATCCCTTCGCGCATGCCCGCCAGCCCAAGGCCGTAGGTCACTACGCCAAAGATCAGGCTGCCGATGAAAATGGCGATGAACGCATCGAACAGCGTCATGGAGTGGCCGAGCACCGCCCCAAGCATAAACTGGTCCAGTGCGGTCAGCATGCCCATATGCACGATGGCCACGCTTAAAAAGGAGACTCTTTTATCCTGCGGTACCCGCGTTAACGGGTAGTCTTCAATCTTGATCACGATAAGGTATTCCTTGCTATTCAGATAAACTGGATGCCTTTTGCTATCAGGCGATCGGGAATATAGCTGTCCAGACGCGCATATTTGCAGAACTCCTCAAACTGCTGCTGTGTATGGACGTCAGATTTCTGATAGATGTTATATATTCTATTTTCTATCGTTTTAGTGCTGATGTTATATATTTTGGCGATCTCTTTCACCGACAGCCTTTGCAGCATTAAAAATATAACGTCGAGCTCGGCTTGGGTGAAAATACTACTGTTCACTTCGGTGGTCAGCACACTGGGTTTCTGCTGGTTGATGTATTTTAGCGGGGATAGCGTGTTAAGCGGTTTGGCATTCCACATCACCCCGAACACCTGTTTTTTATCATTGTAAATGGGCAGTTTTTCGCTGATAAAGGGTGTCAGGCTGTCTTTTCCGTACCAATAATGCGTTTCTATTACGGCAACCCGATCCCGCGACATTTCCGTCATCTTGTCGTGTTCTATAAAGTCGTCTGCGCAGTCGGCCCAGTCGGCGGGAAACTCATCGTCCCGTTTTCCGGCTATATCAAAACTCAACGGCGTATTGGTATAGAGGTAGGCGGCATGGTTCATATAGATATGACGGGATTCCAGATCCTTAATGCCCCAGGGATCACTCAAGTGCTCCATCATGGCAATAAGACCCTTCAAATAAAATTCATTATTTTTATCGGGCGAATCCATTCTGACCTCACCGATTAGAATTGGGTTAAATTTCTTTCGCCAGGTAATGACGCGTATGCTTTTTGGCATAGCCGCCTAAATTGCCGTAGACCTGATAACCCAATTTTTCGTAAAAGCCCCTGGCCTGGAAGTCGAACGTATCGACATAAGCCATGTGGCACCCTCGTTTACGGGCCTCTTCTTCCGCTTTTTCCATCAATTGGCGGCCATAACCGCTTTTGCGATGAGCATCGCTGACCCAGAGATATTGCACTTCAAGGCCGCCCCACCAGGTTCTGGCCACCAATCCGGCGACGATTTTACCGGCGTCATCGGTAACGGTCAGAAACAGTGGGTGGATGTCTACGGGTTGATAATTTTCGTTGTGGGCCCAAAGGCTGTCGATAACGTACTCTTCGTCCTGTGGGTTTGGCTGGTCCGTCACATTGATATTCATGGCAGTAATATACTTTCCCTTAGTAATAATTTGCGTTGAAATTAAATGAAATCCGCCCAACTAGCTTAACTATCATTTTTCATAATGTATTACAAGGGTGCTTTTCACCCGTTCCCGTCAGGCATACCTGCGGTTATATTGAACGTGACGGGGCCAACAATAGCGTAATACACGCATAAATAGCGATAGGCCCTGCCTCAGTAACCTATTCCTATTGCGCCTCACCAGGGCCTCACCAGGAACGTCGATCTGCAGTTCAAGGCTCCACCGGTAGAGCAAGCTAACTTGCCAAAGGGGAGCCGCTATCTTCCGTTGTTTTACATTATCCCGCTCAAAGTTAAATGTTCAGACGTTGCTGCCGTCAGTTAGCGCGCAACAGAATCACGCATATACTTATCGGCCTTATTATTTTCCATAAATATAAGATTTACGCATTCCTTACACTTTCAATACGGTTTATGACTTTTATTGTTTGCGTTTATATAAATACCCGGCAACTCATCTTTAAAAAATAATTTTATTCTTTAAGAGGTGAATTTCTGCATGGTCAGAACGCAATATTGCATTTTTATTATATGGGGTTATTTATTAAGATGTGCACCGCTTGTCATCGCAAGCTTCGTGATATTGGTTCTGCTCTGGAACACCTCCTTTGACGTGATAAAAAGGAGGTTTTTTCGCTTTGCCGGCAAGTTTACAGGCGAAGACGTGCACCCCAGTCACTTGGTTTACCAAGCTCCCGGGGATGAACGGCTTTGTCGCCGAGATGCAACGCCAATTATTTGGGGTATAACCTCGTTGTATTCGCAAAAATAGACGCCTGACAATCAAGATATAAACAATGATTAAACCGCCAGTGCGTCATAGTTTTTACGCCGGTAATTGACCGCCGACAGCACCCAGAACAAGACAAACAGCGCAATAGCGGCGTAGCCGACGCTGCCCATGTTGTCATTGAGCAGCGCGATGCCATCCCAAAGGGTGCCGTGCAGGTTCAATTTTTCGGCCAGCAGCCCCAATCCTTCCAGGCCACCAATCAACACCGCAATCGCCACGCTGGTGGCGGTGATGGTCATGTTGTAATACAGTTTGCGCACCGGTTGGTTGAACGCCCAGCCGTAAGCGCCAATCATGACGAAATTATCCAGCGAATCCACCAACGCCATACCGCTGGCGAACAGCAGCGGGAAGATCATGATCGACCAGACCGACATGCCTGAGCCGGCCCCGGCGGCGGAAATGCCCAGCAGGCCAACTTCGGTGGCGGTATCGAACCCCAGCCCAAACAAAAATCCCACCAGATACATATGCCAGCTTTTATTCACGGTATTGAAGGTCACGCGGAACAGCCGCGTCATCAGGCCACCGTGCTGGTGCGCCAGGGCACTCTCCGTCAGTTTTTCGCCCCTTTTCACCCGGCGGAAGGTGCGATAAACATCGCGCAGAATCAGCCCGTTGAGTACCGCCATCGCCAGCAGGAACAGCGAAGAAATCAGCGTGCCGAGGGTGGAGCCGTAGTCATGCAGCCAGCCGATGCGGCTGCCGAACGCCAGCGAGGTGGCGGCGATGGCCGCGCAGGCCAGAATCACGATGCTCGAATGCCCGAGCGAGAAAAATGCGCCGACGGAAACCGGCCGTTGGCCCTGTTGCATCAATTTGCGCGTCACGTTATCGATAGCGGCGATGTGGTCGGCATCCACCGCGTGGCGCAAGCCGTAGCTGTAAGCCAGCAGCGCGGCGGCCATCAACGCCGGGTGCTGATGAAATGCGGCAAAGGCCGCAGCCCAGGCCAGCAGGTTAACGGCGATCAACGCCAACAGCAGCCAGAAGGCGCGGGTATTTTTTTGGAAGAACTCAGGGTAATTCATGTTGCGTCCTGTCAGAAAAAGAAGAAGAAAGCGGGGATTGTTGCGCACAGGCGACTATCGCCTGGCCGAATGCCAGCCCGCCGTCGCCGGCGGGGATGCGTTGTGGCAGCAGGACCTGCAGCGGCGCCAGATGATGCACCAACCGTTGGCGCAGCAGGCGGTTGTGCAGTACGCCGCCGCTCAGCGCCACCTGTTTGATGCCGTACTGCGCGGCAAAATGTTGGGCCAGGGCGGCGAACCCTTGCGCCAGCGCGTCGTGAAATGCCCAGGCGCGCTCGGCCGGCGGTGTGCGCCAGCCAAGCCATTGCGGCCAGAAGGCGGCGAGATCGAGCAAATTGTCTTTGAGCGGCAGGTGCAGCGGGTGGCGGCAATGGGTTGCCTGATGCGCCAGTGCTTCCAGCCGGCAGGCCGCTTCGCCTTCCCAACTGAGTTGCAAGGGCGCGCAGCCTAGCGCGGCGGCGGCGGCGTCAAATAACCGACCGCACGACGACGCCTGCGGGGCGTTGATGCCGGCGTCGATCGCTTTCAGCAGCGGTTGCCACGGTTGTTGCAGCAAAAACTGCGTTTCCGGCAGCCGTTGCCAACCGTCGACAAAGCGCGCGCAGTGCGCCAACAGGTTGCGCCACGGCTCTTGCGCGGCGCGATCGCCGCCCGGCAGCGCCACCGCCGGCAAACCGCCGAGCGAGCGGCAGTGGCGGTAGTCCACCCGCAAGCATTCGCCGCCCCACAGCTGGCCGTTTTCGCCGTATCCCAGGCCGTCCAGCGCCAACCCGATGACCGCGCCGCCGTCGAGCGGCCACTGGTGCTCCGCCAGGCAGGCCGCCAAATGCGCGTGATGATGCAGCACCTCGGTCAACGGCACAGATTGACATTGCGCCCAGCGGCGGCTGGCGTAACCCGGGTGCGCATCGGTGGCGATGCGCTGCGGCCGGCAGTGATACAGCGTCAGGAAATGGGCGATAGCGTGTTGCCACTGTTGTTGAACGTCTTCCTGCGCCAGATTGCCGACATGCTGGCTGAGGATCGCTTTGTCGCCGCGCACCAGGCAGAAGGTATTTTTATTGTCGCCACCGACCGCCAGCAGCGGCGGTTGAACCGGGAAACCGGGCGGCAGCGGCAGGGCATCCGGCGCGTAACCGCGAGAACGGCGTAGCATCTCGGTGTCTTGCGGTTGCTGTCGCAGCACCGAATCATCGGCGCGTTGCAGGATCTCGCGGTTATGCATCAGCCACAGATCGGCAATGCCGGCCAGATCCTGCAGCGCCTGTTCGTTGGTTAACGCCGGTGCGCGCCCGGCGGCGTTGCCGGAGGTCATCACCAGCGGGCGTCGCACCGCTTGCATCAGGAGATGATGCAGGGGGTTGGACGGCAGCATTATGCCCACTTCGTCGAGATGCGGTGCAACGGCATCGCACAGCGCGGAGTGGGGCCGCTGTGGTACCAGGACGATCGGCGCCGCCGGGGAAAGCAGCGTTTCGCTCAGCTGCGCCAGCGAGTGGTTGCCGGTGCAGCGCGCCAGCCAACTGACATCCGGCAACATCACCGCCAGGGGTTTGCCCGGCCGCCGTTTACGGTTGCGCAGGCGCATCACTGCGTGCTGATCGGTGGCGTCACAGGCCAGATGGAAACCGCCAATGCCCTTGATGGCGACGATTTCGCCGGCGCATAACAGCGCCGCCGCCTGTTGCAGCGCCATATCCGCCAGGTTGATGGCTTTGCCGTCGGCGTGGCAGCTGAAAAGCTGCGGCCCGCATTGGCTGCAGGCCACCGGCTGGGCATGAAAGCGCCGGTCCTGTGGCGAGTGGTATTCCCAGGCGCAGTGCGGGCACAGTGCGAACGGCGCCATGCTGGTCGCCGGGCGGTCGTAAGGCATATAGCGAATCAGGGTGAAGCGCGGGCCGCAATGCGTGCAGTTAATGAAGGGATAGCGGTAACGGCGATCGTGCGGATCGTTCATTTCACGCAGGCAGTCGGGGCAGGTTGCGGCGTCGGGAATGACTTGCGTGTCCATTTGGCTTTGCCGGCTGCGGCGAATGGCAAAGTCCTGCGGCGGCTGCAACCAGGTGAAGGGACGCAGGCCGATATTGTCAATCCGGGCCAACGCCGGCGCCTGGCGCTGCAGCATATGCAGGAATATATCGATATCCACCGGTTGTACCAGCCGAATTTCGACCCCGGCGCTGTCGTTCCAGACTTCGCCACGCAGGCCGAGGCGCTGCGCCAGTTGCCAGACAAAGGGGCGGAATCCCACCCCCTGCACCTTGCCGCTGATGCGAAGCAATAATCCTGACGGCGATTTGGACATCTTACCCACCCGATAAGTAGGGGACGAACAGGTTCGTCCGAGGTTAATAACAAAGTGGTCTTTGAGTCCGAGATACCCGGGCCTAGCGCACCGAGGGGCCATTATGGGACACATCCCTGTGTCCCACCCTGCGGGCCGACATGAAGTCGTTCCAATTTGCTCCCGGCAAATTGGTCGACGGCCAAGGCCGTTACGACCCCTTCGGCACGCTCTCCCTAATAACGGGCTTGGTCAGCTATCTGGGACGAACAGGTTCGTCCCGGTTTGGCTAACGGTCACATCACGTCTTCCACCGCCCTGCGCAGGCGGGCTTTCATGTCGCTGTAGCTTTGGCTGGCGTAGTTTTCCGCCCAGTTTTGATCGCCAATCGCTTCGAGCTTGACCGCGCAGTACTTGGTTTCCGGCGTTTTGGATATCGGATCGAGGTTTTCCTGCGTCAATTCATTGCAGGCGCCAATCCACCACTGATAGGTCATGTACACCGCGCCCAGGTTAATGCGCTCGTTGTAGTTGGCGCGGGAGATCACCTTGCCGCGCCGCGAGGCGACCCACACCAGTTGCTGATCGCCAATGCCCAGAGCGGCGGCGTCTTGCGGGTTGATTTGCACGAAGCCCGGTTCGTCCGCCAGGGTTTGCAAGGCGGCGCAGTTACCGGTCATCGAGCGGCAGGAGTAGTGGCCGACTTCACGCACCGTACACAGCACCAGCGGATAAGCGGCGTCCGGTACTTCTGCCGGGGCGCGCCAGGTGGTGGCGAACAGCTGCCCCTTGCCGGACGGGGTGGTGAATTGATTGCCCTGATACAAATACGGCGTGCCTGGGCTGTCGAGCGTGGTGCAAGGCCATTGAATGTGGCCGAGCTCGCCCATTTTTTCGTAGGTCGCGCCGTAAAACAGCGGGCACAGCTCGCGCATTTCATCCCAGATTTGCTGGTTGTCTTCGTAATGCATCGGATAGCCCAGTTCGGTCGCCAGCAGGCTGATGATTTCCCAGTCGCGCTTGACGTTGTACTGCGGTTCGATGGCTTTTTCGAAACGCTGGAAACCGCGATCGGCGCACGAGAACACGCCGCCGTGCTCGCCCCAGGAGGTGGATGGCAGGATCACGTCCGCTTGTTCGGCGGTTTTGGTCATGAAGATGTCTTGCACCACGATAAACTCAAGCGCATCGAACGCGCTGCGCACCAGGCTGAGATCGGCTTCGGTCTGTAACGGATCTTCCCCCATGATGTAATAGGCTTTCACTTTGCCTTCGTGCACCAGGTGCGGCACTTCGGTGATGCGATAACCGATATCCGGATCCATACCGGCGGCGTCAATGCCCCAGGCGGCGGCGAATTTGGCGCGGACGGCAGGGTCGGTAACGGATTGATAGCCGGGGAATTCGTTTGGCAGCACGCCCATGTCGCAGGCGCCCTGGACGTTGTTCTGGCCGCGCACCGGGCCGACGCCGACGTTGGCGCGCCCGAGGTTACCGGTCAACAGCGCCAGGCTGGCCAGCCCTTTGACCACATCCACCGCCTGGCCGAACTGGGTGACGCCCATGCCCCACATGATGGTGGCGGAAGGGGCGCTGGCGTAGGTGCGCATCGCCTGACGGATTTGCTGGGCGCTGACGCCGGTCAGTTGTTCCACCGTTTCCGGCGCGTAATCGGCCACTTGCTGGCGATAGGCGTCGAAGCCTTCGGTGTATTTCGCCACATAATCGCGGTCATACAGGTTTTCTTCGATCAGCACGTGGCCGAAGGCGTTAACCAGCGCCATATTGCAGCCGTTATTGATTTGCAGATGCTGATCGGCGATGCGCGCGGTTTCAATACGGCGCGGATCGCAGACCACGATTTGCGCGCCTTTCTCTTTGGCTTTCAAGACCCGACGGGCGACGATCGGGTGCGAGTCGGCGCAGTTGTAGCCGATGATCAGTAAACATTTGGAGTTTTCGATATCGCCGATCGAGTTGCTCATCGCGCCGTTGCCCAGCGTGGCTTGCAAACCGGCGACCGACGGGCCGTGACAGACGCGGGCGCAGCAGTCGACGTTATTGTTGCCGATCACCGCGCGGGCGAACTTCTGCATCACATAGTTGGTTTCGTTGCCGGTACCGCGTGAGGAGCCGGTGTGCATAATGGCGCGTGCGCCGTGTTGCTGCTTGATGGCTTTCAGCCGCTGCGCGGTGTAGCGGATGGCTTCGTCCCAACTGACCGCTTCAAACTTGCCGCCTTTTTCACGGCGGATCAGCGGTTGCGTCAGGCGCGGCGTCAGCAGCTTGGTATCGTTGAGGAAGTCCCAGCCGTAGTAACCCTTCAGGCACAGTTCGCCCTGATTGGTTGCGCCGTCGGCGGCTTCTGCGCGAAGGATTTTACCGTTATCCACCACCAGTTTCATTTTGCAGCCTGCGCCACAGTAAGGGCAGACGGTCGTGATTTTTTTCATTGGTTCAGCTCCTAAAACAGAGACGACAGGTTGTCGAGCGCGGCACGGCGGCGTTTCTCGGCGTTCATTTCCTGCAACAAATTGCGGTCAACGCAGTGCAGCGCTTTGGTGGGGCAGGTTTCCATACAGGCCGGGCCGGCGGCGCGACCGGTGCACAAATCGCACTTGTGGGCTTCGGCTTTGTCGCTGATGGCCGTCAGTTGCGCGCCGTTCTGGCGGATCACCGGGCGGGTGATCACCTCCATGGCGCCGTAGGGGCAGGCCACCACGCAGGTTTTGCAGCCGATGCAGCGTTCCTGCATCACCAGCACCATGCCGTTTTGGCGGCTGATGGCACCGTTGGGACAGACGTTGGCGCAGGGCGCGTCTTCGCACTGGCGGCATAACACGGCGGTACTGACGTTAACGCCTTTAATCACGTGTAGCCGTGGGGCGAAGGTGGCGGCGGTCAACGCCGAAATGTCCTGGGTGGCGCTGTGCGCCATGACGCAGGCGATTTCGCAGGTACGGCAGCCGATGCATTTCTTCGGATCGGCGATGATGAACCGGTTCATCAGGAACTCCTGGTTTACGGGGTTGGCGGTGGCGGTATGACAAGGTCTATACATAAAGCGTGCCAATCCACTAATAACAATAAAAACAAAAGGTTAGTTTTTTTGGTGACGAGCGAGCCGACAAAAATGACGATGACGATGTCAGGCCGTCGTCACGGTTAATGTCGAATAGCCGCCGTGGGTCTGCCAGTGACCCAGGCGCTGATGCAGGGTTTTCACCGCCTGCTGCACTGCCGGGCCTATGGGGTAGTAAAACGCCACCACCTCCGGTTGAATGCCGATGAAGGTAATGTCCGGTATGTCGGCACGCAGTTGGTCGATCAGGAAGCTGAGCGGCATGTTGTGGGTGGTCATGATGAACATTTCGGCGATATCCGCCGGATCTATCACCCGGGTTTCGCCCGGTGCCAGCCCCATGTCGGTAGCGTCGACGATCACCAGCCGCTGTGGCCGCAGTTGGCGAATGGCGTGAATGTCATTCTCCGGCGCCGCGCCGCCGTCGATCACCGTCCAGCCGGCGGGCGGGGCTGCCTGGCACAGTTCCGCCAGCAGCGGGCCGGCGCCGTCGTCGCCCATCAGGCAATTGCCGACACATAACAAAACGCTATCCATGGTGCCTCCTGACCATCAGATAAATCGCCGGTTCGTTTTCGATGGACTGCAACAGGGCGATTAACCGTTGGCTCCAGTTTTGTTGCTGCGGCGTCATTTGCCCGGCGGCGCGGCTCAGCGCGCTGGCCAGCAAATGGGTGTGGCTGCTGTCGATGCAGATTTCGCCAAAGCGTTCGACGCCGGCCAGTTTGCGCCTGGCGGCACCCTCGGCCGGCAGGTGCGCAATCCAGTCGCGAAACGCCGCCAGCGGGCAATCGAGCCTGGCCTCCAGACAGTCGATCACCCCCAGGTGATGGCCGATCGCCAGGCTGTAATAGATCACTTCCTGCGCCTTGGGGGGCGCTTTCTTTTCCTGCACGAACTTGCGGCTGAGGGAATAAAACGTCACGTGGCAGACCGCGCTCATAGCCGTAACTCCCCTTGCTGTACGCGCTGATAAAGGGCCAACAGATGACCGACGATCTCCGTCAGGCGCGGGTCGTCTTGCCGTTGCAAATACGCCGCCACGCGCTGTTCCGCCGTTTGCGTGTCGGTGACGGCCAGCAGTTGCAGGAAGTGATCGGCGATTTGCCGACCGTAGCGATACCCGGCCAGGCGCCGTGCTTCGCGATCCACCGCCACGCGCAGCGGCTGCGGCAGTTGCGGGTGCAGCAGCGCGGTGGCCTCGCCTTCGGTTTCATCATGCTGTTGGCGGTGGATTTTCTGTTCGAGCAGGCCGAGAGCCATGGCGAAGCCGTAAATCGTGGCGGCGGGCGTCGGCGGGCAGCCGGGGATATACACGTCAACCGGTACGATGCGGTCGGTACCGCCCCACACGCAGTACAAGTCGTGGAAAATGCCGCCGCTGTTGCCGCAGGCACCGTAGGAAATGCAGATTTTCGGATCCGGCGAGGCCTGCCAGGCGCGGATCGCCGGGATGCGCATCGCACGGGTGACCGCGCCGGTGAACAGCAAAATGTCGGCATGGCGCGGTGAGGGTACCACTTTAATACCGAAGCGTTCGGCGTCGAACAGCGGCGAAATAGCGGCGAAAATCTCGATCTCACAGCCGTTGCAGCCGCCGCAGTCAACGCGATAGACATAGGCGGAGCGGCGGATGTCTTTCAGCAAGGTGGTTTTTAGCTGGGCGATGCTGTCGTCGAGAGTTATCGGCACCGGCTGCCCGTTGGCGTCACGCGGGCCAATCAGCGTCTGGTTCATTGGGCGACCTCCCGGGTCAAATGGCGGCCGACGTCGATACGGTCGGCCTGGGTCAGGCTTTGCAGCTGTTTGCAGGCGGGGCAGGTTTCGAACTGTTCGCGGCGCTGCTCGCCGAGTTCGAGCAGCGCCAGGGCGTAATCGATTTCTTTCTGCGGGGCATAAGCCTTGCCGCATTGGCGGCAGTGGCAGAGGGCGAAATCGGCGCTTTCGAGCAGATCTTCTTTGCGCCACACCGCCAGTTCGAACTGGTTCGACAGGCGAAGGGCGGTCGTCGGGCAGACTTCTTCGCAGCGGGCGCAGAAAATGCAGCGGCCCAAAAAGAACTGCCAACGGATCACGCCGTTTTCGACATCGGTTTCCATGGTCAGCGCGTTGGACGGGCAGGCATTGGCGCAGGCGCCGCAGGCGATGCATTGCTGCGGGGTATACTCCGGCTTGCCGCGAAAATTGGCGTCCACCGCCAGCGGCTGCGCCGGGTAGGCCACCGTGGCATTGCCGGTTTTCAGCACTTTTTTAATCAGTTTCAGCATGGTGTCGTCCCCTTAAAACGGTGCGTTTTTCCGCTCGATGCCGTAGCGCTCGATTTCCTTGTACGGCACCACGACAGACTTGCGTTTGCGGATATCGACTATGGTCATGCGGTCGGTGCAGGAATAGCAGGGATCGAGGCTGCCGATGATCAGCGGGGCGTCGGAAACGGTATTGCCGCGCAGCATAAAGCGCAGCGTCGGCCAGTTGGCGTAGGTGGCGGCGCGGCAGCGCCAGCGGAACAGTTTCTGATTGTCGCCGGTCATGCTCCAGTGAATGTCGTCGCCGCGCGGCGCTTCGGCAAAGCCCAGCGCGAACTTGTGCGGCATATAGGTAAAGCCTTCCACCGCCAGCGGCCCGGCGGGCAGGCATTGCAGGCCGAATTCGATGATGCCGAGCGAGTTGAACACTTCGTGAATACGCACCTTCAGGCGCGAATACACGTCGCAGCCGGTTTCGACGCACAGTTCCACCGGCAGCTTGGCGTAACCGGCGAACGGATGATCGAGACGGGTATCTCGGCGGTGGCCGCTGCCGCGCAGCATCGGCCCGACGTTGCTGTAATCGCGCGCGATCTGCGGATCAAGCCGGCCGACGCCGACGCTGCGCTGCTCGGTATTCGGCGTGCTGAGCAGAATATCCACCAGATCCTTGAGCTCGCTGCGCATCTCTGCCGCCAGCCGCAGGGTTTGCAGCATGTCGTCTTTCAAGATGTCGCGCCGAATGCCGCCAATCAGATTCAGGCCGTAGGTTTTGCGCGCACCGGTGAGGATTTCCGCCATCTTCATCGATTTCTCGCGCACGCGGAAAAACTGCATGAAGCCGCTGTCGAAACCGACGAAATGGCAAGCCAGGCCGAGGTTGAGCAGGTGGCTGTGCAGCCGTTCCACCTCCAGCAGGATCGAGCGGATCATTTGCGCCCGTTCCGGCACCTGAATGCCCATGGCGTTCTCCACCGAGCTGGTGTACGCCACGCTGTGGGTAAAGCCGCAGATACCGCAAACCCGGTCGGACAGGAAGGTCACTTCGTTATAACCCATGCGCGTTTCCGCCAGTTTTTCCATGCCGCGATGGACGTAGAACAGGCGATAATCGGCGTCGATAATGTCTTCACCGTCGACGAACAGGCGAAAATGGCCCGGTTCGTCCGAGGTGATGTGCAGCGGGCCAATCGGCACCACGTTGGCTTTGGTGCCGGCTTCGCTGACAAAGGGATAGGTTTCGACGTCGGTGGTCGGCGCCGGCCGCTGGCGGTAATCCATCGCGTCTTTACGCAGCGGGTAAAGGTCATCCGGCCAGTCGTCCGGCAGCACCAGACGCCGTTCATCCGGCAACCCCACCGGGCGCAAACCGTACATGTCCCGCACTTCGCGCTCGCCCCACACCGCCGCCGGCACCCGTGGCGTTACCGACGGGAACTCCAGCGTTTGGGCGTCGACTTCGGCGCGCACGGTGATCCAGCATTTGACCCCTTGCTCCATCGACAGCACGTAATACAGCGCATAGCTGCCGCACAACGTGCGTTCGTCGTTGCCGAACAGCACCGAAAGCCAGCCGCCCTGCTGGTAATACAGCCATTCCACCACCTCCGGCAGCGCATTCAGCTTCACCGTTACCGTGAGCTGATCGGCGGTTTGCCATTCTGCCGCCAGCACGGCTGCCGGGAATTGTCGTTGCAGCGCCGTCAGATAATCTTGGCCCAGATGTTCAGTAATCATGATGTTCCTACTTGTGAATTAGCTGACGACCAGCCAGGAAACCAGCGCCAAAAATGCCAGGCCGAAGCCGGCCCAGGTGGTGCGAGCGGTTTTTAAAAAGCGCAGCCGTGCGACGCTGTTTTCCACGACGGCGACGGCCACCACCGCCAGCAGCAGCTTGCACAGCGATAACGCCAGCGCCGCCGCCAGCGCGGGCAGGGTCAACGCAGTGGCCTGGCCCCAGGGCACGAACACGCCGATAAACAGTTGCAGCACCACCAGTTGCTTCAGGTTGATGCCCCACTTGAGCATGCCGAGCGCCGCACCCGCGTATTCGGTCAGCGGGCCTTCCTGCAATTCCTGTTCGGCTTCCGCCATGTCGAAAGGCAATTTGCCCATTTCGATAAAGGTGGCGAAACCGCAGGCCAGCAACGCCAACAGCAGCGGCGCGCTGGCGTACAGCGGCCAATCCGCGACGCACTGGCTGATGGCGCTGAGTTGGGTTGAACCGGCGACCAGCGCCGCCACCCACAGGCCAAGCAGCAGAATCGGCTCCACCAGAATGCCCAGCACCGCTTCGCGGCTGGCGCCAATGGCGGTGAAGGGGCTGCCGGTATCCAGCCCGGCGATGGCAAACACGAAGCGCACCACGGCGAACAGATAAATCAGCGTGATGACATCGCCGATTGCCGGCAGCGGAGAGATCTGCAACAGCATCGGCAGCGCGCAGGCAATGGCCAGCAGTGTGCCGGTCAGCAGATAAGGCATGGCGCGGAAGGCGATTCCCGCTGCCGCAGGGGCGAGGGATTGACGTTTGAGCAACTTGGCGATGTCGCGGTATTCCTGCAACACGCCCGGCCCGCGGCGGCTGTGGAGGCGGGCGCGCAACTGGCGGCTGACACCGGCAAACAGCGGTGCGATGGCCAGCAGCAGCAACGCCTGCACGATGCCAATCAGTAAAGTGGGATAAGTCATCAGGTTCTCCTTAGGCCAGCGCCACGACCAGCAGCACCTCCAGCTCGATGGCGGCGACGCCACGGCAAAACGCGTTGAGGGGCGCGCGATGCAGCCAGCGCTGTAAGGCGGCCGGTTGCAAGGTTTGGCGCAGGGCGTACAGCGGCGCGAACATCACCCGCAGCGGCTGAGCGAAGCCGGTGGCGGTGATCACCATCGAGGCTTCGTGGCCGTAGCCGCAGGCCCAGGCTTCACCGCCCGTGCGGCGCGCCTGGCGTTTCCCACGATAGATCGCAGCGATCAGCAACGGCAGCAGCGGCATCGCCAACAGCAAAATGGCGATCAGCGGCGGGGAAACCAGCAGATGTGCGCCGAGCGGCGCTTGCGGAGTCAGGGTGGCGGCCAGCCGGGCAAACAGCGGGATCAGCCACGGCGCGCCAATGCCGCACAGCAGGCACAGCAAGGCCGGCAGCAGATGGCTGAGCATCATCGGCCACGTCGCCGGCCGGGCGTTGGCGGCGGCTTCACAGCGCGGCGCACCGAGGCACACCACGCCAAACACTTTGCTGACGCACATCACCGCCAACGCGCCGGTGATCGCCAACGCCACCGCCAGCAACGGGCCAAGCAGCCGGCCGACAAAGGCCGATGCGGCGCTGAACTGGAACAGGCCTTGATAAATCAACCACTCGCTGGCGAAACCGTTGAGCGGCGGCAGCGCCGCCATCGACACCAGCCCGACCAGCAATGCGATGCAGGTCCACGGCATCAGCCGCGCCAGTCCGCCCATTTTTTCCATGTCTTTCAGCCCGGTTTGCTGTTCGACAGCGCCGGAGGCAAGCAGCAATGCCGATTTAAACAGGCTGTGATTGCACAGATGAAACAGGCCGCCCATCAGTGCCAGCGCGGTCAGTTCAGGCAATTGCAGCGCCAGGCCGACCATTGCGCCGCCGATGCCGAGCAGGATGATGCCGATATTTTCCAGCGTGTGGTAAGCCAGCAGCCGACGCAGGTCATGCTCCATCAGCGCATACAGCCCGCCGAAAAAGGCGGTGCCTGCCGCCAGCAGCAACACCAGCAACCCCCACCACAGCGGCGGTGTGCCCAGCAGATCCATGCCGATTTTGATCACGCCGAGCAGCCCGACTTTCATCAGCGCGCAAGAAAAGAGCGAGGCCGCCGGGGCGGGCGCGCTACTGTGCGCTTGCGGCACCCAGCCGTGCAGCGGCATCACGCCGGCGTAAATGCCGAACCCCGCCAGCGCCAGCAGAAATGCCCCGCTGCGCAGCGCCGAAGGCAAGGCTATCTCGCGCATGGTGCTGAATTGCAGGCTGTGGGTCTGGCTGTAGATCAACGCAAAAGCGGCGACCAGCAGCAGCGTACCGAAGCGCATCAGCAGAAATTGGCTGTGGCCGGCCTGCTGGCTCTTGGCGTCTTGCCGCCGAACAATCAGGAAGTAACCGCACAGCGCCGCCAACTCCAGCAGCAGCACCAGCGCCAGCGCATTGTCCGCCATCACGGCCGCGCTCAGCGCCGCGGGCATCAACAGCATCAGGCTGCCCTGCCGAGTGCGGTTATGATCGTTGAGCGTCGTCAGCCAATGGCAAAGGTACAGCCCCACGAACAGGTTGCTCAGTGCGATCACCAGCAGCAACAGCGCATTCAGGCCGCTGATCTCCACCGCATAGTGCAGCCACGGCAGGCGGGCAGGATGAGGCGTGGTGAACAGCCAGCGCAGGGCCGCCGCAGTGGCGGCCAGCGACACCAGCAGCGTGCCGATGCCGCAAACGCCGGCGCAAAAACGCGGCCAGATCGCCAGCAGCCAGCACAGTGCGGCCAACAGCAGAGAACCGCTCAGTGACAGCGTCAGCAACAGCAGTGGGTCGGGCAGAAAATCGGTGATCATCGGTTCGGCTCCTTGCGGGCGACGGGAGGGCTGACAAACGGCAATTCGGCGGCTAACGCCTGCATCGCATTGCGGCGTTTTCGTTCGCTGGCCTGTCGCACGTCGTGGTCGGCAACCAGCCGGATGGCGTTGGTCGGGCAGGTGCGAATGCACGCTGGGCCGTCAGGGCTGAAGGCGCACAAATCGCATTTCACCGCCACCGCGCGCACCCCCGGTTGGCAATCGAGAAACGCGCTGACCGGGCGGGCGGAGGCGGGGGGCGGCGGTGCCAGCGCGGTCTGGCAATCGCCGGGAATGGCCAGCGGCACGCTGCCGCCAAAACCAATGGCGCCAAACGGGCAGGCGATGCCGCACAGTTTGCAACTGACGCACAGGCTTTCGTTCAGCACGATGGCGTTATCCTGATGCGTTATCGCGTTCACCGGGCAAACCTGCGCGCAGGGCGCGTCTTCGCACTGGCGGCACATCACCGGCGCGGAATCGCGCGCATTGCGCATCACCCGTAAACGCGGCAAGGCTTGCAACCCGGCCAGGCGGTGTTCGGTCGCGCAACTGGCCATGCAGGTATTGCAACCCATGCATAATTTGGCATCCGCAATAAGAAAGCGGTTCATGCACACTCCTTGCGGTTTCGTCACTTTTGACGAAATCGACAGTAAAAATGACGTTTCGACAGTCGCTGTCAGTAATAAAACGGCGTTATTCAGGCCGGCAGAATAATTTTTTTCAATTCTTCATGAATGGCGCAGTCGCCATGCAACGAATCAAATAAGCATTGGTAAATAACGGCGATTTTATTCAGGTAATGCTCTAGCACCGCGGGCTTATCACGGTTATTGATTTGGCCGTCAATCAGGCCGCTTTCATCCAGCGTGGCGTGAGCGAAAGGGGCGAAATTCTCCTCTTCGTTTGGCGCGGCCAAATTAATGCTGTAGCAGATATCTCGGCTGTAAAAACCGTCGCTCAATTGAATGCGCAAGGTGAAGTGATTGAACAGCGTAAAGCGAATGTCCTGACCCTGTCCGCAGATAAACTCATGATTAATACTCTGTTTTGTGGTGGTTACCGCTTTGACCAGCGTGTTGTGGTAATGCTGCCATTGCGCCATCAACCGGTTGTTTTTGCCGGAGATATAATCGGCCTGGCTGGTCAGTTCATTTATTGTGCTCATCTGTGTCACCCGCTGTGTCGACATTTCCTGTGGTAACGCTAATAGGGCATAAATCGTGCCAGCTTGGTTTTGTTTTAATTAATGACTTTAAATTCAATGGTACGGTGAATTATTTGACGCGTGAGTTAACGCTGTATGACGGTTTTTACTGTCGATGACATCGACACTCGACAAATGTGTCGGCGCCTGACTGGCACCGTATTTGCACAGGTATTTTCAGTTGGACGTTTTATTGCCGTTACCGGAGACAGCATGCACGAAATAACGCTTTGCCATTACGCGCTGGAGATTATGCAGCAGCATGCGCAGCAACAGCAGGCGCGGCGAATTACCGCCGTGTGGCTCGAGGTGGGCGCATATTCCTGCGTCGAGGCGCAGGCGCTGCATTTCTGTTTCGACATGGTGTGCCGCGGCACGCTGGCCGAAGGCTGCACGCTGCATTTACAGCAACAGCAGGCGCTGAGCTGGTGCCATGACTGCCAATGTGAAGTGGCCTTGCCGTTGCCGCAGGTGCGCATCTGCCCGCACTGCGAAGGCCACAATCTGCGCGTGCAGGCCGACGACGGCATACAAATAAAACGCCTGGAAATTGAATAACCATAAAGGGGAAAGCTTATGTGTAGCACTTGCGGTTGCGCCGAGGGCGAAGTGGCCATTGAAGGTGACGTTCAGCCCACCAGGGTGCCGTTCCGCCCGCGCCAGAACCCGAAAGGCGATCTGCATTATGGCTTTGGCGCGGCCGGCACCCACGCGCCGGGCATCAGCCAGCGGCGCATGCTGGAAATCGAAACCAACGTGCTGGCGAAGAATGACCACCTGGCGGCGCACAATCGCGAACATTTCGCCGCGCAACAGATCCTGGCGCTGAACCTGGTGTCCAGCCCCGGCTCCGGCAAAACCACCTTGCTGACGCAAACTCTGCTGCGGCTGCGCGATAGCGTGCCGTGTGCGGTGATAGAAGGCGATCAGCAAACCACCCACGACGCCGAACGCATTCGCGCCACCGGCGTGGCGGCGATCCAGGTCAATACCGGCAAAGGGTGTCACCTGGACGCGCAGATGGTGCATGACGCTGCCCACCGCCTGGCGCTGCAACCCCACAGCCTGCTGTTTATCGAAAACGTCGGCAACCTGGTGTGCCCGGCCGGGTTTGATCTCGGCGAACGGCACAAGGTGGCGGTGCTGTCGGTGACCGAAGGCGAGGACAAGCCGCTGAAATATCCGCATATGTTCGCGGCGGCGCGGCTGATGCTGCTGAACAAGATCGATTTGCTGCCGTATCTGGATTTTGATCTCGACGCCTGCATCGCCAATGCCCGGCGGGTCAACCCGCAGATTGAAATCATCACGCTGTCCGCCACTCGCGGCGACGGCATGGATCAGTGGCTGAACTGGCTGGCGGTGCAACGATGTGCATAGGCATTCCGGGGCGAGTTGTCGCGCTGGACCCACTGCACTCGCAGCATGCGTGGGCGGAGGTGTGCGGCGCCAGGCGTGAAATCAACATTGCATTGGTGTGCCAGGCCGGCCAGCCGCGTGAGGCGCTGCTGGGCTCTTGGGTGCTGATCCACGTCGGTTTCGCCCTGAGTCGGCTGGATGAACGGGAAGCCGCTGAGATGCTGGCGGCGTTACAGGCGATGGGCGAAGTGGAAAACGACGTGGCGCTGTTTATGGCGGGGGAAGGCAATGATGAAATACGTTGATGAATTCCGCGATCCGCAGTTGGTGAAATCCCTGTTGCAGCGCATTGCGCAACGCGCGGCGAAACTGCCGTTCAGCGCCGAACGTCCATTGCAACTGATGGAAGTGTGCGGTGGCCATACGCACGCCATTTTCCGTTTTGGCCTGGATAAACTGCTGCCGCCGCAGGTGGAGTTTATTCATGGGCCAGGTTGCCCGGTGTGCGTATTGCCGATGGGGCGTATCGACGCCTGCCATGAAATCGCCGCCAACCCCGCGGTGATTTTTTGCACCTTTGGCGACGCGCTGCGGGTGCCGGGCAAGCAGGGGTCATTGATGCAGGCGCGGGAACGCGGTGCCGATGTGCGGGTGGTGTATTCGCCGCTGGACGCACTGCAACTGGCTCGCGCCAATCCGCAGCGGCAGGTGGTGTTCTTCGCGCTCGGTTTTGAAACCACCATGCCGGTGACTGCGGTGACGCTGCAACAGGCGCGTTTGGAGGGCATTCAGAACTTCAGCGTCTTCTGCCAGCACATCAGCCTGATCCCGACCTTGCGCAGCCTGCTGCAACAGCCGGAGGTACGCATCGACGGTTTCCTGGCGCCGGGCCATGTCAGCATGATCATCGGCACCGATCCCTACCGCTTTATCAGCGGCGAGTATCATAAACCCCTGGTGGTGACCGGCTTTGAACCGCTGGATATTCTGCAAGGCGTAATGATGCTGATTGACCAGTTCTGCGAGGGGCGCAGCCGCACCGAAAACCAATATCGCCGGGTGGTGCCGCAAAGCGGCAACCTGCTGGCGCAGCAGGCGATGGCGGAGGTGTTTGCGATCGGCGGCAGCAGCGAATGGCGCGGATTGGGCACCATTGCCGATTCCGGCATCGGCCTGAGCGCCGCCTATGCCGATTTTGACGCCGAACGCCGCTTTCAGCCCCAGCCGCAGCAAGCGGCAGATGACCCGCGTGCCTGCTGCGGCGCGGTGCTGACCGGCCGCTGCAAACCGCGCGATTGCCCGCTGTTCGGCGGTGTCTGCACGCCGCAAAACGCCTTTGGCGCGCTGATGGTGTCTTCAGAAGGCGCTTGTGCCGCCTGGTATCAATATCGTCGAGAAACAGAGGAAAACGTCGCATGAATCCGGTTATTAGCCTGGCACACGGCAGCGGCGGCAAAGCTATGCAGCAACTGCTGGAATCGCTTTTCCTGCCCGCCTTCGCCAACCCACAGTTGGAACAGCGTGAAGATCAGGCGCGCATCGCGTTGGCGTCGTTAATGCGGCAGGGCGATCGGCTGGCGTTTACCACCGACAGCTACGTTATAGATCCGCTGTTTTTCCCCGGCGGCGATATCGGCAAGCTGGCGGTATGCGGCACCGCCAACGATCTGGCGGTCAGCGGGGCGACGCCGCGCTACCTGTCCTGCGGCTTTATTTTGGAGGAAGGGCTGCCGCTGGCGGAATTGACGCGGGTGGTGGAGTCGATGGCGGCAACCGCCCGCGAGGCCGGCATTCAGATCGTGACCGGCGATACCAAAGTGGTGCAGCGCGGCGCGGCGGACAAGTTGTTTATCAACACCGCCGGCATTGGCGTGATCCCGCAGAACATCGAGTGGTCGGCGCAGCGCATTCAAGCCGATGACGCGATCATCGTCAGTGGCACCCTGGGCGACCACGGTGCCACCATTCTCAACCTGCGCGAACAGCTTGGTATGGCGATGGACATCACCAGCGATTGTGCGGTGCTGACGCCGTTGATTGCGCCATTGCGGGCGATTGACGGCGTACACGCATTGCGCGACGCCACCCGCGGCGGCGTGAACGCCATACTGCACGAATACGCCGCTGCCTGCGGTTTCGGTATCGACATCGACGAGCAGCGTCTGCCGGTAAAACCGGCGGTGCGCGGCGTTTGCGAACTCCTGGGGCTGGACGCGATTAACTTCGCCAATGAAGGCAAACTGGTGCTGGCGGTGGCGCAGGCGGCGGTTCCTGCGGTATTGGCTGCGTTGCAGGGGCACCCGTTGGGCGCGGATGCGGCGGTGATCGGCCGGGTGACCGACGGTGCCACACAGGTACGGCTGCGCGGAGCCTATGGCATCAGCCGGTTGCTCGATTTGCCGCATGCCGAGCCTTTACCTCGCATTTGTTGATCCGGTCGGGGGAAGCGGTCGCCGGTCAGCAGTAAACTTTGCGCCGTAGCTCACATAAAAATAAAAAAATTCAATTACCGCAACCGGATGCCTTAACCGGCAGAGTGATGGTCAATGTCGAATGCAAGCATAGAAAAACAGGAACTGCTGGAAATTACCCGCTTGTTGTTCAGCCAGCGCGGCTATGGCGATGTGCTGATCCAACTGCAACAGATCGTCCGGCGCTGGCGGCTGGCGGACGACGTGGCGCTGGTGTTGCTGCACCCGAACAGCGCGCGAGTCAGTTTCCACGGGCAGGACGGGAATGGGCAGCCGCTGAACTATCAGGATGAAACGCTGTTGGCCAATGGGCCGATCGCGTTATTACGCGAGAATGCGCAGCCGCTGCGCCTGTGTGGCGCCGATCTGCACCAGCGCTATCCGCAGTTGGCGATGTTGGCGCTGTATCCGCCGCTCAGCCATTACTGCCTGATGCCGCTGCGTGCCAGCGGGCAGCTGCTTGGCGGTTGCGAACTGTCGCGTAACGACGGCAAAGCGTTCAGCGATGCGGCGCTTGGCTCACTGGCCACCCTGATGGAGTTGACGGCGCTGGCGGTAGAGCAGGTACAGCTGCGCGAAACCGCCGAGCGTCAGCAGCGCCAGTTACGTCATGAGCGCGATGATTTCCGCGTGCTGGTGGATGTCACCAATGCGGTGCTGTCCAAGCTGGATCTGGACGATCTGATTGGCGAGATCTCCAGCGAGATCCACCGTTTCTTCAAAACCGATGCCATCAGCATTGTACTGCCGGGCGATCGTGACGATCGCGTGACGATCTACGCCACCCATTATCTGCAAGATAACGTGGCTAAACGTCAGCAATACAGCGTACCCCTGGCCGGCACGCTGTCGGAAAAAGTGATGCAGAGCGGCGAAATGCTGCTGCTGAATCTGAAACACTCGGATCCGCTGGCCGAGTATGAACGGCAGCTGTTTGATCTGTGGCATGAGCAAATTCAGACGCTGTGCGTGCTGCCGCTGATTTTCGGCCAGAAAACCCTCGGCGTGCTGAAGCTGGCACAATGCCAGCCGGATAACTTCAATGCCGCCAACTTGCGGGTGTTGCAGCAGATCGCCGAGCGTATCGCCATTGCGGTCGATAACGCGTTGGCCTATCAGGAAATCAGCCGCCTGAAAGAGAGTTTGGTGCATGAAAATCTGTATCTGACCGAACAGATTAATGACAACAATCCGGATTTCAGTGAGATCGTGGGCCGCAGCACGGTGATGTCCAGGGTGCTGCAACAGGTGGAAATGGTAGCGAAAAGCGACTGTTCGGTATTGATCCTCGGCGAAACCGGCACCGGAAAAGAGTTGATTGCCCGCGCCATTCACAATTTGAGCGAGCGCCGCGATCAGCGGATGGTGAAGATGAACTGCGCGGTGATGCCGGCCGGGTTGTTGGAAAGCGATCTGTTCGGCCATGAAAAGGGCGCGTTTACCGGTGCCAGCACCCAGCGTATGGGGCGTTTCGAGCTGGCGGACAAAGGCACGCTGTTTTTGGACGAGGTGGGGGAAATCCCTGTCGAGTCGCAGCCTAAATTGCTGCGCGTGCTTCAGGAGCGCGAGTTTGAGCGGGTTGGCGGCAACAAGCTGCTTTCCGTCGATGTGCGTTTGATCGCCGCCACCAACCGCGATCTGCAGCAAATGGTCGCCGACCGCGAATTCCGCAGCGACCTCTATTACCGGCTCAATGTCTTCCCGATACTCATTCCGCCGCTGCGCGAGCGACCTGAGGACATTCCGCAACTGGTGAAATTTCTTACCTACAAGATTGCACGGCGCATGAAACGCACCATCGACAGCATTCCGGCCGAAACGCTGCGCATGCTGAGCCAAATGCCGTGGCCGGGCAACGTGCGCGAACTGGAAAACGTCATTGAACGGGCAATATTGCTGACGCGGGGCACGGTGCTTAATCTGCAACTGCCGGAGCTGCAATATGCGCAGCCTTCCATCGCGCCAATCGCAGTGCCACCGCCGGTAATAGCGGGTGAAGATGAATATCAAC
>NZ_BCTU01000019.1 GCF_001590925.1 Serratia plymuthica NBRC 102599
TTTGCTTTCGCGGATGAAGAAAATGGGTATGTGAACCGGTAAAGGTCTCTGGGGTTAATGGCACGTTATTATAAAAAGGGCGGCATTTAATGAGACGCTTATAATTAACGCTGAAATTATCCCTGGGTATTTTTATCATTAACGTTACTGACACCTCTGGCTTGATGATTTTTTTAATGGCGCTCTGGCGAGTTTATAATACGTCACCTATAACTTACCGAGTGATTTTATTGGTGAGACGCTAAGTATGCTATCAATTCCAAGTGTATTAATATCCAACAGACACAGTATATTATTAAAGGATGATGTCAGATTGTTGCTCACGGCGCTCGAGGGCATTGAGGGAAACTTTCTGGTAAATATGGAACCTGCGTGCCGACAGATATTGAAGTTTTTAAATCACGAGGTGGCGAGGGCGGAAAAGGTCAGTAATGAAGTCTTCAGTATTTTTGATGATTACTTCGGTATAACACGAACCTCGGATCGGCCGTTAGACGTTTATATTTCATCAGGCATTCATTGTGCATTGCTTTTTAGTGAGGAAATAAAGGTGTCTGAAACGGCACTGCGGATTGATGAGCAAGAAAGATTATTGCAAGGAATACATGAAGCACTGTTAATTGGCGTTGATTACCTCAGTGCTTCACAACAGCATGTCAGGGAGCGGATATGAAGAGTCCAGAGTTAACCCGTTGGAAGGTTGGGCATAAGATTTTCACCCTTTTTATTCAGGCGGCCTTGTTGGCATTGCATAATGTTGAAGCGTATTTCCTGCAGGGTAACAGGCATGAGGGTATTCTCTCACTGAGAAATGCGGCCAATATGATGAGAATGTCGGCACTGGCAATGAAATACAGCGCTGACTTTCAGAAAGGAAAGTATGAAAGCATTATCCGGCCCTCTATGCCCGAGAGGTTCAGCGGGTTGGGGAGTATGGATCATGCTTATTTAATTAAAGTCATGGCACGCATAAAAAAGAATAAAGAACGAATGCGGGATTTTTTTGGTGAGGAATACGATGATTTTGTTGCCTCGGTACAGCAAGCCTACGATGCCCACATTTTTGTCTGCGAGCGCTTTGTGGAAAACCAAAATAGCCTGAGAAGCGCAAATTTACACCCTGCGGCTGAAGTGCTCACTGAGTTTAAAATTAAACGTTTGTCTTTTATTCAACCTAAATGATCGGGGGTAAGGAAACCATGTTTAATCAAGAGGAATTGGCCCTATTGGCCAGACAGCTTTCCGCCCTGGAGGCGAGTTTCTCCCTGTTGCCTGAGTATAAGGAAAATGAAGCCTTGGCGCCGATGGAGGCGGTATTGAGTGAGCTATCTTCAAGAATGGCCGATAATTACCCCTATTTTCACCCCTTTTATTTGGGGCAAATGCTGAAACCCCCTCATCCCATTGCGCGTCTCGCTTATTCCTTATGCCTGTATATCAACCCTAATAATCATGCACTTGATGGTGGAAGAGCCACCTCGGCGATGGAAAAGGAAGCGGTTGCCGAAATAGCCCGCATGTTTGGCTGGTCCGAGCATCTTGGCCATCTGACCAGTGGCGGGACTTTTGCCAATCTGGAAGCGCTCTGGATTGCGAAAATGCTGCGTCCAGGGACGACGGTGGCCGCTTCAGAACTGGCGCATTACACCCATGAGCGTATTAGTCAGGTGTTGGGCATGGGGTTTGAAAAGATCCCCTGCGATGCCGCCGGGCGGATGGATATCGTCGAGCTGGAAGCGAGGTTGCAACAAGGCAATATAGGTACCCTGGTCGTGACATTAGGCACCACCGCCGCAGGAACGCTTGATCCCCTGGATGCCATTCTCGCGCTAAAAAGAAAGTATCACTTCAGAATTCACGTCGATGCCGCCTATGGAGGCTATTTTTCTCTGTGCGAGGGGCTGTCGGTGGCGAGTCGGAGTGCGTTTGAGGCCATGGCGCAAGCGGATTCTATCGTTGTCGATCCGCATAAACATGGCATGCAGCCCTATGGATGCGGCTGTGTCTTGTTTAAGGACCCAGGGGTAGGAATACATTACAAGCACGATTCGCCGTACACCTATTTCAGTTCGGATGAATTGCATTTAGGGGAGATCAGTTTGGAATGCTCACGGGCAGGCGCATCGGCCGGCGCGCTTTGGGCCACCCAAAAACTGCTGCCTTTGGTGGCGGGCGGCACCTTTGCTGCTGCGCTTCAATGTTCCAGGGACGCCGCCATGTCACTGTTCCAGTGGTTGGAGGAAGAAGCGGACTGCGTGACGGTTTTGGAACCCGCGCTGGATATTGTGCTGTGGTTTGTGGCTGGCGCCAGTGCCCAGGCCAGTTCAGCACTGTCGCAAAGGGTGTTTGACAAGGCCGCTGAAATGAATCTCCATCTGGCATTGGCACGCGTCCCTAAAAAATTGCTGCGGGATAAAATCGCGCCGGACAGCGCATTTTGGGATGCGGAGTCGGTGTTGTGTTTACGGGTATGTTTGATGAAGCCGGCGCATATTGCCTGGTTGCCGCAGATTAAAACGCACCTGCGGGTGGCGATGAATGAGGCAGTCAGGACACCGGCGGAAAAAGCATAAATCATCAGTTGGGAAACCCTATTAAAAACCTTACGGGAGTTCAATGTATGACAGCAGATCTTCAGGCGCGTTTTGCTTATAGCGTGTTGGATGAGACTCACACCGAACAGACTATTGCATGTCTGTGTACGGTATTTAGCGCTCAGGAACCGCTGGGGAAGGCGATAGGCATATCGTCAGACGAGTTGACGCCTTTCGTAACGGATTTGGTTCATCACGCGATAAAAACCCAGCTGTCTTGGGTGGCAATAGAAAAAACCTCATCCCGGTTGGTGGGGGTAAGGATATTGACGGATTTTCATAATGACTTTATCCCCGGCGATTATGAAAGCCAAAAGTTGAATACCATCTTCGCTTTTCTTGAGTCGCTTTATGAGTTTCAACACTCTGACGAGGAAAACGAAAGTAAACCGCAGCTGCATTGCTGGATGACCGCAGTGTTGCCGGCATTTCAGCGGCAAGGGATTTTGCGAAGCCTTTATCGGGCGGCGAGTTTGTCGGCCATTGAAAAGGGATTTAGATTTGGTATTTCGGAGGTGACCAGCCCGTATAACCTCGCTTTTCTGGAAAGCGACGTGACTGTGAAGAAATTGAATACCCTTCATTATACGAAATATCAAAAAGACGGTGTTTTTCCTTTTTCATTGGCTGAAGACAGCGAGCTGTGCGTGTTATGCCGATATCCCCTGGTAGTACGATAGCCCTTTTCCAGGGCTGTGGATGATTGTCGGGCAGATGGCGGAAACGATGCGTGGATCGCCGACGGCCGATCAGTGCGCCGCTGGCGCCAAAATCAGGGTGATGACTTCGCTGTCGCGGACTAAGTAACGGCCTCTGACGCGATATCCTGCGGGCAGCCTGGGGGCCAGCCTCCGGGTCAGTTGTAAAGTAAACGCGTTCTGTTGCGGATTAAGTTCACATAGCCAAGCGGCTTCGAAACCAAACATATGCTGAACCTGCGGGAAAAGTGCTTTAAATAAACTTTCCTTGGCGGAAAAAGTGATCAGCAGCGCGGTTTCGTAGGGAAGCGGGCTCTTGGCCAGCAGCGCACGTTCATCTGGCGTGGTAAAAGTCGTCGCGATTTCTCGCATAACTTCCGGCTGGAGCCGCTCAATATCAACGCCCGGATTGACGCGATAACGCTGAGGAGAAAGCACCGCGATGGCCCATTTGCCGGTATGCGAAATACTGCCGCACCAGCCGGCTGGCCAGACCGGCGCACGATCGGGGCCGACAGCAACGGCATCGCGGCAGCCGGCATTCATCAACAGCTGACGCGCGGCATAACGCCCGGAAAGATAGTCGGCCCGCCGTTTCGCCACCGCCGAACTCAGCACGCCCGGCAAGGGGATCGACAGTTGGGCAAACAGCGCATTGTGGTAACCGCAGCCATCAAATTCCACAAGACATGCCGTAACGGCGGGAACATCGGTGACAAAGCCCGTGCTCTGTTGGCGTATAAAAGCGGAGGCGATAAACGCCGTTTCAAAAGTAAACATATGCCCAGCGTAATACGTTTATAGGCGGACATCGCAACCGATGCCCTTCGGCGCCTGGCACCCCATCAGGTTACCCCTCGCGTGCCGTCGCGTCGGGTTTATCCGCCGGCAAAATACGCACCAGTACGCGCTGCCCGATACGAATCTGCGGCGCATCCAGGGTCAGTACGCATTCAATAACCCGCGTATCCTGATTCACATTGGGGTCGTCCGTGGGTTGTCGGGCGCCAAACACTTCGCTCAGGCGCAAGACCTGCGCTTTATAGATGCGCTTATCGTTATTCTCCAGAGTGACCTCCGCATGCTGTCCAGGCTGAACGGCGTTAACGAAAACGTCCTCCAGCTCGGCGCGTACGATGCGTGGTGCATTGGGGGCCAGCATAAACAGCCGGGTCACATTCAGCGTGGACGCGCCTTCGCCCGGTTTGGCGTCGCGTTTGACAATGCGGCCATCCGCCGGCGCAACGACCAGATATTTTTCCACTTCCAGCTCAGCGGCTTTGACCCCCGCGTTTGCCGTTTCCAGCGTGGCTTTCTTCATCGCCAGCTCGCGCTGTTGCAGTGCCATCTGATCCGCTGCGTTGTCATGCTGCTGCTCGGAAATCACCGTGGTATTCAGCTTTGCCAAGCGGTTGAACTCCCGTGTCGCTATTATCAGCTTCTGCTGTGCCCACTCCAGATCGCGCACTGCCTCGATTTGTTGTTTGATCTTGATGTTTAGTGCATCAAGCGCTTCGTTATCTTCGATGCGCGCCAGCAGTTGGCCTTTTTTTACCACCGCGCCTTCTTCTACCAGAATCTCTTTGATAATGCCGGGGCGGGGGGCATCGATACTGATTAAGCCGCCTTCGATGCTGATATAGCCTTTAGCCACGGCGGCCCAAGGGGAGGGCGTGGCGGTGGCGGCAGCGGCGAGAGGGGTGTCATCGCAGCCACTCAAGCTCAGAGCCAGAGACATTGCCAGTAAGCAGAGACGCAGGACGTTTTTCATAGGGTGCACGATCTCTCAGGAATAGGACGAGTGTCGTCGGTTATGTGTCCATCTTCGATGGTAATTACCCGGTCGGCATGATCGATCAGGCGGCTGTCGTGGGATACGGCAAGCACGGTGTAGCCTTTTTCGCGGGCGATATTGTGCAGCAGGTCCACCACCGTCTGCCCGTTGTGCTTATCAAGCGCGCTGGTGGGTTCGTCGGCAAAAAGAAAAGGCGGATCTTTTACCAACGCGCGCGCAATCGCCACGCGTTGCTTTTCTCCCCCGGAAAGCTCGGTTGGACGCAGGGTTTTGCGCTGGCTCAGGCCAACGATGTCCAGCGCCTCGCTTGCCCGCCGGGTGGCTTCTTTTTTCGGGACTTTCGCGCCGTAGACCAGCGGCAGGATGACATTATCCAGCGCGGTCATCGCAGCGAACAGGTTAAAGCCCTGAAACACGAAGCCGCAGTTCATCAGCCGAAAATATTCCAGCTCATGGCGCGACATGGTCGTCAGCGTTGCGTCATTAACCTGTACGCGACCGCTATCTGGGCGCAGCAGCCCCGAAAGAATCGCCAGCAGCGTACTTTTTCCGGAGCCTGATGGCCCGATAATCAGGGTCAGCTCCCCATTGAAAATGCTGAGGTCAACATTTCTGATCACCGGCTGTACGATTTTCCCCACGGTGAAGCCGTGGGAAATCTGCTCGGCCAGAATTGTGGCAGTTTTTTTCATCGTATTTCTCAGCGTAGTAACGTAAAGGGTTCGGCACGATTAAGCGCGCGCAGGGCAGAAAGCCCGGAGAGCAGCGTAATGATCATCACCAACAGCAGAATGCCGGCAGCGGCAACCAACGGAATGGTAAAGGTGACATAAAACAGCTCAGCCCCGGCGGCGATAAGCACGCTGACCAGTGCGGCAATGCACAATCCCACCACGCCAATCCAGAAAGATTGTTCCAGCACTACGGCGCGCAGGGATGCGGACGATACCCCGAGCGCGCGAAGCGTGGCGTATTCGCGCAGTGCGGAAACAATAGCCGCCATCAGCGTCTGGCTGGTGATCACTACGCCTACGATAAAGCCAAGCACGGAGGAGAACAGGAATCCCCCGCCCGCGCCTGATTCAAACAGCCAGTACGCGACCGATTGAATGGAAAATTCCTCGGTGGTCCAGATTTGGTAATGGCGAAACGAACCGTGCGGCTGGAGCCGATCGCGTACCGCCTCAGCCTGCGTCGGGTCTTTTATTTTCACCAGGAAGTAGTCGACGTCGTTATTGAGCAGGCTCTTATCGATGGTGCGTGCGGTGGTGAGTGAAGAGATGACGTTGGCGCCGCCCATGGAGCGCATCCCTCTGACCGTCCCGGCCACATGTACCCGCTTGCCTTGCAGTTCGGTATAGTCGCCCACTTTCACGCCCAGCTTGTCGAGATCGCTTTCATCAACCAGCAGATTGCCGGGCACCCGCAACAGCTGTCTGAGTTGGGGGTTCAGCAGGCGCGAAAATGTCATGGATTCTGCTTTTGGATTGATGCCTATCAGGGTGGCGGAGATGCGACCGCCGGTCGGTCGTTTCCAGTCAGCCAGCGTCCAGGTATAACGTTCGACGTCGATGACGTCGGGATCCATGCGCAATTGATTTTCAACTTTTTCAGGAATGGAGCGCGGCTGATCGACACTTTGCGTACCGGGAAACCCAACCCATAAATCGGCAGAGGAACGATCGATATAAACGCTGACGGCGCTGAACATGCCGAGCAGTAATCCAAACTGAATCAGCACCAGTAATCCTGCAAAAGCCACGGCTAGCACGGCCGGTAAAAACCGTCGCCACTCGTAAATCAAAATAGCTCGGGCTAATGAAAACATAGGGCGGCTATTCCTTACCAGATAATGGGCCTGTGTCATAACAATGGGGTGATGTCATTAACCGGACAGGCGGCGTAGCGCGTCTTTCGGTTAACGCATGAATGAATTAATTCCCCTTCTAATTATTTTTAATTAATTAATTGGCTATAATTTTCTCCGTAATGCCCAATGGCAGGCCATATTTCTGCCTGCGTTGATAATAAAAAATACAGCGCTCGGACTATAGCACTTGCGATTTGTTTATGTAAAGGCCTTTTTATGAATATTTAATGAACCTAATGTCTTATTTTTGAAGTTGGTCAATAAAATGCACTATCTATTTGATTTTAATGGTTAAGTTGATAAGGTGTAAAATTCTGTTTTTCTATTTTTATTGGGTTGTAAATTCTAAAAAAAAGAATAAATGCAGATTTATGTAACAATCTGGTCAGGTTAAATCAAGCTAAGTGATTAATTTTTAAGTTGATATTCTTTTTTGGTTTCTAAGATTACGCAGACTATCGGTTAAGTTGAAATATAAGCTTTAGGCATGTATACCGTTATTTCATAAATTTGATGTGATATTATTCCCCACATAATTCATATGCATTATTTAACTTGTTTGTAACACTTCTTTGTTTGGCTATATATGGCGGGACTGGGTTCGTTATGACGCACATTTCTACGTATAACAGGTTGTCTGGGGCGGCTTTCATGAATGTCGCCATTCGCAGTGCACTGGATTGTCTAATAATCGGCGGTATTTTTTTTTACGTTAATCCGTCGGGGGGATTTACTTCTGTAGGAATTTTCCTAGCCTTGTTCCCGCTGGTGGCGATTATTTCCATCTCGGGTGAGGTTGTTTATGATCTCCTCAAAGGGTACGCAACAGAAGATTATGCTGTTCATCGCCGAACGTCTGAAGACATATCGCCTGCGGGCTGGGGGGAAACGCTCTGGGGGCGAATCGCCGGCTGCGCGATACTGCTGGCGCTGATTACCGTGCCACCGCTTTATTGGTTGCTACAAGCGTTTTCACCCGAAGGAAAAACGTTAACGGGCTGGGTGCTGGGTGCGGTCTGCCTGGTGGTTATCGCGGCGTGTTGCCTCACCCTGCGTATCGTCGGCGATCGGATTATCGACTGGTATGTCGGGCGGCTGGCCATGCCGCAGCAGGAGGCCAGCAAAGAAGCCAGCGACAGATTTATGGTCTTTAATTATTTTCTTCCCTGGGCCGTGATCGCGGCAATCATTGCCGGCCTGCTGTCGTGGGGATATTTTTCACCGAGAAGCGAACAGGCTCCCGCCTATATTGACGTTGCAGAAATGGCCTTCAGCTGCGGCGGAACCGCTTATATTATTGCCCTGTGGATCGCCTATATCACGCAAAAACAGGCAACCATCGATATTAGAGCCCATTTATTACGTTTCGACGACGATGACACTCTGGATGAAGGAACGATGTATTTTCTGATCCATGCATGGAGTGGCTGCATTATCGTCGCGATTTTCATCATTAGTCGCTTTTTTTCCTGGGCATCTTTTACGCCGCTGCAGGTGACGCTGATTGACGCACTGGTCGCGGCGCTTAGCGCTATCGTAGGTGCGCTGGGGGGATTGCTAAGAGCAAGGACCAGTTTGTTAACGCAGGAACTCAAGAAATAATAACGTAAAGCTTCATTCACTTTATTGAAATAAAACAGCGCTTATTACGCTGCCAATAATGGCAGTGATTGTACTGTGCCCGTAAGAAAATTATGGGCGGGACATGGGGTCCATTCATCTGAATCGCGAGGAATATATGTCAGAGACATATCTAACGCATGGTCAGAAAACACATGGCGATATTGCTATTGTCGGCATGGCCAGTCATTTTCCTGATGCATCTAACCTGCATGAATTCTGGGAAAATATTACCAATAAATGTGATTCGCTAACGGATATCAGTTCAATGTCCGACGCTGCATATTGGCGGAAAGAGGATTTCTACGATCCTGATGCGACGGCTGCGGATAAAACCTACGGCTATAAAGCGGGTTTCGTTCCCGCGATTGAATTTGATCCTGTCGCATTTAAGATCCCGCCGGCCATTATGGACTCCATCAGCACCGCCCAACTTTTCTCGCTCTATATGGCAAGGCAGGTGATGCAGGATGCAGGGCTGGCGGATAAAAAAGACGCTCAGGTCGATCGCGACCGTATCGGCGTCATTCTGGGGGGAGGAGGCAACGGCAATACCTCGTTCTCGCTGGCGGCGCGTCAGCAGGCTCCTTATCTGCGCGAAATCATGATCAAATCCGGCCTTTCCACGGAAGTGGCCGACGATGTGATCGCCCGTGCGCATGAACTCTACCTGGAGTGGAACGAAGACAGTTTTCCCGGTTTTCTGGGGAATGTCGCCTGTGGACGCATCGCCAGCTATTTTGATCTTGGCGGCACGTCATACATGGTTGACGCCGCCTGCGCCAGCAGCCTGGCGGCGATCAAGGCGGCGATAGGCGAGCTGAATTCCGGCAGCTGCGATGCGGTATTAACCGGTGGCGTTAATCTTGAAAACTCGGCCTTCTCGTTTCTTTGCTTCAGCAAAACGCCCGCGCTTTCAAAAAGCAATCGTTCACGTCCGTTTGATCGTGACTCAGACGGCATCATGCTCGGCGATGGCGTTGGGCTGCTTGTGTTGAAGCGGCTTGAAGATGCCGAACTGGCTGGCGATCGCATCTATGCGGTAATCAAATCTCTTGAAGCCTCCAGCGATGGCCGGGCAAAAAGTATTTTCGCTCCACGCTACGAGGGGCAAATCAAAGCGCTTAAGCGCGCCTACGCCAGCGCGGGTATCCTGCCTGGCGATATTCAACTGATTGAGGCGCATGGCACGGGCACGGCATCTGGCGATGGCACCGAACTCAAGAGCCTGCGCGCGGTATTTGACGAGTATCGTCTGCCGGCGCATTCGATTGCCGTCGGCAGCGTAAAATCTCAGATCGGGCACACCCGTTGCGCGGCGGGCGCGGCCTCGATGATTAAAGTGGCGCTGGCGTTACACCACAAAGTGCTGCCGCCTTCCATTAACGTCCAGCAGCCGATGGAAGCGCTGAGCGTTGAAGATAGCCCGTTTTATCTCAACAGCGAGACGCGGCCCTGGCTGCGTCCACTTGACGATTCACCGCGTCGCGCAGCGTTAAGCGCCTTTGGTTTTGGCGGCACTAATTTCCACGCCATTCTCGAAGAGTACGAACAGGATGCGCACGGCGCTTACCGGTTGAACGAGTCGACCTACACCCTGCTGTTCAGCGGCGATAATGCCGACCAGCTTTTGCAGCGTTGTGAAACGGCGCTGGAGAGCTTCAGTAGCGGCTCGGCCGCACGGGCTTTGCGGCAGCATCTTGCCGCCCAGGACATCAACACGCTGGAAGCGCATCAGGCACGCTTGTTGCTGGTCGCTACCTCGGCCGAGCATGCCGGGCAACTGTTGCAAACCGCCGTAAAACAGCTGCGAAATAACCAGGACAAGGGCTGGGAGCACCCGCAAGGCATCTATTTCCAGCCGAAAGGGAAGGATCTGGGCGGCAAAGTCGTGGCGCTTTTCCCGGGGCAGGGATCGCAGTATGTCAACATGGGACGTGAAGTCGCCATCGATTATCCAGAGATGCGCCAGGCGCTGGAAACCTTGGATAAATTTGCCGCTGATGTGCGCGGTCATGGCTTGTCAGACATTGTTTATCCGACCCCCGCATTTTCGGATGCCGAACGCACAGCGCAGCGGGAGCGTTTAACGGATACCGCCAACGCGCAGCCTGCCATTGGTGCGGTTAGCGCGGGTTATTACGCTATTTTGAAATCCAACGGCTTTACGCCCGATTTCGTCGCGGGCCATAGCTACGGCGAAGTGACCGCGCTATGGGCGGCGGGCGCGCTTTGCGATGCGGACTTTTATCGCGCCTCACTGGCTCGCGGTATGGCGGCAGCTTCGGCCGTCGCACAAAACGAGGGCGACGGCGGTGCCATGTTGGCTGCCGCCCTGACGGTTGAGGCATGTGAAAAGCTGCTGGTGCGCTACCCCGATATCGTGCTGGCTAACGACAACTCACCGGCCCAGGTGGTCTTGGGCGGCGCCACGGCGCGCATCCACGCGCTGTACGACGAACTGAAAGCCGGCGATGTTCAGTGCCGTATTTTACCGGTTTCCGCCGCGTTCCATACGCCCTTCCTGCAGGCTGCCTGCGCGCCATTCCTGGAAAGTCTGTCATCCATCCGCTTCGACACTACGCACTGCACCGCTTTCTCAAGCGCATCTGCGGCACCCTGGCCTGCCGACACCGCAACATACGCGGAAACCCTGGCCCAGCAGATGATCATGCCGGTTCGTTTCCGGGAAACCATTGAAGCCCTTTATCAGCGCGGCGGACGGCTGTTTGTTGAAATCGGGCCGAAAGGGGTGCTGGGAAAACTGGTGGCAGACATCCTGAAAGGGCGTGAGCACACGCTGATCTCACTGAATACCGGCGATTCGGGAGACGATCGCCTTCAGTTGGCCCGTGCCCAGGCTCGGTTATTGGCCGAGGGGGTCAAGCTGAACGCCCTGGATCGCTACGTGCGCCCGGCTCCAGAGCAGGGTGATCTTACCGGACGTTTGAGTTGCCGTCTGAACGGCGGCTTTTACCTGTCAGAAAAAAACCAGCGTCGGCGGCAGCATGCGCTGCGTGAAGGTGATACCGAAGTGGTCGAGAGCTTCATCCGTGCGCGACAGGGTGCAGCGCTGCCCGCGGCCCCCGTGCCCGCAGCCCCCGTGACCGCAGCGGCGAAAGCGCAGCCTGCCGTAGCGCCCCTGCCTGCCGCGGTGGTGTCACCCCTGTTTCAATCCACCAAATCCAACACGTCGGAAGCCCTTCACAAGCGAGATCAAGCTATGGAACAGATTAATCAGCGAGTTGAAAGTAACGATAACACCCCGTTGAATGGGGTTCTGCAGGCTCAGCAGGTGATGAGCCAACTGCATCAGCAGTTCCAGACCAATCAAAAAGAGTATATTCAGCTACTGGACTCGCTGCTGAATAAGCAGTACGCGCTGCTGGAAAACTTCCGCGATCACCACAACTTACCGACGATCCTTGCCAGCCTTGGGCAAAGCGTGCAACTGCTGGATAAAAATCTGGAGTTGTATCACAGCAACCATGAGCGCTATTTCTCGACTCAACAAAGTCTGTTCCAGCCGGGCCAGGCGCCGATGCCTGTTGCGCCTCGCGCGCTGAACACGCCGGTGCAGGCTTACCCTCAGGCCGCCGTAGTGTCCGTGTCGCCTGTCGCAGCGCCTGTTCATCCTGTCGCGGCGCCGGTCAGCCTCTCGGCACCGCGTCCTTCCGTCCCTGAAATGCCTGCCGTAGCCAAGGCACCGTCAGCCCCAGCTCCGTCAGCGCCTGCACCGCAGGCGGCGAAACCGACCGCCAGCCCAATGTCGCCGGACGTTGAAGCGCAGCTTTCCCGCTTTGCCAGCATCACGGAGGCCGAAATCACGGCGCGGTTGGTCACCATTGTCAGCGATCGCACCGGCTATCCGCAGGACATGATAGACGCGAACATGGATCTGGAAGCCGATCTCGGCATTGACTCCATCAAGCGCCTGGAAATTTTCGGTGCCATGTTTGACGCCTTCTCCGCCGATGCCGGCATCTACCACGACGCGTCGAAAAATAAGGACCTGGAGACGTTCGACATCGAGGCGCTGAGCAATGTCCACAAAATGTCGTTGTTCTTCAAAGAGATGATTGATGAAATCATTGCCGATATCCGTCGCAAGCAGGGCCTGGATGAAGGGGGTGAAACGCCGGATAGCGCGTCCTCTAAAGACTTCTTTACTGAAGATAATCAGCGCGAAAGCGAAGCGGAGTTGCCTGCGGATGCGTTGCGCGCTTCCGAAGATATCGGTGGCGACGCCAAACTGCGCACGCTCGGCTTTGTCACCTCTACGGTAGACGTCGCAGAGGTTGAATCGGCAAAAAAGTCTTCAACTGAATCGCAGCAGTATGTGGCGCCTGCGGTTCAGTCTGCAACAGAAGAAACAGTAAGCGTAAAGCCGCATACACAACGTTTTAGCGTGACTTCGCAACCCCTGCCGACGCCGGATTGCGATACGCAGACTTTTGCCGTTAAACGTCACTGGCTGATTGTCGATGAAGGAAAAACGTTCATCGATGACGTAACGAAACAGCTGACGCAACGGGGACAAACGGTCTCGGTGCTGGCGCTGCATTCGGCCGCCGCCAAAAATAAAAAGCAGGGGAAAACGCAACACGTCTACAGCCTCGCTCATCCGAATGAGGCGACGCTGGATACCGCCATCACGGAAATTGAGCAGGCTCGCGGCGCGTTAGATGGCGTGATCTGGCTGCAGGCCACGCGCGAAAAAGTGAAAAAGGTTACCGACGTTTTCAGCGCCAATGGCTACCGTTCGCTGGAAACCGCCTTCCTGTTGGCGAAGCGGCTGCAGGAGAGCCTGAACCGCGGTGAACAGCACCCAGGCTGGTTCTTTGTGGTCACTCGCGGTGACGGTCAGCTGTCCCTTTCAAGGGCAGGCGGTCTCTCCGCCATGCTCCCGGCGGGCATTAGCGGGCTGACCAAATCGCTGAATATTGAATGGAAAACGGCATTTTGCCGCACGCTTGATATCGACGCCGGGCTGAAAAACGGCGAGGCGGTGAGCATTCTGCTGGAGGAACTCCAGGATGCGCGCCGCGATCTGGCGGAGGTCGGGTGCAGTGCTCAAGGCGAACGGATGACGCTGGCTTTGAGCGCAGCGCCGACGGCGAACGAAGAGACGCCGCCCGACGTTAGCGAGCGGGATGTGCTGGTGGTCACCGGCGGCGCACGCGGGATAACCGCAAAATGCGTGATTGAATTGGCGCAGCGCAGCCAGGCTCATTTTATCTTGCTTGGCCGCACCGACATCGATGCACCGTTGCCGGCGTGGGCGCAGGGCACAGCCACGGTAGCGGAACGCAAGGCAGCGGCGATAGCCCAACTGCAATCTGAAGGCGTGCAACCAACGCCGGTAAAAATCGACGCCATGCTGAGCGGCTTGCTGCATAGCGACGAAATCAACGCCACTCTGCACCAGATTGCTCAGGCTGGCGGAGAGGCGATTTATCGCCACTGCGATATTACCGATGCGCAACAGGTTGCGGCGGTACTGAACGAGGCGCAGCAGGTTGTCGGTCCCATCACCGGCATTATCCACGGTGCGGGCAACCTGGCCGACAAGCGCATTGAGAAAAAAACGCTGGGTGATTTACGTTCCGTGTTTGACGTGAAGGTTCGAGGGCTGGAAAACCTCTGCCGCGCGCTGGATATCACCGGGTTAAGGCACGTGATGCTGTTCTCTTCCGTGTCAGGTTTCTTTGGCAACGCCGGCCAAACGGATTACGCGATGGCCAACGAGACGCTGAACAAGTTTGCATGGCTGCCGCTGCAGGCGGAGGGGCAACCGACAGTGCGCGCCATCAATTGGGGCCCGTGGGACGGCGGTATGGTGAACGATACGCTGAAGCGCGCCTACGATACCCATAACATGGTGATCATTCCGCTGGAGACCGGCACTGAATTGTTTGTGCGCGAGTTTACGGACGCGGCGCACCCTCAGGTCATCATCGGCGGAGACAACTATCGTGCGAAACGACGTTTGACGGCGCTCGCGGAAGGGTACGAAGCCACGCGCCTGCTCCAGCCGCAGAACAATCCGTTTTTGCAACATCATGTGATCAACGATAACCCCGTGTTGCCTGCCACCGCAGCCATCGCGTGGATGACGCGCGTCTGTGAAGAGCGGTTCCCAGGCTATCAATTGCGACGGGTCAGCCACTTTACCGTCCTGAAAGGCATCGTGTTCGACGGCAGCGAAGCGGAACGTTATCGCGTGAGCATGACGCCTCATGCCGGCGACAGGCCTGACGACGATCATCTGGCAGTCGATCTGATCATCAGCAGCCAGCAGGAGATGAAGCACTATCAGGCCACGCTGTTGCTCGCCCTACAGGGAAGAGAAGCGCAGTTTGCAGAATTGCACGGGGATCTCGACGTCGCGATCCCGCTGGCGGTACCGTTTTATGGCGATATGACGCAGGGCGCGCAGCTGTTTCACGGTAACGCTTTCCGCGGCATTCAGCAGGTGGTGCACATCGATGAGCAGAGCCTGATCCTCAAATGTCGCTTACCGTCGCTGGCGGCCCGGGAGCAAGGGCAGTTCCCGGCCAACTCCTTCAACCTGTTTATTAACGATGTCGGTCTTCAACTGCCGCTGCTGTGGTTGATGCAGCAATCGGACAAGGCGGGGCTGCCTGCGGCGATAGGGGCTATCGAGCAATATTCGCCGCTGGATTTTGACCAGACATTCTACGCCTCCATGCGCATTACCAGTCAGACGGCAACCCTGCTGCTGGCGGATATCACTTTGCACGACAAACTGGGCAACGTTTATAGCCGGTTTGAAAAAGTGAAATTCACCGTCTCCACCACGCTTCGGTCGCTGTTTACCTGCGCCGACGCAGCGCTGGAAAAAAAAGAGCACCGCTAAACGGCGCGCTTAACCGCTGACGATGTTCATCCGGGCGCGGTTAAGCGCCCGGCAACAGGCTTATGTTCAGGAGTGGCTGGTAATGGAAAATATTGCGATCGTGGGGTTGGGCTGCCTGTTTCCGGGGGCGGATTCCACGCAGAAATACTGGGAGAATTTGATTCAGTGCCGGGACTGCGCCTCGCCGCTTTCCGCTGCGGAAACCGGCATCGACCCTGCGGTTTATTACCATCCGGTGGCGGGAACGGCGGATAAAATCGGCTATAACCGCAATGGGCACATCCGCGATTTTCACTTTGATACCTCCGGCTACGCGCTACCGGCGCAAGAGCTGGAGACGCTGGATAACTTGTTCAAGTGGACCCTGCACGCCGCAGCGCAGGCGTTAAACGATAGCGGCTATCGCGGGCAGCCGCAGACGCTGGCAAAAACCGGCCTGCTTATTGGCAACATCGGCATGCCGACGCACAGCGGCAAGCGGCTGATGAGCCGTTTTTATCACCAGATGCTGACTCCCTATCTGCGTCAGTTGCTTGGTCGGGACGATTTTGCCTTCGACCGCGTCTGGCCTGAAGAGACGCTGTCCGACTTGAATCTTATCACGGGTGGCCATAATGCCACCGTCGCCGCCCAGGCGCTGGGGTTGCAGGGGCCGAGCTACGCGTTGGATGCGGCCTGCTCTTCTGCGTTCTACGCCATCAAAATGGCCAGTGATTACCTTGCCAGCGGCAAAGCCGACATGATGTTGGCGGGGGCGGTGTGCCATGCCGACCACATCTATATCGATCACGGTTTCAATGTGTTGCAGGCGTTTCCGCAGAAAGGGCAGTCGATCCCCTTTGACCGCACGTCGGAAGGCTTGAAGGCGGGAGAGGGCGCAGGCGTGATCGCCATGAAACGCTACGCTGACGCCATTCGCGACAACGATAAAATTTACGGCGTTATCGAGGCGGTCGGTCTCTCCAACGATGCAGGCAGCCGCCATATGCTGGTGCCCGACAGCAACGGACAGCAGCTGGCGCTGACACGCGCCTATGGCAAGGCCGAGCCGGATATCGATTATCTGGAGTGCCATGCCACGGGCACGCCGGTGGGCGATCAGATCGAGCTGGCGGCCATGGAAGCCTTCTTCGCGCAGGCGCCGACGCGCCCTCTGCTTGGCGCCAACAAAGGGATCAACGGCCATATGCTTACGGCCTCCGGCATGGGCAGCCTGTTCAAAGTGATCCTCGCCATGCAGCACAATCTCATTCCGCCTACGCCTGGCGTGCAGCAACTGGTTAACACGCCTGCCGGCCAACTCGGCCTGGAGGATGTGGTCCGCGAGGCCCGCCCCTGGCCGCAGCGCGATCGGCAAAAACGCGCCGGCATCAACGCCTTCGGTTTCGGCGGCGTCAACGCCCATCTGGTGCTGAGCGAGGATCACCCTGCGCTGCGTGCGGCGCTGCCGCAAGCCACAGAGCCATTAAAAGCAGAGCCGCTGGCGCTGGTCGGTATCGGCGTACACGCCGCCGATACCGAGGATACGCTAAGTCTCGATCGCACCTTCCGCGAGGGCAGGCAACATCAGCGCCCACTGCCCGCTACGCGCTGGTTGGGCGTAGAGCGCCAGCAGGATCTGCTGGCCACGCGCGGTATCGAACAGATCCCGCAGGGGGCCTGGATCGAGACGTTTGAATTTGACTGTAAACGCTTCCGGCTGCCGCCAAATGTGGTCGGCCCTCATCTGCTTTCGCATCTGTTTCTTCTGCCGGTGGCGGAACGCGCTTTTCTCGACGCGGGTTATGCCCTGGATGGCACGCGCCGTAATCTGGCCGTGATTGTCGCAGGCGGGGTGGATTACAGCTGTTTGCGTTATCAGGCGCGTAACGAGATTAGCTGGCAGCTGGAACAGAGTCTGCGCAGCCAGGGCATTGCGTTGAGCGAAGAGGATCTTCAGGCATTGCAGAATGTCGTGAAGGACAGCCTGTTCCCTGCGCCTTACCCCGAAGGTATCACCGGTGGCATCGGTAATGTGGTCGCCAGCCGGCTGGCTGCCCATTTGCACCTGAACGGACCGGCGTTCTCCCTTTACAGCGAAGAAAACGCCGCGTTTAAGGCCATTGAACTGGCGCAGTTCCTGCTGGCGCGCCACGAGGTCGAGGGCGTGCTGATCGCCAGTTGCAGCTTTGGCGGCGCGCTGGAGAATGTGCTGTGGGATCATCAATCCGTGCAGGCGAACCAGACGCCGGGCGATGGCGGCAGTGTGGTGGTCGTGCGCCGCGAGCAGGATGCGCAGCAGGCAGGAACGCCGATTTACGCCGTTATCGACGGGCTGGCCGTTGGGCACGAGTTGAGCCCGACGCTGGCTTACACCGCCAGCCGCCAGGGGATTGCCGATAGCGCCAGTCGCGCATTGCAGGCCGCTGGCTGTAGCGCGGCGGATGTCGACTATCTCGAACTCTATTCCGGAGCACGCCCGGGGGAGATGGAAACGGAACTGGCCGCACTGGCCGGCGTCTATGCCACGCCGGAACGGCAGGCGCCCGTGACGGTGGGAACGCTGAAGGCGCACTATGGCCATCTCGCTGCCGCTGCGGGGTTGCTGGGGATCGTGAAATGCGCGTTGCAGTTGTCGCAGCGCTATCTGCCCGCGGTGCCTGCGTTCAATCAGCACTCCTCGTTGGCGAAGCAGGCAGACGGACGCTTTAGACTGCCGCAGCAGACGCAGGAATGGGCACCGCCGAGGGGCGCTTTGCGTCGCGCGGCGGTCAACCATATCGGCATCGATCGCGCCTGTAGCCATCTGTTATTACGCGAGCCGCTGAGCGGGCCTCGCGCGCAGCCGGCCGCGGCGAACTCCGCAGCGAGAGGCGGGTTGACGGTCACCGTCTATACCGGGCGGGAGAAGCCGCTGGGCGAGTTCATCGTCAATGCGGATACGCTGGCGCGTTTTGCGCCGAGCAGCCCGAGGCAGACGCCGGCCGGGAATAGCCTGGCGAACAACATGGCCCTGCACCATCTGACGCGTCATGCGCAGACGCATCTGCATTACCTGCATGTTCAGCAAAATTACTATCATCTGATCCGCCAACTGCTGGCGGGGCAAGGCCCGGTCGCCGAGCCGCTGTTTAATGAGCAGCAGGTGATCGAGCTGACGGATGGGCTGGTGAGCAACGTTCTGGGGCAAGACTACGCGGGGGTGGATCAGTATCCGGTACGTACCCGAATGCCGTCGCCGCCCTACCTGTTTGTCTCCCGCATTACCGCCCTGAGCGCGAAAAAGGATCGGCTGGAACCCTGCTTTATCGAATGGGAATACGATATTGCGCCGGACGCCTGGTTCCTGGTCGACGGCAAAACGCCTCCCTTCGTCGCGCTGGAATCCTCGCATGCCATGATTGTCGCCTTCACCGTTATCGGTTGCGATCACCTGTTCAAAGGGCAGCTTTGCTACCGGGCGGTCGACAGCCAGACCACGGTCTACAGCGAAATGCCGCGTGCGGGCGAAATGTTGCGCGGGCGGGTAAATATCACCTCCTTTGTCAGGGCCGGCGGCGTGGCGCTGATTGCTTATGAATACTTCTGCTACGTCGGCGATCGGCTGGTGTTTAAGCTGGTCGCCAACTCGGGCTTCTTCGGCAAGCGCGAAATCGCCAACGCGCGGCAGATTGATACCACCGGCTATTTCGCGCGCGCCGCGCAGGCACGACCTTTTACGCCGCTGTTGCGTTGCGAGCGCCGCGAATTTGATGACGCTGCGCTGGATGCTTTGATCCGTGGGGACGTCGCCACCTGTTTTGGCCCGCACTACGCGGGGCACGCGGCCGGCACGCTGTGCGCACCCGATGCACGCATGCTGAACCGGGTCACATCGATCGATCCTTGCGGCGGTGCCTGGGGGCTGGGTGAGGCGATGGGCGAAGTGGATATCGATCCCGATCACTGGGTGTTCCGCGCTCACTTCAAGAATGACCCGGTGATGCCGGGCACCTTCCTTGTGGAGGGGTGTGAACAACTGGTGAAATTCTTCCTTATTACCTCGGCCTGAATGCCAGCCCCGACCTGGTGGCGCATACGCTATGTCACCACCAGTACAGCGCCAAGTTCCGCGGCGAAGTGAAATGCGAACGCGACGTGCTGCGCTACCGGCTGACCTGCAAGTCAATCGATGCGCGCTGGCGGCCCGATGGCAAAACGCCTGATGCCATCGCGTTGGTTTTCATCGTGGAAATTCTCTATCGCGGCTGCGTAATCGGCCTGTGCGATAACCTTGGCGCGGGCTACACGCACCGCCTTTCTCAAGACGCCAGTGCCCTGACGGCGCTTCAGACACAGGAAGTTTCATCATGAGCCCGCGTTTCTCCGTCAATCATTCGGGCGGTAAACGCCCGTTCGATGCCCTGCCGCTGGTGGCAGGTTCAGCCGCGCTTTATGACCTCGGACAAGCTTTACAGGTGGTTCAGTCCGGCGATGAGGCGCACCTCTGCGCCTTGGGCGAGGCGTTACCTTCGGCAGAGGCAAAGCCGATCGGCACCTTGCCTGCGGTAACGGAAGCGGAATTGGGTGACGGCAGCTTCTGCCGCGACTATGGCGTACGCATGGCTTACTACGCCGGCGCGATGGCGAACGGTATCCATTCGGAGGCGATGGCTATCGCGTTGGGGCAGCAAAAAATTCTGGGGATTTTCGGCGCGGGGGGGCTCGATATTCCCCGTATTGCCCAGGCCATAGCCACCCTGCGTCAGCATCTGCCCGATGGGCCTTTTGGCATTAACCTGCTGCATAACCCCGGCAACCCAGCCTGGGAAATGGCCTGCGTACAGCTTTGCCTTGAGCATCAGGTGACGATTGTGGAGGCCTCAGCCTATATCAACCTCAGCCCGGCGCTGGTCTGCTATCGCGCCTGCGGTCTGACGCGTGGACGCGACGGCACCATTGCACGCCGCAACCGCATTATCGCCAAGGTCTCGCGTCGCGAGGTGGCGCAATGTTTTCTGCGGCCGGCGCCGGAAAATATCCTGAAAAAACTGCTTGCCGACAACCTGATCAATGCCGAACAGGCTGAGCTGGCGCGTCAGGTGCCGATGGCGGACGACATTACCGTGGAGGGGGATTCTGGCGGCCATACCGATCAGGGCACGCTCGCCTGCATATTCCGCTCAGTGGTTCAGTTGCGAGACGACATTGAACGCGAATCGGGTCACCGCCATCGGGTGCGCATCGGCGCGGCCGGCGGCATTGGCACGCCGCACGCGGTGCGAGCCGCGTTCGCCCTCGGGGCCGCCTATGTAGTGACCGGTTCGATAAACCAGGCCTGCGTAGAAGCAGGCACGTCCGACGCGGCCAAACAGATGCTGGGGCGAGTGCGGATTGGCGATGTGGCGACCGCGCCTTCTGCCGACATGTTTGAGATGGGCGCCAAAGTTCAGGTGCTTAAGCAAGGCAGCATGTACCCGGTACGCGCGCAGAAACTCTATGCGCTCTACAAGCAGTATGAGGGTCTTGCTGCGTTGCCCGCCGACGACGTCACCCAACTGGAAAAACAGATTTTCCGTCAACCGCTGGCCAACGTCTGGCAGGAAACCGTGGCGTATTTTCAGCGCTGCGGCCGCCCGGAGGTCATTGAGAAGGCGCTGCAGCAGCCAAAGAAACAGATGGCGCTGGTGTTCCAATGGTATCTCGGACAGTCCTCGCGTTGGGCGATCCAGGGCGAAGCCGGTCGCGAAATGGATTATCAGATCTGGTGTGGCTCGGCGATGGGCGCCATGAACGAATGGCTACAGGGCACGCCGCTGGAAGATCCGGCCCAGCGTCACGTCGCGGAACTGGCGCATTTGCTGATGAGCGGCGCGGCCTGGCTGACGCGCACCGCACTGCTGGAACTGATGCACATCGCGCTGCCCGACACGCTCGGTCGCTATTCCCCCTTTAACCTGACGGTCGGCAGCGAGAGCCAGCCCGCCAGGCAGTCGCTGTCTATCCTTTCATCTTCCTGTAAACAAACGGAGAACGCACAGAATATGGACGCATCAACCAAGTTGTCCCTGGATGTATCGAAGAATTTTTATAAAAAATGCTGGGATCTGCTGCCCGGCGGCACGCACTACAACTTTGGCGATCCCGAACGACCGCTGGTGATTCCGTTCAATCGGGGGCGTAATTCGCGCGTCTGGGATCTGGACGGCAATGAACATCTCGATCTGTTCTGCAAGTTTGGCGCGCTTTTCGTTGGCCACCACAACGAAGCCTACAACGCGGCGTTGATGGATTACATGGGCAAAGTCACCTCGGTGGACACCTGCGATCTGGAGGTCGAGGTTTGCGAAACGCTGGTGAAACATATTCCCAGCGCGGAGATGGTGCGCTTCTGCCTGAGCGGTACCGAAGCGGTACAAAACGCATTGCGTCTGGCGCGCGGCTTCACCGGTAAAAACCGCTTTATCCGCTTCCACGGCCATTATCACGGCAACGCCGACAATATTATGGGGTGGCGCAAAAAACAGGATTTGAGTTACCCGGTACCGGAGCAGTTCAAAGGCGATCTGCTGGACACCTGGGGCCGCGCGACCGGGGCGATTGCCGATCAATCCTTTATGCTGCCGTGGAACGACATCGAGGTGCTGACCGCCACCATTGAGCGCTACCACGATGAGATTGCCGCCGTGTTGATGGAGCCGATCTGCATCAACGGCGGCGGTATTTTCCCGCGTGAAGGCTATCTGGAAAAAGCCAAGGCGCTGTGTGAAAAGTACAATATCGTCCTGATTTTCGACGAGATCATTACCGGCGTGCGTCTTGGCCTGGGCGGCGCGCAACAGCTGCTGGGCGTTACGCCGCATCTGTCGACTTTCGGTAAAGCGCTGGGCGGCGGCTCCATGCCGATCTCCGCCATCGTCGGGCGTCGCGACATTATGAACCTGTATACGCGCGGTAAGGTTATCCATGCCGGCACCTTCAACGGTTATCCGCTGGGCCTGGCCGCCATCAAGGCGACCTTCTCGCTGATAGAACAAGATCCCGGCTGTTATGAGCGCATGGCCGGCTTCACCCGCCAGATCTCGAACATCTTCGTTAAAGCCGCCGAATCGGTAGAGCTGCCGCTGGTGGTTCAGGGGATGCCGACGGCGCTGGTTTACCACTCGCAGAACTCGCCGGTCGATCGTTCCGAAGGGTACAGCGATAAGGTGAAATTCTGCGACATCATCATTCGTGAAATTTCCAAACGCTACGGTATCCAGTTCTCTCCGTTATCGCGCATTTACGCCAACATGCTGATGTCCCAGGACGATGTGCAGTTCTTTGAAGAGCGCATTTATGACGCAATGGCTAATGCGAGAAAAATCATCGACATCACCTTTAAAGAGGGCGTTGACGCATGAGCCATCAGGTCGCCGTGGTGACCGGTGCCGCAGGAGGGTTCGGCACGGCCATCGCCAGGGTGTTGCTGGATATCGGCTACCAGGTCGCCGCCGCAGACGTCAGTGCAGAACGGCTGACGCAACTGGCTGAGCGCCTGGGACACCCGGAAGGGTTGCATACCTTCGTTATGGATGTCACGCAGGAGGAGTCCATTGCCCAAGCCGCGCGCGAAATCGAAGCGCGCCTTGGCGCTGCGTTGACCGTGCTGGTGAATAACGCCGGCGTTATCGAACGCAGCTTCTGTCTTTCCGAGCGTGGTCTCAGCGGCGCGGCGCGCGTGCTGAACGTCAACCTGCTGGGCACCTTCAACTGTACCGCCGTGTTCTCCCGTTATATGGCGCGCCTGAAGTACGGGCGCATCATCAATATCGCCTCCATCGCCGGTATCTGGGGCGCTGCCGGCGGATCCGCTTACGCGGCCTCGAAGGCGGGCGTGATCTCGGCTACCGAGTCATGGGGGCGCGAACTGGGGCCGCTCAATATCAGCGTTACGGCGGTTGCGCCGGGCATCTGCAAAACCGAAATGCTCGCGCAATTCGTCGACCCGCACATGATCGATACCCCCGAAGAAGAGAAGATCGTGCGCTCCATCGTGCCGGTAGGCCGATGGGGCACGCCGGAGGATGTGGCGGAGGTTGTTGGCTTCCTCGCCAGCTGTAAAACCAATTACCTCAATACCACGGTGATCCCGCTGGATGGGGGGATGCGTGTCGGCACCCTTTAGCCGTCGCGGGTCAGGCTCATTTAATCGCTTTGTTGAGGGATGAACATGGTCAATGTTAATCAACAGGTAAAAAATATACTGCTTACCGGTGCAACGGGGGTATTGGGCGGCCGTATCCTGCTCGAAATCCTGCTGAGTACCGACGCCTGCGTGTACTGTCTGGTACGCGCCGCCAGCCCGCAGCAGGCGCTGGAGAGGCTGGAACAACTTCTCTATACCTACGATCCCGAACGGCGCAGCCGGGAACATCTCTGGCGCGTGATCCCGCTGATCGGGGACATCACCCAGCCACGGCTCGGGTTGAACCCGGCGGATTACCAGGAACTGGCAATGGGGATCGATCGCGTTATCCATTGTGCCGCTAACGTCAGCCTGGTGGCGTCGTACGGCAAAATCGCGCCGGTCAACGTCGGCGGTACGCAAAACCTGATTGCGCTGTGTCTGCTGGGCAATGTGCCGCTGCTCTATACCTCAAGCTTCAGCATCGTCGGCGATAAGCTTTACCAGGACGGGTTCACGCTGCAGGAAACGGATTTGGACGTCGGCCAGTCGTTTAATGACATGGACTACGAACGCTCCAAGTTCGAAGCGGAGCAGGCGGTACACGAGGCGGGTAAGCGCGGGCTGCGTTGGGTTATCACCCGGCCGGGCAATATCTGGGGCGACAGCCTCAGCGGGCGCTACCCGCTGGTGGAGACCCGGGTGAAGGGCATCTACTACGAGATGATCAAAGCGCTGGTGGAAACCGGCCTGACGTTTAGCTCGCGGGAAGATTTTGATATTACGCCGGTGGATTACGTTGCCCGCGCATCGCTTTGCGCGATAGTGGAAATAGACCGCTTCCAGGGCCGTACGCTCAACCTGACCCATCCCAACCCCATTACCTATGACGATATCGTCGACTTCCTGCGGCAGTACGGCTATCGCATCAGCACGCTGATCAACGCCGATTATTTCGACGCTCTGACCGAGAACCGCCTCTGGTTACAAGGCAAAGCTTATCGCTCCACCTTCACCGATCTGCTGGCGCTGTTCTACTGCGGCAGCGAAATCAGCGAGAAGGCCCGTTACGCCACGCAGCACACCCGTCAGCAGTTGTCGCATGCCGGGATTACCTGCGCGCCATGCGATCGGGCGCTGCTGTTCCGCTACTTCGATTATCTGGTGGAAAGTGGATTTATCGCCGCGCCCGGGCAGCAGGGGCCTGCCGCTGAAATTCGGGAAATCGTGCGTCAGGGCGGCTTCCTGGAGCAACTGTATGACGCCGATCTGCGCTGAAAACATCACACATTATTGAGGGAGATTAGAGACATGACAGATCAGGATCTGCGCGTCACCTTGGTCCAGAGCGACATTATCTGGGAAGACGCCGAACGCAATCGCCGCCGTATGGCGGAGCACATCGCCAAGGCCGAAGCCAGCGACATTATTATCCTGCCGGAAATGTTCACCACCGGCTTTTCCATGGCGCCGCGGGGGATCGCGGAAACCATGCAGGGGCCTGGGGTCGCGTGGATGCAGGAGCGCGCCTCTCATTCCGGCAGCGCGTTGGTAGGCAGCATGATCATCACCGAAGAAGGGCGCTTTTATAACCGCCTGCTGTTTGTCACGCCGGACGGCGGCATTGCGCACTACGACAAAAAACACCTTTTCTCTTTTGCCGAAGAGGACCGGGAATATACCGCGGGCGAGGCTCAGTTGGTGGTTAAGCATCGCGGCTGGCGCATTGCGCCTTTTATCTGCTACGACCTGCGCTTTCCCCTCTGGTCGCGCAATGCGGACGCTCGCTACGACGTCGCTCTCTATATCGCCAGCTGGCCGGAAAAGCGCGCGGCGCATTGGCAAGCCCTGCTCACCGCGCGGGCGATTGAAAATCAGAGCTACGTGATTGGCGTCAACCGCGTGGGAGAGGACGGTAACCGGCTGCGCTACAACGGCCACTCGATGCTTATCGACCCGCTCGGCGAGGTTCTGATCGATGAGGTGGAGGTGGAAAGCGTGCGCAACGCCACGCTGTCACGTGAGCATTTGCTGGGCGTCAGGGAGCAATTGCCTTTCCTCAGGGATGCAGACGCGTTTGCGCTGATCTAACCCCTTTTACCGTTATCCCCGTCAAGAAAAGCAAAGGAAGGATGGCAAATGTCTGTTTCCGCAGTATTTGAGCAGTCTGTAAATCGTGATCCGCAGCAGGTCGCCATTAGTCAGGGCGAAACGCGGGTAACCTATCAACAGCTATTGCAACGGGTCACCGCATTGAGCGCCGCGCTGCGTCGGCAGCCGGGTAGCCCCTTTACGCTGGTGCTGTTGGAGGAAGGGGCCGCGCTGGTGACGGCGGCGCTCGCGATTATGCATGCGGGGCAGGCATTTGTTCCTTTATCGCCGACGTTGCCTCGGCAGCGACTGGAAACCCTGTTGGCGCAGTTCCCCGATGCGCGGTTGATCTCGACGTCGCACGGGCTGGCTTCGGTTCGCCATCTTACCGACCGGCTGAACGTTGTCGAGGTGGATGAGCTGGGCGTGCCCGCGCTGTCCACCGGCGAGCCCCTTCCCTTAGCGCCGACGCGAACGCAGCCGTTGGCCTACGTCTATTTCACTTCCGGCTCCACCGGCATACCCAAAGCGGTGCTGGGGCGCAGTGACAGCCTGCTGCATTTTATCGAGTGGGAGAGCCGGGAACTGGCTATCACGCCGGACGATCGCGTCAGTATGCTGACGTCGCAGATGTTCGATCCTTTTTTGCGCGACATGCTGCTGCCTTTGCTCAATGGCGCCACCCTGTGTATTCCGCCGTCCCGCGAACTGATCCACACGCCCGCCGCGCTGCTGGCCTGGATGCAGGCGCAGCGGATTACCGTCACCCACCAGATCCCCTCGTTGCTGCAGGTTTTGCTGGAGTATCCCGATGCGGCGCAGCGGCTGCACGATGTGCGCTATGTGCTGCTGGCGGGCGAGATGCTGAAAGGTTCGCTGGTGGCGCGCTTTTATCAGAACGGCCCGGCAAACGCCCAGCTCCTCAACCTTTACGGCCCGACGGAAACCACGCTGGCTAAGCTGTTTTATCGCGTAACGCCGGCCGATGCCGCGCGCGCGGGCGTGCCCGTAGGGCGGCCCATTCCCGGCGCGAGCATCAGCGTGATTGATGAAAGCGGCAATCCTGTCGCCGATGGCGAAAGCGGTGAGGTCATCATTATTACGCCGTGGATGAGCGCCGGTTATCGGCAGCCCGCCGCCTCCGACGCCTTTTTCACCGACGAGCGCGGCACGAAAATGTACCGTACGGGCGACGTGGGTCGCCTGACGGCCACCGGCGATCTGGAACTGCTGGGGCGCAACGATTTTCAGTTGAAGATCAACGGACAGCGCGTGGAGACGGCAGAAATTGAAACGCTGCTAGAGCGCCATCCGGCGGTGCAGCAGGCTGCTGTCGTCGCCTTTGCGCAGTCGCAGCAACGGGTGGCGTTCATTACCCTGAAAAGCGAACTGAATCAGGCGTCAACCGAGCTGCGCGACTATCTGGCCGCGTCGTTGCCCGCCGCGCTGTTGCCGACCGATTTCAGCATCCTCGAGCTCTTTCCCCGCCTGCCTAACGGCAAGCTTGACCGCAAAGCGCTGCCTCAGCCTGCGCCGCGCCGAAGCGCCCCGCTGGCCGCGGCGCAGCAGCCCCACGCCGGTGAGGAGCAGAAGCTGGCGGCGATCTGGCAGCGTCTGCTGCCGGTGAACGCGGTCGGGCGCGATGACGACTTTTTCGCCCTCGGCGGGAATTCCCTGCTGGCGATGCGCATGATCGCCTGCGTGCGCGCCGAACTGGACCGGGAGCTTGAGTTCGCCGCTCTGCTGGCGCAACCGACGCTGGCGGGCTGCGCACAAGCGCTGCGCCAGGCCGAGCAAGATAGCGTGCAGACGCAAAGCAGCGTCACGCTCAGCGATGAGCAGCAGGGCATGTGGTTAATTCAGCAACAGGCTCCCGAATCGCCCGTATGGCAGTTGGCCTACCGTGCCGAATGGCAGGGGCCGCTGAACATTGAGCTGTTGCAGCAGGCGTTGAATCAGGCGCTGCGTCGTCATGACGCGCTGCGGACCCGCTTTACCCCGTATCAAGACGGCGTGACGGCGCAGATCGCCGAACAGGTTGTCGTGGATATCGACCGGCAGGATTTTGGCGCGCAAGGCAGTGAAGCGCGGGGAGCGGCGGAGGGTTGGTTGGCACAGTTAGCCGCGCGACCGTTCAATCTTGCTCAGGCGCCGCTGTTGCGCATCGCTTGTGCGCAGGTGCAGCCGCACCGGACGCTTATCGCTCTGGTGTGTCATCACATTATCGCGGATGCGGAGTCCGTGGCGCTGCTGTGGCGACAGATGTTGGCGGATTATGGCCGTCTGCTGGCGGGCAAAACGCTGACGCCGGTTGCAGCGACCTCCTGCCAGACAGTCCACGCACGCCGCCAGCAGCAGCGTAGCGCGGGGCCGCGAGGCGAAGCGCTGCGAGCCTGGTGGCGACAGCAACTGGCGGGGCCGCTGCCGTTGCTGCAGCTGCCTTATGATTTTCCCGTCCCGGCGGTGCGCAGCTACTGCGGCGGCCGTATTCCTTTCCACTTGGCCCAGGCGACCGCAGATGCGCTGGCGGCGCTGGCTGTGCGTCACGGCGTTACGCCTTACGTGGCGTTATTGACGGCCTACACCGCTTTTATGGCGCGCTATACCCGCCAGCAGGATCTGACGATAGGTACGCCGATCAGCTCACGCCATGCGCTGGATAACGAGCAGGCATTCGGCCTGTTGTTCAATGTGGTGGCGTTGCGTCAGACCGTGGATTTGCATCAGCCGTTTAGCCGGTTGATGCGGCAGGTTGCCGCCGGCTTTATCGCGGCCGTTGCCCATCAGGATTTGCCGTTTGGTCAGGTGCTTACGGCGCTGGAGGAGGCGCGTCATCCGGGCATTTCCCCGCTGTTTCAGACGCTGTTCGTCTGGCAGCAGAAACCGGATGCGGCAACCCGCCTGGGCCAGAGCAGCGTCTCGGCGTTGCAGGCGGTGGATCGCGGCAGCGCCACTTATGAACTGACGCTGGAGATGTGGCCCGACGAGGCGGGCATCGCAGGCCAGTTTGAATATGCCGACGATCGCTTCCTGCCGGACACCATTGCCCGTATGGCGGCCAACTTTACGACTTTTGTCGAGCACTGCATCGCGGACAGCGAAGAGGCGGTGGGGCGTCTGCCGCTGCTTTCCGAAGCGGAGCGTCGGCAAATCCGGCAGTGGAACCAGACGGCGCAACCTTTCAGCAGCGATATCGGCATTCATCAGATGTTCGAGCGGCAGGTGGCGCGCACGCCGGACGCGCCTGCGTTGGAGTTTCTCGATGAGGTGCTGAGTTATCGCGAACTGGACGCGCGCGCCAACCAGCTCGCCCACTGGCTCATCGCGCAGGGGGTTGGGGTGGACGTCGCGGTCGGGCTGTGTATCGAGCGTTCGCTTTCGCTGGTGATTGGCTTCCTGGCCATCCTTAAGGCGGGCGGCGTCTATGTCCCGATCGATCCGGACTACCCGCAGGAGCGCAGCGATTATGTGATTGCCGATTCCGGGCTGCAGTTGATGCTGACGCAGGCGCAGTTTGTCGACCGCTTCACCCGTGCCGCGCAGCACATAACGCTGTTCACTGTCGAAGCGCTGGAGCCGCAGTTGAACGGCTTGCCGACCCTGGCCCCGGCGCCGCGCGCCGGCGCCGACAACACCGCCTATATCATCTATACCTCCGGCTCCACGGGCCAGCCTAAGGGCGTGCCCATTCGTCATCGCGGCGTGTGTAATCTGGCGGAAACCGAAGTGGCGCTGTTGGATATGCAGCCCCCTGGCCGGGTGTTGCAGTTTGCTTCGTTCAGCTTCGATACGTCGGTCTGGGAAATCGTCATGACCCTGTGCTCCGGCTGTACGTTGCTGATGGCGCCGCGCCTCTCGCTGCTGCCCGGACCGGATCTGCTGGAGCAACTGGAGCAGCGCCGAGTCAGTCACGTCACGCTGCCGGCCTCGGCGCTGGCGGCATTACCGGAGGCTCCGTTGCCGGATCTGCGCGTGCTGATCGTGGCGGGCGAAGCCTGCGGACTCGATCTGCTGCAAAAATGGGGCAAAAACCGCCGTTTCATTAACTCTTATGGCCCCACGGAAACGACCGTCAGCGCTACCAATGCCGAGCTGACGCCGGCCGACAGCCGTGTGCATATTGGCCGCCCGGTGCATAACACCCAGGTATGGATCCTGGATGAGTTCCGTGAGCCGCTTCCCGTGGGCGTCGTCGGAGAGCTGTGTATTGGCGGCGTCGGCGTTTCACAGGGCTATTTGAACCAGCCCGCTCTGACCGCCGATCGCTTTATCGCCGATCCCTTCAGCGCGACGCCTGAGGCGCGGCTCTATCTCACCGGCGACCTCGCCTGCTATCGCAGCGACGGCAATATTGATTACCTGGGACGCATCGATAACCAGGTGAAAATCCGTGGTTATCGCGTTGAGCTGGGCGAGATTGAGACCGCGTTGCGTCGCCATCCCGCCGTGGCGGATGCGGTCACCCTGGTGCGCGAGGATTACCTGGCCGCCAGCGCCGTCGTCGCTTATGTGTTGCCGCATGCGGGGCAGCAGCCGGATCGGGCTCAGTTGCATGCCTGGCTGGCCGCCACGCTGCCGGAGTTCATGTGCCCCGCCTGCTATGTATTGATGACCGCGTTTCCTCGCCTGCCGAACAATAAAATCGATCGTAAGCGTTTTCCGACGCCGCAACCCGATGCCGTGGCGAACGCGCCAGGCGAGGCGCCGAAGGGCCGGGCGGAGCAGGCGATTGCCGCCGTCTGGAGCCGGGTGCTGGGGATCGAGGGCATCGGCCGCGACGACTCCTTCTTCGCGCTGGGCGGACATTCGCTACTGGCGGCGCGGGCAGTGGCGCTGCTGGCCGCTGAGCACCAACTGCATTTGCGCGTCAGCGACATCTTTACCCGTCGCACTCCGCGCCAGTTGGCGCTCTGCGCAGGAGAAACCCAGGCGGACAGCGCGCTGTGCAGGCAGCCGGCGCTGAAAGAGGCGCCGCTGAGTTTCGCTCAGCAGCGTATCTGGTTCCTTGAGCAGCTTCATCCCGACGGCAACAGCTACATTACGGGGGAAATCAAAACCTTTACCGCGCCGACGGTGACCCCCGAGCGCCTGAGCGCGGCGCTGGACGCGCTGTTCCGTCATTTCCCCTTGCTGAATACCCGCCTGCGCGCCGACGGCGCCGTACCCCATCAGTATTGGTCTGACGCTCCCGTTGAGTTTACGGCTGAAGGCGTCGACGATGACGCGTGGCACGCCCGTGTGCAACAGCGCGCGGCCGCGCTGATGAGCGAGCCCTTTACGCTGCTCGCGGCGCCGCTCTATCGTCTGTGCTTTATCCATTCCCTGCAGGGACAGAGCGCGCTGATCTTCTGCGTACATCACCTTCTGGTCGATGAACACACGCTGTCGCTGATAGACCAGAGTCTGACACTGTTGATTGACGATCCGCAGGCGACATGCACCGCGCCTGCCGTCAGCTATTTGCAGTATGCCGCGTGGGAACGCAGCACCTCGCATCAGGAGGGGCTTGATTGGTGGCGCGAAGTGTTCCTTACGCCACCGCCGGTCATCGCCCTGCCGCAGCGTCCGCAGCCCGATGAAACGGACTGGCGGGCGGCTTATCAGACGTTGACGTTGCCCCTGCCGCTGACCGAAGCGCTGCGCCAACTGGCGCGGCAGCAGGACACCACGCTGTTTACCCTGCTGCTGTCGACGTTCCAACTGCTGCTGCAGCGTTACAGCGGCGAAAACGATTTAACTATCGGCCTGCCGGTGTCGCTGCGCGACAGCGACACCTTGCAAAGTCTGCCGGGGTTGCTGCTCAATACGCTGGCGTTTCGTCAGACCCTGGACACCAGCCAGCCTTTCGCCACTTTTCTTGCCGCCAGCGAGGCGGCGCTGCGTGAAGCGCTGGCTCATAAAGAGACGCCCTTCGAGCAGGTGGTTAATGCGGTATTGCCGGCGGAGGGGCGCGCTACGTCCCCGTTGTTCCGCATTATGTTCGTTTATAACGCCTCACCGGATGAGCGCAGAGAGGGGGCCGAAGCGCGGCTCAGTAGCCAGACACTCAACGCGCCGGACGCCAAGTTTGATCTGACGCTGTTTGTGCAGGAAACGGCGACGCAGTTGACGCTGAATATTGAGTATCGCCCGTCGCTCTATAGCGCCGAGGCTATCGAGGCTCTTGCCGCGTCCTACGGTCGCCTGCTGGCGAGTTTGAGCCGTCGGCCGCAGTTGCCTGCCTGTCGGCTGGATATGCTGTCGGAGGCAGAGCACCGCCATTTGCTCGATACCCTCAGCGCAGGTCCACACCGTGCGGCTGCGCCGCTGTTGCAACAACGTTTCGAACAGCAGGCGCGGGCGACTCCGCAGGCCACGGCGTTGGCCTGGGGCGAACGGCAGATGAGTTATCAGCAGCTCAATCAGCAGGCCAATCGGTTGGCGCATCTGCTGGCGGGGCTGGATATCGGGCCTGGCGCGCGCGTGGCGGTGCTGCTGCCGCGTTCCCCTGCGCTGGTCTGCGCGATCCTCGCGACGGTCAAAAGCGGGGCGGCCTGGGTGCCGGTGGATATCGCTTATCCGGCGGAGCGCATCCGTTACATGCTCGACGATGCACGCGTGGCGCGCGTCATCACCACGCGCGAACAGGCTCTGCGGCTGGAACTGACCGAGCAGCAGACGATGTTGTTGACGCCGGAGATGACGACAGACGGCGACGTCGGCATGGCTGACCCGGCGCAGGGCGCCGTTGCGGACGATCCCGCTTATGTGCTCTATACCTCCGGCACCACCGGCGCGCCGAAAGGCGTGGTCATTCCCCATCGCGCGCTCGCCAATTACCTGCAGCATGCCTGCGATAACTACGATTGCGCGCAGGGACGCGGCAACACGCTGCACGCCTCCATCTCGTTCGATGCCACTCTGACCAGCCTGTTCCTGCCGCTGTTGAGCGGTAAAACGCTGTTTATTCTGCCCGATGAAGAGGATGTCCCCGCGCTGGTGTCGGCCTGGAAGCAACTTTCCGGCATGACAATGGCGAAGATAACGCCTTCTCATCTTGAACTGCTCAGCCAGCAGATTCCCCCTGCGGCGGCCGGCCATGCGGCAACGCTGGTCATCGGCGGCGAAAACCTGGCGGGCGCCGCAGTGCGCTTCTGGCGTGAACATGCGCCTCAGGTCTCGATCGTGAATGAATATGGGCCGACGGAAACCACCGTCGGGTGCTGCGTCTATGCGCTGGCTGCGGGCGAATGCGCCGTCTCGGGCGCGGTTCCGATTGGGCGGCCGATTGCCAATATGCGCATTTTCCTGCTGGATGAACACCGGCAACTGACGCCGCCGGGGGGCGTAGGGGAGATCTATATCGGCGGGGCGGGTGTGGCGCTGGGCTATTTTAACCGCCCGGAACTGACCGCCAGCCGTTTTATTGACGATCCCTTTGCCGCCGAACCCGGCGAGCGGCTCTACCGTACCGGCGATCTGGCCCGCTGGTTGCCGGATGGCAATCTGCTCTATCTCGGCCGCCGGGATAATCAGGTGAAGCTGCGTGGGCACCGCATTGAGCTCGAAGAGGTTGAAGCGCAACTGGTCGCGTGCGAGGGCGTCAGTCAGGCTGCGACAGGTATTCGTCAGGTCAACGGGCGTCCTCACCTGGTGGCCTATGTGGCCCTGGCCAAGGGGGCGGCAACGCTGGATAGCGTGCGTCAGCAGATAGCGCGCCGTCTGCCGGAAATCATGCGCCCGACCCAGTGGCTATTGCTGCCGTCCATTCCCCTGACCGGCAACGGTAAAGTCGATCGCGCCTGGCTGGCCGCACAACCGCTGCCGGTGACGGTCGCGCTCTGCTTCCGGGCGGCGGAGAGTGAGACGGAGCGGCAACTGGCGGCTATCTGGCAAAAGGTGCTGGGAGGCGAAACGCCAGGGATGGATGACGACTTCTTTGCCCTGGGCGGCGACTCCATTCTTAGTCTGCAAATCGTCTTCCTCGCTCGCGAGGCGGGGCTGCGCGTTCAGGCGCGTATGCTGTTTGATTATCCGACGATCGCCAGCCTCGCCAGCGTGGTGGAGCCACTGGCATCCGCGCCGACGCAAGCACGCCCGCCCATGCAGGCTTATAAGTTGCTGCCTGCCCAGCGCTGGTTCTTCGCGCTGGGCTCGGAAAACGCACATCACTACAACCAATCTTACCTCTGGCGGTTGGACGCGCAGGTCAATTTGCCGCAGCTGGAACGGGCGCTGCGCGGGGTTTTGCAGCAGCATGAAGGATTGCGCGCCCGCTTCAGCGCAGCCGATGCGCCGGCCACTATCGCCGCCCTGACGGACGCACCGCTGCTGCGTGAAACGCGCCTTGGCGCGCCTCACGACGACGAGGCGGCGGTTATCGCCTGGGCCGGAGCGCGGCAGTCGCAGCTGGACATTGCCCAAGGGCCGGTGTTCAGCGCCGATGTTATCCGTGCGGCATCCGCCGATTACCTGCTGTTAAGCGTTCACCACCTGGTGGTGGATGGCGTCTCCTGGCGCATTATTATCAGCGATCTCAGCCGTGCGTATCAGGCGCTGGCACGGGGCGAAGCACTGCCCTGCGAGCCGGCGACGGCTTCGCTGGCGGAATGGGGCGCATGGTTGCAGCAGGTCGTCGATCCCGTTTCGGCTGCCGATGAGCACCGCTATTGGGAAACGCAGCGGCATGCCGGCGCCGCTATTCCGGTAGACAGCGGCACGCGTGCGCTGCCTGGCCGTACGGGAGAAATGCGCAAGGTTCAGATTACGCTGGATCGCGCGGCCACCCAGGCGTTGGTGCGTCAAACCGGGCGGGCTTATCACACCCATGTCGGCGATCTGCTGCTGGCGGCGCTGGCGCAGACGCTAAGCGAATGGACCGGCAGCCGCCAACTGCGTATCGATTTCGAAGGGCACGGGCGCGATGACGAGCCGGATGCGCCGGATGTCAGCCGTACTGTGGGCTGGTTTACCGCTATTTACCCGATCCTGCTGCAATTGCCGTCGACGGGATCGTGGGGAGATCTGATCCAGGACGTCAAAGAGGCGCAGCGTCGGGTGCCCCACGGCGGCGTGGGTTACGGCATGCTGTATGACGCCGCGGCACAGGCAGCGGAGGTCTGCTTCAATTATCTTGGGCAGTTCGACGGCGATTTCCATCAGCCTCCGCTGAGCGGCGTGGCCGATCTGCTGATGGTGCACCGTTATGCGCCGGAAAACCGTCGTGGTTGGGCGCTGGAGGTGGACAGCTACATCGATGAGGGCGAACTGGTCATCGTCTGGAGCTACAACCCGAACAGTTGGCGGGCGGAGACCATCGCCGCGCAGACGGACGCGATGAAAAAGCATCTCGATGCGCTGATCGCCCACTGCCAGGCGCAAGCGCGCACGACCTGGACGCCGTCCGATTTTCCTCTCGCAGGCCTGAGCCGGGCATCGCTGTTGCAACTGCAGCAGCGTCATTCGCAGATTGTGGATATTTATCCTCTTACGCCGACTCAGGAGGGGATGCTTTACCATTCGCTGGCCGACAGCGATGCAAGGCTCTATCACGAGCAGATCTGTTTTGATCTTGCGCGCGGGGTCGATCTTGCTCGCCTGCAACAGGCGTGGACGCAGGTGATCGCCGCCTGCCCGGCGCTGCGTACCACCTTCGATCTGAACGCCGAAGTCGGGCCGCTGCAACTGGTGCATCAGCAGATGCCTGACGCCTGGCGCGTGGTGGATTATCGCTCGCCGCAGGAGGAGGACATCACGGCGCTGTGGCGTGCGGACCGGGAGCAGGGGTTCGATCTGCATCAGGGGCCGCTGTTCCGCATCACCGTGCTGCTCGCGCAGGATAGCGTGCAGATGCTGTTCAGCCATCACCACGCCATTCTGGACGGCTGGTCGGTGACCCTGCTGCTGGCGCAGGTGGCTGCGGCCTATCATCAGACACCGCCGCCGTCTTCGGCACCGGCATTCAGGCACTATATCCAGTGGCTGCGCCGTTCCCGCGCCGGCAGCCAGGCGCACTGGCAGCAACGGCTGGCCGGCCTCAGCACCGCGACGCCGTTGCCGGCCGCTTATCCGGGGCGTACGCCGTCTCAGCAACGCCAGCGGCAGGATTTTCAACTGGATGTCGCCCTTTCCGCGCAACTGGCCAGCTTTGGTCGCCGTCATCGCCTGACCATCAGTACGCTGGTGCAGGGCGCCTGGGCGCTGCTGCTGCAACGCTACAGCGGTTCGACGGAGAGCCTGTTCGGCGTCACCCTTTCTGGTCGCCATGCCGATCTCAGCGGTATTGAGCGCATGGTCGGTTTGCTTATCGGCACGGTGCCGATGCGGGCGAGCGTCCAGCCGGACGTTCGCGTGGTCGACTGGCTGCATGCGCTCCAGCGTCAGCAACTGGAAAATGAGCGCTTTAGCGACATTTCGCTGGCGGAGCTGAAGCACAGTTGCGGGCTGGCCGGTTGGCCGACGCTGTTTGATACCCTGGTGGTCTTTGAGAACTACCCGCAGCAGGAGAATAACGGGCTATTCAGTTTCACGGCGGCCCAGGAGAGCACCAACTATCCGTTAACGCTGGTGGCTTCGTTTGGCACGGCCCTGAGCGGGGCGCTGGTGTATGACGACGGGCTTTACTCTCCGCACACAGCCGGCCAGTTGACGCAGCACCTGCTGCATATATTGCAGCAATGGATAGACGCGGATGACCGGCGGCTGTCGGAGATCTCTCTGCTGGACGCCTCGGGAAATGCGGCTCTGCTCAAAGGGCTGCAAGGGCCGGTTCTGCCGCTGCCTGCGGGCGGCGTTTACGCGCTGTTTGCCCAGCGCGCCGCAGCCATGGGCGACCATATCGCGGTGATTGAAGGCGAGCTGAGCCTGACCTATGACAGCTTGCGGCAGCGTGCCGAGCAGATCAGCGCCCGTCTGCATCAGCGCGGACTGCGCGCCGGGGATCGCGTCGCGCTGTTTTTGCCTCGCGGCGTGGCGTATGTCGCGGCGATGCTTGCCGCCAGCCGCATCGGCCTTTGCTATGTGCCGATCGACGCCGCCAGCCCTGCCGAACGCGTCCGTTATCTGCTGTCCGACAGCCAGTGCCCGCTGACCCTCACCCAGCAGACCCTGGCGGGTGCGCTGCCGTCCGATCAGCCTCTGCTGCTGGTTGACGAAGCCTCGCCCGATCTGCCTTTGCCGCCGGAGGTCAGCCAGGGGAACTCACTGGCTTATATCCTGTATACCTCCGGCTCAACCGGCAGGCCGAAAGGCGTCATGATTGAGCACCGCAGCCTGATGAATTATCTCCTCGATGCGTGCCGACGCTATCAGCTACGTGCCGGTATGCAGAGCCTGTTCCATTCGTCGGTGAGCTTTGACGCGACCCTGACCAGCCTCTGGCTGCCGCTGCTGACGGGCGGCACCCTCGTCGCCATCCCCGGTGAGGGCGATTTGCAGGCCATGGCGCGCCACCTGAGCACCTCTTCTGCGGAACAACTGCTGAAAATCACCCCTGTCCATCTCGCGCTGTTGCAGGAGCAACTGGATCCCGCGGCGAAAAGGCGCGTCAGCGCGCTCGTCGTCGGGGGCGAAGCCCTCAATTGCGAAACCGTGCAGCGCTGGCTGCGGGAGGCGCCCGACACTCGCATATACAACGAATATGGTCCGACGGAAACCGTGGTGGGCTGCTGCGTCCATTTGGCGGATGCGGCGCGCGATCGTCAGGGCGCAATGGCGATTGGTCTGCCTATCGCCAATACCCGCCTGCTGGTACTGAACGAGGATCGGTCGCCGACGCCGCCGGGAGCGGAGGGTGAGCTGTATATCGCCGGCGCCGGGCTGGCGCGGGGGTACTGGAACCGGCCTGATTTGACCGAGGAAAAATTCATTACGCTGGATTTGGCCGGGGAAGCCGTACGCGCCTACCGCACAGGCGATCGGGTCGGCCTGATGCCGAACGGCGAACTGATGTATTTCGGCCGCTGCGATCGCCAGCTCAAAGTGCGTGGCTACCGTATCGAGCCGGGTGAGATTGAGGCGCAGCTGATGCGTCATCCTCAGGTGCTGCAGAGTGCCGTCGCCCTGCTGCCCGGGCGCACGCAGGAAGATGCGCAACTGGCGGCCTGGGTCGTGCCGCAGCAGGCGGGGATGGAGAGCGAGGCGCTGCGTGCGTTTCTGGCGCTGACGCTGCCTGGGTACATGATCCCGGGCGCGATCCTGGTGCTGCCCGCGCTGCCGCTGACGTCGAACGGGAAAGTGGACTATGGCGCTCTGCCTCTGCCCGTTCGTCCGCAACATACCGAGCTGCTGGCCCCCGCTACGCCGCTGGAGAGCGCCATTCAGGCTACCTGGGGAGAAATCTTACGCTGCGGGCCGGTCAGCTGCGACCAGAACTTTTTCGCGCTGGGTGGGCATTCGCTGCACGCCCTGAGGGTCGCCGCGCGACTTGAAAATCAACTTAATGTCAGGGTCTCCCTGACCGATCTGCTTAACCATCAGACCGTCCGGCAGTTAGCGGCGGTACTGGCACAACGGACGACGCCGATATCGGAAGAGCGGGCCATCACCCGCGTGTCGCGCCGACAGGAGAGGCCATTGTGATGCACAACCCAGAATACGATAAACCGCAATTTACCGGAGGCGACATGCAGGAAAACCATTTCCAGTTCAGGGCATCGCTGGCGCAAAAGCGTCTGTGGCTGCATGAACAACTGGGACATGATTCAGCAATTTATCACATCAGCACGTTACTGGAGCTGGAAGGGGAGCTGGACGAAACGGCGCTGCAGCAGAGCGTGAATGACCTGGTGGCGCGCCATGAATCTTTCCGCACCGATTTTGTCTGGCAGGATGAGGCGCTCTTTCAGCGCTGTCATGACACCATGACGCTGCCGCTGGAGAAGGTGGATTGGGTCGCGGCGGATGAAGCGGCGTTGCAGGCGCAGCTGAATGCGGCGAGCGAACGCCCGTTCAATTTACAGCAGGCGCCGCTGTCGCGTTTCGTGCTGTTCCGCCGCGGCGCCTGTCACCATATGCTGCTTATCGTGTTGCATCATATTATTTCCGATGGCTGGTCGGCCGGCATTATCAGCCGCGAGTTGGCTTCCTGCTACAACGCCCGGCGTCAGGGACTGGCGGCGGATCTGCCCCCGCTTGACATTCAGTACATCGATTATTCCGAATGGCAGCATCAGCAGCAGGAGGGGGATGACGTCGCCCGCTCCCTGGACTGGTGGCGCGAAAAACTGCGTAACCTTGAACCGATAGATTTGCCCTGCGATCGCCCACGGCCAAATCGGCTCAGCCTGCGCGGAAAAACCCGCTTCTTCTCGCTGCCGCCGGCGCTGGCGCAAACGCTGGGTGAACGCGCCCGCGCACGCAACAGCACGCTTTATTCGCTGTTGCTTAGCGCCTTCTCGTTGATTTTGCATCGTTATAGCGGACAGCGCGACCTGGCCATCGGCTCGCCGGTATCCGGGCGTGGGCGGCTTGAGCTGGAAGGCGTGGTGGGCTTCTTCGTCAATACGCTGGTTTACCGCATCCAGATCGATCCGGAAGAGAGCTTCACCGCCTTGCAGCAAAGCGTTTTCCGCACGGTGGTCGAAGCGCTGGAGCATCAGCAGGTGAGCTTCGATCGGCTGGTTGAAACCCTTAATCCAACGCGCGATCTCAGCTACTCGCCGCTGTTCCAGGTGATGTTTTCCTTTGATGAGAGTGGGCAGCAGGGCTGGACGTTCGATGGCCTACAGGTTAAGCAGCATTCTCTGGCCGGTGAACAGGCAAAATTTGATCTGACGTTGTCGATGGAGAGCCGAGGCCGGCAGCTACAGGGTGCCTTCGAGTACAGCAGCGATCTGTTTGATGACGCCACCATCGCCCAGTTGGAAGCGGATTTCCTGTTCCTGCTCGGTGAAGTGGCCCAGGATGACACCCAGCGGCTGGAGTGCTACCCCTGCATCACCGCGCGCGATCTGCTCAGCGAACGCCCCCATAAACACCCGGTCAGCCAGGCGTTGCATCAGCGTTTCGAATATCAGGCGCAGCGCTATCCAGATGCCGTAGCTGTCGGAACGGGCGGGGGACGCGGGCTGACCTATCAGCAGTTGAACGCGCGGGCGAATCAGCTGGCGCACTACCTGCTGCTGGGCATGCAGGATCGTCCGGCACAAGGCGGCGATCTGGTCGGGATCTGCATGGATCGCGACGAAGCCTTGCCGATCGCCATTCTGGCGGTGCTGAAGGCGGGGATGGCCTATCTCCCCATTGACAGTGGCCACGGGGCGGAGCGCGTCCGCTTCTACGTCGAGGACGCCGGGGTTCGTCAGGTGATCGGCGTCTCGGCGCATCAGTCGCTGTTTGAGGGCTGCGAGGTCGATTATCTGTGCACCGATTGCGAAAGCGGCTTGATCCAGACGATGCCGGAGACCAATCCCGATCGGCCGGTTACGCCCGATGCGCTCGCCTATGTCATCTACACCTCAGGCTCTACCGGCACGCCGAAAGGCGTGGAAATCCCTCATGCCAACGTTATGCGCTTGTTTGCTGCCGGCGAGCGCCATTTTGCCTTCAGCGAGCATGACATATGGACGCTGTTCCACTCCAGCGCCTTTGATTTCTCCGTCTGGGAAATCTGGGGCGCATTGCTGTATGGCGGTCAGCTCAGCGTGGTGCCGTACTGGGTCAGCCGCTCCCCGGAACAGTTCCGGCAGTGGGTAAGCGATGAGCGAGTGACCGTGCTTAACCAGACCCCTTCCGCCTTTGCGCAGTTTATCGCCGCCGATGCGACGGCCCCGGACGCGGCACCGCTGTCGCTGCGCTACGTGATTATGGGCGGTGAAGCGCTGGAACCGGCGACGCTGCTCGGCTGGCTGGCGAAATATGGCGAAGATGCGCCGCAGATTATCAATATGTACGGCATTACCGAAACCACGGTGCACGTCACCTGGCGGCGCATCACGTTGGCGGACGCGCGACAGGGGGGCAAAAGCCCCATCGGCGAGCCGCTGGACGACCTTGAAATCTATCTGCTGGATGCGCAGCGGCGGCCGGTGCCGCCCGGCGTGGTGGGCGAAATGTATGTCGGTGGCGCCGGGGTCGCGCGCGGCTACCTGAATCGTCCCGAACTGACTCGCGAGCGGTTTTTGAATAAAGCCGAGCTGCTGGGTAGCGGCGATGACGATGGTGCGCGTCTCTATCGCAGCGGCGACTTGGCGCGTCGACGTCGCGACGGTTCGCTGGAGTATCTGGGGCGCGCCGATCATCAGGTCAAAATACGGGGTTTTCGCATTGAGCCGGGAGAGATTGAAGCGGCGCTGCAGCGGCTGGATGGCGTGGATCAAGCGGTGGTGATTGCCCGTGCGGACAGCGCCGATCGTCAGATGCGTCTGATTGCCTGGGTCGCCACGCGTGAAAACGGTCTCAAGGTGGAAACGCTGCGCAATGGGCTGCGCCGCACGCTGCCGGATTACATGCTGCCCTCCGCCTTTGTGTTTATGGAGGCGTTGCCGCTAACGGCGAACGGCAAGCTGGACCGGCGCGCGTTGCCGGATCCGCAGGCGCTTCGTCCGCAGTTGGCGAGCGACTATCAGGCGGCGCGCACCGAGACCGAGGCGGCGCTGCTGGCGCTCTGGCGCGACGTGCTGAAGGTGGATGACATCGGCGTTTATGACAACTTCTTTTCGCTGGGCGGCGATTCGTTGCGCGGAGTCCAGGTTGTCGGACGCGGGCGCGAACGGGGGTTGGCGCTGACGCTGGTCAATCTGTTCCAGCATCAGACCGTGGCCGAACTGGCGGCGTTACTGGACGCCGGCAGCGGGCAGGGCGTCGGCGGGCCGATAACCGCTGCGCCATTCAGCCAGATCACGCAGGAAGATCGCGAGCTGTTACCGCCGGAGGTGATTGACGCCTATCCGCTGAGCCGTATGCAGGCGGGCATGTTTTACCATATGAACCTGACGCCGGACGCCAACGTTTACCACTGTACCGGCACCTCGCACTTGCGTATCAACGCCGCCTTCGACGAAGCGGCTTTTAGCCGGGCGGTGGCGGAGACGGTGGCGGCTCACGATGTGTTGCGAACCGGGTTTGATTTCGCACGCTACAGCCAGCCGTTGCAGTTAGTCTGGCCGCAGGCAGAGTTGCCGATCGTAGTGGAGGATCTGCGCCATCTCGACAAGCAACGGCAGGAGGAGCGTATCAGAGCCCTGTTGGATGAAGAACGCCATACACCGTTCGATTTGCACAGACCGACGTTGCTGCGTTTCTTCATTCAACTGCGTTCCCCGCAAAGCTTCCAGTTCACCATGACCGAATGCCACCCGGTATTCGATGGCTGGAGCTATCACACCATGATCGTTGAGGTGTTTAACCGTTATGCCGTGCTGACCGGTGGCAGCCAGTGGCAGCCGCCGTTCAAGCCGCAGCAGGAGTACCGCGACTTTATCGTTCAGGAACAGGCCGCCATCCGGGACGATGCGCAGCGCCGTTACTGGCAGCAAACTCTGGCGGATTGCACCCTTCTCAGGCTGCCTCATCAGGCGCAGGAGGCGACGCCGGGAGTTGCGCCGCGCCTGAAATCGCTCTCGTTTACGCTCGACGATACGGTTTATCAGGGGATGCGCCAATTGATGCAGCAACTGGGCGTGCCGCTAAAAAGCGTGCTGTTGGCAGCCCATATCAAAGTGATGAGCGTGTTCAGCGGTGAACCGGATATCCTGACCGGCATTCCGACCAATGGTCGTCCGGAGGCGGAGGGCGGCGATTGGCTCTACGGCCTCTATCTCAATATTTTGCCGTTCCGCCAGGTGCTGGGCGCGCAAAGCTGGGCGGAAGTGATTCGTCAAACCTTCGCCAACGAATGTGCGGCGATCCCTCATCGCTGCTATCCCCTTGCCGAAATTCAGCGCCACTTTGGCCCTCAGCCGTTGCTGGATGAGGTGCTGTTCAACTATATGGATTTCCATATTTACGATCAGATGACGCCGGCGCTGGGATTGGCCGTGGTGGATAAGCTGAATGTGCAGGATGTCCATGAGGGGACGCACTTTACCCTGAATGCTCATTTCCAGCACAAAACGCTCTCTTCAGCGCTGGCCAGCAATCAGGTGAGCGTCCAGCTGGATTATAACGCCAGGCTGCTGAGCCGGGAGCAGGTGGAGCAAATGGCGGCCTGCTACCAACGCGTCCTTGGCGCGATGGCGGCAGAGCCGCAGGCATTGCACCTTGCCGTCGATTTTGTTCCCGCAGAGCAGCAGCGGCAGTTGGCCGCATTTACGCGCGGGCCGGCAGGCTACGCCGGTACAGAAACCCTGGCGACGCTGTTCGCCCGTCAGGTGGCGCAGCAGCCCGATGCCGATGCGGTAGAATGGGAAACCCAGCGCCTGAGCTATCGCGAACTGGACCGGCAGTCAGACCGGTGGGCGTCCTTGCTGGCGCAGCGCGGCGTGACGCGCGGCAGCCGCGTAGCGCTCTATCTGGGCCGCAGCGTCGGCCTGATTGTTTCAGTGTTGGCGCTCAGCAAACTGGAGGCGGTTTATCTGCCGCTCAATCCGGAAGATCCGCATGCGCGTCTGGTGGAGCAGATAACGGATGCGCGCTGTTGCCTGCTGATCGCGCACCAACCGGAAAGGGCGCTGGCGGCAGAGACCGGCGTGCCGCAGTTGACGGAGAAGGAACTGAGCCAGAGCGATGCCCCGGCGATGCCTTTTGCTGTCGCGCGAGGGGAGAGTTCCCTTCCTCTGTACGTGATGTACACCTCCGGTTCGACCGGCAAAGCCAAAGGGGTGCTTATCGCTCAGCAGGGGGTGATTCGCCTGGTGAAAGAGGTCGGCTATCTCGATTTCACCCATTGCCGCCGCTTTTTGATGCTGGCCGCCGTGAGCTTTGACGCGTCTACGCTGGAAATCTGGGGACCGCTGCTGAACGGGGGCACCATCGTCATCTATCCGCAGGGCCCGGTGGCGATACCGCAACTGGAGACCTTGCTGGTCGGGCAACGGGTAGAGAGCCTGTTTCTCACCACGTCGCTGTTTAACCTGATTGTCGATGAATGCCCGCAGGCATTGCGTGAAGTCCGCCAGGTGATAAGCGGTGGCGAGGCGATGTCGCTGCGTCATGCCGCCCGCATCAGCGGGCTCTATCCGGCGCTGACGCTGATCAATGGCTACGGTCCGACTGAAAACACCACCTTCACCACCAGTTGGCATTATCGCGCGACCGAAAACGGCAGCGTGCCAATCGGCAGGCCCAATGAGGGAAACATTGCCTGGATTCTGGACGCCTTCATGCAGCCGACGCCTCTCGGCACGCCTGGCGAGCTCTATATCGGTGGGCCGGGTCTGGCGCTGGAGTACCTCAATCAGCCCGAACTCTACCAGCAGCGTTTTATCGCGAATCCTTTCGATCCGGAACGATCCGAGCGCCTTTATCGCACGGGCGATCGCGCCCGTTTCCTGGCCGACGGGGCGATCGAATTTTTGGGGCGGATTGACGATCAGTGCAAGATCCGCGGTTTTCGTATCGAGACGGGCGAGATCGAAGCGACGATCGGTCGCCACCCTGACATTGAACGGGCTGCGGTGCAGGTGGTGGAGGAGCCCAGAGGCAAACGCATTGTCGCTTGGCTGGTGATGCAGCCGGAACGTGCTTTCGATGCCGCTGCGCTGCGCACCTGGCTACTCCAGCATCTTCCGCGCTATATGGTTCCGGCCCGCTTCCAGGTGCTGGATGCGTTGCCGCTGACGGCCAACGGCAAGCTGGATACCTCCCGCCTGCGCGCGGAAGATCGCCAACCCGTGCCGACCGACGCGGCTCCGGTGGAACTCACCGATCCCACGGCAAAAGCGATACAGCAGGTCTGGAGCAGGGTGCTGGGCGTGGCCGCGCCAAATCAGCAGGAGAACTTTTTTGACCTGGGCGGCGATTCGTTGCTGCTGGCGCGTGCGCACCTGCGGCTTGCCGCGCTGGGCTATAGCGGGGTGAGCATCGTTGACTTGCTTAACTACCCGACCATTCAGCAACTGGCGGATTACATCAACGGCGGCCAGCGGCAGCCCGACGCCAGCCTTGATGCCATTCAGTTACAGGTGAATGCCGGCCGCAGCCGTCTTGCCGGCTTGCAGCAAAGAAGGAGCGGTAAACAATGAGCAATGCGGAGATGTTAAAGGACGCACTTCCTCAATCCCTGCACGGTTTTGAGATCGCGATTGTGGGTATGGCGGGGTCGTTTCCCGGCGCGGCAGATATTGAGGCTTTCTGGCGAAACATTGCCGCAGGGGTTGAAGCGATACGCGAACTGAGCGATGAGGAACTGGATGAGGCCGGTACGCCGCACGCTGAACGCGAACAGCCGGACTTTGTGCGCCGGGCGGCGTTGCTGGAGGATGCCGAGGCGTTCGACGCCGCTTTCTTCGGCTACTCGCCGCGCGAAGCGCAGGCGATGGATCCGCAGCAGCGGCTGTTTCTGGAAACGGCGTGGCTGGCGCTGGAACATGCCGGTTATGCGCCGGGGAAATTTCCCGGACAGATTGGCGTTTTCGCCAGCGCGTCCAACAGCAGCTACGCCATGAGTTATCTGCTGCGTCATCCCGATATCCAGCGGCATGTGGCGCTGGACGGTCTGTTGTCGGGCAATAATAACGATCTGTTATCCACCCGTGTTGCTTACAAGCTCAACCTGCGTGGCCCGGCGATGACCATCGGAGCCGCCTGTTCCAGTTCGCTGTTGGCGCTGCACGCCGCCTGCCAGTCGCTGCTGGCGGGCGAGTGCGATATGGCGCTGGGTGGCGGCGTGCACGTCGGCTTCCCGTTAAAAAGCGGCTACCGCTATGAAAACAGCGGAATTTTATCGCACGACGGACGCTGCCGCAGCTTCGACGCCGATGCCAGCGGCACGGTGGCGGGCGATGGCGTCGGCGCGGTGGTGCTGAAGCGGTTGCAGGATGCTCTTGATGGCGGCGACAGAATATACGCCATCATTAAAGGCTCGGCAGTCAACAACGACGGCTCCAGCAAACCGGGCTTTACAGCGCCGTCGATCAACGGTCAAACCGAGGTGCTGCGGCGCGCGCTGGTCGCGGCAGACGTGGCCCCGGAAAGCATCGGCTATATTGAAGCGCACGGCACGGCCACGCGGCTTGGCGATCCCATTGAGTTAAAGGCGCTGCTGAATGCTTACGGCAAACAGCGGGGGCCGGATCATCGCTGTGCGGTCGCCTCGGTCAAAGCGAACGTTGGCCATCTCGATTCTGCGGCGGGCGTCACCGGCGTGATCAAAGTGGCGCATATGCTGATGCATCGCTATCTGCCGCCGGCGGTGAATTTTTCCCGGCTGAATACCGAGATCGACCTGCGGGGATCGGCGTTTTATATCCCGCAACAGGGGGAACCCTGGTCCAGCGACCGGCCGCGTCGCGCCGGGGCCAGCGCCTTCGGCATCGGCGGCACCAACGTGCATATGGTGCTTGAGGAGTCGCGCTTTGTCGCCCCCTCCGGGCCGGGACGCCCGCAGCAGTTGCTCTGTTTCTCGGCGCGTTCGGCGGCGGCGCTGCGCGACGGGATGGCGCGTATGCAGGCATGGTTGTCATCCGCAGAGGAGAACGAATCGGAGGGCGAAGCCCTGGCCGATATCGCCTGGACGTTGCAGGTTGGACGCGAGGAGATGAACCATCGCTGCGCGCTGGTCTGTCGCGATCGTCAGCAGGCGCGGGCGGAACTGGCCCACCGGTTGGCCTTGCCCGACGGGGGCAAGGCGATGGCGGATGCGCGGACGATTTTTATGTTCAGCGGTCAGGGATCGCAGTATGCGGGCATGATGCATGATCACTATCAGCAGGAGCCGTTTTTCCGGGATGTGGTGGATGAATGCGCCGGTTTGTTGAAACCGCTGCTGGGACGCGATATTCGTCCGCTGCTGTTTGAAGCCGCCGACGATGCTTCGCTCTCGGCGCTTTATCAAACGCGTTTTACCCAGCCTGCGCTGTTCGTGGTGGAATACGCGCTGAGCCGGCTGCTGATGTCCTGGGGCCTGGCGCCTGCGGCCTGCATCGGGCACAGCATTGGCGAATATGTTGCCGCCTGTCTGGCGGGCGTATTTTCGCTGGAGGACGGACTGCGCATTGTCGTCCGCCGCGCGGCGCTGATGAACGAGATGCCGCCGGGCAAAATGCTGGCGGTTGGCCTGAGCGCCGCAGAGCTGGCGCGCTGGCTGCCGGATGGCGTGTCGCTGGCCAGCGAAAACGCGCCGGAGTTTTGCGTGGCTTCAGGAGAAAGCGAGGCGATTGAAACGCTACAGGCTCTGCTGGATGCCCGCGGCGTCGAGGCGAAACCCCTGCACACCTCGCACGCCTTTCACAGCGCCATGATGGAGGGCTGCTTGGCGGATTTTGAACGTGCTTTTGACGACATCACACTCTCGCCACCTGCGCTGCCGTTTATTTCCTGCGTCACCGGCGATTGGATACGCCCTGAGCAGGCGACCTCTCCGGACTATTGGGTCAGTCAGTTGCGTCAGCCGGTGGCTTTCAGTCAGGGGGTAAAACGCTTGCTGGACGAACCGCAAAACCTGCTGCTGGAAGTGGGGCCGGGCAGTACGCTCACCGGTCTTGCACGTATGCAACTGGACGGTGTCGCTGCCCGGCGCCGGGTGTTTAACGGCGGCGTCGGCGTCAAGCAGCCGCGCGCCGGCCTGCAGACGCTGTTGGCGGCACTGGGCGAGCTATGGTGTCAGGGCGTGGCTGTCGACTGGCCGCGTCTTTATCAACATCAGCAGCGGCGACGCGTGCCGCTGCCCGGCTATGCGTTTCAGCGTCAGCGCTATACGCTGGCGTCATTGGTCAACAGCCAGAGTGCGCCACTCCCGGCGGTCGGCGAGCGTCTGCCGATGGCACAATGGTGTTATCAGTCACGCTGGAAGCAACTGCCGCCGCTGTCGTCAACGCCGGATTCCTGGCGCGGACGGACGGTGGTTCTGTTTATGGATCGGCTGGGCAGCGGTAAACGGCTCGCGCGCATGCTGGAAAATCAGGGCGCGCGCGTCAGGCGCGTCAGTAAAGGAATACGCTTCCGTATCCTGAGATCCGGCAACGCCACCGTCAATCCGCAGCGTCCACAGGATTTTCATCTGCTGGCAGAGTATCTCCGCAGCCAGCAGCAGGCGCCGGACGCGCTGATCCACGGCTGGAGCATCACGCGCAGTCGTGCGCTGTCGGCAAAAAACGCCACCCTTCATTATGAATCGCTGCTGCATATCGCTCGCCATTTTCACCCGGAAAATGACGACGCCCCGTTGGATCTGTTTGTGCTGTCCAATCATCTGCATGCGCTGGCAGGCGATGAGCAGATCGATCCGGGTAAGGCGCTCATCATCGGCCCGAGCCGCATCATTCCGAAAGAGTTCAGCCAGATTCGTTGCAAAAGCATCGATTTCATCCCGCCGTCGCGCTACCGGGGGCTGGCGACTACCCGCGCTTTGTCGACGCTGCTGGCGGAGATGCAGCACACCGATGAGTCTCCGATGGTGGCGCTCCGTGGCGCGCAGCGCTACGCACCGCTGACGGAGCTGGATTGCGGGCAGCAGACTGAACCGCCGTTTAGCTTCTGCGATGGCGGCAATTACCTCATCACCGGGGCATTCGGCGGCATAGGCTCCACCATTGCCGAGAATTTGGCGCGCCGCCATCGTGCCCGGCTGCTGTTTATTGCCCGTGGGGAGCTGCCGCCCGAAGCGGAGTGGGAGAGCTGGCTGGCGCAGCATGATGCCAGCAACGCCAAATCGCGACGCATCGCTTTCTTGCAGCAACTGCAGCAGGCCGGCGCCCAAGTCACGGTGATCAGTGCCGACCTGGCCGATAAGCGCAGCGTCAGTCGCGGTATCGCCGCTTTTACCCAGCGTTATGGCACGCTTAACGGCATATTCCACTGCGCAGGCGTGGCGGACGGCGGTTTGATCCAGAACCGCTCGGCGGACGATTCGCAGCGGGTATTTCAGGCGAAGGTGCAGGGGACGCGCGTGCTGGAAGCCTGCCTGCGCCAGCATGCGCCCGATTTTTTTGTCGTCTGTTCTTCGCTGGCCGCTTTCGTCGGGCCGGTCGGCCAGGTGGCGTACTGTGCGGCTAATGCCTGGCAGGATGCCTGGGCGCTCAACGCTCACCAGCGGCGCGATGCGCGCACCCGTTATCTGGCCATCGGCTGGGATGCCTGGCGCGATGTCGGCATGGCGGTTGACAGCCTGCGGCAGTGGCACGGCGACAGCGGCGAGAAGACGTTGCGTGACGCCATTTCACCCAAGGAGGGATGGACGTTGCTGACGCAACTGCTGGCGCGCAATGGCGGCCATTATCTGATCTCGACCCGCGGTCTGCCGCTGGTCGACAGCGACGCGAATGTGCAGACGGATATCGCCCAGCAGGATCGGGACGGAGAGAGGCTTCAGCCGGCCTTGTTTCCGCGCCCGCCGCTCAGCAGCGAGTATCTGGAGCCGCGCAATGAAACCGAACGTCAAATCACCGCAGCCTGGCAGGAAAAAATGGGTATCGGACCGCTTGGCATTGAGGATGATTTCTTCGAGCTGAACGGCCATTCGCTGATGGCCGTGCAGATCATCGCTCTGATTCGCCAACGGCTGAATGTTTCCCTGCCGGTCGGTTTTATCTATGACCACCCGACAGTGGCTGCGCTGTCGGAGCAGGTTCTTATGCGTTTGCAGGAGCGTCAGCCCGCGGTGGAGGAGGCTAAATGAGTGTTCATAATGACGTTCAGCATGCACGCAACCACTATGGCGACGAGTGGACAAGCGCCGCACCGCAGGAGGGCGTCGTCTATCCGCTGGGTTATGCCCAGCACTGCTTCTGGTTTGTTGCCGCCACCCTCGGGGATACGGCGAATAACCAGAGCTGTATTCAGATTGAGGGAGAACTGCAGCCCGCGTTGCTGGAGCGGGTATTGAGTGGCCTGATTGCCCACCACCCGATATTGCGCAGCGCCATTTCGCGCTGGGCGCCCACGCAGCGTATCCGGCCGGTCGGCGGCTTCGATTTGCCCTTTGCCGATTTGACCGGCGAGCCCCCGGTGCAGGCGCAGCAACACGTCAAGGACGTAGCGCGTCGTTTGCTCGCCGAGCCATTCGATCTCCAGCGGCCGCCGCTGCTGCGCGCTCAGCTTTTTCGCCTGCAACCCCAGCAGCACGTTCTGGTGCTCTGCTTTCCGCATATCGTGGCTGATGGCGCGGCGGTGCATCTCTTCTGTCAGCAGCTCTGGCAGCGCTATCGTCTGCTGGCGCGCGGAGACAAGCTGCCGTTAGCCGGACAGGCAGAGATGCCCTTTACTGCGTTAATCGCCAGTGAACGGGCGCGCTATCGTCGTCATGGCAGCGAAGATCAACGCTTCTGGCGCCGGCATTTGCAGGGCTATCCGTGGGCCACTTTTCCCCAGTGCTATATCAATCAGCAGCAGGCGCACGCCAGCGACCGCTATGTCTCTTTTCCGGCCGACAGCTATGAACGGCTGGAGAGCGTGGCGCGTCAGCATAAGGTGAGCCTGCAGATGGTGCTGTTGGCGCTTATCGGCAGGGTGGTGCGCGAGATGACCGGCGCATCGCGTTTCGCGTTGAATTCCGTGCTGGAAGGGCGTGACCGGCCGGGGAGCGAGTCGCTGATGGCGCCGTTGCTTCGCGTCATGCCTGTCCCCCTGGATATGAACGATGCGCCAACCTTTCCCACGCTGCTGGCCCAGGTGCGGGAAAGGGTGCTGCGCGCCTACGAACATATCGATTGTCCGTGGAGCTTGCCGGTTGGCGTGATGGCCGAACAACGTTGGCGCAACAGCCCGCGTCTGTTAACGCTGTTGATCCGTGCCGTCAGCGGGATCTATACCGCGATCTGCCCGCGTGCAGCCCTCTATCCGCGCTTTCTTGCCGATTTCCTGCTGATGGAGCCGCAGCCGCCGCGCGCCTTGTTCCGGCGCGTTCCGCAAAGCGTCGGTGTCGCAGATCCGATCATCAACATCAATATTCTCCAGGATGCATTTCGGCAGAAAGCGCCGAGCGGCGGGGATGATCCGTTACGCCTGAGCGTCTGGCGGCAACCTGATTCGGCGGATGAGCAAGAGGAGGCGGATAACTGGGAGAACGACTCGATCAATATTTATCTCACCAGTTCGGCGGAGGGAAAACCCGTTTTACATATCACCTGCTGCTGCTTCAACGCTGACGGGATAGAACAATTTATCAATCTGATGCAGCGGGAGCTTAGTGCTGTTGCGTTTGCGGCCTCCTGATAACGGACAAAAAAATTATGGAAAATAAAAGCAGTGAAAAAGTCATCGCCTTCGATGGGGTGCGTAAGCGCTACCGCAATCATGAGGCGCTTAAAGGGATTACTCTGGATATTTTTCGTGGCGAGTTTATCGGCCTGCTGGGCCCTAACGGCGCCGGTAAAACCACGCTGGTGGAGATCCTGGAAGGGTTAAAACAGCCGGACTCCGGTTCGGTAAGGGTGCTGGGAAAAAGCTGGGCGCAGGATGCGCAGTTTCTGCGTCAACGGTTGAGCGGCGTGCTGCAGGAGACCCTGTTTATCAACAAACTGCGGGTTGAGGAGACGGTGAATCTGTTCGGCAGCTTTTACGGCTGCCCGCGCCGCCGTACCGGCGAAGTGCTGGAATTGGTTGAGCTGTCGGCCAAGCGTCGCACCTTTGTGGAGGGGCTTTCCGGCGGCGAGCGTCAACGTCTGGCACTGGGGGTGGCGATTCTCAACGAACCCGAGATTATGATCCTCGATGAGCCGACTACGGGCCTGGATCCGCGCATCCGTCACGATACCTGGAATATTTTGCGTCGCCTCAACCAGGAGAATGGTTCAACCATGATGCTGACTACCCACTATATGGAGGAGGCCGAGTATCTCTGCGATCGCATCTGCATTATGAACCAGGGGGAGATCCTGACGCAGGGCACCATGACGCAATTGCTGAAAAAGCATTGCGACGGTGAAGTGATTGAATGTCGGGCCACCCGGCCCGAGCGCCTGGAGGCCATGAGGCAGCATCCTCAGGTGCTTGAATACGATTTCAACGAAAAGGACGGAAAAATCAGCATGCTTATTATGGATGCGAGCAGCTTTATCAGTCACCTGCTGGCATTTGCGCAAAACGCCGGCGTCGAAATAGCCGAACTGATCGTGCGGAAAAAAACGCTCGACGATCTGTTTATGTCGCTGGCTGGGAGGGGGTTCCATGAATAGCGCGCTGTTCAACCTGATGCTCACTCAATTCCGGCAATACATTCGTGAGCCGCAGATCCTTTTCTGGTCATTTGGGTTTCCACTGCTGCTGGTATGGCTGTTGGGCCTTTCTTTTTCCTCGCAGGACATACCGGAGCGGCGTATTGGCATTGTTATGCCGCAGGATCAGAAGGCGGCGGCGCAGGTTCGCGAGTGGAGTGAGCAACTGGCCGGTACCGATCACCAACTACAAGGTATCGTCAATCTGCAAGAGGTGAAGCGCCAGCATCTGATTAAGGTGAAATACCTCGTCAGTTATTATCAGAACCGCGATGAGGTTATCTTGGCGCTGAAACGCGGCGACATTCAGATGTTTGTCGAGGTCATTCCGCAGCAGACGGGGCAGAAGCGGATTTACTATCTCGATCCGCAGGACAATGAAGCCATGCTCTCGTACTATTTGATGAATGAGAAGGAACAGGGCGAGCGGCAACCGACGGAGAAAAATCTTTCCGTTCTCGAAACTGCCGGCCTCCGTTACGTTGATTTCCTGGTGCCGGGGCTGCTGGCGATGGCGATCATGGAAACCTGCCTGATCGCCGTTGGCTGGGCGTTGGTGGAGAAGCGAATTACCCGCGTCACACGGCAGATGTGTATCACGCCGATGCGAAAATCCACCTTTCTGATGGCCCATATCGGCGCCTGTTTTCTGATCAACTTCATTGAGATTCTGATCATTAACCTGTTCGCGCGCGTTTATTTTGATGTGGAAATTCAGGGGTCGTTCAGCGCGTTTCTGCTGCTGCTGTTCGCCGGTAATGTCTGTTTCTCTGGCATAGCGGTGCTTGCCTCGTCACGGGCGATGAAGGCGCAAACGGCAAACGGCCTGCTGGAAGTGACCATTCTGGTCCAGGTGCTGTTTTCCGGCATCTTCTTTAGCTACAAAAATTTCCCGCACTGGATGGTCAGCATTATTGAATACCTGCCGCTGACGATGCTGGCGGACGCCATGCGCAAAGTCTTTATCGAAGGCGGAGATATCAGGTTGATCATGCCGGCTACGCTGATGCTAATGGGATTTGGCGTATTTACCTTTGTTCTGGGGATGCGGATTTTCCGCTGGCACTAGATAAGGAAGAGGGCGGGGAGGAAGACTCCCCGCAGAGGTTTTTTTACTGGCAATGACGGTGCTGCCACGCGAAATCCTGCTGATCTTGTAAAAAACCGGGATAGAAAATGGCGCGTGGGAACAATAAACCTTTGTACCAGGTCTCTATTAATGAGTCCTCGGTGCTTTTTTCCAGCATGGAGTGCGTCGCCTGCGGATAAAATTTGATATCCAGCTGGCCTGCTTTGCTTAAGCGCTTGCGGTATTCATTTTCGGTATTTTTAATATCGACGTTAATGTCTTTTCCGCCCAAGGCCAAAAAGACCGGCGAGTGAACCTGGCCAAGGTCTTGCGTAGCGTCCGAACGGTAATTTTTCATCACGAAGGTCCAGCGGTCGGCGGTGAAGTCGGCGGCATTCCCCTCTTTTTGTTGATATTGTTCGAAGCTGGCGTTGGCGTCGAGCAATGCCAGGACCTGCTGCTCGCGCTTTAATTCCGCCGCTATCTCACTTTCCGAACGGCCTTTTTGCTTCATGCTGGCGATAGTATTATAGCGACCCTGCTCCAGCCAGTTAACGGCGGGCGAAACGGCGATCATGAAACAGATATCGGGATATCGCGTTGCGACTTTCGGTAATACCCATCCACCTTGGCTGGCACCCCAGAGTGCGATGCGCTGGCCGTCCAGCTGGGGCTGATGTTTTATCCAATCGATGGCGGAGATCACTTCGCTGGTGCGATCGTCCATGCTTTGTTGCAGCCAGTTGCCCGGCGCGCCGCCAACGCCAGGTTTATTCCAGGAAAGCGAACTGAAACCGGCTTTGGATAGCGCTTCCCAGATGGGGCGGTAAAAACCGCCGTGAGTGGCGTTAATCTCTCCGTCGCCGTGAACAAATATCACTACGCCGGGTTTCTCGCCAGGGAGAAGATGGCGCGGCATCGCCAGGACGGCATCAAGATTATTCGGCTTGTGAGGGATCGTTACCGTACTTTCAACCAACTGATAATTATTCTGATAAAGAATAAATGCCAGAATGGAGGATGTGGCGGCAAGGGTGACAACTATTTTTCTTTTTAAAAGAAAACGCCTGATTAATTTCATTACGTATATTTTTAAAAATGTTATTTCTTGTACAATAATGAAACTGTTTTGGCAGGTCAAGCTTAAAGCTCTGTCACCGTAAAATGAGTGGTGAGCGGGATGTCTTGATAACAGCGTTGAATTATTTTCCAGGAAAGTAATTCACTGCTTATGAGAAAGGTTAACGCGAAAGAATAACGGCGCAGCGGGCAGTCGGCAGGAAGTCGGTTGGGTTAAATACGTCGAATGTTGGTTGTTATCCGGCGCAAATCGGGAAGCGTCTGACGATACCTAAGCCATTTTGCGGCAAAGCAAAATTTTAACATCACCCATTGGAATGTTTGCATAAGGCGTTCATTGATCGCAGTGATTGATATTGGGTTCCGCGCAGTTATCGGCGTAGTACTTCGGCACTCGTTTATATAATGACGGCACAGGTTTTTGCGGGGAAATAATTAGCGGTAAATTAATTACATATCGTGGGCAGAGTTTGCCATTATCCAGCCAAGCCTCTTTTAAAACCCGTTCAATCTATGGGGAAAGGTTGACGAAAATGGCTGACCAGCTTGGGAATAATGTTGTAACCCGCACACTGATAAATGCTGGCGATAATGTTCCCGGCTCTCCTTTACCAAGCCTGTCGGCTATATCGGGCAGCGCATGCAAACTGTTCAGTGAGTTTTTAACGTAAAATAACCCCTGTTCGCCGAAAGGCGTGAGTCTCATATTTCTTTTGTTACGAAAAAAAGAGTGTGTTCTCACTCTTTTTCCAACGACATTATTGTCTGTCTCAAAGGAGACTGCTCCATATTGTCAGCGCTCCCGTTTTAGTTCCACACACTTTTTGCGATTTCCGATTCTTCAGCCTTCAGCCGGTATTCTTCCGGTGTCAGGTTATTCAGGGATTCAGCATTGGCCCGCAGGGTGAGGCCTTCGGCCGAATAATCGAACAAAAGTGAAAAGGGGGCGTTTACCGGTGCCAGCACCCAGCATATGGGGCGTCTCGAGCTGGTGGACAAAGACACGCCGTTTTTGGGCGAGGTGGGGGAAATCCCGATCGAGTCGCCGCTACCCACCGCGACCTGCAGCAGAGGGTCGCCGACCGCGAATTCCGCAGCGATCTCTATTACCGGCTTAATGTTTGCCCGATACTCATTCCGGCAGAATTTGCTGTTCGGCGTGATCGCACCGGATTTCTACGACGCATTGTTCGGCCCCCGTACGCTGTCGGCGATGGGGCAAGTCGGTGAAGTCGGCCTGATACTGCTGATGTTTCAGGTGGGTCTGCATATGGAGTTGGGTGAGACGCTGCGTGGCAAGCGCTGGCGCATGCCCGTCGCGATCGCCGCGGGCGGGCTCGTCTTACCGGCCGCGATCGGCATGATCGTCGCCACTGTCTCAAAAGACATGCTCGCCGGCGACGCGCCGGCGCTGCCCTATATACTCTTCTGCGGTGTCGCGCTTGCGATATCGGCGGTACCGGTGATGGCGCGCATCGTCGACGACCTGGCGCTCAACGCCATGGCGGGCGCACGGCACGCCATGTCTGCCGCGATGCTGACGGATGCGCTCGGATGGATGCTGCTTGCCGCTATTGCTTCGCTATCGAGCGGGCCCGGTTGGGCATTTGCGCGCATGTTCCTCAGCCTGCTCGCGTATCTGGCGCTGTGCGCGCTCCTGGTGCGCTTCGTGGTTCGGCCGACGCTTGTGCGGCTCGCATCGACTGCGCATGCGGCGCGCGACCGCTTGGCCGTGTTGTTATGCTTCGTCATGGCGTCGGCACTCGCGACGTCGCTGATCGGATTTCATAGCGCATTTGGCGCACTTGCGGCGGCGCTGTTCGTGCGACGCGTGCCCGGCATTGCGAATGAGTGGCGGGACAACGTCGAAGGTTTTGTCAGGCTTGTGCTGATGCCGGTGTTTTTCGCGTATGCGGGGCTGCATGCGTCGGTCGGCACGATCGACGACGCGGCATCATGGATGTGGTTCGGCGTATTCCTCGCGGGCGGGTTCATCGGCAAGTTCGGCGGCAGTTATCTGGGCGCACGTGCCACCGGGCTTGAGCCTCGCGATGCGATGTTGGTGAGCTCGCTGATGAATACGCGCGGCCTGATGGAGCTCATCGTCCTGTCAATCGGTCTGCAGATGCAGATCCTTCCGCCAAAGGTCTACACGATCCTCGTGGTGTTCGCGCTGGTGACGACGGCGCTGACCGTACCGCTGGTTCGACTCACGCTGCGCGTGCAATCGCGCGCGACGTCTGCAATTCCGGGCACCGAAAAGTGACGCGCATCAGGTAGGTTGCGCCAATTGAAAATTGTTCCTCTGGCGGATCGCTACGCATACGCGCCAGGGCTATTATCCGCAGGGCATTATTTGCTTCACGTGAGCCACCACGTTTAATCGGTGCCCAGAAGAGCCTGGTAAGGGATTCACGCCACAGAGTGATGCCAGCGCCGCTTCACTTTTCAACCGTTCGGGGTTATCACCAGTGATCGAGAAAAGGACGCCTGTGCGCCAACACAGGCATCCTTTTTTAAGAGAAGCTTGGTTATTAATATAGAGTGTGCAAGTTCGAAAACACTGTGATATCAACTTGCCAGTTCTTTTGGGTAGTCTGTAGCGTGACGTTCCGACAACCGCTGAGCTTTACGGTCGCCAGTACGGGGTCGAATGGCCGTCTGGTCACAGTATTGGGTGTGTGCGAGAAGGTATCAACACGTTGACAGTGCACTTTGATTCTCCATGGTACCCGCCAGCCGGCGAGGTTATCGGGATGCTGTCTGAGCAGTTCAGTTGCCAGGTGGAACATTCCTGGTATATGGCTGATGTGCAACGCAATGGCTATGACCGCTACGATCGTGGCGAACATGTTGGCGGTGGACGAATATCGACTGAAGCCCCTGAAAGTGAGGTGATTTACCTGACTTACGCAGATAATGATTCAGTGCCGTTGTCACCCAATTCAGTCGCCGGCTAATCGCTGGCTTTTGTTATCGCAGTAACCTATGGTCGCCGAAGTTCGGTGGCTTTTTTTAGAGTTATATACTTTTTTCCCTAAATGGTATCGTTCCGATCGCACAATCCGGGCTGAGTTCCTTTCACGTGAATAATCATTTGGCGTAACTATTTATTATTAGTGGTGCATCAATAAAACAAATATAATAAACATACTAATATTAATTGGTGGTAATTATTAAAACTACTGTTTGATTTTATTTATCTGGCGGATCAAATAAAATCCGTCTAAATTAACCCCCTTCTGGATTGATTTTTTATTATAGTCATGTCCCAAAAAGCATAATTTCATATATGGAGGCAGAAATTGTTTCGCCGGGAAGCGATAGAAAGTCAGAGGTCAAGATGGCGTGGCCGCGCTATTTTATTACCAGGCATCCCCGTATGGCTCGTTACTGGATTTTGCATATCATTTATCATCGCCTTTTTGGTGTTTGTGATTGCTGGTACTTATACGAGACGCATCAATGTAACGGGAGAGATAACCACATACCCTAGAGCAGCAAGCGTGTATTCAAGCGTACAGGGTGTGGTCGTCAGGCGATTTGTCAATGAAGGGCAGATAATCAAAATCGGCGACTCTATTTATCAGATTGACGTCAGCAAAAGTACTCGCAGTGGCGTAGTCAGTGATAATCAGCGAAAGGACATTGAAGATCAACTAGGACGAATTTCAGATATCATATCACGTTTACAGAGTAGCAAGAAAAACACGCTCGCTATGCTGACAAACCAAAGAGAACAGTACACTTCCGCTTTCAAGCGTTCGTCAGAGATTATCAAACGAGCCGAAGAAGGCATTCGTATAATGAAAGAGAACATGGAGAACTATAGGCATTATCAGATCAAGGGGCTAATTAACAAAGATCAACTAACCAATCAGGTGGCATTATATTATCAACAGCAAAATAATATGCTGGGGCTAAGCGGGCAAAATGAGCAAAACTCTTTGCAAATCACTACGTTGGAAAGTCAAATACAAACCCAAGCCGCTGAATTTGACAATCAGATTTATCAGATGGAGTTGCAGCGTTACGAACTGCAAAAGGAATTGATCAATATCGATGCCGGTGGAGAAATCATCGTTAAAGCATTATCCGCCGGTCGTGTTGATTCACTGAGCGTTACTGTCGGACAAATGGTGAATGTCGGCGACAGTCTGCTGCAGGTGATTCCGCAAAAGATAGACCACTACAACCTGGTGATTTGGGTTCCCAATGACGCGCTCCCCTACATCACCGTTGGCGACCGGGTTAACGTACGCTATGAAGCCTTTCCGGCGGAGAAGTTCGGGCAGTTTGCCGGCAGCGTCTCAATCATCTCCAAGGCACCTGCTTCGCCACAGGAAATGCTGACTTACCAGGGGGCTCCCAAAAGCGCACTGACCACAGCCGTTCCGTACTACAAGGTGATCGTCCGGCCAGAAAAACAGACCATTATGTATGGCGATAAACGCCTGAGCCTGGAAAACGGCATGAAAGCGCAGAGCACGCTGTTTCTTGAGAAAAGGAAAATCTATCAATGGATGTTGTCACCGTTCTACGACATGAAACACAGCGCAACGGGGCCAGTAAATGAGTAAAGCGCCCTTTAAAAGTTTGCTCAGCCAATTGGATATACGACTGCGTCATCGTGTACCTCTGGTCCATCAAACCGAATCCTCCGAGTGCGGTCTGGCCTGCCTGGCGATGGTCTGCGGCCATTATGGCAAGAATATCGATCTGATTGCGCTGCGCCAGCAGTTTAACCTGTCGGCGCGTGGCACCACGCTGTCTGGTCTGAGCGGTATTGCCGAGCAATTGGGATTGGCCTCACGCCCTCTGTCACTCGATATAGACGAACTTGGTGCGCTAAAAATGCCGTGCATATTACACTGGGAGTTCAACCATTTTGTGGTGCTGGTGAGTGTCAGGCGTAACAGTGTCGTGCTGCATGATCCGGCGCAGGGGCGTCGTACCCTGAGTCTGGCTGAGGTGTCGCAAAGTTTCACCGGGGTAGCCCTTGAAGCCTGGCCCGGCAGCGCTTTCGAGGCATATACTGTGAGCAACCGGCTCAGTCTTGGCTCGCTGATGAGAAGCGTGCACGGTCTCAAAGGGACACTCGGCAAGATCTTTTGTCTGTCATTGGTGATAGAAACCATCAACCTGGTGATGCCGGTCGCTACGCAACTGGTGATGGATCATGCGATCCCTGCCGGGGATCGAGGTCTGCTTACTTTGATCTGTGCAGGGTTGCTATTTTTCATCCTGCTGCGGGCGGCAGTCAGCATGGTGCGCGCCTGGTCCTCATTGGTCATGGCAACTCTCATCAACGTACAGTGGCAATCTGGGCTTTTCAATCATCTGTTGCGACTGCCATTGGGCTATTTTGAACGGCGCAAACTGGGTGATATCCAGTCGCGTTTCGGCTCGCTGGATGCACTGCGCAGCACCTTCACTGCCAGTATCGTCGGCGCCATCATGGACAGTATCATGGTGATCGGCGTGTTAGTTATGATGATTCTGTACGGTGGTTGGTTGACCTGGATCGTGATGGCCTTCACCACCTTGTATGTATTACTGCGTCTGCTGACCTATGGTTATTACCGGCAACTGTCTGAGGAGTCGTTAGTCAGAAGTGCCCGGGCCAGCTCGTATTTCATGGAGACACTGTATGGCATAGCCACTGTCAAAATACAGGGAATGGCGGAACGACGTAGTGCTCACTGGCTCAACCTCGAAATCGATACCATCAATACCGGTATCCGGGTGACGAGGATGGACATGCTGTTTGGCGGCATCAACACCTTTGTCGCGGCCTGCGACCAGGTCGTTATCCTGTGGCTGGGTACCAGTCTGGTGATCGACAACCAGATGACCATTGGTATGTTCGTCGCGTTCGGTGCCTTCCGGGGACAGTTTTCCGACCGTATCAGCTCGCTGACCGACTTTCTATTGCAGCTACGCATGATGAGCCTGCACAACGAACGCATTGCTGATATCGCCCTGCATCCGCGGGAAAATCGCAAGCCTGACCTTCCTTATGAGGCTAGGTTGCAGCCGATTACGTTGACAACCCACGCATTGAGCTATCGTTATGACAGCCAGTCGCCAGCCATTTTCAATGAACTGAACATTACCATCCTACCGGGAGAAAGCGTGGCTATCGTAGGGCCCTCCGGAGTGGGTAAGACTACGCTGATGAAGGTACTGTGTGGGCTTTTTACGCCAGACAGTGGAAGGGTTGAGATGAATGGTATCGATATCCAACAACTGGGGGTCAACAACTACCACAAGATGATTGCCTGTGTGATGCAGGATGACAAGTTGTTCTCCGGCTCAATCCGGGAAAATATCTGCGGCTTTGCGGAAGATGTGGATGATGCTTGGATGCAGGAATGCGCCCGGGCCAGCTATCTGCATGAGGTGATTATGTGTATGCCCATGGGGTATGAAACGTTGATCGGCGAACTGGGTGAGGGGTTGTCCGGAGGACAAAAGCAACGCCTCTTTATTGCCCGGGCGATCTATAGGAAACCAGGCGTGCTGTTCATGGATGAGGCGACCAGTGCGTTGGATAAGGAAAGTGAGGAGGTAGTGAATCAGGCGATCAAAGGGCTCCGTATTACGCGGGTCATCATTGCACACCGTGAAACTACGATAGCATCGGCTGATAGAATATTTAAATTAACCTAAAACAAAATGGCGACTTAAAATTTAAGTCGCCTCATAACGATAATATTATAAATTTAGCTAAACCACCGAGTGGGTCTGCAATTCTCCTCTGTTTGGCCCATTCACAATCGAAAAACAACAAAATTCTCAAATTAGAATGCATTCGGCAACGTCGTAAATCCCATACTGGTGTTGCTTTTCGATTGGGAATGGGCCGATAACTTAAAACTAATGATGGGGTTATTTATCGATCATTTTAGGTTTAAAAAAATCGAAAATTAAATAAATGAACCTGATTATTGCAATAACTACAATTATTGATATTAAAAGTTTAGACAAGGATTCTGGTGCTGCATAGGCCAGAGGAAAACCAATACCAGCTCCACGGAGAAGTGATGTTGAAATTAAGAAGCCCACAACTACCGAGATATAACGAAGTATTTTAAACATTTAGTCACCAAAATAATAGGCATGTTGAAGACTCAGAATTTCCTTTTATCCTTACCAGGAACAACCACCTGAACCGTTTTTTCCTTTACAGCCAGCTGAGGACGAATCCGATTTGTTTCCTCCGCTTCCCATTCCGATGCCACCGCCACCTTTACTTTTTTCTGTAAAGCAGCCACCATTTATAGCACCAACGGCAAGACTTACAGGGCCACCAAACATACCGGTAAAAATCCCATTCACACAACTCTCAGATGTGTTATTTTTGTAAAAGCCGACATTACTTGAGTTATTATTGGAGTTTCCGCTGTTACCTCTACTTCTTCCGCCATTGTCGGTACGATCGCCACCATTATTACCCTGACCACCGGAGACATACTCTAACAATGAAGAATCAATCACTTTCATAAACAACTCCTTCTGTTGATGTAATCGATACAATTATAAAGTGTAAAGCTGTGTAAGGCTATGTAAAGCCGCTAAATAATTAACTTATTCCGACTTCATTAGCAAGCGTTATTATTAATGAGTTTAAAAACAGGCTTAAAACGCAAGTTAAGTCATATGGTAAAGCAATAATTGCATAATTAATTATAATTATGGGGAATTAATCGTGGTCTTATTATCGATCTTATATATTAAATAATATTAAAAATATTCTTGGGCTATTGGGCTATTGGGCTATTGGGCTATTGTACTAGTGATTTGACCTGATCCCCGTGATTAATACACTCCGATGTTAGCAATGTCTTCATCAGCAATATGAGGGCACCCCATGAAGAAGCGTTTTTTGACGAGCAGAGCATCAACATTCTTCGCGAAGCCGAGGCCGATATTCCTACCCGGGAGATATGCCGCAAGCATGCTATCTACGATGCCATCTTCTATACATGGCGCAAGAAGTTTGGCGGCATGGAAGTGCCGGAAGTGAAGCGTCTTAAGTCACTTGAAGAAGATAACGCCTGCCTGGAGAAGCTGCTGGCAGAAGCCATGCTGGACAAAGAAACATTATAGGCAGCACTGGGCCGAAAGTACTGATGACAGACCAGAAATGGGAAGCTGTGACAGTGATGTGTGATGCGACAGTTCTGTCGTAACGTCGTGCCTGCAGGTGACCCCTGTCAACCTGTCGCTATGAGGCGCTGCGTCCGGCTGCTGATGCGCATTTATTCGGACGCATCACTGAGCTTGCGTTGGAACGCATGTGTTTCGGCTAATTCAGCCGAGCAAACCGACACAGAACGGATTTATCGAGAGCTTTAACGGGCGCTTTGGCGATGAATGTCTGAATGAGCACTGGTTCAGCGACATCATGCACGCAAGAAAAATCATTAATGACTGGCGGTGGGACGATAACGAATGCAGGCCCCATTCAGCACTGAATTATCAGACCCCATCCGAGTTTACAGCAAGGTTGCGAAATGGTGAGTTTGGAAGTGAACAAGCCGACATTACTAACTGACGGTTGTATCTAATACTAGGGTAGACCACCAGCTGTAAAAATTAATCGTGATCGAGAAAATGATGCCTGTGCGCCAACGCAGGCATCCTTTTTAAGATGAGCCTAGTTATTGATATCGAATATGCAAGCTCGACAACACTGCGATATCAACCCGTCAGTTCCTTTATTCCGTCCGTTAAAGGGTGTACCTCTAACCAGCGTGCTTTGATGCAGAATTAGTGGTGCCGGACTCGGACAACCGGCGCTTGCGCCGTGTTGAACAACGCTTCAGCGTTGGCCCGCAGGGTGAGGCCTCAGGCCGAATAATCGAACTCGTTCGATGGAGAGTCCATACCCTGAAAAGCAAAAACCCAGCCATAGGCTGGGTTCTCTAAATATGGTGCCCGGACTCGGAATCGAACCAAGGACACGGGGATTTTCAATCCCCTGCTCTACCGACTGAGCTATCCGGGCAACGGGGCGCATTTAACCCTATTGGCTGGATATCGTCAATCGCTTTCTGTCACAAACCCGATCGGTTGCTCTTTTTTCATTCAATGGGGTGGGGCACTCCAGGGCGTCTGCGTCGGCCTGCGGCAATAGATATGCAGAAAAGATGTGTATTTATACCGTTTTGATTTTACAGGTATTTATTTTTATATGATAAATAACAATGAGTTATGTGATGCCTGCCTCAATGGGTAGTAACATAATTGTTACTTGAACCTCATAAAAAAACATGCAATCATTGCGCAAATTTTGGCACTCTACGTCCCCTAACGGTGTTTCCGCTCATTTAAGTCAGAGGATTACTGGCATGACTGGTTTTGTTACTCAAGCGCCACTGCGCACCAGACATCTGATGATGCCATCACGCCGCCGTTACCTTTCCCGAACACAGTACGCCAAGAACGCCCTGCCGACCATGCGGTAAGGCATCTTCTGATGCTCGCTGTTAGGCATTATTAAAAATAGAGCTGTGGCTCTGATTTTACTGATGTCTATCGGACGCTGCCGATACCAGTCCCCGATAGCTGCCTGATGATCTCGCGATCATGAGCCGGTCACGGTTGCGCTTTATGCTGCAACGCCGGACATCACTTTGCCGGGATAACCTTTGTTATCTCATCGCCGTGCCCCGTGGCACCACCTCATCCTTAACCGTTTGAGAGTTAGCATTATGAAAGAATTGAAAATAGCGACAAGCGCCAGCCTGGTCGCCACGATTGAAACGCTGCGCCAGATTGTCCGCATTGAACAGACGGACTATACCGATGTGGCCGCGGTGGTGGTGTCGGTTGATGACGTTAACGCCGGTATTTTGGCGCAGTTGAAAGCCACCGGATTCGAGATCCCAACGTTTGTTGCTGTTGAAGGGGATGAACACCTTTCCCCTGACTACCTGCCGTTTATTACCGGCGTTTTTGCCCTGGCCGGCGCCAGCAAGGCGTTCTATATGGCGCAACTGGAAGCCGCTGCGGACGCCTACGAGCAGGCGCTGCTGCCGCCGTTTTTCAAAACGCTGAAGACTTACGTGGAGATGGAAAACTCCACCTTCGCCTGCCCGGGGCATCAGGGCGGGGAGTTTTTCCGCAAGCACCCGGCCGGCAGGAAGTTTTTCGAGTTCTACGGCGAAACGCTTTTCCGTTCCGACATGTGCAACGCCGACGTCAAGTTGGGCGACCTGCTGATCCACGAAGGCTCGGCCAAGGATGCGCAAAAGCATGCGGCGCGGGTCTTCAACGCCGATAAAACCTATTTCGTGCTCAACGGCACTTCGGCGGCCAATAAGGTGGTGACCAATGCGCTGCTGACCCGCGGCGATCTGGTGCTGTTCGATCGCAACAACCATAAATCCAACCACCACGGCGCGCTGATCCAGGCCGGGGCGACGCCGGTGTATCTGGAAACCGCGCGTAACCCGTTTGGCTTTATCGGCGGCATCGATTCGCGTTGTTTTGACGAGCGCTATCTGCGTGAGCAAATCCGTGAGGTGGCGCCGGAGAAGGCCAATGCGGCGCGGCCGTTCCGCCTGGCGATCATTCAGCTCGGTACTTACGATGGCACTATCTATAATGCGCGCCAGGTGATCGACACCATCGGCCATCTGTGCGATTACATCCTGTTTGACTCCGCCTGGGTGGGTTACGAAGGCTTTATCCCGATGCTGAAAGAGTGCTCGCCGCTGCTGCTGGAGCTCGATGAACTCGATCCGGGTATTTTCGTCACCCAGTCGGTGCATAAGCAGCAGGCCGGTTTCTCGCAGACCTCGCAGATCCACAAGAAAGACGATCACATCAAGGGCCAGAAGCGCCACTGTAACCACAAGCACCTTAACAATGCTTTCATGTTGCACGCCTCGACCAGCCCGTTCTACCCGCTGTTCGCCGCGCTGGACGTTAACGCCAAGATGCATGCCGGGGCCGCCGGCCGTCGCATGTGGATGGACTGCGTGAAGCTCGGTATCGAGACGCGCAAGCAACTGCTGGAACGCTGTTCGCAGCTGCGGCCGTTTATTCCTTTGCAGGTGGCGGGCAAGGCCTGGCAGGATTACGATACTGACCTGATCGCCAACGATGCCCGTTTCTTCAACTTTGTGCCGGGCGAGACATGGCACGGTTTCGAAGGCTATGCGCAGGACCAATATCTGGTCGATCCGTGCAAGCTGTTGCTGACCACGCCGGGCATCGACGCGGCCACCGGCCAATACACCGAGTTCGGCGTGCCGGCCACCATTCTGGCCAACTTCCTGCGCGAGAACGGCATAGTGCCGGAGAAATGCGATCTTAACTCGATCCTGTTCCTGCTGACCCCGGCGGAAAATCCGGCCAAGATGGAGCACCTGGTCGATATGCTGGTGCGGTTCGAACGCTACGTGGAAGAAGACGCGCCGCTGAGCGAAGTATTGCCGACGGTGTACCGCAAGAACGAGCAGCGCTACCGCGGCTATACCATCCGCCAGCTTTGCCAGGAAATGCACGATCTGTACGTCAGCTTCGACGTTAAGCAGCTGCAAAAAGAGATGTTCCGCAAGAACCATTTCCCGCAGGTGGTGATGAACCCGCAGGACGCCAACGTGGAGTTTATTCGCGACAACGTCGAGCTGGTACCGATCGGCCAGGCCGAAGGGCGCATTGCGGCGGAAGGCGCGTTGCCGTACCCGCCGGGCGTGCTGTGCGTGGTACCGGGGGAAGTGTGGGGCGGAGCGGTGCAGCGTTACTTCCTGGCGCTGGAAGACGGCATCAACCGTCTGCCGGGCTTCTCACCGGAGCTGCAGGGCGTGTATATCGAGAAAAAGGATCACGGCTGGAAACGCATTTTCGGCTATATGATCAAGCAATAAACAACAAGGGCCGGTTTGCACCGGCCCTTTTCATTGATAACAACCTCACCGCACGTTACTTCCTGCGATAACTCTTCTGCGCGTTGTTCACCTTCACCAGATAGCGGCGTGACTCGCTGGCCGGGTGTTTGGTGGTCAGCGTCTGGTAAATGTCACCCGGCTGCATGCCGTTGATGATACTCACCGCACGGGTTCTGTCGCTGGAGAACACCCGCAACACGCTGCCTGCGCCGCCGTTATAGGCGGTGATCACCGCATAGCGGCGCGAGGTTGGGTTCTGAATGCCGCCCAGATAGTTGTTTTGCAGGATCGCCAGATAAGCGGTACCGGTGTCGATGTTGTTCTCCGGATCGAACAGGTAACTGCGGCTTGGCGTGCCCCATTTCCCGCGCATCTGGAACACGTCTTTACCGGCGGTATGCTGCACAACCTGCATCAGGCCAAGCGCATCCGAACCGCTTACTGCATACGGGTTAAAGCTGGATTCGGTTTGCATGATCGCCAGGATCAGCGACTCTTCCACGCCGTATTTCTCCGACGCCTTGCGTACCATCGGCAGGTATTTGTGCGCACGCTGATCCAGGTGGTTTGGTACCAGCTGAATGGTGACCGAGTAAATCACGTGCAGGCCGGAGGTGCGTTTTTGCAGCTTGGTTTGCAGCAGATAGTCGGCAAAGTGCGCCGCACGCCATTCCCAACGGATCGGCGCGCCTTTGTTATCCAGCACCTGGCCGTACAGGAACGGCTCTTTACTGATCTGGATATCGTTGACGTCGGAATAGAGATCGATTGAACCCGGGTCGTCCCCCATCAGCAGGGTGCTGATGATAGCCTGGCGCAGGTGAGCGGCAGGATCGGTGGTGGCGATGGTTTCAATGGTAATCGCGCCAGAATCAAAGTTGATGTGGCTACGGGTTTCATACTGGTCGGTATATTTAACGTAATCTTTTGGCCCGGCGATCAGAACCTCGTTCAGACCCCAGATATTCTCGATGTTGTGGGCAAATTGGCCCATCAGGATCTCGAAGCCGTTAGTGTCTTTGACCCAGGCTTCGTTGACTTCGTCGGTTTTCTTGCCGGAACAGGAAATCAGCAATGGCGCTATTACTAGCAAAGCTAAAATTTTCTTCATCTTAAAGCCGTATACGAGAAGTTTTGGAAGGGCCAGCGCCTGGCCCCAACAGCATTATTCGCTCGGTGGCGTATAGCCTTCGATATGGACGTCGTGCCCTTCGAACAGGAATTTGACCATTTCGGCTTCCAGCAGTTTGCGGTCATCCACGTTCATCATGTTCAGTTTTTTCTCGTTGATCAGCATGGTCTGCTTTTTCATCCATTCGGCCCAAGCCTCTTTCGAGATCTCGTTATAGATGCGTTTGCCGATGTCCCCTGGATAAAGTTGGAAGTCCTGCCCTTCGGCATCGCGCTGCAAGAAGGTACAAAAAATGGTTCTGCTCATGCTAATTCCTCATCAATGGCGCTAGCGCCAAATAAACCCTGTTGGAGCGGGGAGTGTTTTGCCAACTGTTGCAACAGGCGGTCAACCGGCGCTGCCAGCCCGACGGCGGGCGGTTGCGCCAGGTTATACCAGAGACCGACCCCTTCATCCATACTGCCGCCGGCATCGTTCATTTCCAGCCACATTGGCACGATATCGAGATGGAAATGGCTGAAAGTATGGCGAAATGCGGTCAACTGCTCCAGGCGATTGCCTTTCAGACCGCGCTGTTGCAGCCAGAGTTCCATCTCTTCGCGTTCGCTGAACTGCGGGAAGCAAAACAGCCCGCCCCACAGCCCTACGGCCGGGCGCTGTTCCAGCCACGCCCGCTTGCCGTTTTGCAGCAATAAGAAGTAGGCGGTTTTTTCCGGCAGCGTCTGCTTCGGTTTTTTGCCGGGGTATTTTGCCCAACTGTGGTTAGCGTAAGCGATGCAGCCGGTGTTAAGGGGGCACAGCTCGCATTTGGGTTTGGAGCGGGTGCAGACCATCGCCCCCAGATCCATCATCGCCTGATTGAATTGGCCGACGCCTTTGGCCGGGGTGACGTCTTCACTGATCCGCCACAGGCGGTTCTCTACGTCTTTCTTGCCCGGCCAGCCCTCAACCGCATAGCAGCGGGCCAGCACGCGCTTCACGTTGCCGTCGAGGATCGGATAGTGTTGACCGAGCGCCAGCGACAGCACCGCACCGGCGGTTGAGCGGCCGATGCCGGGCAAAGCGGCGATTTCTTCAAAGGTTGTCGGGAACTCGCCGCCGTGCTGTGCGACAATGGTCTGCGCCGCCTTATGCAGGTTGCGCGCGCGAGCGTAGTAGCCCAGGCCGGTCCACAGGTGCAGCACTTCGTCCAGCGGCGCTTCTGCCAATGCGCGTACGTTGGGAAAGCGCGCCATAAAACGCTGAAAGTAAGGAATAACGGTGGCAACCTGAGTTTGTTGCAACATGACCTCGGAGAGCCATACTTGATAGGCGGTCTTATCAAGCTGCCACGGCAGGGTTTTACGACCGTAACGCTGGTACCAGTCAAGCACTACCTGTGCGAACTGTTGTGCTTGCATCATAAGCAGATTCGATATCCGGCAGAAAATGAAGCGAGATTGCAGCATAGAGTCATGTTGCTGTAAACCGGAACTTTCCGACGTCGCACGGCAGGTATCAAGATGAACACTTGCTAAACCAAGGTATCTTTGCATAATGCGCGTTTCCCTAATTGGCAGCCAAACAGACAGAAAGCACTATGATTAATGACGTCATCTCCCCGGAATTTGATGAGAACGGCCGCGCGATGCGCCGTATCCGCAGTTTTGTCCGCCGCCAGGGGCGGTTGACCAAAGGCCAGCAGCACGCGCTGGACAACTATTGGCCGGTGATGGGCGTGGAGTATCAGGCTGAACCTGTCGATATCGCCGCACTGTTCGGGCGCGAAGCGCCGACCGTGCTGGAGATCGGTTTTGGCATGGGCGCCTCGCTGGTGACCATGGCGAGCAACAATCCACAGCAGAATTTCCTGGGGATTGAGGTGCATTCGCCGGGCGTTGGCGCTTGCCTGGCGGACGCCACCGAAGCGGAATTGAGCAACCTGCGCGTGATGTGTCACGATGCGGTTGAGGTGCTGGAGAATATGATCCCGGACGGATCGCTGGACATGGTGCAGCTGTTTTTCCCCGATCCGTGGCACAAAGCGCGCCACAACAAACGCCGTATCGTACAGACGCCGTTTGTTGAACTGGTGCGACGCAAACTGAAAGTCGGCGGCGTATTCCATATGGCCACCGACTGGCAACCTTATGCAGAACATATGTTAGAGGTTATGAACGGGATCTCAGGCTACCGTAATCTTTCCAGCGATAATGATTACGTGCCGCGTCCGGATTCACGCCCGCTGACAAAATTTGAATTACGCGGCCAGCGTCTGGGACATGGCGTTTGGGATTTGATGTTTGAGAGGAAAGAATAATGGCTAAGAACCGCAGTCGTCGTTTACGTAAAAAGTTACACATTGAAGAGTTTCAGGAGCTGGGTTTCTCCGTAGCATGGCGTTTTGCCGAAGGCACCGCGGTTGAGGATATCGACAGCACGCTGGACGCTTTCATCGACGAAATGATTGAGCCGAATGGTCTGGCGTTTGACGGCAGCGGCTATCTGCAGTGGGAAGGGTTAATCTGCCTGCAAACCATCGGTCATTGCACCGACGAACAGCGTGAACTGGTCAAAAAATGGCTGGAAGCGCGCAAGCTGTCTGACGTTAAGGTCAGCGAGCTGTTCGATATCTGGTGGGATTGATTTTACCGGCCTGATGAGTGCGGCATCGCGCCGTGCTATTCATTGATTTAAGGTGCCTTAACGGCGCCTTAGACTGTGGACAACCCGCCGAAAAACGTGGTTTTCGGTGGGTTGGGGTAAAACAGAAAATCTGATTCTTTGTTTTTATTGGCACTCATAGCACTGCTTTTAACTACAGAGGACTTTTTCAGCATTCTCAGGTGCCTTTACGGCACCTTTGTTTTGTCCGGAGTGTGACCGAGGTGGTAACGACATTGGATAACGCGTTGCTGGATGACATCCTGCAACAGGTGCGCCCGCTGATTGGCAAAGGGAAAGTGGCGGACTATATACCGGCGCTGGCGGAAGTGGCTGCCGACCGTCTGGCGATCGCCGTTTGCACCGTCGACGGCGAGATGTTCCAGGCCGGGGACGCCACGGAACGTTTTTCTATTCAGTCTATTTCCAAGGTGCTGAGCCTGACGCTGGCGCTGACGCGCTACCAGGAACACGAGATCTGGCAACGGGTCGGCAAAGAGCCTTCCGGCCTGCCGTTCAACTCGCTGTTGCAGTTGGAAATGGAACAGGGCAAGCCGCGTAATCCGTTTATCAACCCCGGCGCGCTGGTGGTGTGCGACATGCTGCAAACCCGGCTCAGCGCCCCTAAACAGCGGATGCTGGAAGTGGTGCGGCAACTGACCGGCGAAGACGATCTGGCCTATGATTCCCGCGTGGCGCGCTCCGAGTTCGAACACTCCGATCGCAACGCGGCGATAGCCTATTTGATGAAGTCGTTCGGCAACTTCGAAAACGACGTGCTCACCGTTTTGCAAACCTATTTCCACTACTGCGCGCTGCGCATGAGCTGCGTGGAGCTGGCGCGCAGCTTTGCCTATCTGGCCAATCATGGGCGTGACCTCAGTGGGCGCGAAGTGATAAGCCCGCTGCAAGCCCGCCAGATCAACGCGCTGATGATGACCTGCGGCATGTACGACGGCGCAGGGGAGTTTGCTTATCGGGTGGGCTTGCCGGGCAAATCCGGCGTAGGCGGCGGCATTGTCGCTATCGTGCCCGATGAGCTGTCGATCGCCGTCTGGTCGCCGGAGCTGGATGCATCCGGTAACTCCCTGGCGGGAACTGCGGCGCTGGAACTGTTGTCTCAACGGATTAGCCGTTCGATTTTTTAATCCCACCACGGAAGGGAGTCAGGAGAAAATATGTTAAAGAAAACCGGGTTAGCCTTACTGTTGTTGACCGCTTCACAGGCGCATGCCGAATATCAGTGCAGCGTTAAACCTCAGGACGACGTGGTTATCAGCCCGCAAAACGTGCAGGTGACCGGCGCCAGCGGCAATCTGCAGATTTCGGCGGATGGCGATGTCACCCGTAACGGCCAGGCGCTGAGCCTCAACGACAGCCAGCGTCAGAAAGCTTTCAGTTACCAGAGTGCGCTACGCAAAGAACTGCCGTGGATCGACAAGGGCGCGCAGCAGCATCTGGAAAAAGCGCGGGTGGCGCTGGACAAGGTGATCGTGAAGGAGCTGGGTAGCGACAGCAATGTGCGCAACCGCCTGACCACGTTGAACGACCAGCTTAAGCAGCAGATGAACCGCATTATCGAACACCGCAGCGACGGCCTGGCCTTCCACCACAAGGCGATCGACCAGGTTGAGCAGGATGGCCGCAATCTCGTGCAGCAAAGCATGGGCGGCGTGTTGCAAGACAGCCTGAACGAGATGGGCGTCAAGCAGGCCGCCAGCAGCGGCGGTAACCCGTTGCAGGCGATTATGGGCAACCTGGGTGGCCTGCAGAAGGCGATTCAGAACGAATGGAACAACCAGGAGCAGGATTTCCAGAACTTTGGTCACGACGTCTGCAACCGCGTTACCGGCCTGGAAACCCAGCGTCAAGACCTGCTTAATGCGTTGAAGTAACGCTAAATCAGGGGAGTAGCATATTTTGACCTGCGGATTGTTATCTGACAGACTGGTTAAACTATGTACTGATTCATGGGTGTTTACGGAGAACGCTATGGGCCATACTCGCTACGAAACTGATGTTGTCGCCTGGGCAAATGAACAGGCAGCTCTTTTGCGCTCCGGAAAATTGTCTGAGATCGATATTGAAAAGATCGCCGAGGAGATTGAGGACGTGGGGAAGAGCGAGCAAAGGGAACTTGCAAGCCGCATGACGGTGCTGATTGCACACCTGCTAAAATGGAAGTATCAGCCGGCGCGGCGCGGAAGCAGTTGGGAAAAAACCATTAAAGCGCAACGGAAAGAGGTGCTTTACAGTTTGAAAGAATCGCCGAGTTTAAAAGGTAAACTCGGCGATGCAGATTGGCTGGATGTGATTTGGTCAAAAGCGGTAGCGCTTGCCACCACGGAAACCGGATTGGACGTTTTCCCCGAAAGCGCCATTTGGGATACCCAGCAGACACTTTCACAAGAATTTTTCCCAGACTAGAATCAATAAAAAAAGCGCTGATAATTCAGCGCTTTTTGTTTATTCATCCGCCAGGAACAGCTCCAGCAGCGAGTTAAGGAACAGCTTGCCTTTTTCGGTGATCTGCCAGTATTCCGCCGTTTCCTCCAGATAGCCTTTCTCCAGCGCCTCATCCAACTGTGGGCGAATCACGCTTTCGTCCAGCCCGGTGTAGTTGGCGAAATCGGCACGCGGTGCGGCCTCCAGCAGGCGGAAGCGGTTCATAAAGAACTCGAACGGCCGATCTGCCGTCGTCACCTCATGCTGCTTGTCCATGTACTTGCCCTGCATAAAACCGCGTGGATGCTTGGTTTTTGCGGTGCGCAGAATGCGGCCGTCGCTGAAAGTCAGCTTGCCGTGCGCGCCGCAGCCAATCCCCAGGTAGTCGCCGAAGCGCCAGTAGTTGAGGTTGTGCCGGCATTGATAACCCGGTTTGGCGTAGGCCGAGGTTTCATACTGCCGGTAGCCGGCGGCGCTCAGCAGTTGGTGGCCGCGTTCGAAGATGTCCCACAGCGCATCGTCGTCCGGCAGCACCGGCGGCCGCGAGCTGAATAGGGTGTTTGGCTCGATGGTCAGCTGATACCACGACAGGTGCGGCGGGTTCAGGGCGATCGCCTGGCGCAGATCGTCCAGCGCCTCTTCCAGCGACTGGTCCGGCAAGCCGTGCATCAGATCGAGGTTAAAGCTGCGCAGGCCGAGACCGGTGGCCAGGTGTGCCGCACGCTTGGCCTCTTCCGGGCCGTGAATGCGCCCCAGACGGGTTAATTTCTCCGCGCTGAAGCTTTGCACGCCGATCGAGATGCGGTTCACACCGGCGCGCTGGTAGCCGCTGAAGCGATCGGCCTCCACGGTACCGGGGTTGGCCTCCATGGTGATCTCCGCGTCATCGGCGACGCGAATACGCGCCCGCACGCCATCGAGCAGCGATTGCATCGCCTCGGCACTCAGCAGGCTGGGGGTACCGCCGCCGATAAAAATGGTGCTGATTTCCCGGCCGCCTGCCAGCGGCAGATCGGCATCCAGATCGGCCAGCAGGTGATCGACGTATTCCTGATGCGGCACTTCACCCTTCAACGCATGCGAGTTGAAGTCGCAGTACGGACACTTCTGCACGCACCACGGGATGTGAATGTACAAACTCAGCGGGGGCAACTTAAGCATTGCGCATGGCTTCCAGCATCAACTTCAGCGCCTTACCGCGGTGTGACACCGCGCTCTTCTCGTCGCGGCTCAGTTCGGCGGCGGTGCGGCCCAACTCCGGGACGTAGAAGACAGGATCGTAACCGAAACCACCGGCACCTGCGGATTCAAAGGTGATTTCACCCGCCCAGCTACCGTGGAACACCAGCGGCGTAGGGTCTTCTGCATGGCGCATGTACACCAGCACGCAGTGGAACTGCGCGCCGCGGCTGCCTTGCGGCACGTCTTTCAGCGCCACCAGCAGCTTGTCGAGGTTTTGCTGGTCAGAGGCGTCTACGCCGGCGTAGCGCGCAGAGTAGATGCCAGGTGCGCCGCCCAGGGCGTCCACTGCCAGGCCGGAATCATCGGCGATCGCCGGCAGGCCGGTGATTTGCGCCGCGTGACGGGCTTTCAGGATGGCGTTTTCGATAAACGTCAGGCCGGTTTCCTCGGCGGAATCCACGCCCAGCTCGGTTTGTGCGACCACGTTCAGACCGAAATCGGCCAGCAGGTCGGCGAGTTCACGCACTTTTCCCGGGTTACCGGTGGCAAGAACGACTTTTTGCATGATGACTACCTTGAACATTATTCGATAAGCGCCGCGACCACGGCGGGGATCTGTTGCGGATTAACGATGCGTAACTGTTTATGCCGCCCCAGTTCGCCTTTCTCGATAGTGACGTTGCTTTTCGCCACTTTAAACTGCTTGGCGATAAACTTGATCAGATGGGCGTTGGCCTGGCCGTCAACCGGCGGGGCGGTAATGGCGACTTTAAGTTCGTCGCCATGCAAACCGATAATCTGGTCGCGGCTGGCTTTCGGCTGAATATATAGCCTGATCGCCAGCCCGTCCAGCACGGGGGTGACTGCACTCACAGCAGGAACCAGATCTCACCGAACAAATCCATACCCAGGTAGTTGATCAGATACAGAATCAGGATCACCACCATCGCTGAAAAATCGATGCCGCCCATGGCGGGAAGAATGCGGCGGATCGGGGCCATCAGGGGTTCGGTCAACTGATACATCACATAGTCAATCGGGCTGCGGCCCTGGCTGATCCAGCTCATCAGGGCGCGGATAATCATCACCCAGAAGATCAGATAACCCGCCGACTTGACCAGCGAAATCAGGCCAAACAGCAGGTTATACGGGCTGAGCGACATTGCGCCGCCCTGAATCAGCAGCAGCAGCGGGTACTTGATGGTCATCAGCAGGAACGCCAGCAACAGCGAAGCGCTGTCGACAGGCCCCAGCGACGGGATGATGCGACGCAGCGGGCCGACCACCGGTTGGGTGATCTTCACCACGAACTGGGCGAACGGGTTATAAAAGTCGGTACGCGTCCACTGCATCCAAATGCGCAGCAGCAGCACCATAACGTAAAGATCAATAACGGTTTTGACCAAAAAAGTCAGCGTTAGCATGAAAGGGTCCTTCTCCTTAACTCTCGGTTATTTAAAATGATTTTTCCATTTCCTGCGCACGGGAAACCGCCGCGCGCATGGCGTTGGCCACGGTCTCCGGCAGTTGCTGCTCGTTGAATACCCGCAGCGCTTCGGCGGTGGTGCCGCCTTTGGAGGTGACCTGCTCGCGCAGGGTCGATAATGGCGTGTCCGGATTGGCTTCCACCAATGCGGCGGCGCCGGAAGCGGCCTGTTGCACCAGCTCGCGTGCGGTTTGGCTGTCGAAGCCCATGCGCTCGGCTTCTTGCTGCATGGCTTCCATAAACAGGAAGAAGTAGGCCGGTGCGCTGCCTGCGGCGGCGATGACGCCGTTGATGCCGTTTTCGTCATCCACCCAGCAAACCTTGCCGACGGAGGCCATCAAATCGCCGGTGTAGTCGCGATCCTGCTGGCTGACCTGTTGCGGCGCGTACAGGCCACTCATGCCTTTGCCAACCAGAGACGGGGTATTGGGCATAATGCGCACGATGCTCAGTTTGTCGCTCAACAGTTGGTAAAAACGGCTGACCTGAATGCCGGCGGCGATCGACAGCACCAGCTTGCCGGAGAAATCGACCTGTTGCAGCGGCTGACAGACGTCGGCCATCATCTGCGGTTTTACCGCCAGCACCACGACCTCGGCCTCGCGTGCGCAGGCCAGGTTGTCGCCGCTGCTGACGATGCCGTAGTCCGCCGCCAACGCATCGCGGTTTTTAGCCGAAGGCGCACAGACGCTGATGAGTTTAGCCGGGTATCCGCCCGCCACCAGGCCGGCGATAATCGCACGCGCCATGTTGCCGGCGCCAATAAAGGTAATCTTACGGTGTTGCATCAAAATTCCTCGTTATATGTCAGGCCGGTGAATAATCACGAGCGCCAAAAATTGCGGTGCCGATACGCACCAGGGTGCTGCCTGCGGCGATCGCCGCCGCCATATCATCCGTCATGCCCATCGACAGGGTATCCACCTGCGGATAATGCTGTTGCAGGGCCAGGAAGGCGTCGCTCATCTGGCCGAAGACCGCCAACTGGCGTTGGTAGTCTTCTTCCGGAGCGGGAATCGCCATCAGCCCGCGCAGCGTAACGTTCGGCAGCGCGGCTACCGCCTCCGCCAGCGCCGGTAATTCAGCCAGTACAATGCCAGATTTACTCTGTTCATCGCTGATATTAATTTGGATCAGAACGTTAAGCGGCGGCATGCCAGCCGGGCGTTGATCGCTGAGCCGTTGGGCGATGCGCAGCCGATCCACCGTATGGCACCAGGCGAAGTGTTCCGCCACCAGCCGGCTTTTATTGGATTGCAACGGACCGATAAAGTGCCAATCCAGCGTTGCGCCTTCCGGCTGCGTGGCGAAATGCTGAACTTTATCCACGCCTTCCTGCACGTAATTCTCGCCAAAGGCACGCTGGCCGGCCGCGATGGCTTCTGCGATCGCCGCCACAGGTTTGGTTTTGCTGACTGCAAGCAGAGTGATTTCTTCTGGAGCGCGTGCGCAACCTTGAGCGGCTGTCGCAATGCGGCTTCTGACATCCTGCAGATTCTGTTGGATAGTGCTCATTATTGACCCAGGAGATTGATATGGATATCGACGAATTCGTGGCCCTTAGTGTAAAGCATAATGCTTCCGATCTGCACCTTTGTGCGGGCCATCAGCCCATGTTGCGCATTGATGGTGAACTGCAACCGCTGGAAGGGGCGGAAATACTGACTCAGGAGCGAATGCACCAGTTGTGCGGCACGCTGCTGCAACCGCCGCAGCGACAGCTTTTGCAGCAGCATGGGCAGCTCGATCTGGCGTTGACGTTGGCGGGCGATATCCGGCTGCGCGCCAATTTCTTTTTGCAAAGCCTGGGGATATCCATCGCGCTGCGGTTGATCGCCGGCCACTGCCCGACGCTGGCGGCGTTAGCGGCACCGGCCATTGTCCCCGCGCTGCTGCGGCGTGAGGATGGCCTGATATTGGTTACCGGCGCGACCGGCAGCGGTAAATCCACCACGCTGGCGGCGATGATTGACGACATCAATCAGCATCAACGCCGGCATGTCATCACGCTGGAAGACCCGATAGAATTTATGCACCATAGCCGGAAGTCGTTGATTCAACAGCGCGAACTGGGCCGCGATAGCCACAGTTTTGACGAAGCGCTACGCGCCGCGCTGCGTGAAGATCCGGATGTGATCCTGTTGGGAGAACTGCGTGACACCACCACCATCCGTCTGGCGCTCACTGCGGCGGAAACCGGCCATTTGGTGCTGGCGACGCTGCATACCCGCAGTGCGCCGCAGGCGGTGGATCGTTTGGTAGACGTTTTCCCGGCGGAAGAAAAGCCTTATGTGCGCGCACAGCTGGCTGCCAGCCTGCAGGCGGTGATTGCGCAAAAGCTGCTAAGCAGGCCCGGCGGCGGGCGAGTGGCGATCTTCGAGGTGCTGACGGCAACGGCGGCGGTCAGCAGCATGATCCGCGAAGGCAAAACCCATCAGCTTGCCAGCGTGCTGCAAACCGGCGCGCAGTCCGGCATGCAGACCTTTGAACAGGGATTGCAGCAACGGATCGACGCCGGTTTGTTGGGGGGAGAAGAAGCGTGACGAGCCGGTTAACCCCGTTGCCGTTCGAACCAGCTTTCCAGAATCACGACTGCGGAGGCGGAGTCTACGCTGCCTTTGTCCAGAGCGCGGAAACCGCCACGATCGAACAGATTGGCGCGCGCTTCGACGGTGCTGAGGCGTTCGTCATGCAGCGCGACCTGCACGCCAAAGCGGCCATGCAGACGGTTGGCGAATTTGCGTGCCTGGTCGGTCACCAACTGCTCGGTGCCATCCATATTCAACGGCAGGCCGACCACCACCAGATCCGGTTGCCACTCTTTCAGCAGCTTTTCGATCTTTTGCCAGTCCGGTGAGCCGTCCTGCGCTTTGAACGCCGCCAACGCGCGGGCGCTGCCGGTGAGTTCCTGACCTATGGCCGCGCCGATGCTTTTGGTGCCGAAGTCGAAGGCGATAATGGTGCGGTTGGTCATCAGGCGTGTCCTGCGTGGTTGGCAATGCTGCGGATATCAATGCCAAGAAGGTTGGCGGCCTCGCGCCAGCGGCTGGCGATAGGCGTATGGAACAGAATGTCGGTATCGGCTTCGATGGTGAGCCAGGCATTTTCCAGCACTTCCTGTTCCAGCTGGCCTTTTTCCCAGCCGGCATAGCCGAGCGCCACCAGCACGTCATCCGGCTGCTCCGGGGTGCCCAGCGTTTCCAACACGTCTTTTGAGGTGGTGATCATGGTATCCGGCGAAATCTGGATGCTGGAGCCGAAGCCACTGCGTGGCGTATGCAGGATAAACCCGCGATCGTCCGCCAATGGGCCACCGGCGAATACCGGCCTATCCAGGCTGATGGCCGGATTGCGAGCAGGCGGCATGATCTTCAGCTTGCTCAGCACCGTTTCCACCGTGAACTGTTCCACCGGCTTGTTGATCACCAGGCCCATGGCGCCCTCTTCATTGTGCTCGCAGACGTAAATCACCGAGCGTTTGAAGCGAGGATCCTGAAGAGATGGCATGGCGATAAGAAAATGGTGCTGTAAATTCATGGCGTTATTTAAGGTAATTGAGTGGTGATAAGTTAAACAGCCGCCAGTATGCGGCTATACCCGTCGCCTTTCAAGCCGCAGCGTTGTTGGCTGCACGCGCTCACCTCAGTTACTTACTTGAGTAAGCGCCTGAGGATGAGCGAGCTGGCCGCCTGGCTGCAACTCGAAATCCATAGGGTATATACCCGTAGCCTTTCAAACCGCAGCGTTGTTGGCTGCACGCGATCCGAAAGGTCAGGATTGCGGGCGACAGCGCCGCCCGCATGGCGGATTACTTCGCTGCCAGACGCTTTTCGATCGCGTCCATCAGCATACCGGTGATGGAAACCGGGAAGGCCGCTTCGATTTCGCGCGCACAGGTTGGGCTGGTGACGTTGATCTCGGTCAGACGATCGCCGATCACGTCCAGGCCAACGAAGATCAGGCCTTTCTCTTTCAGCGTCGGAGCCACTGCGCGGGCAATTTTCCAGTCGCTTTCGCTCAGAGGGCGCGGTTCGCCACGGCCACCGGCCGCCAGGTTACCACGGGTTTCCCCCTGCGCCGGGATGCGCGCCAGGCAGTACGGCACAGGTTCGCCGTCAACCACCAGAATGCGTTTATCGCCTTCCTTGATCGCCGGCAGGAAGTTTTGCGCCATGCAGAAACGGCTGCCGTGCTCGGTTAAGGTCTCGATAATCACCGACAGGTTAGGATCGTCCTGCTTCACGCGGAAGATGGACGCGCCGCCCATGCCGTCCAGCGGTTTGAGGATGATGTCGCCGTGCTGCTGGTGGAATTTGCGGATGTGGGCTGCGCTACGGCTGACCAGGGTGTCCGGCGTCAGCTCCGGGAACCAGGCGGTGAATAGCTTCTCGTTGCAGTCACGCAGGCTCTGAGGCTTGTTGACCACCAGCGTGCCTTTCACCTCTGCGCGCTCCAGAATGTAGGTCGCGTAGATGTATTCGGTATCGAATGGCGGATCCTTGCGCATCAGGATCACGTCCAGATCCTGCAGCGCCAGATCCTGCTCGGATCCGAAGCTGAACCAGCTCTCTTTATCTTCTTTCACGCTCAGCAAGCGGGTGCGCGCGCGCCCATCGCCGGCGTGCAGATAGAGATCGTTCATCTCCATGTAATGCAGTTCCCAGCCACGGCGCTGCGCTTCGAGCAGCATGGCGAAGCTGGTGTCTTTCTTGATATTGATGGAGGCGATAGGGTCCATCACGATGCCGAGCTTAATCATTTTCTCTCCTTTAACCCAGATCGCCGAAACGTACCTGCAAAGCGGTAATTGCGGTGAGCGCTGTAGTTTCTGTACGCAGAACGCGTGGCCCCAGCAGGATATCAGTAAATCCGTAGCCGGTGGTCATCGCAATTTCGTCGGCGGATAACCCGCCTTCCGGCCCAATCAGCAGGCGGACATGGTCCACCGGCAGCGGCAGGGTATTGATGCTGTGGCTGGCGCGCGGGTGCAGGTTAAGCTTCAGACTGCCGTCCTGCTCGGCGCACCAGGCTTCCAGCTGCATGGCCTCGCGAATTTCCGGAATGCGGTTGCGGCCGCATTGTTCACAGGCGGCGACGGCGATTTTCTGCCATTGCTGAATTTTTTTCGCCAGACGTTCGCCATCCAACTTGACGCCGCAGCGTTCGGAAAACAGCGGAGTGATGACGTTAACGCCCAGTTCGATGGATTTCTGAATGGTAAATTCCATCTTCTCCCCACGGGAAATCACCTGGCCCAGGTGCAGATTGAGCGGTGACTCGCGGTCTTCCAATTGGCCGGCGCTGAGTTGCACCTGCACGCTTTTCTTATCAACCCGAACGATCTCGGCGTTAAACACCCGGTTGCTGCCGTCGAACAGCTGCAACGTCTGGCCGGCGCTCATGCGCAGCACACGTCCGACGTGGTTGGCGGCGTCTTCGCTCAGCGCGATTTCCGCATTGTCGATCAGCGGTTGCGGGTGATAAATGCGGGGTATACGCATGTGAATATTCGATCCTGACTAAAGGGGTAGGCAGCTTGATAGAGAGAGGCTATACCCTATGAATTTCGAGTTGCAGCTAGGCGCCCAGCTCGTTCATCCCCAGGAGCTTACTTAAGTAAGTGACTGGGGTGAGCGAGTGCAGGTAACAACGCTGCGGCTTGAAAGGCGACGGGTATATAGTAGGTTAGCCTTTTCGTTGCTGGCAAGCCTGTTGAATATAGGCGTTATGATTGCCCTGAACCTTGGCGATGCGTGCTTCACGCAGACATTCCCATTGGCTGACCGGATATTGGCGGTTCCACACTTCGAACAATTGGGTTTGCTGGCGTGAAAGCCGCAGTTGATAACGGTCGCGCATATAGAAATAGGTGCGTGCGATAGCGCCACGGGCCCGCGCCGGCGGCTCAGCCTGCTTATTTTTGAAATCCACTTTCATCGGGCATTGGCCGTACTGGCCTTCGCCGCCTTTCCACTGGCTGTACATAAAGTTATTGCGATCGCCGTTCACTTCCCCGATCGCCGGCTGCAGGTTGTGCAGATCGGTTTCGATCTGGCGGTAGGTCGCGTCTTTATTGCAGTTTTTGCGGCCGCCTTGCTGCCAGCATTGCAACTGATGGCCGAACTGCCAGGCCGGCACCACGTGTTCCCATTCAATACGCTGCGCACGCTGGGCGTTTTTACGCACCTGATAGCCGCAGCTATTGAGGTCAGGAATGCCTTTTTTACCCTGCCAGTCGATCCGGCATCCGCAGTAAAAAGAGCCGGGCGCATCCTGATTGATTTTGGCCGCCGCTGTCTTGGCCTGAGAGAAATTATTGATGCCGTGGGCGTGCGCGGCACCTGCAATGAAAACCACCATAAACAGAATTTTGCGAAGCATATTCCAAAACAGCTCGAAATTGGAAAAGCAGGCAGGGTAACGGAAGTTTATGGCAGTGGCAAATGGTGATATTTACTTGTTTTAACGTATAAATCGTTTCGTTAAAGGTTTTCGATAGCGATAAATCTCAGCTTTTCGCCGCACTGGCGACAGCGGTATTCGCTTTCACCGCGCAGCACCCGATTGTGACGGCGCACGGTGAGCTGGTGCTGCTGACAGCGGCACAGGTAGGGGAAGGTTTTGCTCTGCACCGAGGCGATTTCGAACTGGTGGGTGCGGCTGGCGGGCACCCGCAAGACGCTCTCCATCATCTGGCGCCATTCACGGCCATGCGGCGGCACACGGCCAAACTGGCGAAACACCAACAGGTGCGCCAGCTCATGCGGCACCACTTCATCGATAAACGGCTGCTGATTTTCCATTAACAGCACCGGATTCAGCCTGATTTCCCAGGCTTGCAGCCAGGCGGTGCCCGCAGTGGTGCCACGCTGCTGGTAAACGACTTTGGGTTCAGGAAACTCGACGGAAAAATGCTGGCGGGCCAGCTGAAGCTTTTCCCGCAGACAGCGCATTACCGCCTGTTGCAGTGCAATGGGGATTCTTACTTTGTTCATTGTGGGTAGCTTAAGCAAAGGCGCCCCGGCTGGCAATAAGACGAAAAACTAATTCCGCGTTCACTGCCGGCAGGTTTTTCACCGCATTGATAACCCGATCGTCTCTGATGGATTGTAATCAATGTGTTAACTGCGGGATAATAAAGCGTGCATGCAGAGTCTGTACCCGCAGTGCTCATCGTATGAGGTTGGGAAAAAACCACCTGAAGTAATGCCTTGCTAATATAGGGGTTATTATGCGATTTAGCGCAATAACCGACTGATTAAAAATACGTAAGGTGTGGGAGGTTTTTTGCCGCAGCCTGTCCCGGGCATGCTGAGTAAGTGTGAATTTAACGCAGCTGATGTTGCAAGTGAGAGATCAATGTCGAATAAACCGTTCCATTATCAAGATCCGTTCCCGCTGAAGAAAGACGATACCGAATACTATCTGCTGAGCCGCGATCACGTTTCTGTGAGTGAGTTTGAAGGCCAGGAAATCCTGAAAGTTGCCCCCGAAGCCTTAACCCTGCTCGCCCAGCATGCTTTCCATGACGCTTCGTTTATGCTGCGCCCGGCGCACCAACAGCAGGTTGCCGATATTCTTGAGGATCCGGACGCCAGCGAAAACGATAAGTACGTTGCGCTGCAATTTCTGCGTAACTCAGAAATCGCCGCCAAGGGTATTTTGCCAACCTGCCAGGACACCGGCACCGCGATCATCATGGGGAAAAAGGGCCAGCGCGTCTGGACCGGCGGCGGCGATGAAGAAGCGCTGTCGCGCGGGGTGTACAACACCTTTATCGAAGACAACCTGCGTTATTCGCAAAACGCCGCGCTGGACATGTACAAAGAGGTCAACACCGGCAGCAACCTGCCGGCGCAGATCGATCTCTACAGTGTGGACGGTGAAGAGTACAAGTTCCTGTGCGTCGCCAAAGGCGGCGGTTCGGCCAACAAAACTTATCTGTATCAGGAAACCAAGGCGCTGTTGTCGCCGGGCAAGCTGAAAGATTACCTGGTCGATAAAATGCGCACGCTGGGCACTGCGGCCTGTCCGCCTTACCACGTGGCGTTTGTCATCGGGGGCACGTCGGCTGAAGCTACGCTGAAAACTGTCAAGCTGGCGTCGACCAAGTACTACGACGGCCTGCCGACCGAAGGCAACGAACATGGTCAGGCGTTCCGTGATGTGGCGCTGGAAGAAGAGTTGCTGAAAGAAGCGCAGAACCTGGGGCTGGGCGCGCAATTTGGCGGTAAATACTTTGCGCACGATGTCCGCGTAGTGCGTTTGCCGCGCCACGGCGCATCCTGCCCGGTCGGCATGGGCGTTTCCTGCTCCGCTGACCGCAATATCAAGGGAAAAATCAACCGCGACGGCATTTGGCTGGAGAAGCTGGAGCACAATCCGGGCAAATTTATCCCTCAGGAACTGCGCCAGGCCGGAGAGGGGGAGGCGATCAAGGTCGACCTCAACCGCCCGATGGCCGATATCCTCAAGCAGCTGTCGCAGTATCCGGTATCGACCCGCCTGTCGCTGAGCGGCACTATCATCGTGGGTCGCGACATCGCGCACGCCAAGCTGAAAGAGCGTCTGGATCGCGGTGAAGGTTTGCCGCAATACATTAAGGATCACCCGATTTACTACGCCGGCCCGGCCAAAACGCCGGACGGTTACGCCTCGGGTTCGTTGGGGCCGACCACCGCCGGGCGCATGGACTCTTACGTCGATCTGCTGCAATCTCACGGTGGCAGCATGATCATGCTGGCGAAGGGCAACCGCAGCCAGCAGGTGACGGATGCCTGCAACAAACATGGCGGTTTCTACCTTGGCAGCATCGGCGGCCCGGCGGCGGTTCTGGCGCAGCAAAGCATCAAGAGCCTGACCTGTGTGGAATACCCGGAACTGGGGATGGAAGCGATCTGGAAAATCGAAGTGGAAGATTTCCCGGCGTTTATTCTGGTGGATGACAAAGGCAATGACTTCTTCCAGAAGATCCAGGCCGGCCAGTGCTCGCGCTGCGTGAAATAACCCTTCAAAAACAGTTGCCGCCTGATAGGGGCGGCAACTTTCAGACTGAATTTCATCCTGTGTAAAATCCTGTTGCCCGCTGGACGCCTTGTTTTAACCTGTATACCCTACGCACAAAGCAGTAAAACGTGCGCACCGGCATATTTGGAACGGAAGGTTCGGCAAGAAAATGGGAACGCAGGAAAATCACATCAAGGATCTGCTGGTCTGGATTGAAGACAATCTGACTAATCCGCTGTCATTGGATATTGTGTCCGCCAAATCAGGCTACTCGAAATGGTATCTGCAGCGGCTGTTCAAGAAGCAGACCGGTCTGTCGCTGGCATCGTATATTCGCGCACGCCGTTTGTATCTGGCTGCTTTCGCATTGCGTTTCACGCGAAAGAGCATTCTTGATATTTCCGTAGAATATCAATTTGATAACCAACAAACCTTTTCCCGCTGTTTCAAAAAGCACTTTGCCGAATCCCCCAGCGTCTACCGCCATGCCCGCAAGCAGGACTTCAGCCATCTGGTGCGTTCGCTGTCCGCCGGTCAGCCTGGCGATATTAAGGTCGATCGCGTCACCGTTGATAAAGGCCAGTATCTCCTCAGAGGGAAAAATTACGCCTATCACCTGGACATCGAACATCTGGATAAGTCGCATCTGCATCTGCGCAGCGGAATCAAAGAGAATTTCTACACGCTGCTTGGCGGCCGTCCGCCGTTGATCTACGCGCTGACCCATTTGAGTCCGGATGGGGAAAGGGTCAGGGTGGATTATTCTCTCGGTGTTGAGGCGGACAGTTCGGTCAATGCCGTTCCCGAGCTGGAACCGCTGCCGGACATCCACGGTGATTTTTGCCGCTTTTGTTATTCCGGCAAGCCGGTGGCGCTGAACGACCACGTGGTGCAGATATACACTCAGATATTGCCGGAGCTAGGCCTGGCCCGCCGGGAAGGGCCTGACCTGACGTTGTTCAGCTATTCGCTCAATGAGCGGGAGGAGCTGCATCTGGAGCTTCAGCACCTGGTCCCCGTAATTCCTCTGGACTGAAAGGCCGGGCCGCCGCGCGATTTTTCTGTTGCACGATATCGGCCATTACCGCCAGGGCGATTTCCGCCGGGGTTTTACTGCCGAGCGGCAGCCCAATCGGCGCGTGAATACGTTCCAGTTCTTGTGGGCTGAACTCGGCAATCTGCTGCAGGCGCTGGCGGCGGCGCGCGCTGTTGCGCAGCGAGCCCATGGCGCCGATATAAAATGCCGGGGTGTGGATGGCCTCCATCAGCGTCAGATCGTCCATCCGTGGGTCGTGAGTCAGCGCCACGATGGCGGTGTTGGCGTGGCACCCGCCGTCCTCAATAAACTTGGCGGGGAACTGGCGCAGCAGCGTCACGCCGGGCCGGAGCTGGGGGGCGAAGTTATCCAGCGCCTCCGGGCGGTTTTCACATACCAGCACTTCGAACCCCAACGAACCGGCGAAATCGGCGCAATACAGCGCCACGCTCGATAAGCCAGCAATCAGCAGGCGCGGTGCAGCGGCGATATTCAGCGTGATGTGTTGCCCATGGCGTTCCACCTGGGTGGCGCTGGCGAAGTCGGTCAGTTCCAGGCTGTGGCAGGCATCGGGTAAGGCCAGGCGTTTGACCAACGCGTGGTGTCCGTCCAGCGCGCCGGCGATTTTTGTCAGGTAGCCGATGCTGTCGTCACCGGCCGGCAGGTATTCAATCAGCACGTCCAGCACGCCGCCGCAGGGCAACGCCACGTTCGGCTCCAGGCCGCCCTCACCGTAGCGGATCACCTGGCTGGCCGCCAGATACTCCCCGGCCGCCACGCGCCGCAGAAAATCCTCTTCCACGCAGCCGCCAGACAGCGAGCCGCAGTAATGCCCGCTCTGAGTTGCCGCCAGCAGCGCGCCTGGCGATCGCGGCGAGGAGCCGTAAGTATTCAGTACGGTACACAGCCACACCGGCTGCTGTTTTAGCCAGCTTATCGCCTGGCTGACCACGGTGATATCAAGATGCTGCATAGAGGATTTTACTCGCTGGCCGGTAGCTGTGACGGAAGATCAATATCCTGTACGACGCTTGCCCGATCAAGAGGCAACAGATAAACCGCTTCCCCTTGCAGCAGTTCACGTGCGCCATTATCGCCGCGCAACTGGCAAAGCCTTTTGCGCAATGGAGCGGCAAAGCCGACCGGGTGGCCAGGCCGTTGGCCGAAACAGGGGCGAGCTATCGCATGATGCTGCAGCGCATCGGCGACCAACCGGAAGATGTCGGGCGTGACGAACGGCATATCCGCCAGATGGATCAACCAGCCTTGCCAGTGCGGCGTAGCGCCAACGCCGGCGGCAATGGAATCCCCGAGACCCGCGCTGGCGATCAGCGTGACCGGCACCTGATACGCGGCGCAAACCTCCTGTACCCATCGGTTATCCGGCCGGGTGACGACCCATATCGGCAGACCTGAGGCCAGTGCGTGGCGCAAGGTATGTTCAAACAACGGGCGCCGGCGACCCGCCTCATCCGCAAACTCAGCGTTTAATTTGTTGCCTGCGCCACCGGCCTGCGAGAAACGTTCCCCACGCCCGGCGGCGGCGATCACTATGCCAGTTGTCATCTGCTCTGCCCGAATTTGCGCAACTATTGATAACCTTAGCGCTAATGCGTGTTTTTAATATGTGTTTTTGTTGAAAACAGGATGTTAATCATCACATAATTTTGGCTATAAGCATATGCTTATGACGTCTACGGCAAGGTCGTCAGCGTTTGCGCAACAACACCGCGAACACAAAACAACAATAAAGATGTGAAGGACTTTTTATGAGCAATTTCAACTCGTCACGGCGTCGCTTTATCAAAAGCGCCGTGATAGCGGGGGTGTCCGTCTACCTCGCCCCCCTCTACAGCCGCGCCTACGCCGCGTTGTTTGAACAGAAGATTCTTCAGTCGCCTAACTGGGACGCCCATGAGAAACGCGTGCGTTTCCGTATTGACGGCCGTGCCAAGGTCATGGGTCAGAAGGTGTTCGCCCGCGATATCCGCGCGGTCGATATGCCGCACTGGCCACAAAAGCAGGCGCACGCCTTTATTCTGCGCGTGACCAAGGCCGACAGGCTGTTTACGGGCCTCGATCTCTCGTTGTTGGGAGACGACCTGCAGCCGGATCGTCTGGTGACGGCGGAAGATTTGGCGCGCGACGGCTTGGCTTTCCCGGCGTTTTATGGTGACGACATGCTGCTGCCCGCAGGCAAGACGCCGGCCTATCTGGGGCAAGCGGTGGCGATCCTGATTTATCATGACTTTGCTCGCTTCCGCTTTGCCAAGGACAAGCTGAAATTCCGCGAAGATACCCTCAAATACGGTGCCGAGACTGGCCCGCTGGAGCGCGATCCTTGGGGCACCTTCCGCTATGTGCGGGTGGGTGGCGACCAGCCGTTCGATGACGATCGTTTCTCCAGCCTGAAAGACACGCCGATTTTCCCGGTGTCGATGAGGAAACACCTGCCGGTCTGGCCGGAAGGCCGCGAAGGCGGCAAGCTGGATCAGGAAGGCATGCATTATGCCGGGATGGTTGCCGCAGAGCTGCAAACGCCGCCGGATGATTGGCTGGTGCTGTCGCGCCGTTATACCACGCAGTCTGTCGATACTTCGGCGCTGGAGCCGGATAACGCCAACGGCTGGTACGATACTGCGACGCAGACTCTGCATCTGGTGGTGCCGACCCAGTCGCCGCAGGAAGTGGCCGACGAAATGCCGCGCATGCTGGCCAAACTCAACCCGCCAGTGAAGCAGCTGATTTTGCACCCGTGCTACACCGTCGGTTACGGTTCGAAAGATCACTTTAACTTCCCGTACTACGGCGCGGTGGCGGCGATGTATGGCGACGGGCACCCGGTACGCCTGGCCAATGACCGTTTCGAGCAGTTCCAGACGGCGCTGAAACGCCACGCTTTCGACATGAATTACCGTATTGCGGTCAATCGCCAAACCGGCGTACTGCAATCATTTCACGCAGAGATGACGGCAGACGGTGGTGGCCGCAGCAACTTTACGCCGTCGGTGGTGATGGTGGCGGCGACGGCGGCGCAGTCGATTTACTACTTCCCGAAAAGCGATTTGTCTGCAGTGGGATTGGCTTCGCGTGCTATCGACGCCGGTTCGGCACGCGGCTACGGCACGCTGCAAAGCATGGCCGCCACCGAGATGATGGTGGATGAACTGGCTGCCGAACTGAAGATCGACCCGATCGAGTTTCGTTTGCGCAACGTACTGAAGTCCGGCATGAAAAACACCCAGGGTGCTATTCCTGCCGGGGCTATTCGTGCCGATGAAGTGCTGGAGAAGGCGGTGAAGCACGAGATGTGGCTGCAACGTGCCCAACGCAAGGCGGAGTTCGAGAGCAAGAACCCGGGCAAACGCTACGGCGTTGGCTTCGGTTGCGTGCAAAAAGACTTCGGCACCGGCGCGGAAACCTCCTTTGCTCGCGTCGAGCTGGGGGAAGACGGGCGCATCATGCTGCATCACAGCGGCGCAGAGATGGGCACCGGCATGTCGACGTCGCAGTCGGTGCTGTGCGCGCAATGGCTGGGCAAACCGGCGGATGAGGCGCACTTTTCGGTGACCGACTGGTCAGTACTGCCGATGATCGCCAGCGGCGATCCTTACATCATGTCGCAGGCCGAGCAGGATCAATTGCAAACCAACCCAGCCTGGACGCCAAGCTACTGTTCGCCGTCCAGCGCCAGCAACTCGGCGTATTACTTTTCCCACAGCACGCGCGAAGCGGCCCGGCTGATCTTCAACCACGGCTTGTGGCCGGCGGCGATGGCGCTGTGGCAGGCGGGTATCGGCGGCGGCCAGGCGGCGCCGCTGGTGGTGCGCAGAGAGGATGCGCGCTGGGTAGAAGGCGGGCTGACCGCCGCCGGCATGGCGGTGTTGAGCCTAGAGATGTTGGCGAAAAAAGCCTACCAGATGGGCGGTATCACCGGTGCAGCGGTGCACGTGTTTAACCGCTGGCAGTGGGCGGAGGCGGATTTCACGCTGAGCGGTAACGGTGAGCGCCTGCCGATCGACGGGTTGGCGGTACGCAATGCCAATGGCGAGTTCAAAACGCTGCCGCGCACCCAGGTCTATTATCCACCGACCCAGCGCAATAACGCGGCGGTGACCTATTACAGCGCCGTCGGCACCTTGGCGGAAGTGGCGGTGGATATCGCCACCGGCCAGGTGGAACTGCTTAACCATCATTCGATCATGGAGTGCGGCAACCTGATTGTGCCGGAACTGGTTTCCGGTCAGCTGCAGGGCGGGCTGGCGATGGGCATCGGCCATGCGTTGCACGAATATTTACCCTTGTACGAAGACGGGCCGGGTAACGGCACCTGGAACTTTAACCGTTACCACCTGCCGCGCGCCAGCGATGTGGCGGTCTGGAAGCAGACCGGTGACATCCTGCCCGCGCTGTCGGAAACCGATCCGCCAAAAGGCATGGCCGAAGTGGTGATGATCCCGGTGGTCGCCGCGTTGGTTAACGCCATCGCCCATGCCACTGGCCACCGTTTCCGTGATTTGCCCGTTCGTGCAGAAAATATTCGTGAGGTATTACAATGAGCATTAAAACCCAGCCGATCTCCCTGACCGTCAACGATAAGCAGTATGGCCCGATCGAGGTGCCGGAAGGGCTGATGATGATCGACTTCCTGCATGAATATCTCGATCTGACCGGTTCGCGCCTGGGCTGCGGGCAGGGCATTTGTCACGCCTGCGTGGCGATTGTCGATCATCCGAGCGGTACCAGTGAGGAAGTGCGCACCTGCATCACCGGCGCGCACTTTTTCAGCGGCAAGAAAGTGCGCACCGTCGAAGGGCACGCCAGGGTGGATGAACACGGCGAGGTGGTCGAGCTTTCACCGATCCAGCAGGCCTTTCTCGAACATTACAGCTTCCAGTGCGGCTACTGCACGCCGGGCTTCGTCAACGCCGCCACCCTTTTTGTGGAAAAGCTCAAGCGTGAACCCATTGCGCGCGATCAACTGGAAAGCGCCATCGAGCAAGCGTTGGACAACCATATCTGCCGCTGTACCGGCTACGTGCGTTACTACGAAGCGGTGCGCGACGTGGTGCTGAAGACGCCGGGTCTGGTGAAGGAGACGGCGCGATGAAAAAACGTCTCGCACTGTTGATTCTGCTGGTGGCGATTATCGTTATCGCCCTGCTGTGGTGGCGGGAAAACCGCCGCTATGACGGTCCGGTGCAGCAGGTAACCGCCAGCGCCGAACAAATCGTCCGGGGGCGCTATCTGGCCCAGGCCGCCGACTGCGCAGCCTGCCATACCGCCAGCGGCGGCGCACCTTTGGCGGGCGGCTATCCGTTGGATACGCCGTTCGGCACAATTTATGGCAGCAACCTGACGCCGTCGGCCGACCACGGCATTGGCCGCTGGACCAAAGACGACTTCTTCCTGGCGTTGACCCAGGGCGTGGCACCGGGCGGTCGCCATCTGTACCCGGCGATGCCTTATACCTCGTATAAAGGGATTTCGCGCCAGGATGCCGATGATATTTATGCCTATTTGATGACGCGCCCGGCGGTGGACGTCGCCATCCCGGAAAATGCCATGCCGTTCCCGTTCAACCAGCGCATGGCGCTGATTGGCTGGAACCTGTTGTTCCGCAACCAGGATCCGCTGCCGGCCAGTTCGCAGGGGGCTTCGGCGCAGTGGCAACGTGGCCGCTATCTGGCGGATACGCTGGGCCACTGCGGGGAGTGCCATACGCCCCGCGGCATGCTGGGCCAGATGGATCTCGGGAAACCGATGCAGGGCGGCGAACTGGGGCGCTTTATGGCGCCGGACATTACTCCGCACGGGTTGGCGCAACGCGGCTGGACGCCGGACGACCTGAACCGCTTCCTGGCAACCGGCATTGCGCCGCAGGGCAGCGCCTTCAGCGAAATGCATATGGTGGTGGACCTCAGCACGCGTCATTTGACGCCGGAAGACCATCAGGCGTTGGCTACCTATCTGATGGGTGAGCAACCGCCGGCCGCGCTGCCGGTAAAAGTGGGGCAGGGCAGCGATGCCGGGCGCATCAGCTATCTGGATCAGTGTTCCGGTTGCCATGCACGTGAAGGCGAGGGTAAGCCGCATGTGGCGGTCGCGATGCGCGATAACGCTACGCTGCGCCAGCCGGACGCTAAAAACCTGATTGTCTCGGTGCTGGACGGTTTGCCGGCGCAGCAGTTCCCCAATGGTGAAAGCATGCAGAGCATGCCGGCCTTTGGTGCGCGGCTGGACGATGCGCAAGTGGCGGAGTTGGTGAACTATCTGCGGGTCACCTGGGGCGGGTTGCCGGGCGATATCACTGCCGAGCAGGTTAAGAAGCTGCGAAATCAGCCTTGATCAAGAAGGGGCTCAGCGTGTTGAGCCCCTTTTACTCTACTAACGATTATCCGCCGGCGGTTCACCCAATACCGGCATGCCTTCTTCATCCCACGCTATCGGCTTAATCCGCGCATGACGATTCGGGTCATAGAGCGGATCGCCCTCGATTTCAGTGTAATTGCGCGCATGGTAAACCAACAGATCCCGGCCCTGCTCGTCGAGGGTAAAGCTGTTGTGTCCGGGGCCGAATTGGCGGTTTTTGGCGCTGGTGCGGAATACCGGTTGGCTGGCCTTGTGCCATTGGGTTGCGTCGGTGATGTCGCTATCGATATCGGCCCAGAGCAGCCCGATGCAGTAATTTTCATCGGTGGCGCTGGCGGAGTAGCTGATAAATATCCGTTGGCCATGAGTAATCACCGCAGGTCCTTCATTCACCTCGAAACCCACGATTTCCCAGGGGAGCTCCGGCTTGCTGAGCAGCACCGGTTTGCCCTTTAGCGTCCACGGATTTTCCATCTCCGCCAGGTAAAGATTGGAGTTGCCGCTGATGGCCGGATCCTTTTGCGCCCATAAGTAATAATGTTTGCCGCGATGCTCAAAATGGGTGGCGTCGAGGGAGAAGCTGTCGATGTGGCTGTATATCCTGCCTTTTTCTACCCATTCCCCGGTTAACGGGTTGGCTGCGCTGCATTCCAGCGCAAACATGCGATGCTGGAACAGGCCATCTGCAATGTCGGGGCTGTGGGCGGCGGCAAAATACAAATACCACTTGCCGCTGATAAAGTGCAGTTCCGGCGCCCAGATCAGTGCGCTCATTGGCCCTTGCTGCGGCTTTCGCCATACTACTCTTGCTGTGGCCTGCGGCAGTTCGTCGAGGCTGCGCGCCCGGCGAAGCTCCAGGCGATCGTATTCCGGCACCGAGGCGGTGAAATAGTAATAGCCATCGCTGTGGCGCAAAATAAACGGATCGGCCCGCTGTTCGATAAAGGGATTAGGGTAGTCTCGCATTACGGGCTCCTTACGGGTGTTTGGTTTCTAGCTGCTGCTCACGATAGTCGGCCAGCTCCTGGTAATTGACCCGGCGCTTTTCCAGATCGATCTGAATCTGCTGCATCAACTGGCGATCGACCTTCAGCAGGCGCACTACGCCTGCGGTGATCAGATAGCCAATGCCCGGGATCACGGTGAACAACAATACGATGCTATTCAGTGCACTGGCGCTTTGGCTGGCCGCATCTGCCTGATAACCGGAATACGACATCAGGAAGCCGACCATGGCGCCGGCTACCGCCAGCCCGACCTTCAGGAAGAACAGATTGCCGGAAAAGCTGATGCCGGTGATGCGCTTGCCGGTTTTCCACTCACCATAGTCGTCCACGTCGGCCATTAACGACCAGTGCAGCGGTGAAGGGATTTGATGCAAGATATTCAGCAGGAAATAGGCGACCACGATTAATGAGGTCAACTGAGGGTTGAGGAAGTAAAAACCGCAGGAAAACGCCGCCAGCACGATATTGGTCCAAAAGAACACTTTCAGTTTGCAGAAGCGGTCGGTCAGCGGCTTCGCCAATGCGCTGCCGATCATCATGCCGACTACGCCCAGCGCGATAAACAGGCTGGCGAATGAGGTTGACTGCTGCATGACGTAGGTCACGTAATACATGGTGGCCGCCATGCGGATAAACCCGGGGCAAACGTTGCAAAAGGTCAGCAGCAGAATGCGTACCCATTGGTCATTTTTCCACACGTCTTTCAGATCGGACTTGAGCGCGTCGTGGGTCGGCACGGCCGGGCGTATACGCTCTTTGACCGTGGCAAAGCAGAACAGAAACATGAACAGGGCGATCAGCGCCAGTACGCCCATCGCCATCTGATAACCGCGCGCCTTGTCGGCGCCGCCAAACCAGTCGGCCATCGGCAGCAGGGTTAGCGAGAGGATGAGCGTCGCAATGCCGACCAGAATAAAACGGTATGACTGGCAGGATACCCGCTCTTGCGGATCTGAGGTGATTACGCCGCCTAATGAACAGTAGGGAATGTTAATGGCGGTGTAGGTCAGCGACATCAAGAAGTAAGTGGCGAAGGCATAGATGACCTTGCTGTTGTAACTCCATTCCGGCGTGGTGAACATCAACACGCTGAATAATACATAGGGCAGGGATACCCACAGCAACCAGGGGCGAAAGCGCCCCCAGCGGCTTTGGGTACGATCGGCGATAGCGCCCATAATAGGATCGGTAACCGCATCCAGCACCCGAACCGAGAGCAGCAGAATGCCGACCAGCGCCGGAGTCAATCCAAAGATGTCGGTATAGAAATAATTGAGAAACAACATAATCGCGCCACCGATCATGTTGCAGCCGGCATCTCCCATGCCATAGCCAATCTTTTCTTTTATCGATAGGGCATTGCTCTTCATGGACATTTTCTCCGTGGCGGCAGGATCTGACTGAGTGGCAACGATTATTGTCCCGGCAGGCGGCGAGTTATCAGAAACTATTGGTTGTAGAGATGGACAAACCGGGCGTGGCGAAGAAACTGTGAGCCAGTTTGCAAAATTGAAGGGCAATAAAATGGCCCGCATTTGCGGGCCATGTTGATTTTAACGAGGTTTATCAGCGGCTGGCGGTGCTCGCCGCGCGCTGGCTGCGCTGTTTGATGACGTAGCCGATGGCCAGAACCGCCACCCATACCGGGATCAGCAGCACCGAGATTTGGATACCTGGCGTCAGGTACATGATCACCAGAATACCGGCCATAAACGCCAGGCACAGGTAGTTGCTGAACGGATACCAGAATGCCTTGAACTTCGGTTCTACGCCTTCACGGTTCTTGGCCGCGCGGAACTTCAGGTGCGCCAGGCTGATCATCGCCCAGTTGATCACCAGCGCCGATACCACCAGCGCCATCAGCAGCTCGAAGGCGCGCCCTGGGATCAGGTAGTTGATCAGCACGCAGAAGGCGGTGGCAATGGCGGACACGCCGATGGCGATCACCGGCACGCCGCGGCCGTCGACTTTCAGCAGGCTTTTCGGGCCGTTGCCCTGTTGCGCCAGGCCGTACAGCATGCGGCTGTTGCAGTATACGCAGCTGTTATAGACCGACAGCGCTGCGGTCAACACCACGATATTCAGCACCGTTGCCACCACGTCGCTGTTCAGCGCGTGGAAGATCAGCACGAACGGGCTGCCACCTTCAACCACTTTGCCCCATGGGTACAGCGACAGCAGAATGGTCAATGAACCGATATAGAAAATCAGAATGCGGTAGATCACCTGATTGGTGGCTTTAGGGATGCTTTTCTGCGGGTTATCGGCTTCGGCGGCGGTGATGCCCACCAATTCCAGACCGCCGAACGAGAACATGATCACCGCCATCGCCATCACCAGCCCCATGATGCCGTTCGGGAAGAACCCGCCCTGCGCCCACAGATTGGTTACGGTGGCTTCCGGGCCGCCCATGCCGCTGAACAGCAGGTAGGCGCCGAATACGATCATGCCGATAATCGCCACCACTTTGATAATGGCGAACCAGAATTCCATCTCGCCATACACTTTCACGTTGGCCAGGTTGATGGCGTTAATCGCCAGGAAGAACACCGCGGCGGACACCCAGGTCGGGATTTCCGGCCACCAGTACTGAACATAGATGCCGACCGCGGTCAGTTCCGCCATCGCCACCAGCACGTACAGCACCCAGTAGTTCCAACCGGAAGCGAAGCCGGCGAAGTTGCCCCAATATTTATAGGCGAAGTGGCTGAAGGAACCGGCAACCGGCTCTTCCACCACCATTTCACCCAGCTGGCGCATAATCAGAAACGCGATGAAGCCGCCAATGGCATAGCCGAGAATGACCGACGGGCCGGCCATTTTTATTGTTTGAGCGATACCGAGAAACAGCCCGGTACCAATTGCGCCACCTAGGGCTATAAGCTGAATATGGCGGTTTTTCAGGCCGCGTTTCAGCTGGTCGCCATGCTGTTGACCATCCATCAATGAAACCCTCTGTCGTTGCAGAATACTCACATGCTGTAAAGCAGTGGTTACGATGTGTGTTTTGTTTTATTTACGGCGTTATAGCTATTAATTCCACGGAGCCGCTACCGTTTGGCAAAGAATAATGTTATGCGCGTCAGTTTGCACCTGCTTTATTCTGTGAGTGATTAAGATTTCAGCAGTTTAGGAAACAAAATGCGGGTTGTGTGACGACAGAGGGGATCCGATGCACGAAATAAGCAGCAAATCACACAATGCGCAGAAATAACGTAGATAGGATCCCCTGGTGGCGGTGAAATAGTAATCAGCTTCATGCCGGACATCGGATGCAAATAGCTATTCGTTAAAGCTTAATAAACATGCAATAAAATTCTGCCTTTGATGCTTCAGTCTTCATGTCGGGACGCAGCCTCTAAAACGTTAAATCAGAAACCTACCTCGTAAATGGTATTACCAACGGTGAGTTACCGGTTTGCAGCAGGCCGGATAGCGAAGTGTTAACCGGATATCGAGGTGTTAAAATGTGCGGGGAATCATGATTTCGAACGAGGCTCATATGGACAGGAGGTGAATACTTTGTTACTTTACCGTCACGTTTTTGAAATTGGTATTACCAATTGACTCCGCGCCATTCGCAGAGAAGAATTCACCCATGGCCTACAGCAAAATCCGCCAACCCAAGTTGTCAGACGTTATCGAGCAGCAGCTCGAACACCTGATCCTCGAGGGAACGTTGCGTCCAGGCGAAAAGTTGCCACCGGAGCGCGAACTGGCGAAACAATTTGATGTTTCCCGTCCTTCTCTGAGAGAGGCCATCCAGCGCCTGGAAGCTAAAGGGCTGCTCCTGCGCCGTCAGGGCGGCGGCACCTTTGTACAAACTAATCTGTGGCAGAGCTTCAGCGATCCGCTGGCTGAACTGCTGGCCGACCATCCTGAATCACAATTCGATCTGTTGGAAACTCGTCATGCCCTCGAAGGCATCGCTGCCTATTATGCGGCGCTGCGCGGTACCGACGAAGATCTGGCGCGCATCCGCGATTGCCATATTGTGATTCAGCAGGCCCAGGACAGCGGCGATCTCGACGCAGAAGCCGACGCGGTCATGCAATACCAAATCGCCGTGACCGAAGCTGCCCACAACGTTGTGTTACTGCACCTGTTACGCTGTATGGGGCCGATGCTGGAACAGAACGTACGTCAGAACTTTGAATTGCTCTACTCGCGCCGTGAGATGTTGGCAAAAGTGAGCAGCCACCGCGCCGGGATTTTTGAGGCGATTGTGGCACGCGAGCCGGAAAGGGCCCGCGAAGCTTCGCACCGCCATTTGGCGTTTATCGAGGAAATATTGCTGGATCTCAGTCGGGAACATACCCGGCGCGAGAGGTCGCTGCGGCGTCTCCAGCAACGCAAGGATTAAGAACGGTTCTCTTCAGGGTACACCAGCCTGCGGGGTTTACGTTCGGAATGCTTATTTAAGCATTTAAGCGGCAACTAAACTGATGGGCCTGTCTTCGTGTGTTTTGCTTCAGAACACAGGAAGACAGGCTCCAAACAAACCATTAGACAGATAAGGAATACCACCATGTCAGAACGTTTAAACAATGACGTGGATCCGATCGAAACCCGCGACTGGCTGCAGGCGATCGAATCGGTCATCCGTGAAGAGGGTGTTGAGCGAGCTCAGTTTCTGATTGATCAGGTATTGGGTGAAGCCCGTAAAGGCGGTGTTAGCGTTGCAGCCGGTGCTGCCGCCAACAACTACGTCAACACCATCGCGGTGGAAGACGAACCTGCTTACCCAGGCAACCTGGATCTGGAACGTCGTATCCGTTCAGCCATCCGCTGGAACGCGGTAATGACCGTTCTGCGTGCATCCAAGAAAGATCTGGACCTGGGCGGCCACATGGCTTCCTTCCAGTCTTCCGCGACCTTCTATGAAGTCTGCTTCAACCACTTCTTCCGTGCGCGCAACGAGCAAGACGGCGGCGATCTGGTTTATTTCCAGGGCCACATCTCTCCAGGCGTTTACGCACGAGCCTTCCTTGAAGGCCGCCTGACCGAAGACCAAATGAACAACTTCCGTCAGGAAGTTCACGGCAAAGGCCTGTCTTCTTACCCGCATCCGAAACTGATGCCGGAATTCTGGCAGTTCCCGACCGTTTCCATGGGCCTGGGCCCAATCAGCGCCATCTATCAAGCGAAGTTCCTGAAATATCTGGAACACCGTGGCCTGAAGAACACCTCTGCTCAAACCGTTTACGCCTTCCTGGGCGACGGCGAGATGGACGAACCTGAATCCAAGGGCGCGATCACCATCGCTACCCGTGAAAAACTGGACAACCTGGTCTTCGTCATCAACTGTAACCTGCAACGTCTGGACGGCCCGGTCACCGGTAACGGCAAGATCATCAACGAGCTGGAAGGCATCTTCGCCGGTGCAGGCTGGCAGGTTCTGAAAGTGATTTGGGGCGGACGTTGGGATGAACTGCTGCGTAAAGACACCAGCGGCAAACTGATCCAACTGATGAACGAAACCCTGGACGGTGACTACCAGACCTTCAAATCCAAAGACGGCGCTTACGTACGCGAGCACTTCTTCGGCCGCTTCCCGGAAACCGCCGCTCTGGTCAAAGACATGACCGACGACGAAATCTGGGCGCTGAACCGTGGTGGTCACGATCCGAAGAAAGTCTTTGCTGCACTGAAAAAAGCGCAGGACACCCAAGGCAAACCAACCGTGATCCTGGCCCATACCATCAAAGGTTACGGCATGGGTGAAACCGCGGAAGGTAAAAACATTGCTCACCAGGTGAAGAAAATGAACATGGAAGGGGTTCACCACTTCCGCGATCGTTTCAACGTGCCGGTTGCCGATGCTGACATCGAAAAACTGCCGTACATCACCTTCGAGAAAGAGTCTGAAGAGTACAAATACCTGCACGAACGCCGTCAGGCGCTGAAAGGTTATGTGCCGACTCGTCTGCCGGCCTTCACCCAGAAGCTGGAAATGCCGGCTCTGGAAGACTTCAGCTCACTGCTGGAAGAGCAGAACAAAGAAATCTCCACCACTATCGCTTTCGTACGCGCCCTGAACGTGATGCTGAAGAACAAGTCGATCAAAGATCGCCTGGTTCCAATCATCGCCGACGAAGCCCGTACCTTCGGTATGGAAGGTCTGTTCCGTCAGATCGGTATCTACAGCCCGAACGGCCAGCAGTACACTCCGCAGGACCGTGAGCAGGTTGCTTACTACAAAGAAGACGAAAAAGGCCAGATCCTGCAGGAAGGCATCAACGAACTGGGCGCAGCCTCTTCATGGTTGGCCGCAGCGACTTCCTACAGCACCAACGATCTGCCGATGATTCCGTTCTACATCTACTATTCGATGTTCGGTTTCCAGCGTATCGGTGACCTGTGCTGGGCAGCGGGCGACCAACAGGCGCGCGGCTTCCTGATCGGCGGGACTTCCGGCCGTACCACCCTGAACGGTGAAGGTCTGCAGCACGAAGACGGCCACAGCCACATTCAGTCTCTGACTATCCCTAACTGTATCTCTTACGATCCGGCTTACGCATACGAAGTGGCTGTAATCATGCATGACGGTCTGGTCCGCATGTACGGCGACGCGCAGGAAAACGTCTACTACTACATCACCACGCTGAACGAAAACTACCACATGCCGGCCATGCCGCAGGGTGCAGAAGAAGGTATCCGTAAAGGTATCTACAAGCTGGAAACTCTGGAAGGCAGCAAAGGTAAAGTGCAGTTGCTGGGTTCAGGTTCCATTCTGCGTCACGTGCGTGAAGCTTCGCAGATCCTGGCGAAAGACTACGGTGTTGGCTCTGACATCTACAGCGTGACTTCCTTCACCGAACTGGCGCGCGATGGCCAGGACTGTGAGCGTTGGAACATGCTGCACCCAACCGAAACCCCACGCGTGCCTTACATCGCTCAGGTGATGAACGATGCGCCTGCGGTTGCGTCTACCGACTACATGAAGCTGTTCGCAGAACAGGTTCGTACTTACGTTCCAGCCAGCGATTATCGCGTTCTGGGTACTGACGGCTTCGGTCGTTCAGACAGCCGCGAAAATCTGCGTCACCACTTTGAAGTCGATGCTTCTTACGTTGTGGTTGCTGCTCTGGGTGAACTGGCTAAACGCGGTGAAATCGAAGCTTCTGTGGTAGCTGATGCGATTAAGAAATTCGACATCAACCCAGAAAAAGTCAACCCGCGTCTGGCATAAGAGGTACAGAAGAATGTCTATCGAAATCAAGGTACCGGACATCGGTGCAGACGAAGTGGAAATCACCGAAATTCTGGTGAAAGTGGGCGATAAAGTTGAAGCTGAACAATCGCTGATCACCGTTGAAGGTGATAAAGCTTCCATGGAAGTCCCGTCCCCGCAAGCGGGCGTGGTGAAAGAGATCAAGGTTTCCGTCGGCGATAAAACCGAAACCGGCAAACTGCTGATGATCTTTGAAGCAGAAGGTGCGGCAGCTGCCGCACCAGCCGCCAAAGCGGAAGAAAAACCGGCCGCAGCACCTGCTGCTGCACCTGCTGCCGCTGCTGCCAAAGACGTTGCGGTACCGGACATCGGTGCCGACGAAGTTGAAGTGACCGAGATCCTGGTGAAAGTGGGCGACAAGGTGGACGCCGAGCAGTCCCTGATCACCGTGGAAGGCGACAAGGCTTCAATGGAAGTCCCTGCACCCTTTGCGGGCATCGTGAAAGAGATCAAAATCGGCGCCGGCGACAAAGTGAAAACCGGTTCCCTGATCATGGTCTTCGAAGTGGCCGGCGCAGCGTCTGCTGCCGCTCCGGCTGCGGTTGAGGCCCCTGCGGCCCCAGCCGCACCGGCTGCCGCTGCTGCCAAAGACGTTGCCGTGCCGGACATCGGCGGCGACGAAGTAGAAGTGACCGAAGTGATGGTGAAAGTGGGCGACAAAGTTGCCGCTGAGCAGTCGCTGATCACCGTTGAAGGTGACAAGGCTTCTATGGAAGTGCCGGCACCGTTCGCAGGTACCGTGAAAGAAATCAAAATCAGCGCCGGCGACAAAGTGAAAACCGGCTCTCTGATCATGGTGTTCGAAGTTGAAGGCGCGGCACCAGCCGCCGCTCCGGCCCAGAAAGCAGAAGCTGCACCGGCTCCGGCCAAGCAGGAAGCCGCTGCGGCCGCTCCAACTGTCAAAGCGGAAAGCAAAGGCGAGTTCGCAGAGAACGACGCTTACGTGCACGCAACCCCGGTCATCCGTCGTCTGGCGCGTGAATTCGGCGTAAACCTGGCGAAAGTGAAAGGCACCGGTCGTAAAGGCCGCATCCTGCGCGAAGACGTCCAGACTTACGTGAAAGACGCGGTTAAACGTGCGGAAGCGGCTCCAACCGCTGCTGCCGGTGGCGGTCTGCCAGGCATGCTGCCATGGCCGAAAGTGGACTTCAGCAAGTTCGGCGAGATCGAAGAAGTTGAACTGGGCCGCATCCAGAAGATTTCGGGTGCCAACCTGAGCCGCAACTGGGTGATGATCCCGCATGTGACTCACTTCGACAAAACCGATATCACCGATCTGGAAGCGTTCCGCAAGCAACAGAACGATGAAGCGGCCAAACGTAAGCTGGACGTGAAGTTCACCCCTGTGGTGTTCATCATGAAAGCCGTCGCCGCCGCTCTGGAGCAGATGCCGCGCTTCAACAGCTCTCTGTCCGAAGATGGCCAGAAGCTGACGCTGAAAAAATACATCAACGTCGGTGTTGCGGTTGATACGCCAAATGGTCTGGTGGTTCCGGTCTTCAAGGATGTGAACAAGAAAAGCATCACTGAGCTGTCCCGCGAGCTGATGGCTATCTCCAAAAAAGCGCGCGACGGCAAGCTGACCGCAGGCGAAATGCAGGGCGGTTGCTTCACCATCTCCAGCCTGGGCGGTATCGGGACGACTCACTTCGCGCCTATCGTCAACGCGCCGGAAGTGGCTATCCTGGGCGTCTCCAAGTCTGCTATGGAGCCAGTCTGGAACGGTAAAGAGTTCGTGCCGCGTCTGATGATGCCAATGTCGCTCTCCTTCGACCACCGTGTTATTGATGGTGCAGATGGTGCGCGCTTTATTACCATCATCAACAATATGCTGGCTGACATTCGCCGTCTGGTGATGTAATGAAAAAAGGGCGCAGCATGCTGCGCCCTTACTACTTCAGTAGCAGTTTTGTCGGTTTTTGCATGACTCGACAAAATTGTTGAGACACGGGTCACTTCGAACGCGCTTTGCAGATTATTAACAATTCTGTAAACTGCTCGCGGTGTAAGCGTCCCGGTGGATGAAGGGCGTTATGAGATCGATTAGCAATAAAAATGACGTCTGACCCGCCGGACAATCAATTAAGAGGTCATGATGAGTACTGAAATTAAAACTCAGGTCGTGGTACTTGGGGCGGGCCCGGCAGGTTACTCTGCTGCCTTTCGTTGCGCTGACTTAGGTCTTGAAACCGTTCTGGTTGAACGTTATTCCACGCTGGGCGGTGTTTGCCTGAACGTGGGATGTATCCCTTCCAAAGCACTGTTGCACGTTGCCAAAGTGATCGAAGAAGCCAAAGCGCTGGCCGAGCACGGCATCGTTTTCGGCGAGCCGAAAACCGACATCGACAAAGTGCGCGTCTGGAAAGAAAAAGTCATCAATCAGCTGACCGGCGGTCTGGCTGGCATGGCTAAAGGCCGTAAAGTTAAAGTCGTTAACGGTCTGGGCAAGTTCACCGGCGCTAACACCCTGGTCGTTGAAGGCGAAAATGGTCCTACTACCATCAACTTCGACAACGCCATCATCGCCGCAGGCTCCCGTCCGATCCAACTGCCATTCATTCCTCATGAAGACCCGCGCGTGTGGGATTCTACCGATGCGCTGGAACTGAAAACCGTCCCTGAGCGTCTGCTGGTGATGGGCGGCGGTATTATCGGCCTGGAAATGGGTACCGTATACCATGCGTTGGGTTCACAGATCGACGTGGTCGAGATGTTTGACCAGGTGATCCCGGCTGCCGACAAAGACGTGGTGAAAGTCTTCACCAAACGCATCAGCAAGCAGTTCAACCTGATGCTGGAAACCAAAGTGACTGCGGTAGAAGCCAAAGAAGACGGCATCTACGTCACTATGGAAGGCAAAAAAGCGCCTGCAGAACCACAGCGTTACGACGCGGTGCTGGTAGCTATCGGCCGTGTGCCGAACGGCAAACTGCTGGAAGCGGGCAAAGCCGGTGTGGAAGTTGACGAGCGTGGCTTTATCCGCGTCGACAAACAGCTGCGTACCAACGTGCCGCACATCTTCGCTATTGGCGACATCGTCGGTCAGCCGATGCTGGCGCACAAAGGCGTGCATGAAGGCCACGTTGCCGCTGAAGTTATCGCCGGCATGAAGCACTACTTCGACCCGAAAGTGATCCCATCAATCGCTTACACCGAGCCGGAAGTTGCATGGGTGGGTCTGACCGAGAAAGAAGCGAAAGAGAAAGGCATCAGCTATGAAACGTCCACCTTCCCGTGGGCAGCTTCCGGCCGTGCTATCGCTTCCGATTGTGCAGACGGCATGACCAAACTGATCTTCGACAAAGAAACTCACCGTATCATCGGTGGCGCGATTGTCGGCACCAACGGCGGCGAGCTGCTGGGCGAAATCGGTCTGGCTATCGAGATGGGTTGTGATGCGGAAGATATCGCGTTGACCATCCATGCTCACCCAACCCTGCACGAGTCCGTAGGCTTGGCGGCAGAGATCTTCGAAGGCAGCATCACCGATCTGCCAAACCCGAAAGCCAAGAAGAAGTAATTCTGCTGGTTTGACCGGTTAACGAACGGCTCCTGAAAAGGGGCCGTTTTTTTATGGGTGGCAGTTAGGTAAAAGGCCGCTCAATGAGCGGCCAGTAGCTTACTTGTTCTGGAATATCACGTTCAACGTGAGGCTGTTGCCGTTAACCGACCAACCGCCTTTGCTCACGCCAAACGCCGATCCCAGTACAATGAGCAGGATAAACAAAGAACTCCCTTTCATTGCGCGATCCTTGTGGAACCACGACCACCGCGACTTCACCGGAAAAATCCCGGCGGAACAAGCGCTTTGTGGTGCCTGTATCGCAGTCGTTGCAGCACTGTTCTCAAGCCCGATGACCGACTGCTAAACCGGCAGAACAGACCCGGCTAAATACTACGTTGAAATGAATTTTCAGACATTCTTTTTGTTGATTTTTTAATCATCGTTGCGCACAATGTCCCTGCTTTGTGGCGCTTGTATCGTTCTTTAACGATGTAAGAAATCCGTGAGGTGCCTGCTAACACCGAACGGAACAACAGAACCGCCTTAACGGCGGTTTTTTTGTGCCTGCCGTTCCCAATCTTTGATCTTCGCACTCAATAACCATTGCAAATGAAAGGGTATCGTGTTGTGCTCTTGGCGCTGGATTTCCGTTTCCCGCAGCCGGGCCTACGAGCCCAGCTAGCCTTCGTTACAGCCGATTACTCTGTACTCAACGATTCAGCAAAGATTTAATGTTGCTTTTATGTGAACGAATTAACAACCGTTTCAAATCCTGATATGCTGGCTGAGCGGAACCGGGCACTGTACCTTACAGGCCAGGACATCGACAGCAGTGCCCCGTCAGGATCAATGGCATCACACCGTGCGCTAAACCCGGTTTGAACATATGCCCTATGGCTTTCAAGTTGCAGTTAGGCGCCCAGTTCGTTCATCCCCAGGCGCTTACTTAGGTAAGTAACTGGGGTGACAAATCTGCCGGGAGCAGATTTGAACGCTGCTCGCAGCGGCCCCGAAGGGGTGTGGCCCATGGACGGGCCACATAACTGAACGCAGGTAACAACACTGCGGCTTGAAAGACGACGGGTATAAACGCCAGGCACAATAAATGACAATGAGAGCGAGGAGAATGTCGTGCTAGAAGAATACCGTAAGCACGTAGCCGAGCGTGCTGCAGAGGGCATCGTCCCTAAGCCGTTAGACGCCACCCAAATGGCAGCGCTGGTTGAATCATTAAAGAATCCGCCACAAGGCGAAGAAGAATTCCTGTTAGACCTGCTGATTAATCGTGTTCCACCAGGCGTCGACGAAGCCGCCTATGTCAAAGCAGGTTTCCTGGCGGCCATCGCCAAAGGTGAAGCGACCTCTCCCCTGATTACCCCCGAGAAAGCCGTAGAACTGTTGGGCACCATGCAGGGCGGTTACAACATTCATCCGCTGATCGACGCGCTGGATAACGAAAAACTGGCCGCTATCGCCGCCAAAGCGCTTTCCCATACGCTGCTGATGTTCGACAACTTCTACGACGTGGAAGAGAAAGCCAAGGCGGGTAACCCGCACGCCAAACAGATTATGCAGTCCTGGGCCGATGCCGAGTGGTATCTGTCACGCCCGAAACTGGCGGAAAAAATCACCGTTACCGTATTCAAAGTCACCGGCGAAACCAACACCGACGATCTGTCGCCGGCGCCGGATGCCTGGTCGCGTCCGGACATCCCATTGCACGCCCTGGCGATGCTGAAAAACGAACGTGAAGGCATAGTGCCGGATCAACCGGGCAGCGTTGGCCCGATTAAGCAAATTGAGCTGCTGAACAAGAAAGGTTTCCCGCTGGCCTACGTCGGTGACGTGGTCGGTACCGGTTCTTCCCGTAAGTCCGCCACCAACTCTGTGCTGTGGTTTATGGGCGACGACATCCCGTATGTGCCGAACAAGCGCGGTGGCGGTGTGGTGCTGGGCAGTAAAATCGCGCCTATCTTCTTCAATACCATGGAAGATGCCGGTGCCTTGCCGATTGAAGTGGACGTTTCCGAGCTGAACATGGGCGACGTGATCGACGTTTACCCGTACAAAGGCGAAGTGCGCAACCACGAAACCGGCGAACTGATCGCCAACTTCGAACTGAAAACCGACGTATTGCTGGATGAAGTGCGCGCCGGCGGCCGTATCCCGCTGATTATCGGCCGTGGTTTGACCACCAAGGCGCGTGAAGCGCTGGGCCTGCCGCACAGCGACGTGTTCCGTATCGCCAAAGAAGTTGCCTCCAGCAACAAGGGCTTCTCGCTGGCGCAGAAAATGGTGGGCCGCGCCTGTGGCGTTGCCGGCGTGCGTCCGGGCGAATACTGCGAGCCGAAGATGGCTTCCGTAGGTTCTCAGGACACCACCGGCCCGATGACCCGTGACGAACTGAAGGACCTTGCGTGCCTGGGCTTCTCCGCCGATCTGGTCATGCAGTCGTTCTGTCACACCGCCGCGTACCCGAAACCGGTTGATGTGACCACTCACCACACGCTGCCGGACTTTATCATGAACCGTGGCGGCGTATCGCTGCGTCCGGGCGACGGCGTTATTCACTCGTGGCTGAACCGCATGCTGTTGCCGGATACCGTCGGCACCGGCGGTGACTCCCACACCCGTTTCCCGATCGGCATTTCCTTCCCGGCCGGCTCCGGTCTGGTGGCGTTTGCCGCAGCGACCGGCGTTATGCCGCTGGATATGCCTGAGTCGGTGCTGGTGCGCTTCAAAGGCAAAATGCAGCCGGGCATCACACTGCGCGATCTGGTGCACGCCATTCCTTACTACGCGATCCAGCAGGGCCTGCTGACCGTTGAGAAGAAGGGCAAGAAGAACATCTTCTCCGGCCGCATTCTGGAAATCGAAGGCTTGCCGGAGCTGAAAGTCGAGCAGGCGTTTGAACTGACCGACGCCTCTGCCGAACGTTCCGCCGCCGGTTGTACCATCAAGCTGGATAAGGCACCGATCGAAGAGTACCTGAACTCTAACATCGTGCTGCTGAAGTGGATGATCTCCGAAGGTTACGGCGATCGCCGTACGCTGGAGCGCCGCATTCAGGGTATGCAGAAATGGCTGGCGGATCCGCAACTGCTGGAAGGCGATGCGGATGCGGAATACGCTGCGGTGATCGACATCGATCTGGCAGAGATCACTCAGCCAATCCTGTGTGCGCCGAACGATCCTGACGATGCACGCCTGCTGTCCGACGTGGCTAACAGCAAGATCGATGAAGTGTTCATCGGTTCTTGCATGACCAACATCGGCCACTTCCGCGCCGCCGGCAAGTTGTTGGACCAGCACAAGGGCCAATTGCCGACCCGCCTGTGGGTTGCGCCGCCGACCAAGATGGATGCGGCTCAACTGACCGAAGAGGGCTATTACAGCGTGTTCGGCAAGAGCGGTGCGCGTATCGAGATCCCGGGTTGTTCACTGTGTATGGGTAACCAGGCGCGAGTGGCCGACGGCGCGACGGTGGTTTCCACCTCTACCCGTAACTTCCCGAACCGTCTGGGTACCGGTGCCAACGTTTATCTGGCCTCTGCAGAACTGGCGGCGGTTGCTTCGCTGCTGGGCCGTTTGCCAACGCCGGACGAGTATCAAACGTACATGGAACAGGTCGATAAAACGGCGGCGGATACTTACCGCTACCTGAACTTCGACCAACTGGGCCAGTACACCGAAAAAGCCGACGGCGTGATCTTCCAAACCGCCGTTTAAGCCGCTATATTGCGCAACTGTTCAACGGGAGGCCTTGGCCTCCCGTTTTATTTTGCTCAGTTGCCAACTTTGCGAGCGCTCGCTGAGTTAGTCATGAATTAATGTTTACACTAAGAAAAAGGCTCAGGAGGGCGTGCTATGGATTACGAATTTCTGCGTGACGTGACCGGTCAGGTGGTGGTCAGATTTTCGATGGGGCATGAAGCGATTGGCCACTGGATTAATGAGGAAGTCAAAGGCGACTTCAACCTGCTGGATCGGATCGAAGCCGGGGCGGCGGAAGTCAAAGGCAGTGAGCGTCAATGGCAGTTGGAAGGCCACGAATATACATTGCTGATGGACGGTGAAGAGGTGATGATTCGCGCCAATCTATTGGCGTTTGAAGGCGACGAGATGGAAGAGGGGATGAATTATTATGATGAAGAAAGCCTCTCATTCTGCGGCGTCGAAGACTTCCTGGCGGTGCTGAAGGCCTACCGTTCTTTCATGCTCAAATATTAAACGTAAGGGCGCGGCATGTGTATGGCCGCACCCTTAACCCATTACAAGTGCGGAATATTGCGGCCGTAATAGATTTCTTGCATCTCTTTCCACAGCAGATCGGTAATCTCTTTACGCTCGGCCTCGCTCAGGGCTTCCGGCTTGGCGTTAAACAGGTAATGCTTCAGATCGAAATCCTTCAGCAGCATCTTGGTATGGAAGATGTTCTCCTGGTAAACGTTGACGTCCATCATGTGGTACAGCGCCTTCATATCGTCAGACATAAAGTTCTGGATCGAGTTGATCTCATGATCGATGTAATGCTTCACGCCATTTACGTCGCGGGTAAAGCCGCGCACACGGTAATCCATAGTGACGATGTCGGATTCCAACTGGTGGATCAGGTAATTCAGCGCTTTCAGCGGTGAAATCACGCCACAGGTCGACACTTCAATATCGGCGCGGAAGGTGCACAATCCGCCTTCTGGATGGCTTTCCGGATAGGTATGAACGCAGATGTGGCTCTTGTCCAGGTGTGCGACCACCGTCTTTGAGAGGGGGCCAGGCTGTTCCGAAGTATCTACATCTTTCGGGTCGACCGGTTCTTCGCTGACCAAGATGGTCACGCTGGCGCCCTGAGGCTCGTAGTCCTGACGTGCGACGTTCAGAATATTTGCGCCAATGATCGAGCAGGTTTCACTCAGGATCTCGGTCAGGCGATTGGCGTTGTATTGCTCGTCAATGTAGGCGATATAGCCATCGCGGTCATCCGCGGTTTTGGCGTAACAAATATCGTAAATACAAAAACTCAGGCTCTTCGTCAGGTTGTTGAAGCCGTGCAGTTTTAGCTTTTGCAATTGGGTTCACCTCCTTATCTTCTCGCTTAACGTGTAACGTTCAGTGCGTTGAGCAAGTACTGTGGCAGGGCAAAGCTGCCTGCGTGGATCGCCGGGTTGTAATAACGGCAGTTTAGGCCGCTTTGATTAAAGCGATGTTGCAGGGCGGATAAATCGAGCTGACGCAGCGCCGGGTTTTGGCTCGCCCAGGCGAAGGTCATGATGCCGCCGTAATAGGTCGGGATCGCCGCCTGATAGAAGCTGACGTCGTTGAAATATTGGCTTAGTTTGGCATGGCTGTTGACCGCTTCGTCCTGTTGCAGGAAGCAGACGCCGTTTTGCGCGACAAAAATGCCGCCCTCGTCCAGGCAGCGTGCGCAGCCTTCGTAGAACGCCGAGGTGAACAGGCTTTCGCCGGGGCCGATCGGATCGGTGCAGTCCGAGATAATCACATCGAATTTTTCATCGGTCTGATTAACGAAGTTGACGCCGTCGTCGATCACCAGCTTGAAGCGCGGGTCGTCGTAGGAGCCGGCATTGTGATTAGGCAGGTACTGGCGGCAGAACTCCACCACCCCGGCGTCGATCTCGACCATGGTGATCTGCTCTACGCCCTGATGGCGGCTGACTTCACGCAGCATGCCGCCGTCGCCGCCGCCGATGATCAACACTTTCTTCGCCTGGCCATGTGCCAGCAACGGAACGTGGGTCATCATTTCGTGATAAATGAACTCATCGCGCTCGGTGGTTTGCACCACGCCGTCGAGCGCCATCACGCGCCCCAGCACCGGGTTTTCAAAAATCACCAAATCCTGATGCTCGGTCTTCTCGCGGTACAGCACATTCTCTACCGAGAAGTACTGGCCGAAGTTGGCATGCAGCGTTTCATACCAAATTTCTTTCTGGGTCATGTGCGGGAACTCCGTAATAACGGCCATGAAAAATTGGCGCAACATCATAGCTAACTCTGCCTGGTGATGCACGGCTGAATTTCAAACAGAGGTAGCGGAAGGCAGAAGGGATTAGTTGGCGTACGCCAGCAGGCTCAGCGAATCGCGTGCCAGAGATTTGCATTTGTTGGGAGTAGGGATGGCGATGCCACTGAGATCGCGGTAGCTGTCTTCGCCCAGCGCCTTCATGTTGTAGCTATTATAGTTGCTCAAATCCCAGCGGTTTTGCTGGGCGAAGTAAACGATGGCACGTTTGATTTGCGCGTTGGGCAAGTCGTTGTAGCCGCAATCGTTTTTCAGATAAATAAATACCGCCGTCAGATCGGCCAGATCTTCCGCCTCAGACTCATTGAGCGCCAGACTGGCGTTGGAGAACCCCAGCATGGTGAGCAGCAGCACCAGTAACGTTGTTTTTTTCATCATGAAAATAGACCTGTTTATTGTCTGCAAACGTTATCACACTTGCCTGTAAAGGCACCAAATTTTATTACTTGCGGATAACATAACCGGCAGCAAAGGCTTGACCTTCCGCTAAGGGGAGGGTTTAGGCTGTCTGGCACGAAAGTTATACCTGTTGTCTTTCAAGCTGCGGCGTTATTACCTGCGCTAGCGCCCCGATTGACAGGGGATGAATGAGCTGGAACTTGAAAGCCATAGGGTACATATCACTGAGAAAAGGGAGTCAGCGATGTTACGCCGTGATTTTATCAAACTGACCGCTGCGCTGGGCGCGGCAAGCGCCTTACCGCTGTGGAGCCGAAGCGCGTGGGCAGCCGGGTTGCCGGCGTTGCCGATCCCGCCGCTGTTGATGCCGGACGCACAGGGAAAAATCGCGCTGGCGCTGCAAACCGGTGAAATGAACTGGTTGCCGGGCAAAGCGACCCAAACCTGGGGCGTCAACGGAGCGCTGCTGGGCCCTGCGGTGCGGCTGCAGCGCGGCAAACCGGTGACGGTCGATATCAAAAACGGCTTGCCGGAGGCCAGCACGGTCCATTGGCACGGGTTGGAAATCCCCGGCGATGTCGATGGTGGCCCGCAGGCGCTGATTCAACCGGGTACCACGCGTACAGTGAGCTTCACTGTCGAACAGCCCGCGGCCACCTGTTGGTTCCATCCGCATACCCACGGCAAAACCGGCCATCAGGTGATGATGGGGCTGGCGGGGCTGGTGCTGCTGGAAGACGACGAGAGCAGTAAACTGCCGTTGCCGAAGACCTGGGGGCTGGATGATATTCCGGTGATCCTGCAGGACAAACGCTTGGGCAAAGACGCACAGATTGAATACCAACTGGACGTGATGAGCGCCGCAGTTGGCTGGTTCGGCGACCGTATGTTCACCAACGGCGCCCAATATCCGCAGCACGTCGCACCCCGCGGCTGGTTGCGGTTACGTTTTCTCAACGGCTGCAATGCACGTTCGCTGAACCTGGCGGCCAGCGATAATCGGCCGCTATACGTTATCGCCAGCGACGGGGGGTTCCTGGCCGAACCGGTGAAGCTGACCGAATTGCCGATGCTGATGGGCGAACGCTTTGAAGTGCTGGTGGATGCCTCGGACGGCAAGCCGTTCGACATCGTCACGTTGCCGGTCAAGCAGATGGGCATGACGCTGGCGCCGTTCGACCAGCCGCTGCCGGTGTTGCGCATTCAGCCTTCGCTGGCGCAGGGCATCAAGACGATGCCGGACAGCCTGGTGAAACTACCGGCACTGCCGCCGCTGGCCGGCATTCAGGAACGCTGGCTGCAACTGATGATGGATCCGCAGTTGGATAAGCTGGGCATGCAGGCGTTGATGGATCGCTACGGTCATCAGGCGATGGCCGGGATGAGCATGGATCACGGCAGCATGAGCAACAGCGATGGCGGAATGGCCGGCATGGATCATGGCAATATGCAGGGCATGGATCATGGCAGCATGAAAGGTATGGATCACGGCAACATGAAGGGTATGGATCATGGCGCCAAGCCTTTCGACTTCAGCCACGGCAATAAGATCAACGGCAAGGCCTTTGATATGACCAAACCGGCGTTTGAAGCCAAACGCGGCAAGTACGAGAAATGGACCCTGTCCGGCGAAGGCGACATGATGCTGCACCCGTTCCATATCCACGGCACCCAGTTCCGCATCCTGTCGGAGAACGGCAAGCCGCCGGCGGCTCACCGCAGCGGCTGGAAAGACACGGTGCGCGTCGAGGGGTGGCGCAGCGAAGTGCTGGTGCGTTTTGATCATCCGGCTAGCAGTGAACATGCCTATATGGCGCATTGTCACCTGCTGGAGCATGAGGATACCGGCATGATGATGGGCTTTACCGTAGCCGACTAGAGCAGAAGTGGCGGCGCACTCGCGTCGCCACCGGCTTCAGGCTATGCTAAACTCTGCGCCCTTCTTCCGGCAACTGACCTGAAACCTATGAAACACACTGTAGACGTAATGATTTCCGAGCAGGAAGTTAAGACCCGTATCGCCGAACTTGGCCGTCAAATCACCGAACATTACCGCGATAGCGGCAGTGATATGGTGTTGGTCGGGCTGCTGCGCGGTTCCTTCATGTTCATGGCCGATCTGTGTCGCACGATTGAAGTGCCGCACGAAGTCGACTTTATGACCGCCTCTAGCTACGGCAGCGGCATGTCCACCACCCGCGATGTGAAAATCCTCAAGGATCTTGATGAAGACATCCGCGGCAAAGACGTGCTGATCGTCGAAGACATCATTGATTCCGGCAATACGCTGAATAAAGTGCGCGAAATTTTGGCGCTGCGCGGGCCGAAATCTCTGGCGATCTGTACCTTGCTGGACAAACCCGAGCGCCGTGAGGTGGAAGTGCCGGTGGAGTTCGTCGGTTTCTCGATCCCGGACGAGTTCGTGGTGGGCTACGGCATTGACTACGCTCAGCGTTACCGTCACTTGCCGTACGTCGGCAAAGTGGTGCTGCTGGACGAGTGATCGGCAGGGGCGCGGCTTGGCCGCGCCCACATTGAGAGCAAGATAACGTTCTAGGCTTTTACGCCCTTGTCCTGTTGCAGTTTGGCCATGGCTTTGCGATACCCCATTTCCAGGCTCTCGCGGCTGGTGGCGGCCACTTCCAGATCCCGCAGGCGCCCGTCCTGAATCCCGTACACCCAACCGTGGATCGTCACTTTCTGGCCGCGTTTCCAGGCCGATTGCATAATGGTGGAGTGACCCAGGTTGTACACCTGTTCGATCACGTTGATCTCACACAGTACGTCGAGGCGCTGTTCCGGTGCCAGTTCACCCAGCAGTGAGCTGTGCTTGTACCACAGGTCGCGGATATGCAGCAGCCAGTTGTTGATCAGCCCCAGCTCCGGGTTTTCCACCGCGGCTTCTACGCCGCCGCAGCCCAAATGGCCGCAGATGATGATATGTTCAACTTCCAGCACATCCACCGCATACTGCACGACCGACAGACAGTTAAGATCGGTGTGAACCACCAGGTTTGCCACATTGCGATGAACAAACAGTTCGCCTGGCTCCAGGCCGGTCAAACGTTCTGCCGGAACACGGCTGTCTGAGCAACCTATCCATAAAAAGCGGGGCTTTTGCGCTTGGGATAAACGTTCAAAAAAGTCTGGATCTTCCTGGTTGATATTGGCCGACCAGGCTTTGTTGTTGGCGATCAGCGTTTCGATTTCTTTCATGGAGGGTTATAGACCTGTAACAAACAGATTGCGTTGGGCTAATATAGGACAAGCGTCACAATTTGGAAATCAGAACAGTTACGCTTTTTTCCGCACGGATTCGCCTCAGTGAAATCGCTGCTGATGATAAGATCATCTCTATTACAATACGCAGCAGCATACTCATCGTCACAAGGTACTTTCTAACTTATGAATTATGCACTGGAATTAGCGCAGTTGACCAAGACCTACGCGGGTGGCGTCAAGGCGTTGCGCGGGATCGATCTTAACGTCGAAGCGGGGGATTTTTATGCCCTGTTAGGGCCAAACGGCGCTGGAAAATCTACCACCATCGGCATTATCAGCTCGCTGGTGAACAAAACGGCCGGCAGCGTACGGGTGTTCGGCTATGACATCGATAAAGATATCGTTAACGCCAAGCGCCAACTCGGGCTGGTGCCGCAAGAATTCAACTTTAACCCGTTTGAAACCGTCATGCAGATTGTGGTCAATCAGGCGGGTTACTACGGCGTGACCCGGCGCGAAGCCTTAGCGCGTGCGGAAAAATACCTGACCCAGTTGGATCTGTGGGGCAAGCGCGATGAACGCGCCCGCATGCTGTCCGGCGGTATGAAACGCCGTCTGATGATCGCCCGCGCCTTGATGCACCAGCCAAAGCTGCTGATCCTCGATGAGCCGACGGCTGGGGTGGATATCGAACTGCGCCGCTCCATGTGGGGCTTCCTCAAAGAGCTGAACGCCCAGGGCACGACCATTATCCTCACGACCCACTATCTGGAAGAGGCGGAAATGCTGTGCCGCAATATCGGCATTATCCAGAACGGGGAACTGGTGGAAAACACCTCAATGAAAGGATTGCTGGCCAAGCTGAAGTCCGAAACCTTTATCCTCGATTTGGCGGCCAAAAGCCCCTTGCCGAAGCTGGATGGCTATCGCAATCGCCTGACGGATACCTCGACGCTGGAAGTGGAAGTGATGCGCGAGCAGGGCCTGAACGGCTTGTTCGCTCAGCTCAGCGCGCAGGGGGTGCAGGTATTGAGCATGCGTAATAAGGCTAACCGGCTGGAAGAGCTGTTTGTCACCCTGGTTAACGGTAATGGAGAAAAAGCATGACGCGTTTGTATTGGGTGGCTTTACAGAGTATCTGGGCCAAAGAGATCAACCGTTTTGCCCGTATCTGGATCCAGACCCTGGTGCCGCCGGTGATCACCATGACGCTGTATTTCATCATCTTCGGCAACCTGATTGGTTCACGTATTGGCGATATGCACGGTTTTGATTACATGCAGTTTATCGTTCCCGGCCTGATTATGATGGCGGTAATCACCAACTCGTATGCCAACGTCGCATCGTCGTTCTTCAGCGCCAAGTTCCAGCGCAATATCGAAGAGCTGCTGGTGGCGCCGGTGCCGACTCATGTGGTGATTGCCGGTTACGTCGGCGGCGGCGTGGCGCGCGGCATTTGCGTCGGCGTGCTGGTGACGGTGATCTCGCTGTTCTTTGTGCCGCTTCAGGTGCATGCCTGGTGGGTGATTGTGCTCACGCTGCTGCTGACGGCAATCCTGTTCTCGCTGGCGGGCCTGATCAACGCGGTGTTCGCCACTACCTTTGACGACATCAGCCTGATCCCGACGTTCGTATTGACGCCGCTGACCTATCTGGGCGGGGTTTTCTATTCGCTGACGTTGCTGCCGCCGTTCTGGCAGGCGGTGTCCAAACTGAATCCGATCGTCTATATGATCAGCGGTTTCCGCTACGGTTTCCTCGGCATCAGTGATGTACCGCTGGTGCTGACCATGGCGGTGCTGGTAGCGTTTATCCTGGTGTTCTATCTGCTGTCCTGGTACCTGATAGAGCGCGGTCGTGGCCTGCGCACCTGATGTACTGATGCCCCCGGACCCGCGTTCGGGGGCGCTGTTATCGATCTGAAGCCGGCATCACATAAATCAATAGAATTGCTCACATAACCCCTTTCTCCCCGATGTTCAAATCGTGCTATGCTGGCGCTCCACATTTTCTCCATTTTTATCACGCACTCGTAAGCAGAACATAACCATGCGGCCTCAACACAAGATAGCGGCTGGGCTACTCGGCATCCTGATGTCACTCGCTTCTCCGGCGACGCTGGCAAATTTGTTGTCGGAAGACAGCGCTGTTAAATCTGAATATATGGAAGCGCAACGCGACAGCGAGGTTTATTCGCTGATTGGCGAGCATGTTATCCCGGTCGGAGAAGTGAAGCAGGGGCAGCTGATTCAGGTGTTCCCGGCGGATGCGGAATATTACGAATTCAAGTTTGGTCACGGCACGGGGTTTATCGATAAAGACGACGTGCGCAACCTCAAAAAATCACGCAAGGTGCAAGACGATCTCGGTGAGCTGAATAAGCCGCTGACCAATCAGAACCTGATCACTCAGAAGGCGATCAACGTCTATACCGAGGCGGATAACGCCAGCGAAGTGTTTGGCGTGCTGGAAGAGAACCTGCGTTATCCGATCATAGGCAAACTGAAGGATCGGCTGAACAATACCTGGTATGAGATCAATATTGGCGATCGTCTGGGCTATATCAGCGAGCTGGATTGCGAAATAGACACCGGCATTCCGGTGTTGACCTACCACCATCTGCTGAAAAACGAAGAGAACAAGCGTTTCCGCCATACCTCGACCACCACTTCGGACGTGGCGTTCAGCAACCAGATGACCTACCTGAAGCAGGCCGGTTATGACACCATTTCCCTGTACCAGTTGGAAGCTTACCTGAAGAATCAGATCAATCTGCCGGGCAAGGCGGTGGTGTTGACCTTTGATGACGGGCTGAAATCGGTCTATCGCTATGCCTATCCGGTATTGAAGGACTACGGCTTCCGCGCAACGGCGTTTATTATTTCTTCGCGCATCAAACGCCATCCGCAGAAGTGGAACCCGGACTCGCTGCAGTTTATGAGCATTTCCGAACTGAAGCAGATACAGGACGTGTTCGACGTGCAGTCACATACGCATTTCCTGCACCGTACCGACGGCAACCGCCAGCCTATTCTGCTGAGCCGTTCGCTGCACAATATCGAATTCGATTTTGAGCGTTCGCGCCGTGCGCTGTCGCAGTTTAATCCGCACGTGTTGTACGTATCCTATCCGTTTGGCGGCTACAATCAGCGGGCGATACAGGCGGCGAAAGACGCCGGTTTCCACATGGCGGTGACCACGGTGCAGGGTAAGGTAAAGCCGGGGGATAATCCGTATACGCTGAAGCGGCTGTATATTCTGCGTACCGACTCCATTCAGACCATGGCGGACAGGATAGCCAACAAGCCGGGAACTGTGGTGGTGCAATAACAGGAAACGGGCGCTGAAAGGCGCCCGTTTTTATTCTCAGGCTACCTGAACCGGCACGGCTTTCGCTTTGCGTTGCAGGTTGTTGTCACCTTCGAAATAGGCGACTTTCGGGTGGTGCTGGCGGGCATCGGCATCGCTCATTTGCACGTAAGAGCAGATGATCAGTTTGTCGCCCACGCAGGCGCAACGTGCCGCCGCGCCGTTGACCGAAATGATGTGCGAACCGCGTTCAGCGGCGATGGCGTAGGTCGAGAAACGCTGACCGTTATCAACGTTATAAATATCTATAGCTTCATATTCCAGAATGCCTGCGGCCTCCAGGAAATCCTGATCGATGGCGCAGGAGCCTTCATAGTGCAAGTCGGCCTGAGTCACTTTCACCCGATGCAGCTTGCCTTGCAGCATAGTACGTATCATAACTTTACCTAACTGAGTATCAGCCTTCACAGGCGATTGAGGTTGAACATCCATCCGGCGTTTATCGTCACCGATAAGTGCCTCCATGTCTACTTTCAGAGGGGCTGAAACAGTGACGATTGCACAAAAAATAGCTTACAACGTCAGGTCAACCTGCTGGTTGTCGATCAGGCGCGCCTTGCCCAGCCAGGCGGCCATCAGTACCACTGCGCGTTGGCTTTCAACACCCAGCGGTTGCAGGCTGTCTGCGTCACGGATAAACAGTTCGTCCGGGGTGAAACCGGCGGCGCGCAGGTGCGCGGCGGTTTGCTCCAGCAGATCGTCGATGTGGCGCTCGCCGTTGCTGAGTTGTTCTGCCAATGCGTTCATGATCTTGCTGAGCTGAGGGGCGATTTTGCGTTCTTCGGCAGTCAGGTAGCCGTTGCGCGAGCTGAGCGCCAGGCCGTCTTTAGCGCGCACGGTCGGCACGCCGACGATATCGATGTCGTACCCCATGTCCGCCACCATCTTGCGGATCAGCGCCAGTTGCTGGTAGTCCTTCTCGCCAAAACAGGCCAGATCCGGCTGAACCAGATTGAACAGTTTGCTGACGATGGTGGCGACGCCGCGGAAATGACCGGGGCGGCTGGCGCCTTCCAGCATGGTGGAAATACCCGGCACGTCGACATAGGTTTGCTGTTCCAGCCCCTGCGGGTAGACATCGGCCGGCGCCGGTGCGAACACCAGGTCGACGTTGCGGCGGGTCAGCTTTTCGCTGTCCTCCTGCAGGGTGCGCGGGTAGCGCGCCAGATCGTCAGGGCGTTCGAACTGCATCGGATTCACGAAAATGCTGACCACCACGATATCGGCGCGCGCGCGGGCTTCATCAACCAGCGTCATATGGCCTTCGTGCAGATTGCCCATGGTCGGTACCAACGCGATGCGTTTGCCGTCCTGGCGCCAGCGGCGGATCTGCTGACGCAGCAAAGGCAGGGTTTCGATAATAATCATTGATAGCTCCTGGAACGATCGCTTAATTAAAAGAGTGTTCTTCAGCGGGGTAAGCGCCTTGCTCCACTTCCTGCATATACTGTTGCACCGCCAGGCGAATATCGCCGCTTTGCGCCAGGAAGTTTTTAGCGAATTTCGGCGTATGGCCACCGGTAATGCCAAAGGCGTCGTGCATAACCAGGATCTGGCCATCGGTCACGTTGCCGGCGCCAATGCCGATCACCGGAATGGACAGCGCTTCGGTGATCTTGCGCGCCAGTTCGGTCGGTACGCACTCCAGCACCAGCAGTTGCATGCCGGCCAGCTCCAGATTTTGCGCATCTTCCAGCAGTTGTTTGGCGGCGAGCTCGTCACGGCCTTGCACCTTGTAGCCACCGAATACGTTCACCGACTGCGGCGTCAGGCCGAGGTGGCCGCATACCGGTACGGCGCGCTCGGTGAGCATTTTCACCGTTTCGCACAGCCAACTGCCGCCTTCCAGTTTCACCATATTGGCACCGGCCTGCATCAGTTCGGCGGCGTTGGCGAAGGCTCGTTCCGGGGTGGCGTAACTCATGAAAGGCATGTCAGCCAGCAGCAGGCAGGCTGGGGCACCACGGCGTACGGCCCGTGTGTGGTAAGCGATGTCGGCGACGGTGACCGGCAGCGTGGAGTCGTGGCCCTGCAGCGTCATGCCCAGCGAATCGCCCACCAGCAGTACTTTAACGCCTTGCTCTTCAAACAGTTGGGCAAAGCTGGCATCGTAGGCGGTCAGTGAAGCAAACTTGCGTTGCTCCTGTTTCCACTGGCGCAAATGGGTCACGGTGGTGGGTTTCATCACTACGTCTCCTGAATAGAGCCGCGCGGTACGCGCAGGGCCCTGGCTGCAAAAAAGTGCTGTCATTCTACTGTAACCCTAACGGGGTGGGTAGCGCAGATCATGAAGCTTAAGGGGTTCTTAAGAACCTTGTGATGTAATAGCGAAAAAGGGATGAGCATGCGAATTCTGCTGATAGAAGATGACAAGTTAATCGGTGACGGCATCAAAGCCGGGTTGAGCAAACTCGGCTTTAATCTGGACTGGTTTACCGACGGGTTGGTCGGCAAAAGCGCGCTGGAAAGCGCACCTTACGATGCGGTGATCCTCGATCTCAGCTTGCCGGGCATGGATGGGATGGATTTATTGCGCCAGTGGCGCCAGGCTGGCCATGATGTGCCGGTGCTGATCCTTACCGCGCGCGATGCGCTGGAGCAGCGAGTCAGCGGCCTGCAGAGCGGTGCCGATGATTACCTGTGCAAACCTTTCGCCCTGACGGAAGTTGCGGCGCGCCTGCAGGCGTTGATCCGCCGCCGTCATGGCCAACTGATGCCGCAACTGGTGCATGGCAATCTGGTGTTTGACTCGGCCACTCGCAGTGTGAGCTGCAACGGCGAGCCGGTAACCTTGACGCCGCGTGAGCTGGCGGTGCTGGAGCTGTTCCTGCATAACAAGGGACGAGTGCTGGCGCGGTCGCTGATCCAGGAAAAACTGTACAACTGGGATGACGAAGTCAGCAGTAATGCCGTGGAAGTGCACATTCATCACCTGCGGCGCAAGTTGGGTAACGGTTTTATCCGTACCATTCACGGCGTGGGCTACACGTTGGGGGAGGTAGAGTGAAACATCTCAGCTTGCGGCTGCGGCTGATCCTGATTTTCAGCCTGCTGGCGCTGGTGACCTGGTGTTCCGCCAGCCTGGTGGCGTGGATGATGACGCGCAACAACATCAATGAAGTGTTTGATACCCAGCAGATGCTGTTTGCCAAGCGCCTGGCGACCGCCAATCTGGGCGATCTGCTGGCCGACGAAAGCGTGCGTAGCCTGCCGAAAACCAAGAAGTTGGTGCATCACGGCAAGCGGGGCAAGCAGGATGACGACGCGTTGGCGTTCGCCATCTTCGACCGCAACGGCAAGATGTTGCTCAATGACGGTGAAAACGGCGCGGATTTCCGCTTTGACGGTGAGCGCGAAGGCTTTACCGATGGCGAAAGGCTGGGCGATGACGACAGCTGGCGGCTGCTGTGGCTGACCAGCCCGGACGGCCGCTATCGTATCGTTGTCGGCCAGGAGTGGGATTACCGGCAGGATATGGCGCTGGGTATGGTCACCGGGCAACTGGTGCCGTGGCTGGTGACGTTGCCGATTTTGATGCTGTTGATCGCGCTGATGGTGGGGCGTGAACTGCGGCCACTGCGCGCGGTGGCCGTCGGGCTGCGCAAACGCGCACCGGACGACGCTACGCCGCTGGATGCGCGTCAGGTACCGACCGAAGTCAGGCCGCTGGTGGATGCGCTGAACGCGCTGTTTGCGCGCATCAATGCGTTGCTGGTGCGTGAGCGGCGTTTTACCTCAGATGCTGCCCATGAGCTGCGTAGCCCATTGGCGGCGCTGCGGGTGCAGACGGAAGTGGTGCAATTGGCCGGTGACGATGAGCCGATGCGCGAGCATGCGCTGGGCAATCTGACGGTGAGCATCGATCGTGCCACCCGCCTGGTCGATCAGTTGCTGACGTTGTCGCGGTTGGATTCACTGTCGGATTTGGCCGATTTGGAGCCGGTCGACTGGAGCCGGCTAGTGCCGATGACGTTGGCGGAGCAGGATCGTCATGCTCACGCCGCCGGTGTCACGTTGCGTTACGAACAGCAGGGCATGCCGGCACCGTTACAGGGGCAAGCGTTGCTGCTGTCGCTGCTGGTGCGTAATTTGGTGGACAATGCGGTACGTTACACGCCTGCGGGCGGCACCGTCACTGTGAGGCTTACAGAGCGCTTGCTGGCGGTCGAAGACAATGGGCCGGGGATAACGGCGGAGCACCTGGTACGGCTGGGGGAGCGCTTTTATCGTCCGCCGGGCCAGGAGCAAACCGGCAGCGGGTTGGGGCTGTCTATCGTGCAGCGCATCGCCGGTTTGCACGGGCTGCGCATCAGCTTTGCCAACCGGGCAGAAGGCGGGTTTGTCGCTCAGGTGATGCTGTAGGGGGCGCTGCATGCCGCGCCCGACTCAGGCTTTTTGTTTGGGCTGATGCCAAAGTTCCATGCCGTTCTCCGGCACGCGCTTCAGGCAACTGGCCAGCGACTCACCGTCAGGGAACACCAATTCGGGGGCGATTTCCGCCAGCGGGTAGAGCATGAACTCGCGTTCTTTCAGGCCGTAATGCGGCACTGTCAGGCGATCGGTATGAATAACCTGCTCGCCATACAGCATGATGTCCAGATCGAGGGTGCGCGGGCCCCAGCGCTCATCTTTGCGCACACGGCCCTGATTGCGTTCTATCGCTTGGGTATGATCGAGCAGTTGTTCGGCGGGCAGCAAGGTATCCAGCGCCACCACCGCATTGAGAAAGTCCGGCTGGTTCTGCGGCCCCAGCGGCTTGGTGCGGTAAAACGACGAACAAAGGATCAATCGGGTGCGCGGAAGATGCTCCAGCGCCTCCAGTGCGGCTTTTACCTGTTGCAGCGGTTGCGCCAGGTTACTCCCCAGCGCGATATAAACGCGGATCATTATGCTCCTTCTTTACGCGGCGTCCGGCGGCGAGGGCGACGCTGACGCGCGCGACGTGGCGCGGGGTCGTCACCCAAAGTACTCAACATGGTTTTCTGACGCGCCGGCGTGGCTTCCTGGAACTCGCCCCACCATTCGGTCAGACGCAGCATTTCCTGGTTTTCTTCCACTTCGGCGCGCAGCGCCAGCAGATCGTAAGCGGCGCGGAATTTCGGGTGTTCCATCAGCTTGTGCGCACGTTTGCCCTGACGGCGAGACAGGCGCAACTGCAACTGCCAGATATCGCGAACCAACGTGGTGATGCGTTTCGGGATCGCCAGCGAACGACACTGTTCGTCCAGCACGTCGTTCATCGCCAACGCGAAGGCGTCGTAATACGCCAGCCCGCTTTCCTGCGCCAGTTTCTGCGCATGTTCCAGCAGCGGATACCAAAGCATAGCAGCAAACAGGAACGCCGGATTGACGCGCATGTCGTTCTGCAGCCGATAATCGGTGTTTTTCAGCACCTGTGCCAGAATGCGCTCCATCGGCGTGTCATGGCTAGGCGTGAAGTGGCGTGCTATCTGCGGGAACAGCGGCTGGAACAGCTGGTATTCGCACAGTTTCAAATAGGTTGGGTAACCGTAACCTGCCTGCAGCAGCTTGAGCGATTCCTCAAACAGACGCGCCGGCGGGATCTCATGCAGCAACGACGCCAGGCGTGGGATCGGCTCGGCGGTTTCGTCGCTGATGCTCATGTCCAGCTTGGCGGCAAAGCGCACCGCACGCAGCATGCGCACCGGATCTTCGCGGTAGCGGGTTTCCGGATCGCCGATCAGGCGAATCACGCCCTGTTGCAGGTCACGCATACCGTCAACGTAATCACGCAGGGTGAAGTCCGCCACGCCGTAATACAGACTGTTGATGGTGAAGTCGCGGCGCTGAGCATCTTCTTCGATCGAACCGAAGATGTTGTCGCGCAACAGCATGCCATTTTGGGCCTGCTGGGAAGAATTCTTGTCTGATTCCGGGGTTTGCTGCTCGTGGTGGCCGCGGAAAGTGGCAACCTCGATGATTTCCGGCCCGAACATCACGTGCGCCAGACGGAAACGGCGGCCGACCAGGCGGCAGTTACGGAACAGCTTGCGCACCTGATCTGGCGTGGCGTTGGTGGTGATGTCGAAATCTTTCGGCTTTTTGCCGAGCAACAAATCGCGCACGCCGCCACCGACCAGATAAGCTTCGTAGCCGGATTTGTTCAGGCGGTACAACACCTTCAGCGCATTCTCACTGATGTCTTTGCGTGAGATTGAATGCTGATCGCGTGGGATCACGGTCATAGGGCCGGTTCCCTCCGCTGCGGGAAAAGGTGGGCGCTTACGCGGCGCAGGCCGGCGGGCAGGGGTTTCTCTGCCGCTTTCGGCGTGCCGTTGTTGTTGCGGCGCGGCAGGCTGTTCAGCCACCACGCTTTCTTCGCGGATTACCTTTTTATCGCTCACCGGCGCATCCTCGCGGGGCAGCTTGTCATCGCGGATTAGTACCTTACGGCAGAAATTGGCTACTCGGGTAAAAATGGTACACCTCGATAGTGACTGATAAAAATGGAGCTAACAAAAAATAGCGGCTAATCATAGCTCACCATGGCTCCTTTGAGAATGCCGATGTGTTTTCATCCACCTGGCGCGGCACATTTTCTAACGTCCAGTGTGCTATAGCCCAGCTCAATAATAACGACAGGTCAAGATCTTGCCAGCTTTCCGGCAGCGGTTGACGCAGAAATTTCAGCGCGGCGATCAACACCGGGCGCGGATCGCCTTCGGGCAGCGCGGGGGCATGATTTTGCTTCGACAACTTGATGCCGTTTGCGCCCAGCGCCAACGGCAGATGCACATAGGCGGGGACCGGCGCCTGCAACTGATGATACAGCGCAATCTGGCGCACTGTCGGCTCAATCAGATCGGCGCCACGCACGATTTCGGTCACGCCCTGGAAATGGTCGTCAACCACCACTGCCAAATTATAGGCAAACAACCCATCGCGTCGGCGAATGATAAAATCTTCCCGCGCCAAAGCCGGATCGGCCCGCAACTCGCCTTGCAGGCGATCGTGAAAGGCGTAAACCGGTGTGGATTGACGTAAACGGATAGCGGCGCCCTGCGGACCAAGATGCAAATCACGGCAGTGGCCGTCATACAAACCGCCAATTTGCTGGATACGGCTGCGGGTGCAATTGCAGAAATAGCTAAGCCCCTGTTGTTGCAGCTGATCCAGGGTTGCGCGGTAGGCTTCGTGACGTTGGGATTGATAGATGACCTGGCCGTCCCAGAGGAGACCATAGTGTTCCAGTGCGGATAAGATACGGGCGGCCGCACCGGCGACTTCGCGCGGAGGGTCAATATCTTCAATGCGAACCAGCCACTGCCCGCGTTGGGCACGAGCCTGGAGGTAGCTTCCCAGAGCGGCAATCAGCGAGCCGAAATGCAGATCCCCGGAAGGCGATGGGGCAAAGCGCCCCACATAATGACTTTCTTGCATATCAGAGGGGAAAGGTTCCCTTTTCTCTGTGTGGCGCACGTTGGAGCGTGCGCCACAGCGGTAACAACTGTATTAGCCGGCCATCTGCTTTTCGCGGATTTCTGCCAGGGTCTTGCAGTCGATGCACAAATCGGCAGTCGGACGCGCTTCAAGGCGACGAATACCGATCTCCACGCCGCAGGAGTCGCAGTAGCCGAAATCTTCGTCTTCCACTTTCTTCAGCGTTTTCTCGATCTTTTTGATCAGTTTGTGTTCACGGTCACGGTTACGCAGTTCAAGGCTGAACTCTTCTTCCTGCGCGGCACGGTCTACCGGATCCGGGAAGTTGGCCGCTTCGTCTTGCATATGCGATACAGTACGGTCCACTTCGTCCCTGAGCTGGTTGCGCCACGCTTCAAGAATAAGCTTGAAATGCTTCAACTGGGCGACGTTCATGTACTCTTCGCCCGGCTTCTCTTGGTACGGCTCCACCCCAGCGATGGCGAGAATGCTCAAGGACGAGGTTTTACGGGTTTGCCCTTCTTGCATGTTGCTTCTCCTACATACACACGCACTATCGAATCCCCAATGCGGGGGAAAAACAGGCCGCTATAAATAACAGATGGAAGGTAGGTTGGCAATTATTCCTGTCGCCTGCTTGACAATGCTGTGAAGGAAGGCGTATTTGGCGACGCGATGACCGGTTGTTGAATTATTGGTGCCCGGTGCCGCTAATCGATAAAAAACGGTAACTTATCACAGAGAGATATACCGTCAGGTGATAATTTAGCCCCATAACAAACGACTTCTACTCCCAACTGCCGAACCTGTGCCAACAGTGCCGCATAACGCTCATCTATATGATGTGCCGGTGCGACCTGTTCAATACCGCTATGTAACACAGCAAAAAACAAAACCGCCCGCTGCCCGCTTTCAACCACGCCGAGCAACTCACGCAGATGCTTTTGTCCTCTGAGCGTTACCGCATCAGGGAAGTAACCACGTTGTTGTTGCAGTAATGTGACTGACTTAACTTCAATATAGCAGTTAACCCTGTTTTCTGCCTGTAATAACAAATCGATACGGCTGTTTTCACTGCCATATCTTACTTCGCCGCTGATTTTACTGTAACCGGATAATTCATTGATTAAATTCTGTTCAATGGCTTCGCGCACCAATCCGTTGGCGCGAAGGGTGTTGACGCAGATCCAATCCCCCTGTTGGGTGTGCGTCAACTCCCAGCTGTGGGCATATTTGCGCTTGGCGTTATCCGAAGTGGAATACCAAAGGGTATCGCCTGGGGTGGCGCAGCCGGTCATGGCACCCGTGTTGGCGCAGTGCAGGGTAAATGTTTCGCCTTCCGGGGTAATCGCGTCGGCCAGAAAGCGCTTGTAGCGTTTAATCAGCGTGGCGGAACGTAGCGGTGGGGTGAAAATCATGGGGTATCCTGATGGGCTAAAGGCCATTGTTCCAGCGGGTGATAACGCGTGCGACCGTTCTCAAATACCGACTGGTACAGCGTGAAGGAGTCGGCGCTGAAGGTCCAGCCCGGCGTTGCGGGCGGCACGGCTACCGGTTGCGTTGCAGAGCGCAGCAGGGTGATGTGCGGATGAAACGGCATCGGGCTTTGGTAGCAGCCGCTGCGGGCCGCCTGTGATCGCAACAGCTCCGCCAGTTGCAACGCCCCTCGCGGTGCGCGGCGGGTGCCAAGCCATACCACGCCAGGGCGCGGCCAGTGGCCAAGATCGTCCAGTATCATGCTGAAGCCGGGTTGGATAATGCGGCCGGCCAGCTTTTTCAGCGCGGTTTCCTTTTGCGCGCTGACATCACCGAGAAACGCCAGCGTCAGATGCAGGTTGGCTGCGGCGACTGGCCGACCGGCTTCGGGCGTGAAAGCTTCGGCGCGCCAGCGAATCACCTGTTGCTGCAGTGCATCCGGTAAGGTCAGGGCGAAAAACAGGCGGCGCGAACTGGACATAGATACCCGGCAAATGAATGAAACGCAGAGTCTAATGCTACAATGTGCGTCGCCCAATGTTAACCACTACGGAGAGTTCTGTGTCTTCACTGCCCGTCAGTGCGGTTCTTGATGAATTGCTCACTGCGCTGCAATCCGCCCCGCAGGTGTTGCTGCACGCGCCAACCGGCGCCGGTAAATCGACCTGGTTACCGCTGCAGATCCTGGCTAAATCCGGCCTGCCGGGCCGCATCATCATGCTGGAGCCGCGCCGGCTGGCGGCGAAAAACGTGGCGTATCGGTTGGCACAACAGTTGGGGGAAGAACCGGGCCAGACCGTGGGTTACCGCATGCGCGCCGAAAGCAAAAGTGGGCCGCATACCCGGCTGGAGGTAGTAACCGAAGGCATTCTCACTCGCATGTTGCAGCAGGATGCCGAGTTGCAGGGCGTCTCGCTGGTGATCCTCGATGAATTCCATGAGCGCAGCCTGCAGGCCGATCTGGCGTTGGCGCTGTTGCTGGACGTGCAACAGGGGCTGCGAGACGATCTCAAACTGCTGATTATGTCTGCGACGCTGGATAACGCCCGTATGACGCAGCTGCTGCCGCAAGCGCCGGTGGTGGTGTCCGAGGGGCGCAGCTTCCCGGTTGAACGCCAATATCAGCCATTGGCCAGCCATCAACGGCTGGAGGATGGCGTGGCGGCGGCGGTGAAACGTCTGTTGTCCGAGCAGAGCGGATCGCTGCTGCTGTTCCTGCCCGGCGTGGCAGAAATCAACCGGGTGCTGGAGCGGCTGAACGGTGAGGTGGCGGCCGATACCGACCTGTGCCCGCTGTATGGCGCATTGCCGCTGGCGCAGCAGCAAAAAGCGCTTCAACCGTCGCCGGCCGGGCGTCGCAAGGTGGTGCTGGCGACCAACATCGCCGAAACCAGCCTGACCATCGAAGGCATTCGGTTGGTGGTGGACAGCGGGCTGGAGCGCGTGGCGCGTTATGACGTGCGTAACGGCCTGACGCGGCTGGTGACGCAGCGCATCAGCCAGGCATCGATGATCCAGCGTGCCGGCCGTGCCGGGCGTCTGGAACCCGGTATTTGCTGGCATCTGTTTGCTAAAGAGCAGGCAGAGCGGGCAGCGGAACATGCCGAACCCGAAATCCTGCAAAGCGATCTCGCCGGCTTCTGGCTGGAGCTGTTGCAGTGGGGCTGCCATGACGTTGGGCAATTGACCTGGCTCGATCGGCCGCCGGAGACGGCGCTGGCGGCGGCAAGAAAGCTGTTGCAACGTCTCGGTGCCACCGACGAAGCCGATAAATTAACCGCACGGGGCCGGCAGATGGCGACGCTGGGTTGTGAACCGCGATTGGCTGCGATGCTGACCCAGGGTGCAGAGCAGGGGACGGATGGATTGGCGACCGCTGCGGCGTTGGCTGCGCTGCTGGAGGAACCGCCACGCAATGGGCAGATGGATATCGGCTACTGGCTGAGCCGCCCACAGCCAAACTGGCAGCGCCGTGCTGCCCAGTTAGCGCGGCGTTTGCAGCCACGATGCGGGCAGATTGATGCAGATTTGGCGCCGAGCCTGCTGGCGTTGGCGTTTACCGACCGCATCGCCCAGCGGCGCGGTCAGGATGGCCGTTATCTGCTGGCCAACGGCATGGGGGCGGCGATGAATCAGGATGAGGCGCTGTCGCGTGCGCCGTGGCTGATCGCGCCAAGCTTGCTGCAGGGCCACAACAGCCCCGATGCGCGCATTCTGCTGGCGCTGCCGGTGGAGATTGATGCGCTGGCGGCGCAACTGCCGGCGATCGTTTCCCAGCAAACCGCGGTGGAGTGGGATGAAGAAAAGGGCACGCTGCGCGCCTGGAAACGCCAGCAGATTGGCCGTCTGACGCTGCGGGCGCAGCCGTTGGCCAAACCGGCCGATGAAGAATTGCAACTGGCGCTGCTCAACTGGGTACGCGCCCAGGGTATCGCGGTGCTCAACTGGGATACCGCCGCCGAACAGCTGCGTCTGCGTTTGCAGTGTGCGCAAAATTGGCTGCCGGAGGCTGCCTGGCCAGCGGTCGATGATGAGTCGCTGCTGGAGAGGCTGGAGCAATGGCTGCTGCCCTCCCTGAATGGCGTACGCGATATGCGCGGGTTGAAGCAGGTCAATATCGCCGAGGCCCTTGCGCGCCTGCTGGACTGGCAGCAAAAGCAGCGGCTGGATAATGCGCTGCCCACTCATTACACTGTGCCGACCGGCAGCCGTTTGCCGATTCGCTATGATGCCGGCAAACCGCCGGCGCTGGCGGTGCGTTTACAGGAAGTGTTCGGTGAACAGCGCAGCCCAATGCTGGCCGAGGGTCGCATCCCGGTGGTGCTTGAGTTACTCTCACCGGCACACCGGCCGCTGCAAATCACCGGCGATCTGGCGGCGTTTTGGCAAGGTGCCTACCGGGAAGTGCAAAAAGAGATGAAAGGGCGCTACCCGAAACACGTGTGGCCGGATGATCCGGCGAATACCGCCCCCACGCGGCGCACGAAAAAATATCAGTAACCCCGTCATACTTGACGCCGCATCTGTGTTGGCTGTGCTCACTTACCCGAATCACTTACTAGAGTAAGCTCATCGGGATAAGCTCTCTTGCCACGTTACTCGGCGCAGCCTCGCCCCGTTGGGGCCAGCGCAAGCGCTGTTCAACAAAACCCTTGGTTTTGTTGTGATGCAACGCCAATTATTTAGGGGGAGAATTCAGATGTTTCTTCTGTTCAGCGGCCTGGCGTCGGGACAGATTAAGCGACTAATAATGGCCGGCAGTGCCGCCAAGTCTGGAGAATGACAGCAATGGCTGGGGATGACCGCGAGCCCATCGGGCGCAAAGGGAAACAACCAAAACGCACCGCGTCGGGCAAACCGCCGCGCCGTCGCCGAGACGACGATTATGACGATTACGAGGAAGACGAGCAGCAAGATGACGATGATGAATATGAAGACGAGGAGGAAAGCGTGCCGCGTAAGGTAAAAGCGACTCCGCCGCGTAAAAAACGCCGTTGGCTTGGCCTGCTTATCAAACTGATTCTGGTGGTTGCGGTGCTGTTGGCGATCTACGGCGTGTACCTGGATTCCCAGATCCGCAGTCGCATTGACGGCAAGGTCTGGCAATTGCCGGCCGCGGTTTATGGCCGCATGGTCAACCTGGAACCGGGCATGCCGTACAGCAAGAAGGAAATGGTCGATCTGCTGGAAGGTATGCAATACCGCCAGGTTAGCCGCATGACCCGGCCGGGCGAGTTCACCGTGCAGGCCAACAGCATCGAGATGCTGCGCCGTCCGTTTGACTTCCCGGATGGCAAAGAGGGGCAAATCCACGCCCGTCTGGATTTCCAGAACAACCGTCTGGCGAAAATCGAAAACATGGAGAACCAGCGTAACTTCGGGTTCTTCCGCCTCGATCCGCGCCTGATCACCATGTTGCAGTCACCGAACGGTGAACAGCGGCTGTTCGTGCCGCGCGCCGGTTTCCCGGACCTGCTGGTGGATACGCTGATTGCCACCGAAGACCGCCATTTCTACGAGCATGACGGCATCAGCCCTTACTCCATCGGCCGTGCGATGCTGGCGAACCTGACCGCCGGGCGTGCAGTGCAGGGCGGCAGTACCCTGACGCAGCAATTGGTGAAGAACTTGTTCCTGACCAACGAACGCTCGCTATGGCGTAAAGTCAACGAAGCCTACATGGCGCTGCTGGTGGATTACCGTTACAGCAAGGACCGTATTCTTGAGCTGTATCTGAACGAGGTGTACCTCGGCCAGAGCGGCAGCGACCAGATCCGCGGTTTCCCGCTGGCCAGCCTGTATTACTTCGGCCGCCCGGTGGATGAACTGAGTCTGGATCAGCAAGCGTTGCTGGTGGGGATGGTGAAAGGTGCGTCGCTGTATAACCCGTGGCGCAACCCGACGTTGGCGCTGGAGCGCCGCAATCTGGTGCTCAAGCTGTTGCAAAATCAGGGGGTTATCGACGCCGAGCTGTACAACATGCTCAGCGCGCGGCCGCTGGGCGTGCAGCCGAAGGGCGGGGTGATCACGCCGCAGCCGGCGTTTATGCAGATGGTGCGTCAGGAACTGCAGGCCAAACTGGGCGACAAGGTGAACGACCTGTCCGGGGTGAAAATCTTCACCACGCTGGATCCGGTATCTCAGGATGCGGCGGAAAAAGCGGTCGAAGACGGTATTCCGGCTCTGCGTGCCGCCCGCCATCTTAACGATCTGGAAGCGGCGATGGTGATTGTCGATCGCTTCAGCGGTGAGGTGCGCGCCATGGTTGGTGGTGCCAATCCGCAGTTCGCCGGTTTTAACCGCGCGATGCAGGCGCGCCGCCTGGTCGGGTCGCTGGCCAAGCCGCCAACCTACTTGACCGCGCTTTCCGAGCCGGACAAATACCGCCTGAATACCTGGCTGGCGGACCAGCCGCTGTCGCTGAAACAGCCGAATGGCAGCGTGTGGCAGCCGAACAACTACGACCGCAAATTCCGTGGACAGGTGATGCTGGTGGATGGCCTGGCCTTCTCGCTCAACGTGCCGACGGTGAATTTGGGCATGGCGGTCGGGCTGGATCAAATCAGCGCTACCTTGCAGCGCCTGGGTATTCCGAAAGCGGAAATCAATCCGGTGCCTTCGATGCTGCTGGGGGCGATTGGCCTGACGCCGATGGAAGTGGCGCAGGAATACCAAACCATCGCCAGCGGCGGTAACCGTGCACCGCTGTCTGCGGTGCGTTCGGTGATTGCGGAAGACGGTTCGGTGCTGTACCAGAGCTTCCCGCAAGCGGAACGCATGGTGCCGGCTCAGGCCGCTTACCTGACGTTGTACGCCATGCAACAGGGCGTAGCGCGCGGGACTTCCCGTTCTCTGTCGGTGAAGTTCCCCAACTACAACCTGGCGGCGAAAACCGGTACCACCAACGATCTGCGCGACAGCTGGTTTGCCGGTATCGACGGTAAAGAAGTGGCTATCGCCTGGGTTGGCCGTGATAACAACGGCCCGGCCAAGCTGACCGGTGCCAACGGTGCGCTGACTCTGTATCGCCGCTATCTGGAAAACCAGACGCCGCTGCCGCTGATGCTGCAGGCGCCGGAAGGCATCAACCAGATTGGCATCGACTCCGCCGGTAACTTTGTCTGTGGCGAGGGCGGGCGCAGCATTCCGGTGTGGACCGATAACCCGCAAGGGCTGTGTCAGGCAAGTCAGGCCGCTCAGCAGCAGCAACAACAGCAGCAACAGCCGGCGGGTGAGCAAAAAGACGCTGATGGCGTCGCCGGCTGGATCAAGGATATGTTCGGCCAAGGGCAGTAAGTTGGCTAGCGGTTAATCCCCGTTGCCGAAAGGTTTTTTGTTGCAGGCCCGTAACTTCGGTTGCGGGCTTTTTTATTTTCCGCGCAGTTTATTTCCATCAGGTTAATACGGTTAAACGGTTAATCCCCCACCTATTTACTGGCTGAATTCGACTTGCAGTTTAATTTGGCTTCTGCATAAAATGCGTCGCTTATAATAATTATTATCGTTTACATTCGTTATCAAATAATTCATCAGAGAAACCACCTATGCCGACCAAGCGTCCATTCTCACCGCAGGCCATGAAGGGCCGTTCTCCCGTCAGTGGGTTGGCGATCACTATCGCTGCCGCGCTGGGTACGCTGGCGATGCCGGCATTTTCCGCTGAAGCCAATCCGGTAGCCAAAGAAGATACCCTTACCGTGGTGGGCAGCAGCCAGCCGCAACAGGAAAGCGCCTGGGGGCCGGTCGGCACCTACGTGGCCAAACACAGCGCCACCGGTACCAAAACCGATACGCCGATTGAAAAGAATCCGCAGTCGGTTTCCGTGGTCACGCGTGAAGAGATGGATATGCGCCAGCCGGATACGGTGAAAGGCGCGCTGGCTTATGCGCCAGGGGTTTATGCCAGCCGTGGCAGCTCCACCACCTATGATTCGGTGGCCATTCGCGGTTTCCCGGCGGTGAATACCAACCAGTATCTGGATGGCCTGCGTCTGCAGGGCGACAACTATAGCGAAGCTTCGGTCGATCCTTATTTCCTCGAGCGAGCGGAACTGCTGCGCGGCCCGGTATCGGTGCTGTACGGCAAGAGTAGCCCGGGTGGGCTAGTGGCGATGGTCAGCAAGCGGCCGACCACCGAACCGCTGCACGAAATCCAATTTAAAATGGGCACCGACAATCTGTTCCAGACCGGCTTTGACTTCAGCGATGCGCTGGATGATAACGGCGTCTATTCCTACCGTCTGACCGGCCTGGCGAAAGACAGCGATGCGCAGCAGAACATGGCGAAAGAGAAGCGCTATGCGATTGCGCCGTCATTCAGTTGGCGGCCGGATGACAAGACCAACTTTACGCTGTTGGCCAATATCCAAAACGATCCCTATACCGGTTTCTACGGCTGGCTGCCGAAGCAGGGTACGCTGATCCCGCTGCCGGACGGCAGCAAGCTGCCAACCAGTTTCAACGACGGTGAAGCAAGCAATTACTTTGCGCGCAAGCAGCGTATGATCGGCTATAGCTTCGAACATGCATTCAATGATACCTGGGCGGTGCGCCAGAACCTGCGTTATATGCAGTTGGAAAGCGACATGAAGAGCATCTATGGCAGCGGCGTTAGCGCGACGGCCCCGACCACGCTGAACCGTGCCTATGTGCAGTCGAAGGAGCACCTGAACAGCTTCTCGGTGGATACCCAGGCGCAGGCCAGGCTGAAAACCGGCGATGTCGACCACACCCTGCTGTTTGGCGTCGACTATTCGCGCATGCGCAATGACATCAACTCCGGCTTCGGTTCTGCCGACAGCCTGAGCATGACCGATCCGCAATACGGCAACGACGCCACCACCGTGACTTTCCCGTATAACTACCTGAACCGTCAGGAACAGACGGGGTTGTACGTGCAGGAGCAGGGCGAGTGGAACCAATGGTTGCTGACGCTGGGCGGCCGTTATGACTGGGCCAAAACCTCGGCCAATAACCGCATCGATAACTATACCAACGAACGTTCGGACGGCCAGTTCACCTGGCGTGGCGGTCTGAACTATCTGTTTGATAACGGCATCACGCCGTATTTCAGCTACAGCGAGTCATTTGAACCGACGTTGGATACCTCCGCTAACGGGCAGACGTTTATCCCGTCGATTGGCAAGCAGTACGAGGCCGGCGTGAAATACGTGCCGAAAGATCGTCCTATTGTCTTGACCGGTGCGCTGTACCAACTGACTAAAAACAACAACCTGACGCCGGATCCGGATAACGCACAGTTCAGCGTCCAGAGCGGTGAGATCCGCTCGCGCGGCGTAGAGTTGGAGGCCAAGGCGGCGTTGAACGCCAACGTCAACCTGATCGCTTCCTACACCTACACCGACGCGAAATACACCAAGGACAACACTTATCAAGGCAAGCCAACCACCGAGATCCCTAAACATATGGCGTCGCTGTGGGCGGACTATACCTTCCACGAAACGGCCGTCAGCGGTCTGACCCTGGGTTCCGGCGTGCGTTATGTGGGGTCCAGCTCATCCTTTAACAGTGACAACAGCACCTTCAAAGTACCGGATTACACGTTGGTGGATGCGACCATCAAATACGATCTGGCGCGTTTTGGCCTGCCGGGCTCGTCAGTAGGCGTCAATATCAACAACCTGTTTGATAAGACTTACGTTTCAAGTTGTTATCGCGACTACGCCTGCTATTGGGGCGCAGAACGTCAGGTGGTCGCCACCGCAACCTTCCGCTTCTAACCGGATAATCGGGGCGGCGGATCGTCGCTCCGAACAGAGTAGGGCCTATGCAGGATAAACACCTCGATCACGACGCCACTTTCGCGTTAGACAACGTCAGCTTTGCCGTTCCCGGCCGTGTGCTGTTGCAACCGCTGTCGCTGACCTTTCCCCAGGGCAAAGTCTGCGGGCTGATCGGTCACAATGGTTCCGGCAAATCCACATTGCTGAAAATTCTTGGCCGCCATCAGAACCCGACCGCCGGCAGCGCGCAGCTTAACCGACGCCCGCTGGCGCAATGGGACAGCAAAGCCTTCGCGCGTCAGGTCGCCTATCTGCCCCAGCAACTGCCCGCAGCAGAAGGCATGACGGTACGCGAGCTGGTGGCGATCGGCCGCTATCCGTGGCATGGCGCGCTGGGCCGCTTTGGCGTGAACGACCGCGAACAGGTGGAAGAAGCGATAGCGCTGGTTGGCCTGAAGCCCTTCGCCAACCGCCTGGTGGACAGCCTGTCCGGCGGCGAGCGGCAACGCGCCTGGCTGGCGATGATGGTGGCACAGGACAGCCGCTGCCTGCTGTTGGACGAGCCGACCTCTGCGCTGGACATTGCGCACCAGGTTGAGGTGTTGGCGCTGATTCAACGCCTGAGCCATGAACGTGGCCTGACGGTGATTGCGGTGCTGCACGACATCAACATGGCGGCGCGCTACTGCGACCATCTGGTGGCGTTGCGCGGTGGCGAGATGATTGCGCAAGGTGCCCCGCTGGAACTGATGCAAGGGCCGGTGCTGGAGCAAATTTATGGTATTCCAATGGGCACGCTGGCGCATCCGAGCGGCGGTGCGCCGGTGAGTTTTGTCTACTGATGCCTGCTTCCTCTGATTTTCAACACGATCCCGTACGCCGCCGTCTGCTGACCGCCATGGCGCTGTCGCCGCTGCTGTTCTCTCTACCGGGGCGCGCGACGATGACACCGCCCGATCTTACGCGCATCGTGGCGCTGGAATGGCTACCTATTGAGCTGCTGCTGGCGCTGGGCGTTACGCCGCTGGCGGTGGCGGATATCCATAACTACAACCTGTGGGTGGAAGAGCCGAAAATCCCGGCGTCGGTGGTCGACGTGGGCCAACGCACCGAACCGAATCTGGAGTTGCTGCAACAATTGCAGCCTTCGTTGATGCTGCTGTCAAAGGGGTATGGGCCAACGCCGCAAAAACTGGCTCCCATAGCGCCGACGATGAGTTTTGGCTTCAACGACGGCAGCGGAAAACCACTGACGGTGGGCCGGAATTCGTTGCAGCAATTGGCGCAGCGGCTGGGGCTTGAGGCACGCGCTGAACAGCATCTGATGCAGTTCGACCGGTTCATTCAGGATGCACGCCAGCGTCTGCATTCTTACACCAGACAGCCGCTGTTGTTGTTCTCCTTGCTGGATACGCGGCATGTGCTGATTATCGGCCAGAAAAGCCTGTTCCAGGAGGTGATGGATCAGCTTGGCATCCACAATGCCTGGGAAGGGGAAACCAACTTCTGGGGCACGGCGGTCGTTGGCATTGAACGCCTGATTACGGTGAAAAATGCGCGGGCGATTTATCTCGACCACGGCAATCAGGCGATGATGGAAAAAGTCAGCTCGACGCCGTTGTGGCAGGCTTTGCCCTTTGTGCGTCAGAACCAACTGCGGCAGGTGCCGGCGGTCTGGTTCTACGGTGCGACGCTGTCGGCGATGCGTTTTTGCCATCTGCTGGAACAGACGCAGGAGAGCTATTCATGAGCGCGCGCATCCGGGTATTGCCGCTGACGCTGATCCTGCTATTGCTGGCGGCGTCGGGCGGCTTGACGATCTACAACCTGTTGCAACAGTTGCCTTGGGCGTTGTGGGCGCAGGCGCTGAGCGCGCCGAATCACGACGATGTGCGTCAGATGCTGTTCCATTACAGCCTGCTGCCGCGGCTGTCGGTCTCCCTGTTGGCCGGTGCCGGTCTGGGGCTGGTCGGCGTGCTGTTCCAGCAGGTGTTGCGCAATCCGTTGGCGGAGCCGGCGACGCTGGGCGTATCCGCCGGTGCGCAGCTCGGGTTGACCATCGCCACCTTGTGGATGCTGCCGGGCGGCGAGATAACCCGGCAACTGGCGGCAATGGCCGGTGCGATCCTGGTTGGTGGGTTGGTGTTCGGCGTGGCCTGGGGCAAACGCATGTCGCCGGTGACGCTGATTCTGGCCGGCCTGGTGTTGGGATTATACTGTGGGGCGGTCAACAGCCTGTTGGCGCTGTTTAATTACGATCAACTGCAGGGGTTGTTCCTGTGGAGCACCGGTGCGTTGAACCAGCAGGACTGGAGCACTGCGCAATTTATCCTGCCGCGCCTGGTGGTAGCCGGGCTATTGGCGGTGCTGCTGCTGCGCCCGCTGACGTTGCTGGGGTTGGACGACGGCGTGGCGCGCAATTTGGGGCTGGGGCTGTCGATGGCGCGTTTTTGCGCGCTGGCGGTGGCGATTATCTTCAGTGCGATGCTGGTGAATGCGGTGGGTGTCATCGGTTTTATCGGGCTGTTTGCACCGCTGATGGCGAAGATGCTGGGGGCGCGCCGGCTGGCGCACCGCATGATCTTGGCGCCGCTGCTGGGCGCTTTGCTGCTGTGGCTGACCGATCAGGTGATGATTTGGCTGACGCAGGTTTGGCGTGAGATCCCGACCGGGGCGGCGACCGCGTTGTTTGGCGCTCCGCTGTTGCTGTGGCTGTTGCCGCGCCTGCGTAGCGCCGCCACGCCGCCGCCGATGAACCTGGGCGACAAGGTACCGGCCGAACGCGGCCATCTGTTGGCCTGGGTGACGCTGGCGGGGGTTGTGCTGCTGGTTGGCATCGCCGTGGCGCTGATGTTCGGGCAGAACGCCACTGGCTGGCACTGGAGCTACGGCGCAGAACTGGAGTCATTGATGCCGTGGCGTTGGCCGCGGGTGCTGTCCGCGTTGGCGGCGGGGATGATGCTGGCGGTGGCCGGCACCTTAATCCAGAAGTTGACCGGCAACCCGATGTCCAGCCCGGAAGTGCTGGGGATCAGCTCCGGCGCGGCCTTTGGCGTGGTGGTGATGTTGTTCATCGTACCGGGCGATGCCTTCGGCTGGCTGCTGCCTGCAGGCAGCCTGGGGGCGGCGGCGACGTTGCTGGTGATTATGGTCGCCGCCGGTCGCGGCGGTTTTTCTACCGAACGCATGCTGTTGGCCGGCATTGCGCTCAGCACGGCGTTTACCACCACCATTTTCCTGTTGCTGGCCAGCGGCGATCCGCGCATGGGCGGGCTGCTGACCTGGATTTCCGGCTCGACCTATTCGGTGACGTCGGAGCAGGCGATCCGTACCGCAGTCATTGCGGCAACGCTGATAGTGTTGGCGCCGCTGTGCCGCCGTTGGCTGACCATTCTGCCGCTGGGCAGCGCGACCGCCCGCTCGGTGGGCATTGCGCTGACGCCGGTGCGGGTGGCGATTCTCCTGCTGGCCGCCACGCTGACCGCCATGGCGACCTTGACCGTGGGGCCGCTGAGCTTTATCGGCCTGATGGCGCCGCATATGGCGCGCATGCTGGGCTTCCGCCGCGCATTACCGCAGATGGTGATTGCCGCGCTGCTGGGGGGCCTGCTGATGGTATTCGCCGACTGGTGCGGCCGGATGGTGATGTTCCCGTATCAAATCCCCGCCGGGCTGCTGGCGACCTTTATCGGCGCGCCGTATTTCGTTTACCTGCTGCGTAAACAAACTTCGTAGCCGTCATCGCAACGCCCGTTTCTGCCATCAAAGGCTCAGCATTGCTGGGCCTTTTTTCTGCTTTCAGGCTGTTGCAAGGCGTTGCGTATCAATGCGCAGAAACGGAATTCAGAACGGAAAAAGGCGGTGGAACTGAGGCGGAGATCAATATACTGCGTGCGGGTGCTCAGGATCTTTCGTCCTGAGCCTGAGCAAGGGACAGAAAGAGAAAAGCCCCGAGTCGATATTTATCAACCCGAGGCCAACTCTAACGCCAGACAACGTTAGGCTAGCTTCTTACCCGCCGTGAGGCAAGGAGAAGGAGGCATGATGCCGGACAAACGGAGTGTAGTAAAACTGGTCGTTATTTGTGCCACGGTAATATCATTGGTATGGATAACACGCAGCAAGATTTGTGAGTTGCGTATCAGATCGGGCAACACGGAGGTTGCGGCCATTTTGGCTTACGAATCCAAACGGTAAGGCCACTCAACGGCGGGGGCTTTGCTCCCGCCCATAGGCTGTTTGCGCGTTGATCCATGAGCACCTACCCGATAAAACAAAAACGGCAAGCCAGGGGCTTGCCGTTTTTACCAGGATGCGCAGGCTTATTTCAGGCCGGCGGCATCGCGCAGCAATTCTGCCTTGTCGGTCGCTTCCCAAGGGAAGTGCTCACGACCGAAGTGGCCGTAGGCTGCGGTTTCGCGGTAGATCGGTTGCAGCAGGTCCATCATCTGGATCAGGCCGTATGGGCGCAGATCGAAGAACTCGCGCACCAGCAAGGTCAACTGTTCGGTAGACACTTTCTCGGTACCGAAGGTTTCCACCATGATGGAGGTTGGCTCTGCCACGCCGATGGCGTAGGAAACCTGGATCTCGCAGCGGTCGGCCAGGCCGGCAGCAACGATGTTTTTCGCCACGTAGCGCGCCGCGTATGCCGCTGAGCGGTCAACTTTGGACGGGTCCTTACCGGAGAATGCACCGCCGCCGTGACGGGCCATGCCACCGTAGGTATCCACGATGATTTTACGCCCGGTCAGGCCGCAGTCGCCCATTGGGCCACCGATAACGAAACGGCCTGTTGGGTTGATGTGGTATTTGGTGCTCGCGCTCAGCCATTCGGTAGGCAGAACCGGCTTGATGATCTCTTCCATCACCGCTTCTTGCAGGTCTTTCAGAGAGATATCTTCGGAATGCTGAGTGGACAACACCACTGCGTCGATGCCGACGATTTTGCCGTCGTCATACTGGAAAGTAACCTGGCTTTTTGCATCCGGGCGCAACCACGGCAGGGTACCGTTTTTACGGACTTCGGCCTGGCGTTGTACCAGACGGTGCGCGTAAGTCACCGGTGCAGGCATCAGCACTTCGGTTTCGTTGGTGGCATAGCCAAACATCAGGCCCTGGTCGCCGGCACCCTGTTCCAGCGGATCGGTACGGTCAACGCCCTGATTGATATCCGGGGATTGCTTGCCGATAGCGCTCAGCACGGCACAGGAGTTGGCGTCAAAACCCATATCCGAATGAACATAACCGATTTCACGTACGGTTTTACGGGTGATTTCTTCGATATCTACCCAAGCGCTGGTGGTGATTTCGCCACCGACCAGTACCATGCCGGTTTTCACGTAGGTTTCGCAAGCTACGCGCGCCTTCGGATCCTGTTCCAGGATGGCGTCGAGAACGGCATCGGAGATCTGGTCGGCAATTTTATCGGGATGCCCTTCGGATACGGACTCGGACGTGAATAGGTGTTTAGCCATTGTATTCTTTACCTTGCATAAGACGGGTTAGAAATTACTGCACAGCGCTGGAGATCCGGCATCGAAGCGAAGGGTCTTCCGCTGATGGCGCGAGATACATCCTGCAACGCCCCTCAGGCAAAGCCGTTAAGCAGTTTCTTAGTTATGCCCGTCGTCTTTCAAGCTGTCGCGTTGTTACCTGCGCTCGCTCACCTGGCGGCAACTTGAAATTCATAGGGCACAAATCAGTATAGATGGATTAACATCTGGACGTCTATTTTAGGTCAGGCTTTAGCCGGATTGCCAGTATTTTTTTGCCGTTTCGCTCTTTTGTGTAAAGCCCTCGGCGCCATTTTCATCGCTTGAAACAGTTTCCGGCGAATTTTCATTTTGCATTTTCCCCAGGTTATCGGTATAAACTGCGCGCGCGGCTCATTTGGTGCACAGTGCGGAGCAAAAGTGGCAAGCTCCCGCTCATGGCCTTAATGGTCAGCCGCAGACGCTGACAGTTGGCGTCGCCGCTTCATAGAACGGTCACGTTCTTACACTATTAATAGAGGCTCAGTCGTTCATTCCGGGCGACGTGCGTGGAGGTGGTTGGATTAATGATCCGTTGTCTACCGGTTGTTGGTTCTCAACAGCAGTGCCGTTCTGGCGCACATTCTTCTGCTATTTCCCGTCTTGTCTCTACTCCACCTTCCAGGTGTGATAAACACTTGGGCGCTACTCAGGATTCTCGGGCCGGTTAACGGTCGTCTGAAGAACTGAACAAGGGTAGCCTGCAGCCTTCCTGTGGGATGTTTCTTGACCCGATTCACGAGGTTTGAACAGGGTGTCTTACAATTATATGAGTGATAAACCGATCGCTGACCGCGAACGGCAGTTTTATTCGCTGCCGCAAGGGCGGTTTGTTGGGTTGTTCTCGCGGGTTGTAGCTGCGATAGTGGCTGACTGTATCGTCAGTACGGGATGTGAGGCGAGTAATGTCTGATGATCTGTTGATTCACCGTCCGCCAGCCGCGGGCGAACCTATATCTTTACGCTCCATGCAGGAGGTTGCCATGAATGACCGTGATGCCAGCAAGATGCTGCGCACTTATAACGTCGCCTACTGGGGCAACAATTATTATGACGTCAATGAACTGGGCCACATCAGCGTGTGCCCGGATCCGGACGTCCCTCAGGCGCGTGTCGATCTGGCTGAACTGGTGAAAGAGCGTCGCAAAGACGGCCAGCGTCTGCCGGCGCTGTTCTGCTTCCCGCAGATCCTTCAGCACCGCCTGCGTTCGATTAACGCGGCGTTCAAACGCGCGCGTGAGTCATTCGGCTATGAAGGCGGTTATTTCCTGGTTTACCCGATCAAGGTAAACCAGCACCGCCGCGTGATCGAATCCCTGGTCAATTCCGGCGAACCGCTGGGGCTGGAAGCCGGCTCCAAAGCCGAACTGATGGCGGTGCTGGCGCATGCCGGCATGACCCGTTCGGTCATCGTCTGTAACGGCTATAAAGACCGCGAATATATTCGTTTGGCGCTGATCGGCGAAAAACTGGGACACAAGGTGTACCTGGTGATCGAGAAGATGTCCGAGATCAACATGGTGCTGGAAGAAGCCGAACGCCTGAACGTGGTACCGCGTCTGGGCGTGCGTGCGCGTTTGGCGTCTCAGGGCTCCGGCAAATGGCAGTCGAGCGGCGGCGAGAAGTCCAAGTTCGGCCTGGCGGCCATTCAGGTCCTGAAACTGGTGGAAACCCTGCGCGAAGCGGGCCGCCTCGACAGCCTGCAATTGCTGCATTTCCATCTGGGTTCACAACTGGCCAATATTCGCGACATCGCCACCGGCGTGCGTGAATCGGCGCGTTTCTACGTTGAGTTGCACAAGTTGGGCGTTAACATCCAGTGCTTCGACGTGGGCGGCGGTCTGGGTGTGGATTATGAAGGCACCCGTTCGCAGTCCGACTGTTCGGTGAACTACGGCCTGAACGAATACGCCAACAACGTGATTTGGGGTATCGGCGACGCCTGTAATGAGCACGGCCTGCCGCACCCGACGGTGATCACCGAATCCGGTCGCGCGGTCACCGCTCACCATACGGTGCTGGTGTCCAACGTGATCGGCGTTGAACGCAACGAGTTCAGCGATCCTTTGCCGCCGGCGGAAGATGCGCCGCGTGCACTGGAAAGCATGTGGGAAACCTGGCAGGAAATGAACGAGCCGGAGAACCGCCGCTCGTTGCGCGAATGGCTGCACGACAGCCAAATGGACCTGCACGACGTTCACACCCAGTACGCTCACGGCATGCTGGATCTGACCAAGCGCGCCTGGGCCGAGCAGCTGTATCTGAACATCTGCAACAAGATCCAGCAGCAGCTTGATCCAAGCAACCGTGCGCACCGTCCGATCATCGACGAACTGCAAGAGCGTATGGCAGACAAGTTCTACGTCAACTTCTCGCTGTTCCAGTCCATGCCGGACGCCTGGGGGATCGATCAACTGTTCCCGGTGCTGCCGCTGGAAGGGCTGGATAAGCCGCCGGAAGGCCGCGCGGTGCTGCTGGACATCACCTGTGACTCCGACGGTACTATCGATCACTACATCGACGGCGACGGCGTGGCGACCACTATGCCAATGCCGCCGTACGATCCGGAAAACCCGCCGGCGCTGGGCTTCTTTATGGTGGGTGCCTACCAGGAAATCCTCGGCAACATGCACAACCTGTTCGGTGATACCGCCTCGGTTGACGTGTTCGTCTTCCCGGACGGTACGGTAGAAACCGAGTTGTCCGACGAAGGCGACACCGTTGCCGACATGCTGGAATACGTGCAGCTCGATCCGATCGCGCTGCTGGCCAAATTCCGCGATCAGGTGAAAGAAACCGATCTGGACGATGAATTGCAGGCGCAGTTCGTGGAAGAATTCGAAGCCGGTTTGTATGGTTATACTTATCTGGAAGACGAGTAAGTCATAGACCTGTCGGTTTTCAGATTGCCGCCTGTTTGGCGGTAGTCTGAAGTGACTGACCGGGTTAAATAATAAATGGGTGCATTTAGCACCCATTTACATTGACCTTCTATACTGGCCATTAACGTGGTTCCTACTTCTAAAGTGTCGGCTTTGATGAACATCCTCGGCCTTCATGGCCTGAGTCTGCATTCCTACCAGAGATACAGAGCATTGCCTTTGTTGTTAGCTTTATAATAACGTTTATTTCCCTTCAAAACGTCGATAAAGATAATCTACTGCCAGCATGGATACAGGCACATAGACAAGTATTATTTCCATGGAAATATCATTCAATGCATCAGATTGAGAGCACAAATAACCCAACGGGATACTTAGCAAGAAAGTTATAACTTCTAATATTATATAATTTCTTTTGTTTTTAATTGTCCGTGTTTTTTGCATGGGCATGATTTTTAAAATCATATTTATCAATCTCTATTTTTATATGAGTATGTGGTTTTAAATTATTATGCTTACTATTTACCTTTTCGTTTTACATAATCCATTGCAAATAATTTATATTTATTCAGGTGCTTGTTTATAGTTCGATCTTAATTATTTAAGAAATGAGTTGGAGTGACAAACGTATATAATTTATCCCCCAGGTAAAGAGATCCTCATCACAAACTTCAAGCGCCGGGAACCTATGTTATACCCCCGTAAAGCACAATCGAGCGGAACGGTCACTTGTCTGCAAGATGCAGCGTATATACTTGCTAACGACGAGCAGCCAGGAAGACGATGCGCGGGCTTGAAGCGCGAACCAAATACGGCGATAATCTGCCGCATCAGCAGTAACGAAACAGACATCGTATCAATCCCTTTCTCGTCGGGCTAACGACGCGGGAGGGATTTTTTTTTGCCAACGCCTGGTGATTTTACCGCAGGCGAAACGTTGAAATATGAGGGTTTACAATGAGCACGTTAGGCCATCAGTCCGATAATTCCTTAGTGTCCAACGCCTTTGGTTTCCTGCGCTTTCCGCTGAATTTCATGCCTTATGACAGCGATGCAGAGTGGGTCATCACCGGCATTCCATTCGATATGGCAACCTCCGGCCGCGCCGGTGGCCGTCATGGCCCTGCGGCGATCCGTCAGGTTTCCACCAATCTGGCGTGGGAAGGCAACCGCTGGCCGTGGAGCTTTGATCTGCGCGATCGTCTGAACGTGGTTGACTGCGGCGATATCGTGTTCAACTTCGGCGACGCTCAGGACATGAGCGACAAGCTGCAGGCGCACGCGGAGAAATTGCTGAAGGCCGGCAAACGCATGCTTTCATTCGGCGGTGACCACTTCGTCACGCTGCCGCTGCTGCGTGCGCACGCCAAACATTTCGGCAAACTGGCGCTGGTGCATTTTGACGCCCACACCGACACCTACGCCAACGGCAGCAAATACGACCACGGTACCATGTTCTTCCATGCGCCGAACGAAGGCCTGATTGATCCGAACCGCTCGGTGCAGATCGGTATTCGTACCGAGTTCGATCACGACAACGGTTTCACCGTGTTGGATGCCGCACAGGTTAACGATCGCAGCGTGGACGACCTGTTGACGCAGATCAAACAGATCGTCGGCGATATGCCGGTGTACCTGACCTTCGACATCGACTGTCTGGATCCGGCGTTCGCACCGGGCACCGGCACCCCGGTGATCGGCGGCCTGACCTCCGATCGCGCGCTGAAACTGGTACGCGGCATGCAGTCGCTGAACATCGTCGGCATGGACGTGGTAGAAGTGGCGCCAGCCTATGACCAATCCGAAATCACCGCGCTGGCCGCGGCGACTCTGGGCCTGGAAATGCTGTATCTGCAAGCCGCTAAAAAAACGAAATAAGTTCCTAATAGTATTAACAGGCGGCTATAGGCTGTAAACCGAGTCGTTTGTAACTGTACCATAGAGAAATACACACAACCGGTATCTATATACCCTATGGATTTCAGGTCACAGCTAGGCACCCAGCTCGCTCATCCCCAGGAGCTTACTTTTGTAAGTGACTGGGGGGAGTGACAAATCTGTCGGGAACAGATTTGAACGCTGCTTGCAGCGGCCCCGAAGGGGCAAGGCCCAGGGATGGGTCTTGTAAGCAGGTAACAACGCTGTGGCTTGAAAGACGACGGGTATGGAGAAAACATGCTGACCAAGCCTTCAACACGTCTTAACAAATATATCAGCGAGAGCGGTATCTGCTCCCGCCGCGATGCCGATCGTTATATCGAACAAGGCAACGTTTTTATCAATGGCAAGCGCGTTGCGCTTGGCGATCAAGTGTTTCCAGGGGACGTGGTCAAGGTCAATGGCCAACTGATTGAACCCCGCAACGAAGACAACCTGATCTTCATTGCGCTCAACAAACCGGTGGGGATTGTCAGCACCACGGAAGAGGGCGAGAAAGACAATATTGTCGATTTCGTAAACCACAGCACCCGCATCTTCCCGATCGGCCGTTTGGATAAGGATTCGCAGGGGCTGATCTTCCTGACCAACCACGGCGATCTGGTCAACAAGATCCTGCGCGCAGGCAACGATCACGAGAAAGAATATCGGGTTACGGTCAACAAACCGGTGACCGACGATTTTATCCGTGGCCTGGGGGCCGGCGTGCCGATGCTGGGCACGGTGACTAAAAAGTGCAAGGTAAAGAAAGAAGCGCCGTTTGTCTTTCGCATCGTGCTGGTCCAGGGGCTTAACCGCCAGATCCGCCGCATGTGCGAGCATTTTGGCTATGAGGTTACCAAGCTGGAACGCACTCGCATTATGAATGTCAGCATGGCCGGGCTGCCGCCGGGTGAATGGCGCGATTTAACGGATGACGAGCTGGTCGAACTGTTTAAATCGATTGAGGATTCCTCCTCAGAAGCCAAGCCGGCGAAGAAGGCCAAACCTGCGGTGAAAAAACCGGCCGGCAGTGCGCCGAAAAGCGCCGATAAACCCGCCGGCAATGCGGCTGCCCGCAAGCGTTTTGCCCAGCCAGGCCGCAAAAAGAAAGGCCGCTGAGTGGTCAATAATCCCCGTTAGCCACCGCGCCGGGTGATTATTAAATAGCGATAATGAAACGCCCCCGGTCTTGATGATCGGGGGCGTTTTGCTTTATGGGGCTGCTCTCGCCAACAAAAACGACAGAACCCCATTAACGACTTCTAATATATAAACTCACTATGAAACGCATGCCTGATATCGGTTTTTCATATCGGTGCATTTTTTCGTGATCCTTCCCACACTTGTTACGATAAAACAACCTTTCATTAACATTTGCCACCTTGCTCCCTTGACGAAAGTTTCGCCAGACTTATAGTGAGTGTATTAAATAAGAAACTGAGTTTCATATATGAAACAATCAGATAGAGGATAGAAGCAATGAGCTGGAAGAACGTGTGTGAAGTGTCTCAGGTGAAAGAAGATTTTCCTTTCTCCGCCAACGTGGAAGGGAAAGAAGTCGGGGTGTATCTGATCGACGGCAACTATTACGCGCTGGAAGACGTTTGCCCACATGCTTATGCCTTGCTCAGCCAAGGGTTTGTCGATGACGGCAAGATCGAGTGTCCGTTGCACGAAGCGCTGTTCGATGTCCGTACCGGTCAGTGTCTGCGTGAGCCAGGCGGCCGTGATCTGCAAACCTATCCCACCAGGGTGATAGACAATCAAATCCAAATCACCTTTATTGCGGAGGAGTAATCATGCAGCACATCACCGATTTCAATCCCTGGCTGCCGGACACCCAACAGGTGATCCCGGCACGCGTTGGCGGCAACGGCCAGATCCACCAACCTGGCCAATTCCAAAATGTCATCTGGCAGAACCGCAGCCGGGTACCGGACGGTTTCGAGACCGCGCTGGTCGCGGCATTGGAAGAGATCTTCGAGCAGGGTGCGGAAGAGCTTGAGCAGATCGTCAGCGCGCTGAACCAGCGCCGCCTGTTTGATCGCAGCGGCCAGCCGTGGAATGAGGCGGCGTTCCGCGAATTCCTTCACGTTAACGGTTACTGAGCAGCCCGGGAGAAGGCAATGACAGCAAACACAACATCCTCCGCACAGACTTTGCAGGACTATCTCGATCAGGGGCTGCGCGGCATGTGGTACCCGGTGCTGGCCAGTTGGGAAGTGGGCAATAATCCGGTAGGCATTACGCGTCTTGAGCAGCAGATTGTGGTGTGGCGCGACGGTGAAGGCGCGATCCACGCGCTGGAAGATCGTTGCCCGCATCGCGGCGCACGGCTTTCTATGGGCTGGAATCTGGGCGATCGCATCGCCTGCTGGTATCACGGCGTGGAGGTCGGTGGCGACGGTACGGTAAAAGACGTGCCTGCGGTCGATCGCTGCCCGCTGGTGGGGCAGAAATGCCTGCGTTCTTACCCGGCCAAAGAGGCCTACGGCGCCGTGTTCCTTTATTTCGGCATCACCGCCGACGAAGCGCCGCCGGAATTGACCTTCCCGCAGGAACTGGCAGATGAGGCGGCCTACAGCAACTTCCTGTGTACCGCCAGTTGGGACTGCAACTATCAATACGCCTTGGAAAACGTCATGGATCCCATGCACGGCACCTACCTGCATTCCTCTTCGCATTCGATGGCGGAAGGGGATCGCAAGGCGGACATGGCGCTGGAGCCGACCGATACCGGGTTCATCTTTAAGAAGAATGGCCAGATTGGCGTCAACTTTGACTGGGTAGAGTTCGGCAGCAGCGGAGCCTACTGGATGCGGCTGTCGATCCCGTACAAAAAACGCTTTGGGCCGGGCGGCCACTTCTGGATCATCGGCATGGTGGTGCCGGAAGATAAAGATCATTGCCGGGTATTCTTCTGGCGTATCCGCAAGGTCAAAGACTGGCAGCGCGACATCTGGCGCTTTATGTACCGCAACCGCCTGGAAGCACTGCATTGGGACGTACTGGAACAAGATCGCATCGTGCTGGAGAACATGGCGCCAAACGCGCGTGGCCGTGAATATTTGTATCAGCATGACGTCGGCCTTTCCCGCCTGCGCCGCATGATGCAGAAAGAGGCGCAAAAACAACTGGCGATGCTCGCCGAACAGGAGGCCGCGCAGTGAACGGCCTGCTGGCAGGAAAACGCATTGTGGTGACCGGCGCGGCGCGCGGTCTGGGCCGTAGCTTCGCCGGGGCCATCGCCCAGGCGGGCGGTCGGGTGGTGATGTGCGATATTCTGGCGGATGAACTGGCGGACAGTGCCGCCGGCCTGCGTGAGCAGGGAGCCGAAGTGGAAACGCAGGTTATCGATCTGGCGTCGCCGGTCTCGATCACCGCCGCGTTCAGCACCATTGCCGAAGGCGGTACGATCGACGGGTTGGTGAACAACGCGGCGCTGGCAACCGGCGTCGGCGGTAAAACCATGATGGAATACGATATTGATCTGTGGGATCGGGTCATGCAGGTTAACGTGCGCGGCACCTGGTTGGTGAGCCAGGCCGCGGTACCGCTGCTGGCGAAAAACCCGCATGCCAAGATCGTCAACGTGGCTTCGGATACCGCGCTGTGGGGCGCACCGCGCTTGATGGCCTATGTGGCCAGCAAAGGGGCGATTATCTCGATGACCCGCTCGATGGCGCGTGAACTGGGCCCGCAGGGGATTTGCGTTAATGCTATCGCACCAGGCCTGACGCGGGTAGAAGCTACCGAATATGTGCCCGCCGAGCGCCACCAGCTGTACGAACAGGGCCGGGCGCTGGCCGGGGCGCAACATCCTGACGACGTGAACGGCACTGTGCTTTATCTGCTGTCGCCGCTGGCGAACTTCGTGACCGGTCAACTGTTGCCGGTCAACGGCGGCTTTATCTTTAACTAATCTACATTTTATTAGCCAGGAGCAGCACATGGCAGACGATCAAGCGTGTAAGTATCTGATCCCGGGGCTGGATCGCGGGTTGCAGCTGCTGCTGGCGTTTGGCGAGCAGCACAAGGAAATGACCTTTGCAGAATTACATCGCCTGGTCGATATGCCGAAGGCGACCGCCTACCGCGTGGTGCAAACGCTGGAACATCTGGGTTTTCTGGAGCGTAACCCGCGCACCAACACCTTTGCACTGGGCATCAAGGTGCTGCGGCTCGGTTTTGAATATATTGCCTCTCTGGATGTGGCGCAGGCCGGCCAACCGGTGATCGAACAGCTGCGTGACCGCAGCCAATGCAGCAGTCACCTGGCGATCCGCGATGAGCGCGATGTGATCTACATCGCCCGCGTCAGCGCCGCCGGTTCGCAAATCAATCAGGTCAGCGTCGGCACTCGCCTGCCGGTACACCAGACTTCGCTCGGCCGCATGCTGTTGACCAGCGCTACCCGCGAAGAGTTCGAACTGTTGTACCCGCAAGAACAATTGCCGGGCAGCGGGCCGGGCACCCCGGCGGATCGTGAAACCTTGTGGCAAATGGTTCAGCAGGACAAAGCGCGCGGCTATGTGATCGGCGAATCGTTTTTCCGCCACGGCATTTCTTCGATCGTCTATCCGATCTTCAACCGCGAGCAGCGGGTTGAGGCTGTGGTCAGCATTATGGTGCCGTTCGATGAGATCCCGAAAGCGGATCGCGAACGGTTGCGCAAGGAGGTGCGGGATGCCGCAGAGAAAATCTCCGGCTTCCTGGGCGCACCGCCGCAGGCAAACGTCGGTTAACTGACGACACCGACTCTTTTACTCAGGCAGGGATAAGGTCCACACCCATCAGGGGCCGGGGTTCGATCATGCCTGAAAAACGCATTCAGCGAGAACGTGAGGCACAATAATGAGCGTAATCGGAATCGAAAAACTGGAATTTGGCGTCGAAGATCTGCCAACTTGCGAAAAGTTCATGCAGGACTTCGGCCTGCAGGCGGCGCAGCAGCATTGGGGGGAACGCCAGCGCGAATTCACTACCCTGAGCGGTGCGCGCGTGGTGCTGCATCCGTTGCAAAGCGAAGCATTGCCGGCGGCATTTGAGGGCGGGTCCACTCTGCGCCGGATGACCTGGGGCGTCGGCAGCCCAAGCAAATTGGCGGCCCTGGCGCCGTTGCTGGCGCAGATGCCGGGTTTCCGCCAAGTGGGGGAAGAGCTGGAGTGCCGCGATCCGAACGGCATGACGCTGCGCTTTAGCGTCAGCCAACAGCGCGATGTCGAGTTGCCGGTATCGCCGATCAACCAATGGGGTGACGTGCGCCGCATCGATCAGCCCAGCCCGGTATATGCGCAGGCGCAGCCGATCAACATCGGCCATGTGGTGTTCTTCGTCGAGGATCTTGCCGCCACCGAAAAATTTTACCGTGAAGTGCTGGGTTTTCAGGTCTCGGATCGTTATATCGATCGCGCGGTGTTCCTGCGGACCCAGGCGCGCGGCGGCCATCACAATCTGTTCCTGCTGAAACTGCCTAATCGCCCGCGTGGCCTCAATCACGTGGCCTTTACCGTGCGCGACATCCACGAGGTGATCGGTGGCGGCATCGCCATGAACAAAGAGAAGTGGAGCACGTTCATCGGCCCTGGCCGCCACCCGATTTCCTCGGCCTATTTCTGGTACGTCAACAGCCCGACCGGCGGCGCATTCGAGTACTACACCAACGACGATTACCTGACCGAAAACTGGCAACCGCGCGAATTGGAGCACTCACTGGTGTCGTTCACCGAGTGGGCGGTGGAAGGCGGTATCGACCACGACACGCGTCGCCAGCAGAAAAAACCGGAGGCGCTATGAGCCAGCCAGTGCAGGCGGGCATCGTGATTATCGGCGGCGGGCAGGCCGGCGGTTGGGCGGCGAAAACGCTGCGCGATCGGGGTTACGCGGGCCGGCTAACGGTGATCAGCGACGAACCCTATGATTTTTACGAACGCCCGCCGCTTTCCAAGGCGGCGTTGCTGGACGGCAATGCGCCGCTCAGCAGGCTGTTCAGCGAGCAGGTGGTCGCGGGGTTGAACATCGACTGGTGTCGCCCGTTGCGTGCCGAAGCCATTGATGGGCAGCAGCAAATCGTCACGCTCAGCGACGGGCGGCAGTTGCAGTTTGATCAACTGTTGATCGCCACCGGCGGCCGGCCACGCCTGCCGGACGCCCGTTGGGCCAGCCATCCGCGGGTGATGACGCTGCGCTCCTGGGACGATGCGGCAAAACTGCGCCAGGCGTTGCAAGGTTGCCGCCAGTTGGCGATCGTCGGCGGCGGCTGGATCGGACTGGAGATCGCCGCTTCCGCCCGGCGGCTCGGTGCCGAGGTGACGGTGTTTGAGCGCCAGCCCGCGTTATGCATGCGCAGCGTAGGCGCGGATGTTTCGCAGGCGTTGCTTGAGCTGCACCAGCAGCAGGGCGTAACGGTACGCTGCGGCTGCGGCGAGATCTCGCTGGAAGATCGCGACGGCGCTGCGTGGATCGGCAGTGAAAGCAGCGATCCTCAGGCTTTCGATCTGGTGGTCGTGGGCATCGGCGTCGAACTTAACCTCGAGCTGGCGCACAGCGCCGGGCTGAAGGTCGACGCCGGTATCGTGATCGACGGCCAGGGGCGCACCAGCCACCCGGCCATTTTCGCCGCAGGTGATGTGGCGCGCCACCCGACGCTTGGCCTGTGCCTGCAGTCCTGGGCCTATGCGCAGAATCAGGCGATCAGCACCGCTTGCGCGATGCTGGATGCCTTTGCCGCCCCATACAACGACGTGGCCTGGCTGTGGTCGGATCAATACGACACCAATATTCAGATCCTCGGCGTGCCGATCGGCGGGGTGCATCACGTGGTGCGCCGCACGCCGCAGTCACAGGTGTTCTTTACGCTCAACGCCGACCGGCAACTGGTGCAGATGGTGGCGTTTAACGACGCGCGCACCATCAAGCTGGGTAAACGCTGGCTGGCCGGCGGGCGGGTGCTGGAGCCGCAGCAGTTGGCGGACGCGGAATTTTCTCTGATGGCGTTGAAATAACGCCCGAACCTCGGGAGCGTTTCATGACTACGCAAGACATTGACGCCCGCGCTGGACGGGTGGGGGATGCCGTTGCCGAAAATCCGCAGCAACGGGTGCGCTGGTCGGTGCCGATCGCGCTGTTCGCCTGCGTGCTGCTGGCGTTTTTCGACAAGATCAGCATTGCGGCGCTGTTTTCCGACAGCGAGTTCCAGCAGGCGCTGGGCATCAGTTTTGATCCGGCGCGGCTCGGCTTGCTGATGAGTGCGTTTTTGTTCTCTTACGGCATATCTTCCATGCTGTTGAGCGGCATTGGCGACCGGCTGAATCCGGTTAAGGTGCTGATCGGCATGATGGTGGTGTGGGGCGTGCTGATGGTGTTGATGGGGTTGTCCCGTTCTTATCACACCATGATGACGCTGCGCATCCTGCTCGGCATCGCGGAAGGGCCGCTGTTGCCGATGGCATACGCCATTATCCGCCAGGCTTTCCCGCAGCGCTTGCAGGCTCGCGCCACCATGTTATGGCTGCTTGGCACGCCGCTGGGGGCTGCACTCGGTTTCCCGGTCACGCTGTATATCCTCAATACCTTCGATTGGCAGACCACCTTCTTCTTTATGGCGTTTCTGACGCTGCCGGTGATGCTGTTGGTGCTGTTTGGCATGCGTCATCTGAACGTGGCGCGCCCGGCAGCCAAAACCGATGCGCAACCTGTGGCGGCGGAGCGTAAACAGCAGCGCCGGGAACTTTTGCGCAATCCGCATTTCTGGATGATCTGCCTGTTTAATATCGCCTTCCTGACCTACCTGTGGGGGATGAACGGCTGGCTGCCCAGCTACCTGATCAAGGGGAAAGGCATCCATCTGGAACATGCCGGTTACCTGTCTTCGTTGCCGTTTATCGCCATGCTGCTCGGCGAGGTGGTCGGTGCCTGGCTGTCGGACAAGCTGGATCGTCGCGCGCTGGCCTGCTTTGTCTCGCTGTGCGGCGCCGGGCTGGGGTTGGCCGTGGTATTGCATCTGCAGGGCACCTACAGCGTGATAGCCGCGATGGCCTTCAGCACCTTTATGTGGGGCGCCGGGGCGCCGAACATCTTTGCGCTGCTGGCGAAAGCGACCAGCAGCAAGGTCAGCGCCACCGCAGGCGGTATTTTTAACGGATTGGGCAATTTTGCCGGTGCGTTGGCGCCGGTGCTGATGGGGGCGCTGATCGCCGCCAGCGGCAACATGGATAACGGCCTGCTGTTCCTGGTGGTGATGGCCTTCATCGGCTGCATCATCCTGCTGCCGTTGCTGAAAAAATACTGATTTATCTATGGCTACAGAGGAGTGACAACATGTCCCAGGTTGAGAAACAAGCCGGCGTCAAGCCGCAGGATCAGTCGATAGAGAATTGGGTGGAATCGCGTATCGCCCGCTTTGAAGGCCGTAAATATGACTGGAATGCGTTGAAGTTCCAGGCCGACTACGACCCGAAATACCGTCGCGCGCAGATGCGTTACATCGGCACCGGTGCTACCGGGGTGGTTAACGACACCAACACTATTCCGGCGGGAAACTTCACCTTCTCCACCATGGTGCTGCCGTCAAAATGCGAAGGGCCGCTGCACCTGCACGACGACGTGGAAGAGGTGTTCTTTATGCTCAAAGGCAGCATCACGCTGATGATCCAGGACGGTACGGAATACTACGAAACCAAGCTGAAAGAGCGCGATCTGATCTCGGTGCCGGCCGGCGTCTACCGTGGGTTGTTCAACCACGGCGAGGAAGAGGCGCTGATGTGCGTGATGCTTGGCACGGCAAAACCGGAAACGCCGACCTACCCGGCCGATCACCCGTTATCCAAAGTGAAGCGTAACTGATGAACGGCCTGGCACAACGTCAGCAGCGGCGCTGCGGAGGGTACTCCCTCAGTTGGCGCGAAGCGGGACAGGGCCGACCGGTGGTATTGCTGCACGGCATCAGCTCAGGCTCAGCTTCGTGGATCAAGCAGTTTAACGACGCTGGGCTGACCGACGGCCACCGCCTGCTGGCCTGGGACGCTCCCGGCTATGGCGGCAGCCTGCCGCTGGCCTCCGCTGAGCCGGACGCTGCCGCCTATGCCGCTGCGCTGGCCGTGCTGGTGGCCGAACTGGGGCTGGAGCAGCCGCTGATTGTTGGTCACTCGCTCGGCGCGTTGATCGCCAGCGCCTATGCCGCAGGCTATCCGGACGGGTTGTGCGGTCTGGTGTTGGCGGACCCCGCACAGGGCTATGCCACGGCGCCGGAGGAAAAACGCCGGCAGGTTTACAGCCAACGCAAACAGATGATTGAAACGTTGGGGCCGCTGGGCTACGGCGAACAGCGGGCGGCTGCGCTGCTGAGTGACGAGGCGTCGGAACAGGATATCGCCTGGGTGCGCAACGGCATGCAGCAGCTCGATCCCGAGGGCTTCCTCAGCGCCGCCTGGATGCTGGCCAACGAGGATATCGGCCGCTATTTGACGCGTTATCGCGGCCCGCTGGAAGTGTGGTGCGGTGATAAAGACCGCATCACGCCCCCCGAGGCGGCTGCGAGGCTGGCGCAACAGCATGACGCGCCGCTGCGCCTGATTGACGGCGCAGGGCATGCCAGCTATCTCGAGGCGCCTGCGCTGTTTAACCGCTATCTGCAGGATTTTACGGGAGCAATTCAACCATGAATTTTCAGCTTGAGGATCGGGTCGCGGTCGTCACCGGCGGCTCGTCGGGCATTGGCTTCGAAACCCTGCGTCTGCTGCTGGCGGAAGGGGCCAAGGTGGCGTTTTGCGGCCGCAATGCGGACAAACTGGCCGGCGCCGAAGCCAGCCTGCGCAATGAATTCCCGCAGGCGCAAGTGCTGGCGCTGTGCTGCGACGTGCTCGATGAGCAGCAGGTGGCGCAGTTCGCTGAACGGGTGGCCACACACTTCGGCGGCGTTGATCTGTTGATCAATAACGCCGGCCAGGGATTCGTCGCCCACTTTGACCAAACGCCGCGCACCGCCTGGCTGCATGAGGCGGAGCTGAAGCTGTTCGGCGTGATTAACCCGGTGCAGGCGTTTCTACCGGCTCTGGAGCGCTCGGACATTGCCTCAATCACCTGCGTGAATTCGCTGCTGGCGCTGCAGCCGGAAGAACACATGATCGCCACCTCGGCGGCGCGCGCCGCGCTGTTAAACCTGACGCTGACGCTGTCGAAAGAGCTGGTGGCGAAGGGCATTCGCGTTAATTCGATTCTGCTGGGCATGGTCGAGTCCGGCCAGTGGCGGCGGCGTTTCGAGGAGCGCAGCGACAAGGATCAAAGCTGGGAACAATGGACGGCGGCGATCGCCGAACGGCGCGGCATTCCGATGAAACGCCTCGGTAAGCCGCAGGAACCGGCGCGGGCGTTGCTGTTCCTTGCCTCGCCGTTAGCGTCCTTTACCACCGGTGCGGCGCTCGACGTCTCCGGCGGATTTAACCGCCATCTGTAATGGCTGGGAGCTGAAAAATGAAGAACATCATGATGATTGGCTACGGCGCGATGGCGAAGGAAGTGCTTTCCCGCCTGCCGGAGGGCGTCTGCGTCGGCTGGATTGTGGCGCGTGCGGCCCATCATGCGGCTATCAATAGTGCTTTCGACGGCAAAGTGCAGGCCTTGACGCACCCGGATCACTGTACCGGGCAGCCGGATCTGGTGCTGGAGTGCGCCAGCCAGCAGGCGGTGGCGGAGTTTGGCGAGGCGGTGGTGAAACGCGGCTGGTCGTTGGCGGTGATCTCTACCGGTGCGCTGGCGGATGCGGCGCTGCAACTCAGGTTGCAGCAGGCCGGGCGGCAATATCAGGGGCGGGTGATCGTGCTGTCCGGTGCGGTGGCGGGCATGGATGGGTTGGCGTCGGCGCGCGAGGGCGGGCTGGACAGCGTCACCTATCAGGCCAGTAAAAGCCCCGCCAGTTGGCGCGGTAGCCTGGCAGAAAAACTGATCGACCTCGATACGGTCAGCGAGGCGCGGGTGTTCTTTGAAGGGTCGGCACGCGAAGCGGCGCGGCTGTTTCCGGCTAATGCCAACGTGGCGGCGACCATCGCGCTGAACGGGCTGGGCATGGACGCTACGCGGGTGCGATTGCAGGTCGATCCGCACACCCGGCGCAATACTCACCGGCTGCAGGTGTGCGGCAGCTTCGGTGAGTTCCATATAGAGCTGAGCGGCAACCCGCTGGCGAGCAATCCCAAGACATCAACCCTAGCGGCGCTGAGTGCGGTACAAGCCTGTCGCCGTCTGATCGACGGTGGCTTTATTGCCTGAACGGCAGGAGCGGAGCATGGAAAAGTTAAAGATTTTTGTGGCCGGGCGCTGGTGCGAAGGCCGGGGCGATGAAATGGCCTCGGTATTCCCGGCCGACGGCAGCATCAATGCGCGGCTGAATGCCGCCAGCGTTGAGGACGTGAATGAGGCGGTGGAAGCGGCGGAGCGCGCCTGGCGCGCCCCCGAGTGGCGCGGGCTGGTGCCGCACCAGCGCGCCTCGATCCTCTATCGCGTCAGCAACCTGATTCTGGCGCAGCAGGAACAGCTGGCGCAGTTGCAAACCCGCGACAACGGCAAGCCGTTGGCGGAAACCCGTGGTCTGGTGGCCAGCGCGGCAGCCACTGCCCGCTATTTCGCCGCCGCCTGCGAAGTGCTGGAGGGCGAGCTGCCCACCCAGCGCAGCGCCGAAGTGATGACCCTGAGCCAGTATCAGCCGATGGGCGTTATCGCCGCCATCACGCCGTGGAACTCGCCTATTGCCAGTGAAATGCAAAAGGTGGCCCCGGCGCTGGCCGCGGGCAATGCGGTGATCCTCAAGCCGGCCGAAGCCACGCCGCTGATGGCGCTAAAACTGGCGGAGCTGTTCGAACAGGCGGGGCTGCCTGCCGGGCTGCTCAGCGTGCTGCCGGGCAAAGGCTCGGTGATTGGCGAAGCGCTGGCGCGTCATCCGTTGGTGAAAAAGATTTCCTTTACCGGCGGCACCAGTACCGGCCGCCATCTGGCGCATATTGCCGCTGAAAAACTGATCCCCACCTCTCTGGAACTGGGCGGCAAGTCGCCGACCATCGTGTTGGAAGATGCCGATCTGGAACAGGCGGCGCGCGGGATCTGCTACGGCATTTTCAGCTCTGCCGGCCAGGCGTGCATCGCCGGTTCGCGGCTGTTTGTACAGCGTTCGCTGTACCAGCCTCTGCTGGCGCGCCTGAGTGAGCTGGCGGCGGGATTGCGGGTGGGCAACCCGCTGACGCCGGGGGTGCATCTTGGTCCGCTGATTAACGACAAACATCGCCAGAGCGTGGCGGACTATGTGGCGCTGGCGCAGCAAGAGGGCGGGCGGGTCGTGATTGGCGGCGAAGCACCGGCCGATCCGCTGCTGGCGGGCGGCAGCTATTACCTGCCGACGATTATCGAAGGGTTGAGCAACAGCGCCCGCGCTTGTCAGGAAGAGATTTTTGGCCCGGTGCTGGTGGCGCTGCCGTTCGACGACGAACAGCAGTTGATCGAACAGGCCAATGACTCGGTGTACGGCTTGGCGGCCGGGATCTGGAGCCGTGACTTCCCACGGGCAATGGCGCTGGCGGAGCAATTGGAAACCGGCACGGTGTGGATCAATACCTACAAAACATTTTCTATTTCTACGCCTTTCGGCGGTTTCAAAGAGAGCGGTCTGGGCCGCGAAAAGGGTCTGCACGGCATCAAAGCCTACATGCAGCAGAAAAGCTTGTACCTGGCGCTGAGCCATCAGGTGAACCGCTGGAGCGATTAGCTTTGGTCGACGGTGCGTACCCCTACAACGAACATAATGAGAAGGCAGATGATGAGCGATAAAATAACGGTTGGTGAAGCGATAGCCCGGACGCTGGAGCAATACGAGGTGTCGGCGATGTACGGCATCATTTCGATCCACAATCTGCCGATTGCCGATGCGGTGGGGCAGCGCGGAAAAATCCGCTTCGTACCGGCACGCGGTGAAGCGGGGGCGGTCACCATGGCCGACGCTCACGGGCGCTTTTCCGGTCTGGGCGTGGCGCTGACCAGCACCGGCGCAGGGGCCGGCAATGCGGTCGGCGCGATGATCGAGGCGTTAAACGCCAACACGCCGCTGCTGCATATTACCGGCCAGGTGGAAAAAGCATATCTGGATGCCGACGCCGGGTTTATTCATGAAACCCGCGATCAGCTCGGTTTCCTGCGCGCCTGTTCCAAGCGCGCCTACCGGGTGAATTCCCCGGAGCAGGCGGTGGCGGTGATCCAGCGGGCGATCCTGGATGCGCAGACCCTGCCTTGCGGCCCGGTGGCGGTAGAGATCCCGATCAATATTCAAAGCAGCCTGGTATCCAGTTCGGTGCTGAACCGGCCGTTAGCGCCCGCGCCGTTGCCGCCGGCGGATGATGAGGCGGTAGAACGTCTGTATCAGCGGGTGAAAAGTGCCAAACGGCCGCTGTTGTGGCTGGGGGGCGGGGCGCTTGCCTGCGGCGATGCGGTGCGCAAGCTGGCCGACGCCGGGGTGGCGGTGATCTCCAGCACTCACGGACGCGGCATTCTGCCGGACAGCCATCCGCGCAGCCTGAGGGCATTTCATAATTCGCCGAGCATTGAGGCGATCCTGACGCAGTGCGATCTGACGCTGGTGGCCGGTTCGCGCCTGCGCAGCAACGAAACCCGCACCTGGACGTTGCCGCTGCCGCGCCCGTTGGTGCAGATTGATATCGATCCGGCGGCGGGCAACCGCAACTATCTGGCCGATGAGCAAATCAACGGCGACTGCGCCGCATTGCTTAACGCGCTGGCCACCCGGTTGGGCCCGTGCGAGAAGGTGAATGCCGACTGGGATGCCGAGATCGCCTCTGCGGTGCGGCAGGCGGAAAGCGCGTTGCGCGAGCAGTCGGGAGAATACGCCAAACTGAACGACGCCATTGCCGCTGCACTACCGCAGGATGGGTTGTTGGTGCGTGATATCACCGTGTCCGGCAGCGTATGGGGCAGCCGTTTGTTCCGCGCGATTTCGCCGCTTTGCAACATTCACTCGTTGGCCGGGGCGATCGGCATGGGTCTGCCGATGGCGATCGGCACCGCGATCGCTAACCCGCAGCGCAAGGTGGTTGGGCTGGTGGGCGACGGCGGGCTGGCGTTGGGGCTGGGAGAACTGGCGACGATGGCGCAGGAGCAGGCCAATATCACGCTGCTTGTCATGAACGACGGCGGGTATGGCGTGATGCGCGGCATCCAGGATAAATACTTTGCCGGCCGCCAGTATTACAACGAGCTGCATACCCCGGCGTTTACGCTGGTCGCCGAGGCGATGGGGTTGAAGGCCTGGAAGGTGGACAGTGCGGCGCAGTTCAAGGGCGTGCTGGCGGAAGCGATTAACTATCCGGGGCCGTCGGTGGTGGAGGTGGATATGAACAGTATCGGGCCGCTGACCTTCGCCGGGCCACCGCAGAAGTCATTGTATTAAGAGATAAAAAATGCCCGGCGGACGCCGGGCATTGCGGTTTACTTGCCTGCCGCGATGCGGTCGCGAATATGCTGAGCTCGCTCTTCGGAGGCCGGGTGATCGTCGAACATGCTGCTTTGACGACCGGCTTCCATTTTCGCCAGTTTTTCAAAGCTGGTGACCAGGCCGTTAGGATCGATACCGCGTTTTTTCAGCAGATCGAACGAATAATCGTCCGCTTCGCTTTCCTGTTTCTGCGAGAACTGGGCGTTAACCAGTTTTTCGCCCACATCCGCCAGTTGCGATTGCGACAGCGAACCTATGATGCCGCCGGTTGAGGATGCCGCAGTGCGCAGCGCCACGGTGCCGTAAGCGACCTGCATCGCCTTGCGGGTATGGCCCAGCGCCACGTGGCCCATTTCATGGCCCAGCACGCCTTCCACTTCGTTGTCGGTCATCATGTCCATCAGCCCGCTGTAAACGCGGATACAGCCGTTGGCCATCGCCCAGGCGTTCACGTCTTTGGTGACGTAAACCTTGTAGTTGGCCGGCGTGCCGTTGATATTATCTCCCAGCGCCGCCGCGATTTTGTTCAGACGTTTGGCGTAGGTGCTGTCGGCAGGCGCGATTTGTGCCTTGCTGTCCATCTCTGCGCAGGATTTAACACTCAGGGTTTTTACGTCGTCATTGCTCAGCGTTGCCGCCTGAAACGCCTGCGCCCCAGACTGCATCAGCGTATCGGTATTCAGGTTTTGACAGCCGCTTACCAAAGTGGCAATGCTTAATGCAATCAAAGAGGTACGAATCTTCATAAGGCCATCTTCCTGTAATGGTAACAAGGGGGAGTGCGATTGTAGTTTAGGGGGAAATCTTGTCGCATGAGACTAGTGTACGTCAGCAATCGGGAGAATAGTGTTATTCCGAAAAAACGGCCGATCGTGCTAATAAGTTGTGAACTCGCTCTCATTTGGCATTAGGGATTGCCGTTTTAATGCTGAGTCTGAGAAAATAGAAAACTTGACTGATTTTTTAATCCGACCTGGAGTAAAACATGTCCTCTCGTAAAGAGCTTGCC
>NZ_BCTU01000020.1 GCF_001590925.1 Serratia plymuthica NBRC 102599
AAACCCATAAAAAAGGGCAGCCCCAGGGCTGCCCTTTCTTGCTATTGCTGCGCCGCGATTAGTGGCAGCCGCAACCGCCGTTACCGCAACCGCCTTTCTTAGCCTGATCATGGTCATGCGCATGGTCATGATCGTGGCCATGACCGCCGCAGCAACCGTCACCGTGCTCGTGGTGGTGATCGTGCTCGCCGTGTACGTGACCGTGTGCCAGTTCTTCAGCGGTAGCTTCGCGGATCGCGACAACTTCCACGTTGAAGTTCAGGTTCTGACCCGCCAGCATGTGGTTACCGTCAACCACTACGTGATCGCCGTCCACTTCGGTGATTTCGACCGGAACCGGGCCCTGATCGGTGTCAGCCAGGAAACGCATGCCAACTTCCAACTCGTCAACGCCCATAAAGACGTCTTTCGGCACGCGTTGCACCAGGTTTTCGTCGTAGTTGCCGTACGCATCGTTGGCGCCGACATTAACGTCAAAACGATCGCCTGCTTCGTGGCCTTCGAGTGCTTTTTCCAGACCTGCAATCAGAGAACCATGCCCGTGCAGATAGTCCAGCGGCGCGCTCACCGGAGACTCATCAACCAAAACACCGTCTTCTGTACGTACTTGGTAAGCCAGGCTGACCACCAAGTCTTTTGCTACTTTCATGATATCTCCTACCGTTGGACACTTGGACGCAGCCCATCATCGGGTGCCGCGCCTTTACCGGACAGATTGTATCGGAAATCTGCCCCGCTGTACCCTTCAGCATAAAAAAACGCGCCCGATAACGCTACTCCGGATGGAAAATACCGATGACCTGCTCCTGCGGCCGGACGTGCTTTTCCACCTGTTGTTCGGTCTGCCGCTGGTGATGGCCGCACTTGACGCACTCCACCACTTCGACCTGGTCTTCGCGCCAAACTGCCAGCGTATCCATAGCCTTACAGCTCGGGCAGACCGCCCCGGCGATAAATCTTTTACGTGTTGCGGACATCTTCTGTGCTCCAAATTATTCGTATTCATCCCAGCCGTCGAACTGGCGACTCTCTTTTTGCATTTCGCGATGAAAAAGTTCTTCAAGCTCGCGCCGCGCCTCTTTCACGCGGGAAATCTGCGCCACATCGCCATGATGCGGCGGCATCAGTTCACGCAGCATACGCATGTCCAGCCGGCGAAAGTGCTGCTGCGCGCGATAGGCCTGATGAGGATGCATACCCAATTCCATCAGCGCCTTGCGTCCCAGTTCCAGTGCGCTGGAGAAGGTTTCGCGGCTGAACTGCTTGACCCCGGCTTGCAGCAGTTCGTGCGCCTCCACGCGGCCGCGTGCGCGCGCCAGGATGCTCAACTCCGGGAAGTGCTGTTGGCACAAACGCACGATTTCCATGGTGTCTTCCGGCTCATTGCAGGTAATTACAATCGACTTGGCCTTCGCCGCGCCGGCCGCACGCAGCAGCTCGAGTTCGGTGGCATCGCCGTAATACACTTTGTAGCCGTAGCGACGCAGCACGCCGACCGCGCTGACATCGCGCTCCAATACGGTAATACGCATCTTGTTGGCCATCAACAGGCGGCCGATCACCTGGCCGAACCGGCCGAAACCGACAATGATCACCTGCGGATCGTCGTCCTCCACATACGGCGTTTCTTCGTCTTCATCCCGGGCGTTGTAACGGCGGGCCAGGATGCGATCGATAATCTGCATCAGCAGGGGCGTGGTCATCATCGACAAGGTCACCACCACCAACAGCAAGGCGAGTTGGTCAGACTGCAACACCTTCTGCGCCCCCGCAGCGGAAAACAGCACGAAGGCAAACTCTCCGCCCTGGCTGAGCACGCCGGCGAACTGCAAACGCACCGAACTGCGCAAGCCAAAGATGCGCGACAGCGAGTACAGCACCCCTGACTTGATCGCCACCAGCAGCACCACACCCAGCAGCACTTCGACCAGATGGGTATAGAGCACGCCGATATTCAGCGCCATCCCCACCGAGATAAAGAACAGCCCCAGCAGCAGCCCTTTGAACGGCTCGATGGCAATCTCCAGCTCATGGCGATATTCGCTCTCCGCCAACAGCACACCGGCGATAAAGGTGCCAAGCGCCATCGACAGGCCGAGCGTATCCATAAACAACGCCGCCCCCAATACCACCAACAGTGCGGCGGCGGTGAAGATTTCGCGCACCCCGGAAGAGGCGATATAGCGGAACAACGGCCGCAGCAGGAAACGCCCGCCGATCAGCATGCCGCCGAACGCCGCGACCTTGATCGCGATTTCCGCCCAGTCGTCGCTGGTGCCACCGGCGCCGGCCAGGATAGGGATCAGGGCCAGCGCCGGGATCACCGCCATATCCTGGAACAGCAGCACCGAGAACCCTAACTGGCCGCCTTCATTGCGGTTCATGCCCTTCTCGCGCATCAGCTGCAACGCCATCGCCGTCGATGACATCGCCAGCCCGATCCCGCCGATAACGGCGGCCTGCCAGGCGAAATGGGTCAGATAAAGCAGCGCCCCCAACACCGCGGCGGTGATCAGCACCTGCCCGGCGCCAACGCCAAAGATCGAACGCCGCAGTTCCCAAAGTTTGGTCGGGTTCAGTTCCAGCCCGATGATAAACATCAGGAACACCACGCCCAACTCGGAAAAGTGCAGGATCTCATCCACGTCGCGGATGAAGCCCAATCCCCAGGGGCCGATGGCAATACCGGCGATCAGGTAGCCCAGCACCGCGCCAATCCCCAGGCGGCGGGCGATGGGCACCGTGACCACCGCGGCGAACAGGAACAGCAAAATTGCGGTCAGTAACGTCGAGCCTTCCATGATCACCTTCCTCCCTGCGGCAACGGGTTACGCAACCAGTCGCCATAGGCCGTAGCGTGGCTTTCCAGCACTTCCGGCTTCTGCCGACGCGCCCAATACACCAGCATCGGCGTCAGCCAGTGCATATGGCACATGGCGGCGGTCAGTTCGAACGGGCGCAGGATATCTTCCATCGGATAACGGTTATAACCGCCGGTGCGGTAGGCGCCTTCAGGTTCTCCGGTGGTGATCACCGAACGCCAGTATTTGCCCGCCAACGCATTGCCGCCCATACCGCTGGCAAAACCGCGCGACAGCACGCGATCCAGCCATTCTTTCAGCAATGCAGGGCAACTGTAGGTATAGAGTGGATGTTGAAAAACAATGACCTGATGTTCACGCAGCAGTTGTTGTTCGTGGTGAATATCAATAAAAAAGTCAGGATAGTGCGCGTATAAATCGTGCACGGTGACATGTTCCAACTGCTGCGCCGGTCGAAGCAAAACCCGATTCGCGACCGAGTCATGGGATTCCGGATGGGCATACAGCAGCAAGACCTTGGGCGGCTGCGACATCATTCCCCTCCAAAGCGTCGTCAGGATAGCGGTTTTCCGTTACCATGCTTCGCAAAGACTAATAATAGGACAGTCTGTGTCCTGTTAACTTAGAATCCTCTCAATTTAACATACTCTGAACATACGGCGCTTTATGATTGTATTCTCCTCGCTACAAATCCGACGCGGCACCCGCGTCCTGTTGGACAACGCCACGGCGACGGTTAATCCAGGTCAGAAAGTCGGCCTGGTGGGTAAAAACGGCTGCGGCAAATCCACGCTGCTGGCGTTGCTGAAAGGCGAAATCGCCGCGGACGGTGGTACTCACACCTTCCCCACTAACTGGGCGCTGGCCTGGGTCAACCAGGAAACGCCGGCGCTGGACGTGCCGGCCATTGAGTATGTTATCGACGGCGACCGCGAATTCCGCCAGCTTGAAGCCGAATTGCAATTGGCGAACGAGAAAAACGACGGCCACGCCATCGCCACGCTGCACGGCAAACTGGACGCCATCGACGCCTGGACCATCCGCTCCCGCGCCGCCAGCCTGCTGCACGGTCTCGGCTTCTCCAACGAACAACTGCAAAGCCCGGTGCGCGCTTTCTCGGGCGGCTGGCGCATGCGTTTGAACCTGGCGCAGGCGCTGGTCTGCCGTTCCGACCTGCTGCTGCTCGACGAACCGACCAACCACCTGGATCTGGACGCGGTGATTTGGCTGGAACGCTGGCTGAAGGGCTATCCGGGCACGCTGGTGCTGATTTCCCACGACCGCGACTTCCTGGATCCGATCGTCGATAAAATCCTGCATATCGAACAAGAGACCATCAACGAATATACCGGCAACTACTCCTCGTTCGAGCGTCAACGCTCGACCAAACTGGCGCAGCAGCAGTCGCTGTATCAGCACCAGCAGGAGAAAGTAGCGCACCTGCAAAGCTATATCGATCGCTTCCGTGCCCAGGCCACCAAAGCCAAACAGGCGCAGAGCCGCATTAAAATGCTCGAACGCATGGAGCTTATCGCCCCGGCCCACGTCGATAACCCGTTCAGCTTCAGCTTCCGCCAGCCGGAAAGCTTGCCGAACCCATTGCTGCGCATGGAGAAGGTCAGCGCCGGCTACGGCGAAAAAGTGATCCTGAAATCGATCAAGCTCAACCTGGTGCCCGGTTCGCGCATTGGCCTGCTGGGCCGTAATGGCGCCGGTAAATCTACCTTGATCAAAATGCTGGCCGGCTCGCTGGAACCGCTGAGCGGTGAGATTGGCCTGGCGAAGGGCATCAAACTGGGCTACTTCGCCCAGCATCAGTTGGAGTTCTTGCGCGCCGACGAATCGCCGCTGCAACACCTGAGCCGCATCGCTCCCCGGGTGCTGGAACAGCAACTGCGCGACTACCTGGGCGGTTTCGGCTTCCAGGGCGACAAGGTCACCGAGGCCACCGAGCGTTTCTCCGGCGGCGAAAAGGCGCGGCTGGTGCTGGCGCTGATCGTCTGGCAGCGCCCTAACCTGCTGCTGCTCGACGAACCGACCAACCACCTGGATCTGGACATGCGCCAGGCGTTGACCGAAGCGCTGATCGATTTCGAAGGCGCACTGGTGGTGGTCTCGCACGACCGCCATCTGCTGCGCTCCACCACCGACGACCTCTATCTGGTGCACGATGGCCAGGTCGAAGTTTTCGAAGGCGATCTGGACGACTACCAGCAATGGCTGAGCGATCTGCAACGGCAGGAAAACCAGCAGGATGCGCCGGAGAAAGAAAACAACGGCAACAGCGCACAGGCGCGTAAAGATCAGAAACGTCGCGAAGCCGAATTCCGCACCCAGACTCAGCCGCTGCGCAAGCAAATCGCCAAGCTGGAACAGCAGATGGAAAAACTGGGCGCCGAACTGGCGGCGGTAGAAGAGAAACTGGCGGACTCTGCGCTGTATGACATCAGCCGCAAGGCCGATCTGACCGAGTGCCTGCAAAAACAAAGCCAGACCAAATCCGCTCTGGAAGAGACGGAAATGACCTGGCTGGATGCGCAGGAGCAGTTGGAACAGCTGACAAACGAGTTTGAATTGTAGGAGCGCAGCACGCTGCGCCCACGGCTTCACGCCTTGTAAAAAGGTTTATCTCCTAAAATGGTCGCACGGTGCATGATGCGCCGCTGCGGCAGGTAATCCGCGTTGGCGTAATGCTGCGTCACGCGGTTATCCCAGATCGCGATGTCATCCTCCTGCCAGCGCCAGCGCACCTGGAATTCCGGCTTGGTAATGTGGGCAAACAGGAAGTTCAGCAATGCCTCGCTCTCCTTCGGCGCCAGATCCACAATCCGCGTAGTGAAACCTTCATTGACGAACAGTGCCTGCCGCCCGCTTACCGGATGGGTGCGCACCACCGGGTGCAGCAGCGGCGGGTTTTTCTGCTTCGCCACCTGCCAGCGCTGGTGCTCCTCGTCGCTCGACAAATGCTTATGCTCCGGGAATGACTTGGCGAAGTCATGTTCCGCCTTCAACCCGGCCAGCAGTTGCCGGAAGGGGTCAGACAAGGCTTCATAGGCCGCGATGCCGCTGGCCCACAAGGTATCGCCACCGAAAGACGGCAATGTCTTCGCCGCCAGTATCGCCCCTTGCGGCGGGTTTTCGATAAAGGTGACGTCGGTATGCCAGTTGTCGTTGTCCGGCGGGTTATCGTCATGAGTATCCAGCACGATGATCTCTTCCACGTCGGTGGCGTGCGGGTAAACCGGATGGATGTGCAGATCGCCGAAGCGCCCGGCCAAATCACGCTGCTGCAGCGGTGTGATCGGCTGATTGCGGAAGAACAGCACCTGGTGTTTGAGCAATGCATGGTAAAGCTGCTCAAACTGGCCGTCGCCCAACGGCCGCGCCAGTACGACGTTTTCCACCAACGCGCCGATGTAGGGCCCCAGCGGGGTAATCTTCAGACGTTCGTTCATTGCTGTACTCCATGCCACGGGGTCAATCGGCGCTGCAAGGCGCGCAGCCCCAGCTCCAGCCCAAATGCAATAATCGCAATCACGCCGATCCCGGCCAACACCACGTCGGTGGCCAGAAACTCACCGGCGGACTGCACCATAAATCCCAGACCACGCGTAGCGGCGATCAGTTCGGCTGCCACCAGCGTCGACCAACCGACGCCCAGCCCAATGCGGATACCGGTCAAAATCTCCGGCAGTGCGCTCGGCAGCACCACAAAACGCAGCACCTGCCAGCGGTTGGCGCCTAAAGCGCGAGCGGCACGCACCCGTACCTGTGCCACGCTGCGCACGCCGGCGACGGCAGACAGCGCAACCGGGGCGAAGATCGCCAGGTAAATAAGCAGAATTTTCGAGGTTTCGCCGATGCCGAACCAAATCACCATCAGCGGCAGATAGGCCAGCGGTGGCACCGGGCGGTAAATCTCAATCAGCGGGTCGAGAATGCCGCGCACCGTGTCGTTCAGCCCCATGGCGATACCCACCGGAACGCCGATAATCACCGCCGCCAGCAGCGCCACCAGAATGCGTCCCAGGCTGGCCGCCAGATGTTGCCACAGCGTAGCGTCCATAAAGCCCTGCGGGCTGGCGATGACCAGCAACTGGTGCAACACCTGCTGCGGCGCAGGTAGAAATAGCGGGCTGATCAGGTTCAGTGCGGTCACGCCCCACCAGACAGCCAATACCACCAGCAAGGTGACGCCGCTCAGCAACAGGTTGCGCGGTATGCGAAAACGGCGCGGCGCCGCAATCTGCGGCTGGGCAACCTCTTTGAGGGCGGAATGCAGGCTCATAGCAATGCCTCGCGCTGTTGGAACACTTTGCCCAGCACATATTCGCGCTGCGCGATAAATTCAGGATCGGATTTGATCGACCGACATGCCTCGCCGTTGGCGTAGCGCTGGCCGAAGTTCAGCGAAAGGCGCTCCACCACCTGCCCCGGCCCCGGCGACAACAGCAACAGTTCGCTGGCGAGGAAAACCGCCTCTTCAATATCGTGGGTGATCAGCAATACCTGCTTGCCGGTATCACGCCAAATGGTCAGCAGCAGTTCCTGCATCTGCTCGCGGGTGAAAGCATCCAGCGCGCCAAACGGCTCGTCCAGCAGCAGCAAGCGCGGATCGGCGGCCAGCGCACGGGCAATGCCCACCCGCTGGCGCATGCCGCCGGAAAGTTGCCAGATAAAGTGCTGTTCGTAACCCGCCAACCCCACGCGTTGCAACATCTGCTGCGCCACCTCGCGGCGCTGCTGCTTGCCGATACCGGCCAACTGCAGGCCAAACTCGACGTTATCCACCACGTTGCGCCACGGAAGTAAACCCTCATGCTGGAACACCACGCCCCGCTCGGCTCCCGGGCCGTTAACGGACGTTCCATCCAGCGTGATGCTGCCAGCTGAAGGCTCGATAAACCCGGCGATCAAATTCAGCAGCGTGGTTTTGCCGCAGCCCGACGGGCCGAGCACCACCACCAGTTGCCCGGCGGCAATCTGGAACGAGACGTCGCGCAGTGCGGGGCGCCCCTGGTAGTCTGCTGAAAGATGGTTAACGTTTAGCATGCGGCTCCCCTACGACTGCGGCGCAGCCTGCACCTGTTTCACAAAGCGGTCGGTCACATAGGCGCTGTAATCGCTGTCGACCTGCGGGATTTTGCCCTGCTGTTTGAGGAACTCGGCGGTATCGCGAATCGCCTTGTCCACCGGCTGACCAAGCTGAGTAATCTGCTCAGACACCGGCAGATAGGTGTTGCCCTTCACCAGCACCGGCACCTGATCCTCGGGCACGCCACTCAGACGGGACAGCGTGCCGAGATTGCTTTTGTCTTTCAGCCATTGCTCCGGCTGTGCCAGATAGGCTTTCTGGGCATTCAACGCGCTGGCGGCAAAGGCGGTCACCACCTCCGGGTGTTTTTCGGCGAAGTCCTTGCGCACCACCCAGACGTCGAGCGTCGGCGCCCCCCACTCCCCAACCTGTGCGGAATCGGTCAGGACCTTGCCCTGTTTGGCCAGCTCGTTGACCACCGGCGCCCAGACGTAGGCACCGTCGATATCACCGCGCTGCCAGGCGGCGGCGATGGCCGGCGGCTGCAGATTGAGGATCTTGACCTGTTCAGGCTTGATGCCCCAATGCTTGAGAGAAGCCAGCAGGCTATAGTGGGTGGTGGAGATAAACGGCACCGCAATGCGTTTACCGATCAGATCCTGCGGGCCTTTAATCTCCTTCTTCACCACCAGCGCTTCGGAACTGCCGAGCTGCGAGGCGATCAGGAACACTTCGATAGGGAGTTTCTGGCTGGCGGCCACCGCCAGTGGGCTGGAGCCGATATTGCCGATCTGCACATCGCCGGAAGCCAGTGCGCGCAACACGCTGGAGCCGCTGTCGAATTTGCGCCAGTCAACGGTGGCACCGGACTGCTTGGCAAAGCTGTTTTCCGCCTGCGCCACTTTGGCCGGTTCCGCCGAGGTTTGATACGCCACGGTAACGTCGACCGCCTGCGCACTGGCCGCGCCGAGCGATAACACCAGCAGCGTTACGCCGCGTAATGAAAAGAGTTTGCTCGCCATGATCCGCTCCGTTGATAAAAGTCTGTTCAGTTGTTGACAGTTTTATCCGAGCGGTGACGAGCAATAAAAGAATAAAAAAAACCTCGTTATTACCTTGAGGAATATGCCATGACATTCAGAGCGATAACTCACCCCGTATAAACGTCCGTGCATAACCGCCGAGCAGCGTGCGATCGCCTTTCCATTCGCAAAACAGCTCACCGCCGCGGGCGGAAATCTGCCGGGCATGCAGCTTATGACGCCCCAGGCGTGCAGCCCAATAAGGTGCCAGCGTGCAGTGCGCAGAGCCGGTCACCGGGTCTTCACCGCCGTCGAGGGTAAAATAACGCGAGACAAAATCTACCTTTTTACCCGGGGCACTGACGATGACCGCACGGCCGGCCAGCGCGATTAACGCCGGGATGTCCGGCTGCAACGCCCGCACCTGGGCTTCATTTTCCAGCAGCACCAACAACGCGGTGGCCTGCCACACGTCCTGCGGTTTCACGCCGAGCAGCGCCGCCAGCCCAGCCGGTTCTGCCACCTTTTGCGGCAATCGTGAAGGGAAATCCAGGATCAACCGTTCGCCGTCGGCGGCATCACGCTTAACGTACAGCTCACCGCCGGCCGAGCGAAACCGGATATCCTGTAGCGCCGGATTCACCGCGCTGAACATCACATGCGCCGCCGCCAGCGTGCCGTGGCCGCAGAGATCCACCTCACGCTGCGGGGTGAACCAGCGAATAGCCGACATGTCGCCATCGTCCCAGACAAAGCTGGTTTCCGGCAGGCACAGCTCATTGGCAATGGCCTGCATCTCGGCAGTCGACAAGGGTTGCTTCAGCAGGCATACGCCCGCCGGATTGCCACGTAAGCCTTCGCCGGTAAACGCCACTACGTGGAAGTAATTTTCCATCATCCGCAATTCCTTAATGCCAGATAAGTAACACACAGGCCGCGGTTAACAGCCCCATGGATAGGTTAAAAATGATCCAGGCCTTTTTGCTGCGCAGCAAACGGCCAATCACCGTGCCAAACCCCAGCCAAATCACCCCGGCAACGACATTCACCACAAAAATACCCAGTGAAATAGCCATAATAGAAGCGTTATATTTATCGCCCGCCAGACTGAAGCTCGCCACCGCGCCCAGTGCCATCAGCCAGGCCTTGGGGTTGAGGAACTGCAACAGCCAGCCCTGATACAACCGTATAGGCTGCGGCGGCGCCACGTCGGTTTCCAGCTTTTCATAGGCGGCGGTAGCGACTTTCCACGCCAACCATAACAGGTACAGGCTACCGAGGACTTTCAGGATCAGGTGCAGCGCAGGGTAAACCAAAATCAGGCTACCGACGCCGAATGCCACCAGCAGCAAAATGCTTTGCATGCCGAGCATAATGCCCATCATCAACAGCAGTGAGCGCATAAAGCCAAAATTGGCGCCGGAGGTGGTCAGTAACATATTGTTGGGACCAGGCGTGATCGCGGCAACCCACAGGAAGCCTAACAGCGAAAGAAATAAACTCGGTTCCATGAAGCGGGTGCTCCTCACCCGGGGCGTTTTTTGCAGTATTATTGTTAACTCATGGTATTGAAGCTAACAGTGCGCTATTGATCAGACAATAGCCGCCAATAAGATTTTTACTCAGGTTATGCATGAATCCTTTCGCCCTTTGACCGGCGCCAGTAACCCACATTTGCAAACGCTGCTGCCACGGCTGGTGCGCCGCCGCGTGCGGTTGAAACCGCACTGGCAGCGGCTGGAATTGCCCGACGGCGATTTTGTCGATCTCGCCTGGAGCGAAGATCCGGCGCAGGCCGCCGGCAAGCCGCGCGTGGTACTGTTCCATGGGCTGGAAGGCAACTTCTACAGCCCCTATGCTCACGGCCTGCTCAACGCCTGGCGTGAAAAAGGCTGGCTCGGGGTGGTTATGCATTTTCGCGGTTGCAGCGGCGTACCGAACCGCAAACAGCGCATCTATCACTCCGGCGAAACGGAGGATGCACGCTTTTTTCTGCGGTGGCTGCGCGCCACTCACGGCGAAGTACCGACGGCGGCGGTTGGCGTCTCGCTCGGCGGCAACATGCTGGCCTGCTACCTGGCGCAGCAAGGGGCAGACAGCCTGTTGCAGGCGGCGGTGATCGTGTCCGCACCCTTGATGCTGGAGCCCTGCTCATTGCGAATGGATCAAGGGTTCTCGCGTGTTTATCAGCACTATCTGCTTGGGCAGTTGAAACAAAACGCCACCCGCAAGCTGCTGCACTACCCCGACACCCTGCCGCTCAAGCTGCCGCAACTCCGGGCGCTGCGCCGTATCCGCGACTTTGACGATGTCATCACCTCACGCGTCCACGGCTTTAGCGACGCCACCGATTACTACCGCCGTTGCAGCGCGCTGCCGCTGTTACCGGCCATTCAGACGCCGCTGCTGATCATCCATGCCAAAGACGATCCCTTCATGACCGACGAAGTGATCCCCGACATCGCCGGCCTGCCGCGCAACATTGAATACCAGCTGACCGAGTTTGGCGGCCACGTCGGCTTTGTCGGCGGCAGTTTGAACAAACCCCACATGTGGCTGGAATACCGCATTCCATCCTGGCTTTCCCCTTATCTGGAACCCGCACCGTGATTATCCCCTGGAAAGAACTGGAAACCGAGACCCTGAACAGCCTGATCGAATCCTTTGTGTTGCGCGAAGGCACCGACTACGGCGAACACGAACGTTCGCTGGAGCAAAAAGTGGAAGACGTTCGCCGCCAGTTGAAAAACGGCGAGGTCCTGCTGGTATGGTCAGAACTGCATGAAACCATCAACATCATGCCGCGCGGGCAGTTCCGTGCCGGGCAGGAAGAAAATTAGTGCCTGCCGGTTCTATGACTGACGGAAAAAATCAGGTAACAATGAACCATTGCAAACCCGCGCGCGGAATTTTGCCCTTGGCGAAAAGGGCGTCAAACAGACCAATAACCCTACTCTGACGCCGGCGCATTTAACACGGAGTGACAACCACCATGTCCGCCAAACATCCCGTTATCGCAGTGACCGGCTCCAGCGGCGCCGGCACCACCACCACCAGCGTGGCGTTCCGCAAGATATTCCAGCAGTTGAACATCCGCGCGGCGGAGCTGGAAGGCGACAGCTTCCACCGCTATACCCGGCCTGAAATGGACGCGGCGATCCGCAAAGCGCGCGATCTGGGTCGTCATATCAGCTATTTCGGGCCTGAGGCCAACGACTTCGGTCTGCTGCAACAGAGCTTTATCGAGTACGGCAAGAACGGCACCGGACGGTCACGCAAGTATCTTCATACCTACGACGAAGCGGTGCCTTATAACCAGGTCCCCGGCACCTTTACGCCTTGGGAAGCGCTGCCGGCGCCGACCGACGTGCTGTTCTATGAAGGGTTGCATGGCGGCGTAGTTACCGAACATACCGACGTGGCCAAACATGTCGATCTGCTGGTCGGCGTGGTACCGATCGTTAACCTGGAGTGGATCCAAAAACTGATCCGCGATACCGGCGAGCGCGGGCATTCACGTGAAGCGGTGATGGATTCGGTGGTGCGTTCGATGGAGGATTATATCAACTACATCACGCCGCAGTTCTCGCGCACCCACATCAACTTCCAGCGCGTGCCGACGGTGGATACCTCCAACCCGTTCGCCGCCAAAGCCATCCCTTCACTGGATGAAAGCTTCGTGGTGATTCACTTCCGCGGGCTGGATCAGATCGATTTCCCTTACCTGCTGGCGATGCTGCAAGGCTCTTTTATCTCGCACATCAATACGCTGGTGGTGCCGGGCGGCAAAATGGGGCTGGCGATGGAGCTGATCATGGCGCCGCTGGTGCAGCAACTGCTGGAAGGCAAAAAAATCGGGTAATGGGTCGGAGCGCGGCAGTTGGCCGCGCCCCTTTATTCTTGCGCGTTACGCTACGTCGCGGATTTCAAAGCTGTGAGTCACGCTGGCAGCCTTGTTCAGCATCAACGACACCGAGCAGTATTTCTCGGCGGAGAGGTTCACCGCACGTTCAACGATATTGTCGGTCAGATCTTTGCCGGTCACGATAAAATGCAGGTTGATATGGGTAAAGACGCGCGGCACTTCTTCACGCCGTTCGGAGGTCAATTTTACCTCGCAATCACGCACGTCATTACGCCCTTTTTTCAGGATCGACACCACGTCGATAGCGCTGCATCCCCCCACCGACATCAGCACCATTTCCATCGGGCTGGGGGCTTTATCGCCGGCGTTGCCGTCCATCAACACCTGATGGCCAGACGCGGATTCCCCCAGAAACGTCAACCCTTCCACCCACTTAACTCTTGCCTGCATATTGGTCACTCCGATTAATTTCTTAAAATCAGAGTACGCTTTCGCATAGAAACTGGCAACGGAACCTGATGCTGGTCATGCGCAAGCAAGACAACACGAGACACCCGCCTCACTCTGTGCTACAAACAGAGCCGCAATAAATCTTTCCGGGACACTGATTTCAGGGAAACTCCCAGAGAAAGGCTCCTTTACCGGTATGTTAATAGAATGTAGCTTGCAGCTCTCCCGGCAAGTTAATATGCTAGAGCGACAGCGTATATTTATGACACGCCTCAAAACCTGCTGCCAGCCACCCTTAAAACAACGGCGACAGCACGTTTTACAGGGAACTCTGACCCCTGTGACACAAGGCAGCGATAACAACAGAGGATAACAGCGAATGGTTCTCGGCAAACCGCAAACAGACCCTACACTCGAATGGTTCCTGTCTCATTGCCATATCCACAAATATCCATCCAAAAGTACGCTGATTCACCAAGGTGAAAAAGCCGAAACGCTTTACTACATCGTAAAAGGCTCCGTCGCGGTGCTGATTAAGGATGAAGAAGGTAAAGAGATGATCTTGTCCTACCTTAACCAAGGGGATTTCATCGGCGAGCTTGGATTATTTGAAGAAGGCCAGGAGCGTAGCGCCTGGGTCAGGGCGAAAACCGCCTGTGAAGTGGCTGAGATTTCTTACAAGAAATTCCGCCAACTGATTCAGGTCAACCCGGACATCCTGATGCGCCTGTCAGCGCAGATGGCAAGCCGCCTGCAAGTGACCTCAGAGAAAGTGGGTAACCTCGCCTTCCTGGACGTTACCGGTCGCATCGCGCAAACGCTGCTGAACCTGGCGAAACAACCCGATGCCATGACCCACCCAGACGGCATGCAGATCAAAATCACCCGCCAGGAAATTGGTCAGATCGTCGGTTGTTCACGTGAAACCGTCGGCCGCATTCTGAAAATGCTGGAGGATCAAAACCTGATCTCCGCCCACGGCAAAACCATTGTCGTTTACGGCACACGTTAATCACTGAAAAAACGGCGCGATGATTCGCGCCGTTTTTTTATGCCCCGACCGATCATGTGGCGTCGACTGATTTACCACCCGGAAGTCAATTACGCACTGCGGCAAACGCTGGTGCTGTGTCTGCCGGTGCTCTTTGGCCTGCTGATCGGCCACCTGCAACTCGGCCTGCTGTTTTCCCTGGTTCCCGCCTGCTGTAACATCGCCGGGCTGGACACGCCCCACAAACGTTTTTTCAAACGCCTGATCGTCGGCGGCTCACTGTTTGCACTCAGCAGCCTGTTGCTGCAGCAGGCGTTGCTGTGGCAATTGCCGCTGCCGGCGTTGATGCTCGGCCTGGCTCTGCTGCTCGGCGTCAGCGGCGAGATCAGCCCGTTACATGCCCGCCTGCTCCCCGCCGCGTTGATCGCCGCCATCTTTTCTCTCAGCATGGCCGGCACGGTGCCGCTGTGGTACGCCCCCTTACTGTATGTGGTGGGTACCGCCTGGTACGGCCTGTTCACCTGGTTCTGGTTCAAGCTGTGGAAAGAACAGCCGATGCGCGAATCGTTGAGCCAGCTTTATCTGGAACTGGCGGACTACTTCGAAGCCAAGTATTCCCTGTTAACCCAACATACCGATCCGCAAACCGCGTTACCGCCACTGCTGGTGCGCCAGCAAAAAGTGATGGACCTGATCAGCCTGCTGTATCAGCAGCTCAACTTTTTGCCGCACGCCAATAATCTCGAGCAAAAACGCCTGCAGCGAACCTTTCAGGTCGCGCTGGATTTACAAGAACACATTACCGTCAGCCTGCACCTGCCGGAAGAAGTGCAAAAACTGGTGGAGCAAAGCCAGGCCGAGGCGATTATCCGCCGCAATGCGCAGGTGATTGCCGGCCGGCTGCGCACGGTGGCGCACGATATTCTCTATCATCAATACTCCCAGCGCTTCAGTATGGTCAACGAGCTGGCGGCGCTGGAGAAAGTGGCCGCACAGCACCCCGACAATCCGGTGGGTCAGTTCTGTTACTACCACTTCAGCCGCATCGCTCGCCTGCTGCGCACCCAGCATCCGTTATACCGTCGCGACCTGATGGCCAATCAAAACCGCCTGCCGTTCTGGCCGGCGCTGTTCAGCTACCTGTCGTTTAAATCCAACGCCCTGCGCAATGCGGCACGGCTGGGGGTAATGCTGGCGGCGGGCAGCAGCCTGGGGATGGTTTTCAATCTGCCAAAACCTTACTGGATCCTGCTGACCGTCATGCTGGTGAGCCAGAACGGCTACAACGCCACCCGGGTTCGCATCCAGCACCGTGCGCTCGGCACGTTGGCCGGGCTGGTGATCGCCGCCGGGTTGCTGCAGTTGCAAATGCCCGAGGGCGCGACCCTGAGCGTGATGCTGGTCATTACGCTGGCGGCCTATCTGGTTTCGCGTAAAAACTACGGGCTGGCGGTGATTGGCTTTACGGTGACGGCGGTCTATACCCTGCAACTGCTGGCGCTGAACGGCACACATTTCCTGATCCCCCGCCTTATCGACACCCTGCTCGGCTGCGTGTTGGTGTTCGGCGGCACCCTCTGGCTGTGGCCACAGTGGCAAAGCGGCCTGCTGCGCAAGAACGCCCATCAGGCGCTGGAGAAAGATCAACAGGCACTGCGCCTGCTGCTGGAAGAGCAGGAACCCGATCCCAGCGCGCTGGCCTATGCTCGCATGCAGGTGAACCAGGCGCACAACGCGCTGTTCACCTCATTGAATCAGGCAATGCAGGAACCGGGGTTTGAATCCAGCTATCTGGCGGATATGCGCCTGTGGGTAACGCACAGCCAGTTTATTGTCGAACACCTGAACGCGATGACCATTCTGGCGCGCGAGCACTATATGCTGACGCCCAAGCTGGCGCAGGAGTATCTGCAAACCTGCGAGATAGCGCTGCAAAGCTGCCAGCAGCGGCTGGAGTACGACGGGCCAAGCAGCGGCAACAGCATCATGCAGCCACCGGATTTGCACCCGGAAATGCCGGTTACCGAAATGGAGCGCCACCTGCGCCGCATTCTCTCCCACCTGAGCGTCATGCACACCATTTCGTCGCTGGCCTGGCGCCAGCGCCCGCATCACGGCATCTGGCTGAAACGTAAACTGCGCGATCAATAAGGGCGCCCTGCGGCGCCCCTTGTCATTCCGAGATAAGATTACGCGTTAATCACGTCCTGCACCGCCAGCTCAAACAACGCCATGCCATCGTCGATGTCTTTCAGCTCCACAACCAGAGAAGGCGCAAAGCGGATCACATTAGGGCCGGCGTTGAGGATCATCAGCCCGCGCGCGGCGGCGGCGGTGAGGAAATCGCGCGCCTTGCCGTGATACGGCGGAGTCAGCTCTGCGCCAATCAGCAAGCCCATGCCGCGAATGTCGCTGAAAATACCGTATTTCTCGCCAATTTTCCGCAGTGCCTGCACGTACAGATGATGACGTTGTTCGATGCCATTCAGCACTTCCGGGGTATTGATCACGTCCAGCGCCGCTTCCGCCACCGCACAGGCCAGCGGATTACCACCGTAAGTGGTGCCATGCGTACCCACCTGCATCACCGAGGCAATCTCTTCGGTGGTCAACATGGCGCTGACAGGGAAACCGCCGCCCAGCGCTTTGGCGGTGGTGAGAATATCCGGCGTCACGCCATAATGCATGTAGGCGAACAGCTTGCCGCTGCGGCCCATACCGCTTTGCACTTCGTCGAACACCAGCAGCGCCTGGTGCTTATCGCACAATTCGCGCACGCCTTTGAGGAATTCGGCGTCCACCGGGGTGATCCCGCCTTCACCCTGGATCGGCTCCATCACCACCGCACAGGTGTGATCGTCCATCACCGCTTTTACCGCCGCCAGATCGTTGAACGGCACGTGCACGATATCTGCCGGTTTTGGGCCAAAACCATCAGAATATTTGGCCTGCCCGCCCACCGAAACGGTGAACAGCGTACGGCCGTGAAAGGCGTTATAAAACGCGATGATTTTGGTTTTATACGGACTGTGGCGGCTAATGGCGTAGTGGCGTGCCAGCTTGAAGGCCGCTTCATTGGCTTCCGCGCCTGAGTTGGCGAAAAATACCCGATCGGCGAAGGTGGCATCAATCAGTTTGCCGGCCAGCCGCAGCGCCGGTTCGTTGGTGAAGACATTGCTGGTATGCCACAAGGTTTCGCCCTGCTGCTTCAGCGCCTCAACCAAGGCTGGATGGCAGTGCCCTAACGCCGTGACCGCAATGCCGCCGGAGAAATCGATGTACTCTTTCCCCTGCTGGTCCCACACGCGGCTGCCTTTGCCCTTCACCGGGACAAACTGGGCAGGTGCATAAACAGGCAAGATAACCTGATCAAAAGTGCTGCGGCTTACTGGGTATTTTTCGGTCATTATGGGGTCCGCCCTAAAAGTGATTCGGTATTTTCACTGCCATTAAGTGAAAATATAATCACAAAATATGCATAAAAAACCAATAAAGGGCAAACGCAAATCGTCTTCGGCGGCAAAAAAAAACTAACCGATTAACTTTTAAGGAAATTATCCAGCAGTTGGTGACCCTGCTCGCTGAGGATGCTCTCCGGATGGAACTGCACCCCTTCCAGCGCCAGCTGACGGTGGCGGATACCCATGATTTCATCACGAACGCCGTCGCGCTCGCTCCAGGCGGTGACTTCAAAGCAGGCCGGCAGCGTGGCGGCTTCCAGCACCAGCGAGTGGTAGCGGGTAACGGTCAACGGGTTGTTCAGCCCGCGAAATACGCCGCTGTCGAGATGACGGATCGCTGAGGTTTTACCGTGCATCACCTCACGGGCGCGCACCACCTTTGCACCAAACGCCTGGCCCAGCGCCTGATGCCCCAGGCAAACGCCGAGGATCGGCAATTTACCGGCAAAATGACGGATCGCGGCCAGCGAGATGCCGGCTTCGTTCGGGGTACAGGGGCCAGGGGAGATCACCAAATGCTGCGGCGCCAGCCGTTCGATATCGGCCAGTTGCAGCTCGTCGTTGCGCTTTACCAGCACCTCGGCGCCTAATTCGCAGAAGTACTGGTAAAGGTTATAGGTAAAAGAGTCGTAGTTATCGATCAACAGCAGCATAGTGTTTCCAACGGACATCATCGTAGGGGGCAAATATCTCGCCCCGATTTACACGGGCGCAGTATACAACGCCCCTGCAATACTGCCGCTATCGATAATTTCCGCTTACTTTTTCCGGCCGCCCATGATCGAGCCCAGCACGCCGCGCAGGATCTGGCGGCCGAGATCGCGCGCCATGCTCTTGGCGGCGGTCTGGACGATACCGTCGCGCTTGCCGCCGCGTGGGCCGGTGGATCCGAACAGAATTTCGTTCAGGCCGCCCATCAGGCCACCGCCCGCCTGCTGCTGCGCCTGCGGTTGTTGCGCCGGCTGGCCCGGTTGTGGGCTGCCGACGGTGGCGAACCCTTCCGACGACAGTTTCTCATAAGCCGATTCACGATCGACCATATCCTCGTAGCGGCCATACAGCGGTGACTTGTTAATTGCGCTGTTTAACCCTTCAGCCCCCAGCATGCCCATTTTGGACTCCGGCGCGATCACCATCGCACGCTCCACCACGTTAGGGCGCCCTTTCTCGTCGAGGAATGACACCAGCGCCTCGCCCACGCCCAGTTCGGTGATCGCCGTTTCCGCATCGAAAGCCGGGTTGGCGCGTAGGGTTTGCGCTGCGGCTTTCACCGCCTTCTGATCGCGAGGAGTAAAGGCGCGCAGGGCATGTTGCACGCGGTTGCCCAACTGGCCAAGCACGCTGTCCGGGATATCCAACGGGTTTTGGGTGACAAAATAGATGCCGACGCCTTTGGAGCGGATCAGGCGCACCACCTGCTCGATTTTGGTCAGCAGCGCCGCCGGCGCGTCATTGAACAGCAGGTGCGCTTCGTCGAAGAAGAACACCAGCTTCGGCTGTTCCGGGTCGCCCACTTCCGGCAGGTGTTCGAACAATTCGGCCAGTAACCACAGCAGGAACACCGAATACAGCTTCGGCTGATTGATCAGCTTGTCCGCCGCCAACAGGTTAATGATGCCGTGACCGTTGGCGTCGGTTTTCATCAGGTCGTTGATGTCCAGCATCGGCTCGCCGAAGAACTGATTGGCGCCCTGCTCCTCCAGCGTCAGCAGCCCGCGCTGGATAGCGCCGACCGAGGCGGAAGAGATATTGCCGTACTGGGTCTGGAACTGTTTGGCGTTGTCGCCCACGTATTGCACCATGGCACGCAGGTCTTTCATGTCCAGCAACAACAGCGCATTGTCGTCGGCGATTTTGAATACCAGTTGCAGCACGCCGCTTTGCACATCGTTCAGATCCAGCAAGCGCCCTAACAGCAGCGGCCCCAGATCGGAAACGGTAGCGCGGATCGGGTGGCCCTTCTCGCCGTAGATGTCCCAGGGAATGAGGGTGCAGGCCTGCGGCTGCCAGTCGCTAACCCCAATCGCCGACAGGCGCGCTTGCAGCTTCTCGGAGGGCACGCCTTCCGCGCCAATCCCCGACAGATCGCCCTTCACGTCCGACAAGAACACCGGGACGCCGATGCGCGAAAACTGCTCGGCCATTCTTTGCAGCGTCACGGTTTTACCGGTCCCGGTCGCGCCGGTAATCAGGCCATGGCGGTTCGCCAAAGCGGGCAGGATCGCCAGATCCTGCACCGGTTTCCCGTCTTTCATCGCTTTGGCGATAATCCGTGCTTCACTCATTTTCTTTTCCTTTGACGCTGGCCCGGCGCGAAAAGCGCCTGTTGATGTCAATAAAGCTATAAGCGCGGCGTAACCCCGTCAAGGACAAACAAAAAGGGCGTCATCAAGACGCCCGCAAAGCCAATAATTTCAGATTCCGCCGATCCTCGTACTAGCAGTTTCTGCCTGCTTGAACAATAAGCCACCGGTGATATAGTAAGATTTACGTTGTATATACGAGGTCATTATCATGTCTGAATCTACCGTGGTTATCCGAGTGGATGAGGAATTAAAAATCGCCTTTGCCAGCGCAGCCAAAGCAGCCGATCGCACCGCATCTCAGTTGTTGCGCGATTTCATGCGTGATTTTGTCAGTCGGCAAACTCATCAGAAAGAGTATGAGCAGTGGCTACAGGAAAAAGTGGACTTAAGCCGTAAAGCGCTTAATGAAGGAAAAATCACTGATAATGAAGCCGTTGAGGCCTACTTCGCTGAGCGCAGGTCAAAACTGACAAGGTAATGCGATAAGGAAATATCGTGACACTCAAGTGGACGGAACCCGCAATTGCCGATCGTATGGCAATTTATGACTACCTGGAAACAAAGAATCCGGCCGCAGCGATAGAAATTGATAGCTTGATTTCAGCAACTGCGACACGACTCTCACAAAACCCGTCCAGTGGAAAACCAGGCCGAGTACCCGGTACACGTGAAATGGTTATTCATCATTCCTATTTCCTGGTTTATGAATTAATCAACGGGTTAATCATTATGCTGGCCGTAGTGCATGCCCGCCGTCAGTGGCCCGCCAATTAATCATCCCCGCAGTCCCAGCTCTTCCTTCAGCGCTTTCAGGTAGCGGCGGCTGACCGGCACCGGTTCTCCGGCCGGCATGATCATCTCCGCCGCGCCGCTGTCCTCGAAGCGAATTTCGCGTACCTGCTCCAGGTTGACCAAATACTGGCGGTGGCAGCGTACCAGCGGCGTGCGAAGCTCCAACGTCCGCAACGTCAGTTCGGTGAAACACTCCATGCCGTCATTGCGCACCACGAACACCCCGCTCAACCGCGAACGGACAGCTACCACCTCGTCAAAACGCAACAGGTAAATGCGGCTGTGGCCGGTGCAGGGGATGTATTTCAGATAGCCGGCGCTCTCATCCAGTGCGGCGATATTCTGCTGCCCACGGTGCTGCTGCAGGCGCTGCAACGTTTTGCTCAACCGCTTCGGCTCCGCCGGTTTCAGCAGATAATCAAACGCGTGTTCTTCAAAGGCCCGCACCGCGTACTCGTCGTAGGCGGTCAGGAACACGATATGCGGCATGCGGTTGGGATCGAGCATACCCACCATCTCCAGCCCGGTAATGCGCGGCATCTGAATATCCAGGAACACCACGTCCGGCTGCAGGCGGTGGATCCCGCTGATGGCTTCTATCGCGTTGGCGCATTCGCCGACGATGCAGATACCCTCTTCCGCCTCCAGTAAATGCCGCAGGTTATCGCGTGCGGAAGGTTCATCATCGACAATCAGTACGTTTAACATCAGGCAGCCCTCGCCAGCGGCACGTTGAGCGTAATGCGGGTAAATGTTTGCGGTTCGCAGGCCACCTGCACACCATAGCCCTCGCCGTAGCGTACGCGAATGCGCTTATCCACCAGGTTCATCCCCAGCCCGCTGTTGTTCGGCTGCGGCTGGAACAAGCCGGCGTTATCGGTCACTTGCAGCAACAGACACTCGCCCTCAAGCCGCGCGCCGATATCAATCCGTCCCACGCCCAACAGTTGCGATGTGCCGTGCTTGATGGCGTTCTCGACGATCGGTTGCAGCGAAAAGGCCGGCAACCGCACCGCCAACAGTTCTGCCGGCAGCGAAACCGCGATCTCCAGCCGATCGGCAAAACGCGCCTGCTCAATTTGCAGGTAGGCGTTCACATGTTCCAGCTCGTCAGCCAGGCTGACCTCGTCATCCGAACGTTTCAGGTTTTTGCGGAAAAAGGTCGAAAGGTACTGCACCAGCTCACAGGCCCGGTCGCCATCACGGCGGATCACCGCCACCAGCGTATTCAGGGCGTTAAACAGGAAGTGCGGGTTAACCTGCGCATGCAGCAGTTTGATTTCGGACTGCGCCAGTAGCTGTTTATGACGCTCATACTGCCCGGCCATAATCTGCGCGGACAACAGGCTGGCGATACCCTCGCCCAGCGTGCGATTGATGGTGCTGAACAACCGGCTTTTCGGTTCGTACAGCTTGATGGTGCCGATCACCCGCTGATTCTCGCCGCGCAGCGGGATCACCAGCGTCGAGCCCAGCTTGCAGTTGGGGTTGATCGAGCAGCAGTAGGAAAGCTCGTTACCGTCGGCGTACACCACTTCGTTGTTGTCGATAGCGCGGTGCGAATGCCCCGATGAGATTGGCGTGCCCGGCAAATGGTGGTCATCGCCAATGCCGATAAACGCCAGCAGCTTCTCGCGATCGGTTATCGCCACCGCGCCGATGCCCAACTCCTGATAGATTACCCGCGCCACCTTCATGCTGTTTTCCTGATCGAACCCCTGCCGCAAGATGCCCTCGGTACGTTCGGCGATCTTCAGCGCCTTGGCGGAAAACGCGCTGGTGTATTTCTCGAACATCGCCCGCCGGTCCAGCAGGATTTGCATGAACATCGCCGCCCCCAGGGTATTGGCGATCAACATCGGCAAGGCAATGTGCTCCACCAGCCGCAGCGCCTCGTCGAACGGCCGCGCAATCGCCAGGATGATCGCCATCTGCAACACTTCGGTGACCAACGCCACGCCGGCGACAAACAAGGGATTAAACAGCAGGTCGATACGCCTGCGGCGCATGGCGATGCTGTGTACCAGCCCGCCTACCAGCCCTTCCGCCACCGTGGATACCGCACAAGCGATGTCGGTCATGCCGCCCAGCGTGTAACGGTGCAGGCCACCGGTCAGCCCCACCAGAAAACCGACCGAAGGCCCGCCCAGCAGGCCCCCCAGCACGGCGCCGATGGCGCGGGTATTGGCTATCGAGCCTTCGACGTGCAAGCCGAAATAGGTGCCCATGATGCAGAACACCGAGAAGATGAGGTAGCACAACAGCTTATGCGGCAACCGGATGGTCACCTGCGTCAGAGGAATGAATAGCGGAGTTTTGCTCAGTAAATAAGCAATGACAAGATAAACGCACATCTGCTGCAACAACAGCAGAACCTGGTTAAATTCAAACATGGCAGCCGCTCATTCCGAGAGAAAACAAAGGCACAACGCCGGGTTTCCGGTCTGATTATAAGCGGGCTATTAAAACATGCGGCGGGGAAGAAAACAGTGATGCAGGCAAAGCTTCGGAACGAAGGAACGGCCGACCCCTACGGGATCGGCACAGAAAATTTATGGCAGCACTTTGGCTGACAAAATGACGATAGGCTTGCTCGGCACATTCTGGTACGGGCCCACATTGCCGGTCGGCGCCTGGGAAATTTTGTCCACCACGTCCATGCCCTTAACCACTTTGCCGAACACCGCGTAACCGAAGTCGCGCTGGCCGTGATCCAGGAAAGCGTTATCCGCCACGTTCAGGAAGAACTGGCTGGTGGCGCTGTCTTTATCGGCGGTACGCGCCATCGAGATGGTGCCGCGCAGGTTGCGCAGACCGTTATCGGCTTCGTTCTTGATTGGCGCGTTAGTGGTTTTTTGCTGCATATCCGCAGTAAAACCGCCGCCCTGAACCATAAAGCCCGGGATCACGCGGTGGAAAATGGTGTTGTTGTAATAGCCGCTGTTCACGTAGTCGACGAAGTTCTTGGTGGAAACCGGAGCCTTCTGACTGTCGAGCGCCAATTCGATATTCCCTGCCGAGGTGGTCAGCATGACATGAGTTTCACCGGCGGCAAACGCTGCGGGTGTCATTGCTGTCAGGGAACACAGCGCAACGAAGGTCACTAAAGTACGTTTGAACATTAACGGGTCCTTTCTCTGAGAGACAAACAACGGAAAAGCGCTTTGATTCTAAAGAGCTGTACCTGCGAGTGCCAGCCATTTACCTATATTTACGCAATTGAAGGGGCATATCTTGGCCGGTCGCCGTTTTTACTGCCGAAAGTATGATCGCCGCGGCCCCTTTTGCCAACTGCATCACGCATTTTTTGCCCTTTTCACACCTTCGTCGCTTTTTGCGACGCAACTCCCGGTTTAGTTCTCGATTCCCGTTACTCTACATAAATGAGAGCGCTCTCATTTTTTGAGAGACCGAGATTAACGTATGCCCGCCGGCACCGCTGTCGCGCGATAACAGGAGAAATAACGTGAGTGAATTGATGACTGAAATCAGCCCCGATTTTGAAAGCACCATCATGGAACTGCTGGTGTTCTCCGGTGGCGCCCGCAGCAGTGCCCTGATGGCGCTGCAACAGGCGCGTGCCGGGGACTTTACTGCGTCAGCCAAACACATGGCCGAATCGAAACAGTCGGTGAAAAAGGCGCACCTTATCCAGACCCAGTTGATCGGCCTGGATGAAGGCTGCGGCAAACTGACCATCAACCTGATTACCGTTCATGCGCAGGACCACCTGATGAACGCCATGGTGATCCAGGATCTGGCAGACGACATGATTGAACTTTACCGCCGTCAGGCACTGTTGGAGACTCGCGCATGAATTCGTTGAAAATCGCCGTTATCGGCGGCGGCAGCAGCTACACGCCAGAGTTGGTCGATGGACTAATCCAGCGCATCGAAGAACTGCCGGTGACCGAATTGGCGCTGGTGGATGTTGAACCGGGCCGCGAAAAGGTAGAGATCATCGCCGCGCTGACCCGGCGCATGCTGGCGCGCAATGGGCTGGAGCAGGTGAAAGTCAGCGTGCATTTCGAGCTGGATGACGCCATTCGCGGTGCCCACTTCGTCCTGACCCAGTTCCGCGTCGGCCAGTTGCCGGCACGCGCCGCCGACGAGCGTCTCGGCCTGAAATACGATTTGATCGGCCAGGAAACGACCGGCGTGGGCGGCTTCGCCAAAGCGCTGCGCACCATCCCAGTCATGCTGGATATTGCGCGCAGAGTGGAAAAGCTGGCGCCGGACGCCTGGATCATTAACTTCACCAACCCGGCCGGCATCGTCACCGAAGCGGTTTCCCGCTACACCAAAGCGAAAATTATCGGCCTGTGCAACGTGCCGATCAGCATGCACCACATGATCGCCACTATGTTAAAAAGCGCCTATGAAGACGTGCAGTTGCAGTTCGCCGGGTTGAACCACATGGTGTGGGTGCATCAGGTGCTGCAAAACGGCCATGACGTAACCGACAAGGTGATCGACATGCTGTGCGACGGCGCGGCGCTGACCATGAACAACATCAAGGAAGAGCCGTGGCAACCGGACTTCCTGCGCGCCGTAGGTGCCATCCCCTGCCCGTATCATCGCTATTTCTACCAGACCAAAGAGATGCTGGCCGAAGAAGTGGCCGCGGCGGCCGAGCGCGGCACCCGTGCCGAGCAAGTGATGAAGGTGGAGAAAGAACTGTTTGAGCTGTATGCCGATCCTCAGCTCGACAGCAAGCCTGAACAGCTGAGTTTTCGCGGTGGATCATACTATTCGGAAGTGGCGCTGGAGCTAATTCGTGCGATCCATAATAATCTCGGTACGCAATTAGTCGTCAATACCGCAAACCGGGGCGCCATTCGCGGCTTACCGGACGATGCCGTGATAGAAACCAACTGCATCGTCGATGCGCAGGGCGCGCACCCGCTGACCTTCGGCACGCTGCCGGATTCCATGCACGCGCTGACCCAGCAGGTGAAGGCCTACGAGCGCCTGACCATCGAAGCTGCAGTGCATGGCGATCGTCGCAGCGGGCTGCTGGCGCTGGTCACCAATCCGCTGGTGGCCAATGCCAACGTGGCGCAGCCGCTGCTGGAAGAGGTGCTGGCGGTGAATGCGCCTTATCTGCCGCAGTTTAAATAACCGCCTGGCGGGACGTGGTTGCTGATACATTGCTATACCTACTATGCAGGGGTTCGGTTCGCCGAACCCGGTTTTAGCCGTAATCAGGAGTCGGATGATGGTGACACTGGAAGATGTCGCAGCATTGGCGGGCGTGTCTCGCGCCACCGTGTCACGCGTAGTGAATGGCGATACCAACGTTAAAGCCCCGACCCGCGAGAAGGTTGAACGGGCGGTAGCCCAGCTCGGTTATACCCCCAACCCCGCCGCCCGCGCGTTGGCCTCCAGCCACAGCAATACGCTGGGCCTGGTCACCACCTCGTATCGCGGCGGTTTCTTCGGCGCGCTGATGGATTTTGTGCAAACCGAAGCCGAATCCCAGGGTAAACAGCTGCTGGTGACCCAAGGCCGCAGCAGCGCGGAAAACGAATGGCGGGCAATCCAGCGGCTGTTCAACCTGCGCTGTGACGGGGTGATCCTGCACGTGCGTTTCCTCAGCGACGACCAACTGCGCCAACTGGCGGCGGAGCAACGCAGCTTTGTGCTGCTCGATCGCCTGGTGCCCGGTCTGGAAGACCGCTGCGTCACCTTTGATCACCCGCTCGCCAGCCGCATGGCCACGCAACAGTTGATCGAGGCCGGTCACCGGCGTATCGCCTGCATCAGCGGCCCAAGCGAGCGGATTTCCAGCCGGCTGCGGCTGCAGGGTTTCGAACAGGCGATGCAGGCTGCGCATATCAAGCCGCTGGCCTGCGTGGAAGGGGTTTACGACCTGGAAAGCGGCTACCGTTGTGCCGACCGACTGCTGCAACTGGAAACCCTGCCCACCGCCATTTACTGCTGTAACGAAGAGATGGCCATCGGCGCGCTGCTGGCGCTCAACGAGCACCGCCTGCGGGTACCGCAAGATATCTCGCTGATCTGCTACGACAGCGGCGAGCGCGCGCCCTTCGTGCGACCGGCGCTGACCAGCGTACATTTCCCGATTACCGAGATGGCGCAATACGCCACGCGGCTGCTGATTGATCCGACCACCCCGCACATCAGCTTCGCGCCGACGATCATCAGCCGCGACTCGATTGTGACGATAAGCAAATAGATCACAAAAAAATTTCACGACCTTTCATTGATTGCATCAAAAAATCGACAGCCATCACAAAAACTCCCGTTGTCTGTGCTAGGATCCGCTCCCTGGTGGCCTGATCGGGACTTTTCTGCTTTTACAAGGAAAAGCCAGCGGCCTTAACCCAGTGTTATATCCCATGAATTTCAAATTGCAGCTGGGCGCCCAACTGCGGTTTGAAAGGCGACGGGTGTAATCCTAACAGACATAATCAGGCCTATATAATGAATGACAGCAACCGTCTACGGCTTACCTGGATCAGCTATTTTTCTTACGCGCTGACCGGCGCTTTAGTTATCGTCACAGGGATGGTGATGGGGAACATTGCAGAGTACTTTAATCTGCCGGTTTCCAGCATGAGCAACACCTTTACTTTCCTTAACGCCGGCATCTTGATTTCGATCTTCCTCAACGCCTGGTTGATGGAAATCATTCCGCTGAAGCGTCAACTGATGTTTGGCTTTATCCTGATGGTACTGGCTGTCGCCGGGCTGATGGTGACCAAGAGCCTGACGATGTTCTCCCTGTGCATGTTTATCCTTGGCGTGGTCAGCGGCATCACCATGTCGATAGGCACCTTCCTGATCACCCATATGTACGCCGGCCGCCAGCGCGGTTCGCGCCTGCTGTTCACTGACTCTTTCTTCAGCATGGCCGGGATGATCTTCCCGATTGTCGCCGCGATGCTGCTGGCGCGTCATATCGGCTGGTACTGGGTGTATGCCTGCATCGGCCTGCTGTACGTGGGCATCTTCGTGCTGACCCTGTTCTCCGAGTTCCCGGTGCTGGGCAACAAAGGCGCCAATGCCGGCCAGCCGGTAGCGAAAGAGAAATGGGGTGTCGGCGTGCTGTTCCTGTCGATCGCCGCTCTGTGCTATATCCTCGGTCAGTTGGGCTTTATCCAATGGGTGCCGGAATACGCCACCAAGTCCTTCGGGATGGACATCGGCCAGGCCGGTAAGCTGGTAAGCGATTTCTGGACCTCGTACATGGTTGGCATGTGGGTGTTCAGCTTTATCCTGCGCTTCTTTGACTTGCAACGTATCGTCACCGTGCTGGCCGCTCTGGCGACCGGCGCGATGTACCTGTTCGTCAGCACCGACAATCCGGAACACCTGGGCTACTACATTATGGCTTTGGGCTTTGTTTCCAGCGCGATCTACACCACGCTGATCACCCTAGGCTCGCTGCAAACCAAGGTGTCCTCACCGAAACTGGTTAACTTCATCCTGACCTGCGGCACCATCGGCACCATGCTGACCTTCGTGGTCACCGGCCCGATCGTGGCCAAAGGCGGCGCACACGCTGCGCTGACCACCGCCAACGGCCTGTACCTGGCGGTGTTCGTCATGTGTCTGCTGCTCGGTTTCGTTACCAAGCACCGCAGCCACGGTCACGTGACGCACTAATCTGCCGTCAGTGACATCAAAAAGGCGCCTAAGGCGCCTTTTTTTATGGAAATGCCCACGCCTTAGCGCCGGAAATCCACCTTCTCATCCTGCGCCAGATACAGCGTGGTTTCCGCCGGCCGGGTCTCGGCAATCACCGCCCCCTGACGAATCGAATAGCGCACCGGAGTCTGACGGCGCACCGCGTCAAAGCCGCTTTCCGCCGGCAGGATCACCAGGTTGGCGCTGTTGCCCGCCGCCAGGCCATAATCGGTCAGGTGCAGGGTGCGCGCGCTGTGGCTGGTGATCAGTTTCAGCCCGTCGTCAATCTGGCCGTATCCCATCAGTTGGCAGACGTGCAGCCCCATGTGCAGGACTTGCAGCATATTGGCGGTCCCCAGCGGATACCAGGGATCGAAGACGTCGTCGTGGCCAAAGCAGACGTTAATCTCCGCTTCCAGCATTTCTTTCACCCGCGTGATGCCGCGCCGTTTCGGGTAGCTGTCGAAGCGCCCCTGCAGGTGAATATTGACCAGCGGGTTAGCGACAAAGTTGATGCCGGACATTTTCAACAGGCGGAACAGCCGTGACGTGTAAGCACCGTTATAGGAGTGCATCGCGGTGGTATGGCTGGCGGTCACCTTGGCGCCCATATTCAGCTTCAGCGCCAGCGCCGCCACGGTTTCGACAAAGCGCGACTGCTCATCGTCAATCTCATCGCAGTGTACGTCCACCAGCCGATCGTATTTTTGCGCCAGCGCAAAGGCCTTGTGCAGCGATTCTACGCCGTATTCGCGCGTGAACTCGAAGTGCGGAATGGCCCCCACCACGTCAGCCCCCAGCCGCAGCGCCTCTTCCAGCAATGCCTCGCCGTTGGGATAGGACATAATGCCTTCCTGCGGGAAAGCGACGATTTGCAGCGTCACCCAGGGCGCGACCTCCTGCTTCACCTCCAGCATGGCGCGCAGCGCGGTCAGGGTCGGATCGGAGACGTCAACATGGGTACGCACGTACTGCACGCCGTTGGCGATCTGCCATTTCAGCGTCTGCCAGGCGCGTTGTTTGACGTCCTCATGGGTCAGCAATGCCTTGCGCTCCGCCCAGCGCTCAATGCCTTCAAACAGGGTGCCGGACTGGTTCCAGGCTGGCTGTCCGGCGGTCTGGGTGGTGTCCAAATGGATATGCGGCTCGACAAACGCCGGCAGCGCCAGCCCGCCTTGCGCATCAAGCACGTCGCTGCGCCACTCCGGCCCCTCAGGTTGCGGCACCAGATGGGCAATGCGCCCCTGCTCAATGGCCAGTTGCCACAACCCTTCATGCCCGCTCAAACGCAGGTTGTCGATAAACTTCAATGGACTCTGGGCCACCCTTCACCTCTGCTGTTACGGCTCGTTTTATTCATCATACTGGCAGAGGATCCGGCTGACAAAGCCGCAAAAAGTTTATTACTCCTTCCGCTACTCCCGAAGGGGTAAGGTTCGCAGCAACTGGCTCGTTTCAGCTAAAGATGAATAAAAACCGCAACTTATCAAATATCTAGAAAAATCATCCATATACCACATTAGAGGTATATGAAGGTGCACTTGATTTGCATCAATAAATTGCCCGTGGGGAGGCATAAGGTAAGCCTAGGAAATCAGAATTTTGAGGCAATAATGAGCAGAGTCAAACTTGCTGTCATCGGGAATGGCATGGTCGGCCACCGGTTTATCGAAGATCTGCTGGAAAAAGCGGACAAAGACCAGTTTGAGATCACCGTGTTTTGTGAAGAACCGCGCATCGCCTATGACCGCGTGCACCTGTCTTCTTATTTCGCCCACCATACTGCCGAAGAACTTTCGCTGGTACGCGAAGGCTTTTACGAAAAACAGGGGGTGAAGGTATTGGTTGGCGAACGCGCCATTACCGTCAACCGCAGTGAGAAGGTCATTCACTCCAATACCGGCCGCACCCTTTACTACGACAAGCTGATTATGGCCACCGGCTCCTACCCGTGGATCCCGCCGATTAAAGGCTCGGAAAGCCAGGATTGCTTCGTCTACCGCACCATTGAAGATCTGAACGCCATCGAAGCCTGCGCACGCCGCAGCAAACGCGGTGCGGTGGTTGGCGGCGGCCTGCTGGGTCTGGAAGCCGCCGGGGCGCTGAAAAGCCTGGGCGTCGAAACCCACGTCATTGAATTCGCCCCAATGCTGATGGCCGAACAGCTCGATCCTATGGGCGGCGATCAGTTGCGCCGCAAGATCGAACGCATGGGCGTCAAAGTGCATACCGGTAAAAACACGAAAGAGATCGTCAACGGTGGGGAACAGGCGCGTAAAACCATGCAGTTCGCCGACGGCACCGAGCTGGAAGTGGACTTTATCGTGTTTTCCACCGGCATCCGCGCTCAGGACAAGCTGGCTCACCAGTGTGGTCTGGCTACCGCCCGCCGTGGCGGCATCGTGATTAACGACAATTGCCAAACCTCCGATCCGGACGTTTACGCTATTGGCGAGTGCGCCTCCTGGCGTGAGCGCACCTTTGGCCTGGTGGCGCCGGGCTATAAAATGGCGCAGGTCACAGCCGATCATCTGCTGGGCCGTGAAAATGCCTTCCAGGGCGCCGACATGAGCGCCAAGCTGAAGCTGCTGGGCGTGGACGTTGGCGGCATTGGCGATGCCCACGGTCGCACTGAAGGCGCGCGCAGCTACGTTTATCTGGATGAAAGCAAAGAAGTCTATAAGCGCATCATCGTCAGCGCCGACAATAAAACCCTGCTCGGCGCAGTGCTGGTGGGCGATACCAGCGACTACGGCAATCTGTTGCAACTGGCGCTGAACGCCATTGAACTGCCGGAAAACCCGGACGGCCTGATCCTGCCGGCGCACGCGGGCAGCAAACCGGCCATCGGCGTGGATTCCCTGCCGGACACCGCGCAAATCTGTTCCTGCTTCGACGTCACCAAGGGCGACATCGTCAAGGCGGTCGGCATGGGCTGCCACACCGTCGCGGCGATAAAATCAGAAACCAAGGCCGGTACCGGCTGCGGCGGCTGTATTCCGCTGATCACCCAAGTGCTGAACGCCGAGCTGAGCAAACAAGGTATCGAGGTTAACCACCATCTGTGCGAACACTTCGCCTATTCACGCCAGGAGTTGTACCACCTGATCCGCGTTGAAGGCATCAAGTCCTTCGACGCACTGCTGGCCAAATACGGCAAAGGTTACGGTTGTGAAGTCTGTAAACCGACCGTCGGCTCGCTGCTGGCTTCCTGCTGGAATGAATTCGTGCTCAAACCGCAGCACACACCGCTGCAGGACACCAACGACAACTTCCTCGGCAATATCCAGAAAGACGGCACTTATTCGGTGATCCCACGCTCCGCCGGCGGTGAAATTACGCCGGACGGGCTGATGGCGGTCGGCCAGATTGCCAAGGAATACAACCTGTATACCAAGATGACCGGTTCTCAGCGCATCGGCATGTTCGGTGCGCAGAAAGACGACCTGCCGGCTATCTGGAGCAAGCTGATTGCCGCCGGTTTTGAAACCGGCCATGCCTACGCCAAGGCGTTGCGTATGTCGAAAACCTGTGTCGGCAGCACCTGGTGTCGCTTTGGCGTGGGTGACAGCGTCGGGTTTGGCGTCAAACTGGAACACCGCTACAAAGGCATCCGCACGCCGCACAAAATGAAGTTCGGCGTTTCCGGCTGTACCCGCGAATGTGCTGAAGCGCAGGGCAAGGACGTCGGCATCATCGCCACCGAGAACGGCTGGAACCTGTACGTATGCGGTAACGGCGGCATGAAACCTCGCCACGCCGACCTGCTGGCGGCGGATCTCGACAGTGCTACGCTGGAACGTTATCTGGACCGTTTCATGATGTTCTACATCCGCACCGCCGATAAGCTGCAACGCACTTCGGTGTGGCTGGAGAGCCTGGAAGGCGGCATCGATTATCTGCGCAAGGTGATCATTGACGACAAACTGGGCATCAACGATCAGTTGGAAATCGAAATCGCCCGCCTGCGCGATGCGGTTATCTGCGAGTGGAAAGAAGCCGTCGAAGATCCGCAGGCGCAGGTCCGTTTCGCCCACTTTATCAACAGCAGCCTGCGCGATCCTAACGTACAGATCGTCGCCGAGCGCGAACAGCATCGGCCGGCGCGCCCGGATGAACGCATTCCCGTCACCCTGCTGGACGCTGAGGAGAACAACGTATGAGCCAGTGGATCACCCTTTGCCCCGTTACTGATATCCTGCCCGGCACCGGCGTATGTGCCCTGATCGGCGAACAGCAGGTGGCAGTATTCCGCCCCCATGCCGATGAGCGGGTCTTCGCTATCAGCAATATCGATCCCTTCGCCCAGGCCAGCGTGCTGTCGCGCGGCCTGATCGCCGAACATCAGGGTGAACTGTGGGTCGCCAGCCCGCTGAAAAAACAGCATTTCCGCCTGCACGACGGCTACTGCCTGGAAGACGGCAGCCGCTCCGTCGCGCATTTCACCAGCCGGGTAGTCGACGGTATGGTGCAGGTCGCGGCCTGACATTTTCACTTTAACCTCAGGGGAAGCAGCATGTTCACCGATACCATCAACAAATGCGCCGCCAACGCGGCGCGCATCGTCAGGCTGTCGAAAGACAGCCCGCTGGGATTTTGGATCAGCTCGGCGATGGCCGGGGCTTACGTCGGCCTCGGCATCATTTTAATCTTCACCCTTGGCAATCTGGTCGATCCGGCCCTTCGGCCATTAGTGATGGGCGCCACCTTTGGCATCGCGCTGACGCTGGTGATCATCGCCGGTTCCGAGCTGTTTACCGGCCATACCATGTTCCTGACGCTGGGCGTCAAAGCCGGTACCATCCGCCAGAGCCAGATGTGGGCAGTCCTGCCGCAAACCTGGTTGGGCAACTTGCTGGGGTCGGTGCTGGTGGCGCTGATGTATTACTACGGCGGCGGTAGCCTGCTGCCGGTGGACACCAGCCTGATACATACTGCCGCGCTGGCGAAAACCACCGCCCCCGCCGAGGTGCTGTTCTTCAAAGGCGTACTGTGCAACTGGCTGGTTTGCCTGGCGATTTGGATGGCGATTCGCGTCGAGGGCGCCGCCAAGTTCATCGCCATCTGGTGGTGCCTGCTGGCCTTTATCGCCTCCGGCTACGAACACTCCGTCGCCAACATGACGCTGTTCGCCCTGTCCTGGTTCGGCCATCACAGCGAAGCCTACACGCTGAGCGGGATCGGCCATAACCTGTTGTGGGTGACGCTGGGCAATATCCTGTCCGGCTCGGTCCTGATGGGCCTGGGTTACTGGTACGCCACTCCGCGTGCCGAACGTCCGCAGGCCGAGAAAACCGCAGCGCGCCAGGCTGCATAATATTTCGGGGCGCACTGCGCCCCCGTTGCCAATTGCTCGAGGTTTGCCGATGGATTACCTGCCGATTTTCTGCCAACTGCAACACAAAGCCTGCCTGCTGGTCGGCGGCGGCGAGGTCGCCGAACGCAAGGCGCGTCTGCTGCTGGACGCCGGCGCGTTACTGACCGTCAACGCCTGCGCATTCAGCCCCCAGTTCCACGAGTGGGCGGCCCTTGGCCGGGTTAGGTTGGTGGAAGGGGAATTCAGCGCAGTATTGCTGGCGGAAAAATGGCTGGTCATCGCCGCAACCGATCGGCTCGAGGTCAACGCGCTGGTCTATCAGTGCGCCAACCAGCAACGGGTATTCTGCAACGTTGTCGACGATCCCAAACGCGCCAGTTTTATCATGCCGTCGATTATCGATCGCTCGCCGATCATGGTCGCGGTGTCCTCCGGCGGCAAGGCGCCAGTGCTGGCACGGCTACTGCGTGAAAAACTGGAGGCCGTGTTGCCGCAGCATCTTGGCAAGCTGGCGCAACTGGGCGGCTCACTGCGCCAACGGGTGAAACGGCACTTTACCGGTGCAGGTGCCCGCCGTCGTTTTTGGGAGAAGTTGTTTGCCCATGACCGGCTGGCGCAGTCGCTGGCCAATGATGACCAGGCGCTGGCGCAACGGCAGATCGAACAGTTGTTCGACTCTCCTGCGGAGGAGTCCGGCGAAGTGGTGCTGGTGGGCGCAGGGCCGGGGGACGCCGGCTTGCTGACGCTCAAGGGGTTGCAACAGATCCAGCAAGCCGACGTGGTGGTTTACGATCGGCTGGTGTCCGACGAGATCATGACGCTGGTGCGCCGCGATGCCGAGCGTATCTTCGTCGGCAAACGCGCGGGCCATCATTGCGTGCCGCAGGAGCAGATCAACCGCATCCTGCTGGAGCAAGCGCAACAGGGTAAACGCGTTGTGCGGCTGAAAGGCGGTGACCCGTTTATTTTCGGCCGTGGCGGCGAAGAGCTGGAAACGCTGGCCGATGCCAATATCCCGTTCTCGGTGGTGCCGGGCATTACCGCCGCTTCCGGTTGTTCTGCCTACAGCGGCATTCCCCTCACCCATCGCGACCATGCGCAGAGCGTGCGGCTGGTGACCGGCCACGCCAAGAGCGACGGCGGGTTGGACTGGGCGACGCTGGCCGCCGGACAGCAAACGCTGGTGTTTTACATGGGTCTGACGCAGGCCGCGGACATCCAGTGCCAGCTGATTGCCCACGGCATGCCCACGACCACGCCGGTGGCGCTGGTGGAAAACGGCACTTCATGCCGTCAACGGGTGATCGAAGGCGAGCTGAACCAACTGGGAACGCTGGCCCAACAGGCCGCCAGCCCAAGCCTGATTATCGTCGGCAGCGTGGTGAGCCTGCGCAGCAAGCTGAACTGGTTCTCCAGCCAGGAAACGCCGCAAAAGCTGGCTCAAATGGCCTGATACCGACGTAAAAAAAGCGGCTCATGGCCGCTTTTCTCTCTGCGCAAAACATTACGGTTGTGATACGAAACCTACCGCCTGGTAAACCTTCGCCAGCGTTTCCTGAGCGCGCGCACGCGCCTTGGCCGCACCGTCACGCATCACCTGCTGCAGCAAGGCCTCGTCATTGCGGAAGTTGTGATAACGCTCCTGCAACTCACCCAGCATACCGGATACCGCATCGGCAACCGCGCCTTTCAGGTGGCCGTACATCTGGCCTTCAAATTCGGCTTCCAGCTGAGCGATGCTTTTGCCGGTCACGCCCGCGAGAATATCCAGCAGGTTGGATACGCCCGGCTTGTTCGCCACGTCGTAACGAATCACCGGTGGCTCTTCGGAGTCGGTCATCGCGCGCTTGATTTTCTTGGCCACCGCTTTCGGATCTTCCAGCAGGCCGATCACGTTATTGCGGTTATCGTCCGACTTGGACATCTTCTTGGTCGGATCCTGCAACGACATCACGCGCGCGCCAGACTTGGGAATGAACGGCTCAGGCACCTTGAACACATCGCCATACAGCGCGTTGAAACGCTGGCCGATGTCACGGCTCAATTCCAGATGCTGTTTCTGGTCTTCGCCGACCGGCACCTGGTTGGTCTGATACAGCAGAATGTCCGCCGCCATCAGCACCGGGTAACTGAACAGGCCGGCATTGATGTTTTCCGCATAGCGCGCGGATTTGTCTTTGAACTGGGTCATGCGGCTCAGCTCGCCGAAATAGGTGTAGCAGTTCAGCACCCAGCTCAGTTGAGTGTGTTCCGGCACGTGCGACTGCACAAAGATGGTGCTCTTTTGCGGATCGATGCCGCAGGCCAGATACAACGCCAGCGTATCCAGCGTAGCCTTGCGCAGTTTTTCCGCGTCCTGACGTACGGTGATGGCGTGCAGATCGACGATGCAGTAGATGCAGTCGTAATCGTCCTGCAGCTTAACCCACTGACGCAGCGCACCCATGTAGTTGCCAATGCTCAGTTCACCGGACGGCTGCGCGCCGCTAAATACGATGGGCTTACTCATGTTTAAATTTCCTGATTCTCTAAAGATGACAGCCCAAGAGAGGGCAACAAATCGGCAAAGCGCTCCAACACGCGGTCGGGATGGCTCAGGGCAATAGCCTCGCCGTAGTTATAACCGTAGGTCAGCGCAGCGCTTGGGCAACCCGCCCCCTGTGCAGCCTGAATATCGTTGCGCGAATCGCCGACGAACAACAGCTCATTGGCGCGCAGACCAAGCTTGCCGAGCACCAGATACAGCGGCGCCGGATGCGGTTTCTTTTCCACCACGTCGTCACCGCCGATGATCAGCGAGAAATAATCGATAATGCCCAACGCGGTCAGTAACGGCGCAACAAACGGCGTCGGTTTGTTGGTCACCAGCGCCATCGGATAACCCTGTGCGGCCAGGCGGGCCAGCGTTTCTTTCACCTGTGGGAACAGGCGGCTGCCGCTGTCGACGGTTTGCGCGTAGAAGTGATCGAAACGCTCACGCAACTGACAGTTGTGTTCCGGCGTGGCTTCCACTTCAGCCCAACGCAGCGCACGCTGCACCAGCACGTCGGCGCCATTGCCAATCCAGGTCCCCACGCGGGCTTCACCGGCCTGCGGCAGGCCCATTTCGGCCAGCGCCAGATCGATGGCTGCCGCCAACCCCGGCGCGCTGTCTACCAGCGTACCGTCGAGATCGAAGGCCAGAGCGCGGATCGCGCTGAAATCAGCCATGAGTCACTTTCGCCAGTTCGCTGCGCATCTCGTCGATCACCTTGCGGTAATCCGGCTTGCCGAAGATCGCTGAACCGGCGACAAACATATCCGCGCCCGCCGCTGCAATCTCGGCGATATTGTCTACTTTCACGCCGCCATCGACTTCCAGACGGATATCACGGCCACTTTCGTCAATCAGCTTGCGCACCTGGCGCAGCTTATCCAGCGTACCGTGGATAAACGACTGGCCGCCAAAGCCCGGGTTGACCGACATCAGCAGGATCACGTCGACTTTATCCATGACGTAATCCAGGTAGCTCAACGGCGTCGCCGGGTTGAATACCAGGCCGGCCTTGCAGCCGTGCTCTTTAATCAGTTGAATGGTGCGATCGACGTGTTCGGAGGCTTCCGGATGGAAAGAGATATAGTTGGCGCCCGCCGCAGCGAAATCCGGGACGATGCGATCGACCGGTTTCACCATCAGATGCACGTCAATCGGCGCGGTGATGCCATAGTCGCGCAGCGCCTGGCAAACCATCGGCCCGATGGTCAGATTGGGAACGTAGTGGTTATCCATCACGTCGAAGTGCACCACGTCGCCGCCTGCGGCCAGCACGTTAGCAGTATCTTCACCTAACCGGGCAAAATCTGCCGACAGAATGGACGGGGCAATTAAAAACTTTTTCATCCGCAATCTCCAAACGTAGGGTTCGAATTGTTATACCCTTCGCGTTTCAAGCCGCAGCGTGGTTGTCTGCACCTGAAATCCGCCGGGCATATACGCCGGGGCGTACCCCGGTTTAACGATAGAGCGCCAAAAGCTCGTTCACTTTACTGCGACCAAGAATATTACGGCTGATGGTGCGGCGCGCTTTCACCACGTACAACGCGGCATGCTGGTACCAGTCACGCGTCAGCTCGGTGTCATGGTTGGAAATCAATACCGGCACCTGGCTTTCCACAGAAAGCTGATGCGCCATTAACGCCAGGCTTTGCTGATCGGCAATGCTGAAGCTGTTGGTGTGGTAAGCGGTAAAATTCGCCGTCGCCGATAATGGCGCATACGGCGGATCGCAATATATCACCGTCCCGCGCTCGGCTTTTGCCATGGTATCGCGGTAATGCTCGCAGACAAAAGTGGCGTTGCGGGATTTTTCAGCGAACCAGTACAGCTCTTCTTCCGGGAAGTACGGTTTCTTGTAACGTCCAAACGGGACGTTGAACTCTCCACGCAGATTATACCGGCACAGGCCGTTATAACAGTGGCGGTTCAGATAGAGAAACAGCAGCGCGCGGCGATAGGCATCGGCACTGGTATTAAACTCTTCGCGCAGCAGGTAAAAGCGATCCGATTGATTGAACTCATCGGTGAAAAGAAGGCGGGCATCGCGCACGAAATCATCCGTACGCAGCTTAACGATGTTATACAGGTTGATAAGATCGCTGTTGATGTCGGCGAGAATATAGGCGTCGTACTCCGTGTTCAGGAAGACTGAACCCGCACCCACGAAGGGTTCGATTAAGCAGTCGCCCGCCGGCAGATGACGACGAATCTCGTCAACCAGCGGGTATTTTCCACCAGCCCATTTTAAAAAAGCGCGGTTTTTCTTCATGCCGTCAGTTAGCTACTTATACAATTCAGAGCGGCGGATTGTACTCTGTTTCAGACAGCACATCAGCGCACAAATTTAAATGATTATACCCTTCATCTTTCAAGCTGCAGCAATGTCGACTGCGTGCAGTTATTTGGCCTGTCCATGAGCCTACCCCTCTCGGAGCCACCGCAGGGGGCGGGCAAATCTGCTCACGGCACACTTGCCCCCCATCACCGTAAGGGCAAAAGTCTTCGCCCCGCTTACTACGGCCGCAGCATCTACATCCCTACAATGCATGAAATCCATGCCCTGACTGCAGCTTGAAATCTATTGGGTTACTTTTTCAGGTCCTGCTGAACCTGACGTACAGGCTTGGCCCACGGTTTTTTCGCCTGAACATCCGCCGGCAGCGTCGCGATTGCGCGCTTGGCTTCAGCCGCAGAAGCGTAATTACCGCTCACCAGCACGTACCATGCTTTACCGTCACGCTGGGTCGCGTACACCTGATAATTCTGCAGTTTCTGCTGCTTGGCGTAGGCGTTCAACGTATCGGAGCGCGAAGCGCTGCTCAACTGCAGGGTATAGTGGCTGGCCGGGGCAGACTGCAACGAACTGCCGCTGCCGCTAACAACGCCCGCCTTGGCACTCGTCGTGTCAGCTTTGGCGCTCGTCGTGCCCGTTTTGCTGCTTGCCGCTCCCGGTTTAGCGGAAGGAGCCGGGGTATACACCGTGGTTGGCGCTTTATGCTGCTGCGTCGTCGCCGGTTTACCGACGGTTTTTGCCGGTGTCTTATGTTGCTGTGGCGCAGTGCCCTGAACCGGGCGAGTTGCTTCTTTAGCCACGGTAGCGGCGGCGCCGTTCATCAGGGTGGCCGGAGCCGTAGGCAGCGTTGAAGCCGGGCCACTCATGCCCTGCGTCGCCGCATCAACCTGGCCCTGCTGGGCGGATAACGCATCCGACATATTGCCCGGCAGATCGACACGCTGCTGCGCGCCATCCTGCACCGGCTGCGGTTGCGCTTCTGTCGGAGTGCTGGAGATCGGTGGAACGCTGACATTTTGCGGCTGTTGCGCGGAAGTGCTGCTCACGCCGTTATTGTCATTGGTATCGGTCGTGCCGCCTGGAACACCGGTATTGCCGGTGGTCAGCGACGAAGAACCGGACAGGTTGATGTCTTTGGCCGCGCCGTTTTGCGCGCCTTCCTGTGCCGCTTCATGCTTGGTAGGCGCCTTCAACGCCGAGCCGATACCGACAATCAGCAACAGCAGCACCAGAATACCGATGCCAATCATCAAGTGCTGACGCGAAACGGCAAAGCGTGGTCCCGGAGCCGGTTTACGCGAACGTGCAGGACGACGATCGCTGCTATCAGGTCTGAGATCGTCTTCCGGTTTAAACTCATCCATCTGAAACCCTCCAACTAGAGGCAAAAGCCCACCACCGTAGACCTACCGTGGTACGAGCAGATTAACCCGAGATGGCAAAGCGACATCAGTCATGCTTTGCACATTATTAATATAGATGTAAACAGCGGCTAAGCCACTGTTACTTCGTCCGATTTACTCAGGCGTTCCGTTCAGGCAAGCAAGCCGCGATAGAAGCAAGCACCACATCATGCCCGACTCCGCCACGAACTTCCGCCTGACCAATGGCCGTCGGCAGTACCAGACGCAGTTCGCCGGCCAACACTTTCTTGTCGCGCATCATGTGCGGCAAATAAGATTCCGGCGCCATTTCCTGCGGCCCGCACACCGGTAAACCCGCGCGCAACAACAGTGTTTTAATGCGTTCAATATCCTCGGCGGAGAACTGGCCGAGACGATGCGCGGTTTCCGCCGCCATCATCATGCCGGCGGCAACGGCTTCGCCGTGCAGCCATACACCATAGCCCATTTCTGCTTCAATCGCATGGCCATAAGTATGGCCCAGATTCAGCAGCGCGCGCAGACCGCTTTCGCGTTCATCAGCGGCAACCACCTCGGCCTTCAGTTCACAGCAACGGCGGATACAATAGCCCAGGGCATTCATATCCAGCGCAACCAACGCATCGATGTTGTTTTCCAGCCAGACGAAGAAATCACTGTCGAGAATGATCCCGTACTTGATCACTTCAGCCAGGCCAGAGGAGAGCTCACGCGCCGGTAAGGTTTTCAGGCAGTCCAGATCAACCACCACTGAAGCAGGCTGATAGAATGCGCCGATCATGTTTTTACCGAGCGGATGATTGACGGCGGTTTTGCCGCCAACGGAAGAGTCCACCTGCGAAAGCAAGGTGGTAGGAACCTGAATAAAGCGGACACCGCGCTGATAGCAAGCCGCGGCAAAACCGGTAAGATCGCCCACCACGCCGCCGCCGAGCGCGATCAATGTGGTATCGCGACCATGAGGCTTTTGCAGCAGCGCCGAGAACACCTGCTCAAGCACGGCAAGGGATTTATACTGTTCGCCATCAGGCAAAATCACCTGATCCACCATTACGCCCGCCTGCTCAAGCACCTTCCGGACCCGGTCCAGATAGAGCGGCGCCAAGGTTTGGTTGGTGACCAGCATGACCTGTTCACCCGCCTTTAGCGGCATAAAAGAAGCCGGATCGTTAAACAATCCGGCGGCTATGGTAATCGGGTAGCTGCGCTCCCCAAGCGTTACGGTAATTCTCTCCATGTCGCGCTCAGTTCTCAATGTGTGGTTTATCCCCGCTGTTGCGGGGAACACAATCAGTCTTTCCGCATTTGCCGTGGCGAACACGGAAACCGCAATCAGTTGCTTTCCAGCATATTGATAATCTGGTTGGCAACCACTTTAGCGCTTTGATCGTCGGTGCGGATGGTGACATCTGCAATTTCTTCGTATAACGGATTGCGCTCTTTCGCCAACGCTTCCAGCACTTCGCGCGGAGGAGAATCAACCTGCAACAACGGACGCTTTTTGTCGCGCTGAGTGCGGGCCAACTGCTTCTCGATGGTGGTTTCCAAATAAACCACGACACCACGCGCCGACAGACGGTTACGCGTTTCACGCGATTTAACCGAACCACCGCCGGTAGCCAGCACAATCCCTTGCTTTTCCGTCAGTTCATTAATGACTTTTTCTTCACGATCGCGGAAACCTTCTTCACCTTCCACGTCGAATACCCAGCCCACGTCAGCTCCGGTACGTCGCTCAATTTCTTGATCGGAGTCGAAGAACTCCATATTGAGTTGCTGAGCTAACTGACGGCCAATAGTGCTTTTGCCGGCACCCATAGGCCCAACCAGAAAGATATTGCGTTTCTCTGCCATGTTTTTGGTATTACTAAGACTATTCGTTAATGTTAACCCGCCCCGCCAATCAAATCAGCGGCGGGACCTAAACTGAAACCTCATGAGCGATAGTGCGAGATCAGACGGAAAATTATCTCAACACTCTTGGTAGTTTGGCAACCGAATAAATCGCAATCCACGCCGCAGGAGGGAAACCATACGTTTTTAACGGCGTCTTGGCGTTAACAAAAAACCTCGGTGCTCAATTCGGTAACCCTTGTAAGCTAAATCGGCCGCAGCGTCAAACGCAGATGCCCCCAAGGTGAGAAAAAAGTGCATCTGCTCATCAACTTTAGGCGATTTCCACCGAACCTGACAGCTTGCTGCTCATGCCTTAATCAATGTCGGAGTAATGAATATCACCAGCTCACGTCGTTTATGCTGTTTGGTGCTCTGTTTGAACAAGGAACCCAGCAGTGGAATATCCCCGAGCCCCGGTACCTTGTCCGCCCCCTGAGCGCTCTGGCGCTGAAATACGCCGCCCAATACAATGGTTTCACCGTCTTTCACCGTCACCTGGGTTTTGATCTCCTGCTTATCGATCGCCAGCGCCTCGCCATCCGCCCGGCTGATGGAACGCCCGGGCATGTTCTGGCTGATTTGCAGCGTCAGCGTAATGCGGCCGTTCGGCAAAATTTTCGGCGTCACCTCCATGCCCAATACAGCCTCCTTGAACTCCATCGATGTCGCCCCGCTGCTGCCGCTCTTCACCTCATACGGGATTTCCGTACCCTGTTTAATGCTGGCGGTTTGCTGATGCGCGGTCAGCAAGCGCGGGCTGGCGATGATTTCAACCCGGTTCTCCTGCTCCAGTGCCATTAGCTCCAGATCCAGCAGCCGTCCGCCGATGCGCGCCAGGTGGAAACCGGCGTTGACCGCGCTGCGTTCCAGCGGCAAGCTCACGTTAAAATCCCCCATCCGCAATGGCTTTGCAGCACCTTCATCCGGGGCCAAGCCCCAACGCACGCCGAGTTCGCGCAAACTTTCACTGTTAATGGTGACAATATGCGCCGCCAGCTGTACCTGCGCCAACGGCGCATCCATTTCCGCAATGCGCTTGGTTAATAACGCCACGATTGGGGCAGTATCGCGGATCAGCAGCGCGTTAGTGCGTTTATCCGCCACCACGCTGCCGCGCTCGCTCAGCAAAATACTGCCCTGGGCATTCAGATTTTCGGCAATCTCAACCGCATCGGCATGATTTAACGTCAGGGTTACGCTTTCCAACGGCTGCTTTTGCGCCAAAGCCAACTGTTGCCGCTGTTTCTCCTGTTCATCCGGTTCGGGAAACACCATCATGACGTTGCCTTCCAGCGTCATCGACAGCTTTCCCATACGCAGGATCACCGCCAGCGCTTGCTGCCAGGACACATTATCCAACCGCAACGTCAGGTTGCCGCCCACGCCAGTCGCGGTGACCACATTGAGTTGCTGATAATCCGCCAGCGCCTGCAATACCAGGGTTACCGGCGCGTCCTGAAACGCCATCGATATCGGCTCCTTGTTCTGTGTCGCCATGCCGGAAGCAGCAATACCCCACAGCACCGCGCCCAGCCAAATGCCTCCTTTCATTTTTTTTCTTCCTTATGGTTTCCCAATGTCAGCACCAGGGCATTGTCAGCCGCCGGACAAGCCGGATCTTCAGGACCCGCTTTCAACACCAGCCGCCCCTCAAACACCTGTTCCACTCGCCAGCGCCCCCCCAGCAGGCTTTGCCGCGGCTCTAAACGCAGCCACTGCCCTGCGGGCGTGACCACCCAGGCATGGCGCGACGCTGCCTGCCCGACGGTCCCCTTCAAAAGCCAGTTTGCCGGCGATTCTCTCTGCGTCAGGCAGTCAGACACGGGTGGCGGCATAAAGGGATTGCGCGGTTGCGCCATCAACGCCCACGGCAGCAACAGCCACCAAACCCCATAACCTTTATTCATCCGCATTTACCGGAGCGGCGTCTGCCGGCGCGTCGTGTAAAACGAAGTGCACCGTCAGATCGTCAGCCTGTGCTTCAAGGGTTATTTGATCGATGCGAAATGCGGGAGGCAACGCCTCCAGCAGCCGCAATAAACCGCCGTAATGAATGTTCAGGCTCAGGGTTTGACGCTGCGATTTCTCCTGCTGCTGCCAGCGTTGCAATGCAGCGCCCGCCAACGGCAGCACTTGCGTCAAATCACCCTGGGCGACGGGCTTGAGCGCGTTCTGCTGCAGACGAAGATTAATCTCCTCCAACGTTGGCATCTGGGCCAACTGCTGTCTTAACGGCTCAATCTGCTCAATCAGACGCTGTTGCTCCGCCAATGTGCGCTCCCCCTGCTGCCATTTCCCGTGCAGAAAAAGCATGCCGAGCAGCAAAGCCAGGCAGCCCAACACCACCCCCTGCGCAACCAGCAGCTTCCAACCCGGCAGGTTCAGCCAGTACCTTGTCCAGAGTGGCAACGGCTTATCCATTCAGCCCCCATTGCGCCATCAGAGTGAATGAGAACAGGCCATCCTGGCGCTGTACCACGTCCGCCAACCGGCAGCGCAGCAATAGCGGCAGTGCCGCCAGTTGCCGCTCAAACTGGACGACAGCCCCATATCGGCGGCTGAGGCCCCGCAGCGTGATATGTTCTGCGTTGCTTTCCAACGAGGTAAGCCACATCGGCGCTGGAAGAATGACCGCGAACTGCTGTAACAGCTGCAGATAACGCCGGTTGTGCGCCTGGTTCTTCTCCTGCTGATCCACCTGCGCGGTTAAGCGAGCCAAACGCGCCATCGCCTGCTGGAGTTGCTGATAGCGTTCCGCCAACGCCGCCTGTTGCCGGGACAGCGTCGACAAAGCCTCATGCCGCTGTGTTTGTTGATGACTCATCAGGCCAAAAACAACCGCCATTGCCGCCAGCATCAACGTCAGTTGCAAGACGAAAATTCGTAACCAGAAGGCACAGCGGCGGCGCTGGGCCAGCCTGCGCCAGGGCAGAAGGTTGACCTGATACATCAGTTGTCCCCGCTGCGCAGCGCCAGCCCCCCGGCCAACACAAATGCCCCCGGCAATCGGGGTAACGGGGGCCGCAATTGGTTGAACGCGCTGAACGGTGACCATGGCAAACACCCCTGAGGAGGCGGCTCGTCCACCACGCTGCTGTAATAAATCGGCTGCTCACCGATTGACGGGCAGGCTGCATGCATCGCCGCCATCGCCTGGCTTGCCTCGCCCTCCGGCAAAATGCCATAGGCAAAGGCCGCGCGGCGCGGAGCGGTCCACAGCCACTCCCGATCGAGGCGGTGCAGCAAACCGGCTTCAGCCGGTACGCCTGCGGCAAATGCCATCATGTGCAAGGCACAAGGAGTGATGTCGACCACCTGCGGCCGTAAATTGGCCTGACGCAAACAATGCAGCCACTGCTGCAACTCTTGCTGGCGCGCGGCGGTGAGCAACAAAGCGGCAGAGTCAGGCGGAGATTGGCGGTAGTCCAGCGCCAATGTCTGGCTATCCAGCGGGAACTGCTTCAGGCCATGACGGGTAATATAATCACCGCGCGCCGGCTCTTTCAGCCTGGCATCCGGCATCGGCATCAGATGCTGCAAAACTCGCTGGGCAGGCAAAGCAATGCGTAAGCAAATATGTCTTGGCAACTGGACCCGCCATTGCCGCAGTGCGTGAGTCAGTACCTCGGGTTGTTCGAGACACCCCTCGCGCAGCACCGCTTGCGGCAGCGTTTGCTGCCACCAGTGACGCAGTTGCCAACCGTTGCGGCGGCGCTGTGCCGCCAGGGCGCAAATGCGGTTACTTTGTATATCCAGCCCCACCTGCCATGCTTGAGATAACATATTTCGCCCGACCTCCATATCGTCAGATGATAAAAGAACATATCCATGTTGCAGGCTTGCCTTTATACTACCGCGCGGTTGTTTATAAACTGCCCAAATGACATGAAAATGGGAAATCTCAGGTGAAGTTCGTAAAGTATTTACTAATCCTTGCAGTGTGTTGCATCGTGTTGGGGGCAGCCTCGATTTTTGGCTTGTACAAATATGTCGAGCCACAGCTGCCTGACGTTGCAACGCTGAAAGACGTACGGCTGCAGATACCGATGCAGGTTTACAGCGCCGATGGCGAACTGATCGCCCAATACGGTGAAAAACGTCGTATTCCGCTGAAGCTGAACCAAATTCCGCCGGTCATGGTGCATGCGTTTATCGCCACCGAAGACAGCCGTTTCTATGAGCATCACGGCGTCGATCCGGTCGGTATCTTCCGTGCCGCCTCTATTGCACTGGTCTCCGGCCATGCGTCACAGGGGGCGAGTACCATTACCCAACAGTTGGCGAGAAACTTCTTTTTAAGCCCGGAACGCACCCTGATGCGCAAGATCAAGGAAGCCTTCCTGGCGGTACGCATCGAACAGATGCTGACCAAAGACGAAATCCTCGAGCTGTATCTGAACAAGATCTACCTGGGTTACCGCGCTTACGGCGTGGGCGCTGCAGCGCAGGTCTACTTCGGCAAAGACGTCAGCCAACTGACCTTGAGCGAAATGGCGACCATCGCCGGTTTGCCTAAGGCGCCATCAACCTTCAACCCGCTTTACTCGCACGATCGCGCCGTGGCTCGCCGCAATGTGGTGCTGTCGCGCATGCTGGATGAGCATTACATCACCCAGGCTCAGTACGATCAGGCTCGTAGCGAAGATCTGGTGGCCAACTACCATGCGCCGGAAATCAACTTCTCCGCACCCTATCTCTCCGAGATGGTGCGTCAGGAGATGATCAAGCGTTACGGTGAGAACGCCTATACCGACGGTTACAAGGTCTATACCACCGTCACCAAAAAGCTGCAGTTGGCGGCGCAGGAGTCGGTACGTAACAACGTGCTGGCGTATGACATGCGTCACGGCTACCGCGGCCCGTCCAACGTGCTGTGGAAAGTGGGTGAGGCGGCCTGGGATCAAAAACAGATCGTCGATTCACTGAAAAACCTGCCGAATTATGGCCCGTTGGCGCCTGCGGTGATTACCAAAGCGACCGCCGATGAAGCGACGGCCATGCTGGCCGATGGCAGCAATGTTGCCTTGCCACTGGCCACCATGCGCTGGGCACGGCCGTTCAAGTCCGATACGCAGCAAGGCCCAACGCCAAAACGCGTGACCGACGTGGTGCAGGCCGGCCAGCAGGTGTGGGTACGCAAGGTGAACGAAAGCTGGTGGCTGTCACAGGTGCCGGACGTCAACTCGGCGTTGGTGTCGATCAACCCGAATGATGGCGCCGTGAAAGCGTTGGTCGGCGGGTTTGACTTCAATCAGAGCAAATTCAACCGCGTTACCCAGGCGCTGCGTCAGGTCGGCTCCAACATCAAGCCGTTCCTGTACACCGCGGCGATGGACAAAGGCCTGACTCTGGCCACTATCCTGAACGATCTGCCGGTCACCCGCTGGGATGCCGGTGCCGGTACTGACTGGCGGCCGAAGAACTCACCGCCAACCTACGACGGCCCTATTCGCCTGCGTCAGGGGTTGGGACAGTCGAAGAACGTAGTGATGGTGCGTGCCATGCGTGCAATGGGTGTCGACTACGCGGCGGAATATCTGCAACGTTTCGGTTTCCCGGCGCAAAACATCGTGCACACCGAATCGCTGGCGCTGGGTTCGGCTTCGTTCACCCCGATGCAACTGGTGCGCGGTTATGCGGTACTGGCGAACGGCGGTTATCTGGTCGATCCGTATTTCATCACCAAAATCGAAGATGAAACCGGCAACACCGTGTTTGAAACCAGACCCAGAGTGGTCTGCGACAGCTGCAATCTGCCGGTGATTTATGGCGATACCCACCGTTCCGTCGTGCTTTCCGACGATAACGTCGAAAACGTCGCGACGTCGCAGGAAGGCGGTAACGGTAACGTACCTATGCCGCAACTGGAACAGGTTACGCCGGCTCAGGTGCAGCAGGATGGCGATCAGCAATATGCGCCGCATGTCATCAGTACCCAGTTGGCGTTCCTGATGCACGATGCGTTGAACAGCAACATCTTTGGCGAACCGGGTTGGATGGGAACAGCCTGGCGCGCCGGACGCGATTTGAAGCGGCATGATATCGGCGGTAAAACCGGGACCACCAACAGTTCGAAAGACGCCTGGTTCTCCGGCTATGGCCCCGATACCGTCACGTCGGTATGGATTGGTTTCGATGATCATCGCCGCGACCTCGGCCGTGCAACGGCTTCCGGCGCCATCGAAGATCAAATCTCCGGCGGTGAAGGCGGTGCGAAGAGCGCGCAACCGGCATGGGATGATTTTATGAAAATCGCGCTGGAAGGCATTCCGGAGCAAAAAGTCACCCCACCGCCGGGTATTATCAGCGTCACCATCGACAAAAGCAGCGGCAAGCTTTCCGGCGGCGGCGGCGGCAGTCGCTCCGAATACTTTATCGAAGGTACTCAGCCGACAAGCTACCCGACGCGGGATACCGGCACTACGTTGACGGACCCCGGCGGCGAAAGCCACGAGCTGTTCTAATGGAAAAGGGCCAGAGAAATCTGGCCCTTTTTTATCGACGGAGATAGGGGATTGCTGTCTAGCGCGAGCCGCGCAGAAATGCCTCGGTGAGGAACAGTGCACTGACATTGCGCGCCTCGCGGAAATCCGGCTCCGCCAGCAATGACATCATGTCGGCTATCGGCCAACGCACCTGCGGCAAGGGTTCAGGCTCGTCGCCTTCCAGGCTCTGCAGATAGAGATCGTTCGCCAGCACGATATTCATTTTGCTGGAAAAATAGGACGGCGCCATGGTCAGTTGGCTGAGGAAATCGAAGCGTTTGGCGCCAAAACCCACCTCTTCCATCAGTTCGCGGTTGGCCGCCTCCAGCACGCCTTCACCCGGGTCGATCAACCCTTTGGGGAAACCCAGCTCGTAAGATTCGGTGCCCACCGCATATTCGCGAATCAGCAGCAGGTCGTCGCCAATCACCGGGACAATCATAACGGCTTCCCTTTCCGAAGGCCGCATCCGTTCATACACCCGCCGTACACCATTACTGAACTCCAGATCGACCGACTCAACGTTAAATAAACGCGAACGTGCGACCGTTTCTACTTTCAGAATTTTAGGTTTTTGCAGGTGTTTATCCATGATTGCCTCAAATGAGTTATCCGGCGGTGCGCCACAGCATCAGAGATGATGACGCGGATACCCAGAATAATGATTGGCGTGGCGCAGATGCGCTCAAACGCTGACCAAATTCGATCTTGATCACATTGTGCGTTAATGAGAACCTTTGTCGCAACGAGCACAAGCTGTAATTTACTTTTTTTTAACAAGCCTAGCCAGCTACCCGCCGATTTTCTGTACCCATTCAGCAAAAAGAGAGCATTAAAATAGGATAATGCCGATATCGACCGCTACCCCCGGTTGCTATCATCGCGTAGAGGAGACACGGCAACTGAGCAGATATATTGCATCGATAAATGAGATCACGACAGAAAATCTGTTCCTCCCTCATTGTTCTAAGTGCCTGCCGGCCGTTTACTCCGTATAATATTCAACGTTTCATCAGGTTGGTGAGGTTCACGGGTGCAAGATGGGGATAGCATGAGCACAATAGTGTTGATATTGGCCTTAGTGCTTGCCTGCCTGATTGCCGCCGGCCTGTATCTTTGGTTTAAAGCCCGTAATCAGCCGATGCTGACACGTGCCCTGCCCTTTATCAAACCCACGCACCGCAAACTGTCCGGCGAAGAACGCATGGCTGTTGAGCACTACCTCAGCCTGCAGAATATGCTCAGCAACAAGCTGTTGCCCGGCAGCAGCCCGTCGCTGCCGTCCGCCAAACTGGCGCTGACCCCGCAGAGCGATAACGTTTATCCCGTCACCCACGCCATTACCCGCTATGGGCTGGCCAGCGATGAACCCAATAAGTGGCGCTATTATCTCGATGCCGAAGAAGTGCATCTGCCGCCGTTCTGGGAACAATACATCAGCGCCGATAACCACGTGGAAGTGATAAAAACCCAGACTCTGCCACTGGTCATTTCACTCAATGGGCATTCGCTGAAAGATCATATCCACGATCGGCCGCAACCGCCGGTAGTGACGGCAACGCCAACCAAAAACGCCTCGATCCGCAAGGAAGAAAGCGAACACATCGAGTTGGTGAACATCCGCAAGGAAACCCCCGAAGAACACGCGCTGAATCGCCCGAACGGCATCAAGGAGGCCGGCATCATCTCCGCCGCCCTGCTATTGCTGTTTTTCAGCCTGATAAGCCCGGTGTTGGTCATCCCCTGGATGATTTTCGTCGCCGTGCTGACCATCGCCTGGGGTTGCTGGAACCTGTTCCGCCAGCCGGCCGCGCGTGAACTGAAAGAAGTGCACTGCCTGCGCGGCACCCCAAAACGCTGGGGACTGTTTGGCGAATCCAATCAGGGGCAGATAAGCAACATCTCGCTCGGTATCATCGATTTGATTTACCCGCCGCACTGGCAACCTTACATCACCCAGGATCTGGGGAAAACCACCGACGTAGATATCTACCTTAACCGTCAGGTGGTGCGTCAGGGGCGCTTCCTTTCGCTGCACGATGAGGTGAAAAACTTCCCGCTGCAGCAATGGGGCAAAAACGCGGTTCTGATGGCCAGTTCGTTGCTGATACTGGTGTTACTGCTGACCTACATCCCGCTGAGCCTGCCGCTGAAGCTGAGTACGGCCTGGCTGCAAGGCGCGCAAAAAATTGAGGTGACCAATGTGCAAGCGTTGGAAGGCACAACCTTGCGCATCGGGGACCAATTGAAAGCCCAGGGTAACGGTATGTGCTATGTGCCACCGCTGGCCAACGGCACGAACGCCTCCAACTTCATGCCTTTCGACTGCTCGGGAATTTACTGGAACACCGCCGCACCGCTGCCGCAACCCGAGTCGGAAGTCATCGACAAGGCCTCGGCGTTGCTGGCGGCGGTGAATACCCAGTTGCATCCTGAAGTTGCCGAACAGAAGCTCAACCCGCAACTGGCCAGCGCAATTGAAAAGTCGGGCATGATACTGCTGGATGATTTTTCCGGTATCGTGCTGAAAACGCAGGATCTGTGCCAAGCGGAAAATGACTGTGTCCGGCTCAAGAATGCGCTGGTGAACCTGGGCAACGTTAAAAACTGGAATACACTGGTGAAACGCGCAAAATCAGGCTCGCTGCAAGGGGTTAACGTCCTGCTGCGGCCGGTGAGCGCCGAATCGCTTGAAAGCCTGACCAAAGTTGCCGCCTCCTCGTTCGTGTACAACGAAACCCGTCAGGCCGCGGCGGCGCTTAACAGCCCGCCACCGGGCGGTTTCCTGATCAGCAGCGATGAAGGCAAACAGTTGGTGAACCACCCGCAGCCGGCAGTGCCGTTAAACGAATACAATGCGCTTGAGCAATGGAATGAACTGCAACGCCTTGCCGGCATGTTGTTGCATACGCCATTCGAAGCCCAGGGCGTCATCACCAACATCAGCGTCGACGCCAACGGCACCCGCCACATCGCGCTGCATAGCGAACCGGATATGATCACCCTGTGGCGCTATCTGGGCACCAGCCTGCTGTTGCTGGCGGTCACGGTCATTCTGGGTTACAACGCCTGGCGGTTCGCGCAGCGCTATCGTCTCAACCAGCACCGTATCGCCGATATCCAGCGCTACTACGAAAGTTGCTTTAACCCGCAGCTTACCCCAATGTCATTGCGACCGATGGCCTGAGTCACTCGCCGATTTCGGCCCTGTCATCAGCTTATGCTACGCTAACGCTATTATCCTTATCCTGCGGACCGCCGACGGTTCGCCTATGGAGTTTTCATGGTTCCCGAGTTTGACTGGCATGAGATCGACACCGTCCTGCTGGATATGGACGGCACCCTGCTCGATCTGGAGTTCGACAGCCATTTTTGGTTGCGTCTCGTGCCACAGGCATTAAGCGAACAACGCGCTATCCCGCTCGACGAAGCAAGCCAGATTATTCATCAGGAATATGTGGCGGTGCAGCACACCATGAATTGGTATTGCTTCGATTACTGGAGCGAACGGCTCGATCTGGACATTTATCGCATGACCAGCGAAGTGGGCAACCGCGCTCGTCTGCGCGAGGATACCGAACCCTTTTTACAAGCCTTACGTGCGGCCGGCCATCAGACTATTTTGCTGACCAATGCCCATCCGCACAGCCTGGCGGTAAAAATCGAGCATACCGGTTTGGATAAGCACCTTGATTTATTGCTTTCCACCCACACATTTGGTTATCCGAAAGAAGATCAGCGTTTGTGGCAGGCCGTTCAGCAGCACACCGGTTTTGATCCGCAGCGCACGCTGTTTATCGATGACGGCGAGCCTATTTTGGACGCCGCCCGCAGTTTTGGCATTCGCTACTGCCTGGGCGTACAGAACCCGGACTCCAGCATGGCGGAGAAAACCTTCCGGCACTATCCGTCAATGCGCGACTACCGCCTGTTGATACCGGCGCTGGAAAAGGGCAAACGATGAAAGAAAAAGCAACGCGGGACGACGCGGTCCGGCTGGACAAATGGCTCTGGGCGGCTCGTTTCTATAAGACCCGCGCGCTGGCGCGGGACATGATCGACGGCGGCAAGGTGCATTACAACGGACAGCGCGGCAAGCCGAGCAAAATTGTCGAGATCGATGCAGAGATCAGACTGCGCCAGGGCAATGAAGAACGCACGGTGATCGTGCTGGCCCTCACCGGCCAACGGCGCGGCGCCGACGAGGCGCAGCAAATGTATCAGGAAACCGAGGCCAGTATCGCCAACCGAGAGAAAATGGCGATCGCGCGCAAGATGAATGCGTTGACCATGCCGCACCCGGACCGCCGTCCGGACAAGAAGGAGCGGCGCGACCTGATTAAATTTAAATTTGGTGAGCAGGAATAACCCCTCGCCGCAATGAGAGAAAACTATGTCCAACCATGACCAATTGCACCGTTACCTGTTTGAAAACTACGCGGTGCGCGGTGAGCTGGTTACCGTCAGCGAAACCTATCAGCAGGTTCTGAACAATCACGACTACCCGGCACCGGTACAAAAGCTGTTGGGTGAACTGCTGGTCGCCACCAGCCTGCTGACGGCAACCCTGAAGTTCGACGGCGACATCACCGTGCAAGTGCAGGGCGACGGTCCACTGAAGCTGGCGGTGATTAACGGCAACAATCGCCAGGAAATGCGGGGCGTGGCGCGCGTGCAAAGCGACATTGCCGACGACAGCACGCTGCATCAGATGATTGGCAACGGCGTCATGGTGATCACCATCGCGCCTACCGAAGGCGAACGCTATCAGGGCGTGGTCGCGCTGGAAGGCGAAACTCTGGCCGAATGCCTTGAAGCCTACTTCCGCCAGTCCGAGCAGTTGCCAACCCGCCTGTTCATTCGTACCGGCGAGTCAGAAGGCAAACCGGCTGCGGGCGGTATGCTGTTGCAGGTACTGCCGGCGCAAGACGGCAATGCCGATGATTTCGATCATCTGGTGCAACTGACCAACACGGTGAAAAGCGAAGAACTGTTCGGCCTGCCGGCCAATGAGGTGCTGTATCGCCTGTACCATCAGGAAGAAGTCACCCTCTACGAACCGCAGGACGTGATCTTCCGTTGCACCTGTTCACGCCAGCGCTGCGCTGACGCACTGATTACGCTGCCGGCCGAAGAAGTGGCTCAAATGCTGGAGCAGGACGGCAATATCGATATGCACTGTGACTACTGCGGCAATCACTATGTGTTTGACGCCGTGGATGTTGCAGCGCTGTACACCGGTAACACCGGCGAAAGCGAACAGTTGCACTAAGTAACACCTCGTATCGGCGGGTGCACCCTGCACCTGCCGGTTTTCCCCGTTTGCACGCTTGCTTTTTTCCGTGGACTATCTCTCAGATCGTAACGAAAAACCGCCTAAAACGTTAATTATTTGATACCTATCGCGGTTACGCACTGCTGAATCCCTACAATTGGCGCCAGAAATTCTGTGACCAAGGAGTAGTGACATGCGTGTTAAAGGTATAACCCCTCAGGAGCTGGCCGCTTATGGCATTCATAACGCCGGCGAAATCGTTTACAACCCGAGTTATGAACTGCTGTTCAAGGAAGAAACAGACCCGTCTCTGGAAGGTTTTGAACGTGGGGTCGTGACCAAGTTGGGCGCCGTATCCGTCGACACCGGTATTTTTACCGGCCGTTCCCCGAAAGATAAATACATCGTCCGTGACGACATCACCCGCGACACCGTCTGGTGGGCCGATCAAGGTAAAGGCAAAAACGACAACAAACCCCTCAGCCCTGAAATCTGGGCAGACCTGAAACAGCTGGTCACCACGCAGCTCTCCGGCAAACGTCTGTTTGTTGTAGATACTTTCTGCGGCGCCAACGCCGACTCCCGCCTGAAAGTACGCTTTATCACTGAAGTAGCCTGGCAGGCACACTTCGTGAAAAACATGTTCATCCGCCCGTCTGACGAAGAGTTGCAGGATTTCGAGCCGGACTTCGTGGTGATGAACGGCGCCAAGTGCACCAACCCGAACTGGCAGCAGCAGGGTCTGAACTCGGAAAACTTCGTCGCGTTCAACCTGACCGAACGCATGCAGCTGATTGGCGGCACCTGGTACGGCGGCGAAATGAAAAAGGGTATGTTCTCGATAATGAACTACCTGCTGCCGTTGAAAGGCATCGCGTCCATGCACTGCTCGGCCAACGTGGGCGAGAAAGGCGACGTGGCCGTGTTCTTCGGCCTGTCCGGCACCGGCAAAACCACCCTGTCCACCGATCCAAAACGCCAGTTGATTGGCGATGACGAACACGGCTGGGATGACGACGGCGTATTTAACTTCGAAGGTGGCTGCTACGCCAAAACCATCAAGTTGTCTGAAGAAGCCGAGCCGGAAATCTATCACGCCATCAAGCGCGATGCGTTGCTGGAAAACGTTGCCGTGCTGGCAGACGGCACCATAGACTTCAACGACGGTTCAAAAACCGAGAACACCCGCGTTTCCTACCCGATCTACCACATCCACAACATCGTCAAGCCGGTTTCCAAAGCGGGTCATGCCACCAAGGTGATCTTCCTGACTGCGGACGCCTTCGGCGTGTTGCCGCCGGTCTCTCGCCTGACCGCGAACCAGACTCAGTACCACTTCCTGTCCGGTTTCACCGCCAAGCTGGCCGGTACCGAGCGCGGCGTGACAGAGCCAACCCCGACCTTCTCCTCCTGCTTCGGCGCAGCTTTCCTGACGCTGCACCCAACGCAGTATGCTGAAGTGCTGGTAAAACGCATGCTGGCCGCCGGCGCGCAAGCCTACCTGGTGAACACCGGCTGGAACGGCACCGGCAAACGCATCTCCATCAAGGATACCCGCGGCATTATTGACGCGATCCTCAACGGTGAAATCGATAAGGCGGAAACCGTCACTCTGCCAATCTTCGATCTGGCGATGCCGACCTCACTGCCGGGCGTCAACCCGGCTATTCTGGATCCACGCGCTACCTACGCCAACCCTGAGCAGTGGCAGGAAAAAGCGCAGGATCTGGCCGAGCGTTTTATCACCAACTTCGACAAATATACCGATACGCCTGCGGGCGCAGCGCTGGTTAGCGCCGGTCCAAAACTGTAACCTTCACTTTTTACAGCTTCAGCTAAGGCGTGGATTCCACGCCTTTTTTTATTTCTAAAGGTTGTTTTTTATCCAGATAAGCGCGATGATAATGCAGTGCAATCATTGACAGCAAAGGAGATTTCAATGGCTACTATAACCGTCAGAAATCTGGACGATGACATAAAGGAATTGCTGCGTATTTCGGCAGCGAAAAACGGCCACTCCATGGAGGAGGAAGCACGCATGATTTTGAAACAGGCTCTGGTGAAAAAACCACCTCGCTATGGGCTGGGCACCTGGATGCATCAACATTTCGCCGAGTTGGGTGGCGTTGAGCTGGAGATCCCACCGCGCGATAAAACACCGCCGCGCATTGTCACCTTTGACGATGAAGATGACCAACCATGATCATTCTCGACACTAACGTGATTTCGGAGACACTGCGTCCCGGCCCACATTACAACGTGATCAAATGGCTGAATGAAAAAGACAACGACGAGCTTTATCTGAGTGCAATTGTCGTTGCCGAGCTGTTCAGCGGCGTCGCCTGCATGCCTGATGGGAAACGGCAGCTTGAGTTAAAACATAAACTGACCGAAGCAATGCAGATAAGGTTTGACGAACAAATTCTGCCATTTGATGCGCTTTGCGCCATGCGATATGGGGAATTGATGGGTAGAAACCAGCGTTTGGGAAGGGTAATGAGCACACCCGATACGCAAATAGCTGCCACTTGCCTGCATTATGGCGCCACATTAGCTACTCGTAACACCAAAGACTTCGCCCATTGCGGAATTGAGTTGATTGATCCTTGGCAGGCCGCTACCGGCCGTCGCCTGCATGAAGAAGCGGCAGAATACTACGTGATGAGCAGAAAACCCTGACGAGGCCGCAGCGAGGCGGCCCTCTGTCAGCAGGTATCATGCGTTCTCTTTCGCCGCCTGATGCCCATTGGTCGACTCTTTTTTCTCCATCGGCAACGGAATATAAGCCCTGATCAACAGCCCGCCGCGTTCGCTGGTGCCGATATCCAACGCGCCGTGATGGCCGTCGATAATGCGCTGTACGATAGCCAGGCCAAGCCCGGTTCCGCTGGTGCTGCGCGCGCTGTCGCCGCGGACAAAGGGCTGCAGCAGATGTTTCAGTTCTTCAGGTTTGATGCCCGGGCCGTCGTCCTCCACCTGGAACCAGCCGCGTTGCAGTTCACGCCCGCTACTGACCTTGATCCAGCCGTTACCGTAACGCGCCGCATTCACCACCATGTTCACCGCCGCACGCTTAATCGACAGCGGATGCACATTCATCATCAGTTCACCCGGCGCAATGGCGGTTTCGATCACCCGCTCATAGCCGCTCTCGGCCGCCACGACTTCGCCCAGAATCGAGTTCAGATCGCTGAGCTCGGTTTGCATCTCCTGGCCGGTGCGCAGATAGTCGATAAACTGCTCGATGATGGCGTTGCACTCTTCGATATCTTTATTGATCGACTCCGCCAGATAGCCATCTTCGGCGCTCATCATCTCGGTCGCCAAGCGGATACGCGTCAGCGGCGTGCGAAGATCGTGGCTAACGCCGGCCATCAGCAGCGTGCGGTCGTCGGCCAGTTGCTTGACGCCCGATGCCATCTGATTAAAGGCCCGCGTCACCGAACGCACTTCCGAAGCGCCGTATTCACGCAGCGGCGGCGGGATAATGCCTTTACCGACCTGCAAGGCCGCGTGCTCCAGCTCCACCAGCGGCCGGTTCTGGATGCGGATAAACAGCCAGGCGCCGCCGATAGCCAACAGCATAATCGCCAGGGTATAGCGGAACAACGGCGAGAAATCGCCCTGGTGAATTTCAGTTAGCGGAACCCGTACCCAGATATCAGGTTGCAGCCAGGTTTTCAGCCACACCACCGGTGAGTTCTTGTTCACTTCCACCCGAACGTCGGTCGGCCCGCCGAGCTGCTGCGCCATCTGTTGGCTGAGGAATTGGTAGTGCTGCGCCCAGCGCAGGCCGCTCTCTTCCGCCGCCGAGTTGGTGTACAGAGAAATCCCCAACTCGCGGTAAATTTCACGGCGAAACGCCGGCGGCACTTCCAACAGCGTGCCATCTTCCAGCTGCAACCGATCGGTCATCAGCATACGGACTTCGTAGGCCAATACCTTGTTGAACTGCTGCAAGCTGGGCAGGATGGCGAAGTTCAGCACCACCAGATAGGTCGTCACCAGGCTGACGAACAGCAAGGTGACGATCAACAGCAGGGTTCGGGCAAACGAGCTACGCGGTGAAAAGCGCAATCGTCTCATGCCTTGCTGCCGTCCGGGACGAAGACGTAGCCAAGACCCCAAACGGTCTGGATATAGCGTGGATGTGCCGGATCTTCTTCAACCATGCGGCGAAGACGGGAAATTTGCACGTCGATGGAGCGTTCCATCGCGCTGTATTCACGGCCGCGTGCCAGGTTCATCAGCTTGTCGCGCGAAAGCGGTTCACGCGGGTGGCTCACCAACGCCTTCAGCACCGCAAACTCACCGCTGGTCAATGGCATAGGCTCATCTTCGCGGAACATTTCACGGGTGCCCAGATTCAGTTTGAATTTGCCGAAGGCAATCACCGCTTCTTCCTGCGAAGGCGCGCCTGGCAGTTCGTTGGCCTGGCGGCGCAATACCGCACGGATGCGGGCCAGCAGTTCACGCGGGTTGAAAGGTTTTGGGATGTAGTCGTCGGCGCCGATTTCCAGCCCAACGATACGGTCGACTTCTTCGCCTTTGGCGGTCACCATGATGATCGGCATCGGGTTGCTCTGGCTACGCAGACGGCGGCAGATGGACAGCCCATCTTCACCCGGCAACATCAGGTCCAGCACCATCAGGTGGAAAGATTCACGAGTCAGCAAGCGATCCATTTGCTCAGCGTTGGCGACGCTGCGAACCTGAAAACCCTGTTCGGTTAAATAACGCTCTAAAAGCGCACGCAGGCGCATGTCATCATCGACGACCAGAATCTTATGATTCTCTTGCATTGTATTACTCCCAAAGGCTTTATTGCCTGACGTGAATATTGTTAAAAAACCCTGTCATTTCGGACAGCGTTTAATGGTATATATTCTAGACGAAATTGTTACAAAGCTTATTCTTTTGCCCATTTATCAACAATTTTCATCAAAATGCCGGCGACCATTCGTCAAAATCCCGATATTTTTAGACTGAATTTGGGATAACGCCGTTAATCGACCAAGGGCGATGCCCCATGAATTTCAAGTTGCAGCCGGGCGGCTGGTTCGGCAGTGTAACTCAGGCGAGGCGATAAAAAACGTCAGCGGTCGGCAATTTTGCGAGCCAATGCTTTATTGAGCGCTTATTGCATCCAGCAACGCCAAGCCAAAGCACCGTCATGCAACCTTTGATATCCCCATAAAGGCAGAAAACAATGAGAACGCAGCTGATAACCCGCGAGGGTTACGACAATCTCAAGCAAGAGCTGGACTTTCTCTGGCGTGAAGAACGACCGGAAGTCACCAAGAAAGTGACCTGGGCCGCCAGTCTCGGCGACAGAAGTGAAAATGCCGATTACCAGTACAACAAAAAACGATTGCGGGAAATCGATCGCCGCGTCCGCTACCTGACCAAATGCCTCGAGCAGTTGAAGATTGTCGACTATTCGCCGCAACAGGAAGGCAAGGTGTTCTTCGGCGCCTGGGTGGAAGTGGAAAATGAGAATGGCGAGAGCAAGCGCTTTCGCATCGTGGGCTACGACGAAATTTTTGGTCGCCGGGACTACATCTCCATCGATTCGCCGATGGCCCGCGCCCTGCTTAAAAAAGAGGTGGGGGATGCCGCCACCGTCAACACCCCGGTGGGCGATGCGCTGTGGTATGTGAATGAGATCGAGTACGTGAAGTAAGATTCGGTTTTTTCCGAGCGTCCGCGCAGGTGGCCGCTGTCCCGCGGAGCTTGCGGCAACAACCACCTGCGTAACCTCGGCGCATCGGGCAAAGACGGGCAGCGCCACTGGCATTTTTGCCGATCAATCCGTATAACTGTCCCCCTGTTTCCTAACCGTTCTCAACAGATACCAGACCTATGAATGACCCACTGAGCCGCATTATTGCAACAGAACTGCAGGCCCGGCCGGAGCAAGTTGACTCCGCCATCCGTCTGCTGGATGAAGGTAATACCGTGCCTTTTATCGCACGCTATCGTAAGGAAGTCACCGGGGGCCTGGACGACACCCAACTGCGCCAGCTGGAAACCCGCCTGGGTTATCTGCGTGAACTGGAAGACCGCCGTCAGACCATCCTCAAATCGATCGACGAGCAGGGCAAACTGACCGAACAGCTGGCAGGGGCGATCAACGCCACGCAAAGCAAAACCGAGCTCGAAGACCTCTACCTGCCGTACAAACCCAAACGTCGTACCCGTGGCCAAATCGCTATCGAAGCCGGTCTGGAACCCTTGGCCGACACCCTGTGGCAGGATCCGCAGCAACAGCCGGAACAGTTGGCCGAAGGCTACGTTGACGCCGACAAGGGCGTGGCGGATGTCAAAGCCGCCCTCGACGGTGCGCGTTACATCCTGATGGAGCGCTTCGCCGAAGACGCCGCGCTGCTGGCCAAGGTACGTAACTACCTGTGGAAGCATGCCCACCTGGTGTCCAAAGTGGTGGAAGGCAAAGAAGAAGCCGGCGCCAAGTTCCGCGATTACTTTGATCACCATGAGCCTATTGCCCAGGTGCCTTCACACCGTGCGTTGGCGATGTTCCGTGGCCGTAACGAAGGCGTGCTGCAGCTGGCGCTGAACGCCGATCCGCAGTTTGAAGAAGCCCCGCGCGAAAGCCAGGCGGAGCAAATCATCATCAGCCACCTCGACCTGCGCCTGAATAACGCCCCGGCCGACGCCTGGCGCAAAGCGGTGGTCAACTGGACCTGGCGCATCAAGGTGCTGTTGCATCTGGAAACCGAATTGATGGGCACGGTGCGCGAACGCGCGGAAGACGAAGCCATCAACGTTTTCGCCCGTAACATGCAGGACCTGCTGATGGCCGCACCGGCCGGCATGCGCGCCACCATGGGCCTGGACCCTGGTCTGCGCACCGGGGTAAAGGTGGCGGTGGTGGATGCAACCGGCAAGCTGGTTGCCACCGATACCGTCTACCCGCACACCGGCCAGGCCGCGAAAGCCGCCGCCATCGTCGCCGCGCTGTGCATCAAACACAAAGTGGAGCTGGTCGCTATCGGCAACGGCACAGCGTCGCGTGAGACGGAGCGTTTTTACCTTGAATTGCAGCAGCAGTTCAGCGACGTCAAAGCGCAGAAGGTGATCGTCAGCGAAGCGGGCGCCTCGGTGTATTCCGCCTCCGAACTGGCGGCGCTGGAATTCCCTAACCTCGACGTTTCGCTGCGCGGGGCCGTTTCCATCGCCCGCCGCTTGCAGGATCCGCTGGCCGAGCTGGTCAAAATCGATCCGAAATCCATCGGTGTCGGCCAGTACCAGCACGACGTCAGCCAAAGCCAACTGGCGAAGAAACTGGACTCGGTGGTGGAAGACTGCGTAAACGCCGTCGGCGTCGATCTGAACACCGCCTCAGTGCCGTTGCTGACCCGCGTAGCCGGCCTGACGCGCATGATGGCGCAGAACATCGTCACCTGGCGTGATGAGAACGGGCGCTTCAGCAACCGCGAACAACTGCTGAAAGTCAGCCGCCTGGGGCCGAAAGCCTTTGAACAGTGCGCCGGCTTCCTGCGCATCAACCACGGCGACAACCCGCTGGATGCCTCAACCGTTCACCCGGAAACCTACCCGGTGGTCGAACGCATTCTGGCCGCCACCCGGCAGGCGCTGCAGGATTTGATGGGCAACCCGGCGGCGGTGCGCAGCCTGAAGGCCAGCGACTTCACCGACGACAAATTCGGCGTACCGACGGTCACCGACATCCTGAAAGAGCTGGAGAAACCGGGCCGCGATCCGCGTCCGGAATTCAAAACCGCCACCTTTGCCGAGGGTGTGGAAACCCTCAACGATCTGCAACCGGGCATGGTTTTGGAAGGTTCGGTCACTAACGTCACCAACTTCGGCGCCTTTGTGGATATCGGCGTGCATCAGGACGGTCTGGTGCATATCTCCTCGCTGGCGGACAAATTCGTCGAAGATCCGCACACCGTGGTGAAAGCCGGCGACATCGTCAAAGTGAAGGTGATGGAAGTGGATCTGCAGCGCAAGCGCATCGCACTGAGCATGCGTCTGGACGAGCAACCGGGTGAAGGTTCGCCACGTCGCGGCGGCGGCAATGCACCGGCGAAGGATGCCCCCTCCCGCGCGCCGGCCAATAAGGCCAAACCGCGCAACAGTTCACCGGCCGGCAACAGCGCCATGGGTGATGCGCTGGCTGCGGCATTCGGTAAGAAATAGCAGGTGCGCGGCATGGCCGGGGCGAATACATTCGCCCCGGCCACTGGCGCAGTGCTGCATACTGAAAGGCCAAAGGTACACAGGGCGGAGCCGGCTCCGCCCTTTCTCAAAAAATAGCGACGCTATTTTTTGACCCGCCTCAATAAACCCGCTTATTTTTCCTGAGCGATAAACACCCGGTTTTTAAGCCTGAAAATAACGTCGAATCCCGGTTCATTAACACCGTTATTAACATGGCGTTTTCATTTTGGCATTTCCCGGCGAAACACAAATGGTTAGCGCTCGTATTCCGCAGACAAGATGTTACCGAATAAACGCCGGCTCGCCGCCACACCCTCTAAAAACCACTCAATCTGTCGCCAAGTTTTGCAAATCGGAAAAAATCGCCGCAATTACGTAACTGATTTAACTCGCCATTCGCATTTGCACCCCTGCAGACCCGGTGATAGAAATAAGGCATCAGGCAATCCGATCGTTAAGTGTCGGTGCCATAACCTTTGGTTACCAATACCCTTACTTTTTGTATTGAATACGATAACTATTCTCACTATTATTGCGTTGCGTGTTCACTGCATTACCTCATGGATTGAAAACGTCGGCAGCCTGCGATCCTCATCGCGGCGCTTCGTCTGGAACGTTCTTTATCGTCATCGGCCCAAAACCAGGGGCTCTGAGAAGGTTATATGCATCTTCAACCTAAACGCTCTTATAAAATTGCCGGTTTCTCCAATGACATCGGCCCGGCCTATCGCCAGAAACTGTTATCGCTCGGCATGCTGCCCGGCTCATCGTTCGAAGTGGTGCGCGTCGCGCCGCTGGGGGACCCGATAGAAATAAAAACCCGCCGCGTCAGCCTGGTGCTGCGCAGGAAAGATTTGGCCCTGATCCTGCTCGACGGCCAATCCTGACTCTGCGCCCTCTTGCCCCGGCCGCGGCCCCACCGCCCGGCTCAATGTCCATTGACTGATATCACGCGAAATGATGAAAAAACTCACTATTGGCTTAATAGGCAACCCCAATTCCGGTAAAACCACGCTGTTCAATCAGTTGACCGGGGCTCGCCAGCGGGTCGGCAACTGGGCAGGCGTGACGGTAGAGCGTAAAGAAGGCCAGTTCACCACGCCGCAATCCCAGGTCAAACTGGTCGATCTGCCCGGCACCTATTCGCTGACCACCATCTCGGAGCAAACCTCGCTCGACGAGCAAATCGCCTGCCACTACATCCTGAGCGGCGATGCCGATCTGCTGATCAACGTCGTCGACGCCTCCAACCTTGAGCGCAACCTGTACCTGACGCTGCAACTGCTGGAACTGGGTATCCCCTGCATCATCGCGCTGAACATGCTGGATATCGCCAGAAGCCAGCAAATCGACATTGATATCGCTGCGCTGTCGGCACGCCTCGGCTGCCCGGTGGTGCCTCTGGTCTCCACCAAGGCCGACGGTATCGGGGCGTTGAAGCAAATAATCGACCATCACCGGTTTAACGATCTGAAAGCGCTGGTGGACTATCCACCGTTACTGTTGAAGGAAATGGCTACCCTGAGCGATGCCATGCCGGAGGCGCTGCCGACGGAACAACGCCGCTGGCTGGCGCTGCAAATGCTGGAAGGCGATATTTACGGCCATCAATTGGCCGGTAACGCTACCGCCCTGCTGCCTGCCGCCAGGCTGGCGCTGCAACAGCAGCAACAAGAAGATCCTGCGTTGGTGATTGCCGATGCGCGCTATCAGTCGATAGCCACTCTGTGTGATGCGGTCAGCAACTCGCAGCAAGCGATGCCAAACCGCCTGACCGAAGCGTTGGACAAGGTGATCCTCAACCGCTGGCTGGGGGTGCCCATCTTTTTGCTGGTGATGTACCTGATGTTCTTGCTGGCGATCAACCTCGGTGGCGCGCTGCAACCGATATTTGATATAGGTTCGGCGGCGATCTTCATCCAGGGCATTCAATGGTTGGGCTACAGCCTGCACTTCCCTGAATGGCTGACGATTTTCCTGGCGCAGGGCGTTGGCGGCGGCATCAACACCGTACTGCCGCTGGTGCCGCAAATCGGCATGATGTACCTATTTTTGTCCTTTCTCGAAGACTCCGGCTACATGGCGCGTGCGGCATTTGTCATGGACCGCCTGATGCAGGCGCTCGGGCTGCCCGGTAAATCCTTTGTGCCGCTGATTGTCGGCTTCGGCTGCAACGTACCCTCCATCATGGGCGCCCGCACGCTGGATGCCCCGCGTGAACGCTTGATTACCATCATGATGGCGCCGTTCATGTCCTGCGGTGCCCGGTTGGCGATCTTCGCCGTCTTTGCCGCCGCCTTCTTCGGCCAGGACGGCGCGGGCGTGGTGTTCTCGCTGTATATGCTCGGCATCGTGGTGGCGATCCTCACAGGGCTGGTGCTGAAGTACACCATCATGCGCGGCGAAGCCTCGCCGTTCGTCATGGAGTTGCCGGTTTATCACGTGCCGCACCTGAAAAGCCTGCTGCTGCAAACCTGGCAGCGGCTGAAAGGCTTTGTGCTGCGCGCCGGGAAAGTGATAGTGATCGCCAGCATCTTCATCGGCGGCCTGAACAGTTTTACGTTCAGCGGCAAGCCGGTCGATAACATCAATGATTCCGCGCTGGCGTCGGTGTCCAAAATGCTGACGCCGCTGCTGCAACCTATGGGCGTGCACAGCGACAACTGGCAAGCCACCGTCGGGCTGGTGACCGGGGCCATGGCGAAAGAAGTGGTGGTCGGCACGCTGAACACCCTGTACACCGCTGAACACATCAATAACACCGAGTTTGATGCCGCCAACTTTAACCTTTTGGACGAGCTGAGCGGTGCTGTGGAGACCACCTGGCAAGGACTGAAAGACACCTTCAGCCTGAGCGTGCTATCCAACCCCATCGAGGCCAGCAAGGGCGACGGGGAAATGGGCGTCAGTTCCATGGGCATGATGAGCAGCAAATTCGGCTCCGGCATCTCCGCTTACAGTTACCTGATCTTTGTGCTGCTGTACGTGCCCTGCGTCTCGGTGATGGGTGCAATCGCCCGCGAATCCAGCCGCGGCTGGATGACTTTCTCCATTCTCTGGGGGCTGAACGTGGCCTACTCGTTGGCCACGCTGTTTTACCAGATCGCCACCTTCAGCCAGCATCCGCGGTACAGCCTGACGGCCATCGCCATCGTGGCGCTGTTTAATCTGCTGATCCTGTTCTGCCTGCGCCGGGCGCGCAGCCGGGTAACGGTACGTCTGGGCAAGGCGACGCCTGCCGCCTGTTGCCAGGGTGCTCAGGGTAACTGCCACTGATGGCCGGCCTGCTGCAGATCCGCGATGCGTTGGCGCTGCATGGCAGCGCTCAGGCGCAACAACTCAGCCGCCAGTTGGCGACCCCACTGCCGCTGGTACTGGCGATGCTGGAACGTTTAACGGCGATGGGAAAAGTGGAGCGGGTTGAGCAGGATAACAGCGCCTGCCTGAGCGGCAGTTGCAAAAGCTGCCCGGAGGGCAAGGGGTGCGATACGGTGGTGTATCGGTTGAAATAATCGGAGCAGGGGCGCACATTATGCGCCCCTTGTTAATCAAGAATGATTACTTGTCTTTATACACTTCGGCTGTCGCGCTGAACTTACCGTGTTCGCGGCCGGAGATAATCACATAATACTGACCACCTTTTTCATCGGCCTTCTTCGACAGTTCTTCTTTCGCATCCATCGGTGAAGTGGTTTGCGCGGTGGTGGTGACCGTACCGATCTTCTCGTATTTACCCGGATTCTTGTCCAGATCTTCTTTGGTCAGCAAGGTTGCCGCCAGGGAGCTGAAAGACACGGAACCTACGACCAACGCTGCAATAATCATTTTCAAAGATTTCATTACCATACCTCTCAAGGGAAGATTTATTTGTTATGAAAGCCGTCCAGGGGTACATGCGTAATAACACCGGCTGCCGTGACATCTTCAGACCTCGTTGCTTTCCCTGACGAGAATCCTTTTCCCAGAGACGAAACGTCAAAGCGAAAAAATCCGCGAGCGGTTTTTCAGTTTTCAGCCAACGCATCTACCCCACTAAGTATCGAACAGGTTTCTTTTTTATCCACTGAGCGGCCATTTCTTTAGCGCTTTATTGTGCGTTTTAGCGCGGAATGCCACCTTCGGTCACAAAGGTACGGATAATCTCGGCAAATTCATCAGGGTGAGAAATGAAGGGCGCATGAGCGGCTTTCGCCATGACCACCGACGATGAGTGCGGCCAACTGACATCCAGCAGCCCGGCGACCTTGCGCGGCACCACCCCGTCCAGATAACCGTATATACGCAACAGCGGCAGGGTCAGTTCCGCCATCGGCAGGCGTAAATCCGTGGTGCGCAGCATCTCCAGGCCACCGTTCAGCACCTCGACGCTCGGCATCGGCTGATTCAACACCACCGATTTCAGCAGGCGTGCGTCCTGCCGTGCGCTTGCCGTACCCAGGGTTTGTAATGCCAGAAAGCGTTCTACGGTGCGCTGGAAGTCCTGACTCAACTGATGCTGAAAACCGCTCAGCACCTCTGGGCGAATCCCCGGCCAGTCGTCCTGCGCGGCAAAGTACGGCGAGGAAGCCACGGTGATCAATCCGCGTACCCGCTGAGGCTGCGTCAGCGCAATCTGGCCGGCCACCAGCCCGCCGAGCGACCAGCCCAACCACCAGGCCTGTGGCGGTGCGGCGGCCAACACGATCTCCGCCATCTGCGCGAGCGACATGCCGCCAAATCCCTGACTGCGGCCATAGCCCGGCAGATCGACCAGATGCAGGCGAAAATGCGGCGTCAGCCGCTCAAGCGTGCAACCCCATACCTCCGCATTCAGTCCCCATCCGTGCAGCAGCACAAGATCGCGTTCGCCTTCACCTATTGTTTGCCAGTACAGCGCTGTCATCAGTTATTGTCCTTTCATTCTCATCCGTCAGGGAGGACGGCCATGCTATCAATCCACAGCCGCTGTTGGCTATGCCGGCAGCCATTATGCCTCAGCCGCCACGGCATCTGTAGTTACTGCCTGCGCCATCTGCCGGCCAAACCGCTGTGCTGCCCCTGCTGCGGTCTGCCCGCCGGCGACGCCGCACACCCCTGCGGCCGCTGCCTGCAACGGCCACCGCCCTGGCAGGCGTTGGTGTTCGTCGGCGACTACGTCGCGCCGCTGCGTCAACTGATCAAAAAATTCAAGTTTCAGCACGCACCGGAACTGGCGCCGCTGCTGGCACGGCTGATATTGCTAAACTGGCAACGGGCGCACAGAGAGCAGTATCTGAACAGACCCGATATGATTTTAGCGGTACCCTTGCAGGCTAAACGCTGCTGGCGACGCGGCTATAACCAGAGCGATCTGCTGGCGCGGCCGCTGGCGCACTGGCTGGGTTGCGATTATCGCCCTGCCGCCCTGAGGCGGGTACGAAAAACCGCTCCACAGCAGCGGCTGCCTGCCCGTATGCGCAGGCGCAACCTGCGTGGCGCCTTTCGTTGCCATGAGCCGCTGGCAGGCCGACACGTTGCCCTGTTGGATGATGTGGTGACGACCGGCAGCACGGTGGCAGAAATCAGCAGGCTCTTGCTGCGGCAAGGGGCGGCATCGATACAAATCTGGTGCGTTTGCCGCACATTGTAGTGCCACCGCAATGGGCGTATTATAACCGACAATAGAAGTCAACTACTGAGCTAATGCTATGATTCGTATAACAGATACCGCACAGGAACACTTTGCCAAACTGCTGGCAAATCAAGAAGAAGGCACCCAAATCCGCGTATTCGTGATCAACCCGGGTACGCCTACGGCCGAATGCGGTGTCTCTTATTGCCCGCCGGATGCCGTGGAAGCGACAGACACCGAGCTGAAATTCGAAAAGCTGTCCGCCTATATTGACGAGCTGAGCAAACCTTATCTGGACGACGCCGAAATCGACTTCGTCACCGACCAGTTGGGTTCGCAGCTGACGCTGAAAGCGCCAAACGCCAAAATGCGCAAGGTCGACGACAACGCCCCGCTGATGGAACGCGTCGAATACGTGCTGCAATCGCAGATCAACCCACAGCTGGCAGGCCACGGCGGCCGCGTAACGCTGATGGAAATCACCGACGACAGTTTGGCGATCCTGCAGTTCGGCGGCGGCTGTAACGGCTGTTCAATGGTCGACGTAACGCTGAAAGAAGGGATCGAGAAAGAGCTGCTGCAGAAGTTCCCTGAGCTGAAAGGCGTGCGCGATCTGACCGAGCATCAGCGCGGCGAGCACTCTTACTACTGATCCCGCTCTCCAGGCAATAGCCTGGAAACGGAAAGAAAAATGCCGGATTGGCTTCGCCAACTCCGGCATTTTTATGACAATTACCCCACCGACACCGTTCGCCGCCGCTTGTCCAGATCCTTCAGCAACCGGTTAACTTGCTGATCGGCAAACATCTCCTCGAGGGTTTTGTTCAGTTTACGCCGCCAGTTTGGGTACTGATCGCTGGTGCCGGGAATATTGACCGGTTCGGCCATGTCCAGCCAGTCTTCCGGCTGCAGGCCCAGCAGTGCGCTGGCGCTGTCGGCAACATAGCGCTGCAAGCCACGGTTGAGCAGCGGGCTCATGTTCAGCAACGCCGCCTTCTTGCCCACCTTCTGCGGCACACAGCCATAATGATGCAATCCGTCCAGCAACCCCTGTTTGGCGCGCTCACGATCGGCAAACAATTCTTTCAGGATCTCCGCATCCGGATACAGCCCCAGTTGGTTGCCCAGTTGCAGATCGCCGCTCTGCCAATAACCGCGCAGCGTCGGCAGGTCATGCGTGGTGATGGTCGCCATCGCCTGCACCGGGTAGGCCTGCGGCGCACGGAAGTGGTTCTCGCCGTCACGCTCGAAATACAGCACCTTATAAGAATAGACGCCGCTGTCGCGCAGCTTGGCGACAATCTCGACCGGCACGGTCCCGAGGTCTTCGCCAATCACCATACAGCGGTGACGCTGGCTCTCCAGCGCCAACACCGCCAACAGGTCATCCACCGGGTATTTCACGTAAGCGCCATGATCGGCGGTTTCACCGTAGGGGATCCACCACAGGCGCAGCAGCGCCATTACGTGGTCAATGCGCAGCGCACCGCAGCTGGTCATATTGGCGCGCAACAGATCGATAAACGGCTGATAACCCCGCGCCGCCATCACGTGCGGATCCATCGGCGGCAGCCCCCAGTTTTGCCCCAACGGGCCCAGAATGTCCGGCGGCGCGCCAACCGACGCTTTCAGGCAATAAAGATCCGGCTCGCACCAGGTTTCCGAACCGCCCTCCGCCACGCCTACCGCCAAATCGCGGTACAGGCCAATCGGCATTTGCTGTTGCTGGCTCCGGCGGAAACAGTCGGCGAACTGGCTGGCGGCCAACCACTGCAACCACAGATAGAAGGTCACCGAATCCTGCTGTTGCCGGCAAAACTGCTTCACTGCGGCGCTGTCGCCCTGCCGATATTGCTCAGGCCAGGCCGGCCAGCCCCACAGGCTGCCGTCAGCGGCGGCAAGATGAGCATGCAATGCGTCAAACGCCGCCTGCTGATACAGGCTGTCGCCACCGTCGGCAACAAGCTGCTCGAACGCCTGACGCTGTTCGTCACCGGCTTTACGCCCCTGGAACAACGGGAACGCCAGCTTCAGCGCCGCCAGCTTGAGCTGCGTCACCGTGCTGTAATCCACCCGTTCGCTGCTGCGTGCTTTGGTCAGCTGTTTTTGCGTGGCCGGCTTCAGCCACCATTTTTGCGCCGCATCGCTGCTCTGGAACTCTTCCACCGCGTTCACATCGATATACACCACGTTCAGCCAGCGTCGCGACGACGGGCTGTACGGGCTGGCGCTTTCCGGGTTCGCCGGATACAGCGCGTGGATCGGGTTCAGCCCGACAAAAGCGCCGCCCCGTTCCCCAACCTGCTCCACCATTTGCCGCAGATCGCCAAAATCGCCGATACCCCAGTTACGATCGGAGCGCAGGGTGTAAAGCTGGACGCAAGCGCCCCACAGCTTTTGTCCGGTCAGCAGCGCGTCCGGCTCAAAGCAGCGTTTCGGCGCAACAATCAACCGGCACTGCCACTGCCGTTCGTCCTGGGTCAGCGTCAGTTGGTGATAACCCGCCGGCAACTCGCCCGGCAGGGTAAGGGTTTTACGCGCGCCAGCGCGCCCCTGTTGCCGGCCACCGTCTTCACGCAGCAGAGTCCAGAGATACTCGCCGCTGCCCGCAAGCGGCAACGCCACCGGCGCGCCCTGATAGAACACCTTGACCGCCGGCAGCGGCGTCACCGCAGCCTCCAGCGGCGCGGCAGTCCGCCCCATGGCCTCCAGCAGTTTGCGCTTGGTGTCCTGCGCGATCGCCTGCTGTTTCCCATGAGCGTTAATATAATCAGCGGCAATACCCGCCTGAGCGGCCGCCTGATCGATGCGCTTGCGATCCATTCGCTCTCCTTAACGCTTGGCTTGCCAGATACGCTGTTGGTAGTCGCGGATCGAACGATCCGAACTGAACATACCGACCCGCGCGGTGTTAAGAATAGTGCGGCGTGTCCATTCGTCCTGGTCACGATACAGCTCGTCTACCTGCCGTTGAGCCTGGCAGTACGAAGCGAAGTCGGCCAGCACCAGATAAGGGTCACCGCCTTCCAGCAAGCTGTGCAACATCATGTCGAAGGCATGCTTGTCGCCATGGCTGAAGGCGCCGCTCGCCAACTCGTCGAGGATCGCCTTCAGGTGTTTGTCCTTCTTGCGGTAGCTGAGTGGGTCGTAGCCTTTGGCCAGCAGCGCCTTCACCTGATCGACGGTATTGCCGAAGATAAAGATATTGTCTTCGCCCACCTGCTCGGCGATCTCCACATTGGCCCCGTCCAGCGTACCGACGGTCAGCGCGCCGTTCAGCGCCAGCTTCATGTTGCCGGTGCCGGACGCCTCTTTGCCGGCGGTAGAGATCTGTTCGGAGATATCCGCGGCCGGGATCATCAGTTCAGCGACGGAAACGCGGTAGTCGGGAATAAACGCCACTTTCAGCCGATCCTTCACCAGCGGATCGTTGTTGATCACCGAAGCCGCCTGATTGATCGCATAAATGATGTTCTTCGCCAGATAGTAGCCCGGCGCCGCTTTGGCCCCGAACAGGAATACCCGAGGCACGATGTCCAGATTCGGATTGTCACGCAGTTGGCGATACAGCGACAGAATGTGCAACAGGTTCAAATGCTGGCGTTTGTATTCGTGCAGGCGCTTGATCTGCACGTCGAAAATGGCGTCCGGGTTCAGCGTCAGGCCCATTACGCCGTGCACGTAGTTTGCCAAGGCGACTTTGTTATCGCGTTTGATTTGCTGATAACGCTGGCGGAACGCTGCGTCGTCGGCATATTTTTCCAGCCCTTTCAGCGCGTCGAGATCGTTGGCCCACTCGACCTTCAGCGTCTCGTCAATCAGCCCCGACAGCGCCGGGTTACACTGTTTCAGCCAGCGGCGCGGCGTGATGCCGTTGGTGACGTTGTGGAATTTGTTCGGCCACAGCTGGTGATATTCCGGGAACAGGTCTTTCACCACCAGGTCGGAGTGCAGCTGCGCTACGCCGTTGACCGCAAAGCCGCTGACCACGCACAGGTTAGCCATGCGCACCTGTTTGTCATGGTGTACCGCCAGCTTGGCCCACACCGCCTTGTCGCCCGGCCAGTGTTTATCCACCAGCTTTTTGAAGTTGGCGTTGATCTGCTTGATGATGGAGAAATGACGCGGCAGCAGGCTGCGTACCAGCTTCTCGTCCCAGCACTCCAGCGCCTCAGGCATCAGGGTGTGGTTGGTGTAGGCAAAGGTGTTGCTGGTGATCGCCCAGGCGGCATCCCATTCCAACTGATGCTCATCCAGCAGAATGCGCAGCATTTCCGGGATGGCGATGGTGGGGTGAGTGTCGTTGAGTTGAATCACTTCATACTTAGGCAGGTCTTCGATCTTGCGGCCGGCCTGATGGTGTTTGCGCAGGATATCCGCCACCGAACAGGCGCACTGGAAATATTGCTGCATCAGGCGCAGACGCTTGCCCGCCTGATGGTTGTCGTTCGGGTACAGTACCTTGGTCAGCTTGGCGGCTTCTACGCCCTGCTTCTCCGCCTGCAGGAATTTGCCGTCGTTGAAATCCCCCAGATCGAACGGGTGCTGATGGGTCGCCTGCCACAGGCGCAGAGGTTGGGTCACGCCATTACGGAAGCCCAGCACCGGCAGATCCCAAGCTTCGCCACGCAGGGTAAACGCCGGACGCCACAGTTCGCGGCCATCGGCCAGTTTTTCCAGTTTCCCGCCGATACCCACATCCACCGACAGCGCGGCATTGTGCTGGAACCACGGGTAGCTTTCGCGCTGCCAGTTATCCGGCGCTTCTTGCTGCTGACCTTCGCTGAACGACTGGCGGAACAGCCCGTATTGGTAATTGAGGCCATAACCGGTGGCCGGTTGCTCCACCGTCGCCATCGAATCCAGGAAACAGGCCGCCAGGCGCCCCAGCCCGCCGTTGCCCAGTGCCGGATCGGTTTCCTGCTCGAGCAGATCCGCCAGCTTGATATCCTGCTCCGCCAGCGCCTGTTCGACGGTGTCGTACCAGCCCAGGTTAATCAGGTTATTCGCCGTCAGGCGGCCAATCAGAAACTCCATCGAAATATAGTTCACATGGCGCAACGGCTTGGCGCTTTTGCGTGGCGCAGGCTGCGCAGCAAGCTGCTCGGCCAGCGCGCGGCTTACCGCCTCCCACCATTGGTGCTGGGTCATCTGTTGTGCAGAACTGAGGCCAAACCGTTGCCACTGACGGGTCAGTGCCGCCAGAAAAGCATCCTTTTTAAGCATAGGCTGTGACATAAGGGAAACTCTCTATCCAGTAAGTGGGTCAAATTACCGTTATCGTGCCGGGGAGAAAGGTTGAAGGCATCATCCCGCCCGGGGATTAGCTGGGGAGGAGGATTGGGGCGTAGCTAAAATTGTGATCTCAGGCACTTTTTGACTCCCTTGCATGATGCAAAAAAGCCCGCAGACGAACGCCGCGAGCACTGAGAATAAGCAGAAAATCCCCGCTATGAAATTAGCATAGTTAATGCAGCTGATGAAGTTTTGTACATGCATCGAAATGCTTTCCCTCAACGGCCTTACCCAACCGTCCCACAACGCCGCAATTGCGCAATGATTTGCCTGCAAACGTAAAAAAGTGTGATCAATAGCAATTTAACTCCAAGCCGAAGATGAACCTTGTTGCAATACGTTTAACGTTGTCAGAAGTTAGGAGGGTGATTAATTACGAGCCATAAAATAATTAGTTTTACTCCGATCCCGGCAGGAGTCGCGATGAAATGAACCCCTTCGGGCAGGCCAACGGCTACGGGAGCCGCGATTTTCACTCTGGAATACTATGCTGATCCCATCAAAACTGAGCCGTCCGGTACGGCTGCAAAATACCGTGATCCGCGATCGCCTGCTGGCCAAATTAGCCGGCACGGCAAACTATCGCCTGACATTGGTTAATTGCCCGGCGGGATACGGAAAAACGACGCTGGTCGCACAATGGGCAGCCGGCAAATCAGATTTGGGCTGGTACTCGCTGGATGAAAGCGACAACCAACCCGAGCGCTTTGCCAGCTACCTGATCGCCGCCTTGCAACATGCCAGCGGCGGCCACTGCGTGAAGAGCGAAGCGTTGAGCCAAAAACATCAGTACGCCAGCCTGTCGGCGCTGTTCGCCCAGCTGTTCATTGAGCTGTCCGACTGGCATCAGCCGCTGTACCTGGTGATTGACGATTACCACCTGATCACCAATGACGTCATCCATGAAGCCATGCGCTTCTTCCTGCGTCACCAGCCGGAAAACCTGACGCTGATCCTGCTGTCCCGTACCCTGCCGCCGCTGGGCATCGCCAACCTGCGCGTGCGCGATCAACTGCTGGAGATGGGCACGCAGCAACTGGCATTTACCCATCAGGAAGCCAAACAATTCTTCGACTGCCGCCTGACCGCACCGATGGAACAGCATGACAGCAGCCGCCTGTGCGATGAAGTCGAAGGTTGGGCCACCGCGTTGCAGCTGATTGCGCTGTCTGCCCGGCAGTCCACCTCGTCTGCACAGCAATCCGCCAAACGTCTGGCCGGTCTGAACGCCAGCCACCTGTCCGATTATCTGGTGGACGAAGTGCTGGATCACGTCGATGCCGGGGCGCGCGCCTTCCTGTTGCGCTGCTCGGTGCTGCGTTCAATGAACGATGCGCTGATCGTGCGCCTGACCGGCGAAGATAACGGCCAGCAACGGCTGGAAGAGCTGGAACGCCAGGGGCTGTTTATCCACCGCATGGACGACACCGGCGAATGGTTCTGCTTCCATCCGCTGTTCGCCACTTTCCTGCGCCAACGCTGCCAATGGGAGCTGGCGCTGGAGCTGCCGGGGCTGCACCGCGCCGCCGCCGAAGGCTGGCTGGCATTGGGTTACCCGGCGGAGGCGATTCACCACGCGCTGGCGGCCAGCGACGTCAGCATGCTGCGCGATATCCTGCTGCAACACGCCTGGTCGCTGTTCCATCACAGCGAGCTGGCCCTGCTGGAAGAGTGCCTGAATGCGCTGCCGTATGAACGCTTGATCCAAAATCCCAAGCTGGCGCTGTTGCAGGCCTGGCTGGCACAGAGCCAACACCGCTACATCGAAGTGAATACCCTGTTGGAACGCGCCGAACAGGCGATGCGCGATCAAAAAATCGACGTCGATCGGACCCTGCATGCCGAATTCGACGCTCTGCGCGCACAGGTGGCGATCAACGCCGGCAAGCCGGAAGAGGCCGAACGCCTGGCCACCGAGGCGCTGAAGTTTCTGCCGCTTTCCAGTTATTACAGCCGCATCGTCGCCACCTCGGTAACCGGCGAAGTCCATCACTGCAAGGGCGAGCTGGCCCGCGCGTTGCCGATGATGCAACAAACCGAGCAGATGGCGCGACGCCATCAGGCTTATCACTATGCGTTGTGGGCGCTGTTGCAACAGAGCGAAATCCTGATTGCCCAGGGTTTCCTGCAGGCCGCCTATGAGACGCAGGACAAGGCGTTTGAGCTGGTGCGCGAACAGCATCTGGAACAGTTGCCGATGCATGAGTTCCTGCTGCGTATCCGTTCGCAGATCCTGTGGTCCTGGTCACGGCTGGACGAAGCGGAAGACGCGGCGCGTCAGGGCCTGAAAATTCTGGCCAACTTCCAACCTCAGCAGCAGCTGCAGTGCATCGCCATGCTGGCCAAATGCTCGCTGGCGCGCGGCGATCTGGATAACGCCCATGCGCATCTGCAGCGTTGCGAAGCGCTGTTGCACGGCTCTCAGTACCATCGCGACTGGCTAACCAACGCCGACAAACCGCGAGTGATCCACTGGCAGATGACCGGCGATACCGCCGCCGCCGCCCAATGGTTGCGCCAGACCGAAAAACCCGGCATGGCGGATAACCACTTTATGCAGGGCCAGTGGCGTAATATCGCCCGGGTGCAAATCATGCTCGGCCAGTACGAAGAAGCCGAAGTGGTGCTGGATGAACTGAACGAAAACGCCCGCCGCCTGCGGCTGGTGAGCGATCTGAACCGCAACCTGCTGCTTAGCAACCAGCTTTACTGGCAAATGGAACGTAAAGGCGATGCGCAGAAGGTCCTGATGGAGGCGCTGTCCCTGGCCAGCCGCACCGGATTTATCAGCCACTTTGTCATCGAGGGCGAAGTGATGGCGCAGCAGCTGCGTCAGCTGATTCAGCTCAATACGCTGCCGGAGCTGGAGCACCATCGCGCTCAGCGCATTCTGCGCGACATCAACCAGCATCATCGGCATAAATTCGCGCATTTTGACGAGAACTTCGTCGATAAGCTGCTAACGCACCCGCAGGTGCCGGAACTGATCCGTACCAGCCCGCTGACGCAGCGCGAATGGCAGGTGCTGGGGCTGATTTATTCCGGTTACAGCAACGACCAGATCGCCGGCGAGCTGGACGTGGCGGCCACCACCATCAAAACCCATATCCGCAATCTGTATCAGAAGCTGGGCGTGGCCCACCGTCAGGAAGCGGTACAGCAGGCGCAGCAACTGCTGAAGATGATGGGTTACGGCGCCTAAAAACCACAGCGTTGCTCTGGTCTTAATTGCCGCAGAGTTGGTTACAATGGCGGCATATTCTCATTACAAGGCAGTCAGAAGTCATGGAACAGTTTGAAGCGATCAACGTTGAACAAGCCTACGCGCGTTGGAAAGAAGACAGCGCCGCTCTGGTCGACATCCGCGATCCGCAGAGTTTTGAAGCCGGGCACACGCCGGGCGCGTTTCACCTCACCAACGCCAGCCTGCAAACATTCATGCAGCACAACGACTTTGACCGGCCGGTGATGGTGATGTGCTACCACGGCAACAGCAGCCGCAGCGCGGCGCAATACCTGCTGAATCAGGGGTTTGATGCGGTGTACAGCATTGATGGCGGCTTTGAAGCCTGGGCACGCCAGTACCCGCAGGACGTTGAAACTTCAGCGTAAAAATCAGGGCGCATCCTGCGCCCTCTTCCTTTGCTACTCCGCCGCCGCCATCGGCCGTTTGACAAACAGGCCGTAGCTGAACGCCCCCAGCATCAGCAAACCCGCCCCCAACAAGAACACGTTGGTGAACTGCCCGGTCAGGTCGAGGATCACCCCGGTGACAATCGGCGCCATCGCCGCACCGAGGAAACCGCCAAAGTTCTGAATCGCCCCCAACGAAGCCACCTGCTGTTTCGGTGCGATATCCGTCGCCAGCGTCCAGATCACGCCGGAAGGCAGCTGCGAGAAGAAATACCCCAGCGACAGCAATAAAATGCACAGCGGCGTACTGTCGACAAAGGCGATCGGCGCCACGCAGCAGGCCGCCAGCGCGGCACCGCAGACGATCGGGATCTTGCGTGCGGTGATCGCTTTCACCCCGCGGCGAATCAAACGATCGGAAATCGCCCCGCCGCACAATACCCCCAGAATGCCGGCAAAGAACGGGATCGAGGCGATCCAACCGGTCTGCTTCAGGCTAAAGCCCAGCGAATTCTCCAGGTAGCTCGGCAGCCAGGTCAGGTAAACCCAGATGGTGAACATGATGGAAAAGTTGCCCAAAATCATGAACCAGGTCGTTCTATGGCGGAACAGCGAACCCCAGCTCCCCCCCTGCGCCTGGCTGACGGCTTTTGCCGCCGCACGTTTTTCGGCGTGGATCATCGCCTCTTCCCGCGCCGTCGGATCACGGTAAAACTTCAGCCAGGCCAGCATCAGCGGAATGCCCGCCAGGCCAATGGCGATAAACATGCCGCGCCAGCCCAGGGTCAGCAGCAGCACGGTGAGGATCGGCGGAGCGATGGCGTTGGCAATCTGCGAACCGGTGTTGATGATCGACGTAGGCAGGCCACGCTCTTTCTCCGAGAACCAGCGATGGGTGATCTTGATCCCCGACGTGAAAAACGGGGATTCCGATACGCCCAGCAGCATCCGCAGGCCATAGAACATCGAGTAGCTGTTGACGAACGCCGCCATCACGGTAAATGCCGACCACAACCCCAGCGCCCAGGAAAACATTTTTTTCGGCCCCAGTTTGTCCACCAGCCAGCCGGCGGGCAGGTTGGCAAGCGCGTAAGGCCACAAAAACGCCGACAGCAGCAGGCCCATTTCGGTCGAGGAAAAGCCAAACTCCCGGGCGATAGTGGTATTGGCGATGCTCAGGTTGGCGCGATCGAGATAGTTCACCACCGCGGCAATCAACAGGATCAGGATAATGCCCCAGCGCAAACGGGAGATCGGCGCCGCCGGTGCGGCGGCCGATGCATGCAGCGCAGAAGTCGCCTCTTTCATGATTGCGGCTCCGTAAACAGGCTGAGGTGAATTTTGATCACGGCTTTGCGGATAAAACACTCACCGTGGGTTTGGCAGCAAGGGCGATGCAGATCGTGCGGGAAAAATACCGCAAAGGTGCCTGGCAGCAGCGGGACCGCCATTTCATTTTGCACCTGTTGGTAAAACACGATGTCGTGGTGGCGCCGCTCTTCCGCCACGGGTTCATCACCCCGGCGGCGCGCCACGCCGATGGTTTCTTCCCCCTGCAACAGGTACTGCACGTCAACGTGGTCAAAGTGCGACTCAGGGCGCATTTGCTGCGCCGGCACGGTGCTTATTTCCTGCAACAGACAAAACATCTTGTCGGGAATAATGTCGATTTTACCGGGTTGCAGCGTGGCAAAATCAGTGCGTTCGATAAACGCGATGGCCTGGTGAATAATCGGATGAAACGCGTGTTTTTCCCGCGCCCAGTCCTGCAGATCGCAAAGCATCATGATGGTGTTCCCCGTGTAGTGATAGTTTTAGCGGGTGTAGTAGGTACAGCGGTGTTGTTGAACCGCGGGAGGATGTCGCCATCTTCCCGCACAGCCTTAACCGGCAATTTTTTGCTGGTAGAACCCGGTGCCGCTGCGGATTTGATCCAGCAGCACGCCCAGTCCCCAGAATTTCTCCAGCACGTCGTCCTGATTTACCCGGCACAGCTCGCTGTCGAAAGTGCCCAAACGCTGGTGATAGATCTTGGCGTTTTTCGGGTAACCCAGCGTCTCCGTGACCGCCGCCAGCGACAGGAAAGTCGCCAGTTCCTGCGCCAGCTCAGGCCGCTGCGCGCCGTGGTGATACAGCCAGTGGTACAGCTCCGGGTGGAAATTGGTGAACACCCCGCTGAACCCTTTGGATCCGGCCTGCATCGCCGGCCAGGCGATAGCGGCGTTGGCATTGATGATATTCAGCGGCGTCCCTGCGGTTAATGCCACCCGACGCGTCACGGTCGGCAGATCGCAACTGACGTCCTTCAGCACGACAAAACGGCCGCTGTTGGCGCAATAGCTCAGCTCTTCATCGCTCAGCAAACGGCGGTAAGGTGCCGGGCATTCGTACAGGCCCAGCGGCATGCTAGCCGGCAACGCCGCCAGCAGGCTGTCCAGCGTGGCGAAAAATGCCGCGCTGCCCTGGCGTTGCGGGTCAAGATGGTTGGTCACCAGCACCAGCGCGTCGATGCCGGTTTGCGCCATCGCCTGCAGCTCTTCAATTTGCTGCTCCAGCGCGTCGCTGATATGGCCGGAAGCGATAACCGGCACCCGGCCGTCTACCCGCTGCACCACAAAACGCGCCAGCTCAACCCGTTCCGCCAGGCTGAGGAACTGCATCTCGCTGGACTGACAAACGGCGAACAACGCATCGACGCCACGCTGCAAATACCAGTCGATCAGGCGCGCCAGACCCGGATAGTCGATCTCGTTGCGAGCGGTAAACGGCGTTAGCATGACCGGCACAATGCCCTCGATGTTCTTCATTTTTGCTCCTCACACCGCGCTGACGCGGCAGACAATGGTGTTGTTTGATTAGGGATCAGCGCTGGCTCAGACGAGCCACCACCTGTTGATGTTGCGGCATGTTGGACGCCCCTTCTCTTTCCACCGCCAGTGACGCGAAGGCGGCGGCATAGGTTGCCGCCTGGGCAATCGTTTGCCCGGTGGCGATAGCTGCGGCGAAAGCGCCGTTGAACGCATCTCCCGCACCGGTGGTATCAACGCTCAACGCCGGGAATGCGGGAATATGCTGGAATTGCGAACCTTCGAGGATCATCGCTCCGCGCGCTCCCATGGTGATGATGACCCGTCGGGCGCCCAGCGCGGCGATACGCTGCGCCGCCTCTTTGGCGCTGTTCAAATCCGTGACCTCCACGCCGGACAGCAGCGAGGCCTCGGTTTCATTCGGGGTAATCACATCGACATATTCCAGGCATTGCAGCGCGTCGGCGGAGTAAGGCGCAGGATTGAGGATCACCCGGATCCCCAACGCATTGGCCAGCTTCATCGCGTTCAGCGTGGCGTTAAAGTTATTCTCCAACTGCACCAGCAGAACCTCTGCGCCGGCCAGCTCCGGGGCGATTGCAGCCACTTCTTCGTCGGTGATGGTTTTATTGGCGCCGGAATAAATGGCGATCATGTTCTCGCCGTCCTGCTGCGAAACATAAATGATGGCGTTGCCGGTCGGCTCGGTTTCCGATTGGTATAAAGTGAACGAGTGGATTTCCGACGCAGAGAGATGGTCGAAAGCGAACTGGCTGAACTGATCTTTGCCCACTTTGGACACGAAATGCACCTGAGCACCGGCCCGGCTGGCGGCCATCGCCTGATTGGCCCCCTTGCCGCCGGGGCCGAGCGTACTGCCGAGCGCCAGCAGCGATTCGCCGCCTTTGGGAAAGCGCGCCACTCTGGCGACGATATCGACATTGAATGACCCCAGAATACAGACCTTGCCTCGCATGTTTTTTCCTCTCTCCGGCTCCTGCACCTTTCTTTTCTGGCTTTCCAGGCGCCTTAACAGCACTTCGAACGTGCCGTCGGTTTCGGTAATTAATTTGGCCTGCAGGCTGCGGCGGATGACGATCGCGCCGCCGTGGCAGCGCTGCACTAACCCCAGTTGCGCCAGCACGTTTAAATCGCTGCGGATGGTTTCTTTGGTCACCGCAAAAGACGTGGCCAGGTACGCCACGCTAACGCGTTCATATTTATCCAGATAATCCAGAATGTTATTGCGTCGTTCTTCGAGAAACATAGTCACCTCAGCACCTGTTTTTGAGAGTAAGGGACCCCCGGTGGTTAAAAAGTGACTGTGATCATATGTTGCAGGGCTAAACGGAAGTAAACAAAAATCGCTGCAATATTCGCCGGCCCATGGCGGGAAAACCGCGGGATTGATGAGCCGTCATAGGGCCGTTAGTGAGTGTTTTTACTGGTTTTTTGCAGATCCCTTGCCTGCGTTCAAGATTTCAACGGTATAATCAGCCGTCAACGCCGTCGGCGGCAAACCGACGGTCCAACTTATCTTTACCCTATGAATTTCAAGCTGCGGCCAGGCGGCAAGTGGCTTGGAAGGCGACGGGTATATGAAACGGAATATCTATGGTTCGAGTAATCGCCGTATCCAACCCCCGCCTGGCTCAGGCCTTTGTCGACTACATGGCGACACAGGGTATTGAACTTAGCGTGCACAATACCGGCGAGGCGGCGGAAATCTGGTTGGCTGACGACAGCCATCTGGATCAGGTGCAGCACGAGTTGCAGCAGTTCCTGGTCGATCCGCTCAACCGCCGCTATCAGGCCGCCAGTTGGGAAACCGGCAACACCGGCGCCGATCTGCACTACCCAGGCTACTCCTATCTGCATACCCTGCGCAGCAAGGCCGGGCCGCTGACGCTGGGCGTGATGGTGCTGTGCATTGCGGTGTATATCCTGATGCAGGCGATGGGCGATGACACCGTGATGTACTGGCTCTCCTGGCCGCAGGACAGCAGCCAATACCCGCAGCTGTGGCGCTGGGTCAGCCACGCGTTTTTGCATTTTTCGCTGCTGCACATCACCTTTAACCTGCTGTGGTGGTGGTATCTCGGCGGCCCGCTGGAAAAACGCCTCGGCACCGGCAAGCTGTTCGTGCTGGCGGTGGTATCGGCCTTCTTCAGCGGTTGGGCGCAGTCACTGTTCAGCGGCGCGTTGTTCGGCGGCCTGTCCGGCGTGGTCTATGCGCTGATGGGCTACAGCTGGCTCAGCGGCGAACGGGCACCGGAACGCGGCCTGATGCTGCCGCGCGGCCTGATGGTATTTTCAGTGCTCTGGCTGGTGGCCGGGTATTTCGATATTTTAGGAATGTCGATCGCTAACGCGGCACACGTGGCCGGTTTAGTGTTAGGGTTATTGATGGCATTTTGGGACACGCGTCATCGCGCGCACAACGAACAATAACAGCCAGGTACAAGCCAGGCGTTTTAGGGGATTATCGTGAAGCAAACACAGCGTCATGACGCAATTATCGAGCTGGTGCGCCTGCAAGGTTATGTCAGTACGGAAGAACTGGTCGAACATTTTGACGTCAGTCCGCAAACGATTCGCCGCGATTTGAATGACCTTGCCGATCAGAACAAAATTCAGCGCCATCACGGCGGCGCCACGCTGTTTATCGACATCGGCACCACACCGGAAGCGGTCGCTCACGCACTGATGAACCACAAAAACCTGCGCGTGGTGACCAATAACCTGAACGTCGCCACCCTGCTGACCGCCAAGGAAGATTTCCGCCTGATCCTGGCCGGCGGTGAAGTGCGCACCCGCGACGGCGGCATCATGGGCGAGGCCACGCTGGACTTTATCTCCCAGTTCCGGCTCGATTACGGCATTCTCGGCATCAGCGGCATCGACATGGACGGCTCGCTGCTCGAATTCGACTACCATGAAGTGCGCACCAAACGCGCAATTATCGAAAACTCGCGCTGCGTGATGCTGGTGACCGACCATTCCAAATTCGGCCGCAATGCGATGGTCAACCTCGGCAATATGAACCTGATCGACTACCTGTTTACCGACCAGTTACCGCCGCCAAGCGTGATGAAAATCATCGAACAGTACGACGTGCAGCTGGAGCTGTGCTGATTTCCGCCCTTCTCGTCTAACCCAATGGGCGCAGCCTGCCGCGCCGTCACCCCGCCGTTTTTACCCGGGCTCAGCCTGCTGAGCCCAGTATTGCCTGCCGGAATATCCCTTTTCTTTGTATAACTACTATCACCAAACTGTTACCTCTATCACGCCTAAATGTTTTTGTTTGGTTAAGTCTTGGCTTGTTTGTTGGTTTTTGATTACAATCATGAGCGAAAACGAACATGAAAGAGCTATTTCGAACATCTGGAGGAAGTTGACGTGGAAACCAAAGACTTGATCGTTATCGGTGGCGGCATCAACGGTGCCGGCATCGCAGCAGATGCTGCCGGGCGCGGGCTGTCCGTACTGCTACTGGAAGCGCAAGACTTGGCCTGCGCTACGTCTTCCGCCAGTTCCAAACTGATCCACGGCGGCCTGCGCTACCTGGAACACTACGAATTCCGCCTGGTGAGCGAAGCGCTGGCCGAGCGTGAAGTGTTGCTGAAGCTGGCACCCCACATCGCGTTCCCCATGCGTTTCCGCCTGCCGCACCAGCCGCATCTGCGCCCGGCCTGGATGATCCGCATCGGCCTGTTCCTGTACGATCACCTGGGCAAACGCACCAGCCTGCCGGGCAGCAAGAGTTTGCGCTTTGGACCAGAATCGGTACTGAAGCCTGAACTGAAGCGCGGTTTCGAATATTCCGACTGCTGGGTCGACGACGCTCGCCTGGTGGTGCTGAACGCGCAGGAAGTGGAAAAACGCGGCGGCGAAGTGCGCACCCGCACCAAAGTGACCCGCGCATGGCGTGAAAACGGCCTGTGGATGGTGGAAGCGGTTGACGTCGACAGCGGTAAAACCTTTACCTGGCGCGCCAAGGGCCTGGTCAACGCCACCGGCCCTTGGGTGAAACACTTCTTTGACGATGGCCTGAAGCTGAAATCCCCGTACGGCATCCGCCTGATCAAAGGCAGCCACATTGTGGTGCCGCGCGCTCACAACCAGCCGCAGTCCTATATTCTGCAAAACGAAGACCACCGTATCGTGTTCGTGATCCCGTGGAATGACGAATTCTCGATCATCGGCACCACCGACGTGGAATACCACGGCGATCCGAAAGACGTGAAGATCGACGATAACGAGATCGACTACCTGCTGAAAGTGTACAACGACCACTTCAAGAAGCAGCTGGGCCGTGACGACATCGTCTGGACCTACTCCGGTGTGCGTCCGCTGTGCGATGACGAATCTGATTCGCCGCAGGCGGTGACCCGCGACTACACGCTGGACGTGCATGACGAGCAGGGCAAAGCACCGCTGCTGTCGGTGTTCGGCGGTAAACTGACCACCTATCGCAAGCTGGCTGAACATGCGATGGAAAAACTGGCGCATTACTATCCTGGCTGCGGCCCGGCATGGACCAAAAACGGTTCTCTGCCCGGCGGCGACATCGGTGGCGATCGCGACAGCTATGCCGCCAAACTGCGCCGCGAACACGGCTGGTTGCCGGAATCCCTGGCGCGCCGCTACGCCCGCACCTACGGCAGCCACAGCGAGCTGATCCTGGCGAATGCCAACGGCCTCAGCGATCTGGGCGAAGAGTTTGGCCACGGCCTGTATGAAGCCGAACTGCGCTATCTGGTAGAGAAAGAGTGGGTGGTCGAGCTGGAAGACGCCATCTGGCACCGTACCAAGCTGGGTATGTGGCTGGATGATACGCAGCAGGCGCGGGTGAAAGCCTGGCAGGCGCAACACACGAAAACGAAAACGCTCTCTCTGGCTTCCTGAGCCATTGAAGGTGAAAAGGGCCGGATATCCGGCCCTTCTGATCGGTGACAAAGGTCCGAAAAACGTGGTTTTCGAACCTTTGGGGTAAAGCAGAAGATCTCATCCTTTGTTTCATTCGCCGTCAAAGTAAACCCTTTAGCTGCAAAGAACTTTGCCTACATTCTCAAAGGGCCGGATATCCGGCCCTTTTGCATTACAGCTTGATCGGTTTGATGTGCCAGATTTCGTCCGCATACTCCTGAATGGTGCGGTCGGAAGAAAAATACCCCATGTTGGCGATATTCAAGATCGCCCGCCGCGTCCAGTCATCCTGATTGCGGTACACCTCATCCACCTTGTCCTGCGTATCCACATAGCTGCGGTAATCGGCCAGCAACTGGTAGTGATCGCCCAAATTCACCAGCGAATCAAACAGATTGCTGTAGCGCTTTGGCTCCTCCGGGCTGAATACGCCGGTGGCGATCTGGGTCAGCGCCTGATGCAGTTCGGGATCTTGCTCATAGTACAGATGCGGGTTGTAGCCGTTGCGGCGCAACTCTTCCACCTGCTCGGCGGTATTGCCGAAGATAAAGATGTTCTCTTCACCCACATGCTCCAGCATCTCTACGTTGGCACCGTCCAGCGTGCCGATGGTCAGCGCGCCGTTAAGGGCGAATTTCATGTTGCTGGTGCCCGACGCCTCGGTGCCCGCCAGCGAGATCTGCTCGGAAAGATCCGCCGCCGGAATGATCAACTGCGCCAGACTGACGCTGTAGTTCGGAATAAATACCACCTTCAACTGGGTATGCACGCGCGGATCGTTGTTGATCACCTTCGCCACATCGTTGATCAGGCGAATGATCTGCTTCGCCGCATAATAGGCCGAGGCCGCTTTGCCGGCGAAGATCACGACCCTCGGCACGCGCTCGGTCTCCGGATCCTGCAACAGGCGGTTATACAGCGTGATCACGTGCAGTACATTGAGCAGTTGCCGTTTGTACTCATGAATGCGTTTGATCTGCACATCGAACAACGCATCCGGGTTGACCACCACATTCAGGGTTTTGGCGATGTACTTCGCCAGCCGCTCTTTGTTTTGCCTTTTGGCAGCCTGAACCGCCTGCAGGAAACTGGGGAAATCGATGTTGGCTTTAAGCTCGCTCAGTTGGCTGAGATCGGTGCGCCAGGTCTGGCCAATGCTGTCGTCCAGCACGGCGGAAAGCGGCCGGTTGGCCAGCCCCAGCCAGCGGCGCGGCGTGACGCCGTTGGTTTTGTTGCAGAAACGATCGGGGAAAATGCGCGCAAAGTCGGCAAACAGCGACTGCACCATCAGCTCGGAATGCAGTGCGGAAACCCCGTTGACCTTATGGCTGGCCACCACCGCCAGCCATGCCATGCGTACCCGGCGGCCATTGGTCTCGTCAATGATCGACACCCGCGCCAACAGCTCGTTGTCGCCCGGCACCACTTCCTGCACGTGCTTGAGGAAGTGATCGTTGATCTCGAAGATCAACTGCAAGTGACGCGGCAGGATCCGGCCGATCATGTCCAGCGGCCAGGTCTCCAGCGCTTCGCTCATCAGCGTGTGGTTGGTGTAGGAGAATACCCGTTCCACGACGGCCCAGGCGTCGAGCCAACTGAACTTGTGATCGTCGATCAGCCGATGCATCAGTTCGGGGATAGACAACACCGGGTGAGTGTCATTCAGGTGAATGGCAATCTTGTCCGCCAGGTTGTCGAAGGTTTTATGCATCGTCCAGTGGCGGTTGAGGATATCCTGCACCGTGGCCGACACCAGGAAATACTCCTGCCGCAGCCGAAGTTCGCGCCCGGAATAGGTGGAGTCGTCCGGGTACAATACGCGCGATACGTTCTCCGAGTGGTTTTTATCCTCAACCGCCGCGAAATAATCCCCCTGATTGAATTTACCGAGGTTGATTTCGTTACTGGCCTGGGCGCTCCACAGCCGCAGCGTGTTGGTGGCGTCGGTATCAAAACCGGGGATCACCTGATCGTAAGCGATGGCCAACACCTCTTCGGTTTCCAGCCAGCGCGCCTTGGCGCCTTCCTGCTGAATTCGCCCGCCGAAGCGCACCTTGTATCGGGTGTTGTGGCGCGGGAACTCCCACGGGTTACCGTATTCCAGCCAGTAGTCCGGTGACTCCATCTGCTGGCCGTTAACGATGTTCTGCTTGAACATGCCGTATTCGTAGCGGATGCCGTAGCCGCGCCCCGGCAGCGCCAGCGTCGCCAGCGAATCAAGGAAACAGGCCGCCAACCGCCCCAGCCCCCCGTTGCCCAGCCCCGGATCGTTCTCTTCCTCCAGCAATTCACCGAGGCTCAGCCCCATTTCATTCAACGCGTCATCGATATCCTGGTAAATCCCCATCGACAACAGCGCGTTGGAAAGCGTGCGCCCGAGCAGGAACTCCATCGACAGGTAATAGACCTGTCGCACGTCCTGGGAAAGCTGGGCGCGGTTGGAACGCAGCCAGCGTTCCACCATGCGATCGCGCACCGCAAACAGCACGGCGTTCAGCCAGTCATGCTGGTTGGCGATAGCCGGATCCTTGCCGACAATAAACATCAGCTTATAGGCGATGGAATGTTTCAGCGCTTCAACACTGACCGTGGGTGAGGTGTAACTAATCGGTGAAGTCATAGCTTTTCTATCCCCTGAAGGGGGCGCCCTATTCTTCGGAATATCAACGCCCCGCTGAATATGGGCACAGCATGCTGCGCCCCTACAACCTACAATTACGGATGCTTGCTGCATGCACGCTAACCAGACACCCGTATTACGACTATAACAACCGTTGATAAAGCGACAGATAATCCTTTGCCGCAATCTGCCAGCCAAAATCCACGCTCATGGCGTGGCGCTGTACGTGACGCCAATGCTTTGGCCTGCTCCACAGCACCATGGCGCGCCGGATGGCGTTGCCCAGTGCGGCGGCATCACAATCATCAAACACAAATCCGCTGGCGGTGCCGTCGGCCAGATTCTCCAGCGCGCAGTCCACCACTGTGTCCGCCAACCCGCCGGTGCGGCGCACCAAGGGCAGCGTGCCGTATTTCAAGCCGTAGAGTTGAGTCAGTCCGCAGGGTTCAAAGCGGCTCGGCACCATGATCACATCGGCGCCTCCGATAATCCGGTGCGAGAACGCCTCGTGATAACCAATCTGTACCCCGACCTGTTCCGGATAGTCGGCGGCGGCGGCCAGAAACGCCTGCTGCAGCACCGCATCGCCGGCCCCTAACAGCGCCAGTTGGCCTCCCTGTTCGAGCAATGCCGGCAGCGCTTCCAATACCAGATCCAGACCTTTCTGGTTAGTCAGGCGGCTCACCACCGCAAACACCGGCAGCGACTCGTCCACCTTCAGGCCCATCGCTTTTTGCAGGTGCAGCTTGTTCTTGGTCTTGTTCTTCAAATCTTCAGCATCGTAGCGGGCGGTCAAGCGCGGATCGTGGGACGGATCCCAAATATTGTCGTCCACGCCATTAAGAATGCCGCTCAACCGCCCCTGCCGCTGGCGTTCCTGCAACAACCCTTCCATGCCGCAACCGAACTCCGGCCGGGTGATTTCCCGCGCGTAGGTCGGGCTGACGGCAGTGATATGGTCGGCGTAATACAGCCCGGCTTTCAGGAACGACATCTGGCCGTAAAACTCCAGGCCGTAAACGTTGTAAAACGAAGGCGGCAGCCACAGTTCAGCCACGTGATGGGCGGAGAACAGCCCCTGATAAGCCAGGTTGTGCACGGTGAAAATCGAACGCGCCGGGTGGCCGTTGGCCGCCAGATAGGCACAGGCCAGGCCGGCGTGCCAGTCATGGGCGTGCACCACCTGCGGCCGCCAGTAGCGGTCCAATCCCTTGGCCAACTCGCAGGCGATCCAGCCCAACAGGGCAAAACGCCGATGGTTGTCGGAATAGGCATTCATCGACTGGTCATGATAGGGGCTGCCCGGCCGGTCATACAGCCAGGGGGCGTCAATCAGGTAGATGCCCACGCCATGATAGGTACCGTAGCGCAGGCCGACCCGGCCGGCGAACGAATCGATTTCCGCCACCAGCACGGAGTCCGGTATACCATTACGCACGTCAGGAAAAGCGGGCAATAGCACCCGAACGTCGCCGCCCTCGGCAATTTGAGCCGCCGGTAATGCGCCAACCACGTCTGCGAGCCCCCCGGTTTTCAACAGAGGGAACATTTCAGAACATACGTGTAAAACCTGCATTATCACTCCTGAAGTCGGCAAAGAAGCAGGCTTGCCGCTGTTGTAAATTCCGCGTTTTGCAAGCCATCAGTCCATTCACAAGGCGGCGGTATCATCGTTCCGCCGACAACCTTAACTCACAACTTTGACAGCATTTCGCGCGTCACCAGCACAATGCCGCCTTCCGAGCGATAAAAGCGTTTACTGTCTTCATCGGCGTTTTCGCCAATCACCATGCCCTCGGGAATGTGACAGGCGCGGTCAATGATGCAGCGCCGCAGGCGGCAGGAACGGCCGACGTTTACGTCCGGCAGCAATACGGTAGAGTCGATGGTGCAGAACGAGTTCACCCGTACCCGCGGGAACAGCACCGAATGCACCACCACCGAACCTGAGACGATGCAGCCGCCGGACACCAGCGAATTCATGGTCATGCCGTGGCTGCCGGAACGGTCCTGCACGAACTTGGCCGGCGGCAGCGGCTCCATATGGGTGCGGATCGGCCAGGCGCGGTCATACATGTCCAGTTCCGGCGTCACCGAGGCCAGATCGAGGTTGGCGCGCCAGTAGGCTTCCAGCGTGCCCACATCGCGCCAGTACGGCGGCAGATCGGGGTTGGAGGTGACGCAAGACAGCGTGAACGGGTGCGCCCACGCCGCTTTCTGAGCGGTGATTTTCGGGATCAGATCCTTGCCGAAATCGTGGGTGGAGCCGGGGGTCGACATATCCTCTTCCAACAGTTGGAACAGATAGTCGGCGTTAAAGATGTAGATCCCCATGCTGGCCAGCGACATCTCCGGGTTACCCGGCATTGGCGGCGGATTGCTCGGTTTCTCCAGGAACTCGAGGATCAGATCGTTCTCATCGACTTCCATCACGCCGAATTCGCTGGCCTCATCACGCGGTACCGGCAAGCAGGCCACCGTGCATTGCGCGCCCTTTTCGACGTGGTCGATCAGCATGCGCGAGTAATCCATCTTGTAGATGTGATCGCCCGCCAGGATCACCACATACTCGGCATCGTAGCGGCGGATGATGTCCAGGTTCTGGTACACCGCATCCGCCGTGCCCTTGTACCAGTGCTCGGTACTGAGGCGTTGCTGGGCCGGCAGCAGATCGACAAATTCGTTCATCTCTTCATTGAGAAACGACCAGCCGCGCTGAATATGCTGCACCAGGGTATGGGACTGATACTGGGTGATCACGCCGATGCGGCGGATACCCGAATTCAGGCAGTTCGACAGGGCAAAATCAATGATGCGGAACTTACCGCCAAAGTGGACGGCAGGCTTGGCACGGGTTGAGGTTAAATCTTTCAAGCGCGAACCGCGGCCGCCGGCCAGAATCAGAGCAACGGACTTAATCGGCAGTTGGCGCGCCAACATCAGGGGGTCTTTATTTTCAAACCTAACCATAGCTGACTCCTTTTATTATTTCTGTACCAGCACGCAAATCGAGTGCGCAGCCTGGTTCCAGGCGGGTAAAACCGCCTGCGATCCTTCCTGAGTAAAGGGGGCGACAACCTGCCAATCGCCCGCAGGCAACCTCATCTCCACCGGCTGCGGCGTGGCGTTAACCACCACCAGCCAGCGCTGCGACAGGCGGATCTGCAGTTGCAAGTTTCCCTGCTCCCATTCTTGCGCCGCAAGCGGCAGCCCTTGCGCGTTCAGCCACTGCACGCTGCCGTCGCCCTCCTGCCACCAGCGGTCTTGCTGCAGGGCGGGGATCTGCCGGCGCAGGTGAATCAGCGCTGCGGTATAAGCAGTGAGCGAGTCATCCGCCTTGGCCCAGTCGAGCCAGGTGATGGCGTTGTCCTGACAATAGGCATTGTTGTTCCCCTGCTGGCTGTGTCCATGCTCATCGCCGGCCAGCAGCATCGGCGTCCCCTGAGACAGCAACAACGTAGCAAGCAGTGCCTGCCGGCTGGCCCTGCGGCGTTGCACAATGGCGTCGTTGGCAATCGGGCCTTCAACACCGTGGTTATAGCTGAAATTATGGTCGCTGCCGTCACGGTTGCCTTCACCGTTAAGCTGGTTGTGCTTACGGTTAAAACTGACCAGATCCTGCAGGGTAAACCCGTCATGAGCGGTCAGCATGTTGATGCCGGCGTACGGCGCACGCCCGCGTTGGTTGAACAAATCGCTGGAGCCGGCAAAGCGTTGGGCAAACTGGCCAAGCGGTAAATCGCCCTGCAGCCAAAAGCGGCGTATATCATCCCGGTAATGGTCATTCCACTCGGCGAAGCGCCCCGGAAAAGCGCCCACCTGATAACCGCCGGGGCCAATGTCCCACGGCTCGGCGATCAGCTTGCAACGCGACAGCAGATCGTCCGCCAGCATCGCCTGGAACAGCGGCGCATCGCGATCGAACGCCGGGGTGCGCCCCAGTACGCTACCCAGATCGAAGCGAAAACCGTCGACATGACATTCGCTCACCCAGAAACGCAGGCACTCCATCACCCAGGCCACGCCCTGCGGTTTATCCAACCGCAGCGTGTTGCCGCAGCCGGTGTCGTTAACGTATCCCCCGTCGGGAGTCAGCCAGTAATACCCCGGGTTATCGATGCCGCGCTGCGACAGCGTCGGCCCGTCCATGTCCAGCTCGGCGCTGTGGTTGAACACCACGTCGAGGATCACCTCAATCCCGGCCTTGTGCAGCGCCTTCACCGCATCGCGAAATTCACGCAACGGCGTCATGTCGGTGCGCAGGCTGCAATAACGGTTATCCGGCGCATAGGGCGCCAGCACGTTATATCCCCAGTAGTTAATCAGCCCGAGACGCTGCAGACGCGGCTCGGAGCTATGCTGCTGTACCGGCAACAGTTCCAGCGCCGTGATGCCGAGGCGCTTGAAATGGGCGATCATCACCGGATGCCCGAGAGCTGCGAAACTGCCGCGCAGCACCGGCGGGATATCCGGGTGCAGCAGAGTCAGGCCGCGCACGTGCGCTTCATAAATCACCGTTTTGCCCCACGGCGTGGCCGGCGGGCGGTCATCCTGCCAATCGTAGGCTTCGTCGATGACCACGCACTTCGGCATCACCTCTGCACTGTCCTGCGGGTCCGGCCGGTCGTAGCCGCCATGCAGTTCCAGATCGTCCGCCACCGGCCCCTCGACCGCGCGGGCTGCGGGATCCAGCAGCAGTTTGTTAGGGTTAAACCGCAGCCCCTGCGCGGGATCAAACGGGCCGTGCACCCGGTAACCGTAGCGCTGGCCCGGTTTGCCGCCCGGCAGATAGCCGTGCCAGATATCACCGCTGCGCGCCGGCAGCGGCAGACGCACCTCGTGCTGTTGCCCGTCAAACAGGCACAGCTCCACGCCGGTGGCGTGGGCTGAAAACAGGGTAAAGTTGATGCCGTTACCGTCATAATGCGCCCCGAGAGGCGCGGCGATGCCGGGCGTCAGCTCAGTCATTGCGCCTCCCGCAGCAGGTAGATCGTCGCCAGCGGCGGTACGGTCACGCTAATCGAATGCTCGCGGCCGTGATTGCCGATCGGGTCCGACACCACGCGGCCCTGATTGCCGGTATTGCTGCCGTGATAATGGTGCGAGTCGGTATTAAGGATTTCCCGATACTCGCCGGGGCGGGAGATACCGATGCGGTAGTGGTGGCGCGGCACCGGAGTAAAATTGCTGACGGCGATCAGCTCGTTGCCCTGCGAGTCATAACGGGCAAAGGCAAACACCGAGTTGTCGTGGTCGTCCACCACCAGCCATTCGAAGCCGTCCGGGCGGTAGTCACGCTCATACAGCGGTGCCTGCTGCTGATAGCAGTGGTTGAGATCGCGCACCAGCCGCTGCACGCCGTGATGCCAGCCGTCCAGACCTTCCAGCAGATGCCAGTCGAGGCTGGTATCGAAATTCCATTCGCGCCCCTGGGCAAACTCGCAGCCCATAAACAGCAGTTTTTTGCCCGGATGCGCCCACATAAAACCGTAATAGGCGCGCAGGTTGGCGAACTTCTGCCAGGCGTCGCCGGGCATGCGGTCGAGAATCGATTTTTTGCCGTGCACCACTTCGTCATGGGAAATCGGCAGCACGAAGTTCTCGGTATAGGCGTACAGCATGCCGAAGGTCATCTGATTGTGATGATATTTGCGGTGTACCGGATCGCACTGCATGTAGTCGAGCGTGTCGTGCATCCAGCCCAGATTCCATTTGTAGTGGAACCCCAACCCATTGGCGTCCGGCGGTAGCGTGACCCCCGGGTAATCGGTGGATTCCTCCGCCAGCGTCACCGCGCCGGGCCGCTCCTTGCCGACGGTATGGTTGGTGTAGCGCAGGAAGGCGATGGCCTCCAGATTTTCGTTGCCGCCGTAATAATTCGGTACCCACTCGCCTTCGGCGCGGCTGTAATCGCGGTAGATCATCGAGGCCACGGCATCGACGCGCAGAGCGTCGATACCGTAACGTTCCATCCAGTAAAGGGCATTGCCCGCCAGGTAATTGCGTACCTCATTGCGGCCATAGTTGTAGATCAGCGTGTTCCAGTCCTGATGGAAGCCCTCGCGCGGGTCGGCGTATTCATACAGCGCGGTGCCGTCGAAATTCGCCAAACCGTAGGCGTCGCTGGGGAAATGCCCCGGCACCCAGTCCAGGATCACATTGATGCCGGCCCGGTGCGCCGCCGCCACAAAGGCTTTGAAATCGGCCGGCGTGCCGAAACGCCGGGTCGGAGCGTAGAGCCCCAACGGCTGATAACCCCAACTGCCGTCGAAGGGGTGCTCGTTGATCGGCAACAGCTCGATATGGGTGAATCCCATGTCTTTGACGTAATCGATCAACTGCACCGCCAGCTCGCCGTAGCTGAGCCAGAAATTGTCGTCGGTGTGGCGCCGCCACGACCCCAGATGCACTTCGTAGATGGAGATCGGCCGATCAAAATCGTTGGCGCGTTGGCGTTCCGGGGTATTTTCCACCACCTCCGGCAACGGCGTCACCAGGGATGCCGTATCCGGTCGCATCTGCGCTTCAAAGGCATAAGGGTCGGCTTTCAGTTGGGTATTGCCATAGCAGTCGATGATTTCGTATTTGTACAGCTGCCCGGCTTTCACCCCGGGTAGGAACAGCTCCCAGATACCGTTTTCACGGCGCAGGCGCATGGGATGGCGGCGACCGTCCCAGAAGTTGAACTCTCCCACCACCGAAACGCGCTGAGCATTGGGCGCCCAGACGGCAAAGCTGACGCCTTCTACCTCGTCAAGCGTAGCGAGATGCGCCCCCAGCCGCTCATACGGCCGTAGATGGGTGCCCTCCGCCAGCAGCCAGCCGTCGATATCCTGCAACAAGGTGCCAAAACGGTAGGGATCGTCGACGATCTGCTGGTGATTTTGCCAGCGGACCTCCAGTTGATAACGGAAGGGGTTTTTCCGGCGCGGGACGGTAGCGCTGAAAAAGCCACGGGCATCGTCGCAGGCCAACTGCACCACCCGCTTGCCGGTTTGCTGCTCCAGCAACCAGACTTCGCTGGCATCAGGCAGCAGCGCACGGACCTGCAGGCCATTATCGGCCGCATGCATACCCAGCAGGGAGAAAGGATCGGCAAAATTGCCGGAGAAAAGCTGATCAATCACGTCACGATCGGGAAGTACAGGCATAGACTTCTTCCTTAGATTAAGAGCATGATTTATAAGAGGCTGCGTCTACCCATCACCGTCCAGATCGCCGTCTTGCAGGCCGCGAGTTGAAATCCATTGGGTAAATGATTAATCCATAGCCGTTTTGGTTATCATGCAATTCATTCGGTATCTAAAGCGTGATTGCGGTCGGTTATTGATCAATTTTCAGCTTGCCGACCTGAATTTCCGCTCTTTATGCTTATTTTTAGTCATCTTTTCAGCGTTGGTGAACATGTATTCGCCAACGCTTTAAGCATAGCCAATGTCTGTCAAAAACAGTGCCGTATTAGCATGGAAAATCATTCATTAAGAAAACTGCCAGCCCGCAGCGCCGTTGCGCTACTGCCTGCCGGGAGGAAGGCCGGTTATCGGTACGAACATCTCCCCTGGCAGCAACTTCGTCCATAGCGTGCCAAGACAGGGTGAAAAGCGGAAAATAAGGCTTTGGGGGGCTGAAAGAATCCAGCCCCCGGGAAGTTCAGTTCAGGTTTACAGCAGGATGCGCAGCATACGGCGCAGCGGCTCTGCCGCGCCCCACAGCAGTTGGTCACCCACGGTGAACGCGGACAGGTATTCCGGCCCCATATTCAGCTTGCGCAAGCGACCGACCGGCGTGTTCAGCGTCCCGGTTACCGCAGCCGGCGTCAACTCACGCATGGTCAGCTCACGGTCGTTCGGGATCACCCGCACCCAGTCATTGTGGGTCGCCAGCATCTGTTCGATTTCCGGCAGCGAAACGTCTTTTTTCAGCTTCAGGGTGAACGCCTGGCTATGGCAACGCAGCGCGCCAACGCGCACGCACAAACCGTCAACCGGAATCACGCTGGAGGTGTTCAGAATCTTGTTGGTTTCCGCCTGGCCTTTCCACTCTTCGCGGCTCTGGCCGTTATCGAGCTGTTTGTCGATCCACGGGATCAGGCTACCGGCCAGCGGCACACCGAAGTTATCGGTCGGCAGTTTGCCGCTGCGGGTAGCCGCAGTGACTTTACGTTCGATATCCAAAATGGCCGAAGCCGGGTCCTGCAGCTCTTTCGCCACGTCGGCATGCAGCATGCCCATTTGGGTCAGCAGTTCGCGCATGTGGCGCGCGCCGCCGCCGGAGGCCGCTTGATAGGTGGAGACAGAAGCCCACTCCACCAGATCGTTGGCGAACAGGCCGCCAAGCGACATCAGCATCAGGCTGACGGTGCAGTTACCGCCAACAAAGGTCTTGATGCCTTTGTCCAGACCCTGCTGAATCACCGCATGATTGACCGGATCCAGGATGATAATCGCGTCATCCCCCATGCGCAGAGAAGATGCCGCGTCAATCCAGTACCCTTGCCAGCCGATTTCACGCAGCTTAGGGTAGATTTCATTGGTATAATCGCCGCCCTGGCAGGTAATAATAATGTCGAGCGCGCTCAGCGCGTCAACATCGTAAGCATCTTGCAGCGTGCCCTGCTGGCCGCCGAATGCCGGCGCCGCAGAACCGTGCTGCGAAGTGGAGAAAAAGACCGGGCGAATGGCGTCGAAATCGCGCTCTTCCGTCATGCGCTGCATGAGTACGGAGCCGACCATTCCGCGCCAACCGATGAAACCAACGTTTTTCATAATAACTGTCCTACCTTGGAGGATGACTGCTTAGAGTTGTGTGCAATATCTCTCCACCTTACAAAATGTCAGCGCAGGCGCAAAGTGAATTTATTCGATGGGTGAGCGATTCTCAGCAATCCTTCTTATATACCCGCAGTCTTTCAAGCCGCAGCTTTGTTGTCAGCGCTTGAAAGCCCTCGGGGATGGCCTGTTCACCGTCGGGATGGGCGGCGTGTTTTTTTAATTCTGAGGTAATAATGACAGAGATGATTTCAGTCACGGTATTGCTGTTTTTAATCATGGATCCGCTGGGCAACCTGCCGATTTTCATGTCGGTGCTCAAGCACCTGGAACCGCGCCGCCGGCGGATGGTGTTGATTCGCGAGCTGTTGATCGCCCTGCTGTTGATGCTGATTTTCCTGTTTGCCGGCGAGAAAATTCTGGCGTTCCTCAACCTGCGTACCGAGACCGTGTCCATTTCCGGCGGGATTATCCTGTTCCTGATCGCCATCAAGATGATTTTCCCCTCGCAGGAAGGCAACAGCAGCGGGCTTTCCGCCGGTGAAGAGCCTTTCCTGGTGCCGCTGGCGATCCCGTTGGTGGCAGGGCCTTCGATTTTGGCGGCACTGATGTTGCTCTCGCACCAGTATCCGAACCAGATTTCGCATCTGGTGGTGGCGCTGCTGATTGCCTGGGGTATTTCCGCCGCGATATTGCTGATGTCGAACCTGTTCCTGCGCCTGCTGGGCAGCAAAGGGGTCAGCGCGCTGGAAAGGCTGATGGGGTTGATTCTGGTGATGTTGTCGACCCAGATGTTCCTGGACGGCGTGCGGGCTTATATGAAGCTGTAGTGAACATACTGGCGCCGGGCGGCGCCGGTATCATGACGCAGCCGGTTATTGCGGGGCTGCGACGCTGCGAATATACGCCAAAGTATCGGCGACCACGCCATCCAACGGCTGGTTGATGTCAATCGCCCGCACGTCCTGCTCCTGCGCACCCGGTTCTTCAAGCGTCGCGAACTGAGAAACCAGCATCTGCGGCTTGAAGAAATGCCCCTTGCGCTGTTTCAAACGCTCTTCAATCACCGCCTTATCCCCTTTCAGATAGATAAAATGCAGGTTGCTGTTACCCTCGCGCAGCCGGTCGCGGTAGCTTTTTTTCAGCGCCGAACACACCAGCAGCGACACGTCATTGGTGCGCTGCATAGCGAAAATGGCGTCGTTCAGTGCCGTCAGCCACGGGGCGCGATCGTTGTCGTCCAGCGCGTGCCCGGACGCCATTTTGTTGATATTGGCGCGCGGGTGCAGGTAGTCGCCATCCAGCATCGCGGCATGGGCCTGGTGGGCAACGTCGCTGGCGACGGCGGATTTACCGCTGCCTGAAACGCCCATCAAAATAAATACGTGGTGTTGCGGATTGCTCATAATCTCATGCCCTTATGGGGACTCACGCAGGTTTGTGCGGTGGATTGCACCGCCCAATGCGCCCCAAACTCAAAATGATGCCCGGTGCCGCGCAGGGCACCCGATAGCCTCAGGATATCCTATGAATTTCAAGCTGCCGCCAGGCGGCCGCAGCTTGAAAGATAACCGCTAAATTATACGACCGTCGCCAGCAGCAGGCAGCCTACCAGGCCGCAAACCGAGATGATGGTTTCCAGCACCGACCAGGATTTGAGGGTTTCCATAATGCTCAGGTTGAAATACTCCTTGAACAGCCAGAACCCCGGATCGTTGACGTGAGAGAAAATCACGCTGCCCGAACCGACCGCGATCACCATCAGCTCCGGGCTGACGCCGGTGGTGGCAATCAGCGGGGCGACGATGCCGCCGGCGGTGATCGCCGCCACGGTGGCGGAACCCAGCGCCAGACGCAGGGCGGCGGCAATGGACCACGCCATCAGAATAGGCGATACGTTGCTGCCTTCCATCAGACCGGCGATGTATTTCTCTACGCCGCTGTCGACCAGCACCTGCTTGAACGCGCCGCCACCGCCGATGATCAACAGCATCATGGCGATAATTTTGATCGAGTCGGTGATGGTGCCCATCACTTCATCCATGGTGCGGCCACGGTTAAGACCAAAGGTGAAGATAGCGATCAACACCGCAATCAGCGTCGCCATCACCGGATCGCCGAAGAACTCGGCAAAGCGCAGCAATGTGTGGCCCTTCGGCAGCACCATTTCGGCCACTGCACGCAGTGCCATCAGGATCACCGGCACCAGAGAAGTGGCAACGCTGATGCCAAAACTTGGCATTTCTTCTTCGGTGAAGATTTTCGGGTTATACAGGCCTTCCGGCACCGGCTTGTCGATGCCTTTCAGGAAGCGGGCGTAGACCGGGCCGGCCAGGATCACCGTCGGGATGGCCAGCAGCGTGCCATACAGCAGAGTTTTCCCCATGTCGGCATGGAAGATGGTCGCGATCGCCGTTGGGCCAGGGTGCGGCGGCAGGAAACCGTGGGTCACCGACAGCGCAGCCGCCATCGGTACGCCAACGTACAGCAGCGGAACGCGGGCGGAGGCGGCGATGCTGAATACCAGCGGCAGCAGCAGCACGAAGCCGACCTCATAGAACAGCGCGAAACCGACGGTAAAACCGGTCAGCACCACCGCCCATTGAATGTGTTTTTTGCCGAACTTGTCGATCAGCGTAGTGGCGATGCGCTGAGCGCCGCCACAGTCCGCCAGCAACTTGCCGAGCATGGCGCCAAAGCCCATGATCAACGCCAGGCTGCCCAGCGTGCCGCCAACGCCGGCCTTGATGGAGCCGATCACTTTATCTACCGGCATGCCCTGTGCGATACCCACCGCCAGTGCGACTAAAACCAGAGAGATAAAGCCGTTCAGCTTAAAGCGAATCATCAGCAGCAGCAGCAACGCCACGCCGCCTGCAACAATCACTAATGGCATAATTTTTCTCCAACCCTTTTATCGCGACTCTCTTTACCCTAGACCGTAAAGCGTGCGCTTGTTGTATTTTCAGGCTCTTCCCCGGTGTCAGAAGGCGAGCTGTAGGTGGTACTGAGTCAAAGGTTCTGTCCCTGCTTGCAGGGGGCGACTTACTCGCCCCGCTCCGTGCGGCCGCAGCGTGCTGCGCCCCCAGGCGGTCACTGACCTCTTTGTTACCGGTATCATGATACCGGTAACAACACGAATGACGGAATCGGGTAAACGACTAAAATTCGCGTTCTGGGATAGAGATCAAACTTACGGCGGTAACGAGCGGCAAGCGCACAGGTGGGAGGTGAAACGCGCCGAACGGCGCGGGTTCAAAATGCGGTTAGTTGAAAACGATCAAATACTGCCACCGGGGATCACGGTAAAACCCACGTCTACCATGCGCGGACAGACGGTTTCACCCCGCAACCGCGCCAGCAGACGCTCGGCGCCGATTTGCCCCATCCTTTCACGCGGCGTCAGCACGCTCGCCAGTTTCGGCACCATCACCTGACCGATATCGTGGCCGTGGAAACCGGCAATCGCCATCTGATCGGGGATCGACAACCCTTGACGCTGGCACTCAAAGGTGGCGCCAATCGCCAGGTCATCGTTGGTGCAGAAGATACTGTCAATTTGCGGATAGTCGCGCTGCGCCTGACGCAGCAGTTCGCCGCCGGCGGAATAGGACGACGAACGCGCGGTCATGACGCTGTACGGCTCCAGACCGGACTCGCGCATTGCCTGCTCATAGCCCTGCTGTTTGATAATGGTGCGCTCATCCTGACGTGCGCCGAAATACACCACGTGACGGTGGCCGCGAGCGATGATTTGCTGGGTCATCTGGCGCGCGGCTTCGAAGTTATTGAAGCCCACCGCCAGATCGATGCACGGCGACACGCAGTCCATCAGCTCCACCACCGGGATGCCCGCCACCTCGATCATCTTCAGGGTTCGCGGAGTATGGTGGCGTTCGGACAGGATCAGGCCGTCGATATTGTAAGACAGCAGCGAGGTCAGACGCTGCTCTTCACGCTCCGGCAAATAGCCGTAGTGCGCCAGCATGGTCTGGTAATTGTGCGCATCGGTCACGCTCTCGATACCGCGCAAGACTTCGGCAAACACCTGGTTGGTTAACGACGGCAGCAGTACGCCAATGGCGCGGCTGGTCGAGTTGGAAAGGATATCCGGCGCACGGTTGGGAATGTAGCCCAGCTCATCAAGCGCGACGGCAATTTTTTGCTGCAAGGCGACAGAAACCTGATCGGGATTACGCAGATAACGGCTCACCGTCATCTTGGTCACGCCAACCTTGTCTGCAACATCCTGAAGTACCGGCCGTTTTTTCTTCATTATCAATGAACTGGCTAACCGTGAAAGGGCGTTCATTTTAGCAAAAAAAAACCGGGGCCGATATTGTTGGTTGCCGGATGGCCAAATGCAAAAAGGGCTCACCGCGTGAGCCCTTGATATTTACCGCTTAATCACAATTTACCGCTTAATCACACGGGCGGCAGATCGAACAGCAGAATTTCACTGTCTTCATCTGCCTGAATCGACAGCTCGGCTTCATCCCACACCGCGAAAGCATCGCTGGTGCCGGCCTGTTGACCGTTGATCACCACTTTGCCGCGGACTACCTGGATCCAAACGCGGCGCTGGGCCTCAATCTGATACGCCGACTGCTCGTCTTTGTTCAGCGCCCAGCGTGACAAAGTCATATCCTGGAACACCTTCAGCGAACCCTCGCGCGCATCCGGCGACAGCACTAACTGGCGGCCCTGCGGCGCATCGAACATACGTTGTTCATAACGCGGCTCCAGCCCGACCTGATCAGGAATAATCCAAATCTGGTACAGATGCAGCGGACGATCCTTATTGCCGTTGTATTCCGAGTGGCGCACCCCGGTGCCCGCACTCATGATCTGGAACTCACCGGCCTGGATCTGCTCTTTGTTGCCCATGCTGTCCTGATGCTCTACCGTGCCGCTCAGCACGTAGGTCAGGATCTCCATGTCTTTATGCGGATGAGTGCCAAAACCCTGCCCCGCGTCGATCACGTCTTCGTTGATCACCCGCAGCGCCGAGAACCCCATAAAATCGGCATCGTAGTAGTTGGCAAATGAGAAGGTATGCCAGCTATCCAGCCAACCATGATTGGCATGACCGCGATCTTCTGCTTTACGTAAATAAATCATATTCAACTCTCCTCAATGTTTTTTTACAGTCTAGTCCCGGCAGCAGAATAAGAAAGCGTAAAAAACTCATCCCTCTGTTCAAAAAATTAGATGGAGTGAAGAAGCTATTTTCAGCGGAGTTGTTGAAGGCGTGAAGGGGGTAAAAACAGGCAAAAAAAAAGCCAGCACCCGAGCTGGCTAAGTAACACTGGAAGCAATGTGAGCAATGTCGTGCCTTCGCAGGAAGAGTATCAAAAAGGCGATGCTCTCCCCGGAACGCATCGCAATAATAATCATTATCATTCGCACCTGTAAAGCGTTATTTTTCCCCATCCGAAATAATATTGACTCGTCGGGATAAACGGATAAATTCAAAGGTTATTCAACCGGTAAGCAACAGGAGCAGCGTCATGAGTGAAATAGTGGTTCGTCACGTAGAAGCGGCAGATGCACAGGCCTTACATCAGCTTTACTCTCAACCACAACTTTACCGTGACACGCTACAACTCCCGCTAGCCTCTAAAGAACTGTGGCATCAACGTTTGGCCAACCTCGAGCCGGGTACCCACAACCTGGTGGCCTGTATCGACGGGCAGATCGTCGGCCAGCTTGCCGTGATGCTGAACCAGCGCCTTCGCCGCCGCCATGTGGCGACCTTCGGCATTGGCGTCGATGCGCGTTATCACGGCAAAGGCGTCGGCAGCAGCCTGATGAAGGCGATGATCGACCTTTGCGACAATTGGGCAGCCATCGAACGCATCGAACTGACGGTGTTTACCGACAATCAGGCCGCCATTGCGCTCTACCGCAAGTTCGGCTTTGAAATTGAAGGTACCAGCCGCGCTTACGCCATGCGCGATGGCGAGCTGGTGGATTCTCATCATATGGCTCGCTTTCGCAGCGAGCAGCGGGTAAAAGCGCATCATGAATGATAGCGAAAGTGAATCAGGGCCGGTTAACCGGCCCTTAAACGTCAGCCGCCGCGCTTTTGTGCAGACGCTGGCCTGCGTAACGGGTGCCATCGGCATCCTTTCTCCCACCACCTTTTTAGGGGCCGCCATGCCAACCTCTCCCGCCGTGCGGACCGGCGCCCGCAACCTGATTACCGACGTGCCCGGCCTGCAGGTCGGCGTCGCCCAGAGCAGCCTGGTACGCACCGGCACCACGGTTATCCTGCCGGATAGCCCGGCGATCGCCGCCGTCGACGTGCGCGGCGGCGGCCCGGCCACCCGTGAAACCGACGCGCTGGGGGAAGATAACCTGGTGCAAACCGTCGATGCGCTGGTGCTGAGCGGCGGCTCGGTATACGGGCTGGCGGCGGCGGACGGCGTCGCGGCCTGGCTGGGGCAACAAGGCCGCGGCTATGCCCTGCGGCCGGCTCCCGGCGTGCCGGTGTCCCCCATAGTACCTACCGCCTGCCTGTATGATCTGAACAACGCGGGCGATAAAAACTGGCAGCTTGAGCCGCCTTACCGCCAACTGGGGATAGAAGCGGTCGGCAAAGCGGGCCACGACTTCCCGCTCGGCACCGTGGGCGCAGGCTATGGCGCCATGACCGGCATGGGCAAGCTGAAGGGCGGCCTCGGCTCGGCTTCCATCGTGGCGGCTAACGGCGCTACCGTCGGCGCGCTGGTGGCGGTCAACAGCCTGGGTTCGGTGGTCGCGCCCGGCAGCCGTGCCTTCTGGGCCACGCCTTATGAAATCAACGGTGAATTTGGCAACGGCGGCGCGGCCGCGCTGGCGCAGTTGCATGGCCAGGGCGAAGACTGGATGCCCACAGAGCCGACAGGCGGCAGAAAAAACACCACCCTGGCCTGTATCGCCACCGATCTGGCGCTGACCCGGGTGGAGTTGAAACGCGTGGCGATCATGGCGCAAGACGGCATGGCGCGCGCCATTCGCCCATTGCACAGCCCGTTCGACGGCGACGTGGTGTTTGCCTTGTCCACCGGCAAGCGCGAGGTTCAGGGCAGCCGCGAGCTGGCGGTGCTGCAAATTGGCGCGTTGGCGGCAGATACGCTGGCGCGGGCGATCGCCCGTGGCGTTTACGCCGCCACCCCATGGCCCGGCAGCCAGGTCACCACCTGGAAAACCCTCGGCTGATCCTGCCCAATAAAAAGGGGCGCTCTGATGACTCAGGCGCCCCTGGCAAATCCCGGCTCGATTAAATGCCGGCGGTCTCCCTGATATAACGGCGCGCCTTCACCGCATATTCAAACGGGTTGGCCAGCGCCGGATCCTGTTCGGCCTCCACCACCATCCAGCCCTTGTAGCCCCGCTCATCCAGCAGTTTAAACACCGGACGGAAGTCGATCACACCATCACCCGGCACGGTGAAAGTGCCCTTCTTCACGCCGTCGAGGAAGCTCAGCTTATTGGCCTTCACTTCCGCCACCACCTCGTCACGCACGTCTTTCAAATGCACATGGTTAATGCGCGGCAGATACTTTTCCAGTATCGCCATCATCGCCTGCTGGCTGCCTTCCGAGTAGTAAGCGTGGCCGGTATCAAACAGCAGATAGACGTCGTCATTCACCATGCTCATGTAGCGGTCAATCTCTGCGGTAGTCTGGATGCCGGTGCCCATGTGGTGGTGCAGGCAAACCTGCATCCCCTTGTCGGCGGCAATTTTCGCCAGCTCATTGTAGCCATCGGCCACCCGCTGCCACTCTTCGTCGCTGAAATACGGCTTCTCTTCGAACACCCCTTTGGTGGTGCCCTGAATGCTCTTGCTCTGCTCGGAGCAGCCGATCACCCTGGCGCCCATCGCATGCAGGAAATTCATATGGTTGATAAATTCATCGATGGTTTTTTCTTTCTGGCCGTCGGCAAAAAAGGTGCTGAACCAGGCGTTGCAGATCTGGATACCGCGAATATCCAGCATCGGCTTCAATACCGCCGGATCGCGCGGGTACTTGCTCCCGACTTCGCTGCCGGTGAAGCCGGCCAGCGCCATTTCACTGACGCACTGCTGGAAAGTGTTCTCTTTGCCCAGTTCAGGCATATCGTCATTGGTCCAGCCGATCGGCGCGATGGCCAGTTTCACGTTGTCTTTGTTCATGTTCAGCCTCAATAATCGGATGCGCGCCAACGGCGTTAACGCCGACGCGCCAAAAAGGTTATTTGCCCAGCAGCTCTTTCTCGATGCGCTCTCTGGTCGCCACTGCCTGGCTTTTCATTTTTTCCGGGTAGCCGAACAGCGAAGTGCAGATGATCGCTTCGCCACCGACCTTAAAGTTGCGGTTGGCGAACTCCATATCGCGCAGGGTCTGGAACAGGGCGTCGAAATCCACCTCGCCTTCGCCAATACCCACGTGCTGGTGCACGGCAGCGTCCACCCCCGGTGGGTTGACGATATAGCGGCAGTGTTTGGTGTGGTTCATGGTATCGGCGATCAGCACGTGGGAAAGATCGTCTCCGGCATATTTCAGCATGCCGGCCACGTCGCCCTGGCCCTTGTCGTAATAGAAGCTGTGCGGCACGCTGTAGAGGTACTTGACGTGGTCGCTGCGCAGCGATTTCACCATGTCGGCGGTTTCGTTGCTCAGTTCGCAGAAATCCCACGGATGAGACTGGATTTCCATGCGGATACCTTCGCGCTCAATGATCGGCAGCAGCTCCTCCATTGAGCGATACCAAAGCTCCTCGCAAATTTCCGGCTCATTAGGGTTGCCGGCCAGCTCGGTGTTGATCACCTGCACGCCCATTTCCACCGCAATCTCTATCATCCGGCGCCAGTTTTTGACTGCCGCCTGGCGACGATCCTCGCCCGGGCCGGACCAGCGGTACACCACAATAAACGAGGAAATCTCCACACCGGTCGCTTTCAGCGCGTTCTTGTATTCCGCCATCACCTCACGGCCGGCTTTCGGATGCTTATAGAACGGATTGATTTGCGGGTGCGGCGACTGTTCGATATACCGATAGCCCCAGTCCGCTACCTGCTGAACCATTTTGGTGATGCCCAGGTCCCTGATGACATCAACATCAAAAGCGATCTTCATGGTCATTCCTCTTAAACATGGGTACCGCGGTCAGCCCATTAGTGGTTGTAGAATGCCGGGCGCGGCGGCAGGGTCACCGGCACAATCTCGCCGCTGAGCTGTGCGGCCACACAGGCATCGGCAGTCACAGAGGCCGCATAGCCGTCCCAGGCGGAAGGCCCGGTTAGCTTTCCGGCCAGCACGTCGTTAATAAAGCCTTGCAGCTCAACGTCATAAGCGTCGATAAAGCGGTCTTTCCAGTCGGTCAGGATCTCGGTAGAGAGTTTGGCGCCGCTGCGCATCTGCACCGACGAAGGCTCCGGCAGTTTGGCGATGCCGGTTTCCCCCACCACTTCACACTGGATGTCATAGCCGTACTGGCAGTTAACGAAGATTTCGACGTCAATGCGCGTGCCCTTGGCGGTTTCAAACAGCACAATCTGCGGATCTTTCAGGTGCGGGAACGCCTTGGGGCTTTTACGCGGGAATACCACCTGCACCGAGACGTAGTCGTCATCCAGCAGCCAGCGCAGCACGTCGATCTCGTGAATCAAGGTGTCGGTAATCGCCATATCGGTGGTATAGGCCTCGCCGACGGTCGGGTTACGGTGCGCGCAGTGCAGCATCAGCGGCTCGCCGATCTGGCCGCTGGTCAGCACCTGTTTTAACGCGCGGTAGCCGCGATCGTAAGGGCGCATAAAGCCCACCTGCACCAGGCGTTTGCCGTGCTTCGCTTCGGCTTCGACGATGTTTTTACAGCCCTGTGCGGTGACCGCCAGCGGCTTCTCGCAGAACACCGGCTTGCCGGCTGCGATGGCCGCCAGCACAAATTCTTCGTGGCTCGGGCCCCAGGAGGTGACCAGCACCGCCTGCACGTCCGCCGCCTTGATCAGATCCTGGCCGTTGTCATACACCTTGGCGTCCAGCTTCAGATCGCTCACAACCTTGGCGGCGTTGTCGCGATTGATGTCGTTGACCGCCACGATGCGGCTGCCCTGCAACACTTTGCTGCAACGGCGAATATGATCCCGACCGATTGCGCCGGTGCCAATAACCCCAATGTTCAATGTCATCTTCGTTATCCTCTTCAAATAGTTGCGGCAGACGCCAGGTCTGGGTAATCAGTAATCGCGGGCCTTATCGATGTTTTCCTGCAGCTTGCGGGCCACGGCGACAATTTTTTCGCTGTCGGCAACCTGGGCGCCGCCCACGCGCCACCAGCTGAGATATTTGTGCACCATGGTTTTTGGCAGCACTTTGATGTCCAGCAGGGTGGAGACTTTCTGCAGGCGCGCATCGGCCAGCGCGTCGATCAGTTGCTGTTCGGTGGTGACGCTGTAGGTTTTGCAACCGTAGGCCGCCGCCAGCATGGCAAAATTGACCGGCACAAAGTTGCCGTCGAGCTTGCCGCCCTGCGGGTTACGGAAGCGGAATTCGGTGGTGTAGCTGTCCATACCGTGTTCCATCTGCAGGTTGTTGATACAGCCGTTGGTCATGTTGTCGAACAGCACCACGTTGATTTTGCAGCCTTCCTGGATCGAGGTGACCAGTTCGGAATGCAGCATCATAAAGGCGCCGTCGCCGACCATCGCATACACCTCGCGCCGCGGTTCGGCCAGCTTGACCCCCAACGCCGCGTTAACCTCGTAGCCCATGCACGAATAGCCGTATTCCACGTGATAACCGTGCTCGCCGTGGTTGTGCCACACGCGCTGCAAATCGCCCGGCAGGCTGCCGGCGGCGGCGACGATCACACTGTCCTGCGGCAGGTGCTGATTCAACACGCCCAGCACCCGGCTTTGGGTCAGCAGCGAGTCGGTCTGTTCAATAAATTCGGCGAAGACACGGTCGCGATCGAGAGAGTCGTCAATTTCCGGCACAAAGCCTTCGCCGGTGTATTCCACCGCATAAACGCGGGCAGTTTCCTGCTGCTGCGCGCTGCGCGCCTCGGCAATGGCATCGCCCCAACCGGCGCGGTAATCGGATTGCGCCAGCAGGGCGCTCAAGGCGACCAACGCCGCACGGGCATCGGCCAGCACCTGTACGCCGTCGAGTTTGCCGGCGTCAAAACCGCTGACGTTAATATTGAGGAAATCGACATCCGAATGCTGGAACAGCCATTTTGACGACGTGGTGAAGTCGGTGTAACGGGTGCCTACGCCAATCACCAGGTCGGCCTGTTTGGCCAGCGTATTGGCCGCCAGACAACCGGTTTCGCCGATGCCGCCCAGGTTAAACGGATGGCTGGAAGGCACCGTGCCCTTGCCGGCCTGAGTTTCCACAAACGGAATGTGGAAACGTTCGGCAAACTCGCGCAGCGCCTGCCCGGCCTGCGAATATTTCACCCCGCCGCCGCACACCAGCAGCGGTTTGCGTTTGGCGGTCAACAGCGCCAGCGCATCCGCCAGCATGCCTTCGGTCGCCGGGCGGCGATCGAGCCGATGTACGCGCTTTTGGAAAAAGTAGTCCGGGTAGTCATAGGCTTCGCCCTGCACGTCCTGCGGCAGGCACAGCGTGACCGCGCCGGTTTCCGCCGGATCGGTCAGCACGCGCATCGCGTTGATGCAGGCGCTCATCAGCTGTTCCGGCCGCACGATGCGATCCCAGTATTTGCTGACCGCGCGGAAAGCGTCATTGGTGCTGATGCTGAGATCGTAGGACTGTTCGATCTGCTGCAACACCGGGTCCGGCTGGCGCGACGCATAGACGTCGCCCGGCAGCAGCAATAAAGGAATGCGGTTGGCGGTGGCGGTCGCGGCGGCGGTGATCATATTGGCGGCACCGGGGCCGACGGAAGAGCTGCAGGCGTAGATCTGCTGACGCAGCTTCTGCTTGGCGAAGCCGGTCGCCGCATGGGCCATGCCCTGCTCATTGCGCCCCTGGTGCACCACCAGTTCGCCGCTGTCTTGTTCCAGCGCCTGCCCCAGGCCGAGGACGTTGCCGTGACCGAAAATCGCAAAGATACCCTTTACGAATTTGGTTTCCACGCCGTCGACCAGCAGATACTGGTTGTCGAGGAACCTGACGAGCGCCTGTGCCATGGTTAATCTGATCTTGCCCATTTCTCCACCCTCTACATTATGCCTATGGCTTTCCAGCGGTGCCGCTCACTAAACCGACAACGTGAAACGTGAAGCGATTATAAACAAATATATTTTCCATAAAATCACATTACAGAAGAAACATTTCATTTTGCGATAAAGATCGCATAATGATGAAAACCCCATTTCATCCATGCCTTTAGAATTCACCGACTTAGCCGCCCTTTCCCGCCGGCGCGGCCCCATCCCAACCGCGCCAAACCCGTCTGCGCACCCGATGCCATCGGCCTGTGACGCGCAAGCATCACCCCGTGTTGCAGCACGTTTTCCTCTCAGGCAGGGCGCGGTTTTTTCCCCCTGCATCCCCGCTTTCATCACGCTTTTAAATGCATCACATTTTTGGGGTGTAAATTTCATTCAATCTTGAAATTGAAATTTTTATTCCTCATACTCCAAAATATGCTTCGCAGTCGGGGTTTGGCTTAATACAGAAGGAAACGGGTATGGCTACACAAGAAAAACAACTTGATGTCATTTGTCTCGGGCGTATCGCCGTCGATTTCTATGCACAACAGATCGGCGCACGCCTGGAAGATGCCAGCACATTCTCCAAGTATCTCGGCGGCTCTTCCGGCAACGTAGCCTACGGCACCGCCATTCAGGGGTTGAAGTCCGGCATGCTGGCCCGCGTCGGCGATGAGCATATGGGCCGCTTCCTGCGCGAAGAGCTGCAACGCGTCGGCGCCGACACCCGGAGCCTGATCGTCGACCCAGAGCGCCTGACCGGCCTGGTGATCCTCGGCATCAAGGATCAGGAAACCTTCCCGCTGATTTTCTACCGTGAAAATTGCGCCGACATGGCGCTGACGCCGAACGATATCGACGAATCCTATATTGCGTCGTCACGCGCGCTGGCCATTACCGGCACCCATTTGTCGCACCCTAACACCCGAGCTGCGGTGCTGAAGGCGCTGGAGTACGCCCGCCGCCACGGCCTGCGCACCGCGCTGGATATCGACTACCGCCCGGTCTTGTGGGGCCTGACCTCGTTGGGCGACGGTGAAACCCGCTTTGTCGAATCCGAGAAGGTGACCCGCGAACTGCAGGAAGTGCTGCACCACTTTGATTTAATCGTCGGTACCGAAGAAGAGTTTCACATTGCCGGCGGCAGCACCGACACGCTGACCGCGCTGAGCAATGTACGCAAAGCCACCCCGGCCACGCTGGTCTGCAAACGCGGTGCGCAGGGCTGCTCGGTCTTCGAAGGCGAGATCGCCGCCGACTGGCAGCAGGTAAAACTGCATTCCGGCGTACGGGTCGAGGTACTGAACGTGCTGGGCGCCGGCGATGCCTTTATGTCCGGCCTGCTGCGCGGTTACCTGAACGATGAAGGCTGGGATCAGGCCTGCCGCTATGCCAACGCCTGCGGTGCGCTGGTGGTTTCGCGCCACGGTTGCGCGCCGGCGATGCCCACCAAACTGGAGCTGGATGACTATTTGCAACGCGAACGGGAAGTGAAACGCCCGGACCGCGACCCGCGGCTCAATCACCTGCACCGGGTGACGACCCGCAAAAAACAGTGGCCGGAACTGTGCGTGTTCGCCTTCGATCACCGCAAGCAGCTGGCGGATATGGCGCGCGAAGCCAACGTCAGTGAAGAACGCATCCCCAAATTGAAAACCCTGCTGCTGGCGGCGGCGCAACGGGCCGCAGAAGATGCCGGGCTGCAGGGCAACAGCGGCATTCTGGCCGACACCACTTACGGCCAGGCGGCGCTGAACGAAATCACCGGCCAGGGCTGGTGGATTGGCCGGCCGGTCGAGCTGCCCAGCTCGCGCCCGCTGCGGCTGGAGCACGGCAATATCGGCTCGCAACTGATCGACTGGCCGCAGGAACACGTAGTGAAATGCCTGGTGTTTTACCATCCGCATGACGCCGCCGAACTGCGCCGCGAACAGGATGAACTGATCGGCGACGTCTATCGCGGCTGCTGTAAATCGGGCCACGAGCTGCTGCTCGAGGTGATTTTGCCGGAAAGCAACGCCGACAAAGACGAGCGCTACTATCTGGACATGCTGCAACATTTCTACCGGTTGGGCGTGAAGCCGGACTGGTGGAAACTGCCGCCGCTGAGTGCCGAGAACTGGCGGCAGGTCGGCGCGTTGATCGAGGCTAACGATCCCTTCTGCCGTGGCGTATTGATCCTGGGGCTGGATTCCCCGGAGGAAACGCTGAAGGCCGGTTTCGCCGCCGCTGCCGATGCGCCTTGGGTGAAAGGCTTTGCCGTTGGCCGCACCATTTTCGGCCAGCCCTCACGCCGCTGGTTGCAGGGCGAACTGGATGACGCCGGCTTAATCGAACAGGTGAAACAAAAATACCTGACGCTGATCGGTTTCTGGCGCCAATATCGCCCCGGCCACGACGCAAATTAATCGACAAAGGCTCCCCTTACAGCGATTTTCGCCGCTTTAAGGGGATTTTTTTGCCGGTTTTCTGTGAAGTAACGCAACTTGCAATCGAATAAATCGCTTTTAGATGAAATGAAATTTCCGCTCCATCTGTTAGAATGGGCTGTCAACAACTCAGGCGTCAGGCCGATACGCCTTAGCCCCCACTGCGAGCCGAATGGATGAACAACCCAACTCAACTTTCGCTGTTACAGGACGAGATTCGCCACCGTTATGAAACGCTAAGCAAGCGCTTGAAACAGGTGGCGCGTTACATTTTGGATAACAGTAACAGCATTGCTTTCGATACCGTTGCCTCCATTGCCGCCCAGGCCAGCGTCCCGCCTTCCACGCTGATCCGCTTCGCCAACGCGTTTGGCTTTAGCGGTTTCAACGAAATGAAACAGGTTTTTCGCCAGCACCTGATGGAAGAAACGGTCAACTACACCGAACGCGCCCGTCTGTTTCGCCAGACCTCGACCGACGGCAACGTCGCACCGGAAAAACCGGCGGAAATTCTCAACGTGTTCACCATGGTCAACGCTCAGGCGCTGCAACAGCTGGCGATGCAAACCAGCTCTGAGCAGTTGGACCGTGCCGTTGAACTGCTGAACAACGCCGAGAACATCTACGTGATTGGCCTGCGCCGTTCTTTCAGCGTCGCCTCCTACCTTACCTATGCGTTGCGCCACCTTGAACGTCGGGCGTTCCTGATCGACGGGTTGGGTGGCATGTTCACCGAACAATTGAGCATGGTGAAACCCAAAGACGTGGTGATTGCCATCAGCTACTCGCCGTATGCGCAAGAAGCGCTGGAGCTGGTGGAACTGGGTGCCAAACGCGGCGCGCAACAGATCGCCATCACCGACAGCCAGGTCAGCCCGCTGGCCGCCTTCAGTGACGTGTGCTTTGTGGTGCGCGAAGCGCAGGTGGACGGTTTCCGCTCGCAGGTCGCCTCAATGTGTCTGGCGCAAACCCTGGCGGTATCCTTGGCGCTGAATAATGCCAAAGACGAATAACGCTGAATAATAACAGGCCCGGCATGCCGGGCCTGATAACGCTTATTTCGCCGCCGGATAGCCGTCGCTGTTAATCCAGGCGTGGTCTTTTTCCCAGGTGAATTTCCACAGCCGCACCGGCCCGGCCATCACGTTGAGATAGTAGCTGTCGTAACCGGCCAGCGTCGCCACCGGGTGGTAACCGCGCGGCACCTTGACCACGTCACGGTTATACACCGGCATGCACTCATCGAGTTCGCGATCGTCGGTATAAACTCGCTGCAGGCAAAAGCCCTGTTCAGGCTGAATGCGGTGATAGTAGGTTTCTTCCAGATAGGTTTCATCCGGTGAATCCTCCTGGTCGTGCTTGTGGCTGGGGTATGAACTGGTATTGCCTTCATCGGTGTACACTTCCACCACCAGCAGGCTGTCGGCGGGTTCGCTGTCCGGCAGAATGTTGTGCACCAAACGCTGATTGCGCCCCTTGCCACGCCGCTCGACGCCCACATCCGCCGGCGTAATCAGGCGCGACGGCAGATGCCCTTTGCCCGGTGCGCTGCACACCGCCAGCTCCAAATCGCTTTCCGCCCGCACGTTAATCTTGTCGTGATGCGGCACGTAGACCGCGTAAGGCGGCGTGCGCTCAAACGGGCTCATGCGTTTGCCGATATGCGGATATTCCGCCCGCAGGGTGGCGACGGAGGCAATGCCGGCGACCAGCACCAGGCACAGCTCTTTATCGCCGCTTTCCAATTGCAGCGTCTGGCCGGCTGCGAGGCGATAGACATCGAACCCGACAAAGCGCCAGTCGGCATTCTCTGGGGTGACGTGCTGGATGCGCCCCTCGGCGTTCGGCTGCTGACATTTGGCGAGCAATGAAGACATGATTATTCTCCTGTTAACCTATAGCGTTACAAATGCAGCGGCCGTCACTCCAATGAAGTAACGGCCCTGGTCTGTCGGTTCGGGGATTAACCCAGCGTCGGCATACTGTATTCCGACACCGTCTGCTGCCCGGTCGGCCAGCGCGCGGTGGCGGTTTTCATGCGGGTGTAGAAACGCACGCCGTCGGTGCCGTGCACGTTCAGGGCGCCGAACACCGAGCGCTTCCAACCGCCGAAGCTGTGAAACGCCATCGGGACCGGCACCGGCACGTTAACCCCCACCATGCCGGCCTGCACTTCCTGCACGAACTGGCGTGCATAGTGGCCGTTACTGGTGAAGATGGCGCTGCCATTGCCAAACTCATGGCTGTTCACCGTGTCGATGGCAGTCCGGTAATCCGGTACGCGGACAATGCCCAACACCGGTCCGAAGATCTCTTCACGATAGATGCGCATGTCGGAGGTCACATGGTCAAACAGGGTGCCGCCAACGTAATAGCCATCCGGGTAGCCCGCTACCTGATAGTTGCGGCCGTCGGCCACCAGCGTTGCGCCCTCTTCCACACCCAGATCGATATAACCCAACACTTTCTTCTGGTGCGCCGAAGACACCAGCGGCCCCATTTCGTTTTCTTCGCCGCCCTGCTGAATCCCTGGGCCAACACGCAGCTGGGCAATCAGCGGTTTCAGCTTGGCGATCAGCTTGTCGGCCGTGTCGTCACCCACCACCACCGCCACCGGCAGTGCCATGCAACGCTCGCCGGCAGAACCGAACGCGCCGCCCATCAGGGCATTTACGGTCGCGTCCAGATCGGCGTCCGGCATGATGATGGCCTGATTTTTCGCTGCGCCAAAGGCTTGTACCCGCTTGCCGTGAGCGCTGGCGGTCGTGTAGATGTGTTCCGCTACCGCCGACGAGCCAACAAAACTCACCGCCTGAATGTGCGGATCGGTGCACAGTTGGGCGGCGTTTTCATTAGAACAATGAACCACATTGAATACGCCGTCCGGCAGGCCGGCTTCTTTCAGCAGCTCCGCCAGCCGCACCGAGGCCGAAGGCACCAGCGCCGGCGGCTTGAGGACGAAGGTATTGCCGCAGGCGAGCGCGATAGGGAACATCCACATCGGCACCATCGCCGGGAAGTTGAACGGGGTGATGCCCGCTACCACGCCCAGCGGTTGCATCAGCGAGAAGCTGTCGACACCGCTGCCGACGTCCGGCGAATATTCGCCTTTGATCAAATGCGGAATGCCGCAGGCAAACTCGACCACTTCCAGGCCGCGGGTCAGTTCGCCCAGCGCATCGGAATAGACTTTGCCGTGTTCACTGACGATAAGATGCGCCAGTTCTTCGCGATGCTGTTCCAGCAGCGCCTTAAAATTGAACATGATGCGCGCACGGCGCAGCGGCGTGGTGCGCGACCAATCGGTAAACGCCTGATGGGCGACATCGATGGCCTGTTTCACCTCGGCGGCGGTGCTCTGCGTGACGCGACGTTCAACCTGCCCGGTAGCCGGGTTATGCACGTCGACGGTTTGATTGCTGCTGCTCAGGCACACCTGCCCGCCAATAAAGTTACCCACGGTTTTCATGTCTCACCCTCTTTTAAGTCCGCTGTCGCCTGGCCGCATGCGGGGCTGCCGCACGCCGTGGCGTTTGAATCACACTGCCAGCTCATGCCCGCAAGCAGGCTAAATCCTGACCGGATAAAGCAAACTCTATTTCATTGAAAAAAAAGTTTCAAATAAATTATTTTAGAAATTTTGTTTTTAGTGCGGAAGGTCGCAATTTTACCCTGTCGTCATACAGGGTCATTGCATCGAGGTAAAAAAACGCGCCACCGGCTTGCCCGGCGGTGGGCGGCAATGACCCCTGACTTTTATACAGAAAAATAGCGGCAACCGGTCAACGCAACGGCGCCGGGCGCACGTAAATCTTTCGGTAACATAGGCGGTCCGTTTGCGGTTTTTTTTGAACTGGATCTAAAAATCAATATTTCATTATTCACTAATTATGAAATAAATGTTCTTGTTTAAGGAAGAACTGCACAAATATCACCGTCTTGATGACAGGCACGGTTCACTCTTCTGCCCCCCTCTCTACCTACAACGCAACATGCGGGCAGAAGCCAGGATAAAAATCGGAGCAATAAATGTCATATCAGCGTAAGCGCAATACCGGCTACATCATGAAAATTTGCGGGGTCGCCGCTCTGGGCGGCCTGCTGTTCGGCTACGATACCGCCGTGATCTCCGGCGCGATCGAATCCCTGAAAACCTATTTCAACCTCAGCCCGGCCGAAACCGGCTGGGCGGTATCCAACGTGGTGATCGGCTGCGTGGTTGGCGCCTTTGCCGCCGGGCCGCTGGCGGGGCGTTATGGCCGCAAGAAGGCGTTGATGCTGGCGGCGCTGCTGTTCACCGTCTCGGCCATGGGTTCCTCGTTGGCGCCGACCTTCACCTGGTTCGTCATTTACCGCATGATCGGCGGGTTGGCAGTGGGCATCGCCGCCACCGTCTCACCGATGTACATGTCTGAAGTGTCACCGAAAGACATGCGCGGCCGCGCACTCAGCATGCAGCAGTTCGCCATCGTGTTCGGCCAGATCCTGATCTTTTACGTTAACTTCAAGATTGCCAGCATCGCCAGCGAAGCCTGGCTGGTGGAGATGGGCTGGCGCTGGATGTTCGCCTCCGGCGTGCTTCCCTGCATCCTGTTTTGCATTCTGGTGTTCATCATTCCGGAATCCCCGCGCTGGAGCGTGATGGTCGGCCGTGACGATCAGGCGCTGGCGATGCTGACCCGCGTCTCTAACGCCGAGCATGCCAAAAACGTACTGCGGGAGATCAAGGACTCGATACGGCAGGATCAACAATCCAGCAAGCAAAAACTCAGCTACGCCGATAAGCGCGTGCGTTTCATTCTGTTTGTCGGCTGCATGATTGCCATGCTGCAACAGGTCACCGGCGTTAACGTCATGATGTATTACGCGCCGGTGGTGTTGAAAACCGTCACCGAGAATGCGCAGGAAGCGTTGTTCCAAACCATCTGGATTGGCGTGATGCAATTGGTCGGCTCGGTGATTGGCGCCATGCTGATGGATCGCATGGGCCGTATCCCGTTGATGCGCTGGGGCACGCTGGGGGTCATCGCCGGGCTGCTTATCACCTCTTATGCGCTGTATACCGAGGCGACCGGCTATTTCGCACTGTTCGGCATGCTGTTCTTCATGGTGTTTTTCGCGTTGTCCTGGGGCGTCGGCGCCTGGGTGCTGGTGTCGGAGATTTTCCCCAACCGCATGCGTTCGCAGGGCATGAGCATCGCCGTCGGCTGCATGTGGCTGGCCAATTTTGTGGTTTCGCAAACCTTCCCGATGCTCAACGACAATCCGTATCTGTTCTCCCAGTTCCACGGCGCTTTCCCTATGTGGATTTTTGCGGCGTGCTGCCTGTTCAGCTACTGGTTTGTCGGCCGCTATATCCCGGAAACCCGGGGCGTTTCCCTCGAGAAAATGGAAGACGTGGTGATGGCGAAACGCTATCGCCTGCCCTTGTCCGAAACACAACCGGTGCCGTTGCAAGACGGCAAGCTCTAAGCTTTCTCAACCCCTTCAGGAGTCATGCATCATGACCATTGCGCCAGAGCGTTTTTGCATCAACCGCAAGATCGCGCCGAATCTCGATTTGGAATCCTTTTTCCGCCTGGTGAAAAAGTGCGGGCTCAGCAAAGTTGAGCTGCGCAACGATATGCCGAGCGGCAAGGTGACCGACAGCCTGAGCAATGAGCAACTCACTGCGCTGGCGGCAAAATACGGCATCGAGATCATCACTATCAACGCCCTTGGCAGGTTTAACCTGCCGGACGACGAGCGCGCGCTGCTGAAAAACGCCGAGGTGCTGCTGTCGCAAGCCCAGGCCATCCATAGCAAGGCGCTGGTACTGTGCCCGCATTGCAGCGCGGACGATCGCCGCAGCGAAGAGCAGAAAAAGACGGATACGTTGGCGGCCCTGAAGCTGCTGGCCCCGCTGTTTAAACAATACGGCGTGCAGGGCTATGTCGAACCGCTGGGCTTTGGCATCAGTTCACTGCGCTCGTCGCTGCTGACGCAGTCGCTGATCGGGGATTCAGGCGCGCCCTACAAAATCGTGCTGGATACATTCCACCATTATTTAAGCGAGGTGGCGCAACCCGAGTTTGATGCGCAGATTGACATCGGCGGCATTGGCCTGGTGCACCTTTCCGGGGTGGAAGACCCGCGAAGCAAAAGTGCGCTAAGCGACGAAGAGCGCATCATGCTGAGCGACCAAGATCGGCTGGAGAGCAAAAAGCAGGTGCAGAATCTGGAGCGCCTCGGTTATACCGGCATTTACGCCTTCGAGCCGTTCTCTTCGCAACTGGATAGCTGGTCAGAGGCGGATATAGAACGTGAAATCCGCCAGAGCATCGCCCTGCTGCAAGCGTAGCAGAGCGCATAACGGCCTCTTCGGAGGCCGTCAGACTGCTGACAAAGCCCGTTATTAGGGAGAGCGTGCCGAAGGGGTCGTAGCGGCTTGCCCGCCGGAGCGCCCCTCGGTGCGCTAGGCCCGGGTATCTCGGGTTCAAAGACAACTTTGTCATCAAACTAACGGCCTCTTCGGAGGCCGTTTTTTCAACGCTACTTCAGCTTACTGACCACCAGCTGATGGCGGGCGTTATAGAACTTACGGTAGGCCAGATAGCAGGCAATAATGGTCGACAGGCTGGCGGTGGAAAGCAGCATAAAGGTGACCATGATCTGGTACTTGATCGCCTTGACCGGATCAATGCCCGCGAAGATCAAACCGGACATCATGCCCGGCAGGCTGACCAGCCCGACGGTTTTGGCGGAATCGACCGTCGGAATCAACGACGCGCGAATGCTGTCGCGGATCAACGCCGTCGAGGCAAACTTCGGCGACGCGCCCAAACTGAGCATCTCCTGAATCTTCTGCTGATCGCCTTTGAAACGCTGCCCCAGATTGTTGTAACACAGCCCAACCGCCACCATGGCATTGCCGGCGATCATGCCGGAAATCGGGATCACCTGCATCGGCGTAAACTCTATCGAACCGGTCAGCACCAACACCACCAGCGTCAGTACCGCGCCCGTGGTAATGGCGATAAATGAGGTAATAAACGCATGCTCAATATATTTACTGCGCTTTTGCGCGTTATAAGCGGCGTTAAAACAAATAAACAGCACCATCAACACCGTCAGAATGGCGTTGTTCACGTCAAAAATGTATTTCAGCACGTAGCCGACAATAATCAGCTGCACTACCGCGCGGCAAATACTCCAGATAATGTCTTTTTCCAGAGCCAGCTTTTCTTTATGGCTGATCAAAATAGCGATAACCACCAGTATCATCGACAACCCTAAAGATTCATTGGTGATATTATGCTGGTTCATCGGTTTTCTCCTGTGCCCGTGCGCCGTGGGCGCTCAGGGTAATCACATCGTCCGCATATTTGATTTCATCTTTATCGTGCGTGACCCACAACGCCGCTACGCCATGTTGCGATACCAGCTGATGAATAATCTCGTTGACGTTACGTTTATTTTCTTCATCCAGCGCACTGGTGATTTCGTCCAACAGCAGCACCTTGGGCATAAACTGCAGGTTGCGGATCAAGGAAATACGCTGCTTCTCCCCGCCCGATAATTCGTTAACGCTTTTTTTCAACTTATTTTCCGCCAGCCCGAAACGCGCCAGATCGGCTTTCATTTTTTGCTCGTCCGGTTTTTGCTTACGGATCAGGTAAGGCAGCGCAATATTGTCATAGACCGTATCGCCAAACAGCGCCGGAGTCTGGAAGCAATAAGAGACCTGTTGACGGTATGCTTCCGGCGACATATCGGTGATGGGCTTACCGTCGAAGATAATTTTTCCGCGGGTCGGATCGATCAGCGAAGACACAATTTTAAGCAAGGTGCTTTTCCCGCAGCCGGACGGCCCGGTAATCAGTTTGAATTCGCCCTGTTTTAGGCCGAAAGAGACGGAATCCAAAATAACCTGATCGTCTATTTGATAATGAATATCATCCAATAAAAGTATTTCTTTGCTTTCCTTCATAATATATCCGCATCGCCATAAAACGCGTTTCAATCAGCCGGCAAGTATACCCTATGGATTTCAAGTTGCGGCAGGCGGCCAGCTCGCTCATCCCCAATCAGGGCAGTACGCCCGGCGACGAACAACAGGGCTGAGGGAGTTGTAATCCCTCAGCCTTATCATGATGCGCTGTGAAAGAAAGTCCAACATTTCAGACAGAAAGGGCATTACGCTTTTTGGGACGATGTACAAATATACCAGCGTAACGAATTATTGATGCTGCGGTGGGTACAACGAACTTTTCCCTCTTTTTCCAACGCCAATAACAGCGTGCGTGTGGTGTAAATATTCTCGCCGCATTGGTCTGCCAGCTCCCTTGTTTTAGGCCACTGTTCCGGCGGTGGCGGGTGGTGCCTCTCTGTTCCCGCCGCACGTTCCATACACAGTTTTCGTAACACGTTTAGCATATGCGATTTCCTGATTTCATAGGTTATCGGCGCCTTCGCCATCACGTCCTCCTGGGGTTACTTTTACCTGTCCTTATCCGGCGGCAGCACGTCGGCCACGCGCAGGGTGTAAATCATGGTGGCCCCTGGCGGAATGGCGGGTGGGCTGCCCTTCTCGCCATACGCCAGCTCCGGTGGCACCACCAGAGTAATGGACCCGTGCTTGTCGAGTTTGCCGATAGCTGCGCGAAACAGCGGCGGGTATTGCGCCAGCGGTAGCGTGATAGTCGTGCCGGCCGGCTCCATATCCTTAATCACCGTGCCGTCGGGCAAGCTTTCACGCACCACGATGCTGACGTTGTCGCCCGCACTTATCCGCCCACTGCCGGCGTAATCCACGCGGTAATAGAACCCGAGCGCGTCCTTATGAACCCCCGGCCGTGTGGCAAAATCGGCAAGATAGGCTTTACCGTCCTGCAGCAAGGTCTGTTGCCGTTGCCGATGAGCCTGTTGCAAAGCGCGGTCTGTGGCTTGCAGCGCGCCGTCGATGGCGGCGTTGTCCAACCGTGGTCGGCCGTTCAGCGTATCGGCAATGCCCGCCAGCAAACGCGGCCGATCGGCTTCAATACCCAGTTGCTGGTTTTGTTCCTGCAGGTGCAGGATGTCGCGCCCCAGCGAAACTCCGGCGGCGTAAGCCTGTTTATCCGCATCGCTGACCAGCGCCGGCGGCTGTTGCAACTGCGCCAACTGTCGGCCGAGCTGCTGTAGCCGTTGTTTTTGTTCTCCGGCTATCCGTTGTTGCCGCGCCAACGATGCCGCCATGGCGATCAGATCCGGCGGCGGCGCGATGGCCCGTCGGATCCCCTTCAGCGCTGCCGCCAACGGCCGGATATCGACAACCTCAGGCATACTGACCGCCGGCTCGGCGGCTTGAATCGCCAACTGCCGCTCCAGCCGACGGACAGTATCGGCCTGCTGCTGAATCACCTCGGCCTGTTGACGCAGGGTCTGATTCAGCGCCGTCAGCCGGGCGGTATCCCCTCGCGGCGCAGTGCTGGGCTTGGGTTTGACGGTAACCGGCGAGGAAACCGACGGCGCCTTTTCTGCCACTGAGGGGGCCGGGGCCGCCACCTGCTGCTGCTCGGCAAATTTCAGCAACGCGGGAATGCCGTCATCGGCCGGCGTTTTTCCCGCCGCCAACACGCTGCCTGCCACCAGCAACAACAGCAAAGCTGCGGCTCCTTCCGCGCACTTTTTCATGGCTACAGGCTCTCCACCCGGCTGGACAGATCGGACATCAGCTCATGCTCGACGTCGGCACAGAACTTTTCAGTTTTATATTTATAAAGCGCGTCTATAGCCTTACGGGTACTTTCATCGACATGACTGCGAATACCGGCATATCCGGAGGCGTTGGAAAGCAGCCCGTTAAAATAAGCAATCCGTTTCTGGTAACTTTGTGGATTAATATTCTTAAGTGAATTCACCCGCTGCTGACAAAGTACGATGCGCTGCTCATCAGTCTTTTCATTAGGATTATTCTGTGAGACTTTTTTCACGGCGTTAACGCCCGCGCCATTCTTCCCCGCACAGCCCGACAACATTAAACCTGTCATTATCAGCGCCGCCAAAGCGACGGCGGAGCGGCGAGTCGAATCATTAATTATGGTAATCATTCCGTTTATCATCCCTTAATTATCACTTAGGTCATTATTATGTCGTGAAGCTCAGCGATAACTCACCGTTCTGGATTAATCCGAACGAGTTAAATAACAAAAAACGCGCAATATCAGCCTGTGCCGATAATAATCCGGCACGCGTCGATATTGTTATTTTTTTGTTAACGCCACGAAAGAAATTACCGCCGCCGTTATGTCTGAAAGCCGCGTTTCACGCCGGCGATATCGTTTTACCTGTCTTTTAAAACAATGAGTTAACTTTTCACCGCCGATTAACAGCCGCAATTCATCATCTGCTGTCTGATGGCGATATTATCAAAACAATATTGTGAATTGTAGTGTCAATGGCATATCTGGCGATCTAAAATCTCGCACATTGCCAATTATATAGTCATTTATTCTGGATAATAGTTGTATACGATCTATTGATTTTCAATTATATATATTTCTTTTTCCTTTTGGTTTTATATTCTGTATTTGACCTAACTTAATAAAAGATATTTCCAACAACGCCTATTATTTGCAAGAATATTCTCACCAAGACGCCAGGGTGATATTCATATTTTCATTTTAATGGAATGCGTTTTTACGCCTTCCAAAAACTTTCGTTATTGCTGAGAAAATAACGGAGGGTGGCGTATTGCCCAGAGCAAAAGGATCTGGCTCCAACTTCGAGGCCGGCGACATGATGTTGCCAGCGTCGTGGGGGATTTAGATGTGCTTTTCTTTTTATTTAAATACTCTCTACAGGAACTTGAGAAATGAAACTGAATAAATTAATGCTGGCAACCATGATTGCTTCCGCATCTGTTGCTCACGCCGCATCTAACCAGGGCAGCGGTAAAGTGACTTTTACCGGTGAAATCATCGATGCGCCATGCAGCGTAGCGCCTGAGTCCGTTGACCAGACGGTACCGATGGGCCAAATCAGCAGCCGTATCCTGGCCAAAGAAGGGAAATCCAGCTCTCAGCCATTCAGCATTGAGTTGAAAGACTGCTCTCTGACGACCATGAAGAACGTCCAGGTGACCTTCACCGGCACCCCGGATCCTGATAACAGCAAGCTGTTGGCACTGAGCGGCACCGCGACCGGCGCCGGCATCATGATCTACGACAACCTGCACTCCAAAGACGTTGAGCTGGGCACCGCGACTGACGGTCAGGGCCTGAACGAAGGCAACAACTCCCTGAAATTCGCCGCTTACCTGCAAGGCAGCAGCGCGTCTGGCGCCGTGGTCCCAGGCGAATTCACCAGCGTAGCGAACTTCACTCTGGCTTACCTGTAATCCCCTTGGGGGCGCCGTGTCGGCGTCCCCGCTTTTACCTGCACGGATATTAGGTAACGAGACAGACGGCTACAGGGAGACGCCAGCATGACAACCCGGATTTGGGGCGCACTGCTTATCGCGCTCAGCGTTTGCAGCGTAGAGGCGACAGCGAAAAATCAGGGCCACGGCACGGTCAGCCTGGGCGGCGAGATCGTCGAGACCCCCTGTGGGATTGCCGGCGAAAGCCTCGACCAAAGCATTGATTTCGGGCTGATCGCCATGACCGACGCGGCATTGGGCGAACAGCCGGTGTTGATCGGCAGCCGCCGCAATTTTGAGATCAAGCTGGTGAACTGTGAACTGGCCAGCGTCGTGAAGCCCGACTTTATTTATCGCGCGGCTACCGTCACCTTCGACGGCACCGCAGACAGCCAGGATCCCGAGCTATTGGGCGTTTACGGCGAAGCGCAAGGCGTGGCCATTGAACTGCTGACCGCAGCCGGTACCCCTATCCCGCTGGGCACCACCACGGCGGATTACCAGATCGTCGCCGGCGACAATACGCTGCGCTTCAGTGCCCGATTACGCATTCACCCTGATAAGGCCCGAGCCGGCGGATTCAGCTCGTTGGCGAAATTCACCCTGTCTTATCTGTAACGCCGCGTTAGGCGGGTACCGGCATCAGGTACCGAATGACATCACGTATTACGTATTCAGGTCGTACAGGATGACCTGCTATTGGGCGCGGATTTGCCATGAGTGATTATTCTATGACGTCATTACTGACACGGAAAAAAAGACCCTTTATCGTCATTCTATCTTTCCTCTGGGCGCATTCGGCTTTTTCCGCCACGGAATTCAATACTGACGTATTGGATATCGGCGATCGCAGCAAAGTGGATTTATCGCGTTTTTCCGACGCCGATTACGTCATGCCCGGCACCTATCTGCTGGATATCAAGATCAACCAGAAAACCCTGCCGCAGCGCCGCATCCAGTATTATCCGTCAGCGGATAAAAAGGACCGATCCCGCGCCTGTCTGCCGCCGGACCTGGTGGAAAAAATGGCGCTGAAAGAGGAAGCCGCCAAAAAAATCACCCTGTGGCACGACAACCAGTGCGCCGATATCAGCGGGATCAAAGGGGCGACCCTTTCCGATCGTATCGGCGGCGGCGTGTTGGCGATCACCATTCCGCAGGCATGGATGAAATATTCCGATCCGGACTGGACCCCACCTGAACAATGGGACGAGGGTATTCCGGGGCTGCTGCTGGACTACAACCTCAGCGGCCAGGTCGGCAAACAAAGCCACAATAACAACACCTCAGAAAACCTCAGCAGCTACGGCACGCTAGGTGCCAATATGGGCGCCTGGCGCCTGCGAGCCGATTATCAGGCCAATTACAATCAGCAGGCCGGCCAGCGTGACAGCGGTTTTGACTGGAACCAGATCTACGCCTATCGCGCACTGCCAATGCAGGCCGCCAAGCTCACCCTTGGCGAAATCTTTCTCGACTCGGGGGTGTTCGATTCGTACCGCTTCACCGGCCTCAATCTGGCCAGTGACGAGCGCATGCTGCCGCCGAACCTGCAGGGCTATGCGCCGGAAGTGCGCGGCATCGCCAAGAGCAACGCCAAAATCACCGTTTCCCAGGAAGGCCGCACGCTGTACGAAACCACGGTGCCCGCCGGGCCGTTCGCCATTCAGGATCTCAACAGTTCGGTGCGTGGCCGGCTGGACGTGAAGGTAGAAGAACAGGACGGCAGCGTCTCCACCTTCCAGGTCGATACCGCCACCATCCCTTATCTGACCCGCCCCGGCTATGTGCGCTACAACGTCGCACTGGGCAAACCCTCGGCTTACGATCACCGCACGCAGGGGCCGCTGTTCTCTGCCAGCGATTTCTCCTGGGGGCTGACCAGCGCCTGGTCGCTGTACGGCGGCGCGCTGCTCGGCGGCGATTACAACGCCTGGGCGCTCGGCCTGGGTCGTGATCTGAACGTGTTTGGCGCCATGTCGCTGGACGTCACGCAGTCTATCGCGCGCCTGCCCAATGAACCGACAGCCAGCGGCATGTCGTTCAAGGTCAACTACGCCAAACGCTTCGATGAACTGAACAGCCAGATCACCTTCGCCGGTTATCGCTTTTCGCAGCGCAAGTTCATGAACATGTCGCAGTATCTGCAAGAGCGTTACAACGACTACGACGAACACTACAACGGGCGTCAAAAAGAGCTGTACACCATCACCGCCAGCAAAACCTTTATGGCAGAAGACAGCGCCAAAGCGATCACCGCCTACCTGACCTATTCCCACCAGACCTATTGGGACGCCAAGGCACAGGATCGCTACGGACTGTCCGCCAGCAAAGTGTTCAACGTCGGTAACATCAGCAACATCACCGCCTCGCTGTCGGCCTACCGCACTACCTATCACGGCCGCACGGACGACAGCGTGATGCTGAACTTCAGCGTGCCGATTGGCGATCGTCGCCGTATCGGTTACTCGCTGCAAAGCAGCAACAGCGACGTCACGCAGATGGCGTCCTACAACGACTACACCGATCCGAACAATACCTGGCAGGTCAGCGGCGGCTTTAACCAAGCCGGCAAATCGCTGGCTCGCGGTTACTACACCCGCAACGCGTCGTTCGGCTCGCTCAACGCCAGCGCCTCTTACCAACAAGACAGCTACTCCTCTATCGGCGGCACTTTCCGCAGCGGCATTACCGCCACCCGATACGGCGTGGCCGCGCACCAGAACTCCAGCAACGGCGGCAGCCGGATGATGCTCGATACCGACGGCATCGCCGGGGTGCCGATCAACAACGGCCGCACCTACAGCAACCACTTCGGCCTGGCGGTGATTTCCGATATCACCAGCTACTACAACACCGATACCCGAATTGACGTCAACCAACTTGCGGACGACGTCGAAGCCACCCGCGCGGTAGTGCAAGGCACACTGACCGAAGGCGCCATCGGTTACCGCCACTTTGAGGTGGTGAAAGGCAGCAAGCTGCTGGCCACCATCAAGCTGGCCGACGGCAGCGAACCGCCGTTTGGCGCTACGGTGCTGAGTGAGCGAGGCCGCGAAGTGGCGGTGGTGAACGACGGAGGATCGGTCTACCTGACCGGCGTCCAGCCGCAAGAACAACTGGATGTCGCCTGGGAAGGCCAACGCCAGTGCCGCATCGTGATACCGGGCGCCGCCAAGCCGCTGGACCAGCTGCTGCTGCCGTGCGCCAAACTGTAATCCGCAACACAGAGAATTGATGACTATGAACAACTATCCGCTAGCAAAAGTGGCCGCACTGGGCCTGGTATTGACCAGCGCGGCTCCGGCCGTCAACGCAGCGATCTCGCTGGATCGCACCCGCGCCGTCTACCTCAGCGACGCGAAATCCATCAGCCTGAATATCGTCAACGAAAATAAGGAGCTGCCTTTCCTGGCGCAATCCTGGCTGGAAAACGAACAGCATCAGAAAATCACCTCGCCGCTGGTGGTACTGCCGCCGTTGCAGCGGGTAGAAGCCGGCGAACGCAGCGTAGTGCGCATCACCAAGACCCCGGAGGCCGACCGCCTGCCGCAGGATCGCGAATCGGTGTTCTATTTCAACTTGCGTGAAATCCCGCCGAAGAGCAGCAAAACCAACGTGATGCAGCTGGCGCTGCAGACCCAGATCAAGCTGTTTTACCGGCCGAAAGCCATAGTCGCGCCAAAAGGCGAGGTGTGGCAGGAGAAGCTGGTGTTCCGTAAAAGCGCCGGCGGTTTCACCATCGAAAACCCCACGCCGTTTTATATCACCCTGACCGGCATGACCCGCCAACCGCAGAAACAGGGCGGCGGCGCGCTCGGTGACTTCCAGCCGGTGATGCTGAAACCGAAATCCAGCGAAAGCGTGAAGCTGCGCGACAACGGCCTGAACGGCTTTGTCGTCACCTACATCAATGACTACGGCGGCCACCCCGAGCTGCGCTTCGCCTGCAACGGCAGCGTCTGCCATGTCGTGCCCGATACCAAAAAATAAGGAGATACCGCATGGCTGAATTCACCGGCGGCCGCCTGCGGCCCTTGCTGTTCGGCGCCTTGCTGTTTAGCGGCAGCGCGGCGGCGGCAACACCGCTTGACGTGATTGAAGGCACTACCGGCACCGTCAGCTTTTTCGGCGGCCTGCTCAGTTCCCCTTGCAGCCTGACGCCGGACAGCCAGGATCAGGCCATCGATTTGGGCGAGGTTAACGCGCGTGACTTCCAGAATGCCGGCGATCGGAGCGCGCCGGTGCGCTTTCGTCTCTCCTTTCGCAACTGCCTGTTGGGGGCCAAAGCGCTGGCGGATAACCCCGCCGGCCAACGTAACGGCGATGCCGGGCAGCTCTATTTACAGGGCGAGCAGGCCGCGACGCTGGTGTTTCTCGGCGACAGCGATGTGAATAATCCGGACTTGCTGAAACTCAACGGCGGCGTGCAAGGCATCGGCCTGCGTTTGCAGGACCAACAGGGCCGCGCTCTGTCGCTCAATCAGCAAAGCCGGCCCTACATTCTGCAGCCCGGCAGCAACACGCTGTGGTTCAGCGCCAGCGTGGAATCCACGCAGCGAGCGGTGATGGCGGCCGGGTTTTCCGGCGTGGCGCACATTCAGGTGATTTACCTGTGAGGTTCACAAACGCAATGAAAAACCAATACGTTAACTATTATCTGCCGCTGGCGTTCGCGCTGGCGGCGCCTGCCGTCTGGGCAAATGGCTACGTGACGCCGGACGGCGGGGCAAAACAATTTTATATCGACCTGAATGAAACCAACATCACCAATCAGGTGGGCTTCACCAAAGAATTTACCTATTCGTTAGGCGGCCAATATACCGGCAAGGCCTATTGCGATACCCGTATTCCGACCAGCCCGCACTTTTATAAGTCGGATTCGGCGCTGCCCCCCTCCGAGTTCGGCAACGGTTATTTAAAACTTAATGATTACCTGGATTTAAAAGCCGAGGTTTGGATCGCCGGCAATAAAAGGGCCTACGTCACCGTGCCTTTTTACAATATATCCAACGAGTTGAGCCAACATTCATGCAACCCGCCCTACGTGCAAATCAACAACTACGAAAGCGGATCCCGGGGCAAAGTCACCTTCCGGGTGCGCAAAAAAATCATCAATGGCGTGCAGATTAACGACCGGCAAATCATCGAGATGTATGGCCGCCTGGGTTCGACCGACGCCGGTTTCGGCCCCAACCCTATGGCGCAGGTGTTTATTCAATCCGCCATTCTGTACGTGCCGGATAAATGCGTGGTGAATGAAGGCCAACTGATCAACGTCGAGTTTGGGGAAATCAGCGGCAGCAACCTGAACGGCGCAAGCTATCCGCAAAGCATTCCAGTGCGCTTCCAGTGCGAAGGCGGCAGCTTTGAGGACGGCACCCTGAATATCAAACTGGCGGTCTCCGGCACCCCGGCGCCCTTCACCAATAACGCGTTTAAAACCGATAAAACCGATCTCGGTATCGAGATCAAACATAACGGTCAATTGGTTGTCCCGAATGAGTTTTACCCGGTGTCAAATATCGGTAACGGCGGCAGCTGGAACCTGGTTGCCGCACCGTTGGCCAACGGCGGCAAGGACATCGCGGAAGGGGAATTTAACGCCTCGGCCACCATTGTGGCGGCCTTCGAGTAACCCAGGGAGAAACAGACCATGCGTTTACGCGCTTTAGCGATGCTCAGTTGCACGCCCTTATTGTTTACGGCGTTGCCGGCTCTGGCAGATACCGAACTGGTCGGTTCACCACTGCAGTTCCACGGTACCGTGGTGAGCCGGCCGTGCAATATTGAACCGCAATCGGCCGATCAGGTGGTGGAGATGGATACCGTGATCGTCAAAACCCTGTACCGCTATGGCCACAGCAATCCGGTGCCGTTCAACATCAAGCTGACCGACTGCAAAACGGCGGTGTTCAAATCCGTCAATGTCACCTTCAGCGGCACCGAAGACCGCGAGCTGCCGGGCAAACTGGCGATCAATAACGGCACCAACGGCGCTGCCATCGCGCTGTTTGACAGCAAGGGCGCCGATATTGCGTTGAATCAGGCCACCAGCGCAGTGGCATTGCAGGACGGCGCCACTGTGTTGAATTTCACCGCCTATGTGCAGGGCCACCCCAGCGCAATACAGAATAAAACCATTACCGAGGGTGAATTCAGCTCGGTAGCCAATTTTGTGCTGGCTTATCAATAAGACCGGACGCTTCAGGAAGCAGTGATGATATCCAACAACAAAACGGCCGGGTTATTCGGGCTGGCGGCATGCTATTGCCTGATCGCCATGCATATTTACTGGCCCAATCGCGGCGGCAGCGGTTTTTATTTGCCGTGGAATCTGGTCGGCGGCCTATTTATCGCCCTGTTTATTCTCGGCGCGATGCTATTGAGCCGTCCGCCGTTGGCCGTATCCGGCTTTTTTAACCGGCTGGCGCCGGGCGCTCTGATTTTATTATTGCCGCTGCTGTGGACGAAAAACCCCTGGCTAGGTGAAGCTCTGCCGCGCCTGTTGGGGCTGACGCTGGGCGTCGCCGCCTATTTCGCGCTGTTGCAGATACCGCTCGACCGGCTACGGCGGCGCAGACTGCTGATTCTACTGCTGGCGGCGACGGTGATCGAGGCGCTGCTGGGCCTGGTGCAGTACGGCCTGTTGGAACCGGGTAACGCCATGGGCTACAACCCCCTGAAAAACCGCCCTTACGGCATCTTCCAGCAGTGGAACCTGATGGCCAGCTTTATGGCTACCGGGCTGGCGCTGGCGCTGTATCTGCTGAGCAACCGGCGCCCGCTGCACCGGGGCGTGCAATGGCTGACGGGCGGTATGCTGGTTTTGGCACCGCTGTTGTTGATCGTGATCGCCTCACGCGTTGGCCTGCTGGCGGCCGCTCTGCTGTCGCCGCTGCAACTGTTTATGTTGTATCGGCTTAATCGCCGCCGTGCCACCGCCGCCCTGCTGCTGTTGCTTGCCGGGATAGCCGCCGGTCTGCTGCTGATCATGCTTAACGGCGCAACGCGGGCGCTCACCGTGGCGGAGCCAATTTTCTACCGCCTGGCCTACTGGCAGGAAGCGCTGCGCATGATCGCCGAACGCCCGTGGCTCGGCTGGGGTTACGGCCACTTTCAGCACGACTTCCTGCATCACTTCTACACCACCCACCGCAGCGGCATGGAAAGCGTCAGCATCAGCCATCCGCACAACGAAATTTTGCTGTGGGGCATCGAAGGCGGCCTGCTGAGCCTGAGCGGTATTGCCTTCATTTGCTGGGGGTTATGGCGCCTGTTGCGACGCACCCGCGCCCTGCCGCTGCGGCCTGCCCCCTGGCTGGCGGCGCTGCCGATCCTGCTGCACATGATGGTGGAATACCCGCTTTATCTCTCCGCGGCACACGGCGTACTGCTGCTGGCGATTCTGCGCGCCGGCGATGTGCGTTGCCGCCTGCGCCTGTCACCGCGCCCGCAACTCACCCTGCGGCTGCTCGCCGCCGGTTTGGCCGCGCTGACGCTGCCGTACCTGCTCAACGGCCTGCACAGCGCCCTGATCGTGACCGCCGTGGAAAAAACCGGTCTGCAACAATTTGCCGCCATGAGTCGGGTGATGACGCCGACGCCCTGGCAGGTGCGTTACGACTACGACGTCCAGTTGCAACGGCTGCTGCAATACCCGCACACCCGCGATCCGGCCACGCTGCTGAGCTACCAGCGTTGGGCGGAAAATGAGATCCGCGTGCGGCCGGACGCCAATATCTACGTCAACCTGATGGTGACCAGCCGGTTGCTGCAACAGCCGCAGCGGGCGGAGGATCTGTACCGTCAGGCGCGCCGGCTGTTCCCGCACGATGCGCGTTTTAAGGAGTAACTATGCTTAATATTCGGTTCACCCTGCTGGGCAGCGATAACTTTTATCAGCAGGGGTTACGGCAACTGCTGGAAGAGTATCTGCATGACCTGAATCACAGCCGCCGCGGGCATCTGCATGCACTGCGCAATCTGGAGCCAATCGAGATCGTGTTCCACACGCTGGAAGACCAATGCGGCTGCGCCAGTTGCTACCAAAGCCCGTACCAGACGCCGCGCCATCGGCAAATGATCGTGCTGATCCTCGACGATCTCGACACCCGTTATCTGCACGCCCACCCTGCGTTGTTCAGTATTAACCGACGCGACGATGCCGTTACCGTTCGCCACAAGCTCCACATGGCGCTGGAACGCTTTTGCCAGCAACCCTGGGTGGCGCTGCACGCCAGCGCCATCTGGAAATGCCGGCAGTGCCGCATCGCCGCCCTGAGCAGCTGCGAAAAGAAGGTGCTGAAGCTGATGAGCACCGGCATGTCCGCCTGCACCATCGCCGGGATGCTGCACCGCAGCCAGAAGACCATCAGCGCCCATAAGCGTTCAGCAATGCGTAAATTGAACGTGCGCAAAAATACCGAACTGAACAAAATGCTGCTCAATCAGATGGGGCTGAACTGAAACGGCGCGGGATCAGGCCAGAGCGCGTTTCTTTGGCAGAAAGATCTCCGCCAGCATGCAGCGCGCGCCCCCGCCGCCGAGATCTTCGATAATGTCGATCGGCCCCAGCGCCAGCCGGGCGTAACCGCCAATCAACGCCTGCTGCGGCGGCGTAAAACTGGCCCAGGCGCGGGTCGACATCGCGTAAACCGGGCTTCCGTCTTTGGCGCGCAGTTCCAGCACGTTGCAGGCGAACGCCTCCATCTGAGCGTAGCTGACGTCAATCAGGGTTTTGCCGCTACCTTGCAACCTGGCGATCACCGCGCGCTTTTGCTCCGGGTTGCGCAGGCTTTCCAGGCAGAGAATGGCGTAGCGCACGCCGACGCTCATCATCACGTTGGTGTGATAAATCGGCTGATTATGGCGATCTACGGCGTCGAACCAGATAATTTTATAGCCGGAATGGCGCTCAAATTCGCGCCCCACTTCTGGAGAGCTGCGTGACGACAAGCAGGAATAAGCCAGCTTGTTCGGATGATCCAGGATCAGCGAACCTGTGCCTTCCAGAAAACGCCCGGCCAGTTCGTGGGCGGAAAGATCGATACGCCGTTCAATCACGAAATCATTGGCGAGCTGCGCGATAATATCCTGGCGGCGTTCCCGTCGTCGGTTTTCCGCTTCCATCGGGAAAGTGAACAGGCTGCCGTCGCCCAGCAGCGCAATCCAGTTATTCGGGAATAATGCGTCCGGCGTTTCCTGCCCGTCGATATCATCCATCACCCGCACGTCGACACCGGCCTGTTGCAGGGCATCGACGTAACCGTTAAAGGCGATTAATGCCCTGGCCGCGTGGTATTCATGGTGCTGCGTGACCTTCTGAAAAAAATTGCTGTGCTGGGTCTGTTTATTCGCGGCAAAGCCGGAAGGCCGGACCATAAAAACGGATTGGGTGGTTTGCATGATATTTCTCACAGGGATCGGGGGAATAACGCGACCCTATTATGGAAAATCAATTTGGCACCAGGCAGTGTGAAAAATGACTAAATTGCTCTATATTTTTACAAATCGCCACCGCCAGCCGACACTTTGCCACCATGAATGATACCGATCGCCACATCCTCGCGCTGCTGCGCGAAAACGCCCGCAGCTCGGTGACCGAGATAGCCAACAAGGTCCGGGTTTCGCGCGCTACGGTGCAAAAAAGAATTGAGGCGCTGGAAACGCAGGGGATCATTACCGGCTACACCGTTCGCGTGAAGCCGGGCGTGGAACATAACCGCATTCGCGCCTGGATGTGCGTGGCGGTGGAAGGCACCAAGGCGCAAAGCGTGTTGCAACAGCTGCGCGGCGAACCGGCGGTGTTCACCCTGCACACCACCAACGGCAAGTGGGACATTCTGCTGGAGATCCGCACCGACAGCCTGGAGAGTTTCGATAAAATTCTGGGGCGCATCCGGCGCATCGCCGGCATTTCCAACACCGAAACCAGCATCCAGCTGTCGACGCACAAGGCATAACGCCGTCAGCGGGAGCGGAACATCGCCTCCAACATTTCCACTATCAGCGCCGCGTACCGGCCGTCGGGATCGAGCTCGGGGTCGAATACCGACAGCGTCATGCCGCAGCACATGGGGTTTTGCAGCAACCGCGCCACGATATTTTCCAGCCAGAGGCGATCGATACCGGGGCTACCGGGGGAATCCACCGCCGGCATGATGGTTTGGTCGAGCACGTCCACATCCAGATGTAGCCAAAAGCGCCATTCCGGCTCGGTGGCCAACATCTGTTCGATTTGCCGCACAATTTCCGCTTTGCCCATCCGGTTGGCAGCGAAGACGTCAATGCGCGCAATTGCCGTTTGATTGATATCCGGCCAGGCAAAATCCGCGTCCCGACACTCACGCTCGCCCAGTTGTAAAACCTGCCGTTCCGGCACCAGCGGCCCCGTTACGCCAGGCCATTCGGCCAGCAGCGGTTCCCCGCGCCCGGTCGCCAACGCCAAATCCATCCCCGCCACCGCGCCCAACATCTGCTGCGGATCATAGTTGCCGGGATGACGGAAATCGCTGTGCCCATCGATGTGTACCAGCGAAAGCGGCCCCGCACTGCGTGAACCGGCCAACGCCCCCAGCAGAATCGAACAGTCGCCGCCGACCACCAGCGGGAAGTCGCCGCGCGCCTGCACCGCAGCAACTTCTGCGGCCAACGCGAGAGTGAAAGCGCGAATCGCATGACCATTGCGTATGCGGGTGCCGGGCTGCGCTGCCGGCGAATAAGTCGGTTGCGGCAACTCGGAGACAGCCCCCGCTCCCAACCTTTGCGCCAAGCTATGTGCCATCAGCGCCTGCGGCGCTCGCCAGGTTCCGGGAACATGGCCCGGTCGCAAGGGGCTCAGCCCCAGATTGGTAGGTGCAAGAATGATATGCATGGTGAATACCCCAGATAAGCCCTCTAAAAATCAGCTTAGCCTATCCGGCTGCACCGGGCCTGAGTTTTGCCTACGGCTGCCGCATATCGACGTCAAAGTGCAGGAACGCCAGTTGAACCACCCGGTCAATCGTATGTTCACTTTGATTATTGAGGTGCAGATAGTGTTGTAAATGCAGTAAATCAGCGATAAACGCGGCAATGCCGAGCTCCGGTTCAACGATGCCGGCTTGTTGCATAAACGGCAGAAGTTGCTGTGCGGCTTTCGCCGCCCGAATCAGGTTATCGCCGATGCCGGGCATTCTGATATCGGCACGCTGTTTTACGAGGCCGGCCCGCGCGACAGCGTGGAAAAACTGTCGGTGCTGATGTCCGCCGCCATGGATCGCCAGGAGCTGCGGCTGGCCGACCCTTACCTCAAGGCAACCAGTTCCTTTCACTGCTCACCGCCGAGATCGACATGCGGGTATTCCAGCGCGAATTGCAGCCGATCAGCCTGCCGCGCATTCGCGAGATGGTCAGCAACGCGGTGAGCATGTTCCTGGGCGGTGCGGCGTCACGCTCAACCCGCTGAGCAAAACCTCCGTGATTTGCGGATGAGTGGTTTACTCTCTTTATTGTTGCATAGCCGACTAAAACAGGATTGTTGAGGTACCGCTATAGACGAGCAGACTCGCTAGCCAGCTATAATGCGCGCGGCACCAGGCAGATACGGGTATTCACATATCGTCTCTGGTTAACTCCGTACGTAGCGGAAAATTTGTTAATTCAGCATGCCGTTAGTTCTATCATGAACGAATCCGAGCGAGTTTGCTGATATGTAGCCTGATGGCAGGTGAAAGCAGACTAAGACGACTTTCACCTGTCGTTTGGATGGGAGGCAGGTCAATAATGGTTGCCCGTGTACCTGGCATCCCAGGCCTCGGGAATTGTCAATCCATCCCCCTCAATGAATGACGCACCTCCATCAGACAGTCCCAAAGTGTTTTGTGCCCACAAACCTACGTGCTGCCAGATCAGCGAACCAGGATCAGAACGCCGGTCCTTACTAGATTGCCGGTGCGGATGAATATGGGTCACTTTTCCTCCGTTAGCTTTTACTGTGTTCACGATCCACTGGACGGCGGCCTTGGCTGCCACAGCTTGTTCGATAGGTAGATTCATGGGTAGTCTCGGGGTGGGCTGATTCTTGGGCTGCCACAACGTTTCGGGCTTTCCCTCAATACCTGCGTACCACCCATCTATCTCAATGCCGACGCTACGACGGTTAAGGCCGTTAGCGTGGTTGCAAACCTCAGTCAAATAATAGAGCTGGATGATTTTGCCTGCTCGTGTGATACCGATATGAATAGGTACGCTATGCCAAGAAGCAACCTTCTCGCCAATTTTAGTTGCCGTCTGATGTAGGACAACAGCAGTGATCTTCGACCAGGGGCGGTAAGGCATGGATACCGATCGCCCCGAATGTGGATGATTAGCCCGCTCGTCAATGATGTTCGTTCCAACATCATCATTGGTCAATGCTGCAAAAGCCATGTCAAGAGCAGCAACACCACTGGGCGTAATAGATTTCGGGCGATCGTCCGTAGGTGCACGCAGGCCCTGTGATATCAAGAAGGCTCCATAGGCAGACAAAGTCTCATCTCCCAGCACACCATCGGCACCGAAACGCGGCAGGCCATACCCCAATCGAATAAGTTGCTGTTGCGCAATGGTGATATATGGATCTTGGGACCCCTTATTCAGAGGATAGTTAATTGACATAATAATCTCCTTGGGGGATGGGTGGCTGATGCCCCCGTAGTCAGCAAAGCCTAGGGTTTGAATGAACATGCATACTATGCCCACATCGGTTAAACGAAGGGAGTCTGCCCGGAGAATGGAAAACATCCTTTTTAAAACCTATTTTTCGTACAGAGCCTACCTTATAGTGCATTTTTTCTTACTTTGAGATAAAGTGCTGTATTGCTTGGCACGCATGAATGTTTGACCTTATTTCATACTATTCAGATATTGGTCTCCAGCCAGCTCACTTTTCATACTTTATTGTTTCCCTCAGTGTTTTTACTTTCCGAACCTGCTGTAGCCTTATCAAAACCCTTTATATAACTCAGCATTAAAAAACATAAAATCAACTACCAACCTTTCTAGGTTTCATTAATTAATGTTCTTTGTAGTATAGTTCTTTTAAAAAAAATAAAGTCCATTTTTTGAAAATTGGCAAGTGGATCAACCCCAATCAATTCACTATATATACCAGTGATGAAAATGACCTCGCAGTCAAGGTAACATATAGGTAAAAACCCATGAAATGCATTTAGACACAAAATTAAAACCTTTAAAATCAATAATATAAAAACTTAAGCCTCAATATAAAATAATTATACAAGAACATTCCCAGAGTCATATTTACTTTTAATTCCATAGCCTACAGATTAACAATTTAATTTTATTTTCAGAGGAATAATGCACCACTTCGCGGTGGCGAAAAAGTTTTACCATAAATGCTATTAATTGCAATTATCTGTAAAATTATAATTAATTTCAATCAGTTAAAAAACCAATTCCCATGTAAAGCATTAATTCAACCTGGCATAATATTTTATATTTATCGCCAAGTAAAAATAATTAGCTTGCATAGTTTATGGGCAAGGTAAGGTTCACGCTCAATAATAATGGAGTCCCCTCGTCTCCATTTTTTAGTTATCAGTCTTAAAGCACCTTCTAGGGAGATAGTGATTAAATCTGTGTGGCTCTAAACGCTGGCCAGAAAATGCCAGCTGACTCACCACAAGATAAGAAGGAAATCACTGACATGAGCAGTTATAGAAGTTCAGTACATGTGTTCTTGGCATTACAAATACACTTAGCCTGGACGCCAAAGTATCATTATAAAATATTAGCGGGAGCAGTCGGGAAAGAACTTTATCGTTCAATTTACATACTGTGCAATATGAAAAATTGTGAGTTCCCTTTATCACCATAAAACCAATAAGCCCATTGGCATCAATTATTGAATCACGAAAGGTCAAAAAACACACATTTCTTCCTATCTGCGCGTCTCGCCCATTACAGTATGATGCTGGACATCCTGGCCGCTACCCCGCAAGGATTTTCAGGATCGTCAACGACGTCAGGCAGTAGAGTTCAAAAACCCGAGAGAAAAGAAACGTCAGGCCAATCTGACCTTGTGTGCCAACATTATCCGGCTGCGGAGCAGCACGGAGTCGTAGTCGAGATACCGCCAGTTTGTTCGGGTTGTCAATCAGCCTTACTGCCCCTGCGCCGCCAGCGCCTGAGCGCAAGCCCAGGCCGAGCTCCAGGCCCACTGGAAGTTATAACCGCCCAGCCACCCTGTCACATCCACCACTTCGCCGATAAAGTACAGGCCGGGCACCTTGCCGGCTTCCATCGTTTTGGAAGACAGCTCTTTGGTATCCACGCCGCCGAGCGTCACTTCCGCGGTGCGGTAGCCTTCGGTGCCGTTCGGCTGCACACGCCAATTCTGCAAGGTTTCGACCAGCGCGGCCTGTTGCGTGGGGTTCAGTTGCTTCAGCGTGGCTTCCGGCAATTGCCCCAGCGCTTGCAGGCACTCCACCAGGCGTTTTGGCAGGTGCAGCGCAAGCGTGTTTTTCAGGCTTTGGTTGGGGTGCGCCTGGCGTTGCTCATTAAGGAAGCCCGCCAGATCGAGTGCAGGAAGTAAGTTAACGCTCACAAACTCACCAGGCTGCCAGTAGCTGGAAAGCTGCAATACCGCCGGGCCGGAAAGGCCACGGTGAGTGAAAAGCAGGCTTTCGCGGAAGCTGACGCCGTTTTCGGCGGTGATCACCGCCGGCACGGAGACGCCGGACAGCGTTTGCAGGTGTTCCAGCAGCGGTTTATGCAAGGTAAACGGCACCAGTGCGGCGCGGGTCGGCAGCACCTTCAGGCCAAACTGCTCCGCCAGCTTGTAGCCGAACGGCGAAGCACCCAGCCCCGGCATGGAAAGCCCACCGCTGGCCACCACAAGTGAGCGAGCACTCACTTTCTCGCCATTCAGCGCCAGTTCGAAACCGGCTTCGGTTTTTTCCACGCCCAGCACTTCACTGCGCAGGCGCGTCGTCACCTGGCCCAGTTCGCACTCTTTAACCAGCAGTTCGACCACCTGCTGCGCCGAGTCATCGCAAAACAGCTGCCCCAGCGTTTTCTCGTGGTAGGCGATGCCGTAGCGGTTAATCAGATCGATAAAGTCCCACTGGGTATATCGCGCCAGCGCCGATTTACAGAAATGCGGGTTGTTCGACAGGTAGGCGGCCGGTTCGGTGTACATATTAGTAAAGTTACAGCGTCCGCCGCCGGACATCAGGATTTTGCGTCCCGGTTTTTTGCCGTTATCGAGCAGCAGCACCCGGCAACCGAGTTGCCCCGCCTGTGCCGCGCAAAACATGCCCGCTGCGCCCGCACCTATTACCACGACATCAAACTGTTCCACCTGCGCCTCTCTGAATAAAAACCACAATCGCGACAAAAGGCCGCCATATTACGCCGTTTCGCTACCGGTAACCGACAACTTTACGGCGGCAGATTGTAAAGCCATGCCGCCGCCAGCGCCATAGTAAGAAAATATTACAGTGCGCTTATCAGCATAAGATTATGATATTTCATATCTTTGTCATGCCAGTGCCATCGTTTCGTCATGTTCAAATCAAAAAAACGTCATATTTTCCTTTTCCCCGGCCCCGGTTGTCACGGATAATGCGCGGCGTTCATGTCCACAAACTGGCGTAACGCTTATGCTGCATTTGTTCGCAGGCCTGGATTTCCATACCGGCCTGATGTTAATTCTCGCATTGTTGTTCGTGTTGTTTTATGAAGCCATCAACGGCTTTCATGATACGGCCAATGCGGTCGCTACAGTAATCTATACCCGTGCCATGCGCTCGCAACTTGCGGTCGTGATGGCGGGCTTGTTCAACTTTCTTGGCGTTATGCTCGGTGGTTTGAGTGTTGCTTACGCCATTGTTCACCTGCTGCCTACCGATCTGTTGTTGAACGTCAGTTCAGCGCACGGATTAGCCATGGTCTTCTCCATGCTGCTGGCGGCGATTATCTGGAACCTCGGCACCTGGTATTTCGGTCTGCCGGCCTCCAGCTCCCACACGCTGATTGGCGCAATTATCGGTGTTGGTTTAACCAATGCACTGATGACCCACACCTCGGTGGTGGATGCGCTTAACGTCCCGAAAATGATCGGTATTTTCCTGTCATTGCTCATCTCGCCGCTGGTCGGCATGATGGTCGCCGGGCTGATGGTGTTTGCCTTGCGCCGCTATTGGAGCGGCAACAAGAAACGCCAGCGTATCCACATGACCCCCGCGGAACGTGAAAAGGTCGACGGCAAACGCAAGCCGCCGTTCTGGACCCGTATCGCACTGATCCTGTCGGCTATCGGCGTCAGCTTCTCGCACGGCGCCAACGACGGCCAGAAAGGCATCGGCCTTATCATGCTGGTGCTGATCGGCGTTGCGCCGGCCGGCTTCGTGGTCAATATGAATGCAACCGGCTATGACATCACCCGTACGCGTGATGCCGTGACCCACCTGCAGCAATATTACCAGCAGCACGGCGATGCCCTGTCACACGTGGTGTCCCTGACGCCGCTGGTGCCAAGCCCGGAAGATGAGGTTTCGCCGAATAAGCCGACCGAGTTCCACTGCGACAGCTCCCGCGCCATGCCGGCGATTGAGCTGACGCAGGGCCTGCTGAACAATCTGCAAAGTTACGATCAACTGACGGTAGAACAGCGCAGCCATCTGCGCCGCCTGCTGATGTGCGTAACGGATACCGCAGACAAGGTCGCCAAACTGCCGGAAACCTCCGCCGCGGACCAGCGTTTCCTGAAGAACCTGCGTCAGGATCTGCTGCAAACCGTTGAGTATGCACCGCTGTGGATCATCGTTGCGGTTGCTTTGGCGCTGTCACTCGGCACCATGGTTGGCTGGAAGCGCGTTGCCACCACCATCGGCGAGAAAATCGGTAAGAAGGGCATGACCTACGCTCAGGGCGTGTCGGCTCAGATGACCGCAGCCTTGTCGATCGGCGTAGCCAGCTACACCGGTATGCCGGTTTCCACCACCCACGTGCTCTCTTCGGCGGTAGCCGGGACGATGATCGTGGACGGCGGCGGCGTACAGAGTAAAACCGTGAAGAACATCCTGTTGGCCTGGTTACTGACCCTGCCGATTTCGATTCTGCTTTCCGGTTCACTGTACTGGCTGGCGCTTAAGGTTATCTAAGCAGCTTGTTCCATGAGAAAGGCGGCCCGATGTGGCCGCCTTTTTTTTGCTCGTAACCAGGGAAACCGCCCGGTTTTAATACCAAATCATCAGCGCCAGCAGGCTCACCACCACCAGCCCGCACAGGGCGGAAGTCAGCATAAACTGGCCGCGCACCCGCTCACAACGGCGGATAAACTCCGGATCGTGATGCTCGACGTAGCGCTGCGAGAAGATGTAGCGCACCAGCCGCAACTGCTTGCTCGGCTGACCGTGGGCAGTAAAGAAACCGCCGCCGTCGACGTATTGGTACAACAGCGGATCGCAGCCGCGCAACACCACCAGCAGCGCACGCAGAGAAGAGTAATACCGCACCATGTTTACCACACACACCACACACAAAGCCCAAAACAGCGCGACGGTACTGATCATGATTGCCCCCTCAAGGCGTTGTTATCCGCGGCGCTCCGCCGGGTCCAACTGCCCTACCTCGATGCCCATTACTGCGGGAGCCTACCGCTCCGATCCCCTTTTTACCGCTCGGGCCACGCATAACCCACAGCCTCTGAAACAAGCCGCCGCCAGGCAAAGTACCGGTAGCGCGGACTGGCTCAGAGGAGAGAAGGTGAGGCCCATATTCATTATTGTAGGTGAATGAAACGTAAACTGGCCTGAGCAGTCGATAAAATTTACCGCAACCTGCCCATTTGTCATACATCGATGGGTTATAAGTGATAACCGCCCTGCCCGCCATTCCCGGTATTTTCCACGGCCAGATGGGCGTTTGGGACTATACTCTGTTTAAGAATGCTTATGTTTCAAGCGGTCAAACCGCCAATAACCCCAGTAATGATAGGATTTTCAACCCGGCGGGTGTAAAACTGACGGGGTAGAGATGAAACGATTTTTTGATGCAACACACTGTGATCGCCCCAACATATCATTGTGTTATCTGAATGATAAAATGCAGGTAAACCTAAAGCGCCAGGCTGGTACGCTGAAATGCCTGCTAACCCTTTAATCGGCATTATATGGAAGGAGTATTCTCATGGCTTACAAACACATTCTGATTGCGGTAGACCTGTCCCCGGAGAGCAAAATTCTGGTGGAAAAAGCCGTATCTATGGCGCGACCGTACAACGCCAAAGTTTCCCTGATCCACGTAGATGTTAACTATTCCGACCTGTATACCGGCCTGATCGACGTTAATCTCGGCGATATGCAAAAGCGTATCTCCGAGGAAACCCATCACGCGCTGACCGAACTTTCGCAAAATGCCGGTTACCCGATTACCGAAACCCTGAGCGGCAGCGGCGATTTGGCGCAGGTGCTGGTCGATGCCATCAAGAAATACGACATGGACCTGGTGCTGTGCGGCCACCACCAGGATTTCTGGAGCAAGCTGATGTCCTCTGCGCGCCAGCTGATCAACACCGTGCATATCGATATGCTGATTGTGCCGCTGCGTGACGAAGAAGAAAGCGTCGAAGATTAAGTAAGCGCTCGCAAACTTAGCCTGCCAACGCCCGCCTCTTGCGGGCGTTTTTCGTTATACCGCGATCATTAATCGCTTGTTAATCAACCGCCCTCCAGTGATATAGTCGCTAAAGACACAACATCATCCCCCAGGCTTTATTCATACCAATATTTATAAAAATAATGGGGGAAATTAATAGTATTACCCTATGAATTTCGGGCTGTAGCCAGCTCGCGGCTCCCCAGGCGCTTACTTAGGTAAGTAACTGGGGGAACCGCGAGCTCAGCTAACAAGGCTACAGCTTGAAAGGCGACGGGTATAAAGGAGCTATCCATGGAAAATGCTTTATCGGTAGAGTCGTTTTTGTCCTCGCTACAACGCCACAACCCCCACCAGCCTGAATATTTGCAGGCGGTAAGAGAAGTGTTTACTTCGCTGTGGCCGTTTATCGAACGCAACCCGCGCTATCGCGAGCACGCGTTGCTGGAGCGGTTGGTGGAACCGGAGCGTGCCATCCAGTTCCGCGTCAGTTGGGTGGACGATCGCGGCCAGGTGCAGGTTAACCGCGCCTGGCGCGTGCAGTTCAATTCCGCCATCGGGCCGTATAAAGGCGGTATGCGTTTTCATCCGTCGGTGAATTTATCGATTCTGAAATTCCTCGGCTTCGAGCAGACCTTCAAAAATGCGCTGACCACCTTGCCCATGGGCGGCGGTAAAGGCGGGTCGGATTTCGATCCGAAAGGCAAAAGCCAGGCGGAGATCATGCGTTTCTGCCAGTCGCTGATGACGGAGCTGTACCGCCATCTTGGCCCGGATACCGATGTGCCCGCCGGGGATATCGGCGTTGGTGGCCGTGAAGTCGGCTTTATGACCGGCATGATGAAAAAACTGTCCAACAACACCGCCTGCGTGTTTACCGGCAAAGGGCTGTCGTTCGGCGGCAGCCTGATCCGGCCCGAGGCCACAGGCTATGGGTTGGTCTATTTCACCGACGCCATGCTGCAACGCCACGGGCTGGGCTTTGAGGGGATGCGAGTCGCCGTTTCCGGCTCAGGCAATGTGGCGCAGTACGCCATCGAGAAGGCACTGGAACTGGACGCGCGCGTGATCACCGCGTCTGACTCGGGCGGCACCGTGGTCGATGAGGCCGGTTTCACCACCGAGAAGCTGGCCCATCTGGCGGAAATCAAGAATCAGCGTTATGGCCGGGTGGAAGACTACGCCCGTGAGCGCGGCCTGACCTACCTGGCCGGCCAGCAACCGTGGAGCGTGCCGGTGGATATCGCTCTGCCGTGCGCGACCCAAAACGAACTGGATCTGGAAGCCGCACAGTTGCTGATCCGCAACGGGGTCAAAGCTGTGGCCGAGGGCGCCAATATGCCCACCACCATTCAGGCTACCGATGCGTTCCTGGACGCCGGCGTGCTGTTTGCTCCAGGCAAGGCCGCCAACGCCGGCGGCGTGGCCACTTCCGGGCTGGAGATGGCGCAGAATGCCGCGCGCATCAGCTGGCGGGCAGAAAAAGTGGATGTACGTTTACAACATATCATGGCGGATATTCATCAAGCCTGCGTCGAATACGGCGGTGAAGGAAAGCAAACTCACTATGTGCATGGCGCCAATATCGCCGGATTCGTCAAGGTTGCCGATGCCATGCTGGCACAGGGCGTGCTGTAACTTATCCTTAAGGTGACATTGATCACACATCCGTTAAATGCTTCAATGCCGGCTCTCCTGCCGGCATTTTTACCGCCCCAAAACGCCCTTCCCCCCCTTAGATAGTTGCAATAATGTAAATAAATATGATTAATCATGTTAAATAAATGATGATTTTCCGTAGTAAAATTACCACCACTAAATTATTAAACATTTAATTAACATTAAAACTGCCATAATTTTACCTCAATGTGCGCAGATCACATTTCCTCAACTTCGGTTACGCCCCCTCTTCCATTCCTTTGTAATCTGCACTGGTGGAAAAACATCCACCCCTACAGATAAAAAAGGTACAGCGAATGAAATTTAACCTCGCATTATTAAATGCATGTGTGGTTTCTGCGTGCATGTTATCGACAACACCTGTTTTTGCGGCTGAAAAGTACGAGATCGCCGTGGTTGCCAAAGTGACCGGCATTCCCTGGTTCAACCGTATGGAAGTGGGCGTAAACGACGCAGCCAAAAAGCTCGACGTCAACGCTTACCAAACCGGGCCTTCCACCCCAGACCCGGCCGCACAGGTCAAAGTGATTGAAGACCTGATCGCCAAAAACGTTAACGCCATCATCGTGGTGCCAAACGACGCCAAGGTGCTGGAACCGGTGCTGAAAAAAGCGCGCGAGAAAGGCATCGTGGTACTGACCCATGAATCCCCGGATCAGCAGATCGGCCAGTGGGACATCGAAACCATCGACAGCGAGAAATATGCGCAGGCCAACGTTGATGAGCTGGCGAAAGACATGGGCGGCAAAGGCGGTTACGCCATTTACGTCGGCTCGCTGACCGTGCCGCTGCACAACGCCTGGGCCGATTCCGCGATCAAATACCAGAAAGCGAAATACCCGGACATGTTCGAAGTCACTTCGCGCCTGCCGGTGGCGGAAAGCATCGATAAATCCTACGCCACCACGCTGGATTTGATGAAAACCTATCCGCAGATGAAAGGCATTATCGGTTTTGGCTCCCTCGGCCCGATCGGTGCCGGCCAGGCGGTCGCCAAGAAGCGCGCCAAGGACAAAATCGCCGTGGTGGGCATCGCCATGCCGGCGCAGGCCGCCCCTTACCTGATGCGCGGCGATATCAAGAAAGTGCTGCTGTGGGATCCGAAAGACGCCGGCTATGCGCTGGTGACGGTGGCCGACCAATTGTTGCAGGGCAAGGAAGTAACCAAAGATTTGTCGATCGAAGGGCTGGGTAAAGCCGACGTCGATATGGATAAAAAAGTGATTCGGTTTAATAAAATTCTTGAAGTCACCAAAGATAATGCCAAATCGCTAGGATTTTAATCCTACCCGTTTCACACGGGTATGACTTATTACGCCACACCGGGAAAGTTATCCAATAACCTAAGGCGCAGCGCCTGCTGCGACCTTAGGATAATAAAAACCTGCATAGGTTAACGCTATGACCGCTTCCACCACATCCACCGCATTTATCACCCTGGAGAATATCAGTAAAAGATTCCCAGGCGTGCTGGCACTGGACCAGATCAACCTGACGCTGAATATTGGCGAAGTGCATTGCCTGGCCGGACAAAATGGCTGCGGCAAAAGCACCATTATTAAAATTATTTCCGGGGTTTATCAGCCGGAAAAAGGCGCCAATATTTCGCTGGAAGGCAAACTCTTTCATTCCCTGACGCCGCAGCTCTCCGGCTATTACGGTATTCAGGTGATTTATCAGGATCTGTCGTTGTTCCCCAATCTGACGGTGGCGGAAAATATCGCCATTCATCGCTATCTGCCCGGCGGCCATTTCTGGGTGCGCAAGCAGGTGATGCGCCAGACCGCGCTGGACGCCATGGCCCGCATCGGGGTGCATATCGATCCCGATAAAAAAGTCGAAAAACTGTCGATTGCCGATCGCCAACTGGTGGCGATTTGCCGCGCCATAGCCGCCGAAGCGCGGCTGGTGATTATGGACGAGCCTACCGCATCGCTGACGCGCCAGGAGGTCAACGGCCTGCTGCGGGTGGTCAATGAGCTGAAAGCGGCGGGCATCTGCGTGGTGTTTGTCAGCCATCGCCTGGATGAGGTGATGGAAGTCGCCGACCGTATTAGCGTGATGCGCGACGGCAAGCTGGTCGGCACTTACCCGGCAAGCCAACTCGACAGCCACGAACTGGCGTTCCTGATGACCGGCCAACGCTTCCACTACAGCCAATTGCCGGCACGCCCGCCAGCCGATACCGCCCCGCTGCTCGAAGTCTGCAACCTCAGCCGGCGCGGCAAATACCGGGACATCAATCTTTCACTGCGCAGCGGCGAAATAGTCTCGATTGTCGGGCTGCTCGGCGCAGGCCGCACCGAACTGTGCCTCAGCCTGTTCGGTATGACACGCCCGGACAGCGGTGAAATCAAAATCGACGGCCAACCGGTGCGGCTGCACAACAACCGCGACGCGGTGCGCCACGGCATCGGCTACGTGTCGGAAGATCGTCTGACCCAGGGGTTGATCATGGAGCAGTCGATCTACGACAACACCATCGTCACGGTGTTTGATCAACTGCATACGCCGCTTGGGTTGCTGGATCACGCCAAGGCGACCGAGCTGGTCAACCGGCTGATCCGTGACCTGAACATCAAGGTGTCCGACAGCGCGTTGCCGGTCAAAACCCTGTCCGGCGGCAACGCCCAGCGTATCGCCATCGCCAAGTGGGTAGCGACCCAGCCGAAGATCCTGATCCTCGACTCGCCCACCGTCGGGGTGGATATCGCCAACAAAGAGGGGATCTACCAGATCGCCAAAGATCTGGCCGAGCTCGGCATGGCGGTGTTGATGATCTGCGACGAGATCCCGGAAGCCTATTACAACAGCCATCGGGTGATGGTGATGCGCAAAGGCGAACTGATCGCCGAGTTTTCGCCGCACCACAGCACCGAACAACAGATCGCCGAGGTGGTGAATGGATAAGTCATTACTGGCCCGCCTGGCCGGCCGGCACGAGTTTTACCTGGGCCTGCTGGTGTTGTTGCTGGCCATTGGCCTGAGCGCCGGCACCAGCGAATTCCTGACGCTCGGCAACCTGACCGACGTCGCCACCAGCTACGCCATTCTCGGCATTCTCGCCTGCGGCCTGTTCGTGGTGCTGATTGCCGGTGGCATCGACATTTCGTTCCCGGCTATCACCGCCATCGCCCAGTACGTGATGGCTACCTGGGTTATTCAGCACGGCGGCGGCTTCCCTTTGGCATTCGTGCTGGCGATGGGCGTAGGCCTGTTGCTCGGGCTGGTGAACGGTTTTCTGGTGTACTGGCTGAAGGTGCCGGCCATCATCATCACCATCGCCACCCTGAACCTGTTCTATGGCCTGCTGGTGTACGCCACCAACGGCACCTGGCTGTACGGTTTCCCGGACTGGTTTATGGACGGCATCAACTGGTTCTCGTTCCAGGGCGCCGATGGCTACGACTACGGCCTGACGCTGCCGCTGCTGTGCCTGCTGGCGGTGGTGATCGTCACCGGCGTGCTGATGAACTTTACCCGCCTCGGCCGCCAGATCTTCGCCATGGGCGGCAACCGCGATGCGGCATCGCGCCTGGGGTTGAACCTGCTGCGGCTGCACTTCTACGTTTATGGCTACATGGGCATTCTGGCCGGTATCGCTGCGGTGGTTCAGGCGCAAATCACCCAGTCGGTCGCCCCCAACTCGCTGCTCGGCTTTGAGCTGACGGTGCTGGCGGCGGTGGTGCTCGGCGGCACCAGCATGACCGGCGGCCGCGGATCGCTGACCGGCACGCTGCTTGGCGTAGTGTTGCTGGCCTTTCTGCAAAACGGCCTGACGCTGCTCAGCGTGTCGGCTTATTGGCACCAGGTGTTCAGCGGCGCGATCATTTTGATCAGCATCAGCAGCACCGCCTGGAATGAAAAACGCAAGCTGGCCAAGGAGCTATGACATGAATTCGTTAACCCGCCTGATCCCGAACGATCGGATCATCCGCCTGCAAAGCGCGATCATCATTGCCGTGGCGCTGCTGTTTGCCGGGCTGCTCGGATCGCGTTTCTTCAGCGTCGGCAACTTCCAGTCGATCGCCTCGCAACTGCCGATCCTCGGCATGCTGGCGCTCGGAATGGGCATTACCATGCTGACCGGCGGCATTAATTTGTCGATCATCGCCGGTGCCAACGCCTGCTCGCTGGTGATGGCGACGATTATTGTCAGCCATCCGGATCAACCGCTGTTTTTAGCGCTGGCGCTGCTGGCCGGGCTGCTGGTCGCGGTCGCCATCGGCGCACTTAACGGCGTGCTGGTCGCCTGGGTCGGCGTTTCGCCGATTCTGGCCTCGCTCGGCACCATGACGCTGATCACCGGCCTGAATATCCTGCTGTCCAACGGCGCGGTGATCTCCGGCTTCCCGGCGGTGATTCAGTACTTTGGCAACGGCAGCCTACTCGGCATTCCGGTGGCGCTGCTGCTGTTCCTGCTGGTGGCCGTCGGCCTGTGGCTGCTGCTGGAGCACACCACGCTGGGCCGCAGTTTGTACCTGATCGGCTCCAATGAACAGGCCACCCGTTTTAGCGGGGTCAATACCGCCCGAGTGCAGATCGCGGTGTATATCCTGTCAGCCTTGCTCGGCTGGGGCGCAGCCCTATTGATGATGGCCAAGTTCAACTCGGCCAAGGCGGGTTACGGCGAATCCTACCTGCTGGTGACCATTCTGGCCTCGGTGCTGGGCGGCATTAATCCGGACGGCGGTTTTGGCCGAGTGCTTGGTCTGGTGCTGGCGCTGATTGTGCTGCAAATGCTGGAAAGCGGCCTCAACCTGCTGGGCGTCAGCAGCTATCTGACCATGGCCCTGTGGGGCGGTGTGCTGATCCTGTTTATCGCATTACAGAATCGAAAAGCCTGACTGGAGAAGAACAATGGCGAGTTATTTTATTGGCGTAGATGTAGGCACCGGAAGCGCACGCGCAGGGGTATTCGATCTCAACGGCCGCATGGTCGGGCAGGCCAGTCGGCCCATCGATTTGTACCGCCCGAAGGCGGACTTTGTCGAACAGTCTTCGGACAATATCTGGCAAGCGGTGTGCAGCGCGGTGCGCGATGCGGTCAACCAGGCCGACATCAACCCGATTCAGGTCAAAGGGCTGGGGTTCGACGCCACCTGTTCGCTGGTGGTGCTGGATAAAGAAGGCCAGCCGCTGACCGTCAGCCCGTCCGGCCGCACCGAGCAGAACATCATCGTGTGGATGGATCACCGGGCGATCGTTCAGGCCGAGCGCATCAACGCCACCAAACACCGGGTGCTGGACTTCGTCGGCGGGATCATCTCGCCGGAGATGCAAACCCCCAAAATGCTGTGGCTGAAGCAGCATATGCCGACCACCTGGGCCAATGCCGGCTACCTGTTTGACCTGCCGGATTTTCTCACCTGGCGCGCCACCCAGGACGCCACCCGTTCGCTATGTTCGACGGTGTGCAAATGGACTTACCTCGGCCATGAGCAGCGCTGGGACAAAAGCTATTTCAAACAGATTGGGCTGGAAGACGTGCTGGAACACGACGCCGCCAAGATCGGCAGCGACGTAAAAATGATGGGTGAACCGCTGGGCCACGGCCTGACGCAGCGCGCCGCCGGCGAGATGGGCCTGATTGCCGGCACGGCGGTCAGCGTGTCGATCATCGACGCTCATGCCGGCACTCTCGGCACGCTGGGTGCCACCGGGGTTTCCGGCGAAGTGGCGGATTTTAACCGCCGCATCGCGCTGATCGGCGGTACTTCTACCGGCCATATGGCGATGTCGCGCACCGCGCGCTTTATCGGCGGCGTGTGGGGGCCCTATTACTCGGCAATTCTGCCGGAATACTGGCTGAACGAAGGGGGTCAATCCGCTACCGGCGCGTTGATTGACCATGTGATCCAGTCTCATCCGTGTTATCAGGATCTGCTGACGCAGGCGAAAACCCAAGGGCAGACCATCTATGAGGTGCTGAACGCCCTGCTGCGCCGCATGGCCGGCGAGCCGGAGGACATCGCCTTCCTGACCCAGGATATTCACATGCTGCCGTATTTCCACGGCAACCGTTCGCCGCGCGCCAACCCGACGCTGACCGGCACCCTGACCGGGCTGAAGCTGTCGCGCACCCCGGAGGACATGGCGCTGCACTATCTGGCGACCCTCCAGGCGATCGCGCTCGGCACCCGCCATATTATCGAAACCATGAACCAAAGCGGCTACAGCATCGACACCATTATGGCCAGCGGCGGCGGCACCAAGAACCCGCTGTTCGTGCAGGAGCACGCCAACGCCACCGGCTGCGCCATGTTGCTGCCGGAAGAGAGCGAAGCGATGCTGCTGGGCGGCGCGATGATGGGCACCGTGGCGGCGGGCGTGTTCGACACGCTGCCGGAAGCGATGAGTGCCATGAGCCGCATCGGTAAAACCGTTACGCCGCAGACCAACAAAATAAAAAGCTATTACGACCGCAAATACCGCGTGTTCCATGAGCTGTATAACGACCATATGAAATACCGCCGGCTGATGCAGGAGGAGGCGTGATGCAGCAGGAATGGCAGCGAGCGACGGAAGCCTGGGCCATTTACAGCCGCGAACTGGCGCAACTCAGCCAACGCATCGACGCGCCCACCTGGCAACGGCTGCTGACGCTGCTGGCGGCGTGCCGGGGCAAGATTGCGGTCACCGGTGTCGGCACCTCCGGCATCGCGGCGCGCAAGATTGCCCATATGCTGGCCTGCGTGGAACGGCCGGCCATCTACCTGAACGCCACCGACGCGGCGCACGGCGATTTGGGCTTTCTGCGCGGCGATGATCTGATGATACTGATTTCGCGCGGCGGCAATTCCGATGAGCTGACCCGCCTGCTGCCGACGCTGCAGGCCAAAGGCGTACCGCTGATTGGCGTGACGGAAAACCCGGATTCGGCGATCGCTCATGCGGCGCAGCTGGTGATCCGCACAGGGGTGGAAAACGAGATAGATCCGCTGAATATGCTGGCAACTACGTCTATCGTGCTGGTATTGGCGATTTTCGATGCCGCCTGTGCCTGCCTGATGGAACGCAGCGGCTACAGCAAAGAAACCCTGCTGGCGGTGCATCCGGGCGGTGACGTGGGGAAAAGTTTGCGCGAGCAGGAATAACAGCGGGGCGAAGATGTTCGCCCCTGGGAATAAGCTTACAACGGCATATAAATATCGAAACGGTGGCTCTTGGTCAGGCTGGCCGCGTGCGCAGGCACGTTGGCCAACGGCGGGGCGTAATCCGGCCGCTTCACCACCACCCGCTTGGTCGCCAGCCGACGCGCAGGCTCCAGCAGGCCGTCGGCGTCGTCATCGCTGCCCACCAACGACTGAAATACCCGCATCTCTTTCTTCACCAGCGCGCTTTTTTGCTTGTGCGGATACATCGGATCGAGATACACCACTTCGGGCCGTGGATCCAGGCCGGTCAGCGCGGTCAGGCTGGAGGCGTGCAGCAGCGTCAAACGCTCACGCAGCCACGGGCCGATTTCCGCATCCTGATAACCGCGTTGCAGCCCGTCATCCAACAGCGCCGCCACCACCGGATTGCGTTCCAGCATCCGCACCTTGCAGCCCAGCGAAGCCAGCACAAAGGCGTCACGCCCCAGCCCGGCGGTCGCGTCCACCACTTCCGGCAGGTAACTGCCCTTGATGCCGACCGCCTTGGCCACCGCTTCGCCGCGCCCGCCGCCGAAGCGACGCCGATGCGCCAGGGTGCCGGAAACGAAATCGACGTAAATCGCGCCCAGCTTGGGTTCGTCGCGTTTGCGCAGCTCCAGCCGCTGCGGCGTCAGCACCAGCGCCATCAACGCATCGTCGTCCGAGGTTAACTGCCAGCGCTCCGCCAGAATAGACAAGGCGCCGGGATCGGCGCCTTCTTCACACAATAAACACACGCTCACCGGTGGGTTATCCTTTAATACCGTAATGGCGCAGCATAGCATCCAGCTGCGGCTCACGGCCACGGAAGCGTTTGAACAGTTCCATCGGCTCTTCCGAACCGCCGCGCGACAGGATGTTGTCGAGGAAGGATTTGCCGGTTTCGGCGTTGAAAATCCCCTCTTCTTCAAAGCGCGAGTAGGCATCGGCAGACAGCACTTCCGCCCACAGATAGCTGTAATAACCCGCCGCGTAACCGCCGGCAAAGATATGGCTGAAGGCATGTGGGAAGCGGCCCCAGCTCGGTGAAGGTACCACCGCCACCATTTTCTTCACTTCCGCCAGCGTCGGCAGGATTTGCGCGCCTTTTTCCGGGCTGTATTCGGCGTGCATGCGGAAGTCGAACAGACCGAACTCCAGCTGGCGCAGGATAAACAGCGCCGCCTGGTAGTTTTTGGCCGCCAGCAGCTTGTCGAGCATCTCTTTCGGCAGCGGCTCACCGCTCTGATAATGGCCGGAGATAAAGGCCAGCGCTTCCGGCTCCCAGCACCAGTTTTCCATAAACTGGCTCGGCAGCTCGACCGCATCCCACGGCACGCCGCTGATGCCGGAGACGCCGGCGATATCGATTTGGGTCAGCATATGGTGCAGACCGTGGCCGAACTCGTGGAATAGCGTGGTCACTTCGTTATGGGTGAACAGCGCCGGTTTGTCGCCCAGCGGGCGGTTGAAGTTGCAGGTCAGGTAGGCAACCGGCTTTTGCAGCGAGCCGTCGGCCTTGCGCAGGCTGCCGACGCAGTCGTCCATCCACGCCCCGCCGCGTTTGTTTTCACGCGCGTACAGGTCAAGGTAGAAGCTGCCGCGCAGTTCGCCGTTGGTATCGAACAGGTCAAAGAAGCGCACTTCAGGATGCCAGGTATCCACATCCTTGCGCTCTTTGGCGGTGATGCCGTAAATGCGCTTCACCACTTCAAACAGCCCTTCTACCACGCGCTGTTCAGGGAAGTACGGGCGCAGCTGTTCGTCGCTGATGGAGAACAGGTGCTGTTTTTGTTTTTCGCCGTAATAGGTGATGTCCCAGGCTTCCAGCTCATCCACGCCGTAATGCTGTTTGGCGAAGGCGCGCAGCTGCGCCAGCTCTTTCTCGGCCTGCGGGCGAGCACGCTTGGCCAGATCGTTCAGGAAACCGAGCACTTGCTCCGGGTTTTCCGCCATTTTGGTCGCCAGCGATTTGTCGGCGTAGCTGGCGAAGCCCAGCAGTTCGGCCAGTTCGTGGCGCAGCGCCAGCGTTTCCGCCATCACTTCGCTGTTGTCCCATTTGCCGGCGTTCGGCCCCTGATCGGAAGCGCGGGTAGCGAAGGCGCGGTACATTTCTTCACGCAGCGCACGGTTGTCGCCGTAGGTCAGCACCGGCAGGTAGCTCGGCATATCCAGCGTCAGCAGCCAGCCGTCCTGCTCTTTGGCCTGCGCCATCGCCTGGGCCTGTGCCAACGCGCTTTCCGGCAGGCCGCTCAGCTCGGCTTCGTCGGTAATCAGTTTGCTCCAGCCCATGGTGGCGTCGAGCACATTGTTGCTGTAGGTAGAACCCAGCTCGGACAGGCGCGCGACGATCTCGCCGTAGCGCGCCTGTTTTTCCGGCGACAGGCCAATGCCCGACAGTTCGAAATCACGCAGCGCGTTTTCCACCGACTTGCGCTGTGGCGCGCTCAGTTGGTTAAACGCTTCGCCCTCTTTCAGGCTGCGATACGCCTGGTACAGCCCCTCATGCTGGCCCACCCAAGTGCCGTATTCAGACAGCAGCGGCAGCGCCTGTTCGTAGGCGGCACGCAGTTCCGGGCTGTTTTTGACCGAATTCAGGTGCCCGACCGGCGACCAGATGCGCGACAGGCGATCGTCCGACTCCGCCAGCGGCTGACACAGGTTATCCCAGGTGAACGGCCCCGGCTGCGCGACCACGCGCTCTACCGCAGCGCGGCAATCGGCCAAGGCGGATTGCACCGCAGGCACGATATCTTCAGGGCGAATGGCGGAAAACGGCGGCAGGGAAAACGGTGTCAGCAACGGATTTGTCATAGGGGCAGTCCTGATTAGCGTTGGGGCCCGCCGCAGCGGGCAGGCCTTAAAATGCGAATGAATATCTAACATGGAGCCAAGCAGCGGGAAAATCAATGGCCGGGAAATGTTATTTAACTCACGCTTAACCGACGGGCGGTACTCAATGGAGAAATGCCGTCCTTCCCTTTGCTTCCATACGACCAAGTAAACACTCCGACCACGATCTCCCGCAGGAAAAAGCAAAAAATGTGATGTAATACAATAAAGCTGACAACATCCTATTTTACAAAACAGAAAAAACATTTATATATAAGCCCCTGTCTTTTATTAAGGCAATAAATTGAAAATAATTACTATAAACACTTATTGCATCCATTAGATGAATGAAAAGGATTTAATATGACATGGACTTATGACGTTATGACGAGAAAGTTCTCTTTGAATGGAGAATTCAAATTCTATGCGCAGTACGCCGGCGCCGTAGGCTACCAAAATAATACCAAATTTGAATGTTTGAAAGACAAAGGTCCATTGCCAAGGGGAAAGTACAAAATTGGAGCGCCTTACGCTTCAGTCAATACGGGTAGATATACTATTCCCCTTACCCCAACCAGCACCGGTAACATGTGTAATCGCGATGCATTTAAAATCCATGGTGATAGCCTGAAAAATCCTGGAAAAGCATCCAAAGGATGCATCATCGCCAACCCAAAATACAGAGAAGAAATATGGAATAGTGGTGATAGGGAGTTGATTGTACAATGAGAAAATTTTTAGCCATTTCAACATTTTTACTTTCCTCCTCAGTTATTGCCATGGAAAGTAACCCATGTGTTATTGTGGGTTCATCAGTAGAGATTCCCATTTTCAATGCAATGATTAACGACATGGACGTTAAAAGAGAATCAATAGTTGCAAAAAAAACCAAATTGGAACTTCTCGAAAACAAACCTGTAAATAAGTTATTGGCTATGCAACTGGCTAAAAGTGACGAGAAAGAGCTTTCTTTCGTCAAGTATAAAGAACTTTTTTCAATTTACCAGAGTGACAATCCAAGGAACCTTATCATAAAATATACCTACGAAAACACAGAAGGAAAACATAATATTTTTATTGGCTCTGCCATAGTCAATAACAATGAATGCTCCGTTGGTTTTAATGGGTATATTGTCGTGGAACGTGGGTTTTAAAACGCCTATTCAGTTGCATCGACTATAACGGAACTTATTTTATCCTGGGCATGCGAATCTGATCCCCGCTGAACCGTCCCACGCGCTTATTCTTTCAGGCCAACCATAGTTACCCACTCGGCGAAAACCAAAAGGCCTTAAAATGCGGATGAATATCTAACATGGAGCCAAGCAGCGGGAAAATCAATGGCCGGGCGTTGATAGATAGTGCCTTAAAGGCTGCTCTGGCGGATTTTCGCCGCCAGCACGGCCAGATGCTCATCGTCGGCGCGAGCGGCGTCGTGCGAGGAAAGATACCCTTCGTAACGATCGAAAAATTTGCTCGATTTGGACTCTATCGGCTGCCAGTGATCCAGCCCGGCGGTGCCGTGCATCGGGATTAGCTTGGCATGGACGTGATCGACGCCAAAGCCTTCGAACACCATGCCGCAGCGGCCCACGTCGTCAAACGCCCGGTCGAGCAATTGCGCCACCCGCTTGGTCGCCAGCATCAGTTCGCTGAGCGCCTCGTCCGGCAGCGCAAAGGCGTAGCTCGGGTAGTGGGCCTTGGGGATCACCACACTGAAACCTTCGGTATTCGGGTAAATGGAGAGAAACGCCATATGTGCGTCGTCCTCCCAGATTTTATGGCACGGCACTTTGCCCGCCACCATGTCGCAAAATAGGCAGCTCATCGTCGCTCCTTATCTGATCAAATCGCCTCTACCAGCTCAAACTCTTCGAACACCAGCCACATGTCCGGCGCAAAGCTGCCTTCACGGCTGAAAAAAGCCCGGTGCCCCTGCTGCCAGAACTCCAGGCTTTTATCCCCTTCACCCTCTTTGGCCGCCATCTCGGCGGTAACGTCACAGTAGCGGATCAGCCGCAGGGAGAGCGTTCTGATCACGCAGGCGGGTTCCCCTCGCCCATCAAGGATGACGCTATAATCGCCCAGCAGAGGCGACTTCTCTTGCCGGTAACTGGCATAAGAACCGCAGGTCGCCGTTTTATCCCCGCTCAGCACCAGTTGCAGCAGTTCATTGGCCAATTCGGGCCCATCGCCGAATGCCCAACGCGCAGCCTCGGGGTAACGGTCCAAAATCGCGTTTTCACTCATCGTCTTATCGCTCCCTTTAATGACCTGCGGTAACGCAGTTCAGTTTTTCCCTGCCAGACAGTTTATACTGTGCAGATTATAAGCCTTCATTCTTTTCAGCACGCTCCGCAGGAGCACAAGGAATTACCACCAGCCATGTTAAGTTACCGCCACAGTTTTCACGCCGGCAACCACGCCGACGTGCTCAAGCACACCGTTCAGAGCCTGATCATTGAATCGCTGAAAGAAAAAGAAAAACCGTTCCTGTACCTGGATACCCACTCCGGCGCAGGGCGCTATCAGCTGAGCGGTGAGCACGCCGAACGTACCGGGGAATACCTGGAAGGCATCGGCCTGCTGTGGCAACGTGACGATCTGCCGGAAGAGCTGGCGGCTTACATGAGCGTGATTCGCAACTTTAATCGCACCGACAGGCTGCGTTACTACCCTGGCTCCCCACTGATTGCCCGTCAGTTGCTGCGCCCGCAGGATAAAATCCACCTGACCGAGCTGCACCCGAGCGATTTCCCGCTGCTGCGCAACGAGTTCCAGAAAGACGAACGCGCCAAGGTGCAACGTGCCGACGGCTACCAGCAACTGAAATCCCAGTTGCCGCCACTGTCGCGCCGTGGGTTGATCCTGATGGATCCGCCGTACGAGATGAAAACCGATTATCAGGACGTGATCAAAGGCTTGCAGGAAGGCTATAAACGCTTTGCCACCGGCACTTACGCGCTGTGGTATCCGGTGGTGATGCGCCAGCAGATCAAACGCATGCTCAAAGAGCTGGAAGCCACCGGCATCCGCAATATTCTGCAGATCGAACTGGCGGTAAAACCCGACAGCGATCAACGCGGCATGACCGCCTCCGGCATGATCGTGATCAACCCGCCGTGGAAGCTGGAACAGCAGATGAAAAACGTGCTGCCGTGGCTGCACAAGACGCTGGTGCCGTCGGGCAATGGCCACCATTTGGTGAACTGGGTGGTGCCGGAATAAGCCCCCGGGCGCGGTACGCCGCGCCTTTATACCCTATAGCTTTCAAGTTGCAGCTAGGCGGCCAACTCGCTCATCCCCAGGCGCTTACTTAAGTAAGTAACTGGGGTGACAAATCTGCTGGGAGCAGATTTGAACGCTGCTAGCAGCGGCCCCACAGGGGTGTGGCCCATGGACGGGCCACATAATTGAGTGCAGATAACAACGCTGCAACTTGAAAGATGACGGGTATACCCCACCTATCGCAACCATCGACGCAACCTTTGCGACAAACCCGTATCAGGCGTTAAACTCTTACCCTCTTCGATTCACACAATTCATGGAAATCCCAGATGACCAAACATTACGATTATCTAGCAATTGGCGGCGGCAGCGGCGGCATCGCATCGATCAACCGGGCAGCCATGTATGGCCAGAAATGCGCGCTGATTGAAGCCAAGGAACTGGGCGGCACCTGCGTGAACGTGGGTTGTGTACCGAAAAAAGTCATGTGGCACGCGGCGCAGATCGCCGAAGCCATCCACCTGTACGGCCCGGATTACGGCTTCGATACTACCGTCAACGCCTTTGACTGGAAGAAGCTGGTCGCCAACCGCACCGCCTATATTGACCGTATCCATAATTCCTACGACAACGTGCTGGGCAAAAACAAAGTCGACGTGATCAAAGGTTTCGCGCGATTCATCGACGCCCACACGGTGGAAGTGAACGGCGAGAAGATCACCGCCGACCATATCCTGATCGCCACCGGCGGCCGCCCGAGCCACCCTGACATTCCAGGCGCCGAATACGGTATCGACTCAGACGGCTTCTTCGAGCTGGACGCAATGCCAAAACGCGTCGCGGTGGTCGGCGCGGGCTATATCGCGGTGGAGATCGCCGGCGTGATGAACGCACTGGGGGCCGAAACCCACCTGTTCGTGCGTAAGCATGCGCCGCTGCGCACCTTCGATCCGATGATTGTCGAAACCCTGGTGGAAGTGATGAACACCGAAGGGCCGAGCCTGCACACCGAATCCGTGCCGAAAGCCATCGTCAAGAACGCCGACGGCAGCCTGACGCTGCAACTGGAAAACGGCAAGGAATTCACCGTCGACAGCCTGGTGTGGGCGATTGGCCGCGAACCGGCGACCGATAACCTGAACCTGAGCGTTACCGGGGTGAAAACCAACGAAAATGGCTATATCGACGTCGATAAATACCAGAACACCAGCGTAAAAGGCATTTACGCTGTGGGCGACAACACCGGTGCGGTTGAGCTGACCCCGGTCGCGGTCGCCGCCGGCCGTCGCCTGTCCGAACGCCTGTTCAACAACAAGCCGGAAGAACACCTGGATTACAGTAACATCGCCACCGTGGTGTTCAGCCATCCGCCGATTGGCACTATCGGCCTGACCGAGCCGGAAGCTATCGAGAAATTCGGCGCCGACAGCGTGAAAGTGTATAAGTCTTCCTTTACCGCCATGTACAGCGCCGTGACGCAGCACCGCCAACCGTGCCGCATGAAGCTGGTCTGCGTGGGTAAAGAAGAGAAGATTGTCGGCCTGCACGGTATCGGCCTGGGCATGGACGAGATCCTGCAGGGCTTCGCCGTTGCCATCAAGATGGGCGCCACCAAGAAAGACTTCGACAACACCGTGGCGATCCACCCGACCGCAGCGGAAGAGTTCGTTACCATGCGTTGATTTGCCTGCCCGGTGGCCCATGCCGCTGGGCAAACGGCAACAAAAAGGTCAGGAGCCTCAGGGCCCTGACCTTTTTTTATATTTGGCGATTATCAAAATAACACCTCTTATTGATTTGCGGCTACTCCCGATGGTGACTCAGGTGCGGACGCAGAGACACTCTCTCGCTTAACAGCATGTTTATGACCTCGGGGAAATTAAAAATAGCGGCTGAAAAGGGCAAGATCACCGAATAACCTGTAAATAACCACACTTCAACTGCATATATATATCATCGACATCAAATTTCAAATACACGCCTTATATACACCATCAACTAAAAACTGCCTTACCGGCCATTTGATAGCATAAAAACCTGCAACCTTTGCATTTCTCAACCCTAACCCCCATTGTTGCTATTTTTTTAACTTAGCATTCTTAAAGGAATAGATTACTGATATTTTATATATGCCGTTATTATAATAAAGCGGAATGATTACGTTATTAGTATTCACCATTAAAATAAGTCCCCACACTATGAAAAAAGCTTATTTAGCCTTGGCGGTAATTTTAATATCGCACGAATCTTTATCGGCCATCCCTAATGCCGGCCAGGTTATGCGTGATATTGAACATGAGCGCCCAACCTTACCGGCACCAGCAGATTTAACACCTGGAATAAAGAGCGCGCGTGGGGACGATATAAACCCTGAAGAGAGTAACGCGCCTAAAATAGAGGTCCATGGATTCTATATTGAGGGCAATACCGTTTTAAAAACGTCGGACCTGCTTAATCAGCTGACGAATTTTAACGACAAAAAACTCTCGCTAAGGGAACTTCAGGATGCCGCTCAGGTGATCACGCGCTATTACCAGGAAAAGGGCTACGTCTTGGCCAAGGCTTACTTGCCCAAGCAAGACGTCACTGAGGGGTGGGTCCGAATCCATATTGTCGAGGGGCACTTTGGCAAACTGCACCTGAATAACCGCACGCGCGTTAGCGCAAAGCTGCTGCAAAACGCTTTGGCGGGCGTAAAAAACGGCGAGGTGATCTCCAATGCCGCTCTTGAGCGCGGATTACTGCTGTTAAGCGACATTCCCGGTATTGAAGTTAACAACACCCTGCGGCCCGGCAGCCAACCCGGAACCGCTGACTTGCTGGTTGAGGCCAGCCCAGGCCCCTTATTCAATGGCTCTGTTACGGCCGACAACTTCGGCGATCGTTATACCGGGGAATATCGGCTCGGGGGCAATCTCAATCTGAATAACCCTCTTGGCCTCGGTGACCAGGCCAGCTTTCGCCTGTTGGGCAGTAACAAAAATCAAAAATATTATCGTGCCGCCTATGACCTTCCGGTGAATGCCGGCCCGGTTCGCGTTGGCGCGGCCCATTCGCAAATGAGCTATCGCCTGGCGGAAGATTTTGCCGTGCTTGACGCCCATGGGCGAGCAGAGATTACCAGTATATATGCCTCCTATCCGGTCATTCGCGCGCGCCTGTTCAACCTGTCGGTGCAATTGCAGTATGAAGACAAGACGCTCCGCGACGATATCGATCTGTTTGAAAAGCGCAGTAAGAAAGATGTCGGTTTAACCACCTTAGCCCTGAACCTCAATAATCAGGATCGCTGGTTAGGCGGCGGGCAGAGCGCCCTGTCTATTAGCTATGGGTTAGGGAGATTAAATATCGACGATGACCAGGATCGCCTCTGGGATGAATACAGCGCCAAGACGCTGGGGCGCTTTAGCAAAGCCAATATTAATGCGCTTCGCCTGCAAAACCTCGGGGATCGTTTCCAATGGGTGACGCAAGTGAATGCGCAATGGGCATCAGGCAATTTGGACTCCTCGGAAAAATTCAGCCTGGGCGGCCCTTATGGCGTCCGCGCCTATGACGCCGGCAGCGGCAACGGTGATGAAGGCATCCAGCTCAGCACAGAACTTCGCTACGCCTTAATGCCCGGCTGGCAATTGAGCACCTTTTTCGATCAGGGTGCCGTCAGGATCAATAAACAACCCTGGTCGCCCGAGAAAAACACTGCCCGCCTGACGTCGGCCGGCGCCGGCATCGCGTGGTTTGGCCGCCAACAGCAAATCAGCCTCACTACGGCATGGCCCATCGCACAAGAAAACACGGCCGCCGCCCCTACACATACACCCAGAGTTTGGCTCCAGACATCATGGAATTTTTGATGGTCTGGAATAAAACCCGCACTGCTCGGGAAGCAGCACTTTAGTAAACAAGGAAATAGAAATGAATAAAATCTACGCATTAGTATGGAACCCTGCACAAGAGTGCTGGAACGTGGTCAGCGAAAACTCCAGCCGTCGCGGCAAGCGCAGCAGCAAACGCCGGCTGGCGGTGGCGTTGTCGCTGCTGGGCCTGGTGGCGCTGGAGCCGGCTTACGCCCTGCCGACCGGGCAGAATATCGTGGCCGGTAAAGGCGACATTTCTACCAGCGGCCAGCAGATGACCATCAACCAGCAAAGCGACAAGCTGATCACGCAGTGGGACGGTTTCAGCGTCGGCGCCAATGAAGGCGTGACGTTCAACCAGCCGGGCAGCAACTCGGTGGCGTTGAACCGTGTCGTGGGCGTCAATGGCAGTGATATCCAGGGGAAAATCGATGCCAACGGCAAAGTGTTCCTGGTGAACCCGAACGGCGTGGTGTTCGGCAAAAACGCCCAGGTGAACGTGGGTGGGCTGGTTGCCTCAACGCGCGACATCAGCAATGCCGATTTCCTGGCGGGTAAAAACCGCTTCGTCGGCAAATCTCAGGCGGAAGTGCGCAATGACGGTACCTTGACGGCAGCGCAAGCCGGCAGCGTGGCGCTGCTCGGTGCCCGCGTTAACAACCAAGGTGTTATTCAGGCGCAGATGGGCAGCATCGCGCTGGGCGCGGGCGATGACATCACGCTGAACTTTGACGGCAACAAACTGTTGAACCTGCAGGTAGACGGCGCGGCGGTGAATGCGCTGGTGCAGAACGGCGGCTTGCTGAAAGCCGAGGGCGGCCAGGTACTGATGACCGCCAAAGCGGCCAGCGATGTGCTGCAAACCGTGGTGAATAACCAGGGGACCATCACGGCCACCACGCTGAGCAATCAGGCGGGGCGTATCGTGCTGGATGGCGGCAACGGCGGCATGGTGAACGTGGCGGGGACTCTGGACGCGAGTGCGGCGGCAGGCAACGGCGGCGTGGTTGAAACCCGTGGTGCGCGTGTGGCGGTAGAGTCTGCGGCACAGGTGACCACCCATGCAGCGAACGGCAAAACCGGCAGTTGGAAAATCGCAGCCGCCGATGTGAAGGTTGCCGATAACGGCACCCTGAATGCTGCGACGCTGGCCAATGGCCTGGCGAACAACAACGTGGCACTGACCAGCACCCAGGGTGATGTGTCTGTCTCAGGAGCGGTTGACTGGCAGAGCGACAACAAACTGTCACTGACTTCCGAACGTGCAAGCGTCAAGATCAACGCGCCGCTGAAAGCCACAGGTGCGAGTGCAGGGCTGGAACTGAACCACAAAACCGGTTATGCGCTGAATAACGACGCGGCGGTGACGCTGTCCGGCACCAAAGCAACGTTCAGCGCCAATGGCGAAGGCTACCAGGTGGTACAGGATCTGAACCAGCTGCGCGGTATCGAAAATGACATGAACGGCCGCTATGTGTTGGGCACGAATATTACCGATGCCGGTCATATCAACCCGATTGGCGATTACACGTTGTTTAGCGGCGTCTTCGACGGCCTGGGCAATACCATCAAAGACCTGTCTGTAAAGGGTGATGGGCCATATGTGGGCTTATTCAACACCTCAGAAGGGCGCATCAGCAACCTGAATCTGGACTCCGTGACCGTGACCGGTAATGGCAATAACGCCTTTGTCGGCGGCCTGGTCGGCCTGAATCTCGGTGAGATCTCCAACGTTAAGGCCACGAATATCCAGGTCAGCGGCGGCAGAGAACTCGGTGGGCTGGTAGGCTGGAACTCGGGCTCATTGGCTAATGTTTCGGCATCAGGCAAGGTGTTCGGGAATCGCGATACGATCTCTATCGGCGGTTTGGTCGGCACCAACTATGGGAGCACTGCCAGCGTAAGCAACAGCCAGGCCGATGTTGAGGTATCCGGCAGCATGCAAGACAAAGCGGCCTATGGCGGCGTAGGCGGCCTGGTGGGGAAAAATGACGGCGGCTCGATTGCCAACTCCTCAAGCCAGGGGAATGTTACCGCGAAAGGCGTCAGCCTTAGCGTCGGTGGGTTGGTTGGGTTCAATGCCTCGCCGGGCAAAATTTCTAACTCCCACGCTACCGGCAACGTCGTTGGCGGGCAAGGCAGCCAGGTCGGCGGATTGATTGGCCTCAACATTGGCACCACCTCCAACTCCTCTGCCGGCGGCGCAGTGAATAGCGACGGCGCAGAGGCTATCGGTGGCTTGGTCGGTTGGAATCTGCACGGCACAATCGATAACGCCAAGGCTAGCGGTGACGTAGCAGACCTGGCCTCCGCCAATGTGGGTGGCCTGGTCGGCAGCAACAACTATGGCAGCGTTAAACAGTCCGAAGCCAAAAATACCGTTATCGGCGGCGCTAACGCCAACGTCGGCGGTTTAATCGGTCATAACCTCGGCGAACTGGCCAACGTGGCTTATCACGGCAATGTCTCCGCAGGAAAAGACAGCCTGATTGGCGGGTTGGTTGGCCTGCACGAGGGTGGCAACATCAGCGCTGCACAAGCCAGCGGGAAAGTCACCGGCTATCGCAGCGCTTCGGCAGGCGGCCTGGTGGGTGAAAACCGCGGGGCGACGTTGAGCAACGTTAAAGTGCAAAGTGACGTCGCCGGCGCCGCCAACGTGGGCGGATTGGTGGGTAACAACATTAAAGGCAACATTGATAATGCCAGTGCCCAGGGCACCGTAAGCGCAGGCGATGACGCCCGCGTTGGCGGACTGGTGGGTAACAATATTAAAGGCAACATTGATAACGCCAGTGCCCAAGGCACCGTAAGCGCAGGCGATAACGCCCGCGTTGGCGGGCTGGTGGGTAACAACGATAGCGGCGCCATCAAAAATGCGCAGGCGAAGGTGAACGTTAACGGCGGCAATAAAAGCTACAGCGGCGGTTTGGTTGGCTATAACAGCGGCGCATTATCCCTGGTAACCGCAGCGGGTAACGTGAGTGGCGGCGCTGAAAGCTATGCCGGCGGGCTGGTGGGCCTTAATGCCATGGGCACATTAGCCAGTATCTCGCAGGCCAAGGCCTCGGGGAATGTCACCGGTGGCAACAGCAGCAGCGTTGGCGGGCTGGCGGGGCAAAACGATGCGCTGATTGCCAACTCAACGGCCTCTAGCCAGCTTAGCGGCGGGAACAACGCGATAATCGGCGGACTGGCCGGCAAGAACTTTGGTAAAATAAATCACTCGGCGTTTGATGGCAACATCAACAGGTTAGCGCCGTCTGCCGGCCAGTTGATCGGTGGCCTGGCGGGCATTAACTTCAGCTATCTGACCGGTAACAAAGTCTCCGGAGAGGCAGAAAAGCTGCCGCTGGCGGCCTTTAGCCCGCGTCCTGGTTTAATCAAGTAAGCATTACCCGGCAGGCAACTCGCCTGCCGGTTTTCCCTGACGGCAAACGTTAAGAAGTAAAAATGCCACTTTGTTACGTTCGTTATTATAGAACTCATCATTTACTTCATCCCGCCACAGTAAGCTCAGCGCCTACATCATTTAGGGTGAACGCCAAGCAAACCAATAGTTATTTTATATCGAGCAGCCACACATGAATATCAGGCAGCAAACCTGACGTTATCCTGGGGAATAAAAAGCGTTCTGGGGGATTGATAGTGGACAACATCACATGAATAACATTGAACTTGGTATTAAACACTCTCTTTCCATCCCCGACACTATCGAATAACCAGAGAGTGAAAATATCCGAAAACCATCCATTCAAAGAAAGAGAGCGATACAGCTTGACATAATCAGGTGACTGGTAACAACCGGCATAAAAATGAGAAAACATCAACTTCAAGTATGGCGCCGCACCTAACTCTACTGCTTACATAATAGAAACCTCACCTCCCTTTTGTCCATTTCCTCATAATCTTCTTTTTCCTCATCAAAGAGACATGTTTATAAAATGAAAAAATACTTAACCCCAACAAAACAAACAGCATAAAAAACAACATAAAATCCCTTTTAAATTCAAGCCTTCAATAACCAACTAAAAAGATCATTTCTTCTTTTTAAGTTAAGCTTACGCATAACAGACTGTTTATAGGTGTGAACCGTTTTTACGCTCAGCTGCATATACTTTGCCGCTTGCGTTTGGTTAACCCCCAACCGGAGATAAGAGACGACCTCTTTTTCCCTGCCGCTGAGCCTTCTGCTTAAGCAAAAATAACAGGGTTTTGCCGCCGCACTGATTACACTCATCCGCCAAAGCTTGTCATCCAACAGATGAAACAAAGCCTCAATACCGGCATGACAATCTAAAACCCCCAACTCGCGAGAACATGCTTTCTCCCTCTTCGTTTGAGCAGGTTTTATTTTACGTATAGCAATATACAGCGGGGAAACATCCGCCTCATGTACATCCCTGTCGCAATAGGCCATATTGCCCGATTCGGACTGCGCAATAAAAACCAGATCGACGGTGGCGTTACTGTTTTCTTCTGCAAAAAACTCAACGGTTCTTCCCTTCAGGGTAAAATACTCTGATAACGCATATTTCAGCCCCTCGGCAAAAAATAGATTATTCTCTATGATGGATATTTTCACTGACATCTCTATTTCCCTCCTTTTAAATGGTGCTCCTGTTTACATAAACCGTGGATCATCTGGGAAAAAGGCTATTGCTTCCCGCCGCAGCTTTTCGGCCTGCGTGCTGTTCCCCTGATGTTTCAATATCAAATACAAACTGGCGTACACATTTCTATCTATATGTTTTTTCAAATAGCCGTTGGCCCAGTTCACGTAGCCGGATAGCAATGCCTCATCCTGCGTTTGGTTGAATAACAGCAATGCGTAGACCTGTTGATCAAACTCCCGGCGTTCACCCTGCACCCAATTGGCGACAGACGACATGGCGGCGACGCCGCGCATATCGGTAAATTGGCTCTGCTCGGCGCGTGTAAGGGTGATACCACCCAGCGAACCGGCCAGCATCACGATCAGCGTGATCAGAGAAGCAATCGGCAACAAAGTGGCCAGCATTTTCCGCCCAGCGCCGGTTAACGCGCCGCGCTCACTGGCGGGGGTAACCTGGCTATCCAGCATCGCCAATAACAGCAGGAAAACGGCCCAATGCAGCGTCGATAAATAAAACGGGTACTCGGTCTGGGTATGCAGAGCCATGGGCAGCAAGACAAAACAGAGTGCCAGCGCGATGCCCTGGTCGGCAGAGAATCTGTTGCACCAGGCTTTATATGCCAGGCGCAGCCCGGCAAACAAAAGCAGCAACATGCCAAGCAACCCCGGCAACCCGCCTTCAACCCACCAAAGCAAAAGCTCGTTATGAGGATGTGCGGCTACTCCAACCCCCAACGTGGATTGCCCGAGTGCGGCACGGAAATGCTGGAAACTGTACTCGAAACCACCGTAGCCCCAGCCGCTCAGCGGCTTTTCAACTATCATCGCCAACGTGGTATTCAGCATGACACCACGCGCGCTGTCTGATCCCACATGACTAACGGTATCAACCTGGCTGCCCCAGGCCAGCACCGCAACGCCAATAGCCGTGCCAAGCAGCATCATTAACACCGCCCCCCCGCAGCGCAGCGAGTACTTTCTGGTATAAGTCGCAATAAATAGCAGCGCAACCACACCACCAGCCAGCCACCCGATACGCGATTGCAACCACACCAGTAAAGCGGGCAACACAGCCAGTAACAGGGCCAACAGCCTCAGGCGCAACTTTTCATGCCGCTTTACCCGCAGGCTAAAATAGGGCAAAAGAAACAGCATCAGTGCCAAAGCCAGGCCAGTAGCGGTGAAAGTGGCTAGCAGATTAACCTGCTGGAATACCCCATAGGGGCGGCCACCGATGAGTGGGTACGGGATCCAGTCCCCCAGACCAAACAGTTGCAGCAGCGCCATCAACGCCTGTACCGCTACGGCCAGCAAAATGGCGTAGAGCAGCCAATAATGTGCGCGTTTTGATATCTCAGTTTGCAGCCAGGAAAAATAGAATATCAGGCCGAAAAATAATCCAGCCCAGCGCCAAGAGGCGGCTTCCAGCCATTCCGGCCGGGTAGACAATAAAGGAACAGCCAATAACGCCAAGGCGACAAAAAACAACTTTGCCGTGGGCGTTATGATAATGCGTTGCTTATTAAAACAGACACCCAGCCAAATAATCAGGCTCAGCAGCGCCATCGCCCCCCAGCTAAGGGTATTTTGCGGCAAAGCCAACCCCATACCGCCATTATTGGGAAGATACAGGTGCATTACCAACCCCAGCCAGAGTAACGCCCCGGTCAATAGACTATAATTTTTAAAAAGGGTTTTATTTAACATCCTGTCTTCCAAGAAAATTCACAGCGTTGTTTTTAACGTTACAGCCCAACCAGGGTTATTTATTTTTAAACGTCACTGAATATCCATCACGATCACCGTTGAACCGGAGAAACTCCCCAAAGGGACATCGCCGGACACCTCCAGAGTCGAGCTGACCTCATATGAGCTTTGCGAGTTGGCCCATACCTTAGTGGTATAGCCTTTATCTGCCGCCACATTGGCGATGCGTAAACGGCTGCTCAGTGATTTATTCATCGTTAATAAACCGCCGCTGCCCAGACCCTTGGCATAAATCCGCACAGTGGCATTACGATCGCAGCGCAAGGAGAACTGGCCTTTCTGAACACTCCCGTTTACCTGGCTGGCGTTCAGCGCACCGTAGTTAAAGGTAATATCCTGAGTTAATGCCTCACAACGGGCCGGCGGTGGCGAACCGCCACTCCCGTCCGCTCCGGTGCAGTAGAACCCCCCCGGCATATACTGGGGGGCACCGCCGTTGATGCGATAGGTGATGCACATAATGTAATCCGTCATCCCTTCCGACGACATATTGCCAAAGTTGACATCCACAGGAAATCCGAGGTTTTTACCCATGTTATCGCCCAAGTCGCCCATCGTCGGCGCGGTCAAAACCCACTGCGCCGTTGGGGGCGTAATCCATCGGTGAACCCGCTGGTTTGGAGAAGGTGTACTCCCGATAAACCAAAGCGTACTCAGGCCGATTTCACAACGAGACATTCGGTAGCAGGGATTCGGCGTGTCATCTGGATTACTCATGTATACTAACTGCCCATAATAAATAACTATACCGTTTTCATGAATACCGAACCAAATATAACTTTGGTAAATAGCCTGAGAGGGCATGCAAAAAAACGAGAGCAAAAGGAAAATCAATGATTTTAATTTCATAAAAACCAACCATAAAAAATAGAATTTAAAATTGGTTAAATGATTTTAAAAGCCATTAACCTTTTATTTAAAAAACAGCAAAACCCCTCCCTCGCCAAGGCTAAAATCCCCCATTAACCTTTGATATGCAGATGATGTTCACGCAATGCCCATTGCTATAAACAGCCTAACCCTTTTTATAATTAATCCGTTATCAAAGGCAAGCCTGTTACCGTTGTTTAAATACAGCCAATCAACCATTCAAAAAATAAAAAATCAAACAGCCAAAACATTACGCAGGACTAATAACAACAACCGTACTCCCATAAAAATCCCCCGGAGGAATTTCCCCCAAAGAAATTAACTCTGATTTTATATTTAACGCAGTCCCTGCCGGAGTTGCCGTAAAGGTGTACCCATTGGATAGGGGGGCATCGTTGACCGTTATCTTTGCTTTCAAGCTGCCATCGGGCCGGAGGTTGACCGTACCCATTGATTCTTCCGCACTGATGATTTTGACACGAAGATCCTGAGTACAGGAAACATATAACGCTGTCTGCGCAATCAGACCATTCAACCGGTCAGCACTGACAACCCCATAATCGATATTCGCACTTCCTTGATCAAAATAGCATTGTGAAGGGTTGATGATTGGCGCTCGGCATGGTGAGCCCGGTAAAGGACCATTACCACTACTACGGCTTTGGTATCCAAAGTAAATACATTTAACAGAAGTACTCGTATTACCTATAGTCTGCTCCCTACCCACCGCCCCTATCCGATAGAGTTCAGCACCGATCTCACCCATGGTTTTAAAGTTATACATTCTATAATACGTGGGTTGCGCTATACCATTACCGCCACCGACCCTATCAAACTTCACATACATTATACACGAATCGTCCCCATAACAGGGGTTGGGCGTTGGATCATTCACATCCGCCGAAACTATTTTAGTGGTCATTGCAGGCCCAGTATGCCAATAGGATAACATGGCATCCACAATAATCTCGGCGCGAGATACGGTTGAGAAACAAACCGAGAAGACAATCAGAACCAGCAAAAATAGCTTTCTGCCATAAGAAAAAAATCGTAAGTACATGCGTATTTCCCTGTCTTAAAATTTATCGACTATCGCCGTAGATCCATCCCGCACACTGTCCCACCGGAGAATAAAACCATTGCCAATATGTTGTCCCATCACAGCTTTATTATTCATTTTAAATAGGTGCGTTATGAGTTCACTCATACTGAAAATTAAATCCTTCCCGTTATATCCATTCAGTACGGAGACACGACCACGACTATCGCCACGGAATACGCTCCAGGCGTTGCAGCCTGGCCCACGGTTAAGTCGGACTGTATGGTGATTTCATCTCCTTGCCCTACAGCGGAAACAGTAGTCGCGATACCGCTTGCCAGTTCGATGCGGGACGGGCCTAAAATGGTAACTACCGGGTTTGGACCGCAATTTGCCGGACCCATTATCCCTTTACGGTCGGTCGTACCCGGACGTAACACTCCATGGTCGATCTCTGCAGGTAGACTAACAGTGCAGGTTACGGATGGAGCGGTTGGTTTGATACAGTATTGCGACCCGCTATTGGCCACCACCTTTGCATTATAGACCCCTGTTGGTGTTCTTAGACTCTCGCCAAGGGTGAGAAAACCAAACATGACACACTCACCCCCAGGACTCGCACCATCGTGGTAATACCACTCGTTTGCCGTGTTGCACGTGCTGGTCGAGGTCAACTCCCACGACCCTGCTTTTGTATAGCAATTTGTCACCGCCGGCGCATGACCAAATATCCTAAATGAACAAAAGTCATAGGGTCGCCCTGCGGCTGCGTCACCCACTTGACAATGTATCCCTATCGCCTGGATTTCCGTGGATGACGCAGGAGGACTGATGACAGGTATTCCTATATCTATCAGTTCTCGAGTGCCTTGATACCGCACAGATCCGCCGCAAGGATGCTCCGGATCAGGAGTCGAACAAGAAGTGATCTTAACAGAGGTCATCACCGGATAGATGATCGCCGAGCAAGTGCTTGACAGTAGCAGGCCAACAATCGAGAGTAACAGTAGACGCATGTTTTGTTCCGTTAAATTAATTAATCCGGCAAGCCCTCTATTTCTGGCGTAATCACTCAGCCGCCTTCAAATGAGGGTTTGCCCAGTTCACGCATCGAGCCTCATAGGCGCGCACCCTTCTTACTCATATTCCAGCGCAAAAGTCGCCACCGCGGCGAACATGCCGCGTTCTATGTTCCTGTGGGTGATGGCCTCCGGCGCGCCCTTGACATAGGCCTGCAGCGTAATGGCGTTGTTACCGTCGGTGATTTGCTGCCCACGGCTTTTCTGGTTTAGCGCCAGCGGCTGTCCGTCCTGCGTTTCCAAACCTATAGCGATACCGCTGGCCTCGCTGCCGCCCTCCAGCGCCAACAGGCCGGGGAGTGCCACGCTTTCCGTGCCGCTGAAGGTCATCTTCAACGTTTTGCCCAGGCTGGTATCGCAATCAATCAGGCGCAGCTGAAACGGCTTGCTGGAAGTTCGGGTGTTCAGGTACAGGTATTTGTCTATCACGGTGCCAAAATCCAGCTGGATGTTTTCGTCCCCCGGCTGCAGGGTGCAAGGCTCCGCCACCAGCGCGCCGTGCATCTTCAGGTTATTGGTCGCCGCGGCAACCGGCTGCATGCCCACGGCAACAACCCAGCCGGCCAGCAGGCAGGGGAACAGGTTTTTGATGATCCGCATGACTCCTCCTATTGATAATCGGCCAGCAACGTTGCCGTCACCTCAAAAACGCCCTCCGGCAGTGCAACCCCCATCTTCTTTACCGGCACCGCCTGCAGGCGCGGCGGGTTCTTGGGATCGATAGCCACGCGTTGGTTTATCTGCAACGGCAGGCCATTCTGCAACAGCCGGATACCCAAATCAGCGACATTGGTCTGCAGCGCCGCACCGTCAAAGATCGTCGGCGCGCCCACGACCCGAAGCCCCAACTCCAGGGTGGTCGCCCCCGGCTCGCAGGTGATGTGATAATCGATGGTTTGCAGATAATTGGAGCCGTCTACCTTGCTTACCCCCACGCGATCGCCAAAGTTAACGTCGATGGTCTGCCCCTCGTTAATCTCACAGGACGGCGCCCGAACCAAGGTCCCCTGAAAAGACATGTTTGCAGCCTGGGCAGGGACGACCTGTGGCAAAATAAGCGCGGCGCTCAGCAACATGCCTGCACGAAATTTTTGGTTCACTGGTAGTCCACCTTTAACGTAGCTGTGGTGTAAAACATCCCCGTAGACAACGTTGAGCCACTTCTCTTTACCGGTACCGCCTGCAGTACAGGCTTAGCGGGATAAGTAAAGTTCACCCATTGATAGACCTTGAACGGCTGGCCGTTTTGCTTTAGTGCGATGCCCAAATCAGTTTTGCTGGTTTGGAGAACTCCATTGTCAAAGGCGGCACCGGAACCTTCAATCATCATTTTCATGGCATTCTTGGTATTCCCCTTGCACTCCAGGGTGTAATCGATAGTTTTCAGATAATTGCTGCCGTCCACGCGTGAAATCTCCACATTGCTGCCAAAGTTCACCACAATGGTTTTGTCCCCGTTAATCACGCAGGGTGGTGGCGCTAACACCGTCACTTTGATGTTCACGGTAGTCGAACTGGCGGCAGCCATGAACGGCAATACGGTCAGAGCGCCAATCAGCAGGCAACTGGCTTTTCGTCGCATCGATACTCTCTCCATCACCTTCACCTCAGTCGTAGCTCAGCCGAAAATCCACCGCAGCCGAGTAAGCGCCCGCCATCAGCGGCGCACGGGTGCGCTCCGGCGCCACGGTATAGACCAAGGTGTTCTGCCCCGGTGTCAGCAGCAGCGGCTGCCCGCGGCTACCCAGCCGCACGTCCTGCCCCAGCGGGTCTGTCATGCGTAATGCCAGCCCGGAGACACCCTGCGCTTTCACCAGTTGCGGATTGTTAACGTCCGCCGGGGCGCTGAAGCTCACCGTCACCGCCGGCTGATGCGCCGCCCAGGTCAGCGCGCCGGTACGGTTGTCGCGGCTGCCCGCCGGGCTGCGCAGGCAATCTTGCAAACGCAGCTCAAAGCCCACCGGCCTGCCCCGGTCACCGACGTTTTGCAGCTGGCCGGTGCCGGTTTCACCCAGTTGGATGTCCTGGCGTGCACTGCTCATCTCCAGCCGGCAGGCGCTTTCGGTCAATGCCCCGCGTACCTGCAACACGCCGTTGGCGCCGTCGGTATACCAATTATCCACCGCCTGCCCGTGGGCATTCGGCAGCAACAACAGCATGGTGCCGAGCGTGATGGGTGCCATCAGCGCCAATGCCCCCAGGGTGCCGTAGTACTGCCAGTCGCGGTAACCCGGCAGGCGTTGACTCAGTGTTTTGCTTATCCGTTGCATCGTCTTCTCTCCTGTTCACCTGCCCAGATTACGGCGTTATGATTTGTTCTTTTCCGGCGCCACCTGGCAGGCACTGCCGCTGCAGTTAAAGGTCAGTTGCGGCCGGCCGCCGTAGTCGTTGATGTAGGTCAGGACCGGCGCACCGCCCAGTGCTGCGGCACTGACGCCCAAAGACGCATTGCCCTTTGGCGGCACCATCAGCGGCTCAAAGCCTTTCACCCCTTCCGCCCCTTTCTTGCTGCCGGCGTCCACCAGCGTGATGTAGTACGGCGTCGGGTTATTCACCTGGTACTTGTCGCCCTGCTTGCTCAGCGTCAGCTGTTCCTGCCACGGCGTGGCCATCTGCGCCTGGGTCGGGGTGATCGCCGCCGGGCGGTAGAACAGTTTGATGCGCGTCTGCAGTGCTATCTGCAGGGTGTTAGGCTTGTCGCTCTTCGGCGGGATCTCGCGCAGGTTGAAGTAGTACAGCGTCTCGCGGTCCTGCGGCAGCTGTTTGGCCGTCGGCAGCGCCTGGATTTTCACCTGGCTCGGTTTGCCCGGCTCAACGCGCTGCACCGGTGGCAGCACCACCAGCGGGCTCTGAATTTTGGTGCCCTGTTCGTCTTCCAGCCAGGCCTGCGCCAGGTACGGCAGTTGCTTGTTCTGGTTGCTGATGTTCAGGCTGACCGAGTTCTGGTCGCCGTCAAAAATCACCCGAGTGCGGTCCAGCGCGATCGCGGCCTGCGCCTGTGGGGCCAGCAATGTACCCAGCAGGGCGGCGGTGGTCAGGCACTGTTTGTTGATGACAAAATGCGTTTTCATAAAAAGTCTCTCTTGCTGATTCAAATAGGGTGTCGGTACGCTTACTGCGTCTCTGACTCGTCCGCCGGCAGCGCCTGGCACGGCAACAACAGGTTGCTCAGCGTGCTGTCCGGCAGCATCTTCGGCAGGCTGATGGCGCACTGCGCCGCGCCGTTCCAGTGCACCGTCATGCGCTCACCAACCTGAATGCCGCTCAGGTAGACACTGCCGCCGTCGTTCACTATCCCTGTATCCTGCTTGTTGGCGTTCATCACCGTGGCGCCGAATGGCGGCGTACTGCCGTCCACCAGGGTGATCACCGCCATCGCCTTCTCCCCGGCGATCACGTCAAATTTCCGGTAACCGATAGCCCCCTCGGTCAGGGTGGCCTGCACCACCGATTTGGTGGCCTCGGCGTTGTCGCCCAGCTTGTTCAGATCAATGCTGGCCTTGTTGCGGTAGTAGCTGTTCACGTCCGCCACCACCGCCTTGCCGAACCTGTTGCTGTCGCTGGTGCTGCCGTAGCCGCGTACCGGCACCCCGGCCACGCCGCCGGTATCCAGCAACAGACGGGTACTGCCCGGCATGCCGATGCGATGCAGCGCGCCACCCTGCGGCGTGATCGTCGCGCCCCCCTGGGCGGAGAAGCCCAGTGCGCTATAGCTGCCTTGCTGATAGCTGGCGTTGGCGCTCAACCGGGCGATATCGCCCTCGTGGTTGTAATAACCGCTCAGGTTGGTACCACCGCGTGAATGGCCTGCGCTCAGCTGGTAGTTGTTATGCTCGTCAATCCGGTCATAAACCCCCACCCGGTGGGTGGTATCACGCCCGTTCACCGAGGTGTTGTAGCTGAGGTTGGTGCCGTTGCCCCACGGCATCGACAGCGACAGATACATGCCATCGTCATTGCTGCCGTTGTACTTGTTGCGGTAGCCGGACAACGACAGGCTCAGGTTCTTGAACCGGCCGATATCGAAGTAGCGCGACATCGTCAGGTTGTAGCGGTCATTCACCGGCCGATCCCAGTAGGTCTGGTGGTCGTAGTTCAGGTACAAACTGACCCCGGCATCGCGGAACTGCTTGTTAAAGGTGATGGTGTACATCTCCTTGCTGCCACCAACCCGCTTGCCGTAATAGCGCGCGTCCAGGTACTCGCTCATGCTCATGAAGTCCTGCTCCGAGAAGCGGTAGCCGGCGAAGGTCACCTGGCTGTCCAGTTCGTCAAAGCTCTTCGAATAGCTCAGGCGGTACGAACCGCCGCTCAGCGTGCCATCCTGTTGCGGCAAATGCGTCCGCGACTGGGTGGCGTCAAACGACAGCGCCCCCAGCGCCATCAGGTCACGGCCGATACCCAGCGACGCCGCCTTGTAATCACCGCCGCCCAGCGCGCCGCCGTACAACGACCAGCCGTTGCTCACCCCCCAGGAAAACTCCCCGGTGCCGAATAACGGGCCGTTGGTACGGTGCTGCCAGTCCGAAGGCCGCCCCGCCGCCGCTTTGAAACGCACCGAACCAGGACGAGTCAGATAAGGAATGCTGGCGGTGTTCATGGTGAACGCCTGTACGCTACCGTCCTGCTCCTCCACCCGCACGTCCAGCTCGCCGGACACCGCTTCGCTGATGTCCTGGATGCGGAAGGGGCCGGACGCTACCTGAGTCTCGTAAATCACCCGCCCCTGCTGGCTGATCGTCACCTTGGCGTTGGTCTTCGCTACCCCTACCACTTCCGGCGCATAACCGCGCAGGTTCGGCGGCAGCATATTGTCGTCCGACACCAGGCTGGCACCGGTAAAACGGAAGCTGTCGAACATGCCGGAGTTGAGGTAATCCTCCCCCAGCGTCAGCCGCGATCGCAGCGCCGGCAGGGCGCGATAAACGTAATAACGGCTCCAGTCCAGTTGTTGATCGGTGCCCTGTCCGGAACCGGTCTGGTGATTGAGCTGCGCCTGCCAGTCTGCCCTCAGCCGCCAGGCACCCAGGTTGGCACCGGTGGTACCGTTGCCGCTCAGGCTATAGCGCTGTGAGCCGTCGCGTTGCTGGCGCTGGGTCTGGCCATTGAGGTTGTAATCAAACAACAGCCCCGAAATACCCTCATCCCAGCGCGATGGCGGGTCCCAGTCCGGCGAAGAATATTCCAGGTAAGCCTGCGGAATGCTCAGGTACAGCGCCGCAGTGGCCAGATCGCCCCGGGCTTCCATGCCTTTCAGGCTGGTGGTGTCGAGACATTCATCCTGATGCCACCAGCGCAGCGCTTTCAGTGCGTCGGCCTTCAGCCCCAGTTGCTCTACCAGCGCCGGTGAAAGGCAGGCCTGGCTGCCTTTCGGGTCGTCTTCCGGCGGGTAAAAATGAATGTTCTGCTCAGGCAGTTCATTTTTATTGATGTGCACCGTCAGGCTATAAGCGCCCGGCATCATGTAACCGCTGCGGGAGAACTGGCTCAGGTCGATATTTTTTCGGTCATTCACATCCAGCACGTCGGTATTAAACTGTATGCCGTCATCGGCATAGCCCGGCGCCACCGCAGAACTTATCGCCAGACAAATACAGGCCCTTAACAACTGAATACGAAACCGCGTCCCTGCAGGAAAAAACACCATAGCCATCTACCCTGTTATTTAATAATTTTTATCCGCGTCAGTAATAATCCAGCTTGAAACGTACGGCGGAAAAGTAATTCCCAGCACGTAATGCCTGGTTATTGCTTACCAGCCGCATGGCATAATTCAGCTGCATAGTCCCTAATGAAATATCCCCGAGCGGCAAAGGTTTCCCTGGTGTGGCAATATTCCCCTGTCCGTCGGCAATTTGCAGGGCGACACCTTTGGCCTCACCTCGCACGCCAAATAATTCTCCGTCCGCTTCACCGTCGAACGTCACCTGAAAATGCTTCCAGTCCGGCAATGTATTATTAGGCCGGGTTAATACGCAGTTGATTAACTCAATGGATAATGGGTGTGTTATTCCCTGGCCGTCGCGAATAATATCGGCGACCGGCACAGTTTCCATATCAATAACCTGTTCGCGACTGCCAGCGGCAATGGCGCAGGCGGTATCAATAATGGCCCCTTGCATATTGACGCGTCCCCAGCCCTGAGTCTGGTGGGCGGCCTGAGCGCTGCTGAAAGATAACAACAGGGTCAATATGCAAGGGGGCATTAATTTCCCAGAAAAATGATTCATTGAATATTCCCTATTCACAAACGTGTCTTCCGGTAAAAAAGCATGCGGGCGAACCCGCATGCTGAATTCATTTCACCACAGAGGGGCTTATTGGTAAGCCAGGGTGAAGTCAGCCACGGACTGGAATTCGCCCGGAGTCACTACGGCGCCAGAAGCTTTGCTGCCCTGCAGGTAAGCGGAGAAGCTCAGGGTGTTATTACCGTTGCCCAGCGCCTGCGCACTGGATGCTTTACCCAGTTCGATCAATTGACCAGAACCGTCGGTAATAGCAATACCTGCGCCTTTAGCGGTACCGGTAATACCCAGCAGCTTGCTGTCACCAACAGAAGATGCGCCGGTAAAGGTAATGGCTACGGTATTGTTCTTGCCTGCATCTTTGCTGACCAATTCACAGTTTTCCAGTTTGATCTGGAAGTTTTTCGGCGTGGACTGGCCACCGTCTTTCAGTGCCACATTAGAAACCTGGCCCAGGTTCACGGTCTGGTCTACAGTTTCAGGGGTAATAGAGCAAGGAGCATCGATAATTGCGCCTTTAAAGGTTACGGTGCCGTGGCCCTGATCTTTAACCGCGGCGTTAGCCATCATAGAAGTTGCGCCGAAAGCCAGTACTGCTGCCATCATGATTTTATTCAGTTTCATAAAAAGCCCTTACATTCCTTTATAAGAAGAGGATATCAATAGTCAATTTTAAAATGTGTTTGAGAGAGTAGAGAAAACCGGATGATACCTAAGCTTTATCTTACCCACTCTATTTTCAACCAGCTCACCGCCAGCCACTACAATGTACCCAACCCAGAACCAGATTGGAACATTATAGTGTGAATGTACAAAATTACGGAATTTAATAAACAAAAATAATAGATATATATGATTTAAAACCAAAAATGACTTGCCAATTATGGATATAGACATGTTCATAAATATTCATATAGCTGATTTTAATTAATACGTGACAAAGAAGCAGATTAATCCTACATCCAACCCGGTGGGGTTATTGAAAAAAGAAATCGGTGATAGCAGAATCAGACCTCTCAAGGATAAGACGAGGTTTTACTAAAATGATTTTCGTAATAAACAAGACGGTTAAATACAATGAATATGAAGGAACGCTGGAAAACATTGACGACCCAGGCAACACTATTATCCTGGTTAAGCCCGCGTGCAGACTTCTGTCGATCTTCGTAAGAAATAATGACATGCTCATTAAGCGTAAACAGTTGCTTGATGAGGTATGGGAGGATTATGGGCTTAAAGCAACGGACAGTAATCTGAACAACTATATTTCCGGCCTGAGAAAATCGCTGGCAAAGTTCGATGATGACGAGCTGATAATCACCTACCCAAGGCAGGGATTTAAATTCGTCGCAAAAAAGATTACCCGACAGGAAGCCAACACGGCAATGTTAGACCCAGATTGCATCATAGAAGTAGAAAACAAGGAAAACCTGACGACGGATGCCCCGGCAGCTGCCAATCGGCATTATTATGCTGGCCTGAGAAATATTCCGCTAAAAAAAATCGCCATTATCAGTGTTATCTTGCTGATACCCTTTTTTTTAAGCATGGCTTATAAACAGATTCCGGTCAGTAACATTACCAACCTGGGTCAGTATAAGAACTGCGACATTTACTCGATAAAGTACAATGGAATGCAGCCGAAAGAGATTGAGGACATGATCGCTAAACGCTACTCCTGCGAGGATAAGGCCAATATATATTATTACTTCAACATCAAGGAAAAAGGGCTTTCATCCTATGCGTCATTGATCACTTACTGCCCGTTGGATGTCTCCGTCGCCTGTGAACTCAGTTACATAAAAAGTTAATTGCGCCTAAAAACCAGAACACCTGATTGATAATGCATAAAAAACACAATAAAAACGGCTACTGAGTGACCTTAGACAGTAACTTTCGCCATAACCAGGTTTGTAGATAACATCACCGAATCATTTTATCCTGCGAAAAACCCATAATAGCGTCAAGAACACGCTATCGAACGCTATTATGGGACAATGCCGCATTCAGGTTTTGGTGCAGATAAAAATAGGGGCACGGTTTCCACTAAAGACATAGTTTTTAGTATTCAACCTCTCTATCTTCAGTAAAAAATACTTGCTGTTTATCACCGGCAATGCCTGGCTCAGATCGTCCTGTCCGGCATTATCCGCCGGCTGTTTTTTCATATCTTTGACGGTAAAGTAGTAATAACCGCTTCGGTATTTGTAATCAGCCTCGATCATCCGTGACAGTGTGAAGCTCCCCTTCGCGCCGTTAGCGTGCCCGTTAATCATAAAGGTCGCCTCACGGAAACCAGAGGACACCAGATTGACCAGTATAATGCTTTCTTTCTTTTCACCCTCAATGGGCCTGATGATCTTAACCACCGCTTTACACTCCGGCACGGTGCGAAAGCCAAACATCAAGTAGGACATACCTGCAATGATCACTACGGATAAGGCCGAGACCGCGAGACAAATATTTTTCTTATAATTGCCTTTTTTCAATAATCTCATGAGCATTCTCACACTGAGCTTCAACCCCCTCTAACCGTGAGGCAGGGCAGTAAGATAGAAAAGATATGGCGTTATTCATGCCGGCCCTGCTGACCAGCATCTTGGTGTTAAAATAATAAATGGTTGCAGGCACCTTGCAGTTAAACTTTGCCGATTCAATCAAGGGTTTTACTTTTTCCAGCTCATCATCGGTATGTTTGACATAATGTGACGTCGTTAAGACCTCGACGGAGCAGAGATCTATCTTACCAATTTCACTGTGTTTGACGGGCTGATATTGATCAAAAAAAGGGTAAGCCGTAACCATGAGGATCGCCATGGCCGCCAGCACCAGCGATACCAGGCCAGCAGGCCTCCATTTTATCTCTGCGGCAGGTGCCGGCAAGTCCCCGCTCACCGAACTCAGCGAGCTCTCCCCATCAACCGTGTTCACTTCATCGGCAGAAAACATAAACCCTTGCCGGGGTACAGTGACAATAATCTCACTTTCGCCAAAGGCGTTGAATATTTTCCTGATCATCGAGATATAGTTATTCAAATTGCTGTGCGAGGAGGATTTCCCATACTCATCCCAGCCATTGGAGAGAAGAAACTCCCGGGTCAGCAACAGATTGTTATTTTTCACCAACAGCGACAATACTCTGCACAATGTTGCAGTAAGCATAACGGGCTCGATGGTATCATCCAGCAACTCTATCGAAGACTTATCTTCATGGAAGATAATCCGTTTATTGATTATAAATTTCATTTATCCACTTTCATTCCATATAAAGCCCGGTAAATAAATAAAAATAGTGTCGCAATCATATTCAAAAAAAACGAATTAAGAAAATTCTTAAAAAACAATACTACAACAAAAGAATCAAGGGTGTCCAAGGGTATTGACAGAACAGCATGGCTCCACATAAATGTTCCAAACACCGGTTGACGCAAACACAATCCTTATACCATGAATTAAAAGGATTTTCCCATTCATGATGCTCTTTTGAGGGTAAGCAAACTGCCCATTGGTGTACGCTGCTGATGTTATGCTGTGTTATTGATCGTTACATGGGTGTTTCCACATTGTTGCGGGCGCCATCTGAATGCCACGCTAACTCTGGGTTTCAAGAGAACAATTCGCCTCGGCTGCGAAATGGCGCGGCAATATGGCGCAGAATCATCCGCCCCTGACCCAGGTCGATTACACCAAAACCCGCTCGCAACCCCTGGCTCAAGGGTTGCACATCAAGCCATCGGCACTTCTCTGTCTTCTTGCGACAAATCCAACATTTTTCCCACTTCGATTAATGCTTGCCTGATTTCTACATAAATAAAAAAGAAAACGTTCTTCGGTTGGAATAGTTTCGGTAAATAGATACTCTCAGCAATAAGTGCTTCATTGGTATTCTCACCCTGCAATACCCCTAAAAATTTTAAGTGCTCTTATCATCAAAAGATCATGCAAGCATAATGTTAATATTTTTTTGTCACTGGCTGCATCACTTCCCTCCCCCAGACAGTGACAAAACAATTACACCTGCATGCTCAATCATCCTGACGAACAAGAAAAGGCCTGTCTGGCCTAAAAAACACCCTCTTAATTCTGGATGCTTTTCACAGACAGATAAGCCAGAAATATAAATATATATCTATAATATACACAAAGCGAAATAAACTTATAATTAATTAGTTTTCGACCCAGAGCAAACAAAACAAACACCAAAAAAACCCATCAATCCAGCATAATAATTTGATTATAAGAGAACAATTACCATAATATTTCGCCAGGTAATCCTGCATGGTATTTTATTGATTCTGGTCTCAGAAATTTAATTGGCGCTATTTACATATTGATATGCAAGCGCGTTGCTGAAACCGGATCAATATTATAAAACCCTTATATTTATGGAGTAATAAAATGAAAAAGGTATTACCAAGGAAAATATCCTGCCTTTCGGCAATGATTATGCTGTGTGTTAGCGGCGGCTCCGCCTTTGCTGACACCTCCATTGTGCCGGTTGGCGGCAACGTTAACCTCACTGCCAATAATGTGCCGGTAGTGAATATCAATCAGCCAGGTCAGGATGGCGTATCGCATAACCAATACAGCCAGTTTGACGTGGGTAGCCAGGGCGCGGTATTGAACAATGCGCAAGGCAGCGCGCAAAGCCAACTGGCCGGCGCCATCAATGCCAACCCCAACCTGAGCGCAGGCGCCGCGAAGGTGATTCTTAACGAAATCAATTCCAGCGACAAAACGCTGCTGAATGGGATGATCGAAGTTGCCGGTCAGAAGGCGGACGTTATCGTCGCCAACCGTTCAGGCATTACCTGTAACGGTTGCGGATTTATCAATACCGGGACTGGGGTACTGACCACTGGCGAGCTGCAGTTCAAAGACAAACAGTTCACCGGCTATAACGTTACCGACGGCACGATAACCTTCGAAGGCAAAGGGTTGCAGAAGGGCGATGTGGACTACACCGCCGTGATTGCCCGCGCTGAGAATATCAATGCCGCAGTGCAAGCCAAGAGCCTGCTGGTGCTGGCGGGCAAAAAGACCGTTACCGCCGATCTGACGCGCTACACCAACGTGGATAACAAGGACAAGTCACCGGAAGTGCTGGTCGATGTCTCCCAGTTAGGTGGCATGTATGCGGGTAAAATCAACCTGATCGCCAATGAAAACGGTGTTGGCGTCAATAACAACCCGCAAATCAGCCTGAGAAACAAGGGTGAACTCGTCACTGATGGCGATAATTTGATCCTGACGGCAACGAGCGTTGTAAATCAGGGGAAAATTACCTCAGGTGCCAGTGCAGCGATACAAACCACAGCGCTGAACAATAGCGGGGACATAAAAGCCAACGATATAGCCTATATCAATACTACCTCGCTTCAAAATGAGAAAAACATCAGCTCCAATAATAAATTAAACATTAACTCTACCTCTCTGGCTAACAAAGCCGGTGGAAATATCACCTCTCATCAGGGCGAAATGGCGTTGAATAGCACCTCGTTCTCTAATGACGGAAATATTTCCGCACGCGGCAACATCGTTCAGTCGGGTACGTCTTTTTCTAATAGCGGTAGCCTGACATCCACTCAAGGGGGGATCACGTCATCAGGTACCTCTTTCTATAATACTGGAAATATCAGCGCATATAATAATATTACCCGGACAGGAACGTCCTTCGGTAATAGCGGAAAAATGGTGTCAACCCAGGGTTCCGTATTTAACAACGGCAGAGATATCAATAAGCCTGTCGTTGTCTCCCCACCACAACAACAAAACCCATGGTGGTCATCCTGGTGGTACCCACGCTGGTAACATTATTCCTCCGCCGCTTGGCGGAGGTTTTTCCCCCGCTCCGATGCCAAAGTTTACTATGAAAAAAAACGTCCCATTGCTGCTGAGCCTCCTGCTTACAGGGGTTGCCCATGCCGGTAATCTGTTATCCACATTGGAACAACAGACTGTCAGCCAGGAAAATAGCGAGCGGAATATCCAGAACAAGCTACAACCTGGCGCTCCCACCGTATTCACCCAGCCGAGCGACACGCGCCAAGAGGCGCTCTTCTACCCGCAGGAAAGCCCGTGCCTGAAGATCCGTAAGGTGCAAATTGAAAGTGGTGAAATACGCCCAATCCCCGCCATTAGGCAATTGGCCAAGAGCGCCGAACACCAGTGTCTGGGCGCAACAGGAATAAGCAACCTGCAGAAGGCCATACAAAATCAGTTGATCGGCGAAGGGCTGATCACTTCACGTGCGGCAGTGAAAACCTATCAGGCCAAGGAAGAGACTCTCACCCTTTCTCTGATTTATGGCCGCGTCAACAGCATAAAGCTGAGTGACGACAGCAGCGGGCATTTCAATCTGGCCAGCGTTTTTCCGCTTAAAGCCGGCGACATACTCAATATCCGCAACGTTGAACAAGGGTTGGAAAACATCAACACCCTCCCCGGCACGCTGTCTGACATACGTATTGCCCCCAGCCAAACACCGGGAGAAAGTAAAATTGAAGTGCTGCGCAAACAAGAGAAATATTGGCAGTTAGCATCCTGGGTCGATAACTCTGGCACCAAGGCCACTGGCCGCTACCAGGGTGGTGCCGCGCTTTTCCTCAACAATCTGACCTCGCTTAACGATACCCTTTACGCATCGCACTCCCAGAATATTGAGAGATCTGACACTCGCGGCAACAGTTCACACGCAATATCCTACTCCCTTCCCTATGGGTTCTGGTCAGTAGACCTGTTTGCGGGTAAGAGTAAATATCATCAGGGTATTCCCGGCTATGCTGTTGACTACCAATATAAGGGGCAATCAGAAAGCCTCAGCCTGCAAATTGGCCGAACGGTATCACGCGGTGCCAGGTACAAAACCACGCTCAATGCGCAATTATTGGAACGGGATTATCATTATTTTATTAATGACACGGAAATAGACCTTCAGCGTAAACGCTTAACCAATATAAAAATTGGTGCCAAACACTTGCACTACATCGATGATGCAAGGGTTTCGTTATCACTGGATCTTTTCAAAAATATGCGATGGTTCCAGGCTGATCATCTCGATGGCGCCTATAACTTAAGCAGCCACATGATTAAAGCCGAAGCCGGCCTAGTTAACCCCTTCATGCTGTCCGACCTTTCCATGGATTATAGGGGCGGCTTAACGTTACAACTCGCCAACTATGACTTGCCTATACAGGACAAGTTAGGCATTGGGAGCCGTACTACCGTGAGGGGATTTGATGGCGAGCGTAACTTGTTCGGCAATAAAGGTCTCTACTGGCAAAATACGATAGCCTGGAACCTAAGTTCAGTCCCGGTACAACCCTATGTTGGCATGGATTATGGCTATGTCATGCAGAGCGAGAACGCTATTGGGCATAAATTGGCAGGCGGTATCGCGGGCGTAAGAATTGAAAAATGGAATACCAGCCTCGATACCTTCATCGGTACACCGCTCTATAAGCCCCAGGGTTTCGCTACCAGCTCAATGAATATCGGGTTCTCACTGGTATGGCGATATTAAGGAGAGAGATAAGGTCAGGCGCTTCAACACCCTGACCTTTTTATCTCGATTCGGAGATGTCAAAAACCGGGGCCGGCTTAACGGGCCGGGTTGAAATGATCCCTGATAAACACCGGCAGGTCGTTTGACGGCGGCGTAAAGGGCACCTGGTACATCATGTCGCCGACAAAGCCCCGGTGATAGGTAGCGTGATTCACCAGGTGCAGCACGATTTCCTCCTGCGTCATCACGCCGTCACCCCCGCCGACAAACTCGAAATGAACGGCTTTCGTCAGATCCTCGTTTGACCAGCTATCCACCAGATCGATATACCAGCGGTCCATTTCCTGCACCGCTTGCCACAAGTCTTCAAACGCCGGCGTATGTTCGGTATTGCGTGCGGTATAGCCGTGCTTTTTCCCCTGCAGATGGTGCCTGAAGATATCGTCCACCACGTAAGTATGGTTTAACGTATGCACCATATTGCCAAACCGCGTCGGGCGCTGTTTCAGGGCTTCGCCTTCCGGCAAGGATCTGACGTTGCTGAACGTCAATGCATCCGCCCAGGCTTTGTAACGCACCAGCATTTTCAACGTGTTGAGGGCCGAGGCCGTCGGCGCTGTCTGAACGGCAGTTTCACTGAGAAGCGAGTTATTCGTCACTACTGACATGCTGTGAACTCCTGATTTCAACATTTAACGTTTTTAAAAAGCGTTGATTACCTGCATCAGTCACCTGATTGTGCATTAAAAAAACCAGGTTGCATCGGCACCTGGCTTTTTTATTTCATCACTGTCATCCCACACCCTTTTTCACCGAGCTCGGGGGCACGCCATATTTGGCGGAAAATGCCCGCGAAAATGCCTCCACGCTGCCAAACCCAACCTGATAGGCCACCTGCTTGACGCTTCGCCCCGACATCAGCGCTTTTCTGCCCAGCGTTAAACGCCATGCCGTGAGATAGGCACCCGGCGTTTCCCCCACAACCGTGCCGAATCGCTCGATAAAATGGCTGCGCGACATGCCGGCGATCTGCGCCAGCCTTTCAACCGACCATTTGCAGGCCGGCTCGTCATGCATGGCAACCAGGCTGCGGTGAAGGGCAGGATGGGCCAGCCCGGCCAACATGCCGGCTTTCACCGCACCGGCGGCAATAGCGCGCCGGATGACCAGCACAATGATGACTTCGCACAACCGGTCCTGCACCGACACCGTGCCACAACGGGGGGATTGCGCTTCGTCAATAAACAAATCGGCAACGCCCTGCAGCGCCGGCGTATCCGCCAGCAAGAAATCCATTCTGTCAGGCAAGGTACCGACCAGCGGGTTCAGCTCGCCGGAAAAGTCGACGCCGGCGCTGACGATAACTGCAAACTCACCTTCCGGCGGCGGCCCGCCGGCGACGTTAAAACGGATATGTGATGCCCCTTCTCCCACCTCACGCGCAGCGACGTAGAGGTTGGCAGGGTCTGTCGGGCCGGAAAGCACCCTGGCTTTCAGATCAAAGGCCCTGAGAAAGGCGGCCAGCCGGTCATGCCTGTGCATATTTGTACTATTCATCATGAAATTTGGACATTGTCTGTCAGAAAGTACGCTAGTTTGCAGGCAACCGTCAAAACCTCATGGAGCCCCGCACATGCGCATCGCGTTACTGCATACCTTTGAAACCAATATTGCGATATTTACTCAGACCGCGGCTCGGCTCGGCTTGCCCGCAGATTCACTAAAGCACGCCGTTCGTGCCGATCTGCGTGCCGCCGCGGAAGCGGGAGCGCCAGACCTGGAACAACAGGTCTGCGCCGCACTTGAAACACTCAGCCAAGCTGCCGATGTGGTGGTGCTGACCTGTTCCACGCTCTCCGGCGCCGCCAGAGCGCTCGCCGCAACCTCGCCAGTCCCGATACTCAGAGCAGACTATGTGCTGGCTCAAAGGGCGCTGCAGGCAAGTGATTCGATCGTGGCTCTGTGCGCCACAGATGCCTCGGCGCTGTATACGCAACGGTTGTTTGAAGAAGCAGGCAAGCGCGCTGCCCAAAGGGTTGAAGCCCGGGTTGTCCCTGACTGTGGCTTGCAGTTGCAGCGCGGTAATACCCAAGCGGCCCTGCGGCTTACCGCACTGGCCGCCGAACAGGCCAGCCAACAAGGTGCCACCGAGGTGGTGCTGATGCACCCGTGGATGGAGGGAGCCTTAGCCACGATGGCAACCGACCGGGTTCCCCTGTCCAGCGCCCCGGTTAGCCTGTCGGCCGCATTGAATATTCTCCAGGCCACCTCTGCCGACTAAACCCGGCCCCCGTTCCTCTATCAGACCGGGGTCATGCCCCGGCCTGCTTAATTTCACTTCATTTACCCTTTCCTCCGGCACAACCCTGTATTTTCTGCCATTATTTTGCCTGTTAAATTAGCAGGCCCTATGCAGACTTCCGCTACTTCTGGAGAACACCGATGCTGTTCACTTTTTTTAAAAACGCCGCGTGGGCATTTTTTGCGCTGGTCATCGTTCAATCCAGCGCGCTAAGTTTCACTCTGGAAGTGACAGGCAATATCGAAAACACCACCGACCCGGCAAAAAAAAGTTATCTGTTTACCGATAAACAACTGTTGGCGATGCCGGTGCACAGCATCACCACCTCAACCTCCTGGACACCGCAAAGAAAGTTCGAAGGGGTGGCCGTGGCGGATATTTTGGCGCGCGTGGGGGCCAAAGGCAGCACGCTGACGTTTCATGCGCTGAACGATTATTACATCGACGTGCCGCTGTCCGACGTCGAGAATTACCATATAATTTTGGCCTACAAGATGGATGGCGAAATGCTGAAGATCCGAAACTTCGGACCGCTGTTTTTGGTTTATCCAAGGGACGCCGCAGGGCCTGAGTTAAATTCCCCTCTCTACAACTCGCGCTTTATCTGGCAAGTGGACAGGATAGTGATTAAATGAAGCTCAAAGGATTTAAAAACGGCAGCAGGCTGGCGATCCCAGCGATTTTCGCTGCGCTTTTTTTGGTTGCCTCCACGGTAACGCTGTATTACTACAGCGCCACCCTGTCAAAGAAAGGGCTGTATGCCATTGCCGGCACTCAAGAAAATTACTCCTGGTCGATCGCCAAATTCGCCATCAAGCTGGCCGAATTTGAAACCCTGGTCGAACAGCAGAAAAACGCGCAGCAGGTGGATAGCGAAGATCTCAGGCTTAAATTTGAAATCCTTTATTCCCGCTTTTACGTGCTGGAAACAGTATCCGAATCCACGCAGCCGCTGTATGCCGAACCGGGTTACCCTGAAGTGGTCACCCAAATGCATCGGCAAATGGATCGGATTGATACTTTGCTGAATAGCCCGTCGATTGATTTCACCCGCATTTCGCAGGCCATGAAACAAATCAAGCCTTACTCGATTGAGATGGCCAACCTGACCGATCACGCCGAAGTGAAGCAGCGTACCGCCGCCTATGAAGACTATATCGAAAAGCGGCACATCATTTTTTATGGTCTGGTGATCGTGATGTTCTCGGTGATCGCCCTGATTGCCATCACCCTGATTGTGTTGCGCCAGCAGCGCCTGACCATCCGGCAACAGGCCAAAGCGATTGAGGCGGAGAAAGCCACGCGCACCAAAAATGCCTTTCTCGGGGCCATCGGCCACGAGTTGCGTACCTCGTTGCAAAGCATCATGTCCGCCATTGACGTGTTGGTGAATACTAAAGTGTCGGCCGAACATGCGGATACCTTCCAGCGGCTGGAAACCGCCGCGCAGCAGGTTGAAAGCCAGATGAAGGACCTGACCGATTATGCCCATCTGGACAGCGGCATGATGGAATTGCGCATAGTGCCGTTCGACGCCCAACGGTTGATCGAGGAAACGGCGAATGAAATCACCACGCTGAGCCAGAAAGATCGGGTTACGCTGTTGTGCGAGGTTGAATGCGGCCACCAGCAAATACATTCCGATCCGTTGCGTATCAGGCAGATCATCGTCAACCTGCTGACCAACGCCTACAAATACACCGAAAGCGGCACCATCACGCTGCACAGTTGCCTGCGGCGGCAGCCTACCGGCAGCGCGTTGATTATCGAGGTCACCGACACCGGTATCGGCATCGAAAAAGAGATGCTCGACCAGATATTCAGGCCCTTTACCCAACTTGATCAGTCGCACACCCGGCAGTATGGCGGCGTCGGCATGGGGTTGGCGATTGTGCACGGGCTAGTGACGCTGCTCAACGGCACCATTACCGTCTACAGCGAAATCAAAAAAGGCAGCACCTTTATCGTCAGCATCCCTGTCGAGCTCGGCGATGAAGAAGAACCAGGTGCAATACCGGCTCAGCACCACGGCCTGATGCAGAAGCAGCAGCATATTCTGGTGGTGGATGACAATAAGTCGGTGAGCGACGCCTTTGCGGCGCTGTTGGACAAACTGGGTTACCGGCACGAGCTGTGCAACTCGCCTGAACGGGCGCTGCAAAAGCTGTTTCGCCGCCCTTACGACGCGCTGCTGCTGGACCTGCAAATGCCCGGCATCGATGGCGCCGCGCTGGCCAAACAGCTGCGCAGCCGCCGCGGCCCCAACCGCCAGGTGCCGATTATCGGCATCAGCGCCTACACCCCGGAACAACTGTCTGCCGAACAGCGGGCGCTGTTCGATAACTATTTAATGAAGCCGGTGCGGTTAGACGCGCTGTCCACCGCGTTGGCTTCGCTGTTCACCGCTAAAGATTAAAGCACCGCAACAAAGCGGCTTCGATGACGTGAAGCCGCACCGGTTTTTCATAGGGACCGAGCACGTCATAGTCACGCATCGCTTTAGCGATTTCCGACTCGCGCAGATCGGTGCCCAACTGGCCGGTCAGTACCAGTACCGGCGCATCCGGGTTGTCAGAGCTGCGAATGGCTTCAATGCATTTATCCGCCGTTTCCTCGCCGATCAACCAGTCGACCACATAGCCGTCGAACAGGCTTTGTTGCAGCGCCTGGCAAAAACTGCTGACGTCGTAGAAGGCCACCGCCGTGAAGCCGCAGCCATCGAGGTATTTTGCCAGTTCATCCGCCGCCTGATGCGAATCATCCAGCACCGCAATGCTCAAACGCTCATCATCGGTATGGCTCGGGCGGATCTCGATCAATTCAACCCAGAAGCGTTTGCCCAACGGCGCATCGTCCGCCCGATAAATCTGCCATTGCTGGTCCGGCTTCAGCGCCACGAACTCCGCCTGTCGCCCTGCCGGCAGCTCATCGCCGATATGACCGACACAGGGAATTTCCGCACCTGCCACAAAAAAGATGGCATCCTGCGCCATAGTTTGCGCCGACGTCTCCTGTTCCGCACCCATGTCCGCGATAGCCGCCGGTGTTTCCCCCAATGCAGCGGCCACGCTATTGATCTGTTCCAGCGTCCAGGGGCTTTGCCCTTTCAGTTTTCGATGCGCATGCGAAAAACTCAGATCCAGAATGCGGCTAAGCTCTTTTGCATGCTGCCGCTTGCCAATGCCGTAATGCAACAACAGTTCCCTGACCCGGTTTGCAATCGACAACGAATCGAATTTGTGATGATTGTTATCCATTTTTCCCTTCGATTTTTATGCTTATTTATTAGTTGTTTTAATTATGAATTATGAAGAAGTACGCTCAAAACATTGCATACCATGCAATCTTAATTTAAAAACGTTGCTTGACATACCATGTTCTATGGTCAAACATGGTATCAAAAGACACATACAGCAATACACTATAAAAAATAATACTAGAACCACTTTTGATAATAACCATAATAACACCAGGGAAAATTAGTTCCGATTGCCGCTGCTGAAGGATGTATGCATTCACTCAGTCTGTAAGCAAACCGGGATTTGAGCCGTAGCGCTAATCTGTTTTACCCACTTTTGAGCCGGGATCCGCAAGGGTCCCGGTTTTTTATTGCCGTTTTTTCGCCAAACCGGGCGAGGCATCATACGGGTAGCTCCCCTTGTCGTCACTGTTACCCGGCCCCAATAAAAACGGGGCCAGCAAGCTGACCCCGTGTCTTTCAAGCAAGAAGCGTTAAAAACGCCAGGTAAAACCGGCGTTGACGCTGTTGTCCTGATGGTTTTGCGACAACAGGCCGCCG
>NZ_BCTU01000021.1 GCF_001590925.1 Serratia plymuthica NBRC 102599
TGCGTGGTTATCGATAATGTCGCGCTCAGCGTAGTAAGACTCGTTTTGATCCCCGCTCATATAGGTAAAGGAACTGATCACGCTGAGCGGTGAATCCCACTCGTAACGGTACTTGAGGTTAACGCCATTGATATTTTTGAAATCCTGCACCTTGCTTTGCGCATAACCGACGCTAAGGGTGCTTTGCCCGGCATTCGCCGCAGCGCTGAGACCCAGAGTAGAAATAACCATACTGGCGATAACTAATTTCTTCATTGAACTATCCTTAATGGTAAGTGGAACAACTTTGGCACAAAAAAATAGCTATCCATACCGTATTGACGGCATAAATTATTTATTGGATATTATCAAACAAAAATGATAGATACGTTTAGAGAGTAACAGAACTGACATCAAAAATAATTAGTTGGACTGGTAATTTGCGAGCCACCTCACCAGTCATTATTACTCCCGTAAAAATTAACACAATGAAACTCAGGTCTGACTGAAAATTTTAATGTTATGATTTCACTCCCCCGACGTTTCTTTATGACAATAAAGGGGGGATTCGCCTGGAATCCTGACCACATAAGACGGGAAATCGGTGATTTCTGTCGTCTGATAGGGTTGTAACTCTTTCCCGGTAGGGAGTCTGTTGCGGAACCCTTCGGCTAGAATAGCCTCACTGGCTGGATTAGCAGGCATTGAAACTTTCAAGCTATCCGGATCGATATGAGCCCACTGGCCATTATCTTCCATAGTGACTGTTTGTCGATAACTCAAGGTCAGCGAAGCGGTTGAAGCCCCCAGAGGAATGAACATTACACTGACATCGGAATGGCTCAAATTACCTTTTCTGTCTATAATATGCCCACGAATTTTTGCCAACATTGGCATTAGATCCTTACCATTCCCTTCAAGTTTGGACTCGCAAATCGTAAAGCTACCTGGTGGATAGGCCGCATTGAGCTTGAACATTTCTTCACGGGTGACCGCCCCAGTATCCGATGGACCCCAAAATACAATACCGGTGATCACCGGCAGCATAACTGTCTTACAAAATCGTTCCATACCCTATCCTTCTGATATCTTAAAGTAAATTTATCTGGTATTAATATTAACTTCCCAATAATCAAAGCAAACTGATATACATTTCTCGCCCCTGCATCAACACGGAGTAATAACAGCACAGAAATTCAAAAAATCACCTGTGGCAGGTGACTTTTCTCTATGGGGCGGATTTACGCTTTCGTATTTCTTCAATTTTCGCGAGAATCCAAATGCCAATACCTAATAGAACATCTGCCCTCCGGCTGTTACATTCTATTTTTTGTCTTGCTTTGCATTTTCGACAACACCCAAATCCCTATACCTGCAGGTACCCCTGCTGCAATACCAACTTTCAATGAGTATATGAAATCATTTCTAAAACCAAATAAAAATGCCCCTCTCTCATAGTAAACCAACAGCGCTGAGCCAAGACAAGCAATAAGGGCAATGGCTATCATAATAAAAACAGAGTAACCAATTAAAATAAAAAGCAGTTTATATCCTATCTGTTTATTACTCATCTCTGCTCACCTATTTTTTAGACTTATCAATTTCATCTAATTTATCTTGAGTTTTTCCGCTAAAAACTTCGCTAGCTAAGGAGCCACCAATATTGCCTAAATTCTCGGCAGCATTATTTGAAACCACAGGTTTTAACTGATTACCAACGGTAACTGCCTTACCTCCTACAATACCCGCAGCCCCACCAACACCAGCAGCAATCATTGCATTCTTGGGATCTTCCCCTTTGATTTTACTGCCGACATAAGCTCCGCTCACACCGATAACCTCAGTAGCAACAACACCTTTCCCCTGAGTCAGGGCAGCAGACCCGGTGGCAATAAACAAATCGGTATAACTAAAAGGCTTATCGCCTTGTAGCTGCACACCTGCGTTCGCCGAGCCGCCAATCAATCCCCCCACAGCCATTGAACTTCCGCCAACAACGGTTCCTGAACCCAGCGACGCTGCCGTTATCATAAACTTGCCCCAAGCCTTAACAAACTCGGTTGCAGGTTGTGGTGCCCCGGTTCCCAAACCACGCGCCAAATCGGCCTGTGCGGCAGTAATTTGTTCCGCCGTAGCGCCATGCTCAGTCATATACTGACCCAGAGTAGAGGCAGCCTGACCAGAACTCATCATCCCTGGCGGCAAGCTAAACTGGTCATTGTTCTCGGAGGTATTCTTACCCGATTGCCCGCCAGCTACCGCACCCGCCGTATCACCGCTCGCCAGACCGCCGGCCAAACCACCTGCAAGCGTAGCCAATGCAGAAACCGTCTGGCGCTGCTCTTCACTCATTTTGCTGAAATCACTGGTGCCGAACATGGCCTCGGCAATCGCTTTGGTACCCAATGCCGCAGTCGCAGCACCCGCTGCTCCTGCCGCTGCCGACTTGCCTTGCAACTCGGCCAGCGCGCCAGCCACCACCGCATGCGCGATGACACGGCTTTCCTCATTCGGGGCCAGAAGGTGTATTTGTTCCGCCAGATACGGCGCGGCTCCACCGGCAATCGCCGCTTTCAGGTCTCCACCGGCCAGCCCTTGCACCGCAGCGACCGCCGCCTGCATACCCTGCTGCACCTTACCGCCCGTGCCATAACCCGATTCGCTAAACGCCTGGTTATACGCCGTCTGGTAAATCTGCGCGTTGATATCGTCGTCGGTGATGACCTTGCCCGGTTTCTCTTTCGCCAGTTTAGCCGCCGCAGCCTGGCGATCGGCGTCTGTGACGTTATTCATCTTCTCTTTCGCGGCTTTGGTCGCGGTGATCGCCCCCTCGGTCCGCGCAATGTCCATCGCCTGATTACCGATCTCGCCAATCAGCTGCGCCTGTTGCAGCCGTTTCTGCTCTTTCTCCTTGTCGAAGATCGGGCTTAACGTCTGGTTGGCATGCTCGACGTCGCGGCTCAGATCGCTGAGGTTCTGCGTCTGTTTGTCCTGATCGCGAATAACAAGGGTGCCGTCGCTCACCGCAGCGTGGGTGGTGGAGCTGTCGTGCCCACTGTTGTTGGCCCCCACCAGCAGGCCGTTGGCCATATTGCCGGCGAACTGGCTGCCGATGCTGCCGCCGGAGCTGATGCCCACGCTCTGGTGTTCTACCTCGAAGTCCGCCTGATTGTGGATGTCCGTAAAGCCCAGCGTGCCGGTGTCGAGTTTGTTTTTATCCGCCGTGGCGGTGCTGCCAATCACCGCGCCGTTAAGCTGGGTGTGCTCGCCCACCGTCACGTCAAAACCGCCCTTGCCAGCAAAGATGCCCGTCTGCTCCTGCACGCTGTCGTAATTGCTGTGCATTTTATCTTTGCTCAGGCTGATGCTGCCCGAGCCGGTCATGGAGCCAAAGGTGAAACTGCCGCCCGCGCTGGCGTTCTGCTGTTTGGAATCGTAACGGTCGCTGTCCTGCTGGCTCTCCAGCAGCAGGTTGCGGCCCACGTCGGCTTTGACCGATTCGCCGGTGACCTGCGCGCCGATCAGATTGGTGTCGCGCCCGCTGGTGATGTTGACCTGATTACCGGCATTGACCGTGGTTTCGGTGTAGCTGGTGCCGTTGCCTTTCTCGTTGCCCTTGCCTTTGTTGACGCTGGCCGAAATGCTCAGCCCGATGCCGCCGGAGCCGACGCCGATGCCCACACCCAACGTGCCGCCCTGGCTCTCGTTCTTGCCGTCCAGATACTGGGTGTTTTTGGCGGAAAGCAGGTTCACGTCGCGGTTGGCGTTCAGGGTGACGTCCTTGCCCGCCTGCAGCTGGCTGCCCTGCACCAGAATGTCGCCGTCCTGGCCCTTCACGCCGTTGCCGCTGGCGGTGATGCTCAGGTTGTTGCCCGCCGTCAGGCTGCTGCCCTGGGCGGTGCTCTGCCCGCTGTTCTGGGTAGAGGTGGAAGACTGGGTGCCGTAAGAAATGCTGATCCCCACCATGTTGTTATTGGCCGGGTCGGCGCCCTGTGCCTGCGCCAACCTCGCCGCCTGTACCGCCTGCACGCCGCTCAGCGCCGCTTTGGTGCCCTGCAAGGCCGCCAGACGGCTGTCGTCGGTGGATTTTGCCTGTTGCGAGGTTTCCACGGCGGTGTTCAGCGCGCTGCCGACGGTGCCGGAAAGCGCCAGCGTCAGCCCGGATTTTTTCTGCTCGACCTTGTGGGTCTGGCTGTTTTCATCCTGCGCCTGCGTCACCGACACATTCTTGCCGCTCAGCGCCATGTCCTTGCCGGCCACCAGCTCGGAGCCGGTCACCGCCAGATTGTTGCCCGCACCCAGCGTGACGTTGCCGTTCACGCTGCCGACGGTGCTGCCTTGGTTGGTCACCCCCTGTGAGGTGTCGGTGGTTTTCAGGCTTTCGGTGCCGTAGCTGATGCCGATGCCGCCGCTGCTCATCAGGCCGGATTTTTTCTCCTGCTTGAGGTGCAGCTCGCTGTTGCGCTCGGTGGCGCCGGTGACGGTCAGATCATGGCCCGCCAGCAGCTTCACGTCCTGGGTGCCGGCCACGCTGCTGCCCTGCACGCGCAGATCGTTGCCCGCCAGCACCTTGATGCTGTCACCGCTCAGGGTGCTGCTCTGCAGGGTCTGGCGATCCAGGGTGTCGCGGGTGGTGGTGGTGGTTTTCGACATCAGGCCGTTGCCGCCGGTCACCTTGTGGCGCTCGTCCAGATCCTGGGTGTTTTCGCCGTTGAGGATGTTGACGTCATGGCCGGCATTCAGGTTCAGCGCCTCGCCGGCGGAAATCGTCGCCGCATGAGCAGTGATATCGTTGCCCGCATTGAGGGTCACCGCGCCTTTGCCGACGACTTCGCTGCCCACCTGTTGGCTGTTGCCCTGTTTCAGGCTGTTGTCGCCGTTCCAGATCAGGTTGTCGCGGCTGGCGGTGGTCACCGCGTTCAGGTTGAGATCGCGCCCGGCGCTCAGCAGCGTTTGGCCGTTCTCGCCGCTGTTGACCACCTGCGCCGCATCCAGTTTGATGTCGCGCCCGGCCTGCAGCATCAGTTTGCCGTCAGCGCCCTGCACGTACATGCCGGCCACACTGTCGATATTAGTGCGCTCGAAGCTGTTGGCGCCGTTCACGCTTTGCGCCGCTCGGGTAGTGCTGATGGCGTTGATGTCGCGCCCGGCGCTGGCCAGCAGCGAGTTGTTGCCCTGGATCACGCCGCCGATATTGTTGATATCGGTGCGGGCGGTCAGGCCGACGTCGGCCCCCTGAATGCTGCCCGCCATATTGGTGATGTTGGCAGCGCTCAGTTTCACCACTTCGCGCCCGGCAATATGGCCGCTGTTAAACAGGCCGTCGCCGAGGTTGAGGTTAACGTTGCGCCCGGCGATCAGCGCGCCGGAGCCGTCCAGATCGCCCGGTTGCATGCGGGCATACACCTGCGGCACCAGTACATTTTGCTGGCTGCCGTCCGGCAGCGTGACCTTGGCGTTCACCAGCCAGACAATGTCTTTGGTCAACAGCCCCATTTGTTCCGGCGTCAGCGCCACGCCGACCTTCAGGTTATATTGCTGGCTGAAGGCCAACCCCTGATCCATCAGCGCCTTGAACTGCTCTTCGTCGTTGTTGTACCCATCCAGATAACGCTGGCCGGTCAGGTTGATCACCTGTTCGCGGATCAGCCGCTGCTCGTAGTAGCCATCCCCCAGACGTTTCAGCACGTTGTCCTGGTTGTTGGTGGCTTTCGCGATCATGTAATCCGAGCCCAGCCAGGATTTTTGGTTGGTGAAGCGCGGATCGGTTTCCACCAGATACTGGCCGCCCGGCGCCGGATTGGTCTTGAACAGGCTGTTGTCCGGCAGGCGGGTGTCCGGCCCGACGATGCGCACCACGCTGTTTGCTGCGTCGCCCTGCTGGGCGTTCACTTTGTTGGCCACTTCAAACTGCTGGCCCGGTTGCAGGGCCGCCGCCTGAATCACCGGCAGTTCACCGCCGCCGATGGTCTGCATCCCGGCAGAAATATCGCTGCCGGTGACCCCTGCATTCACCCCGCCGGCCTGGCCGATGGTGGCGTCTGTGCCTTGCGGCGTCAGCGGTGCAATGGCTATCGGGTTACCCGCCACCTGCCCGTGGTCGATCAGCTGGCTCGGTTTCAACGCGATGGTCTGGATGGTCGTCGGCGGCGTATAGGCCGTGGTGTTATGCCCCTGTTTGTCAGTGCCTTTTTTCTTGATGCGGTAGTAGCTGGTCACTTCCCCGACGTCGGTGGTCAGCCGCTGGCCCGCCACCGCCACGTTATCCAGGCTACCGGCGTTAATCGCCAGCGTGCCGCCGGCCACCACCTGGCTCTTGTCGTTCAGCAAATGCCCGGCATTGATCGCCATATCGCCACCGGCGATGATTTTGGCCGGGTCGCTTTCCTTAATCTGAGTTTCCTGCACCGTCCGGTTATAGTCGTACTGATTAAATCTGTCGTTGCCGTGCCCGGTTTTGCCTGGGGTGTTCAGGTTCAGCAATGAGTCTGACGAATTGCGGTCAACGAAGACGCCTTGTTCCCCCGCCTTCCAGCGCACCGGATCGCCGGACTGCTGATACTCGGTGACTTTTTCGTTGGAAACGGTGACCAACTCGGTACTGAAACGATCGTTGATGTTGTTGATCAGCGCGGCGGACAGCGCCATGTTGCCCGCGGACTCAATGGTCGAACTGTGGTTGTTAAGGGTGCCAGCCTGGCCGCTTGCCAGGTGGTTGGCGTCAAGCTGGCCGCCAATCACCATATCGCCACCGCTGTAAATCAACCCGTGATCGTAGTTGTTCAGCGTCTGGGTGCCGATATCCACCCGCTCGCGCCCGGCCAGTGTAGCGGCGGTGCCGTTTTCCGCCAGATTGTTGAAGGTCGCGGTCTGCACGCCGATGGCGTCGCCATAAATACGGCCGGTGCCGATGTTGTTCAGCGTGTTGGCCGTCAGCAGGGTGTGCTTGCCGTCGATCAGGCCGTAGTTGCTCAGGGTGCCGTTCACCGTCAGCCAATCCTGCCCGGCGTTGATCTCGCCGCTGGCGGCGTTAAACAGGTTATTGGCGTGCAGATCCAGCTTCGCGCCCGCCAGCAGCTTGCCGCTGTTGGTGACATCGCCCGGCGTGGTGAAGTTGAAATTGCCGTTGGCGATCATCTCGCCGCTGTTATTGATGCCCTGAGCGCTGGCCAGATTGATATCGCCCAGCGACAACAGTTGCCCATCACCGCCGATCGCATTGGCGTTAATCTCCAGCAGCTTGCCGGCTTTGAGCGTGCCGCCGCTGTTCAGCAGGTTGAGCGCCGTGCCTTTCAATTGCAGGGTGTCGGCCGCAGCCAGCTGGCCGCCGCTGTTATCCAGGGTGCCGTCGTTGGTGATGGCCAACTGTCGGTCAGCCAAAATGCTGCCGCCACGGTTGCTCAGCGTGCCGGTGTTCAGCGTTACCCTCTGGCCTTCCAGCCCTTTATTGTCCGCCAGCGTGGCGTCGTTGGTGAACTGCAGGGCGTTGAGCGTCACGGTAGCGCCGCTGCGGATCAGCCCTAGGGTGTTATCGATAATCCCCTGCGCGCTGCCCAGCAACAGATTGCCGACCGCCTGAATCTGCCCGTTGCGGTTATCCAGCCCGGTGTTGTTCAGCGTTACCGCCTGCTCGCCGATAATCCGCCCGCCGTTGCTGTTGTCCAGTTTGAGCGCCGCCAGCATGAAATCGCCCTTGGCCCCCAGCGTACCGCCCTGGTTATTGATATCGCCGCCGTTGAGTTGCAGCTGGCCCAGGCTGTGGAGGGTGCCGTTTTGGTTATCCAGCCGTTGGCCGCGGGTATCCAGCAGCATGTTAGCGCCGGCCTGCACCAGCCCGCTCTGATTGTTCAGGCCGCCCACGCCGGTGGTGGTGAGCGTCAACGCCTGCTGCGCCACCAGCTTGCCGCCACCGTTCAGCACCGTATCAGCGTCAAGTTGCAGATTTTTGCCGGCAATCACCACGCCCTGGCCGTTATCGAACAGGCCGGTAGACAGGTTCATCGCGCCCTGGCTGGTAATGCCGCCTTTCTCGCCGCTGTTGGCGTTGGTCAGCCGATCGACCGCCAGCTCCAGGCGATCGCCGCTCTGGATCAACCCGCCGTCGTTGTTATTGAGGTTATTGCCGTGCAGCTCCAGCGCCGTTTGGGCCGCCAGTTGGCCGCCCCGGTTTTCCAGCATGGCGAAGTTAATCTTCGCCGCATCGGCGCTGACCAGCGTCCCCTGATTATTCAGCAGAGACCCGCTGTCCAGCTGCAGTTTTTTGCCTGCGCCTATCACCCCCAGATTGCTGTTATCCAGCAGTTCTTTGGCGTTCAGCGCCATGTCCTGGCCGGATTTTATCGCCCCGCCCTGGTTATTGATCACCCCGGCGGTCGCCGACAGCTGTTTTTCGGAAGCCAGCGTGCCGTGGCGGTTATCCAGTTGGCTGCCACGCAGTTGCAGGTCGCCCGAGCTGGCGATAAAGCCGCTTTGGTTATCCACCTCGCCGCCGGCGATGTTCAGTTTGCCCAGGCTGCTGATGCCGCCATTTTTGCCGCTGTCGCGGTTGGTCAATGCCTGGCCGTGGGTATCGATAGTCGCGTCGCCGCCGGCCTGCAACAGGCCGCCGTCGTTGGTCAATGCCAGGCTGTCGATGTTCAACCGCTGCTTGCCAACCAGCGTGCCTTTGCTGTTATCCAGCCGGCCGGTGAACAGTTCGGTGGCACCACCGCCCACCAGCATGCCCTGGCTATTGTCCAGCGCGCCGCTGTGGATCAACAGCGCCCCCTGGCTGAGAATGCCGCCGGTTTCGCCGCTCAGGCGGTTGCTCAACGCGGCGCCTTGGGTGTCGAGGCTCATGTCGCCGGCGGATTGCAGCAGGCCGCCGTCATTGGTCAGCGCCCCGCCGTTCAGGCGCAAATCGCCCGCAGCGGCGATAGCGCCCTGTTGGTTGTTCAACGCGCCCTTGCCGAGCGCCAGAGAAATGGCGCCGCCAACCACTTGCCCACTCTGGTTTTCCAGCCCGGTGCCGCTCAGTTGCAGCCCTTGTTTGGCTTCGATACGGCCGCTGCGGTTATCCAGCGCCTGACGGGTCGCCACCTCACCGTTGCCGGTAGCGGCGGAAACCAGGCCCTTGCGGTTATCCAGTTTATCCGCCTGTAAGCGCGTATTGCCGCTCGCAGCCAGTTGGCCCTGTTGGTTGTCGAGGGTGCCGCCAATCTGCGCATTCAGGCTGCCGTCCTGCGCGGCGATCACTTTGCCGTTTTGGTTGTTCAGCTGTGCGGCGTTCAAGGCCACATTGCCGTTGGCCGCCAGTTGGCCGCCCTGATTGTCGATACCCTTACGGGTGCTGAGGCGCATGTCGCCGTTGCCGCTCTGCACCAGTTGGCCGTTGCGGTTGGACAGGCTGCCGGCATCCATAGCGATCTGCTGCGCCGAGGTAGTGCCGCCATCCAGCACGTAATCGCCGCCCTGCATCGAGAGCTGCCCGTTGGACAACAGCTTGCCGTTATCCCCTTGCAGCCGGCCGGTATTCACCGCCAGCCGGCCCTTGCCGGCATGGATAATCTGCCCGCTCTGGTTGTCGATCGCCCCGGCGTTCAGCGTCAGGTTGTTGCCGTTGCTGGCGATGCGGCCGCCGCCGTTATCCAGTTTGCCCTGCTGATTCAATGCCAGATCCTCTTCGCCAAGCTGGGCGATCTCGCCCTTGCGGTTAGAGAGATCCTGGGCATTCAGCGCCAGCTTGTTCGCCGTCAGCGTGCCGCCGTCGTTGTTCAGCCGTTTGCCGGTGTCGGCAACCAGTTGCTGCGCCGCTTCAACCTGCGCATTGGCCGTGGTTAAGTCGCTCTGCCCGGCGTTCAGCGTTACATTGGTGCCGGCAGTGCGGCTGCCGCTGATGTCCATGCCTTGCCCGCTGGCACGCAGGTTGCCCGCCGCCAGGTTCTGGCCCTGCGCGGTCAGTTTGCCGCTGGCGGTCAACGCCAGTTCACCGCTGCCGCCCAGTTTGCCGTCCTGCTGCACGCCTGCCGCCAGGGTGCTGCCTTTGCTGCTGTTCAGGCTGGCGGCCTGAACCTGCACATTGTTGCGCGCGGCGATGGAACCGCTGTTTTGCACCTCGCCCTCGCTGGTAACGGCGGCATTGCCCGCAGCGAACAGCGAACCGCTGTTGCTGATGCCCTGCTTCGAAGCCATCGCCATATCGCCGCCGCTGATCGCGCCGCTGTTTTCGATGCGGCCGTCGGCGGTCACCACCACGCTGCCGGCCTGCGCGCCGATATTACCGGCATTGCGCACCCCGACGCCGGTTTCGGTGCCGATCATGCGGATTTTGCCGGCGTACATGCCGCCCAGCTTGGCCACATCCACCGCCAGTTGCGGGCGTGTGGCCGGATCGTCGCCCTGTTTTTCGATCTGCTGATGCGCCGCATCCACCTTGTTGCGCCCGGTGGTGACTTTCAAATCGTTGGCCCACAGCCCGGCGTTGATCTTGGTCGAACGGGCAATGATCTCGGTGTAATCCTGACGCGAACTGTCCATACCTGCGCCTTCCACCACCACTTCGCCGCGCTCGACGTTAAACCCGGTCAGATTGCCGTTGTTCATCTGCGCCTGGCCGGTGGTCAGCGTGGCGCGGTTGGCGTTGATAAAACCGCAGCCATTACAGGTAATGCCGGAAGGGTTGGCGATCACCACCTGCGCGCGCTGGCCGGCGACCTCGATATACCCGTTCAGGCGGCTGGGATCGCGGGAGTTGACCTCGTTGAGGATCACCTTGGCTTCGCCTTTCGCCAGCCACGGGTTGCCATCGACCCAGCCGCCCTGCTGGGTCTGGGTCATTTTGTGCGAGTTGTTGAGGATCGCGCCCTGCTTGTCGACATCGAACTGGCTGTAGGTGTTGCGGGAAACCCCACCAGCGCTCGGGGTCTGAATATTGACCTGCGGCGTACCGTTGGCGCTGTTGACGATGGTCGGCTGCTGGCCGCCCGGCGCATTGCCGTCAGCGACAATGGCCGCCTGCACCGGCTGGATAGCGCCCAATGCCAATAACAGGCTGAAGCTGACGGCGCTCATCTTGCCGATACACTGGCTCAGGGTATGGCCCAGGCCAGGCGACCGTGCGGACCCGGCGCGGCCGGAGCGGGCGATATCCGCCACCACCATCAGCATGCCACGCGCTTTGTTGAAAACGATACGGTACAGGTTCTTGTTCATGGCAATGTCCTTATTGAATGTCCGACGGCTCGACGGCTAACGGGTGGTTCGCCCACCATTGCTGCGCTTGCTGGTGGCTGACCTGCGCGCCTTTAAAGTTCACGACGCGTTTGCCGCGCTGCGCGCCCCGGTGGTACAGCGCCCGTACGCAGAACTGCGGGAAAATATCCCGGGCGATCAGATTGCGCATTTCCCGCGTGTGGCCGAACGGGGCGATCCAGTCGCAGAACCACAGGCGATCGCCGCTGTTCCAGTCGTTTTCCTGCATGTTTATCGCCGGTTGCGTTAGATAACGCGCCTCGGATTCTTGATTCATCCAGGCCCAACTGAGGAAAAACACCGGCTGATTTTGGTGCGACGCCAGCACATATTGCTGCCGCTTGATGATCGGCAACAGCAGCGTCGGCAGGGTGTGCAACGGCGCATCGCGGTGCATCGGCGAATGCATCCACAGCCATACCGCCGCCCCAAAGGCTTCCGCCTCGCCGTCATCGCCGCCGAGGATCAGCGGTGCCCGGATATCGTAATCACCTATGCGCATTGTCGTTCCCTCAGTAGTTCCAGCTCAGGTTAAAGCCCAGCGTCACCGGGCTGGTGCTGAAGCCGTCCGGTTTGGAGAACGGCACGCCGGCGAACAGGTCGTAGCCCACCTTGAAGGCGTAACCGCGCAGGCCGACCACCCCGCCCGCCAGGTGTTGCCCGACCAGGTAATCGGTGCCGTAACCGCCCACTTCACCATAGTCGGCCCCCAGGTACAGTTCTTGCCCCGGCAGCGGCGTGCGCCAGGCCAGATCGTTGCGCACGAACCAGCCGTGGTTGGCGTTCAGGGTGCGTTCACCGTCAAAGCCGCGCACCGTCCAGCGGTTGCCGATAGCAAACTGATCCTGCGGCGTCAGCGGGGTATCGCTGATCTGACGCTGGTACTGCACGTTGTATCTGAAGTTTTGGTTGAACAGGCTGAACGGCACGTCAAGCTGGGCGTTGAGTTGCACAATTTTGCTGAGCGCCGTGGCCTCGCCAAAGGTCTCTTCCGGCGCAGGCAATGCGCCGAACCAGCGAGTGCCGCGCTGATAGCTGACGCCGGCATCCAGCGTGGCCTGCTGGATGTAATGGCGGTGCTGCAAGCCCAGCCGCCAACCGGAGGTGCGGCGGCGCTGCACTTCCACTTCGGTATCGTTGATGTAGTTGCTGGATTCGCGCGCCAGCACGTCATAGGTCAGCGTGGTTTTCTGGCTGCCGTTACGGTGCAGCACCCGGCTGAGCTGGAAATCCAGGTTCTTGCTCTTGCCGCTGTAGCGGTAATCCTGATTCTGCCCGGCGATGGTCTGGTGATAGTCATAACTGTTGGCGGTCACCCCGGCCATCCAGTAGCCGAACGGCACCGAATAATGGCCGGTGATGTTTTTGGTGCCTCTGCCGCCCTGGTTTTGCAGGTCGGTGGTGCCGGAGATGTAGAACAGATCGCTGAGCGAGAACGGGTTATCCAGCGACAGCGTCAGGCCGCCCTGATAGCGACCGGTGCTCTTGGTGCCGGAGTCATCCAGCGAAGCGCCAACGCGCCACATGCGTTCTTGCTTCCAGCTCAGGGCGATATCGCTTTCGCCGGGCTGCTCGCCGGGGATGATTTCCATATTGGCCTGCACCGTCGGCAGGCGCTGCAGGTTTTCCAGCCCCTGCTCGATGTCGCGCAAGTCCAGCAGGTTGCCGGCATGAGCCGGGAAACTGCTGTAGGGTTGAATGTAGCGGCCGCTGTCCGGCGTCAGTTTCACCTGGCGCACATAGCCGGGCACTACCACCAGCCGTAGCTTGCCGCTTTTCAGATCCTGCGTCGGTGCCAGCACGCGCGTGGTGATATAGCCGCTATCCACCAGTCGGTTTTGCAGGGTGCTCATCAACAGGTTGATGCCCTGCCCGCCCAGGCACTGGCCCTGCGCCTGGTTGGCAATGCGCTGCAACGGCAGCCAATGCGGGAGTTTGTCCTGGCCGGTCAGAACGACCTGTTCGATAGGGAAGCAGGGTTTTTCCTGCGGGAAAGCAATGCGGCCAAAACCGGACGAAGGCGGCGACAGCCGCACATCCGGTGTCGGGGGGGTTAGCTGCTGTTCCAGCGCTTTTTGCCGCTGCTGCTGTATGATCAGCTGATCGCCATTTGGCGCTGCCGCCAGAACCGGTTGATTGAATATAAACAGCGGCAAAACAACGGAGCCAAATGGAATACAGCCCTTGCGCACAGCAAGGCTGAGCGAAGAATAAGCAGAGACGCGCATGACTTTTTCCCTGTCGAAGGACAAATAAAAGATAAGAATTGTAAGTAAACGCGAACATTATGCGCGTGAATAGCGCGGGATCAACCCTATTTTGGCCAATAATGGGCGCCGGATAACAAATACGTGGTATGAATAATCCGAGAGGTTAGTTCCCTTACCCTGCCACCCTATAGCTTGACAATGCAACTTACTGTTTATATTAAAAAATAATAATATCACTAAAATATCAACCCAAAAGGGTTAGGAATAATCGCATTCCAATAATGCAATTATTCATCATAACTAATTATTGCCAAGCACTGCCAAAATTTAAGACATTTCCTATTTAAAGCGCATTCAATCATGAATTAATCACCGTAATGAATGATATTGTTATTAATCCCACCTCCAATTTTTAATTATATTCATCCTATTTCTAGCTGTAGCCTTGCTGGCCGTAATTTAAGGTTCACAGGGCGGCGTTATCAACCTGCACCCCTTATTCCCGGAGACAGTAACTGGCTCTCTATCCTTTCTTCCTGTGCCCGGATTTAGGGCCTTTGCGGATTCTTTCATTGCATTGCTAAACCGGTTCTTCTATTTTAGCTCGCCATCTGACACAGGTTAAAACAGAGGTGGATCATGGGAAATCGCGTATGGGTGCTGGGTGACGCTGTAGTCGATCTGGTTCCTGAAAATTCAAACAGTTATCTCAAATGCCCCGGCGGCGCGCCTGCCAACGTTGCGGTCGGCATCGCCCGTCTGGGCGGCGATAGCGCCTTTATCGGCCGGGTCGGCAAAGATGGTTTCGGCGCGTTCTTGCAGCAGGTGCTGAGCGAAGAGCAGGTAGATATCCGCCACATGACGCAGGATGACAAGCATCACACCTCCACCGTGGTGGTGGATCTCGATCTGCTCGGCGAACGCACCTTCACTTTCATGGTCACCCCCAGCGCCGATCTGTTCCTGCAACCTGAAGATCTGCCTGAGTTCAAAGCGGATGAGTGGCTGCACGTTTGCTCTATCGCCCTGTCGCAAGAGCCCAGCCGCAGCACTACCTTTACCGCGATGGAGAACATCAGGGCGGCCGGTGGCTGGGTGAGTTTTGATCCTAATATTCGTGAAGATGTCTGGCGCCAACCGGAAGCGCTGCGCCCCTGCCTGCAAAAGGCGCTTCTGCTGGCGCACGTGGTCAAAATCTCACAGGAAGAATTGAGTTTTATCAGCAATATCGGTGAGCTGGAAAGCGCCATCGACTGGATGATGCAGCGTTATCCGCTGCGTTTGCTGCTGGTGACGCTGGGCGGCGATGGCGTGTGCGTGCATGACGGCAAGCAGATCCGCCATTTCCGCGCCCCTTCGATTGTCCCGGTCGACACCACCGGCGCGGGCGACGCTTTTGTCGCCGGTCTGCTGGCTGCGCTGGCGCAACTCGGCGCTCTGCCGGAGGATGAACAGTGGCCAGAGGTGATCGCTCAGGCCCAAGCCTGCGGTGCCTTGGCTACCACCGCCAAAGGCGCCATGACCGCTCTGCCTACCTCAGAACAGTTAAAAAATTTCCTCCAACGCTAATCTCATCACGGTGGGCCAGGCTCACCGTTTTTCCGCTGCCGGGCCGAATTTGCGCACTCGATCACAATAGCTGAATCGGGTTAGCAAACTTGGTTGCCAGCCGCCTTTCAACTCTCTATCTTTCCCCATGAAAAACCGGTTTAGCAATTTAGCACAAAACAAAAACAACTTACCCGGATGATAGAGAACCATGAAAAAACTTAGCTATTTGGCTGTAACTACAGGGCTCCTCATTTCCACCTCTGCAGCGGCGGCTGGCGCCGACAGCAGTATCGAAGCACGCCTGAATGCGCTGGAACAACGGCTGCAACAGGCTGAACAACGTGCCACCCAGGCCGAAACACGCGCCACGGCGGCAGAACGTCACGCACAACAGTTGGAACAACGCACCGCCAACACCGAGCGGCAAACCGTACAGGTTGCGCAGCGTACCGCGACGCTGGAAACCAAGGCTGCGCCGGCTTCCAGCCTGAAGTTGAACGGTTTTAACGATCTGAAACTGTATGGCGACGTCGAGTTCAACCTCGACGGTGCCAGCCGCAGCGGCCAGCTCACCTCATTGAAAACCAGCAACAACAAGGACTGGAAACCCGGCAACAAAGAGCGTTGGGATATCAATGGCCGCATTCTGGTCGGCGTGGACGGTTACCGTCGCAACCAGGACGGCAACTTCTCCGGTTTCAGCGTACAACCGCTGGCCGACATGACCGGTAAAATGAACCTTGATGATGCCGCCTTCTTCTTCGGCAACGAAAAGAACTGGCAGACCAAAATCGGGCGCTTTGAAGCCTACGACATGTTCCCGCTCAATCAGGACACCTTCATCCAGTATTCCGGCAATACCGCCAACGATCTGTATGCCGATGGCTTCGGCTATATCTACATGATGAAAGAAGGCCGCGGCCGCAGCAGCAGCGGCGGCAACCTGATGCTGAGCAAATACGCCGGCGACTTCTACTTCGAGCTCAATACGCTGGTGGAAGACGGTTCCTCACTGTTCCAGGACAAGGCCTACCACGGCAACAGCCTGGATAATAAGAAAAACGTCGCCTATCTGCGGCCGGTGCTCGCCTGGAAGAAAGACCAGCTCAGCGCGGCGGTGGCAATGGAAAGCAACGTGGTCAACAATGCCTATGGTTATCAGGACAATCAGGGAAAATTCGTCGACCAGTCCAAACGTAACGGCTATGGCATGACCATGACCTGGAACAACACCGCCGCCAATCCGGACAACGGTGTGGTCGCCAACCTGAGCACCGCCTATCTGGACGCGTCGGGCGAAAAAGACTTAACCGCCGGCATCAACGTGCTGTGGCGTCGTTTCGAAGTGGGATATATCTACGCCCACAACGACATCAAAGAGTTTAATACTGCCGGCATGGCGGCCGACATCAATAACCCGCTCAGTGAACCGGGCAAGTATGACATTCACACCATCCATACTTCGTATCAGATACCTAATATCATGAATATGAAGAACTTCAATTTGTACCTCGGGGCCTACGTCTCGATGCTTGAAGCCAATGCTGATAACAAAATAGCCAACGCCAATAACGATCAGCGCTACGGCGTGCGCGCCAGATTCAAGTACTTCTTCTGACGCAGGCTGGTGACGAATTTCCGCCGCGGAAAGCCGCGGCGGTGTTTTGATTTATCAAGGGAGAAAACATGGACATTACCGCAACCGCTAACGCGCTTTTGCCGCTGCTCGGCGGCAAAGAGAACATCGCCAGCGCCGCCCACTGCGCCACCCGTCTGCGGCTGGTGCTGGTGGATGACAGCAAGGTGGATAAAGCTGCAATCGGCAAACTTGACGGGGTGAAGGGCTGCTTCAGCAATGCCGGGCAGATCCAGGTGATTTTCGGCACCGGGCTGGTCAACAAGGTGCATGCGGAATTTATCAAGGCGGCGGGCGTCAGCGAATCCAGCAAGTCTGAAGCCGCCGACATCGCAGCGAAAAAACTCAACCCGCTGCAACGTATCGCCCGCCTGCTGTCGAACATCTTTGTGCCGATCATTCCGGCTATCGTCGCCTCCGGTTTGCTGATGGGCCTGCTCGGCATGGTGAAAACCTACGGCTGGGCCGACGCCAACAGCGCGCTGTTCGTGATGCTGGACATGTTCAGCTCGGCGGCGTTTATCATCTTGCCGATCCTGATCGGCTTCACCGCCGCGCGCGAATTCGGCGGTAACCCTTATCTGGGCGCCACGCTGGGCGGCATTCTGACCCACCCGGCGCTGACCAACGCCTGGGGCGTCGCCGGCGGTTTCCACACCATGAATTTCTTCGGACTCGAGATCGCCATGATCGGCTATCAGGGTACGGTGTTCCCGGTGCTGCTGACGGTGTGGTTTATGAGCGTGCTGGAAAAACAGCTGCGCAGAGTGATCCCCAACGCGCTGGACCTGATCCTGACGCCATTCCTGACGGTGGTCATCTCCGGCTTCGTCGCCATGCTGTTTATCGGCCCCGCCGGGCGCGCACTGGGTGACGGTATTTCCTTCGTGCTCAGCACGCTGATTGCCCACGCCGGTTGGTTCGCCGGATTCCTGTTCGGCGGCCTGTATTCCGCCATCGTCATCACCGGCATTCACCACAGCTTCCACGCCGTCGAGGCGGGGCTGCTCGGCAACCCGAAAATCGGCGTTAACTTCCTGCTGCCGATCTGGTCGATGGCCAATATCGCCCAGGGCGGCGCTTGCCTGGCGGTGTATTTCAAAACCCGCGACGCCAAGATTAAAGCCATTGCGGTACCTTCGGCCTTTTCCGCCATGCTCGGCATTACCGAGGCGGCGCTGTTCGGTATCAACCTGCGCTTTGTGAAACCCTTCCTGGCTGCGCTGGTGGGCGGTGCACTCGGCGGTGCCTGGGTGGTGGCCAATCACGTCGGCATGAACGCCGTCGGGCTGACGGCGATCCCTGGGTTGGCGATCGTGCAGGCCAGCTCGCTGCTGAGCTATATCATTGGTCTGGTTATCGCCTTCGGCAGCGCCTTTACGCTCTCGCTGCTGCTGAAATACAAAACGGACAGTGAATGATGGAAGAACTGAATTTGATGAAACAGGCCGTTCAGGCGCTGATGACGGGTATGCCGCTGGCGCTGCGCGATCCTCATCGCCCGGTATGGCATCTGGCCCCCAGCGTCGGCCTGCTGAACGACCCCAACGGGTTTATTCAGCATAATGGGGTTTATCATCTGTTCTATCAGTGGAACCCGCTGGGCTGCGATCACCGCAACAAATGCTGGGGCCATTGGCAATCGACGGATCTGCTCAACTGGCAGCATCAGCCGGTGGCGCTGGTGCCCGGCGCTTGTTACGACAGCCACGGCTGTTACTCAGGCTCGGCGGTGGTGGCAGACGGCAAAATCATGCTGGCGTATACCGGCAACGTAAAATACCCCGACGGTTCTCGCACCGCGTACCAGTGCCTGGCGCTGGAAAATGCGCAGGGCGGGTATGACAAGCTCGGCCCGGTGCTGCCGCTGCCGGAAGGCTACAGCGGCCACGTGCGCGATCCCAAGGTTTGGCGCCACCAAGACAGCTGGTACATGGTGCTCGGTGCCCGTGACCTGCAGGATCGCGGCAAGGTGCTGTTGCTGCGCTCCGCCGATCTGCGCAGTTGGCAGCTGTTGGGGGAGATTGCCGGCACACAGCTGAACGGCATGGGCGATTTCGGCTATATGTGGGAATGCCCGGACCTGTTCACGCTGGCGGATGCCGAGGTGTTGATTTGTTGCCCGCAGGGGCTGGCGGCGCAGGACGAACGTTATCTCAACGTTTACCAGGCGGGCTATCTGACCGGCAAGCTGGATTATCGGCAGGCGGCCTTTGAACATGGCGAATTCCACGAGCTGGACGCCGGGTTCGAATTCTATGCGCCGCAAACCATGCTGGCCGAAGACGGCCGCCGTCTGCTGGTCGGCTGGATGGGCGTACCGGAGCAGGACGAAGCCTGTCACCCGACGTTGCAATACGGCTGGATCCATACCATGACCTGCCCGCGCGAGCTTTCTTTGCAGAACGGCAAGCTTTACCAACAGCCGGCGCGCGAGCTGCAACGGCTGCGCGGCGAGGGCAGCCAATGGCAGGGAATGGCGGATAACGCGCCGGGTTGGCCGGTCGGCAGCGCCGAAGTGATGCTGACGCCCAACGGCGCATTCAGCGCCGACTTTGGCGATGCGATGACGCTGAGCTGGGATGGCGCCTTGCTGCGCCTGACGCGCAACAACCTGCGCAACGGGCAGCCTGAACACCGTTACTGGCGCGGTGAGGTCACCCATCTGCAAATGCTGTTCGACAGCTCCAGCGTGGAGATTTTTATCAACCACGGCGAAGGGGTCATGAGCTCACGCTACTTCCCTGGCCCGCAGCCGCGCCTGCGTTTGAGCGGTGAGGCGCAGCTTGCACTGGAGCACTGGCCGCTGACGCCATGCATGCTAGAATGACGCATCTCCCGTTGAACTCAGATGCCGTCAGTGAAAAAAAACAAACGCATAACCATCAGTGATATTGCCGCGCTGGCCGGCGTGTCGAAATCGACCGCCAGCCTGGTGCTTAACGGACGCAGCAAAGAATACCGGGTGTCCGACGACACCCGTGACCGCATTCTGGCGCTGGCCGGCGAGCACCACTATCAGCCTAGCTTCCATGCACGTTCGCTGCGATCCTCCCGCAGCCATACCCTGGGGCTGGTCGTGCCGGAAATGACCAACTACGGTTTTGCCGTGATTTCACGCGAGCTGGAAACCCTGTGCCGCGAGGCCGGTTTGCAGTTGCTGATCGCCTGCTCCGATGAAAACCCGGCGCAGGAAATGATGGCGGTGAACAGCCTGGTGCAACGTCAGGTCGACGGCTTGATCGTCGCCTCCAGCCAGCTCAGCGATGTGGAATACCAAAAGATTAACGCCGGCCTGCCGGTGGTGCAGATGGACCGCCTGATCACCGGCTCCGAGTTGCCGCTGGTGATGACAGACTCACTGACCTCGACCGCCACGCTAGTGGAAAACGTCGCGCGCCAGCATCCGGACGAATTTTATTTCCTTGGTGGTCAGCCGCGCATCTCGCCAACACGCGATCGCTTGGCCGGTTTTCAGCTCGGCCTCGAACGTGCCGGGGTGACCTGTAAACCGGAATGGATCATCAACGGCAATTACCACCCCAGCTCCGGCTACGAGATGTTCGCTCAGCTTTGCGCGCAGCTTGGCCGGCCGCCGAAAGCGCTGTTTACCGCCGCCTGCGGCCTGCTGGAAGGCGTGCTGCGCTATCTGAATCAGCATCAGTTAATGGAAAGCGACCTGCACCTTTGCAGTTTCGACGACCACTACCTGTTCGATGGCCTGACGCTGAAAATCGACACCGTAGCCCAGGATTGCCGCGCCCTGGCCCAGCACAGTTTCGATATGGTCAGCCGGCTTATCGACGAGCAGCCGTTGGCGCAGAATTCATTATATCTGCCGGGCAGCATCCACTGGCGTCACCCTGGTTCGAAGGCACTGCTCGGCCAGCCCTAAATTCAGGTTTTCCCCGATTAAGGAGCCCATCATGAGTCGTGAGATTAACAAAGATACCCAGCTGTGCATGTCGCTGGCCGGCCGCCCTGGCAACTTCGGCACCCGCTTCCATAACTATCTGTACCAGGAACTGGATCTGAACTTTATCTATAAGGCATTCACCACCCAGGATATTCAGGCGGCGGTGGGCGGCGTGCGCGCTCTGGGTATTCGCGGTTGCGCGGTCTCCATGCCGTTCAAAGAGAGCTGCATTCCCTTCCTCGATGAGTTGGACGCTTCCGCCACGGCGATTGAATCGGTCAATACCATCGTCAATGACGGCGGCTTCCTGCGGGCCTATAACACCGACTATATCGCCATCGCCAAACTGCTGGCACAGCATCAGATCCCGGCGGACACCACTTTCGCCCTGCGCGGCAGCGGCGGCATGGCAAAGGCGGTGGTCGCCGCCCTGCGCGACGCCGGTTTCAAACGGGGACACATCATCGCCCGCAACCCGGCGGCAGGCCAGGCGCTGGCTAGCGCTTACGGTTATCAGTGGCTGGCGGAAGTCGGGGAGTTAACTGCGGATATGCTGATCAACGTAACGCCCATCGGCATGGCCGGCGGCGCAGAGGCGGAACAGCTGGCCTTTGCCCCGGCAACCCTCGAAGCGGCGAAAATCGTTTTCGACGTGGTGGCGCTGCCGGCGGAAACCCCGCTGATTCGCAACGCGCGCGCGCAGGGCAAACGGGTGATCACCGGTGCGGAAGTGATTGCATTGCAGGCGCTGGAGCAGTTCGTACTCTATACCGGCGTGCGCCCTACCGATGAGCAGATCGCCCGCGCCGCGGCGCATGCTCGCGGCTGAATGGCGCTGAACGTTAGGGCTGAGCAAATAAGCCAGCTCTTAACGTTCTAACGATAAGCCAGCAAACGCAAAATATTCCTCGCACCGTGGAGTATTCGCTCGATCCTGACATTGCGCTGTATCGCGGTGAAAACAATAAGATATTTACCATAGGTGCTGATCCTGACATCTCGACCGAGTTCAGGGCGCTTTTGATAGACTTCCGGTGACTCGCCAATACGCTGGCATTGGTTGTATAGCTCAGAAATAAAACTCAGCGCACGGGCCGGGTTATCTTGGGCGATATAGTCACCAATGTTTTCAATATCCCTTATCGCCACCGGCGATAGTGTTAACCCCATTAGTCACTTCCGTTATTCACCATCCGTTGGTATTTAGTCCGCAAGCGCGAAAATGCCTCCTCCGCCGGAACTCCCTCACCACTTTCTATTCCCTGTGCAATAGCCACTCGCAGCTCTTCAATTTTCATCGCCCGCTCATGCTCTTCGAGGAGGCGCAGACCCGCCCGTATCACTTCGCTAACGTTGCCGTAACGCCCGCTGTCAATTTGCTCATGAACGAACTTTTCAAAATGAGGGCTTAAAGCAATGCTGGTTGGCATAACCGACTCCGGAAAATAGTGTTAGTTACTATCTATTAGTATTTTATTTTACCCATTACACGTCAAGTTAATGTTCAAATTTCAGGCAGTAAAAAGGGCACCTCGGCGCCCTTCTCATCGTTAGCGATATCCGGCCCGCTACTTCGCGGCGCCTTCCATCCCCACCAGCCCCACTTTCAGGTAGCCGGCTTTACGCAACGTATCCATCACGCTCATCAGCGTTTCGTAGTCCACGGTCTTGTCGGCCTGGAAGAAGATGGTGGTCTCTTTGTTCGCCTGAGTGCGCTGATCCAGCACCGCCGTCAGTTGATCGGCGCTGACCGCTTGCTCACCCACGTACAGCTGCTTATCCGCTTTCACCGACAGGAACACCGGTTTTTCCGGGCGCGGCTGCGGTTTGGCTGAAGAAGCGGGGAGATCGACGCGGATATCTACCGTTGCCAGCGGCGCGGCCACCATAAAGATGATCAACAGCACCAGCATGACGTCGATAAACGGCGTCACGTTGATTTCATGCAGTTCGCCGCTGTCGTCCAGATCTTCATTTAAGCGCATCGCCATAACTCACCCCACCCGCAGTTGGTGTGAATGCTGTGAGCGTTTGGCCTCTGCCGTCGCGGCCAGATCCAGATCGCGGCCCAACAGCAACAGCACCTGCGCCGCCACGTCGCCAACCTGGGCACGATGGCCGCTGATGACACGGGCAAAGACGTTATAAATCACCACCGCCGGGATCGCGGCAACCAGCCCCAACGCGGTCGCCAGCAACGCTTCCGCAATGCCGGGCGCGACGACGGCCAGGTTGGTGGTTTGCGAGTGAGCGATGCCGATAAAGCTGTTCATGATGCCCCAAACCGTACCGAACAGACCGACGAACGGCGAGATAGCGCCAATGGTCGCCAGGAAGCCGTTGCCACGCCCCATGTTTCGGCTGTAACCCGCTACGCGGCGCTCAAGGCGGAAACCGGTACGTTCTTTGATACCGTTGTTGTCGTTGGACTCCGCCGACAGTTCCAGCTCGTTTTGCGCGTCGTTCAGCAACACCACGCTGATGCTTTCTTCGGAGAAACCCTGCGCCAGTTCGCTGGCTTCATCCAGCGTACGCACATTGGCCAGCGCCAGCTGCTCGCGGCGCAGACGGCGCTTGGCGCGGAACAGTTCGCTGCCTTTGGAGAACAAAATGGTCCAGGTGACGATAGACGCCAGCACCAGACCGATCATCACTATCTTCACAACGATGTCCGCGTGCTGGTACATGCCCCAAACGGACAGATCCATGCCGCGGGTTTCCGGTGGCTGAAGGGTCGGCGCCGGATTGAGCGGGGTCAGGCTGTCAGGCGCTGAAGCGGAAGGCGCGGCGACCGGAGCAACGCTCTCGGTCACGGCGGGGTTGGCCGCCGGTGCAGCCTGTGCGCTGCCGGCCAGCCCAACCACCAATACCATTGAAGCGATCAGACCACGGCCTAACGCCTTGCCCCATTGCGCCCGGCCTTGGCCGAACGCTCCTTGATTTAAATGCTTGCCAGCCGTTTTCACGCTGTGCCTCCACCCGTTACCGATCAAAATTGAGGAATAATTCAGCGTGCGATCATATCAAACCAATCAGGGATTGATAGTAGTTCTCATTATTATTTACCAAATAATCGGCAATATTTCAGATCTCGCGGCGTCGGAGCCGCAACATTCGCCCATTCGCTGCCGGTCAGGCCCTTTACTCCCCTTTTAAAGGGTTTTTCGTTACTTTTCGCCCACAGAGATGCAACAAACGCGCGCCGACAGCATTTTTGCCTGTGGGCTGTCCGTTTGCCGATATGCGAGCGAGTTAAACGCCGTCACGCAGAATGATGGCGTGCCAGAACGCTCTCCGGCAGAGGATTATGGCCGTTTCTATATCTGGAAGTTAAAACGTCTGGATGGCTATTATATGTCATGTTAACCTAAGGGCTATCGCAAAAACGCCAGTGAAAAGCCAGTAAAAGTGAGCCCATTCCTATGACGTCAAAAAATATCGAAACCACGCTGATCGCCGCCGGGCGCAGCAAACGCTATACCCTGGGCTCCGTCAATCCCGTCACCCAGCGCGCTTCCTCACTGGTATTTGACTCCGTTGCGGCCAAGAAACACGCCACCGCCCAACGTGCCCACGGCGAACTGTTTTATGGCCGCCGCGGCACCCTGACCCACTTCGCGTTTCAGGATGCGATGGTCGAGCTGGAAGGCGGTGCGGGCTGCGTGCTTTATCCGTGCGGCGCGGCGGCGGTATCCAACGCCATTTTGTCTTTTGTCGGCGCCGGCGATCACGTGCTGATGACCGGTTCGGTCTATGAGCCGACACAGGATTTTTGCAGCCATATTCTTAGCCGCATGAACGTGACGACCACCTATTTCGACCCGCTGATCGGCGCCGATATCGCCGGGCTGATTCAGCCCAACACCCGCGTGGTGTTTCTTGAATCCCCCGGTTCCATCACCATGGAAATTCAGGATATCCCGGCGATGGTGCAGGCCATCCGCGCCGTAGCGCCGGAAATGGTGATCATGATCGACAACACCTGGGCGGCCGGCGTGCTGTTCAAGGCGCTGGATTTTGATATCGATATTTCGATTCAGGCCGGCACCAAATACATCATCGGCCATTCCGATTACATGCTCGGTACCGCCGTGGCCAACGAACGCTGTTGGGATCAACTGCGCGAATATTCTTACCTGATGGGCCAGATGGTGGACGCCGATACCGCCTATATGGCAAGCCGCGGCCTGCGTACGCTGGGCATACGCCTGAAGCAGCACGAGCAAAGCAGTATCGAAGTCGCCAACTGGCTGGCGGAACGGCCGGAGGTAGAGGTGGTCAATCACCCCGCGCTGCCCGGCTGCAAAGGCCATGAATTCTACCGCCGCGATTTCAGCGGCTGCAACGGCCTGTTCTCTTTCGTGCTGAAACAGCGGCTCAGCGACAAACAACTGGCCGACTATCTGGATAACTTCAGCCATTTCAGCATGGCCTATTCCTGGGGCGGCTATGAGTCGCTGATCCTGGCTAACCAGCCGGAAGAGCTGGAGGCGATCCGTCCGGCGGGCGGCGTTGATTTCTCCGGCACGCTGATACGCCTCCATATCGGCCTGGAGAACGTGCAGGATCTGATCGCCGACCTCGCAAAAGGGTTCGAGCGTATCGCCAACGCACGCTGATCCGCAGCCCGTTGCGCTGCCAATTTTATTCTGCTTCGTTTAATGTGTGCTTAAGCTATTAGCAGTACACTACGCGAGTAATGGTCAGATACGGTCAACATCGCCTCCTGGAGAAGGGGGCCCCGGGCGCAACCGGCATGCAACAGGACTTAAAATGGATGTATTACGAGAGATTGTTCATGCGCTTTGGCAGCAGGACTTCATTGCCCTTGCCGATCCAAGCGTAATTTGGGTGGTTTATGCCGTGCTTTTCACCACTTTGTTCCTTGAAAATGGATTACTGCCAGCCTCCTTCCTGCCCGGCGACAGCCTGCTGCTGTTATCCGGTGCACTGATCGCCAAAGGCGTAATGGCTTTTGTCCCCACGCTGATTATTCTGACCCTCGCCGCCAGCCTCGGCTGCTGGCTCAGCTACTTGCAGGGCCGCTGGTTGGGGCATACCAGTCTGGTGAAGGGCTGGCTGCTGCAACTGCCCGCCCAGTATCACCAACGCGCGCACAACCTGTTTAACCGTCACGGCCTGATGGCCCTGATGATCGGCCGCTTCCTCGGCTTCGTTCGCACCCTGCTGCCGACCATAGCCGGCATCTCTGGGCTGAACAGCACGCGTTTTCATCTGTTTAACTGGTTAAGCGCGGCAGTTTGGGTCGGCACTCTGGTCAGCCTCGGCTACGCTTTCAGCCAGATCCCACTGGTGAAACGCTACGAAAGCCAGGTGATGACCGGGCTGATGCTCTTGCCGCTGCTGCTGCTGTTGGTGGGCTTACTGGGCGCCATGCTGGTTATCTGGCGCAAAAAACGCGCTTCCGCCTAGCCGACAGGCTTCGCTTCGATCAATTCCATATTGGCGGGCAACTTGCTCGCCAACCGATCCACCGCCAGCCGCACCTTCAACGGCAGATGCGGCGTCTGCGGCCACACCGCATGAGCGTCGAAAAACAGCCCCGGCCTATCCCGCATAACCCGCACCAGTTCACCTTTAATCAGTTGCCCGCGCACCAGCCAACACGGCAGCCAGGCAATGCCGAACCCGGCAACCGCCGCATCCGCTATCGCCTGCAGATCATCCATCTGCAGATGGGTGCCTGGCATCATCTCCCGCGTCACGCCGTCCGCTTCGGGGATCAACCAGTTACGCACCACGCCGGCACGCACATAAGCCACCGCGTCGTGCTGCGCCAGTTGTTCAATGTTCTGCGGTTCACCGCGGCGCTGCAAGTAAGCCGGCGCGGCGCAAAGCGCCATGCGATGGTTACCGAGTCGCCGCGCCACCAGCCCGCTGCTGTTGCCCAACTCGCCGTTGCGGATTGCCAGATCAAAACCGTCCTCAATCAAATCCACCACGCGATCGTTAAACGACAGCTCCAGCTCCAACCCGGGATGCTCGCGCGCCAGTTCAGTCAGCAGCGGCGCGATACAGATGCGGCCAAACAGCACCGGCATCGTTACCCTTAGCCTGCCGCTGACTTCTCGTTTGCCCGACTCCAGCAGCGTTTCCGCCGTGCGGATCTCCTCCAGCGCCCGCAGGCAGCGTTCGTAGAACAGCGCCCCGTCGTCGGTCAGGCTCAGGCTGCGGGTCGTGCGGTGGAACAGGCGCACGCCAAGCCGCTGTTCCAGTCTGGCGATGGTCTTCCCCACCGCCGAGCGCGAAAGATGCAGCCGGCTGGCGGCCAACGCAAAGCTCCCCGCTCCCACTGCGGTGACAAATACCGAAATGCCGTTCAACCGATCGGTCATGGTTTGTATCTCTGAAGGAAACAATCAAAGGAAATCTTATCGCCACTGGCGAATATCAATCAACGATAATATTGACAGGTCTACTTATTACCGACTTTGGAGTGAATCATGACTGACACAATGCAACGCTGGACAATGGCCGCCCTGGGGCGTGAACACCTGCAACTGACCGAAAGCGCCATCCCGCAGCCGGGGCCGCACGAGATCAGGGTGAAGGTGAAAGCGGTGGCGCTCAACTACCGCGACAAGATGGTGATTGAAACCGGGATGGGGATGACGCTGCCGCAACCCTTTACGCCCGCCTCCGACATGGCCGGCGAAGTGGATGCCATCGGCACCGGCGTCAGCCGCTTCCAACCCGGCGATCGGGTGATCTCCACCTTCAGCCCAGGCTGGATTGACGGTCGACAGAAGCCGCACGGCGACGCGCGTACACCGCCCTACCGCGCCCTTGGCGGGTTTTATCAGGGCATGCTGGCGGAATACGTGGTGCTGCACGAAGATTGGCTGGCAGCCGCGCCCGCCTCGCTGGACGACGTACAGGCCAGCACCCTGCCGTGCGCCGGGTTGACCGCCTGGTTCGCGCTGGTGGAACAAGGCCGCCTGCACGCCGGCGAATCGGTGTTGGTACAAGGCACCGGCGGCGTGGCGCTGTTCGCGCTACAGATAGCCAAGGCGCACGGCGCTGAGGTGTACATCACCTCCGCCAGCGATGAAAAACTGGCGCGCGCCAAAGCGCTGGGTGCCGATCACGGCATTAACCGCCTGAACGGCGACTGGGTGGACGCCGTGTATGAACTGACGCAAGACCAGGGTATCGACCATATAGTTGACACCGTTGGCGGCCCCAACCTCGGCAATTCGGTCCGCGCCGTGGCGGTTCACGGGCGCATCTCGGTGATCGGCGCCCTCGAAGGCTTCGAAGTCTCCGCCCCTGCCGGCCCGCTGCTGATGAAATCGCCGGTGATTCAAGGGATTGGCGTCGGCCATCGCCGCGCGCTGGAAGATCTGGTGCGCGCCGTAGATACCCTAGGGCTGCAACCGGTGATCGACCGGGTTTACCGCTTCGATCAACTGCCGCAGGCGCTCGATCATCTCGATCGTGGGGCCTTCGGCAAAATCGTGCTGACGCCGTAAAGCGCTGCCCGGCGGCAGGCAGCCGACGTTAACCAAGTGGGCTGTCGCGCAGCCGGGCAATTTCATCGCTCGGCGTCACGCCAAAGAAGCGTTTGAATTCGCGGCTGAACTGCGAGGCGCTCTCGTAGCCGACGCGGATCGCCGCGGTGCTGGCCTTCAGGCCATCGTGCACCATCAATAAACGCGCCTTGTGCAGCCGATAAGATTTCACATATTGCAGCGGCGAAGTGTTGGTCACCGCCTTGAAGTTATGGTGAAACGCCGAGATGCTCATATTCACTTCCCCCGCCAGTTGCTCCACGTTGAGGCCTTCCGCATACTGGTTCTCGATACGCCGCAGCGCCTTGGCGATCTGGCTAAAATGCGTATGGCGGTTGACCAGCTCCTGCAACGATGCCCCACAGGAGCCGCGCAGCACGTGATAGAGGATTTCACGCACGATCTGCGGCCCCAGCACCCGGGCGTCCAGCGGTTTGGCCATCACGTCCAGCAGGCGCTCGGTGGCGCACAGCATCTCTTCCGACAGCGCGGCCAGATTCACCCCGCTGCTTTCCCGGCGCGGTTGCATCAGATAGTCGTCATCGCCGATGTCGATCAACAGATCCTGCAGCATCTGGGTATCGATATTGACCGCCAACCCTACCAACGGCTGCTCCGGGCTGGCGAAGGTTTCGCACTCGAACGGCAGCGGCACCGACATCAGCAGATAGTTGCGCGGATCGTACTGGAACACCTTGTTGCCGCAATAACCGACCTTGTGTCCCTGAAAAACGATCACCACCCCTGGTTCATACATCACCGGTTGACGCGGGCAGTAGCGATCGACGTACAGGATCTTGACCCGCGGCACCGGCGACGGCGTATAGCCGTTGCCCTCGGCAAATCGCGCGGCCTGGCGCGCCATGCGGCAGCGCAGCTCATCGATTTCCGTCACTGAAACACCCTCTTACACTCAGAACAATCCGGCATAAATAATAGTTTAAAACTCTATTTTTCTACAACGCTTTGTAGGAATAGGCAAGACTTGCACAGGAATGTGCATTGTGCTGCGAGGCTAAGTTACTGACAATACGCCTCAGATATTTTTGCGCCGCCGGCGCTTTCCCCATGCAGAAGAGAAATGACCCCATGCAAAACTTTATTCTCCATACCCCAACCAAAATCCTGTTCGGCCAGGACCAAATTGCCGGCCTGGCACAGCAGATCCCTGCGGACGCACGTATCCTGATCACTTACGGTGGCGGCAGCGTGAAGAAAAACGGCGTGCTGGATCAGGTTTATGCCGCGCTGGCCGGCCGTAACGTGCAGGAGTTCTCCGGCATCGAGCCTAACCCAACCTACGAAACGCTGATGAAAGCGGTCGAAGTGGTACGCGCGGAAAACATCGATTTCCTGCTGGCGGTCGGTGGCGGTTCCGTGGTTGACGGCACCAAGTTCATTGCCGCAGCGGCGCATTACCAGGCGGACAGCGATCCGTGGCACATCCTGAAAACCGTCGGCAGCCAGATCACCGGTGCGGTGCCAATGGGCTGCGTGCTGACGCTGCCGGCTACCGGTTCTGAATCCAACAGCGGTGCGGTGATCACCCGTAAAAGCAGCGGCGACAAGCAACACTTCTTCTCGCCGCACGTGCAGCCGCTGTTCGCGGTGTTGGATCCGGTAGTGACCTACTCGCTGCCGCCGCGCCAGATCGCCAACGGCGTGGTAGATGCCTTTGTGCACACTATTGAGCAATACCTGACCTACCCAGTCAACGCCAAGGTGCAGGACCGTTTTGCCGAAGGCCTGCTGCTGACGCTGCTGGAAGACGGCCCGCGCGCGCTCGCCGAGCCGGAAAACTACGGCGTGCGCGCTAACGTGATGTGGAGCGCCACCATGGCGTTGAACGGCCTGATCGGCGCCGGCGTGCCGCAGGACTGGGCGACCCACATGCTGGGCCATGAGCTGACCGCAATGCACGATCTGGACCACGCACAGACGCTGGCGATCGTTCTGCCGGCCCTGTTGATCGAGAAAAAAGCGCAGAAGCGCGAAAAACTGCTGCAATACGCTGAACGCGTTTGGGGCCTGCGCGACGGCAGCGAAGACAGCCGTATCGACGGCGCCATTGCCGCCACCCGCGCTTTCTTCGAGCAAATGGGCGTGCCGACCCGCATGGCGGATTACCAGCTCGACGGCAGCTCGATCCCGGCGCTGCTCGACAAGCTGCACCAGCACGGCATGACCGCACTGGGCGAACACCAGGACATCACCCTGGAAGTCAGCCAACGCATTTATGAAGCGGCGCGTTAATCGCAAACCGGCGATTACCTGCTAGGCTTTAGTTTCTGTTTACCGTTTCTGCACCCTGCGCCCGACCGATCACCGGGCGCAGTTCAGCGCTTTCTCTGCGCTGTCGATCGCATCGCATGACCTCGTCTCGTTAATCTAATGGGAGAAAAACATGACCTGTACCAGACCGTGCCGCAACCGCTGAAATTTGGTTAGCAAACTCAGCACCACCCCGGTTTGCCAACTAGAATTTATTTATAGCCGTTTTCCGGCGCATGCTGTGCCGGGCAATCAGTTCACAAGGAGACGCGCATGACAACGCAACAACCCATCATCAAACTCCACGATGGTAATCTGATGCCGCAGTTGGGTCTCGGCGTTTGGCAGGCGAGTATTTCAGAGACCACCAATGCAGTGACCAAAGCGCTGGAAATTGGTTATCGCTCGATTGATACCGCTGCGATCTACAAGAACGAGGAAGGGGTCGGCGCCGCACTGCAATCGGCCTCGGTGCCGCGCGAGCAGCTGTTCATTACCACCAAACTGTGGAACGACGATCAGGGCGATCCGCAGGCCGCGCTGGAAACCAGCCTGGAAAAGCTCAAGCTGGACTATGTCGATCTGTATCTGATCCACTGGCCAAAACCGCAGCAGGATCAGTACGTCGACGCCTGGCGCGGGCTGATCAAGCTGCGCGAGCAGGGGCTGATCAAGAGCATCGGCGTGTGCAACTTCCACATTCCGCACCTGCAGCGTCTGCTGGATGAAACCAGCATCGCACCGGTAATCAATCAGATCGAGCTGCACCCGCTGCTGCAACAGCGTCAGTTGCGCGCCTGGAATGCCACCCATCATATCGCCACCGAGTCCTGGAGCCCGCTGGCACAGGGTGGCGAAGGAGTATTTGACCAGCAGGTGATCAAGCACCTGGCGGACAAATACGAGAAGACACCGGCGCAGATCGTGGTGCGCTGGCACCTGGACAGCGGCCTGATTGTGATCCCGAAATCGGTCACGCCGTCGCGCATCCGTGAAAACTTCGAGGTGTTTGATTTTAAACTGGATAAAGACGAACTGAGCGAGATAGCCAAACTGGATATCGGCAATCGCCTGGGGCCGGATCCCGAGTCGCTGTAATGTTCCCGGCCCTCTCCCCAACGAGAGGGCCATTTTATTTCCCCGCTATAACTGCTCGCCGTTGGTGGCGATCACCCGCTGATACCAGCCAAAGCTCTGCTTCTTCTTGCGCGCCAGACTGTCGTTATGATCGACATAGACGAAACCGTATTGCTTCTGATAGCCGTTGAGCCAGGAAAGCAGATCGATAAACGACCAGGGGTAATAGCCGCGCACGTCGGCACCCTGTTCGATCGCCGCGCCGATCGCCTGAATATGATCGCGCAGATAATCAATGCGCGGTTGATCGCGCACCTCGCCGTCGACAATCGGATCTTTGGCCCCCAGCCCGTTCTCGGTGATGTAGAGGGGAATATTGCCGTAGCGTTTGACGATGCGGCCAATCGCGTCGGTCAGCCCTTGCGGGTAAACCTCCCAATCCCAATCGGTGTAAACGCCGTTCGGGTTGCGCACCAGTTTGAACAGCCCCTTAAAGCCCAGTTCGCGCCCGCTGCCCTTCTGGCCGCTGGTATTGATGGCGTAGCCGTCCACGTCGTCGTTATGCGCCACCATCTCACGCTTGTAGTAATTCAGGCCGATAAAATCGACGATGTTCTGCTTCAACAGCTCCTCATCACCCGGCACGAAATACGGCACGCCAAACGCCTGCTGCGCCATCGCCAGCAGCTCCGCCGGGTATTCTCCCTTCAGCACCGGATCGTACAGCCAGTGGGTGAAGATCCCTTCGGCGATCTCGCAGGCGCGCCGATCCTGCGGCGAGTCGCTGATCGGATCGTTAGGCTGCAATACGTTGACGAAGCCGATCTGCCCGTCGATCCCCATTTCGCGAAAGCTTTTCACCGCCCGCGCATTGGCCAGAAACACGTGGTGGCAGGCTTGAATGCCCTTTTTCGGATCGGTCAACCTGGGTGGATGCGCGCCGGTCATGTAGCCCATACCGATAAACACAATGGTTTCGTTGAAGGTTGACCACAGCTCGACGCGATCGCCAAAACGCTGATAGCACAGGCGAGCGTATTCATCGAAGGCGTCGACGATCTCACGCGATTCCCAGCCGCCGAACTGTTCCTGCAAAGCCTGCGGCAGATCCCAGTGATAAAGGGTGATCATGGGTTTGATATTGTGCTTCAGCAGTTCGTCGATCAGTTCGCTGTAGAAGCGGATCCCGGCTTCGTTCACCTCTCCCCGCCCCTGCGGCAACAGCCGCGGCCAAGAGATCGAAAATCGATAGGTCTGCATGCCCAGCTCGGCCATCAGCGCCACGTCTTCCCGGAAGCGGTGATAATGATCGACCGCCACGTCGCCGTTGGTGCCCTGATAGGTAGTACCGGGCAGATGGGAAAACAGATCCCAGTTGGACAGGCCCTTGCCGTCGGCATCATGGCCGCCCTCAACCTGATAAGACGCGGTCGCCGCGCCCCAGAGGAAATCCTTTGGAAATACGCTCATGCGGTTTGCACTCCGTTCTGCTCCAGCAATCGATAAATTCTGACCAGCTCTTCCACCAGATCGCGCGCCAGCATGGCGTTCATGATGTGGTCCTGCGCGTGTACCATGATCAGGTTGACCGGCAGCTTGCCTTCCCCCTCGTCAAAGCCGATCAGCTCAGTCTGGGTCGCGTGGGCGCGCTTCGCCGCCAGCTGCGATTCCGCCAGCAGAATATCCACCTGATCCCACTGGTATTTACGTGCCGCATACAGCGCCTGCATGGCGCAGCTGCGCGCCTCGCCGGCATTGATGATCAGCGCCATTACCGCCGTTTCCATGTCGATCATTCGGTCACTCCTTGCGTTTGTTCAATCGGATCCGCGTCACTCACTTCCTGATCCAGCAGTTGCTGTTCATAGACTTTAAAAAACGGGTAGTAGATCAACGCCGATACCGCCGCCAGCACCATCACCAGCAGCGCGGCGCGGAAATCCCAGCCGGTGGCCCAGGCTGCGCCAATCGGCGCCGGTGCGGTCCAGGGCACCACCGAGATCACCCGGCCGATCAGATCCAGCTTCACCGCCGCATAGGCGATGATCGAATTGACGATCGGCGCGGTGATAAACGGGATAAAGAAAGTGGGATTCATCACGATCGGCGTGCCGAAGATCACCGGTTCGTTGATGTTGAAACAGCTCGGCACCAGGCTCAGCTTGCCGATCGACCGCAGGTGTGCCGAACGGCTGCGCAGATAAAGCAGCACCAGCCCAAAGGTGGCACCGGAACCGCCAATCACGATAAAAAAGGTCCAGAAGGCTTCCATAAAAATGTGCGGCAGCGGTTGGCCGGCCGCGAGCATATCCTGGTTGATGCCCAGATTGGTCAGCCAGAACGCCTGCAGCATGCCGGAGACAATCACCGCGCCGTGAATCCCGGCGAACCACAGCAGATGGCCGATCAGTACCGCCAGCAGGATCGCCGGCAGCGAGTCGGCGGCGGAAATCAGCGGCTGGAACAGCGCCATGATCGCCTGCGGCAACAGCAGGCCAAACTGGTGTTGCACCAGTAGGCTGAGCGGATACAGCGTGATCACCACCGCCAGGATCGGGATCAGCAGATCGAACGACTGCTTGATTTTGGCCGGCACCTGCTCCGGCAGCGAGATACCGATATTGCGCACTTTAAGGAAACGGATCAGCTCGGTGGTGTAGACCGCCACCAGAATGGCGGTGAAGATCCCCACGCCGCCTAACGCGGCAGTCGGCAGCACCTTCTCGGTTTGCGGCGCGGCGACCAGTAAAAAAGACATCAGCGCCAGCATCGCCGCCATAAAGGGATCGAGCTTATAACTCTGCGCCAGATTGTAGGCGATGGCGGCGGTAATATAGATAGACATAATGCCCATCGTCATATTAAACGGGGTAAGAATGGCGACCTGATGTTTTTCCGCAGCATTCAGCCACCATTGGGCTATTCCCCAACTGCTGTCGGCGGCAAAAGGCGGATAGGCGAAGACCAGTAAAAATGAGCCGACGATCATGAACGGCATGGCGGAAATAAAACCGTCGCGGATCGCCATAATATGGCGCTGGGTCGATAATTTACCGGCAATCGGGCTGATGCGGTTTTCGATGAAATTGAATGCGGCCTGGCTGATACTCATGGTTCAACCCTCGGGACGTTTGGTGAGTAATGGGGTAAAAAGCGGCTCAATCCTGGCCGGAGAGCCTGGTACAACAGGGGTGGCGCGGCCCTGGTTCTCTCGGTGTCATGCGATCATCGCTAATGCTTCGGCCAAAATCTTATCGCCGCGCATCATGCCGTAATCCATGCTGTTAATAACCGCAATCGGTTTATTTTCCCGATCGGCGATCTTTTTAAAATCGGCCAGCTTATATTTGATTTGTGGCCCCAGCAGGCAGCATTGGTAATTAGCCAGCGTAGATTCGAATTCCTCTATACCTACGGCAATAATATCCACCTCAATTCCCTGCTGTTCGGCAGACTTTTTCATTTTACTCACCACCATGCTGGTCGACATGCCGGCAGCACAGCAAAGAAATATCTTTTTCATCCGATCTCCTGAAGCTAATTGCGTACAAATGATTCAGTTGAGAAATGAGTATGGTGGTAAACCTGAAAAAACAGCAACCGGTTTCAGTAACCGGTTTCATCATTTGATCGGGTTATGTGAGGAAGATCCAGAATTGTCGTCGGCGATGAATTCATCATCATAGAGCACAGGAAAACAGCCATTTTTTTGCTAAAGATCTTTTACCCGGCTGACGCTATCATGACGCACCTGAGGTTACCCCCCACTCAACTAAAGCACGGAGCACCATGAAATTTTCTCTACGGCAATGGTCACGCCTGGGCATCGTCTGCGCGATGCTGGTATTGGCAGGCTGCGCCGGCAAAAAGCACCGCGTCAGTTACAATCCTCACGCCTACGACGACGCGATCGAAGATGCCGCCGATAAATACGGCGTCGACCAAAAACTGATCGCCGCGATGATTAAGGTAGAATCCGGCTTTAACCCAGAGGCGGTGAGTAAGTCCAACGCCATCGGTTTAATGCAGTTAAAAGCCGACACCGCCGGCTGCGATGCCTATCGCTACAAAGGGAAACGTGGCTGCCCGGACGAAGACGATCTACTGGATCCCGATACCAACATCGATCTCGGCGCCGCCTATCTGGCCGTGTTGCAAAAACAGCAGCTTAGAGGGATTTACGATCCAGTGACTCTGCGTTACGCCACCATTATCGCCTACGTAAACGGCACAGGCGCGCTGTTACGGACCTTTTCCAGCAACCGCGAGCAAGCCATCTCGATGATTAACACTCTGTCGCCGGAAGCCTTTAACTGGCATGTGCGCAAATATCATCCCGCTCCGCAGGCGCCGCGCCATTTGATGAAGGTGGAAGCGGCCTACGAACAATTGTGATTTTCAAAAGCAAAAAAGGAGAACCCGAGGGTTCTCCTTTCGTTTAAGCACCTGACTCGGGCCGTTACGGCTTACCGTTGCGGATAGGCTTGCGCGGCGGCTTGTTCGACGGCGTGCGCTGCCGGGTAATGTCGGTATGCTTGGTCAGCGCCGGGCGAGTATGACGCTGCAGGCGTTTCGCTTCGCGCTGCTCGTCGATGCTTGGCGCCGGTACCAGACACTCACGGCGGCTGCCGATCAGGTGCTTCATGCCCATTTCTTCCAGCGCGGTGCGGATCATCGCCCAGTTAGCCGGGTCATGATAGCGCAACAGCGCCTTGTGCAGACGGCGCTGACGATCGCCGCGCGGCACTACCACGTCTTCCGACTTATACCCCACCTTGCTCAACGGGTTCTTGCCGGTGTAATACATGGTGGTGGAGTTGGCCATCGGTGAAGGATAGAAGTTCTGCACCTGATCGAGGCGGAAACGGTTTTTCTTCAACCACAGCGCCAGATTCACCATGTCCTCATCGCGAGTACCCGGATGCGAAGAGATAAAATACGGGATCAGGTACTGCTCTTTGCCCGCCAACTTCGAATAATGGTCGAACAGCTGTTTGAACCGATCGTAGCTGCCCATGCCCGGTTTCATCATTTTCGACAGCGGCCCTTCCTCGGTGTGTTCCGGGGCGATCTTCAGATAGCCGCCGACGTGGTGGGTTGCCAGTTCTTTGATGTAGCGTGGATCTTCCACCGCCAGGTCATAACGTACACCGGAAGCGATCAGGATCTTCTTGACGCCCTCCAGCGAACGCGCGCGGCGATACAGGTTGATGGTCGGCTCGTGGTTGGTGTCCATGTAGGTGCAGATTTCCGGATAAACGCACGAGGCGCGGCGGCAGGTCTGCTCGGCGCGCGGGTTGGTGCAGCGCAGCATGTACATGTTGGCGGTCGGGCCGCCCAGATCGGAGATCACGCCGGTAAAGCCCGGCACCTTGTCGCGGATCTCTTCGATTTCACGAATAATCGAATCTTCCGAACGGCTCTGGATGATGCGCCCTTCATGCTCGGTGATCGAACAGAACGAACAACCGCCGTAGCAACCGCGCATGATATTGACCGAGAAGCGGATCATGTCGTAGGCCGGAATGGTTTCCTTGCCGTAGGACGGATGCGGAATACGCTGGTATGGCAGGGCAAACACGCTGTCCATTTCCGGCGTGGTCAGCGGGATTGCCGGCGGGTTGATCCACACATAACGGTCGCCATGCGATTGCATCAGCGCGCGGGCACAGCCTGGGTTGGTTTCATGGTGCAGAATTCGCGAGGTGTGCGCATACAGCACTTTGTCGGCCTTCACTTTTTCGAAGGACGGCAGCAGCACGTAGGTTTTTTCCCACGGCTTTGGCTTGGCGGCGCGCACGGTGACCGGCTTGGCTTCCGGCTCTGGCGTACCGCCGTCGGCGCACGGCAGATCCTCGCCGTAAGGGTTAGGGATTGGCTCAATGCGGCCCGGCTTGTCCAGACGGGTGGAATCCACGCCGGTCCAGCCCGGCAGCGCGCCTTTGCGCATCACCGCCGTGTTGCGGATATCGTGGATCTCGCTGATTTTTTCACCGGCGGCCAGGCGGTGCGCCACTTCCACCAGCGGGCGCTCGCCGTTGCCGTAGATCAGCATATCGGCTTTGGAATCCACCAGCACCGAACGGCGCACGGTATCCGACCAGTAATCGTAATGCGCGATGCGGCGCAGGCTGGCTTCAATGCCACCCAGTACGATCGGCACGTCTTTATAAGCTTCTTTGCAGCGTTGGCTGTACACCAGCGTCGCACGATCCGGGCGTTTGCCGCCCACGTTGCCGGCGGTATAGGCATCGTCGTGGCGCAGTTTGCGATCGGCGGTGTAGCGGTTGATCATCGAGTCCATGTTGCCGGCGGTGATGCCGAAGAACAGGTTCGGTTTGCCCAGGCGCATAAAGTCGTCTTTATTGCTCCAGTCCGGCTGCGCAATAATGCCCACGCGGAAGCCCTGCGCCTCCAGCATGCGGCCGATGATCGCCATGCCAAAACTCGGGTGATCGACATAGGCGTCACCACTGATAATGATCACATCGCAGCTGTCCCAGCCCAGTTGATCCATCTCTTCGCGCGACATCGGTAAAAACGGCGCGGTGCCATAACATTCGGCCCAATAAGGCTTATAGGAAAACAATTCACGGTCGGGTTGGATCAGGCTGGTCGTGCTCATTCTGGTGCTCTTTCACAGGTTAATTAATCGCCGGGCGGCGATTATACGCACTAGTGACAAAAAGAGCATGGTTATTTCACACATTAGTCACATCGCCAACCCGCTTGCCCCTCGACTCCGGGCGTTTGCGACGTCATCATAGCCTATCTGTCCGGCCCGATGGCCGGCAGCGGAGGACAAAATGAATGAGCTTTTAGCAGTAAAACCGGTTCTGGTGCTGGGCAGCGCAATCGGCGAAATCGATCTGGGGCAACAGCGGCAGATTGGCGGCAGTGCATTTAACGTGGCGCGCGCGCTAAGCCGCCTGCAGGTGCCGGTGGTCAATGGCATGCCGGTAGGCAATGGCGAATGGGGCGCGATGATTGAAGCCGCCATGAATGAACTCGGTCTGCCGGTGCTGCTGCGCCACGGCCAGAGGGATAACGGCCTACGTCTTACGCAACTGGAACCTTGCGGCAAGCGCACCTTTGTCAGGGTGCCGGGCTGCGAAACGCAGTGGAACAAGGCCCAGCTCGCCACGCTGCCATTGACGCCTGAAACGCTGATCTACATCCATGGCGACGAACTGACCGGCGAGAGCGGTGAAGCGCTGCGCGACTGGCTGACACGGCTGCCGTTCGACCAATGGCGCTTGATCGATCCCGGCTCGCGGGTTGGCCTGCTGGATGCGGATTTCTTCGCCATGCTCAGCGACAGCGACACGGTACTGACGCTCAATCGCAACCAGGCAACAACGCTGTGTGGCGAAGGCGACGTGCTCACTGCCGCACAACGTTTTGCCGCCGCGCACAATATTACGCTGATATGTCGGCTGGAGGGGGAAGGCGCATGGATTTGCGATGGCCGTAATCCGCCGCTGAACCTTGCCGCCTCTCAGGTCCAGGTTGTGGATACTGCCGGTGCCGGCGACGCCCACTGCGCCGGTCTGTTGGCCGGTCTCTCCGCCAGCTGGCCACTGCCGCAGGCAGTCAGCCTGGCCAACCGCGTGGCCGCCTGCGTAGTGGCAAGCCAGGGCGCAGCAGACGCGCCGAACTGGCAACGGCTGCAACAACGCTTTCCCGAAAGCTGAAGCACAATGGGCGCACCTCTGCGCCCATTCTCTTGCTCTAATGAGCGCGCTCTACCGGCCCGGCGTGCTCCTCCGGCCGGTGCTGATAATGGAAGGTCAGTGCGAAGACCACACCCAACACTAGCGTATACAGCGCGAAAACCAGCCAGATGCTCTGCCAGTCTTTTATGCCGTTGCGGGTAAAGAAATCCACCACCTCGCCGCTGGCGATCGCCCCCAGATAAGCGCCCAGACCATTCACCATCGTCATGAACAGCCCCTGCGCACTGGCGCGGATACGGTGATCGGCCTCTTTCTCTACGAAGATCGCGCCGGAAATATTGAAGAAATCAAAAGCACAGCCATAAACGATCATCGAAAGCAGCAGCAACACGAAACCAAAACCGACCGGGGTACCGTAGGCCAGGAACAGGAAGCGCAACGTCCAGGCTGCCATACTGATCAACATCACCTGTTTAATGCCGTATCTGCGCAGGAAAAACGGAATCGTGAGGATGAAAAACACCTCGGAAATTTGCGACAGCGACAGCAGCACCGCCGGGTATCTGACGCTGAAGCTGTCCTGGTACAGCGGGTTTTGCGCGAAATCGTGCAGGAACGGGTTGCCGAAGGTGTTGGTCACTTGCAGCGCCGCGCCCAGCAGCATGGCAAACAGGAAAAACAACGCCATGCGCCGTTGGCGGAATAATACCAGCGCGTCCAGCCCCAGTACGCTGAACCCGCTTTTTGATTTTTCCGCTTTGCTGGTCGGGCAGTTCGGCAACGTCAGCGAATAGCCGGCCAGCAGCAGCGACACTCCGGAAGCCAGATACAGTTGCATATTGCTGAGTTCAATTTTGCTGAAACCGATCAACCACATCGCCACAATAAAACCCAGAGTGCCGTACACCCGCACCGGCGGGAAATCCTTCACCGTGTCGTAACCGTGCTTCTCCAGACAAAAATAGGCGATGGCGTTGGACAGCGAAATGGTCGGCATATACATCATGGCATTGAACAGCATGACCCAGAACATCACCATCGGCTGCTCAACCTGGGCGGCACAGTACAGCGCGGCCGCACCGAACAGATGGCACAACGCATACAGATAGTTGGCCTTGACCCAGCGATCGGCAATGATGCCCGCCAACCCCGGCATGATCAACGCCGCGATGCCCTTGGCGCTGTACACCATACCCACCTGCATCCCGCTGAAATGCAAGGTGTTAATCATGTAAGATCCCAGCGTGACCAGCCAGGCGCCCCAAATGAAAAACTGCAAAAAAACCATTACCTTCAGTCGCGTTTTTATTGCCATCACCATCACCTTATTATTTTGATTGAAACGATGATTCGCGCGGCAAGGTCCCTGCACCCTGCCGCGAGGTTTACAGCATCACAGCGTTTTGAAGAACTCACGGATCAGGCGCATAAAATCGTCGGCCGCCAGCGCGGCGCAGCTCAGGGTTTGTTCATGGGAAAGCGGCGTATCGGACAGCCCTTCGGCGTAGTTGGTCATTGCCGACACCACCAGCACCTTCAGGCCGCAGTGGCGGGCCGAGAGCACTTCCGGCACGATCGACATGCCGACCACGTCGCACCCCAGCGTCTGCATCATGCGAATTTCCGCCGGGGTTTCGAAGTTAGGCCCGGTGTAGGCGGCAAAGACCCCTTCGGCCAGCGGAATGCCCGCGCGCTCGGCTACCTGCGCCAGTTGGCCGCGCAGTTCGCGGTCATAGGCGTTGGCCAGGCTGAAGAAGCGTGGACCGAAACGCTCATCGTTGTCGCCAACCAGCGGCGATTCAGGCATAAAGTTGATGTGATCGGTAAGTGCCACCAGGCTGCCCGGCGGCACCGACTGGCGCAACGAGCCGGCGGCGTTGGTTGCCAGCAAGAATTCGCAACCCAGCAGTTTGAACGTGCGCACAGCGGTGGTCATCACCTGCATGCCGCGCCCTTCGTAGTAGTGCCCACGGCCTTTCATGCACAATACCGGCACGCCTTCCAGCCAGCCTGCAACCAGTTGCCCGGCGTGGCCCGCAACGCCGCTGACCGGGAACCCAGGCAGCTCAGCGTAGTCGACGATCAGGGTGTCGGTCATCACCTCCGCCAGCGCGCCCAGCCCGGAACCCAGTATCAGCGCGGCGCGCGGCTGGAAGCCCGGCAGGCGGCGGCGGATCGCTTCGGCACAGGAAAAAGCATCTTCTTGATTAAACATAGTATTCTCTTCTGTGGGAGGGTGAAATAATCCCCATAGTAGAGAGCGATGCGCGACGGCGACCAATACATTATTGGCAGCCGATTTATTCCGTTTACCTATAAATTGGTAGCACCAGGAGGCCATCATCAGCATAAAATCGCCCCAGCAACTGCCGGATCCCAGCCGGATTAACTTCCGCCTGCTGCACTATTTCCGCGTCGTGGCGGAGGAAATGAACTTCACCCAGGCGGCGCTACGGCTGAATATTTCGCAACCGCCGCTCAGCAAGCACATTAAAGAACTGGAGAGCCAACTCGGCGTCGCGCTGTTCAAGCGCACCACCCGTTCGATGTCGCTGACGCTGGCCGGCCGCACGCTGTTTCGCAACGTCGAGATGCTGTTGGATCAGGCCGGTCATGCGCTGAATCAGGTGCAACAGTTAGGCCGTGGCGAGGCCGGTCATATGGTGGTCGGTATGGTCGGCACCTCGGTGTGGGGCGGGTTGATCCCAGCGTTGAAGCGCTTTGCCGGGCAAACGGCCAACGTCACCTGGGCGTTGAACGAGCTGACGCCCAGCCAGCAGATCGCCGCGCTGCAAAAGCGTCATATCGATATTGGCGTCTGGCGGGAGGCCAGGGAACAGGCATTGCCGGGGTTGGCCTGCCAGCTGTTGGCGAGGGAGAATATTGCGGTGGTGCTGCCGCTCGATCACCCGCTGGCACAGGCGGAAAGCCTGCCGTTGGCGGCACTGCAGCATGACAAATTCATGGTCCTGCCGCCGCACGAGGCCAGCCTGGGACTGTATTTGCACAACCTGTGCCTGCAGCAAGGTTTCAAACCGGACATCGCCTATCAGGTCAATGAGCCGCAAACCCTGATGGCGCTGGTGGCCGAAGGTTATGGCATCACGCTGTTGCCGGACAGCTACGGCCGCATTCCGTGGCCCGGCGTGCGGTTCTGCCCGCTGCAGCAGGCGCCGTCAGCGGATTTGTACGCCATTTATCATGCCGAGAGCGCCACGCCGGTAGTGCAGGCGTTTCTGGACATGCTGCGTGCGGCCCCTAACGGCACCGCACAGGGCCGGCTTACAGCGCCGGCTGCACCATAAACTGACCGGCGGTACCGCGATCCGCCATCTCCAGCGTCTGGCTGTAGAACAGGAACGGGAAGTGCTCCGAGGTGGACTGATTGAAGTAAACCAGCAGCTCGACGTCGCCGTCGACCCATACGGTGTCCTTCCAGCCACGATCTTCCGCCATCGGCTGCGCGCCATTGACGCGTTTCACCAGGAACTGCACGCCCTGAATGTGGAACGCCTGCGGCGTATCCGCGTGAATGTTCCAGCGCTCCCAGGTGCCCTGCTGCGTTTGCACATCGATGCGGTTCATGTCCCAGATAGCGCCGTTGATCCCTGGCTGGCTGTCGCCCAGACGGAATTCGCGGGTGCGGCTGGCGCTGCCGTCCAGCAGTTGATCCGCCAGCAGGCGCATCGGCAGGTTATCGGTCACCAATGGCAACAGGCCGGTAGGCCTCAGCGTCAGCACCTGGGTGGAGACCAGAATGCTCGAAGGTTCAAACAGGCCGCGCAGGCGATCCATCATGCCCGCCGCTTCACCGGCGGTGATGGTGACCTCATCGCCTTTTGACATATCGACCAGCACTTCACGGCGTTCGCCCGGCGCCAGCGAAAGCTGCTGCACCGCCACCGGCGCAGGCAAGAAACCCTGATCGCTGGCGACAACGTTGAACGGCCGACCGTCGCTCAATTGCAGCATGTAGCGGCGCGAGTTAGAAGCATTAAGCAGGCGCAGGCGCACCCAGCCGCGAGAAACCTCGACGTAAGGATTTTGCACGCCGTTGACCAGCAGCGTGTCACCGATAAAACCGCCCTGCGACGGCGGATCGTATTCCGGCGTACCGAAATTATCCAACCGTTTGTCCTGAATGATCAGCGGGAAGTCGTCAACGCCGTAGTGGTTTGGCAGCGGCAGCGCTTTGCTGACCTCATCCTCAACCAGCCACAGCCCGGTCAGGCCATTGTAAACGTGCGGCGCCATGCGGTTCGGCGTGCTGGCGTGATACCAGCAGGTGGCCGCGCTCTGGCGAATAGGCAACACCGGCGACCAATCGACGTTAGGCGACATCATGCGCGGCGCGCCGCCCATCAGGGTGCCGGGCACCTGCAGGCCGCTGATGGTCATCGCCACCGGCTCCGGCAGACGGTTGCTGTAGATCAGCTTGACGTCGTCCCCGTTATAAACCCGCACTGTCGGCCCAAGATACATGCCGTTAATGCCCCACACCGACGCCTTGCGGTTATCCATAAACGCCCAGTGGGCGCGCTGCAAGGTTAAAAACAGCGGCTGACCGCGGCGGGATTCCAGCAGCGGAGGAATCGGTAATGGCGTCTGCGTTCCGCTCGCCTCAGCCCTCAGCGGCACGGCTCCTGCGCACAGCGCCAAGCCCGATGCCTGAATAAACTGACGTCGACTGAGTGACATATTTTCTCCATGAAAAGCAATGACTAAACCGTGTGCAAAGACCGGGCCCCTGTTAATCAGATTAGCAGGAGCCCAGGCGTTAACGGCATCAAGCGCCGTTTAAAAGTTCATTCTTTGAAGCCGGTGGGAATATTATTTTCCGGCCGCATTGCGCTGAGCGACTTCTTCGTCCAGCTCGGCGATTTTCGCCAACATCAGCTCATGGCAATGGGCCGCCAGCTCACGCACATTTTCTCTGCCGTAATTGCTGATGTCGATCGGCTCGAGTATTTCTACGATCGCATGGCCATTATTCCAACGGTTAAGATTAATTTTACCGGTGGTGGTAGAAACGCAGATCGGCACAATCGGCACCCCGGCGGCGATTGCCGCGTGGAATGCACCGGTTTTAAACGGCATCAGCCCGCGCCCGCGGCTGCGGGTGCCTTCCGGAAACATCCAGATCGAGATATCTTTCTTCTTGAACTGTTCGGCTACCTGAGCAATGGTGCCATGCGCTTTGGCGCGGTTATCCCGATCAATCAGCAGGTTACCGGTCAGCCAATACAGCGGGCCAAAAAAGGGAACCCACAACAGGCTTTTTTTGCCGACGGTCACGGTTCGCGGCTGCACGGCTTTGGCGGCCGTCACCATATCGTAGTTATTCTGGTGGTTAGCGATATAAATGCAGTTGCCGTTTTTGGCGGCCTCGGCCGGTACGCGGACTTCTACTTTCAAACCGAATAACCCGGACAGACGACCAAACAGATGACCGAACGTCGCCACATGGCGGGGATCGCGGGGACGGAATAATAAACAGTAAATAGAACCGAAAATGCACACCAGAAGACAATACAGAGTGGCGAGCACGGCACGTAAAATTAATAACATAACAACCTCATTAGCACACTGCCGACGCAGTCTGAAGCGCTGCGCAGATCCCTTTACTCATTCTTTGATTGCAGAGCCCGAAAACCTCACCTGCATTTTTTTCTATTTTCCCGCCAGCCGACGATACGCACAATAATTTTATGCAGAGAAATGTTAACTATTTGAAAATAATTGCCGGTGGCGGGAAATAAAGCGGGCGCAGCATGCTGCGCCCGTTTGTTATGCCGTCAGCTTACTCTTCGCTGTCGCCCGCAGGCGCACGCGCCGGTGCATCGATTTCTACGCGATCGATACGCTGCAAGCCACGTGGCAATGAGGTGCCTTTACGGCCGCGCTCCGCACGGAATTTCTGCAAGTCTTCCGGACGCAGCGTCAGCTTGCGTTTACCCACATGCAAGGTCACGGAGGTTTGCGGTGGCAGCACGAACAACCATGTCAGCTTGTCTTCGCCGGAAGCGGCCTGCGCCGCCGGGATGGAAACAATCTTGTTGCCCTTGCCCTTCGACAACTGTGGCAGATCGGCAACCGGGAACAGCAACATGCGTCCGGCAGCAGTGATCGACAGCAACATGTCGTCGTCGCCGTGGATCTCCATCGGTGCCAGCGCTTTGGCATTGTCCGGCAGAGTGATCATCGCCTTACCGGCACGGTTGCGCGCCACCAGATCGTTGAAGGTGCAGACAAAACCGTAGCCGGCGTCAGAGGCCATCAACAGTTTCTGATCGTCCGCCGCCATCAGCACTTGCTCAATGGTCGCGCCCGGCGGTGGCGTCAGCTTGCCGGTTAACGGCTCGCCCTGCCCACGCGCCGAAGGCAGCGTCAACGGATCGAGCGCGTAACTGCGCCCGGTGGAGTCGATAAATACCACCGGCTGGTTGGTTTTGCCGCGCGCCGCGCTGCGGTAGCTGTCGCCGGCTTTGTAGCTCAGGCCGCTTGGATCGATATCGTGGCCCTTGGCGCTACGCACCCAGCCCATTTCCGACAGTACGATAGTCACCGGCTCGGACGGCACAAAGTCATGCTCGCTCATCGCCTTGGCTTCCGCACGCTCGGTAATCGGTGAGCGGCGATCGTCGCCATAGGCCTGCGCATCGGCCTGGATCTCTTTCTTGATCAGGGTGTTCAGCTTGCGTTCAGAAGCCAGCAATGCCTGGAGGTGATCGCGTTCTTTGGCCAGTTCATCCTGCTCGCCGCGGATCTTGAACTCTTCCAGCTTCGCCAAATGGCGCAGTTTCAGCTCGAGGATCGCTTCCGCCTGGGTGTCGGAAATGCCGAAACGCTGCATCAGCACCGGCTTGGGTTCGTCCTCGCTGCGGATGATGTGGATCACTTCATCGATATTGAGGAACGCCACCAGCAAACCTTCCAGAATGTGCAGGCGTTTCAGCACTTTTTCCAGACGGTAATTCAGACGGCGGCGCACCGTATCGCGACGGAATGCCAGCCATTCGGTAAGGATTTCCACCAGCCCTTTGACCTGCGGGCGGTTGTCCAGACCGATCATGTTCATATTGATGCGGTAGCTGCGTTCCAGATCGGTCGTGGCGAACAGGTGGTTCATCACCTGGTCCAGATCGATACGGTTGGAGCGCGGCACAATCACCAGCCGCGTAGGATTCTCGTGATCGGATTCGTCACGCAGATCTTCCACCATCGGCAGCTTTTTGGCGCGCATCTGGCTGGCGATCTGCTCCAGCACCTTGGCGCCGGAAACCTGGTGCGGCAAGGCGGTGATCACCGCGCTGCCGTCTTCTTTTTTCCATATGGCGCGCATACGCACCGAACCGCGGCCGTTCTGGTAAATTTTACGGATTTCATCACGCGGCGTAATGATTTCGGCTTCGGTCGGGAAGTCCGGGCCCTGCACGTACTCGAGCAACTCCTCGAGCCCTGCGCCGGGTTTGTCGATCAACGCCACCACGGCGGCGGCCACTTCCCGCACGTTGTGCGGCGGGATGTCGGTCGCCATGCCGACGGCAATGCCGGTGGTGCCGTTCAGCAGGATGTTGGGCAGGCGCGCCGGCAACATCTTCGGCTCCTGCATGGTGCCGTCAAAGTTAGGCACCCAGTCAACGGTGCCCTGGCCCAGTTCGGCCAGCAGCACTTCCGCGTATTTGGACAGGCGGGATTCGGTATAACGCATCGCCGCGAAGGATTTCGGATCGTCCGGCGCGCCCCAGTTCCCCTGGCCGTCTACCAGCGGATAGCGATAAGAGAACGGCTGCGCCATCAGCACCATAGCTTCATAGCAAGCGCTGTCGCCGTGCGGATGGTATTTACCCAGTACGTCACCCACGGTACGGGCGGATTTTTTGAATTTGGCGCTGTTGTTCAGCCCCAGCTCGGACATGGCGTAGATGATGCGCCGTTGTACCGGCTTTAGACCGTCGCCAATGTACGGCAACGCCCGATCCATGATGACGTACATGGAATAGTTCAGATAGGCGTTTTCAGTGAATGTGTGCAGCGGTAAACGCTCTACACCGTCATGAGTCAGATCACTCATTACTCAATTATCCTCAGACCGTGGCTTGGCAATCCCTGGACGACAAAGGGTATAGCTTGTCGATTCTGTCGGCGATAGTAACCCATCAGCAGGGCAGCTGTCACAGTTGGCGCAGCAATCGCCCGGTGAAGCCGGTTCAACCGCCGATTTTATGCAAAAATTCATTACCTGGCGGTGCCTTTATTGACTCAGAGTCAACACTGTTGTGCGCTGGATCCCATTTTTACGGCTATTGCTAACGATTACACTCCCTGTCAACGAAATGCTTTCTGTGCTCAAACGCGGAAAGCCGTACCCATTTTAACTCTGACAGGAGCCGCGAAAATGAGCAACATCCTGATTATCAATGCTAAAAAGCAATTCGGCCATTCCAACGGCGAACTTAACCAAACGCTGAGCGACGTGGCGGAAAGCTTCTTGCGCGACGTGAAACACGATGTGCAGGTCACCGTGGTCGACGACGGCTATGACATCGAAGCCGAAGTGCAGAAATACCTGTGGGCCGACGTGGTGATTTATCAGATGCCGGGCTGGTGGATGGGTGAGCCCTGGATCCTGAAAAAATACATCGATGAAGTGTTCACCGCCGGGCACGGCAGCCTGTACGCCAGCGACGGTCGCACCCGCGCCGACGCCGGCAAGAAATACGGCTCCGGTGGCCTGATCCAGGGCAAGAAATACCTGTTGAGCCTGACCTGGAACGCGCCGCTGGAAGCCTTTACCGATCCGCAGCAGTTCTTCCACGGCGTGGGCGTTGACGGCGTTTACCTGCACTTCCATAAGGCCAATCAGTTCCTGGGCATGGAAGCGCTGCCGACCTTTATCTGTAACGACGTGATTAAACAACCTGATATCGACAGCGATATCGCACGTTATCGCGCGCACCTGGCAGAAATTTTTGCTTAACTAAGGCCGCGTCAGCGTATAAATCCGCATAAATCAATGAGGTTGTGATGATCACCGTAATTGCAGAAATCAAGACCAAACCGGGCCACCGTGAAACGGTGCTGAAAGCGATCGAGAAACTGATCCCGTTGGTGCTGGCGGAAGAGGGTTGCGGCGAATATACGCCGATGATCGACAGCCATACTCAGGCGCCATGGCAGAAACTGTCGCCGGACTCGGTGTTTATGCTGGAAAAATGGGAAAGCCAGGCGCACCTGGAAAAACATCTGGATATCGCTCACATGCACAAGCATCGCGATACCATTAAAGACAGCGTGGTTGGCGTAACCATTCACGTGCTGGGTAACGCGCTGTAATGCCCGGGGCCGCTCTGGCCCCTACAGCGTCTGCGCGTCGATATGCGCGCTGACGTAGTCCAGAAAACAGGTAATACGCGCCGCCAGCTGGGTATTGCGGTAATACACCGCATTAATCGGCTGGCGCACATCCAGCGTGTCCTGCTCCAGCAACTGCACCAACCGCCCGCTGCGCTGATCGTCACGCGTCATGAAATCCGCCAACTGCACTATCCCTTCGCCACGTAACGCCAGTTGCCTTAGCGTTTCGCCGCTGGATGCCGAGAGAGTCGGCGTGATGGCGAAATGCGGCGCCTGAGGGTTGCGCAGCGGCCACAGATTGAGTGATTCCGGTTGGGTAAAGCCGAGCAGGCAGTGGTCGCGCAGCGCTTCCACGCTGTTCGGGGTGCCATAACGTTCAAGGTAATCCGGGCTGGCGAGAATACGCAAACGGCTGGCCCCCAGCAGACGCGCATGAATGGTTGAATCGCGCAATATGCCGATGCGAATGGCGATGTCGGTACGCTTCTCCAGCAGATCGATAATCAGGTTGTCGGTATTCAACTCCAGCTCGATCTGCGGATAACTTTGGCGAAATCCCGCCACCAGCGGCACGATCACGTGTTCCATAAAGGGAGCGGCGGCGTTGACCCGCAATTTGCCGGCCGGGATCAGCCTGCGCAGCGCCATCTGCTCTTCGGCGTTCTCCACCGAACGGATAATGTCGCGCGCATGACCAAGAAAGCTTTGGCCTTCTTCGGTCAGCTCAAGCCGGCGCGTGGTGCGGCGCATCAGGGTGGTGTCGAGTTTCTTTTCCAGGCGACTGAGTGCGCGGCTGATGCCGGACGTGGTTTGGCCGAGCTGTTCAGCGGCGGAGGTAATGGAGCCGCTGTCGACCACGGAGGTAAACGCCAGCAATTCTTCGAGGGTGATTTTCATGCATTCCGCCCAGAGTGGTCGGGTGCGGCCTGCCGCGCCCCTGCGGGAAGAAGGCCCGGCGCAGAAGCCGGGCCTGACAAGAGATCAGACTCAGACGGAAAGATCGGCCATATCGCCTTTGTCCTGCAGCCAGTTACGGCGATCTTCAGAACGTTTCTTGGCCAGCAGCATGTCCATCATCGCCAGCGTCTGGGCCACATCGTCATCGTTCACCGTCAGCTGTACCAGACGACGAGTGTTCGGATCCAGAGTGGTTTCACGCAGTTGCAGCGGGTTCATCTCGCCCAGCCCTTTAAAGCGCTGAACGTTCGGTTTGCCCTTTTTGCGCTTCAACTGTTCCAGCACGCCGGCTTTCTCTTCTTCATCCAGCGCGTAGAACACCTCTTTACCGAGGTCGATGCGATACAGCGGCGGCATTGCCACATACACGTGGCCGCCCTTCACCAGCGAACTGAAATGGCGCACGAACAGCGCGCACAGCAGCGTGGCGATGTGCAAGCCGTCGGAGTCCGCATCCGCCAGGATACAGATTTTGCCGTAACGCAATTGGCTGAGATCTTCGCTGTCCGGATCGATGCCGATCGCCACGGAAATGTCATGCACCTCCTGCGAGGCCAGCACTTCGTCCGAGGACACTTCCCAGGTATTCAGGATCTTGCCCTTCAGCGGCATGATGGCCTGATACTCGCGATCGCGAGCCTGCTTGGCTGAACCGCCCGCCGAGTCCCCTTCCACCAGGAACAGTTCGGTCATGTTCAGATCCTGCGACGTACAGTCCGCCAGTTTACCCGGCAGAGCCGGGCCGCTGGTCAGCTTCTTGCGCACCACTTTCTTGGCGGCGCGCAGACGGCGCTGGGCGCTGGAAATAGCCAGCTCGGCCAGCTGTTCCGCCGCCTGTACGTTCTGGTTCAGCCACAGGCTGAAGGCGTCTTTCACCACGCCGGAAACGAAGGCCGCGCACTGGCGCGACGACAGGCGTTCTTTCGTCTGCCCGGCGAACTGCGGATCCTGCATCTTCACCGACAGCACGTAGGCGCAGCGGTCCCAGATGTCTTCGGCGGACAGCTTCACGCCGCGCGGCAGGATATTACGGAACTCGCAGAATTCGCGCATGGCGTCCAGCAGCCCCTGACGCAGGCCGTTAACGTGGGTGCCGCCCTGCATGGTCGGGATCAGGTTAACGTAGCTTTCCGTCAACAGCTCGCCGCCTTCAGGCAGCCACAACAGTGCCCAATCCACCGCTTCGGTATCGCCGGCGAAGTTGCCGATAAACGGCGCTTCCGGCAGGGTGATCAGGCCGTTGACCGCTTCCATCAGGTAATCGGTCAGACCGTCCTGATAGCACCAGCGCTGCTCGGTGTTGTTCAGCTTGTCGATAAAGTAAATTTCAACGCCGGGGCACAGTACCGCTTTGGCTTTCAGCAGGTGGCTCAGGCGCGAAACCGAGAAGCGCGGGCTGTCGAAGAACTTTTCGTCAGGCCAGAAGTGGATGCTGGTGCCGGTATTGCGTTTGCCGCAGCTGCCGGTCACCGCCAGTTCTTGCACCTTGTCGCCGTTTTCGAAGGCGATGCTGTAGACGTTGCCGTCACGCTTAACGTTGACTTCCACCCGCGTCGACAGGGCGTTAACCACCGAAATCCCCACGCCGTGCAGGCCACCGGAGAACTGGTAGTTCTTATTAGAGAATTTACCGCCCGCGTGCAGACGACACATGATCAACTCAACCGCCGGGACGCCTTCTTCAGGGTGGATATCCACCGGCATACCGCGGCCGTCGTCGATCACTTCCAGTGACTGATCGGCGTGCAGAATCACGTCGATGCGCTTGGCATGGCCTGCCAGGGCTTCATCGACGCTGTTATCGATCACCTCTTGGCCGAGGTGATTTGGGCGCGTCGTGTCGGTATACATGCCGGGACGACGGCGCACTGGTTCCAGACCGCTGAGGACTTCAATGGCATCAGCGTTATAGGTGGATTGAGTCATCGTTGAATTTTTTTCGTGGTTAGAAGGAAGGTGCCTATACCCGTCGTCTTTCAAGCCGCAGGATATAACTCGCTTATTCACACAGCGTTTAGCCCTAAAAAATCCACAATCTGGGGGAAGTAGTGCTCGAAACCGACGAAGGCGTGGTTTCCACCCGACTCCACCGTTTGCCGGCACGCAGTGTAATAGGCCACCGCCTGCCCATAATCGAGAATTTCATCGCCCGTTTGTTGCAGCAACCAGATTAAATCCGGTGACTCCAAGGGATCGATCTGCATCGTTTTCAGATCGTAAACGTGACGTGACTCTAACACATATTGTTGACCGGTGTAGGGGTTCTCGTTTTTGCCAAGGTAGTCAATCAACAGCTCAAACGGCTTCACAGCGGGGTTAACCACTACCGCCGGCAGTGAAAAACACTGCGAAAGCCAGGTGGCGTAGTACCCGCCCAGCGAGGAACCCACTACGCCCAGCGTCTGCCCGGCGCGCTCCATCACCATATTCTCAAGCATCTCGGCGGCATCGGCCGGGAAAACCGGCAATTGCGGCACCAGCATCTCGATGTCCGGGTGGTTCTCAGCCAGCCACGCCTTGAAAGAGGTTGCCTTGGCCGAGAGCGGCGAACTGTTAAAACCGTGCAAATAAAGTAGCGTCGACATCAGTACCCTTCCGAATCCATGTCGGGGCGAAAATCATCGTTTTCCAAGCGGAAAACCTGGGTCTCGACGCGACCGTCCGGCAGCAGATCGAGATAGCGCCAGCCGGGCGAAACGTCGTCGATGGTAAAATTGGTGCAGTGCGGCTTGAATTGCACGCAGGTGGAAGGCGATGCCAGCAAACGGCGGCCCTGCCATTCCAGATCCAGATCCTGGTGAATATGCCCGCACACCACGGTGTTTACGTTCGGGTAGCGCAGCAGCACCGCGCCCAGCATGTGCGGGTTGCGCAAGCTGTGCTGATCGAGCCAGGTGCAACCGGAAGGCAACGGGTGATGGTGCAGCAACAGTAACGTATAACGCTCGGGATGGGCCTGCAGGCAGCGCTCCATCCACTCGAGCTGGTAGTCGCTCAGCTCACCGTGCGGCACGCCAAACACCTGGCTGTCCAGCAGCAACACCTGCCAGTTCTCGCCCAACAGCACATGCTTTGACGGGGCAATGCCAGCGGCGGCCAGCGCATCGACCATCGCCGGCTGAAAATCATGGTTGCCCGGCAGCCAGACACAAGGCGCAGGCAACCGCGCAATACCTTCGGCAAAGTGCCGGTAAGCAGCCAGCGAATGATCCTGAGCCAAGTCGCCGGTGGCGACGACCAGATCAAAATCGCGCTGCTGCGCCATAATGGCGTCCAGCACCGCGTGGTAGCTGCGATAGGTATTGATGCCGAGCAAGGTCTCGTTTTCGCCGGCAAAAAGGTGGGTATCTGTTATTTGCAGAATCCTGACCCTGGCCCCACTTGCCACGGTCAGTTTAAACAGGCTTTCCAAATGGTGTCCTTTGTTATTTCAGTCTACCTAACAAACCGGAACCGCCATTGCTCCATGCGCCAAACAGTAGCGCAACCAATCAGCAAGAAACTGGTTAATTTGATGCTTTTCGTCGCGTTGATGCAACTTTTTATTGGGATAATCATAACGCGCTTTAAAGCGGTAGATCTGCTGACTGGAACACACTTCCGCAACCATCGCGTCATGATACAGCCGAACCGTCATGGCGGGCAGGCTCCAATAGCTGACCGCCGGCGCGGTCTGCTCTATCTGCACCAACGAGGTGTAGCGCGTGGATTCAACAATAGTCAGACGATAGCTGGCGCCGTTCACCTGATAAGTCACCGTTTCGCCCACTTCATCGTTGCGCGGCAGCAAGCGACGCAATTGCGCGAAGTTGGTTTCACACAATCTCATCATTTCCGGGAAATCAGGGGTATAGCGCTGTTTCATTGGTTGGCCCACTCTTTTCTTAACGATTCATGGTGCAACGCCAGCCACTGCAATGCAATCACAGATGCGGCGTTATCAATCGCGCCTTCTTCAACCCAACGGTAAGCCTGTTCGCGGCTGACGACGTGGACACGGATATCTTCATGCTCTTCTTCCAATCCATGGATGCCTTCGGCAGTGGTCGCGTCCACCTCGCCCACCATGATTGACAACCGTTCGCTGGTGCCGCCGGGGCTTGCCAGGTAGCTCAGCACCGGTTTGCAGCGCCCGACCTCGACGCCGGCCTCTTCCTGCGCTTCACGGCGGCATACGTCTTCGACGTTCTCGCCGGTTTCGATCATACCCGCCACCATTTCCAGTAGCCAGGGGGAGCTACTGGTATCGATCGCGGCGATCCGCAGTTGTTCAATCAGCACCACCTCGTCACGCACCGGGTCATAGGGCAGCAGCACCGCCGCGTGACCGCGTTCGAAAATCTCGCGCTTCACCTCTGGGCTCATGTCGCCGTTGAACAAACGATGGCGGAACCGATAGAGATTGAGTGAAAAAAAACCACGGTAAAGCGTCTCACGTGCAATAATTTCTACATCATTTTTATCGAGAGTAACGGGCGACGGCTGTGAGTGGTTCATAAGCGAATTCTCCTGCGTGAGTATGCCGATAAAATAAACAGTTTTGATGACAGAAACGGCGGGGTAATCTTCCGCAGCTTTATGCTAGATTGTGAACCATGATATCAGGTGTAACGTGCTCGGCCAGTTGAACTAAAGTAAACACGGCAGTCTGAAAGGCAAAAGATACGCGAGATGGCACATTCAGCCACCTTATGCGAACAACAGACTCTGCTAGAATCGGCAACTATTTCGTCTATCGTCAGCGCTAACATAGCAATATTGCTGCACAACAAGGAATGCAAATGAAGAAACTGCTCCCCCTTCTTATCGGACTGAGCCTAGGCGGCTTCAGTGCAATGAGCCAGGCAGAGAACCTGCTGCAGGTTTACAAACAGGCCAGGGAAAGTAATCCGGATCTGCGCAAGACTGCCGCTGACCGTGACGCCGCATTCGAAAAAATCAACGAAGCGCGCAGCCCGCTGCTGCCGCAGTTGGGTTTGAGCGCAGGATATAACCGCAGTTATGGTTATCGTGACAGCCGCGACATGAACAGCAACACCACCAGTGGCTCATTAGCGCTGACCCAAACCATTTTCGACATGTCGAAATGGCGCGCGTTGACGCTGCAGGAAAAAACCGCCGGTATTTCCGACGTGACCTTCCAGACCTCGTCGCAACAGCTGATCCTCGACACCGCCACCGCCTATTTCAACGTGCTGAGCGCCATCGACTCGCTGTCCTATACTCAGGCGCAAAAACAGGCGGTTTACCGCACCCTGGATCAAACCACCCAACGCTTTAACGTGGGTCTGGTGGCGATCACCGACGTGCAAAACGCCCGTTCTAACTACGATACCGTGCTGGCGTCCGAAGTGACCGCCCGCAACACTCTGGATAACGCGCTGGAAAAACTGCGCCAGGTAACCGGCACCTTCTACCCGGAACTGGCCTCGTTGAATACCGACAGTTTCAACACCAAACGCCCGGAAGCGGTAAATAACCTGCTGAAAGAAGCCGAAGCGCGCAACCTGAGCCTGCTTTCCGCCCGTCTGAGCCAGGATCTGGCGCGCGAGCAAATCAAATCAGCGCAAACCGGCTATATGCCGACCGTTGATTTCAACGCTTCAACCGCCGTGTCCAACAACAGATACAGCGGTTCAAATAATCTTTCTCAAGACAACGATGCCGGCGAGAACAAAGTAGGGCTGAGCTTCAATCTCCCGCTGTACAGCGGCGGCCAGACCAATTCACAGGTACAACAGGCGCAGTACAACTTCGTCGGCGCCAGTGAGCAACTGGAAAGCGCGCACCGCAGCGTAGTGCAGACCGTGCGTTCGTCATTCAACAACGTGAACGCTTCGATCAGCAGCATCAATGCCTACAAACAGGCCGTGATCTCTGCCCAGAGTTCATTGGATGCAATGGAAGCCGGCTATCAGGTGGGTACCCGTACCATCGTTGACGTGCTGGATGCCACCACCACGCTGTATAACGCCAAGCAGCAGCTCTCCAGCGCGCGTTATACCTATCTGATCAACCAGTTGAACATCAAGTCCGCACTCGGCACGCTGAATGAAAATGACCTGCTGTTACTGAACGGCGCGTTGGGCAAACCGATTTCTACCTCGCAGGATGTGGTAGCACCGCCGACCACCGCGCAAGACGCTTACGCGGAAGGTTATAACGGCAATGCCCCTGCGCCGCAAACGGCTGCACCGGCACCGGTCGCTACCCGCGCATCTGCGCCGGCGATCACCACCACCCAGCCGGCGCGCAGCAACAGCGGTAACCCATTCCGCAACTGATTCGCGCACTGCTGAACACGGGGCCCGGCATCTGCCGAGCCCCGTTTTTTTTGCCGCAACGCCGGTTCTGCCCGCCGCCTCACAGCCAGCACCCCGCCCTGCGGTGGTATCATCGGCGCCACTGCCTTATCTCAGTCCGGATGGGATCCCATGGAGAACACCTCAAGCTGGCAACAGTTGATGGCCGATGGCGCATTGCCGCCCGCACAGCGCCCTGCACCGGCAATCTATGCTTCCTGGCTGCGCTGCCGCAGCCTGATGCAACCCGCCGTGTGGAAAGCGCCGCACTGTGCGCTCGGCGCCACCTTCAACTCTATCTGCCAGCGTAAAAACGATCTGCTGACGCTTGGCCAGGCGGCGCTGGAAGACGCCTGCGAATATATGGAGTCCCGCCGCTGCCTGCTGATGATCCTCGACGAAAGCGGCTGCATGCTATGGCTGTGCGGTGACGCCCTGACGCGTGAACGCCTGCAGCAATTGGGGTTTACCCCCGGCGCCTATTGGGCCGAGGGTGACATTGGCACCAACGCGCCTTCGCTGGCGGCGGCAGAAGGCCACCCGATACAGGTAAGCAGCAGCGAGCATGTACGCCAGGCACTGCATGACTGGTCATTCTGCGCCACGCCGGTTTATGACAACAGCGGCCGCCAGCGCGGCTCGATTGCGCTAGGTTGCCTGCTGGCTGACTCCGCCGCCGGCGATCTGTCACTGACGCTGGCGATAGCACGCGAGATAGGCAACTCGCTGAACGCCGATGGCCTGCTGGCGGAGTCCAACCGTCACCTGAACCAGCTTTACGGTTTGCTTGACGGGGTGGATGACGGCGTGATGGCCTGGGACCATCGCGGCTACCTGCAATACATCAACCAGCGGGCCGCCACCCTGCTGAAGCTGGACGAACAGCAAAGCCAGGGCAAACCCCTGACGCAGTTGCTGACGCTGCCCGCCCTGCTCAACCGGGCCATCGCCCAGCGCCAGCCGCTGCAGCACGTTGAGGTCACCTTCGAAAGCCAGCGGCAGTTTATCGCCGCGCTGCTGACCCTAAAACCGATCTTCGACGGCGAGCGCTGCAGTTTTATCGCCCTGCTGCACCCGATTGAACGGCTGCACCAGTACGTCAGCAGCCAGCTGGGCCGCGTCAGCCACAGCTTTGAACAGATGCCTTCCGCCTCTCTGGAGATGCGCCGACTGATCCGCTATGGCCAGCAGGCGGCGAAGGGCCAGCATCCGATCCTGCTGTGCGGCGAAGAAGGGGTCGGCAAGGAGTTGCTCAGCCAGGCGATCCACAACGCCAGCGAACGCGCCGCCGGGCCGTATATCGCGCTCAACTGCCAGTTGCTGCCGGAAGCGCAGGGGCTGCGCGAACTGCTGGGTAGCGACGCCAGCGAGGAGGAAGCGGGCCAGCTCAGCAAGTTTGAACTGGCCAACGGCGGCACCTTGTACCTGGAGCAGATTGAGTATTTACCGGCGGAAATGCAGTCGGCACTGCTGCAGGTGCTGAAAACCGGCGTGGTGATGCGGCTTAATTCCAACCGGGTGATCCCGGTCGATGTGCGGGTGATCGCCGGCAGCGCCGCCAATCTGCCGCTGTTGGTGCAGCAGAACCGCTTCCGCCGCCAGCTGTTTTACAGCCTGCAAGCGTTCGAGATCCAGATCCCGGCGCTGCGCCAGCGGCTGAGCGACATTCCGCTGTTGGTAAAGCACCACCTGCGTGCGCTGGAACAGCATTTCCAGTGTCGGTTCCGGGTCGATGATGAAGTCATGGCCCAGCTTGGCCTGTATCTGTGGCCCGGCAACGATCTGGAGCTGAAAGGCGTGGTGGAACGCACGGCGATGATTTGCCACGGCCACCATCTCCAGTTGGCGGACTTGCCCGAACACTTGCTCAGCCACCAGCCGCTGCTGGAAAGCGAACCGCAGCCGGGTATGCCGCTGCTGACGCTGGCGGAAATGGAACGCCAGGCGATCATTCGCGCGGCCAACGTCAGCCGCGGGCAACTCAACGAAATGGCGCAGCTGTTGGGCATCGGCCGCACCACGCTGTGGAGAAAAATCAAACAATATCAAATTGATATCCGGCAGTTTAAGCTACGCGCCTGATACCCGCACTCAATGGCTGAGCTGCAATACCCCGCGCGCCGCGTCCAGCATCGCTTTCTGGCCGCTGCGGGTCTTGCTCATACAGTCGTTCATGCCGACCACCATCGGGATGCCCATCGCTTTCGCCAGGATCGCGCTGTGCGACAGCGCATTGCCGCCGCTCAGACAGATGCCGAGCACCAGGCGACGATCGAGCATCACCACGTCGGAAGGCATCAGTTCATCCATCACCAGTATCGAGGGCGCAGTCAGCGTAATCGGCAGCAACGGCTGCTGTTGCAAATGGCTCAGTGTACGGCGCAGCATGTCCCGCACGTCCAGTTCGCGCGCCCGCATGTACTCATCGTCCAACGCGCGATAATCCTCGATGATCACTTCCATTTCCTGCCGCCAGGCCTGCTCGGCACTGCATTGTTGCTGAGCAATGCGCGTATAGGCCGCCTGTTGCAGATCCGGATCGTCCAGCAGCATGCTGTGCGCGCCGAAAATCGCCGCCTGCGGTTTGCCAATCAGCGTGCCGGTACGCTCCGCCAGCCGACCAAGATCGCCCAGGGTATGTTGCAGCGCCTCACGCAGCCGCTGCTGTTCGGTCAGCACGTCGTCCGCGCCAATCGGGCGCTCGGTCACCGTCGGCCAGAAGCTAAGTGCCTGCAATACCGGGCCGCTGGTTACGCTTTCCGCCACCGGGATGCCGTGCAGCGAGGGCAGTTGCTGCTCTGATACCGTTTCACCAAAGTGCTGTTCCGCCAGTGTCCTGAACGCCGCCAGCGCCTGCTCAGCCTGTGGGCCGTCGGCAATCAACCGAACGGTGTCGCCGTGCCGCACCTGCAGCAACGCCAGTTGATTCAGGCTACGCGGATTGGCGCATTGCCCCTGTTTTTCCAACACCAGCTCGGTGTCGAAGGGCGCCAGCGTTTCCGCCAGCCGCGCCGCCGGGCGGGCGTGCAACCCATGCGGGTTCTGCACCGTCCAACTGACGCTCTTGCCGTGGGTCAGCGGCAATTCAACGCTTTTTACCGCAGGCGCGGCTTCCCCCAACTGCACCTGTTTGGCCAGCAGAGCGCCCTGCGCTTCCGCCAGAACCTGTTCCAGCCCGGCGCCGGAATTGGCGGCGACCACTGCGGCCAGCGTCCCTTCCACCAGCGGTGCCGAACACAGCCGCACTTTGGCGGCCAACTGCGGATCCAGCAGGTCGAGCGCCGTTTCGGCACTCAGCAACGCACTGCCCAAATCCATCAGCACCAGGATGCCCGCACCGTCCGCCACCGACTCAATGGCCTCCATGACTTTGATCGCATCGGTGCCTATCGGATGCTCGGCGTCATCGACGCCCGCCGCCAGCACCAGTTTGCAGCCGTCGCCACGCATCATCTGCCGCGCCAGCTCTTCAACCCCGCGCGCCAGCTGCGCGCTGTGGGAAACTACAACGATATTGATCATCTCGCCTCCTGCTAGTGGCCGGCGACCTCGGCCAGCGTTTTTATCATCAGCATCACCGAGGTGGCGCCCGGATCCTGATGACCGATGCTGCGCTCACCCAGGTAGCTGGCCCGCCCTTTACGCGCTTGCAGAGTAATGGTGCCCTCCACCGCCTGTTCCGCCCGCTCACTGGCGCGCTGCAAGGCCTCCGCCATGCTCAACTGCTGCTGCGCCGACTGGCCGAGGCTTTCCACCACCGGCCACCAGACGTCGCACATGGTTTTGTCGCCCGGCTCCGCCTTGCCACGCATCACCACGCCCTCTACGCCCTCTTGCATCAACTGATGCAGCTCCGCCAGATCCAGACTCTGCTTGGCATTGGCCGCCTGTGCCGCGCGAATAAAGAAAGTGCCGAACAGCGGGCCGCTGGCTCCGCCAACGCTCGACAGCAGCGTCATACCGGTGTTTTTAAGGATAAAACCGATGTCTTTATCCGCCACCGACGGCAGCTTCTCCACCACCTTGTTGAAGCCGCGGTTCATGTTCAGACCGTGGTCGGCATCGCCGATTTCGGTATCCAGCCGGGTCAAAAAGTCACGTTGCTGGGTAAACACCTCACCGCAACGCATCAGCCAGTCCACGACCTGTTGTTTCGTTAATGCCATAAATCCTCCTCAGCAACCCCAACGCAGCGCAGGGGTTTTCACCGGCGCATCCCACAATGCCAACAGCTCGTCATCCACCTTCAGCAAGGTGATCGATACCCCCTGCATGTCCAGCGAGGTGCAATAGGAACCCACCAGACTGCGTTCAACGATCATGCCCGCCTCGGCGCAACGCTCCGCCAGCCGGTGATAAACGCCGTACAGCTCGGAAAGCGGCGTCGCACCCAGATTGTTCACCAGCACAATCACCCGGTCACCGCGCGTCAGCGGCTGCTTGGTCTGCACTTCATCGCGCCATTCACCCTGCCGGCGATCCCAGGCACGAATGGTGCGCTGGTAATGCCCATGTTCGATCAGGGTATGGAACATGTCATCCACCGCCGCGTTGAGGCCGGTGAACGGACGCCGCGCAATGCCCGGCTCGCCGTGAATACCGACGCCGAACTCCATCTCGTTTTCCGCCAATACAAACGAAGGTTTGCCGGCTGCGGGCACGGTACAGGCGCCCAGCGCGATGCCAATCGAATGCCCTTGATTGTTGATCCTATGGCCCAGCGTCACCACGGTGTCCAGATCGTCGCCACGCGCCGTCGCTGCACCAAGCAGTTTTTCCATCAGTACGGTATTCGCTACCCCACGCCGGCCGGCGGTGAACAGGCTGTCTTTGACCGCCACGTCATCGTCCACCAGCACCGTCGCCACCTGGGTGCCGCTGTCATGCAGCAGTTCGGTGGCAGTTTCGAAGTTCAACACGTCGCCGGTGTAGTTTTTGATCAGCAACAAGACCCCGGCCCCACCGTCGATTGCCTGGCCGCACTCGTACATTTTATCCGGCGTCGGCGAGGTAAAAATCTCGCCGGGGCAGGCGCCGTCGAGCATGCCTTCGCCGACAAAGCCACAGTGCATAGGCTCGTGGCCGCTGCCGCCGCCGGACAGGATAGCCACCTTGCCCGCTACCGGCGCGTCGGCGCGGGTCACGAACACCGGCTCCTGATGCACCAGCAGTTCGGGGTGCGCTTCCGCCAACCCCAGCAGTTGCTCTTCCAGTACCGACTCAACCTTATTGATCAGTTTTTTCACGGTCATTTCCTCGTTTAGCCAATGGGGCGCAGCCTGCTGCGCCCCTGCGGTATCAGCGTTGGTGTTGTTGCAGCCAGGCGCTGCCCAGCCGGTCTGCCGTCAAGATTGCGGCCTGCACGCTGGCCGGCGTCACCTTGAACGGCATGTTGTGGATGGTTTCGCCGGCGGCGCAGCTGGCTTCGGCAACCGCCATGATTTTCTCTGCCGCATCGCCGCTAACGCCCATCTCGGCCAGCGTGACAGGCAGGCCGATGCGGTGGCAGAAATCCAGCACCGTTTCGATCTGCGCCATGCTGCTGTTTTGCAGTACCAGTTGCGATAGCGTGCCGAAAGCCACTTTCTCGCCGTGATACAGGTGATGACACTCTTCCAGCACGGTGAAACCGTTGTGAATAGCATGCGCCGCCGCCAGCCCGCTGCTTTCAAAACCAATGCCGCTCAGATAGGTATTGGCCTCGATAATGCGCTCGACCGCTTCCGTCACCACGCCGGCCTCAACCGCCAGTTTGGCTTTGACGCCTTCTGCCAGCAGCGTCTCATAGCACAGTCGCGCCAGGCTGAGCGCCGCCAGCGTCGATTTGCCGCCCGCCATGCTGGTTGCCTGAGCGTCGAAACAGGCCTGTGCCTCAAAATAGGTGGAAAGCGCATCGCCCATTCCCGCGACCAACAGGCGCACCGGCGCCTTGGCGATAATCGCGCTGTCCATCACCACCATGTCCGGGTTGCGCGGGTAGATCAGGTACTCGGCAAATTCGCCCTGTTCGGTGTAGATCACTGACAGCGCGCTGGTCGGCGCATCGGTGGAAGCAATGGTGGGGATTAACACCACCGGCAATTGCTGGTAGTGCGCGATGGCTTTGGCGGTATCGAGGGTTTTGCCGCCGCCGACGCCAATCACGCCGCGACAGCCATGGGCCTTCAGTTCGCGCCCCAACCGGTCGATTTCCTTATGGCAGCATTCGCCGTTGAACAGGCAGGCGTGATGTTTCACTCCGTGCTGTTGCAGGCTGCCCATCAGGGTATCGCCCGCCAGCTTCATGACGAAGTCGTCGGCAATCACGAAATAATGGTCGGCAAGCGCTTTCGCGTATTGGCCCACGGCGACCAGTGCATTGGCGCCCTGAATGTACTTGCCTGGAGACTGGATGATTCTCAACATAACCGGATCCTTGTAGGGAAATTGACGATGGTAACGTTCAGATATCAGGTGATGATGCGTCCGGTCTGTGCCGTCGCGTTGTTATGCACTGACTATAGGGCTAACGGAGAGCTTTGCGACAGACCGCGTTTTTGTTCCATTATGGAACATAACAACCTCCACGCCGTTTCATAATGAAACTCTGCCGCCGCTTTTCCAGCCGGTAAAGCGAGCTGGCGCACAGCCTAACGTATAACTGCGTAAAGAGTGGATTCTACGGGCGTTTCAGCTTTAATTTTGACCATCTTTCCCCTATTCTTACCGCCACTACTGGGAAAGGGCGAAAACAGCCCGACTGATGGGATTAATAACGATGAAACGGACAAAAAACATCAACCAAGAGACGTTCCGCAAATCCTGGCGCACCTATCGCGTTGCGCCCGTAGCCTTGGCAATCAGCGGAGTCTTTATGCTGGCCGGCTGTGAAAAAGCGGATGAAACGGTCTCGATGTATCAAAATGCCGACGAGTGTTCGCGCACTAACCCTTCCATGAGCGAGCAGTGCACCACTGCCTATAACAACGCCCTGAAAGAAGCCGAAAAAACCGCGCCTAAATACGCCACCCGTGAAGACTGCGTCGCCGAGTTCGGTGAAGCGCAGTGTACTCAGGCCCCCGCTCCGGCGCAGGCCGGCATGGCGGCTGAATCGCAAAGCAGCGGCAGCTTCTGGATGCCACTGATGGCAGGTTACATGATGGGCCGCATGATGGGCGGCTCCGGCTTTGCCCAACAGCCGCTGTTCACCTCCAAAAACGCCGCCAGCCCGGCCAACGGCAAGTTCGTTGACGCCACCGGCAAGAGCTACGGCCCGGCCACCGCAGGCGGCCGCACCATGACGGTGCCGAAAACCGCGATGGCGCCAAAACCGGCGGTCACCAACACCGTTACCCGCGGTGGCTTTGGCGAATCCGTGGCCAAGCAGACCAGCATGCAGCGCAGCAGCGCGACCTCCGGCAGCTCACGCAGCATGGGCGGTTAAGGCATGAAACGCGTTGCGATTACCGAGCGCCCGAACTGGCGCGAAAAAGCGACCGAGTTCGGCTTCAAATTCCATACCATGTATGGCGAGCCGTACTGGTGTGAGGATGCCTATTACCAGTTTACGCTGGCGCAAATCGAAGAGATTGAAAGCGCCACCGCCGAGCTGCATCAGATGTGCCTGCAAGTGGTAGAGAAAGTGGTCGGCAGCGATGCGCTGATGGCCAAATTCCAGATCCCGAAGCACACCTGGGATTTCGTTCGCAGCTCGTGGCGCACCAGCCAACCTTCGCTGTATTCGCGCCTCGATCTGGCCTACGACGGCGTCAATCCACCCAAGTTACTGGAGAACAATGCCGATACGCCAACCTCGCTGTATGAAGCGGCCTTCTTCCAATGGCTGTGGCTGGAAGACCAGATCAACGCCGGCAATCTCAGCCCGGAGTCCGATCAATACAACAGCCTGCAAGAAAAGCTGATTGAGCGTTTTGCCGATTTGAAAGCGCACCACGGCTTCGGTCTGCTGCATTTGGCCTGTTGCCAGGACAGCGAAGAAGATCGCGGTACGGTGCAATACTTGCAGGACTGCGCACTGGAAGCCGGCGTGCCGACCGAGTTCCTGTTTATGGAAGACATTGGTCTCGGCGAGAAGGGGCAGTTTACCGATCTGCAAGACCAGGTTATCGGTAATCTGTTCAAGCTCTATCCGTGGGAGTTTATGCTGCGCGAGATGTTTTCCACCAAGCTGGAAGATGCCGGCGTGCGCTGGCTGGAGCCGGCCTGGAAAAGCATTATCTCCAACAAGGCGCTGCTGCCGATGCTGTGGGAAATGTTCCCGGATCACCCGAACCTGCTGCCGGCCTACTTCGCGCAGGACGAACATCCGCAGCTCGATCACTACGTCACCAAGCCGCTGTTCTCACGCGAAGGCGCCAATATCCAGATCGTGCAGAACGGTCAGGAAGTGGCGCGCGTTGACGGTCCGTACGGCGAAGAAGGCATGATTGTGCAACAGTTCCACCCATTGCCGCAGTTTGAGGGCAGCTATACGCTGATCGGCAGTTGGCTGGTGGACGATCAACCCTGCGGCATCGGCCTGCGTGAAGATCGCGAGCTGATCACCCAGGATCTGTCGCGTTTCTACCCGCACATCATCCTCGGCTGACGAAGTCTTGCCAGATACCTGAAATGCAAACGCCAGTCTGAGACTGGCGTTTTTTATTTAACCGACCTGCACCGACAGCATGCTCAAAGCGCCCATCTCGATGCCGTCCACAGGCACGGATATCGCTTCTTCGCCATCCCAACTGCCCAGCACATACAGCAGCGGCAGATAATGTTCCGGCGTCGGATTCGACAATGCCGCCCCCTGATGCTGCATGAAATTCACCAGAGGATGATTATCCCCCTGATAATTCAGATTATCGCGCACGAACTTGTCAAAGGACTCCGCCCACGGATAAGGGGTGGTATCCCCCTGCCATTTCACCATTCGCAGGTTATGCACCACGTTGCCGCTGGCGACAATCATCACCCCCTGCTCACGCAGCGCCGCCAGTTTGCGGCCCAGCTGGTAATGGTATTCAGCCGGTTTGGTGCCGTCGATACTGAGTTGTACGATCGGGATATCCGCGTCGGGGTACATCTTGATCAAGACTCCCCAGGTGCCGTGGTCCAGCCCCCATTCGCTGACATCCGCCGTGACCTCAATCGGCGCAAGCAACTGCTGCAACTGCGCCGCCAGTTCAGGAGAGCCCGGCGCCGGATATCGAGTATCAAACAGCGCCTGCGGGAAACCGCCAAAATCATGGATGGTTTTTGGCTTTTCCATCGCGGTCACCGCGGTGCCACGGGTGTACCAGTGCGCGGAAACGGCGACGATGGCTTTTGGACGCGGCAACGTTTCACCCAGCGTACGCCATGCCAGGGTGTAGCGATTTTCTTCCAGCGCGTTCATCGGGCTACCGTGACCGAGGAAAAGAGCAGGCATACGAGAGGTGTTCATACATAATCCTTGGTTAGTCATCTTACGTTCTGCTAACCAGATTACGCCGTTTGCCACGGCAACACAGCCGGATAACCATGATGAAGATCTTCAATAAATTTGAATGGTTTAAACAATGGCAGTCATCCGTCAAACCCGCTCGATTTCAGCTGTGACTCTGTTAGTATCAGAAAATAAACAATAATTATCAGCATACAAGGAGGCTATTCTGTCAGTACCCCTGATCCTGACCCTGCTGGCCGGCGGTGCCACCTTTGTCGGTGCCCTGTTCGGCATCATCGGCCAAAAACCGTCCAACCGGATGCTGGCCTTTGCCCTCGGCTTTGCCGCCGGGATTATGCTGCTGATTTCATTGATGGAAATGCTGCCTGCGGCGCTGCACACCCAGGGTATGTCGCCGATGCTGGGCTACGGCATGTTCATGCTTGGCCTCTTGGGGTATTTTGCGCTGGACCGCATGCTGCCGCATCAGCATCCACAGGATTTGCAGCAAAAGCCGCTCACTCCCTATAACCTCAAACGCACCGCAATGCTGCTGACGCTCGGCATCAGCCTGCACAATTTCCCGGAAGGCATCGCTACCTTCGTCACCGCCAGCGCCGATCTTGAATTGGGGATGGGTGTTGCGCTGGCGGTCGCCATCCACAATATTCCTGAAGGGTTGGCGGTTGCCGGACCGGTGTATGCCGCCACCGGCTCAAAAACCAAAGCGCTGCTGTGGTCGGGCATTTCCGGCATGGCGGAAATTCTCGGCGGCGTGCTGGCGTTCCTGCTGCTCGGCCCGATGATCTCGCCGGTGGTGATGGCGTCGATTATGGCAGCAGTGGCCGGCATTATGGTGGCGCTGTCGGTAGATGAGTTGATGCCGCTGGCCAAAGAGATCGACCCGCACAACAACCCCAGCTACGGCGTGTTATGCGGGATGGCGGTCATGGGGTTCAGCCTGACGCTGTTGCAAAGCGGCGGCATCGGTTAACGCCGATTCTGACTGGCGGGGCCCCCAACCCCGCCAAATCGAATGCCTTCCAATAAATTCATAACCTATATGAATATCAAAGCATTACTGCCACACAGGTCTAATTTGTGAGCGATTTGCATATGATTTGTTAATTCAAAATATACAATGAATTTCTCTGCCGGCTCCCCGCCGGCAGGTTGCGGCGCTACGGTGAAAACGTCGTACCCTCCGCGCTCGGCAACACGGAACTCAAGTACAACAAGGAGGAATTCATGTTCAGATCCACACTGGCAACCCACCTGGCTCTTTCCGTTACCTTATGCACCGGGTGGGTAGCAACCGTCTGCGCAGAGGAAAAAGCGCAACTGGTACAGCGCGAAGATCCTTACTTCAAACAGGCGCAAGAACAGCTACAACAAAGGCTGGCACAGCCTAAAAACACCCATCGGGCGAAAAACGTCATTCTGGTCGTTGGCGATGGGATGGGGTTTTCAACCGTTACTGCAGCACGTATTTTCGAAGGGCAACAACGCGGCGTCGACGGCGAATCTAACGTGTTGGCATGGGAAGCTTTCCCCTACCTGGCCGCAGCCAAAACCTACTCTGCCAACGCCCAGATAACCGACTCCGCCCCCAGCGCAGTCGCCATGACCACCGGCGTCAAAACCCTCAATGACCTGATGGGGCTGGACCATACGGCGAGCCTTAACAACTGCGAGGATCAGAAAACCAAAACGGTCACCACCCTGTGGGAGATGGCCGCCTCCCTCGGCATGTCCACCGGTGCCGTCACCACCGCGACCATCACCCATGCCACTCCCGGCGCCACCTATGCCCATATCGCTAACCGAGACTGGGAATCCGATGCAAAAATGCCGGCCGAAGCCCTGGCCGCCGGCTGCAGCGATATTGCTCGCCAGTTGGTTGAGATGAAATACGGCAACGGCCTCAACGTCGCCATGGGCGGCGGGCGCGCCAACTTCCTGCCGGAGAGTGCAACCGATCCTGAATATGCCGCTAAAAAAGGCAACAGGAAGGATGGTCGTGACCTGACGCAAGCCTGGCTAAAACGCTATGGGGAACGCGGCAGCTACGTGTGGAATCAATCGCAGTTCGATCGGATCGACCCCGCGAAGGTTGATCATCTGTTGGCTCTGTTTGAACCGTCGCATATGAACTTCGACCACGATCGGCGGGAAGATGCCGCAGGTGAGCCTTCGCTGGCCGAAATGACCGGCAAGGCCATCGATATTCTGGCCAGGAACCCCGAGGGCTATCTGTTGTTGGTTGAGGGCGGGCGCATTGACCACGGCAGCCATAACGGCAATGCCTATCGCACCTTAACCGATACGGTGGCCCTCAATGAGGCGGTAAAAACCATTATCGGCAAAGTTGACCTGAACGAGACGCTGGTGGTGGTGACCGGCGATCATAGCCATACGCTCACCCTTGCCGGCTATGCCAAACGGGGTAATCCAATCCTCGGCATCTCAATTGGCGTCAACGGCAAACCGCTGCTGGGCAGCGACGGCAAGCCTTATACCACGATCAGCTTCGCCAACGGCCCCGGCGGTGTCATTCCGCTGCCGGAGCGCCCGGCACTCACCATGGAGCAGACCAGCGCACCCGACTTTATCCAGCCGGCGCTGGTGCCGATGAAGAGCGAAACGCATGGGGGTGAGGATCTTGGCATCTACGCCATCGGCCCTTGGTCGCATCTGTTCCAGGGCACGGTCGAGGAAAACTACACGTTTCATGTGATGAATTACGCTAGCCGTATCGGCGAACGTCTGTCAAATCTGTAGCCCTTTGTTAAGCCGATAAAAAAAGCCGCATTACGCGGCTTTTTTTATCGTCGAAGACCAGGCTGAATCAGCTGGCTTTCTGCTCCTGGGCCTGGCGGTAAGCCACCAGATCCTCGATGGTCAGCACCGTCATATCATGCTTCCTGGCGAACTCGATCACTTCCGGAGCATGCGCCATGCTGCCATCGTCGTTGGTCAGCTCGCACAGCACGCCGGCAGGTTTGAAACCGGCCATGGCCACCAGATCGATGGTCGCTTCGGTGTGGCCACGGCGGCTCAGCACCCCACCCGGCTGCGCACGCAGCGGGAACACGTGGCCAGGGCGGTTCAGATCGCTCGGCTTGGCGTTGTCGGCCACCGCCGCACGGATGGTGGTCAGGCGGTCGGAAGCGGAAACGCCGGTCGTCACGCCCTGCGCCGCTTCGATAGTCACGGTGAAGGCAGTCTGGAACTGGCTGGAGTTGTTGGTCACCATCATCGGCAGTTCAAGCTGCTGACGGCGGTCTTCGGTGATGCACAGGCACACGATACCGCTGCCGTGGCGAATGGTCAGCGCCATTTGCTCAACGGTCATGGTTTCTGCGGCGAAGATCATATCACCTTCGTTTTCACGATTTTCATCATCAAGCACCATCACACCGCGCCCGTTGCGCAATGCTTCAAGAGCGCGTTCAACGCGTTCTACCGGCGTGCCGAAATCTGAAAGTAGCGTCTGATTCATGGTAAAAAACCTCATTAGAAAATTATGGATTACCAGAACCAGGGCGATCTTGAGGAGTAGCTACAACAATAGCTAAAAAAATAACGCAAGCGGGCGCAAACCCGGCAGATACCGTTACTCTCTCCCATCCGGACTATAACCGTCGGCCCCGGAATTACACCGGATCTGCTGACCTCTAACCAAACTACAAGAGACTGGCTGAGCGCTCGCGGGCTTTCACCGTAGAAGGTGATTTACCGCCGGTGGGGACTTGCACCCCGCCCTGAGAATAAGCATTCTGACTATAACGCTAATGATTAATCAGGGCAATTGGCAAAAGCACAATTCGGCCCCCTGCGGAGAATGCGGTTATTGGTTTATCCGGCGGGCAACTCGCATTACACTAGGCGACAGCTATTAAACTCTGAAAGGGATACGCCATGATTGACCCGAAAAAAATTGAACAGATCGCACGCCAGGTTCATGAGTCCATGCCTAAAGGCGTTCGTGAATTCGGGGAAGACGTCGAGAAGAAAATCCGTCAGGTGCTGCAGTCGCAGCTCACTCGCCTGGATTTGGTCAACCGCGAAGAGTTCGACGTGCAAACCCAGGTGCTGCTGCGCACCCGTGAAAAACTGGCATTGCTGGAACAGCGTATGAGCGAGCTGGAAAGCAAGCTGAACGCAGCGCCGGCAGCGCAACAGCCAGACGCAGAATAAGATGTCGCCAAGGGCGCGATACCGCGCCCTAATCAGGAGCCAATCGCCGCCTGCGGCTTGCGCGGCAACACCAGCCAAATCAGCGCGAACATCCCCAACGCATACAGGCTTTTCCAGCCGATTATCACCATCAGTAACAGGCACAGCACCAAACCTGCCACCGCCATCAACCGTGAACGCCCGTGCAAAATTCGGCACCCCGCCAGCATGCACAGCAGATAAATCAGCACAAAGATGCCATTGGCATACACCAGCAGCGTATCCAGCGGCAGCTTCAGCGTATAAATCAGCAAGGTGAACAGCAGACAGCACCCCACTACCGCGCTCAATGCATTGACCGGTGCTTGCCCGGCAGACAGCTTGGCCAACGCGCTGGACGGCCGATCCTGCGCCTGCGACCACACCAGCCGGGCAAAGCTCTGCGTATAGATATTCACGCTGGCGAAGCAGGCCAGATAACCAATGATGCAGGCGACCCACAGCGCATGCTGCCCAAACAGTTGCACCACGATGCCGGGCAGCGACGCGGCGGCAGCCTGATGCTCGCCGTAAGCGTGGAAATGCAGCACCGCCACGGTGCAACCCCAATAGACCGCTCCGGCGACCACCATGCCAAGCAACAGCGCACGCGGGAAATCGCGCTCGGGGTTACGGAATTCGGTCGCCAAATGCGCGAACGCTTCAAGGCCGACAAAACACCAGAACATCACCGCCAACGCATGGAACAAATTGGGAGGAGAAATTTCGTCTATCGCAGGCCAGGGGATTTGGGCAGGCGAGATATCGCCTCGCCACCAGATAGCGGCCACCAACCCCACCACCAGAATGGCGATCAGCGTTTGAATATTGGCGCTGGAGCCCGCGCTGCGCGTCCCCAACAGCCAAATCGCCAGCAGCGTGGCGATCTGCACCAACAGCAGGCCGTTGGCGCTCCAACCGAGCGTGGCTTGCCAGAACCCGGCGGCAATTTGCAAGGCGGCCGGCAGGCCGACCGGGATCACCGACAGAAACAGCCAGCCGGTGACCTTCGCCATGCGCGGACCAAAAGCCATACCGACAAAGTGCGCAGCGCCGCCGGCGCTGGGGAAGTGGCGGCCCAGAGCCGCAAAAGCGATGGCGATAGGAAATACCAGCGCAATCAGCACCGGCCAGGCCCACAGGCTATCGCCTTGCGCTACCTGAGCCGCCAGTGCCGGAACGGCAAACACCCCGGTACCCAGCAACGAAGTGGACAATAACCCGACGCCCTGCGCCAACCCCAGTTCCTGCTTCAGCCCACTCACTGACCACCGCCATTTTCAGCAGGCTTAACCACGCCCGTCTTTGATTGCCTTGATGATGTTAGTGGTCGACAGGCCGTCTTCAAAGTTCAGTACCTTGACGTCGCCGCCGTTGGCCCACACCTCGGCGCTGCCGGCGATCTCTTCAGGCTTGTAATCACCGCCTTTCACCAGCAGATCCGGCAGGATGTCGGCGATCAGACGCTGCGGGGTGTCTTCTTCAAACGGCACTACCCAGTCCACCGCTTCCAGAGCGCCAAGCACAATCATGCGGTTTTCCAGCACGTTGACCGGACGGGTTTCGCCTTTCAGACGTTTGGTGGACGCATCGCTGTTCACCGCCACGATCAGGCGATCGCCCAATTTGCGGGCATTAGCCAGATAAGAAACATGGCCGGCATGCAGAATGTCGAAGATGCCGTTGGTCATCACCACTTTCTCACCGCGCTGGCGAGCCTGGGCCACGGCAGTTTTCAACTGGGCTTCGGTCATCACGCCAAAGCCGGTTTCGGCACGGCCACGCACTGCGTTTTCCAGTTCGATTGGCGAAACGGTCGAGGTCCCCAATTTGCCCACCACCACGCCGGCGGCGGCATTAGCCAGGAAACAGGATTCCTCCAGCGTATTACCGGCGGCCAATGCGGCAGCCAACACGCCAATCACGGTATCGCCGGCACCGGTCACGTCAAACACTTCCTGCGCCAAGGTTGGCAGATGCAACGGCGCAATGCCCGGTTGCAGCAGCGTCATGCCATGCTCGGAGCGGGTAACCAGCAGCGCGGAAAGGTCAAAGTCCGCCACCAGTTTCATGCCGCGTTCAACCAGTTCGGCTTCGTCTTTGCAGTGGCCTACCACCGCCTCAAACTCGGACAGGTTTGGCGTCAGCAGCGTCGCACCGCGATAACGCTCAAAATCAGAGCCTTTTGGATCGATCAGCACCGGCACCTTGGCGGCGCGAGCCAGTTGGATCATGCTCTGCACCTGGCTCAATGCGCCTTTAGCGTAGTCAGACAGCACCAGCGCGCCAATGTGCGGCAGGGCCTGCTGGATGCGTTCCAGCATCGGCTGCGGATCGACGTTGGAGAAACCTTCTTCGAAATCGAGACGGATCAGTTGCTGATTACGCGACAGCACGCGCAGCTTGGTGATGGTCGGGTGCGTCGGCACCGAAACAAAATCACAGCGCACGTTCACTTCGTTCAGCTTGGCGCTCAGCGCCCGCGCCGCGTCATCAATGCCGGTCAGGCCCACCAGACGTGAGTTAGCGCCCAGCGAAGCAATGTTCATCGCCACGTTAGCCGCACCGCCCGGACGCTCTTCGATGGTATCAACCTTGACCACCGGCACCGGCGCTTCCGGTGAAATGCGGCTGGTCGGGCCATACCAATAGCGATCCAACATGACGTCACCCACCACCAATACTCCGGCGCGGCGAAAATCAGGCAGCGTAACTTTCATCCGATAACTCCAAAAAAGTCCAAAATTTTAGTGGCGCAGATATTACCACAGACGTCCGTAATACCTGCAAAACGTATTGCGCAACCGGCCTTGTCAGCCCAGCCATTTCGCCCAGCTGGCGCGTACCTGCTCACGCTCGGCGGCGAACAGCTCACTGCTGACCTTGCCGGAATGCTCTTGCAACGCCAGGTGATGGATCTCATCGCGCATGGTGACATAAGCCTGGGTCAGCGCGAGCGCTTCCTCTTCCGGCATGATGTCGTAATTGGCCATCAGTTCGAAAATGCGCACGTTATCCGACCAGCGCGTCAGGCGCGGCTCGGCGCCCGCATAGCCTAAGACCAGATATTGGGCGATAAATTCGATATCGGTGATGCCGCCCTCGTCGGCTTTGATATCAAACAGATCGCGCTGCTTGCTGCCGAGGTGACTGCGCATTTTCTCGCGCATCTCGCGCACCTCCTTCCGCAAGGTTTCAGGATCGCGCGGTTTACACAGGATCTCACGGCGGATGACGTCAAACTGTTGATGCAAAGCCGGATCGCCGTGCACGATGCGTGCCCGCACCAGTGCCTGATGTTCCCAGGTCCAGGCTTCGTTCTGCTGGTAATCGGCAAACGCCTCGACGGTGCTGACCAACATGCCGGCGGCGCCCGAAGGCCGCAGGCGAGCGTCCACTTCGTACAGAATGCCGGACGAAGTGCGGGTACTGAACAGGTGCATCACCCGCTGCGCCAGGCGCAGATAGAACTGGCGACCATCAATGCAGCGTTCGCCGTCAGTCATCACGTCCGGCGGGCAATCGAGGATAAACACCAGATCCAGATCGGAACTGTAACCCAGTTCCCAGCCGCCCAACTTGCCGTAGCCAATCACCGCAAAACCACGCCCTTCCCGCTCTTGCAAATGGGTTGGCTGGCCGTAGCGCGCCACCATGTCGCTCCACGCCTGCTGTACCACCACGTCGATGATCGCCTCTGCCAGATAGGTGAGATGATCGCTCACTTTCATCACCGGCAGCGCGCCGGAGATATCCCCGGCGGCGATACGAAGTTGCTGGGCCTGCTTGAACTGGCGCAACGCTTCCAGCTTTTGTTCTTCGTCGTCTTCCGGAACCCGCAGCAGGTACTGGCGCAGCTCGCTGCGGTAGGCGTCCGGCGCCACCGGCTGATACAACGTCGCCGGATCCAGCAGCTCATCCAGCAGCAGCGGGTAGCGCGACAGCTGATTGGCGACCATCGGCGAAGCGGCGCACAGGCGAATCAAGTGGCTGAGCGCCGCGTGGTACTCCACCAGCAGCTCAAGATAGGTGGTGCGGGTTACAATGCTCAGCAGCAATTGGGTCAAACGCAGCAGCGCGGTCGGCGCATCCCGGCGCGGGCACACCTCGGCCAACAAACGCGGCATCAGTTGATCGAGCACGTCGCGGCCGCGCGGGCCAATGGTGCGTTTGTCTACGTCATGGCGGAATTCGGCAATGATACGCAGCACCTGCCTGCGCGCGTCTTCATCCAGATGCGGGGTCAGCGGCGCCAGTTCGTTCTCTTCCAGCGCGTCCTGCCACAGACTGTGATAGTGCTGATAATCGGGATCTTCGCCCACATCGGGGCTATCATCGCCAATCAGGTCGTTAAATACCGCCCTTACTGCCTGCATGTGGGTTTCCAGCGCCGCCAGCAGCGCCGGCCAGTCGCTGAACCCCATGCCCCAGGCCAGACGCGCCTGATCGAGCTCATCCTGCGGCAGCGTTTGGGTCTGTTGATCGGCAATCGCCTGCAGCAGGTTTTCCAGACGGCGCAGGAACAGGTAGCTGGCGCTCAGCGCCTGCGCCTGTTGCGGCTCCAGCAGCCCCAGTTCCCCCACCGCTTGCAATGTCGGCAGCAGCGAACGCCCTTGCAGCATCGGCTCGCGCCCGCCGCGGATCAGCTGGAACACCTGGGTGATAAATTCAATCTCGCGAATGCCGCCGGCGCCCAGTTTGATGTTGTCTTTCAAGCCGCGGCGGCGCACTTCACGTGCGATCATCCCTTTCATGTTGCGCAGCGACTGGATCACGCTGAAATCGATATAGCGACGGAACACAAATGGCCGCAGGGTTTTGCGCAACTCCTGGCTGTAAGCGTCTTCAGACCCGCCCATCAGCCGCGCCTTTACCATGGCGTAACGCTCCCAGTCACGGCCCTGCTCCTGATAATAATCTTCCAGTGCGGCAAAACTCATCACCAGCGGACCGCTGTCGCCGAAAGGCCGCAGCCGCATGTCCACGCGATAGACAAAGCCGTCAATGGTTTGCTGGTCCAGCGCTTTGATCAGCCGCTGCCCCAGACGGGTGAAGAACTGGGCGTTATCCAGCTCACGCCGCCCGCCCTGGGTCTGGCCATTTTCCGGGTAGGCGAAGATCAGATCGATATCGGACGAAAAGTTCAGTTCGCCGCCGCCCAATTTCCCCATGCCGAGGATCAGCAGCGGCTGCGGAACGCCCTGCGCGTTGCAAGGTGTGCCCCACTCGCGGCAACAGGTTTGGTACAGCCAATCGCGGGCGCTGACAATCAGCGTTTCCGCCAGCCCACTCAGTTGCAGCAGCGTTTCTTCCGTACTGCACAGGTTCAGCGCCTGCGCCCAGGCGATCCTCACCAGCGTCTCGCGGCGGAACAGGCGCAGCACGCGCATCAGTTGCGCTTCGTCACGCACCTCTTCCAGAGAGTCTTGCAGCCAGGCGGCATAGTGTTGCCACTCATTCGCCACCGGCGGTTGCTTACGCAGCGTCTCCAGCCATGCTGGCTGGTTGAGCAACATGTCGCTGACAAAGTCACTTGATGCTAAAACCCACTGTTCCTGACTGCTGAGCGCGCAATCCGCGCCCTGAGTTTCCTGAAAACGCTGCACGATGTTCTGTGCCTGAGCCTGTAACACGCATGAGAGTGGCAACATAGTGAATGATCCGTCCTGCGGCCTGCGCCTCGCAGGCCGGCTTGATTAGCGGAGCGCGCCGTTTAACCAGAATGGCGCATGCGATAAGGCCTGTTTGCGGGTGGCTTCGTACCAGCCCTGACGCCGTTCAGCCACCGCCAGCTGCAGTTCGCGCCAGCTTTCGATATACGGGCCGGTTTCGTCGTCCGGATACGCGCCCGACAGCAGAATAAATGCCGAGACCTGGCGCGTCAGACGCGGCAGCTGTTCTTCATACTCGTCGTCATTGAGCGTGCGGGTGAAGGCTTCTTTCAGCTCGGCGGCGCTGCGCCCCAGCATAATGTCGCTGAAACGTTTGAAGGAACCGTCCAGCTTGGTCTGTGCTTTTGCGTCGATAAATGGCCGCCAGGCGCCGGTCACCAACCACGATGTGAGCGCCAACTTACATTGCAGGTATTCCGCGCTGTAGCACAGCAACTGCGGTTTGGTGGTCTTATCAACCAGCAGCGGCTCCAGGGCAGTTAGCCGGGCGCGCAGATCGGCGCTGGCCTTGCGCGGCACCAGGCCGCCGAAGATAACCAGTGCCTGGCGAATCAGAGCAATCGCCTCCATCACCGAACGGCGAGCCTGGTTATCACCGCGCAACCACAGTTCTTCGTGGTATTGCCAATGGCTCAGCCCCAGTTCAAAGCTGGCAACCATCCCCTGCTCAACGCTGGATTTGGCTGCCGGCTTCAATACCGCCAGCGGGTGGCGCTCGCGCGGGAGGTTGCCCTGCGCCAAATGATAACCGCGCGCCGCCTTGCTCAGGCTGCCCTGACGCAGGCCGCCGTGTTCTGCCAGCGCGTTCGCCAACGCCAGCAAATCGGCGGTGTTGCCTTCTTTAAGCTCCAGTTCGATCTCGCACAGCGCTTCGTTCAGTTCACCCGCGCTCACCTCGCCCTGGTCCAGACCAACCTCAATCTCGCTCTTACCGTAAGTGACCACCCACTTCTCACGCACGAAATCGGTGCGGAACAGCGGTTGCAATTGCTGCTGCAGCGCCTGGATGTCGCAGCCCTGTGGCCAGATATCCGCCGGGAACAAATCCAGCGCCAGCTCGGGCTTGGCGATCGCCACGTTGTATTCCGGACGCTGATGCAAACCCGCCACCACCTTGCCGGCGGTTTTGATGGTCATTTCGTAACTGTCGTCAAAACCGCGAATGCGCAGCCCCATATCATGGCTGCGCAAAAAATTGTCGGCGGTTTCAAAGTAAATATTGGTCAGCTTTTGCGGCGCCGAATGCTGATGCGGCCAGGCGGCCAGTTGCTGCGGCAACGCGGCGACGGCATCCGGGGTAGCAATAAATTTCAATTCTATTTCAACGGTCATAAGTCTTTTACACCAATAAGTTACGCGTTCGCGTCAGCCTTCACGGCGGCGAGCTCTGCCTGCCACGCTCTGCCCGATGACGCACAGTTGCCGTTATCTTACCGCGATTCCCGGCGCCTTAACCCTGCTAACTGCAGAAAAAACCTGTTACGTTATAAAACGCTGCGCAACTCACAGAATCTGCCACAGTAAGATAGTTCTCATTCCGGTTTTTGCGTTGCGTCGTCAGACTGAACGCTCTACTATCGTTCCATAAATTCACACAGAAACGATGAACTAATGCAGAAATTACGCCTAATTTGCCTTGCCGTGCTGAGCTTCAGCATCACTTGGGGCGCACATGCCGAAGATAAGCGCTATATCTCCGATGAATTAAGTACTTACGTCCACAGCGGCCCAGGTAACCAGTACCGTATTGTCGGGACTCTGAACGCCGGTGAAGAAGTCGCCCTGTTGAGCGTAAATGAAAGCACCAATTATGGCCAAATCCGCGATCCGAAAGGCCGCAATATCTGGATCCCGCTCGATCAACTCAGCCAGACGCCAAGCCTGCGCACTCGCGTACCTGCGCTGGAACAACAGGTGAAAACCCTGACCGACAAGCTGGCCAATATCGACAACAGCTGGAACCAGCGCACAGCGGAAATGCAGCAAAAAGTGGCTGCAAGCGACGGCACCATCAGCGGCCTGCAGCAGGAGAATCAAGATCTGAAAAACCAGTTGGTCGTAGCCCAGAAGAAGGTTAACGCGGTTAACCTGCAGCTCGACGACAAACAGCGCACCATTATCCTGCAGTGGTTCATGTACGGCGGCGGCGTCGCCGGCGTTGGCCTGCTGCTCGGCCTGCTGTTGCCGCACCTGATCCCGCGTCGCAAGAACAGCAATCGCTGGATGAACTGATTTCAGTATCGTTCAGTTTGAGATTGGCGCCTGCGGGCGCCTTTTTTATTGGCTTCGGCACGGCCCGGCTAATTGAGGTAATCTGGTCAACAGAGTCCCAGAATCATGCAGGAGCATAATAGTGAAGATCTACCTGGTCGGCGGCGCTGTCCGCGACAGTTTACTTGAGATACCGGTTTTCGACCGCGACTGGGTGGTGGTGGGCGCTGCGCCTTCAGAACTGCTGGCGCAGGGGTATCAACAGGTCGGTAAAGACTTCCCGGTGTTTCTCAACCCTGAGACCCATGAGGAATATGCGCTCGCGCGCACCGAGCGTAAATCCGGCCAGGGGTATACCGGCTTTACCTGCTACGCCGCGCCGGATGTGACGCTGGAAGAAGATTTGCAGCGCCGCGATTTGACCATCAACGCCATCGCTCGCGGCAGCGACGGTGAGCTGATAGACCCTTTCCACGGCGTGGCCGACTTGCAAGCGCGCGTGCTGCGCCACGTTTCGGATGCCTTCGGTGAAGATCCGTTGCGCGTGCTGCGCGTGGCCCGTTTTGCCGCCCGCTTTGCTCATCTGGGCTTTACCCTAGCCCCGGAAACCGCTGAGCTGATGCGCTACATGGCGCGCAGCGGTGAATTGGCGACGCTGACCGCCGAACGGGTATGGAAGGAAACGGAAAAAGCGCTGCAAAGCCAGAGCCCGCAAGTGTATTTCCAGGTCCTGCGCGACTGCGACGCGCTGGCGATACTGTTCCCCGAGATTGACGCCCTGTTCGGCGTGCCGGCCCCGGCCAAGTGGCACCCGGAGATCGACACCGGCATTCATACCCTGATGACGCTGGCTATCGCCGCCCAGCTCAGCCCTGATGTCGACGTACGCTTCGCGGCACTGTGCCACGATCTCGGTAAAGGGCTGACGCCACAAGAACTCTGGCCACACCATCACGGTCACGGCCTGACCGGCGTTAAGCTGGTCGAAGCATTGTGCCAACGTTTACGGGTGCCCAACCCGGTGCGCGATTTGGCCAAACTGGTGGCCGAATACCATGATCTGATTCATACCGTAAGCAAGCTGCGTCCGGAGACTCTGCTGAAGCTTTTCGATGCGATAGACGTCTGGCGCAAACCGCAGCGGCTGGAACAGATGATCCTGACCAGCGAGGCGGACGCACGCGGCCGTACCGGCTTTGAAAACAATCCCTACCCACAGGGCGACTATTTGCGCCAGGCTTTCCAGGTGGCAAATGCGGTCTCGGTAAAAGAGGTGGTCGCCAGCGGCCTGCAGGGGCTGGCGATCCGCGATGAGCTAAAACGCCGCCGCCAGCAGGTACTGGCCGACTGGAAACTCACCCAGGATATCCCTCTCGATCAGGCATAAAAAAACCCCGCGAAGCGGGGTTTTTTATTGACGCGGTCGCTTACATGAAGACCATGTAAACCACGGCGGCAACGATAAAGCGGTAGATGGCGAACGGCACAAACGAGATGCGCTTAATCAGCGACAGGAAGGTCTTAATCGCAATCAGCGCCACCACGAAAGCGGTCGCAAAACCGACGGCAAACATCGGCAGATCGCCCATCGTCAGAAAGTGCAGGCTCTTGTACAGATCCAGGCCGCTGGCGCCAATCATCATCGGCACCGCCAAAATAAAGGAGAACTCAGAAGCCGCATAACGGTTGACGCCCACCAACATGCCGCCGGCAATGGTGGAGCCTGAACGGGAGAAGCCCGGCCACAGCGCCAGACACTGGAAACAGCCAATCATAAACGCCTGACGGTAGGTGATGTCATCCAGCCCTTCCGCACTCGGTTTTTTCGGCTTCAGCCATTCCGCCGCCAGCAGCAGCAAACCGCCGACCACCAGCGCATACATCACGTTCTTTGGCTCGAACAGCGATTTAATGACATCGTGGAACACCAACCCCAGCACCACCGCCGGGATCATCGCCAGCAGGATATGGCCCAGTTTTAACCGCCCTGCGGTCTTGCCTTCGTGCTCTACCGGCTTGCCGCCAAAGTGAATGCCGATCAGGCCGAACAGACGGCGCCAGAACATCACCACCACCGCCAGAATCGACCCCAGTTGAATAATGACTTCAAAGGTTTTGGCCTTGTCGCCGGTAAAGCCCAGCCACTCGCCCACGATAATCATGTGCCCGGTAGAGGATACCGGCAAGAATTCAGTTAACCCTTCGACCACCCCAAGAACAAACGCGATAAACAGTGAATGCATGTCCGCCATGTGTTTCGCTCACCCTATAAATTTGCGACTACCAATATAAAAAAGCGGCAGTGTTCAATACATTGCCGCTAAAACAATTCTCAGGTTCAGACCAGGTTAACGGTCTTTAGTTGCACGCGTATGACAGGAAGTCACACCGGCCGGGTACCACGTTCAATAATGACCCCAACCCGGCTGGCGTGTGCAACTGCGCCCGGTTTGCTGACCTTAATACGGACCCACGGGGAATTGAAGCGCTGGAGTAAAATTTCAGATATTTCCTCTGCCACCCGCTCCACTAACGCAAAACGATTCGGTTCCACGTGCTGGATGATGGCTTCGCTGATATCGGCATAGCTCAGACAGTCGTTCACATCATCGCTGGCAGCGGCCTGGCGGTTGTCCCAGCCCATTTCGATATCGAACACCAGCTTCTGGCGAATGTTTTGTTCCCAATCATAAACGCCAATGGTAGTAATAACGGTAAGCTCTTCAATAAATACGATATCCATCACGTCATTCTCTGTTTTTGGCCTTGCCGGATACCACTTCCAGCGGAATATGCGTATTATCCATAGATGTTGCTAGTAAAACGACCATTATTAAACGGAACCGCGTTATGAGTGCTACCGCGCTTGGCATGATTATCTTCGCGTATCTGTGTGGCTCAGTTTCCAGTGCGATCCTGGTTTGTCGGATCGCCAGGCTGCCCGATCCGCGTGAACATGGCTCAGGGAATCCAGGGGCCACCAACGTCCTGCGCATCGGCGGTCGCCTGGCGGCGGCAGCGGTGCTGGTGTTCGATATTCTCAAGGGAATGCTGCCGGTTTGGCTGGCGTACAAGCTTGAAATACCACCGCTGTATCTGGGCCTGACGGCGATCGCCGCCTGCCTGGGGCATATCTATCCGGTATTCTTCCATTTCCGCGGAGGTAAAGGCGTGGCGACGGCCTTTGGCGCCATCGCGCCGATCGGTTGGGATCTTACCGGCCTGATGACCGGCACCTGGCTGCTGACCGTGCTGCTTAGCGGTTACTCCTCGCTGGGCGCAATTATCAGCGCCTTGATTGCCCCGTTTTACGTTTGGTGGTTCAAACCGCAGTTCACCTTCCCGGTAGCGATGCTGTCTTGCCTGATTTTGATGCGGCACCATGACAACATCCAACGCCTGTGGCGTGGGCAGGAAGGGAAAATCTGGGACAAGTTCCGCAAGAAAAAAGCGGATGCGGCGGATCAGGAAGAAAAGAAAGAATCGTGAAGTAAAAGGCCGGAAATTTCCGGCCTTTTACAATCACGCTTTAACTTTTACAGGATACTTTGACGTATTACAGACGCCCTCAAGTTCCGGTAAACATTCAGCCATCTTCAAGGCAGGCGCAGCTCGAACCATCGCCGTGTATAACTCACTTTTCGATGCGCTGATTTTTTTACCACGAGGAGTAATGGCCATGGTTTTCACGCCGTTACCATCCTCAATAACTAGCGTATAACCTTCTGCGGTTACAATAGTAGAAACCACTTTGTAAGGGGATTTAGGTGTTTTGACTTTAGTTGTTTGACTGACCATACCTAACTCCTTTTTGCATAGGTTGTTACTGCTTTTATTATTGCTCATATTTCACTCACCATCAACCAAAGGTAGCTGAAGCGTCGAGAACCATGCCGAAAGCTCATCGGCTGAGCGATACAGTATTAACTTTGCCCCACTGGTGATATCGACAAATTGGTGCCGATTGATATAGTAATCAGCGACTCCATCGTTAACCGGAAACATCAATCGCACCCCTGTCCCTTCAGTATCAGCCAAAAAAAAGACAATAGTGACAAGTGCATAGGTCAACATCCTTCCTTCAAGCACTGAGCCTTCTGGAGAGAAATTTTGCAACATGTTAACGTTCAGAACCTGCTCTGCCTGAATATAATCACACGCACAGGCCCCTGCCGGTCGGTCCATTGCATCCAAAAGCTTGAAAGCAAAATTGAACGCTTCGTCATCATCTAAAGAAGCGTTCACCGTTTCCCAGGGCAACCTCTTTTCCTCTGGTAAATTACGAACCATCGCCATACACCATTCCAAATCTTGTTGGCTCAGCGTATTTGCAACAAGAGGCAAGCCCGTATCGAGAAAATATCGATTGGTTGTGTCAATGGCGTCAGCTCCATGCTGACGTATTGAGATATTTGGCATTTTGGTTCCATCCATTAATGCAAAATCTGATTCAGAACAATGTTGGTTTACTGCCGTTTTTTCATACCGCAGGCAATTCTGCCAACGGCCAGCGCGGACGCACCGAAACGCTCAGTTCCGGGTTGGCACCGCTCTTCAGCCGCACCAGACCCGCGTAGGCGATCATCGCGCCATTATCGGTACAGAATTCCGGACGGGCGTAGAACACCTCACCGCCGCGTTTATGCATCATTTCCGCCATTTTGCTGCGCAGAGTACGGTTGGCGCTGACGCCGCCGGCCATCACCAGGCGTTTGAAGCCTGTCTGCTCCAGCGCACGTTTGCATTTTATCGCCAGCGTATCCACCACCGCATCTTCGAACGCGCGGGCTATGTCTGCACGCGTCTGGTCATCATTGCCGTTAGAGCGGATGGTGTTGGCGGCAAACGTCTTCAGCCCGGAGAAACTGAAATCCAGCCCCGGACGATCGGTCATCGGACGCGGGAAGGTGAAACGGCCCGCCACACCTTGTTGCGCCATCTTCGACAGCATTGGCCCGCCAGGGTAATCCAGCCCAAGCAGCTTGGCGGTTTTATCGAAGGCTTCACCGGCCGCATCGTCTATCGACTCGCCCAGCAGTTCATACTGCCCAATGCCGGTCACGCTGATCAACTGCGTGTGGCCGCCGGAAACCAGCAGCGCGACAAACGGGAATGCCGGCGGATTGTCTTCCAGCATCGGCGCCAACAGGTGGCCTTCCATGTGGTGTACCGGCACCGCCGGCACGTTCCAGGCAAACGCCAGCGCGCGACCAATGGTGGCACCGACCAGCAACGCCCCCACCAGGCCTGGCCCGGCAGTGTAGGCGACACCGTCGATATCGGCGGCAGTCAGGTTCGCTTCTTTCAAGGCCGCCTGAATCAGCGGCACGGTTTTACGCACGTGATCGCGGGAGGCCAGCTCCGGCACTACACCGCCGTAATCGGCATGCAGCTTCACCTGGCTGTATAACTGATTCGCTAATAAACCGGTCTGATCGTCATACACTGCAATTCCGGTTTCATCGCAGGAGGTTTCTATACCCAGTACTCGCATTACCCTTTCCCATCATTCACGTGCGGCCTGCAGTTTACCACAATCATGCCTATTTACCGCCAGCAGGGTACATCTTGTCGCCGGCCGGAAGCTATGTCGATGATTCCAGCCATAAATGCCGGTTTGATTAAAAACGAGCATTTTTTTCTGATTAGACTATAATCAGCGCCCGATGCAAAATTGCGCACGTTTTACCAGGGCGGCGCAGGTTTCAATTTGCTGTGGTGCTTTACAAAGCAGCATCCGTTGAAGTAAAATTCCGCACCATTTTGAAAAGGCTGGCGCTTGGCCAGCAGCAAACCGAATTTTATTGAGGTGAGAGGCACATGCCGGTAATTAAAGTACGTGAAAACGAGCCATTTGACGTTGCTCTGCGTCGTTTCAAACGCTCTTGCGAGAAAGCAGGCGTTTTAGCTGAAGTTCGTCGTCGTGAGTTCTATGAAAAACCGACTACCGAACGTAAACGCGCTAAAGCTTCTGCTGTGAAACGTCACGCGAAGAAACTGGCTCGCGAAAACGCACGCCGCACTCGTCTGTATTAATTCTTCGGGGGTAACCCCGCCGCGTGAATTTCTGATTTTAAAAATCGCGCAGACCGTGTAGTTGCATACGAAGGCCGTGCTTTCCGAAAGGAATGCGCGGCTTGTTCTCGTTTATAGGCTAGTAAAGTAAGGGCTTATGGCTGGACGAATCCCGCGTGTATTTATCAATGACTTGCTGGCTCGCACCGACATCGTCGATCTGATCGACGCGCGTGTAAAGCTCAAGAAGCAAGGCAAGAACTATCACGCGTGCTGTCCGTTCCACCACGAAAAAACGCCTTCATTTACGGTTAATGGCGAAAAGCAGTTTTACCACTGTTTTGGTTGTGGTGCGCACGGTAACGCCGTCGACTTTCTGATGAATTACGACAGACTCGAGTTTGTCGAAACCATCGAAGAGCTGGCGACCATGCACGGACTGGAAGTGCCTTACGAGGCAGGAACCGGGCCGACCCAGATTGAACGCCATCAGCGTCAAAGCCTGTATCAACTGATGGAACAGCTCAGCGCGTTCTATCAACAGTCACTGCATCAGCCTTCCGGCACGCCGGCGCGCAATTACCTGCAACAGCGCGGGCTCAGTGACGACGTTATCCGCCATTTTGCCATCGGCTTTGCACCCGCCGGTTGGGATAACGCACTGAAGCGTTTTGGTCGTGACGCCGACACGCGTCTCGCATTGAACGATGCCGGCATGCTGGTGACTAACGATCAAGGCCGCTCGTACGATCGTTTCCGTGAGCGCGTGATGTTCCCTATTCGCGACAAACGCGGGCGAGTGATCGCCTTTGGCGGGCGCGTATTGGGTGACGGTATGCCGAAATACCTGAACTCGCCGGAAACCGAAGTATTCCACAAGGGTCGTCAGCTGTACGGCCTGTATGAAGCGCAGCAGAACCACCCTACCCCGCAACGTTTGCTGGTAGTGGAAGGCTATATGGACGTGGTGGCGCTGGCGCAATACGGCATCGATTATGCCGTCGCCTCGCTCGGAACTTCAACGACGGCTGAACATATTCAGCTGCTGTTCCGCGCTACCGATAACGTTGTCTGCTGCTATGACGGCGACAGAGCCGGTCGCGAAGCGGCCTGGCGCGCATTGGAAACCGCATTGCCCTATCTGAACGACGGGCGCCAACTGCGGTTTATGTTTTTGCCCGACGGCGAAGACCCGGACACATTGGTCCGAAAAGAAGGCAAAGACGCCTTCGAGCAGCGAATGGAGCTGGCGCAGCCGCTTTCCACTTTCCTGTTCGAAACGCTGATGCCACAGGTAGATTTGAGCAGCCCGGACGGCCGCGCCAAGCTGAGCACGCTGGCACTGCCACTGATTACTCAGGTGCCGGGCGAAACGTTGCGTTTGTACCTGCGCCAACAGCTCGGCAGCAAGCTTGGCCTGCTCGATGACAGCCAGCTCGACAAGCTGATGCCCAAACAGGCTGAAAATGCGAATACTTATCAGGCGCCCCAGCTAAAACGCACAACCATGCGTATACTAATAGGGTTACTGGTACAAAATCCGCAACTGGCTACACTTATCCCTTCACTCGAGGGATTGGAGCAGACCAAACAGGCGGGTTTACCGCTATTTGTCGAGCTGGTGCAGACCTGCCTGGCCCAGCCGGGGCTGACGACCGGCCAATTGTTGGAGCAGTATCGCGACAACAAATTGAGCCAGCAGCTTGAAACCTTGGCGACATGGAACCATATGATCGTTGAGGACAGGGTCGAGCAGACATTTTTGGATACCTTGGCCAGCCTGTACGACTCCGTACTGGAGCAGCGGCTGGAGACATTGATCGCACAGGCCAGAACGCACGGCCTGAGCCCGGAAGAACGTGAAGAAGTCCGTTCTCTCAATCAGGTTTTAGCGAAGAAAAACTGAATACCAAACGGCTTAAGTGCCGATAAATGCGAGGGCAGAGCCCTGCAATATGCCGCCACAGTGGGCCGCGGCAACAACAAAAACGCCCCAAATGCTATTGTTGGCGGTTTCGCCGACCGACACCAACCTAAATACTCTGAAGTGTGGATACCGTCTTATGGAGCAAAACCCGCAGTCACAGCTTAAACTTCTTGTCCAACGTGGTAAGGAGCAAGGCTATCTGACCTATGCTGAGGTCAATGACCATCTGCCGGAAGATATCGTCGACTCCGATCAGATCGAAGACATCATCCAGATGATTAACGACATGGGCATCCAGGTGATGGAAGAAGCCCCGGACGCCGATGACCTGTTGCTGGCTGAAAACTCCAACAGCACAGACGAAGATGCGGAAGAAGCTGCCGCTCAAGTCCTGTCCAGCGTTGAATCTGAAATTGGCCGTACCACCGACCCGGTGCGCATGTACATGCGCGAAATGGGTACCGTTGAACTGCTGACGCGCGAAGGCGAAATCGACATCGCCAAGCGTATTGAAGACGGTATCAACCAGGTTCAGTGCTCGGTTGCCGAATACCCGGAAGCCATTACCTATCTGCTGGAGCAGTACGATCGCGTTGAAGCCGGCGAAGCTCGCCTGTCCGACCTGATCACCGGCTTCGTCGATCCTAATGCGGAAGAGGACATCGCCCCAACCGCAACGCACGTCGGTTCTGAGCTGTCGACCGAAGAGCAGAACGACGACGAAGAAGACGAAGATGAAGACGACGACGCTGAAGACGACAACAGCATCGATCCGGAACTGGCACGTCAGAAATTCACCGACCTGCGCGATCAGTATGAAGCGACCCGTCTGGTCATCAAAAAGAACGGCCGTAGCCACGCCAGCGCAGCAGAAGAAATTCTGAAGCTGTCTGAGGTGTTCAAGCAGTTCCGCCTGGTGCCAAAACAGTTCGACTTCCTGGTCAACAGCATGCGCATCATGATGGACCGCGTTCGTACCCAGGAACGTATCATCATGAAGCTGTGCGTTGAACAGTGCAAAATGCCGAAGAAAAACTTCGTCACTTTGTTCGCCGGCAACGAAACCAGCAATTCCTGGTTCGAAGCGGCGCTGGCAATGGCCAAGCCATGGTCAGAAAAGCTGAAAGACGTAACGGACGACGTGCAGCGCAGCCTGCAGAAACTGCGTCAGATCGAAGAAGAGACCGGCCTGACCATCGAGCAGGTGAAGGACATCAACCGTCGCATGTCTATCGGTGAAGCGAAAGCCCGCCGTGCGAAGAAAGAGATGGTTGAAGCCAACTTGCGTCTGGTTATTTCTATCGCCAAGAAATACACCAACCGCGGTCTGCAGTTCCTGGATCTGATCCAGGAAGGCAACATCGGTTTGATGAAAGCGGTAGACAAGTTCGAATACCGCCGTGGTTATAAGTTCTCAACTTACGCCACCTGGTGGATCCGTCAGGCCATCACCCGCTCTATCGCCGACCAGGCGCGTACCATCCGTATTCCGGTGCATATGATTGAGACCATCAACAAACTCAACCGTATTTCGCGCCAGATGCTGCAAGAGATGGGCCGCGAACCGACGCCGGAAGAGCTGGCTGAACGTATGCTGATGCCGGAAGACAAAATCCGCAAAGTGCTGAAGATCGCCAAAGAGCCGATCTCCATGGAAACGCCAATTGGTGATGATGAAGATTCACATCTGGGCGATTTCATCGAGGATACCACCCTCGAGCTGCCGCTGGATTCTGCCACCTCCGAAAGCCTGCGCTCTGCAACGCACGACGTATTGGCCGGCCTGACCGCCCGTGAAGCGAAAGTGCTGCGCATGCGTTTCGGCATCGATATGAACACTGACCACACGCTGGAAGAAGTGGGCAAACAGTTCGACGTTACCCGTGAGCGTATTCGTCAGATCGAAGCCAAGGCACTGCGTAAACTGCGTCACCCAAGCCGTTCCGAAGTGCTGCGCAGCTTCCTGGACGACTAAGACCAGCGGTTAGCGGCAAACAAAAAACCCCGGCCTGCCGGGGTTTTTTATTGCCTGAAATCCTGAGGAATCACTCCAGCGCAAGGAACAGCTCGCGGTAGCTCTCGGTAAGCTGCTCCAGCGTGGCGCGGTTCAGCCCGCTGGGATTAGGCAATACCCACACCTCGGTTTTGCCGATCGTCATCTCCTGCCGCCCCCAGGGTGCATTTTTCACCCCAAAGGCGCTGCTGAACGCCTGCTTGCCCAGAACCGCCAATGCACGCGGCTGGAATTGCAGAATTTTGTCTTTTAACGCCTCCCCGCCACTGCGCAACTCTTCACGCGTCACTTCGCTGGCCGCGACCGTCGGGCGCGCCACCAAAGCGGTGATGCCGCAGCCGGTATCCTGCAACTGCTGCCACTGCTCCGGGGCCAGTTGACGCTGGGTGAAACCGGCCTGATGCAGCACCTTCCAGAAACGGTTGCTGCCATTGGCAAAGGGATAACCCTGATGGGCGGAGGAAAGGCCGGGATTGATGCCACAAAACACCACCCGCAAGTTTGGCGCCAAAAGATTCATGGGTCTGTGAGGTCCGATAAAAGGGATTTACACCGGTTATCGCAAAATCCGCCAGCAATTACAACAGACTACAACTGCGCAGAAAAACAACATACAGGCGGCAAACAGTAGACCTGCACCGGAGGATTACCGTATAATCTCGCCGCTTGGCCCCTTAGCTCAGTTGGTTAGAGCACGCGACTCATAATCGCTTGGTCACTGGTTCAAGTCCAGTAGGGGCCACCAAACAAAACAAGGAGTGAGATGATAAATCATCTGGCTCCTTTTTCTTTTTATTCGAATCGTGCCAGGCAAGGAATTCATTCCAACCGTCTTCAAGCTCGCTACCAGTATTCCCGGATAGTGCTTCGCCACAATATCGTTCATTTTTCTGTCAGACCACACCGCTTGAAAGTGCTGCTCGCGCTCCTCTTCTGAAAGTTAATACCGTGAAAAACCTAAGTTTCCTCTTGGTAAATTACCGCCAGATAGCAGCCTTGCGGGCCATTCCTATCCGAACTAGAATCAGAGCTTAAACAACGAGGCTTTCAGCATGACAAAAAAAACGGCACATCGTCAGATTACCAAAGCTCAAATCTACCGCTCAGTTGCCAGCTCAACCGCTATTGAGACAGGCGTTTCCGTGCAAAAAATTGAGCAGCAACTCAAACAATATCAGGCCCAAGCCAAAGCCGTTGGTCTCGCCCGTTAATCTGGCAAAATATCGCTCACCAGTTGCATCATGGGGCTGTAGTTCCCTGAGACACCAGCCTGAATTGCCTTAAAGTAAAACGCCTTATGCTCGTCCCATAAGCTGTAATCGAGTAAGCCCTTTCCCGCCTGAACCGACAGTACATCGCAAAGTAGCCGCGACAGACGCCCGTTACCTTCTCTGAATGGATGGATCAAAATAAACTCCACATGGCATTCAGCCAGATAGCGAACCAGTTCCAGGTGAGCAAAGGATTTCAGCTCACCAGACCGGGAAAGAAACTGCTTATCAAAACCAGCGATCAGCAACGGGATCCTGTCAGCAGAGGCAAACTGGAAGCCGTCCTTAGCCAGGTTAGCGTTACGCAGCCTCCCTGCCCAGTCATACACATTCCCCAACCATTGGCAATGCCACCCGCTGATGTGTCCAAAAGCCAGATGGCCCTCACTCAACGCTGCCAAAGCGAATCCCGCCCCTCCTGATGCACATCGCAACGCCGCAGCCCAATGTCATTCAGTTGCTCCCGGCTCATCGAGCGCAAAGACTTTCTGCGGATATACGTAAAATACCCACGGCGGCAATACCGGCCTAATTTGCGCCACAAGCCTTCGCGGTCAGCAGGTAAATCTAGTATCTTTTCCATCACTCCACCCCAATTACACGCAAAGTAATAGGGTGACTCAGGTCACAAACACAAGACAGATTCAACGACTAACAATCAAAACCACACAGATCGACGTTCTGTGATTCTGTATGGTTAAAACAGGGGGTTTGTGTACCGGTTGTCGTCTTGCCGATCGCCGACATCGTCAGGCTGCGCCGTTCTGCCGCCGATGAGCAACCTGCTCCGCTCGTTGCAGGATCTCCTGCAAATCGTCCTCGTCGATGTCAAACAGCTCGCCCTGCATCAGCACTTCATGCAGATCCGCCCGGGTAATAGATACCGCATCAATCGGCAAGCCGGCAGGCTTGGTCTCGGCCGGTGCCAGTTGGTGCGGGTAACGGCGCCCGGCCAGGTTATTGAAGATAATCGCCAGTACCGCCAGCAACACCGAGTTAAGCAGCACCGGGTACAGTACAAAGCTGTAACCCAGTTGGTGAATGCCCGGCCCGCCGAGGATCGCAGTCAGCGCCACCGCGCCGCCGGGCGGATGCAGGCAACGCAGTTTGAACATCAATCCAATGGCCACTGCGGCCGCCACGCCGCAAGCCAGCCCGGGATCGGCAATCAGCAGGCTGGTGCTGACCCCCACCAGCGCAGCCGACATATTGCCGCCCACGATCGACCAGGGTTGCGCCAACGGACTGTTCGGTACACCAAACAGCAAAACGGCGGAGGCTCCCATCGGCGCGATAAACCACAGGTTTACCTCCCCCAACACAAAATGGCTGATCCAACCGGTAATCATCAACCCCAGCCCGGCGCCGATGCTGGAAAGCAAAATCTCTTTTTTGCCCATGGCCAACGGATGCGGCCACAGGCGCGCGCAGCCGATCTTGAGTCTTGTTACTAACGGATTCTTCATGTTACTTCGCACTGCCAAATTCAACGTAATAGCAACAAATATATCACATCATACCCGGCGGAATAACCGCAGCCCCGCCTGCACCCGGCAACAACTTTCCGCTAACAGATTGATTTTTCGCCACCCCTCGGTAATGATCAATGTTCTCCCCTTAGCCTTGAGGAAAAGCCGATGTCTCAACCGATTGCCGAGCTCTATACCGACAGCCAATTTTTCAGCCCTTATGCCATGTCCGCATTTATTGTGCTGACGGAGAAAAGCATCCCCTTCACCGTGAAACCGGTCGATTTGGCGCAGGAAGAAAATAAAGGCGCTGCCTATGCAGCACTGTCGCTAACCCGTCGGGTGCCTACGCTGGTGATCGGTGAGTTCCAACTGTCCGAGTCCTCGGCAATTAGCGAGTATCTGGAGGATATCCATCCGGCTCACGCGGTCTACCCGCGCGACGTCAAGCTACGCGCCAAAGCGCGTGAAATTCAAGCCTGGCTGCGCAGCGATCTGTTGCCAATTCGCGTCGAACGGCCAACCGAGGCGGTTTTCGGCAACGAAAAATTCCCGCCGTTGTCCGCCGCCGCCGGGGCCGCTGCCAACACACTGATCGGCGCAGTCGAAAAGTTGCTGAGCCACGGCCAGGATAATTTGTTCAGGGAGTGGTGCATTGCCGATACCGACCTGGCGTTGATGCTGAATCGGCTGGTGATGAACGGAGATGACGTGCCGGAGAACCTGCGCCACTACGCGCAAAAACAGTGGCAACGCCCTTCGGTGCAGGCCTGGCTGGCGCTGCCGGAGCAAATGCGCGGAAAATAAAAAAATCGGCGGCCACGACGCCGCCGTTCTCAACTGAGAAACAACATCACTTCCTGAAGGAAGGCAGGTCACCATCCAGAGGGCAGATAGCCTAACAATGACGCAATAGCGTATACCGCACTGGCCAGATACAGCAGCACGATGCTGATCTGCAACAGCGGATGGGTGATCCAGTTGCACTGCCAGCGCGGCGTTTGGTCACCGTGCTTGCGCGCCCCTCGCAGGATCAGCATCGGCATAATCGACAGGATCACCCCACTGAACACCCCAGCGAAATACAGCGCGTTAACGAACGACACCAGGCCGCTGTAAGCCAGCGCGAACGGGGGGACCACCACCAGCAACAGCACGCCGAAACGGCGCAGCGGTTGCTCGTCATTGCCCAGCCTGAATTTGTCGAAAATATTGGTCAGGAAGCTGCCGCCCAAGCCCCAGTAAGAGGTCAGCATCGCGCACAGAGCAAAGATATTGGCGGAGAAGAACGCCCACTGCCCGAGAGCCTGCCCCCAAGAGATGGTCGCCACGTCGGAGATATTATTCAGCCCGCTGAGGGCAATCACCGACATCGGCACCGCCGCCAGCAGCACGAAGGTTACCGCCATGCCGACGATAATCGCCTTCGGCAGCTGTTCCGGCTTATCCGAGAAGCCACGCGCCATTTCCGGCACTATGTACTGCGCCGAGAAGCAGAACACCACCACGTTGAATACCGGCACCATAAAGCGCCAGTCGCCGTTCAGCAGGTTGCGCATCTGGGTGGTGTCTTTCAGCAGTGTGGCCGCCACCAGCGCGGTCAACATCACCACCATGCCAATACTGATAAATTTCTCGCCGCGGCCAATCGCCTTCAGCCCCAGGTACAACACCCCTGCAGCGGGAACGAAAAACAGCAGGCTGCCGATGGCCGGCGAGATACCGAACAGAGATTGCAGCAGCTTGCCGCTGCCGGTCATGTACGCGGTCAACGCCCCGACGCTGTTGACGCACACCGAAGCGAACATCAGCCAGGCGCCAATACCGCCGACATAGCGTTTCGCCAGCCCGCTTAATTGCAGGTGGGCACGGGTACGCAGGGTGGATTCGGCGACGTACAGCATGGTGATGGTGGTCAGGCTCCCCACCAGCACCAGCCAGAACAGCAGCGGTAAAAAACCGGCTTTGCTGGAGGCATAAGCGATGGACAATACGCCGGCGCCGATATTGGTGCCGACAATCATCGCCACCCCTTCGAGGAAACTCAGTGATTTGGCGGGTGCAGACGTTCGCACCCCGGCGGCAAGCGCCGGAGAAATAGAGATGTTTTCAGAAGACATGCAGCATCCTTTGTTGCCCGGCGGCTCCGGCCACCGGGACAGGTTAATTTCCCGGTGGTTAACAGCTCACATCGATACACAGGTATTTCAGCTCCAGATATTCTTCAATGCCGTAACGCGATCCTTCACGTCCGAGTCCTGACTGCTTCACACCGCCAAACGGCGCGACCTCATTGGAGATCAGCCCGGTGTTGATGCCGACCATGCCGTATTCCAGCGCTTCCGGTACTCGCCACTGGCGCGAGGCACTCTGCGTAAACAGATAAGCGGCCAGACCGAATTCGGTGTCGTTGGCCATGGCGATCGCTTCCGCCTCATCATGGAAACGGAACAGCGGCGCCACCGGGCCAAAGGTTTCTTCCCGGGCGAAGCGCATTTTTTGCGTCACGCCGGTCACCACCGTCGGTTGGAAGAAGGTACGGCCCAGCTCGTGCGGCTGCCCGCCGATAGCAATCTGCGCGCCTTTGATCAGCGCATCGTCAATGTGGCTCTGCACTTTATCCACCGCGTCCTGATCGATCAGCGGCCCCTGGGTGGTGCCTTCATGGCTGCCGTCACCGACCTTCAGTTGCTCAACCGCCGCCACCAGCTTGTCCACCAAACGGTCATAGATGCCGTCCTGCACGTAGATGCGGTTGGCGCAGACGCAGGTCTGGCCGCTGTTACGGAACTTGGAGGCCATGATGCCCGCCACCGCCGCGTCCAGATTGGCGTCGTCGAAAACGATCACCGGCGCGTTGCCCCCCAGCTCCAGCGACAGCTTTTTAATCGTCGGCGCGCACTGCGCCATCAGAATGCGGCCGACCTCGGTCGAACCGGTAAAGCTCAGTTTGCGCACCACCGGGCTGTCGCACAGCACCTTGCCCACCTGCGCCGCGTCGCCGGTCACCACCTGCAACACGCCCGGCGGAATGCCGGCATCCTGCGCCAGCTTCGCCAACGCCAACGCGGTCAGCGGCGTCTGTTCGGCCGGTTTGACGATCATCGCGCAGCCCGCAGCCAACGCCGGCGCCACCTTGCGGGTGATCATCGCCGCCGGGAAGTTCCACGGCGTGATCGCCGCGCAAACGCCGATCGGCTGTTTCACTACCACCAGGCGCTGCGAGGCCAGCGGCGCCTGCAACACGGCACCGTCGACACGCTTGGCCTCTTCGGCGAACCAGGTAATAAACGAAGCGGCATAGGCGACTTCACCGCGCGCTTCCGCCAGCGATTTACCCTGCTCGGCGGTCATCAGTTGCGCCAAATCCTCCTGGGCCGCCAGCACCTTGTCGGCCCAGGCCAGCAACAGCACGGAGCGCTGTTTGGCGGTCAGCTGTTTCCAGCCCTGCTGCGCCAACTGCGCCGCGTTAATCGCCTGCTGCGTTTCTTCTTCGCTGACCAACGGAATGCTTGCCAGCTCAGCACCGGTCGCCGGGTTGATGACCGCTTCACGCTGGCCGCTCAAGGCGTCGCACCACTCACCGTTAATCAAACACTGGCTGCGCAGCAGCTCGGGATTATTCAGTTTCATTGCCGGTCACTCCTTATTGGGCCAACGCGCGGGAAAGAATGCCCAGCGCCTGGGTGAACTGCTCCTCAGGGATGGTCAACGGATACAGGAATCGGATCACGTTGCCGTTCACACCGCAGCTCAACAGCAGCAGGCCCTCTTCCAGCGCCTTCTGCTGTACCTGACGGGTGATCTCCGCCGAAGGCTTGCCGGTCGCCGGATCCTTGAACTCCACCGCCACCATTGAACCCTGCGCGCGAATATCCGCGATCGCCGGGCTGGTTTTGCGCGCCTGTTGCAGCACTTCCACCAAATGCTGGCCCAAACGTTGGGAACGCTGGCACAGCTGTTCTTCGTCAATCACGTCCAGCACCGCAAGTGCCGCAGCCACCGCCAGCGGGTTACCGGCATAAGTGCCGCCCAACCCGCCCGGCGCCGGGGCGTCCATCACGTCGGCACGGCCGGCCACCGCCGACAGCGGCATACCGCCCGCCAGGCTTTTCGCCATGGTGATCAGATCCGGTTTCACCGCGTAATGCTCCATGGCAAACAGCTTGCCGGTACGGGCAAAACCGGTCTGCACTTCGTCGGCAATCAGCAAAATGCCGTGCTGGTCGCACAGTTCGCGCAGCGCCTGCATAAAATCGGCCGGCGCAATGTTGAAACCGCCCTCGCCCTGCACCGGTTCCAGCACAATGGCGGCCACTTGTTTGGGATCGATATCCGCCTTAAAGATGCGCTCCAGGCTGTTCATCGCGTCTTCGGTGGTCACGCCATACAGCGCATTCGGATACTGGCCGTGGAACACCGAACCGGGGAAGGGCCCGAAGCCCAGCTTGTATGGCGCCACTTTGCCGGTCAGCGCCATGGTCATGTAAGTACGGCCATGGAAACCGCCGCCAAAGGTGATCAGGCCTGGCCGGCCGGTATAGGCGCGGGCGATTTTGACCGCGTTTTCCACTGCTTCTGCGCCGGTGGTGAACAACGCGGTTTTACAAGGGCCTTCGATCGGTGCGCGCTGGTTGATGCGCTCTGCCAACGCGACATAGCTTTCGTAAGGAACGATTTGGTAAGCGGTGTGAGTGAAGGCCTGCAGTTGCCGTTCAATGGCGGCGATCACCTTCGGATGCCGGTGTCCGGTATTCAGAACAGCAATACCGGAAGCGAAATCGATAACCTCATTGCCTTCTACGTCCCACAGCGTGGCGTTCTCCGCACGCTCGGCGTAAAAACCGCACATCACGCCAATCCCGCGTGGGGTGGCATCCTGACGACGTTGATTCAGTTCTGCGTTTTTCATGCTGTTCTCTCCGGTCGGTGTCCGTTGTACGTTTCGTTCACATTCGTGAAACAATGACGTTTATTTACACAGGATGTGGCCCTATAATCGAGTGCCAGTTACGATTAATTGAGGGATCCAATTGCGCTCACTGAGTGGTGACCTGTTATTGCAGCGCCTCGGCGAACAGCCCGATGATAAGCTGCACAAGCGGCTGTATAACGCGATCCGCACCAGCATTTTGGACGGCAGTTTGCCGCCCTCCAGCCGCCTGCCCGCCTCGCGCGATCTGGCGCAGGAACTCAGGCTGTCACGCAACACCGTATTAACCGTTTATGAACAACTTCTGGCGGAAGGTTATGTTTTGGCACGCGCTGGCAGCGGCACATTCGTCGCCGAAACCGTGCCGGACAGCTGTTTATCTACCGTCAGCGCCCCCGCAGGCAGTGACGGAGAACAACGGCGCATTGAGCTGTCGGCACGGGGCTCCACCCTGCTGCATCACGCCAGCGCCAGCCCCAAACAGTGGGGCGCGTTTATCCCCGGCGTACCCGACGTCAACGCCTTTCCTCACCAGCTGTTCAGCAAGATCCAGGCGCGCATCAGCCGCCGCCCCGTCCCACAGCGGCTGACCTACAGTAATCAGGGCGGCAGCCCGGAGTTGCAGCATGCATTGGTGGACTATCTGCGCGTGGCGCGCTCGGTGCGCTGCTCGCCGGAGCAAATTTTGATTACCGAAGGCATTCATCAGGCGATAGATCTGGTGACGCGCATGCTGTGCAATCCGGGCGACGACGCGTGGATTGAAGAACCGGGCTATTGGGGGATCCGCAATATTCTGCGGATGAACGACGTGAATATCTGCCCACTGGGGGTCGATGAGGCCGGCATGGTGCCGCCGGAGCAGCCAACCGACGCGCCACGGCTGATTTTCGTCACCCCATCGCACCAGTATCCGCTGGGATCGGTGATGAGCCTGGCGCGGCGGCAGCGGTTGCTGGCATTGGCGCGCAACGGCGGCAGCTGGATTGTCGAAGACGACTACGACAGCGAGTTCCGCTTTTCCGGCCAGCCCATCCCGGCGCTGCAAGGGCTGGAAGCCGATGCGCCGGTGATTTATATCGGCACCTTCAGCAAGACGCTCTACCCGGCGCTGCGGCTGGGTTACGTGGTGCTGCCAAAACCCTTGATGACGGCGCTGAAAACCGCGCACGCCGAACTGTATCGCGGCGGTCACCTGCTGATCCAGACCGCGCTGGCGCAGTTTATTCAGGAAGGCCACTACACCGCGCATATTCGCCGCATGCGGCTGCTGTATGCCCGGCGGCGGGCGTTTCTGACCGCGTTGATTGAGCAGCATCTGGGCAAGCAGGCGTTGAGCGAATTCAACAACAACGCCGGGCTGCACCTGATCCTGAACCTGCCGGACGAAGCCGACGACGTGGCGATCGCCGCCGCCGCCAGCGCACGTGGCGTGCTGGTGCGGCCACTGTCGCGTTACTACATGCTGCCCAACCACCGCCGCGGCTTGCTGATGGGCTTCGCCTGCGTGCCGGAGGAACAGATGGCCGCCGCCTTTACCCTGCTGCTGCAATGCATTACAGCGCCCTGAACTGCCAGCTCCCGTCCTGCCAATGCAGGCGATGAGTCAGTTTCAGCGCCCGCAGGAAGTCTTCATCGTGCGAGACCACCAGCATCGCACCGGGAAACTCCGCCAGCGCGGCCTCGATGGCCAGTGACGAAGCCAGATCCAAATGGTTGGTCGGCTCGTCCAGCAACAGCAATTGCGCTGGCTCCTTACGCCACAGCGCACAGGCCAGCGCCGCCTTCAGCCTTTCTCCGCCGCTCAGCGCCGCCAACGGTAACCTGATCCGTTCCGCACCGAGTTGCAACTGCGCCAGCTGGGTGCGCAACGCCCCCTCGGCCAGCGGAGAATCCTGCAACCCCAGCAGCGCCATCACCGATAACCGCGAATCGAACTGCGACAGGGTTTGATCGAGGTAAGCCATTGGCAGCGGGCAGTGAACGTGGCCGGACACCGCCACCACCTGGCCGAGGATCACCTTCAGCAACGTGGATTTTCCGCAGCCGTTCGGGCCAGTCAGCGCTACGCGCATGGGTCCGTCGATGCGCATATCCAGCGGCGGCGCACTGACAAAAGGCAGTTGCAGTTGCTCGAGCACCAACACCTGCTTGCCCGCCATCACCGCGCTGCCTGGCAGGGTCAACATCACCGGGCTGTCTTCTTCCACCCGCTGGTATGCCTCGCGCACGGCGGCATCGAGACTGCCTTTTTGGTCCTGATGCTGTTTGCGCAGCGTGCCGAGACTCTCTTTGGCCGCCGCTTTGTAGGCCACGCGTTCGAAAGAGGCGATATTCAGCGTATCGACGGTTTTCAGCGTTTGGGCTGAGCGCCGCTGGCTGATGTCGTGCTCTTTCTGCTGCCGGGCACGAGTGCGTTTGCGTTCCTGCCGCGCATGTTCCCAGCCTGCTCGCGCCGCCTGCCGCTCCAAATCGCGCTGCCGGCGATAGTCATCGTAGTTGCCGCCGTAGCTGTGCAGCCCATCGGGCGTCAGCTCAACGATGCGCGCCATACGCGCCAGCAGTTGTCGATCGTGGCTGGCAACCAGCAGCCCGCCGCGCCACTGCGCCAACTGCCGGTACAGCCAGTCGCGCCCGTCGGCATCAAGGTGGTTGGTCGGTTCATCCAGCAGCAAGCAATCCGCACCGCCCAGCATCGCGCCACACAGCGCCGCACGCATTCGCTCCCCGCCGCTCAGGGACCCGGCCGGTCGCAGCGGATCGAACTCAGGTAATCCGGCGGCAGCGAAGGCGGCGTGCAGACGATCGATCAGATCCCACTGCCCTTCCAGGCGATCGATATCGTCCGCCAACGGGCGCCCCTGCTCAATGCGGGCCAGCGCGGCAAACACCTCGCCATAACCCAGCAGCTGCGCCAGCGTGATCTGCGCTGCGATCTCCGGCTGTTGAGCCACATAGGCCAGAGAAGCATGCGTTTCCACATGTCCGCTCCCCGGTTGATCCAGGCCGGCGATCAGGCGCAGCAGACGGGTTTTGCCGACGCCGTTACGCCCAACCAGGCCACAGTGTTGTTGATCGAAAGTGAGATCCAGCGGGCCGAACAGCGTTTCGCCGTCAGCAAACTGGCAGGTCAGTTGGTGTAAAACAAAATAAGGGGATTGCGCAAAATGAGCCATAAGCACTCCTGAATGAAATCAAAACATCCCCATCCGGCACTGGCGTGCTCAGCATGGGACAAGATATCAACAGGCGTGTTTGTTCATTTTCGGTTATGGCTCCGCAGAGAAGGCATGGACATGCCGCAGACAAAGGTTACCCGATAACTTGTCTACTAGGCAAACAACCACAAAGATTCATGACATCTATCACATTCAGCGCAACGCAAATTCCCAACGGCACTGACAACGGCTAGATTTATCTCATCCGACCACTTGGGTCGCACATAATAATAACGATGAAAGACGCGATGGAGACTGCAATGAGCAATTACCCGCACCTGCTGGCGCCGCTGGATCTCGGTTTCACCACCCTGAAAAACCGGGTGCTGATGGGATCGATGCACACCGGCCTGGAAGAACTTCCCGATGGCCCGGAACGCATGGCCGCTTTCTATGCCGAACGCGCGGCGGCCGGCGTGGCGCTGATCGTGACCGGCGGCATCGCCCCCAATGAAAAAGGCGTAGTGTATCGCGGCGGTTCCACTCTCAGCCGCCGGGATCAGGTCGATCATCACCGGATCGTCACCGATGCCGTCCACCAGGCCGGGGGCAAAATTGCGTTGCAGATCCTGCATGCCGGCCGCTACAGCTATCAACCGCAGCCGGTGGCGCCGTCCGCGCTGCAGGCGCCGATCAACCCTTTCGCCCCGACCGCGCTGAGCGAGGCGGAGATAGAACAGACCATCGCCGACTTCTCCCACTGTGCGCTGCTGGCGCAGCAGGCCGGTTACGACGGCGTAGAAGTGATGGGTTCCGAAGGCTATTTGATCAACCAATTCCTGGTGGCGCGCACCAACCAGCGCGAGGACACATGGGGAGGCAGTTTCAGCAACCGCATGCGTTTTGCCGTGGAGATCGTTCGGGCGGTGCGTCAGGCGGTTGGCCGCGAGTTCATTTTGATTTACCGCCTGTCGATGCTCGATCTGGTGGAAGACGGCTCCAGCTGGCAGGAGATCGAACAGCTGGCGCTGGCGATAGAACAGGCGGGTGCGACCCTGATCAACACCGGCATCGGCTGGCATGAGGCACGGATCCCGACTATCGCCACCATGGTGCCGCGCGCCGGTTTCAGTTGGGTGACCCGCAAGCTGATGGGCAAAGTACGCATTCCGCTGATCACCACCAACCGCATCAATGACCCGGCGGTTGCAGAACAAGTGCTGGCGGACGGCTGCGCCGACATGGTGTCGATGGCCCGCCCGTTCCTGGCCGATGCCGCTTTTGTGCAAAAAGCCGCCGAAGGACGCGCCGACGAGATAAACACCTGCATTGGCTGCAATCAGGCCTGTCTCGATCAGATTTTTGAAGGCAAGCTCACCTCCTGCCTGGTGAACCCGCGCGCCTGCCGCGAAACCGAAATGCCGCTGACCATGGCCGAAAAACCGAAAAAGTTGGCGGTGATCGGCGCCGGGCCGGCCGGATTGGCGTTTGCCACCACCGCCGCCAGCCGCGGCCACCGGGTGACGCTGTTCGATGCCGCCGATCAGATTGGCGGGCAGTTCAATATCGCCAAACAGATCCCCGGTAAAGAAGAATTCCACGAAACCCTGCGCTACTTCCGCCGCCAGCTGGCATTGCTTGAGGTGACGGTGAAACTGGGTACGCAGGTAGAAGCCGCCGATCTGGCGGAATTCGACGAAGTGATCCTCGCCTGCGGCATTGTGCCGCGCACGCCGGCAATTCCAGGGATTGATAACGCCAAGGTGCTGACCTACCTGGACGTATTGCGCGACAAAAAGCCGGTCGGCCAACGGGTGGCGATTATCGGCGCCGGCGGCATCGGCTTCGACACCGCCGAGTACCTCAGCCAGCACGGCGTGTCGAGCAGCCTGGATCAGGCAGAATTTAACCGTGAATGGGGTATCGATGGCCAGCTCAGCCAACGCGGCGGGTTGGCGGCGCAAGGGCCGGTGGCGGAACGCGGGCCGCGGCAAATCTATCTGCTGCAGCGCAAAACCAGCAAGGTGGGTGAAGGGCTGGGGAAAACCACCGGTTGGATCCACCGCGCCAGCCTATTGATGCGCGGCGTCAAGATGCTCAACAGCGTGAACTATCAACGTATTGATGAGGAGGGATTGCACATCTCGCGCGCAGAGCAGGAAAGCTGTCTGCCGGTGGATACGGTGATTATCTGCGCCGGGCAGGAGCCACGCCGCGAACTGCAGCAGCCGCTGCTGGCGATGGGAAAAACCGTGCATTTGATTGGCGGTGCGGATGTTGCCGCCGAGCTGGACGCCCGCCGCGCAATCGATCAGGGCACGCGGCTGGCGATGGCGCTGTAATAAATACCCCTTAAGGGGCGCATGCATTGCGCCCCCGGTTACTCAATAGCGTGCGCCGGATTTCACCGCTTTCAGGATCACAAATTTCTTGTTGGATGCCACAAGGGTGCAGTTACCAAACAGACGCTTCAGCTTCTGGTGATAATCCAGATGACGGTTGCCGACGATGCGCAGCTCGCCGCCCACCTGCAGGCAACGCTTGGCGTCGCAGAACATCTGCCAGGCAGTATGATCGGTGATCGCATGCTGCTGGTGGAACGGTGGGTTGCACAGTACCGCCTGCACGCTTTCACGCTCAATCCCCGCCAACGAGTTATTCACTTCAAACTGACAGCGATCCAGCTCCTGCGGCAGGTTGTGCTCCACGTTCAACTCGCTGGACGCCACCGCCATATAGGACTCATCGACAAAGCTCATCTGCGCTTGCGGGTTCTGCACCAGCGCGGCCAGGCCAATAACGCCGTTACCGCAGCCGAGATCGACAATGTGACCGTCCAGATCGTGCGGCAGATTTTCCAGGAACAGACGAGCGCCAATATCCAGGCTGCCGCGTGAGAACACGTTGGCATGGTTGTGGATCAGCCAATCGGTGCCGTCCAGCGTCCAGTTGGTGGTTTCCGGTGCCGCCGGTGGCACGATGTCCGCCACTTCGCAGTGGATCAGGCGCGCTTTTTTCCACGCCAGGCTGGTGCGCGTCGGCCCCAGTACCTTTTCAAACAACTGCATGGTTGAAGTATGCACATCGCGTGCCTTGGCTCCGGCGATGATCACCGTGTCCGGCGCCACCACGTTGCGCAGCGAACGCAGTTGCTGTTCCAGCAGCGCCAGCGCCTTGGGAATGCGGATCAACACCACTGCCGGTGATGCAGGCAGTTCGGCGAGGCTGTCCAGCAGCGTAACCTGCTCCGGATCCAGCTCATTGAGCTTCAGGTTATGGCGCGTAGCCAGCTGACTCATGTAGGAATCGCTGATGCTGTAGGGCTGATGGCCGTGCAGCGCACAGGCCAGCGTGCCGAAGTTGTCGTTGAAAATCAGCACCGGACGACCGCCAATGTCTACATTTTCAAGCTGTTGCAGCAAATATTCGTCTGCCGCTTCCCACGCCTGCAATTGGGTGGATTCTTCCTGTTGGGGATAACGCTCCAGCTCAAGTTGCTGTGTTCCCAGATCGAGTTGGCTCATTGCCCCTCCTGACTGATAAAATTTGGGCTGTTTATCCCCTAAAAACGTCCATCAGTAAAATGTTTTTTCGGATAAATTGCCCTTTGCGGGCTTTGCGCGAAAAAACGTCATAGAATAGCCCGCTGAATTGCCGCCAATACGGGAAGATGATGTCCGAACTGACTTACCTGCAGGGTTACCCTGAACATCTGCAAAGCCAGGTGCAGCAGTTGATCGACCAGCAGCGGCTGGGGGATGTGCTGTTGCAGCGCTATCCGCAGGTGCATGATTGCACCACCGACAAGTCGCTTTATCAGTATACCGTCGATCTGAAAAACCAGTATCTGCGCAACGCCCAGCCGCTGAGCAAAGTGGCCTACGACGGTAAAATCCAGGTGATGAAACACGCGCTTGGCATGCACACCGCCATTTCACGCGTGCAGGGGGGCAAGCTGAAGGCCAAGGCGGAAATCCGCGTGGCGACGGTGTTCAAGCTGGCGCCGGAGCCGTTTCTGCGCATGATCGTGGTGCATGAGCTGGCGCACCTGAAAGAGAAGGATCACAACAAGGCCTTCTACAGCCTTTGCTGCCATATGGAGCCGAATTACCATCAGTTGGAATTCGACACCCGGCTGTACCTGACCCACCTCTCCGTATTTGGCGATCTGTATGCATAGCAGGATTCGCCTTCGGTAATTGCCGTGATAATCTGATTCTTTCTACCCTATGCAGCACTTGAGTTCATAGGGTATAGGGCTTGGGAACCGGAGATATCTATGATTCGCTTTGCCGTCGTTGGCACCAACTGGATTACGGAACGCTTTATCGACGCCGCACATGAAAGCGGCAAGCTGAAACTGACCGCCATCTATTCGCGCAAGCTCGAGCAGGCGCAGGCGTTTGGCGCCAACTATAACGTCAGTCTGTTTTTCGATTCCCTGGAGGCGCTGGCCCAATCCGACGCCATCGATGCGGTTTACATCGCCAGCCCCAATTCCCTGCATTGTCAGCAATCGCTGCTGTTCCTTAGCCATAAAAAACACGTGATTTGCGAAAAGCCGCTGGCCTCCACCCTGCGCGAAGCGGAACGACTGGTCGCCTGCGCGCGGGAAAACCAGGTGGCGCTGTTCGAAGCCTTCAAAAGCGCCCACCTGCCGAACTTCCTGGCCCTGAAACAGGCGCTGCCGAAAATCGGCCGGCTGCGCAAAGCCTTTATCAACTACTGCCAATACTCTTCGCGCTATCCACGCTATCTGGCCGGCGAGAACCCAAACACCTTTAACCCGCAGTTCTCCAATGGCTCTATCATGGACATTGGTTACTATTGCCTGGCCAGTGCCGTGGCGCTGTTTGGCGCACCAAAATCCGTGATCGCCAGCGCCGCGCTGCTGGACACCGGCGTTGATGCGCATGGAACCGCCTGCCTCAACTACGGGGATTTTGACGTAACCATTTCGCATTCCAAGGTCAGCAACTCGGATATTCCGAGCGAGATCCAGGGTGAAGAAGGCACGCTGGTCATTGATAAAATCTCGGAGTGTCAGGGTGTGGCGCTGACGCCGCGCGGTGGCAACCGTCAGGACCTGACTCAACCGCAGCATATCAATACCATGCTGTATGAGGCGCAAGTCTTCGCCGACCTGGTTGAAAAACGGCAGGTGGAACATCCAGGGTTGGAAAACTCGCTGATCGTCGCCCAGTTGCTGACCGAAATCCGCCGCCAGACCGGCGTAGTATTCCCTGCCGACGGAGAATGACATGAAACCGCTATTGTTGATGCAAACCGGCGATGCGCCGGAGGCAATACGTCGTGATAAAGGCAATTTCGACGGGATGTTCCTGCAACAGGGCAACATCGCCGCCGATCGCGTGCAGATCGTGCATCTTCCTTCAGGCGAACCGCTGCCGGCTCCGCAAAACTACGCCGGCGTGGTGATTACCGGGTCGGCGGCGATGGTCACCGAACAATTGCCGTGGAGCGAGCAGGCCGCCGAGTGGCTGCGTCAGGCGATGCAGATCAAGCTGCCGATTTTCGGCGCCTGCTACGGTCACCAACTGCTGGCCTATGCGCTCGGCGGTGAAGTGGGCTATCACCCGCAAGGCATGGAGGTCGGTACGCTGGATATTGAACTGCTGCCCGCCGCCGCCAACGATCGACGTCTGGCGATGCTGCCGCCGCATTTCAAGGCCAATCTGATCCACTCGCAGAGCGTACTGACGCCGCCTGTGGGCGCGAAGGTGCTGGCGCGTTCACAGCAGGACGCCTGCCAGATCCTCAGTTATGGCGATCACGTACTGACCACCCAGTTCCATCCGGAATTTAACGGCGCGGTGATGCATCAATACCTGAGCTGGCTCGGCGAACTTTACCCCGAGCAGCAGGCGCAGTATCGGCTTAAGCAACAGCAGGTTAGCGATACGCCCTTTAGTCGGTTATTGCTGCAAGGTTTCGTCGTCAGCCTCGGCGCGCAGAAGGCCCTGGCCGGCTAGCGTGATAAACGTTGACCGCTGACACATTTTGCATTACTTTCTGCGGTGCAAAGGGGAGTAACTTCATTGCCGGTTAATCGTCATTACGATGCGCAAGCATCCGGTTACCGGGCAACATGATGTGACGGGCACTGCAGGTGCACCTTCATCAACGTTGTAAGTGAGACCTTGCCGGAAGGCGAGGTTTGCTTGCAGCGTTCACAGAGCGGCTAGCGTCTTCCGACGTTGGCCGTTTTTGTTTTTGAAGGATATCTCTGATGATGAATACCGTTGGCACACCTTGGTTATGGGGCAGTTTCGCCGCCATCATAGTTGTGATGCTCGCAATCGACTTACTGCTGCAAGGCCGCAAAGGCGCGCACACCATGACGCTGAAGCAGGCCGCCAGTTGGTCGCTGGTGTGGGTCAGCCTTTCCCTGCTGTTCAACCTGGGTTTCTGGTACTACCTGAACCAAACCGCCGGGCGCGCCGTCGCCGATACGCAGGCGCTCGCCTTCCTCACCGGTTACCTGATCGAAAAAGCGCTAGCGGTCGATAACGTTTTCGTCTGGCTGATGCTGTTCAGCTACTTTGCCATACCGGCTAACCTCCAACGACGCGTGCTGATTTTCGGTGTATTGGGCGCGATCGTGCTGCGTACCATCATGATCTTCGCCGGTAGCTGGCTGGTGACCCAGTTCCAGTGGCTGCTGTATCTGTTCGGTGCCTTCCTGCTGTTCACCGGCATCAAGATGGCACTGGCGAAGGAAGACGATTCGGCGATCGGCGACAAACCCTTGGTAAGGTGGCTGCGCAGCCATCTGCGCATGACCGACAACCTGGAAGGCGAACGTTTCTTCGTGCGCCGCAACGGGCTGCTGTTCGCTACGCCGCTGGTGCTGGTGTTGATCCTGGTGGAGCTGAGCGACGTGATTTTCGCAGTCGACAGCATTCCGGCCATCTTTGCCGTCACCACCGATCCGTTTATCGTCCTGACCTCTAACCTGTTTGCCATCATGGGCCTGCGCGCCATGTATTTCCTGCTGGCCAACGTGGCGGAGCGCTTCTCGATGCTGAAATACGGTCTGTCGATCATCCTGATGTTTATCGGCGTCAAGATGCTGATTATCGACTTCTTCCATATCCCGATCGGCGTTTCGCTCGGCGTGGTAGCCGGTATTCTGACATTAACGCTGCTGATCAATGCCTGGGTTAACCGCCGCAACGATCGCCTGGCGAATAAAGCACCATAATCTGTTATCCGGGGCGCTAGCCGCCCCGCGATTGTTTGGCAATTCGTCCAAAACGCCAAACGTTATTGCGATCACACAAATGTAACCAGTATGTTATCAAGAGTTGATCCACCCTCAGAATTTCACTTCCTCCCCTTTCCAACCCCCTTTGTTTACTGAATACTGATTTGGCAAACATACTTAGTTACAGATAGAAATAAAAATTGCCCGGCAGCGTTCCTGTCGAGGCAGTCAGTCTGTGCGCAACCTCACCGGGAAGAAAAGCACTATGCAAAAACTGTTAAAACGGATCACACAGGGCAGCCTGGTTAAGCAAATTATGGTCGGCCTGGTAGCCGGTATTATCGTGGCGTTGGTTTCACCGGCGGCAGCCTCCGCCGTCGGGCTGCTTGGCGCGCTGTTTGTCGGCGCGTTGAAAGCGGTGGCTCCAGTATTGGTATTGGTACTGGTGATGGCCTCAATCGCCAACCACAAGCACGGGCAGAAAACCAATATTCGCCCGATCCTGTTCCTCTATCTGCTGGGGACTTTCGCTGCGGCGCTGGTGGCGGTGGTGGTCAGCTTTATGTTCCCGTCCAATCTGGCGCTGGTTGCCGGCAATGCGGACATCAACCCGCCGGGCGGCATTGTTGAAGTGCTGAAAAGCCTGTTGATGAGCGTGGTCGCCAACCCGTTCCACGCGCTGATTAACGCCAACTATATCGGCATCCTGGCCTGGGCGATTGGCCTGGGGCTGGCGCTGCGCCACGCTTCAGAAACCACCAAATCGCTGATTAACGACATGTCGCATGCGGTCACCTTGGTGGTGCGCGCGGTGATCCGCTGTGCGCCGCTCGGCATCTTCGGTCTGGTGGCTTCGACGTTGGCGGAAACCGGCTTCGGTGCGCTGTGGGGCTATGCGCAACTGCTGATGGTGTTGATCGGCTGTATGCTGCTGGTCGCGCTGGTGCTGAACCCGCTGATCGTTTACTGGAAAATCCGCCGCAACCCTTATCCTCTGGTGTTCGCCTGCCTGCGTGAAAGCGGCGTGACCGCGTTCTTCACCCGCAGCTCGGCCGCCAACATTCCGGTGAATATGGAGTTGTGCAAAAAGCTGAATCTGAACGAAGACACCTACTCGGTTTCTATCCCGTTGGGCGTAACCATCAATATGGCCGGCGCGGCGATCACCATTACCGTGCTGACGCTGGCGGCGGTGCACACTCTGGGCATTCCGGTTGACGTCCCGACCGCGCTGCTGCTGAGCGTGGTGGCGGCGATCTGCGCCTGCGGCGCTTCCGGCGTGGCCGGCGGTTCGTTGTTGCTGATCCCACTGGCGTGCAACATGTTCGGCATCCCGAACGATATCGCCATGCAGGTCGTGGCGGTGGGCTTTATCATCGGCGTGCTGCAGGACTCCGCAGAGACCGCACTGAACTCATCCACCGACGTGCTGTTCACCGCCGCGGCCTGCCAGGCGGAAGATCAACGTCTGGCGGATGAAGACCCGTTGAACGTGCGTTAAGCGGTTAACGATCGTCAGCAAGGCACCCAATGGGCGCCTTTTTTTCTACCGCAAAAGGATCGATGCCGCGCAGTTGCAGGCGACGAAAACGGATAATGTTGAAGCCGTTCATCAGCAGGAAGCTGCCTTCTATCAGCGAACCGCCTATCGACCCGAGCCAGATGTTATGCGTAACCCAGCAGGCGGTGGAACACCACATCACGCAACGGGTCGTCAGCCCGCGGGTGCGAAACAGTGCCCAGGTGCTGATTGAAGTACCGAAGATCGGCAACAGTTCGATGGGATGTTGGAAGTGCGTCAGGCCGATGGTCAGCGTCAAACTGATAAACAGCCACATCACCCACAGGCTGCGAGTGCGCATTGAAACCAGGTTGCGGCAGGCGCTGAGCAACGCGCTGCTGCCGGCGGCGCTCGCCCCCATCAGGAAGAAGTGGATGCCGATAATCAGGCTGTATCCTGACAGTTGCAGCTTGAAACGCTGGTCGTCGCGATTGAAAAAACTGGTGATGCCTACCAGAAAAGCCAGTACGCCCACGGCTTGGGCAAACCAATAAAACGTCATTAGGGGATCCTGAAGCGGGAGACAATAGCGTTAAAAGTGAAACGCTGTTTTATGTTACTCCCGCTGCCGGTGCTTTACAATGTCACCCCACTTTTAAAAATCGCCAACTCGCGGAAATCGTTCGCTTCGTTGCGCGCCGCTTTGCCATCGGCGATCGCCACGATCAGATCGACAAACTGTTCCAGCAGGCGATCCATCGGCGTGCCGTGGATCAATTGCCCGGCATCGAAATCGATCCAGTGCGGTTTTTTCGCCGCCAGTTCGCTGTTGGTCGCCAGTTTTACCGTGGGAACAAAGCCACCGTAGGGCGTGCCACGCCCGGTACTGAACAACACCATATGGCAGCCGGCGCCGGCCAGCGCGCTGGTCGCCACTGCGTCATTGCCGGGTGCGCTGAGCAGGTTTAACCCTGGCTGCCGCAGCCGCTCGCCGTATTTGAGCACGTCCACTACCCGGCTCTGTCCGGCTTTCTGCGTGCAACCAAGGGATTTTTCTTCCAAAGTGGTAATGCCGCCCGCCTTGTTGCCCGGCGAAGGGTTTTCATAAATCGGCTGGTTATGGGCGATAAAATACTGTTTGAAATCGTTGACCATGCTGACGGTTTTCTCGAAGGTCGCCCGATCGCGGCAGCGGCTCATCAGGATCCGTTCTGCGCCAAACATCTCCGGCACCTCGGTCAGCACCGTGGTGCCGCCGTTGGCGATCACATAATCGGAAAACCGCCCCAGCAACGGGTTGGCCGTGATGCCGGACAGCCCGTCCGATCCGCCGCACTCCAGGCCGAACTTCAACTCGCTCAATTTGCCCGGTTGGCGACGATCGTCGCGCATGGCCCGGTACAACTCATGCAGTTGCTCCAGCCCGGCTTCCACCTCATCGTCCTGCTGCTGGCACACCATAAAGCGCACCCGCTGCTCATCCGTCGGCCCGAGCGTGCTGCGGAAAACATCTACCTGATTGTTCTCGCACCCCAGGCCAATCACCAGCACCGCGCCGGCATTCGGATGGCGCACCATATTTTGCAGCATCGTACGGGTGTTTTCATGATCCTGCCCCAATTGCGAACAGCCGAACGGATGGCTGAACAGATGTACGCCATCGATCCCCTGTGCATCCTGAGTTTCCTTCAGAAAACGCTGCTGGATCTGCCGGGCAATGCCGTTGACGCAACCGACGGTCGGCACGATCCACAGTTCGTTGCGGATCCCCACTTCGCCGCTGCTGCGGCGATAGAGCTGTACTTCACGATCAGCAGCCTGCGGCGGCAGCGCGGGAAATTCCGGCTGGTACTGATAGCTGTCCAGATCGCTCAGGTTGGTTTTGGCATTTTGCGAGTGGATGTGCACGCCCGGCGCTATGGCGACCAGCGCATGGCCGATCGGCAGCCCGTACTTGATGATCGCCTCGCCGGCTGTGATCGGCTGCAGCGCAAACTTGTGCCCACGCGCCACCGGCTGCGAAAGCCGAATAGTCAGCGCTTCCAGCACCAGCGTTTCGCCGTCGGCCAGATCGCGCAGCGCCACCGCCACATTATCCTGCGAATGAATTTTTACGATGCTTTGCATAAACCAACCTCGGGCAGCGGCTACGCCAGTTCAATGGCGAAATAGTTTTTGGCATTGTCGAAGCAGATGTTTTTCACCATCTCACCGAGCAGCGCGATATCCGCCGGCGCTTCCCCCTCCTCCACCCAGCGACCTATCATCTGGCAGAGAATGCGACGGAAATATTCATGGCGGGTATACGACAAGAAGCTGCGGCTGTCGGTCAGCATGCCGACAAAACGGCTCAGCAGGCCAAGCTGTGCCAGCTGCGTCATCTGGCGTTGCATGCCGTCTTTCTGATCGTTGAACCACCAGCCTGAACCAAACTGCATTTTGCCTGGCGTGCCCTCACCCTGGAAATTACCCACCATGGTGCCGATCACTTCGTTATCGCGCGGGTTGAGGCAATACAGAATGGTTTTCGGTAATCCTCCCTGCCGGGATTGAGCATCCAGCAGGCGGGAAAGCGGCTCCGCCAGCGGCCGGTCGTTAATGGAGTCGAAGCCGATATCCGGGCCAACGCTTGCCAGCATCCGGCTGTTGTTATTGCGCAATGCGCCGATGTGATACTGCTGCACCCATTCACGGCGTTGATATTCAGCGGCCAGGAACAGCAGCACTGCGCTTTTGAACTGGGCGCTTTGCTCCGGCCCAGGCAGCTTGCCGCTCAGGCGCTGGGCCAGAATGGCGTCCAGCTCGGCTTCGTTAGCTTCGCCATACACCACCACGTCCAGCGCATGGTCGGCCACTTTGCAGCCGTGAGCGGCGAAGTGGTCCATGCGTTTTTTCAGCGCGTCGCACAGCGAAGTGAAGCGGCTGATACTGATATCCGCGGCCGCCTCCAGCTTTTTCAGGTAATCGTTAAAGCCCGGCGCATCGATATTGAACGCCTTATCCGGTCGCCAGCTTGGCAGCACCTTGATATCGAAACTGTCGTCGGCGGCAATCGCTTTATGGTGGCGCAGATCGTCGATCGGATCGTCGGTGGTGCCGACCATTTTCACCTTCATCTGCTGCATGATGCCACGCGCCCTGAAATCGTCCTGCGCCAACAGCGCGTTACCGCGATGCCAGATATCGTCCGCCGTCGCCGGGGAAAGCAGCGTGCCGGTGATGCCGAACGGACGGCGCAGTTCGAGATGAGTCCAGTGATACAGCGGGTTGCCAATGGTATGTGGCACTGTGGCGGCCCAGGCGTCAAACTTCTCGCGGTCGCCGGCATCGCCGGTGCACAGACGTTCGGCCACGCCGTTGGTGCGCATCGCCCGCCATTTGTAGTGATCGCCCTTTAACCAGATGTCATATAAGTTTTTGAAGCGGGTATTCTCGGCGATCTGTTCCGGCGGCAAATGACAGTGGTAGTCAAAGATCGGCTGATCCGCCGCATAGTCGTGATACAAACGCCGGGCAAATTCGCTGCCCAACAAAAAATCTTCGTTTAAAAACGTCGCCATATCAGGCTCCTCACCTTGCTGACCGTTCGGCACAGTGTTCAATACGACAAAGTTATCACACCAATTCCATGAAGCGTCCAGCAAAATCTTACCCCAGCCTGCGGCCTTTTTCCCTTTAAAAAGGCAATTAACGCGTAATTTCGCAGCAAAAGACGGCCTTAATCACGTAATTACCGGCCAAAGCGTATTGCCCCATTGAATCTTGGCTTTTGTGATATCACTCAACTTTTGAATCTGTATGACAAGTTATTGTCTCGCCACCCCGTCGCTGGTGCGTTGGGAATGCGTCGGTGATGGAAGGGCCGATGCAGATCAACGAAAAGGAATCACACCCCTACACGCCGCCACCTCGGCTGCGCCTATTCAAGACTGGGAGATATTTCGGATGCGTAAAATTAAAGGGTTACGCTGGTACATGATTGGGTTGGTGACCATCGGCACCGTGCTGGGTTACCTGACCCGCAACGCCATTGCCGTGGCAGCGCCGACGCTGGAAGGCACCTTGCATATCACCACGCAGCAGTATTCTTATATCGTCGCCGCTTATTCCGCCTGCTATACCGTGATGCAACCGGTGGCGGGCTACGTGCTGGACGTCTTGGGCACCAAGGTAGGCTATGCCATGTTCGCCGTCTTGTGGGCGCTGTTTTGCATGGGGACTGCGCTGGCTAACAGTTGGGGCGGGCTGGCGCTGGCGCGCGGCGCCGTGGGCATGGCCGAGGCGGCAATGATCCCCGCCGGCCTGAAGGCCAGCAGCGAGTGGTTCCCGGCCAAAGAGCGTTCCATCGCCGTAGGGTACTTTAATGTGGGTTCGTCGATCGGCGGGATGATCGCGCCGCCGCTGGTCGTCTGGGCCATCGTCGCCCACAGCTGGGAAATGGCGTTTATCATTACCGGCGTGCTGAGTCTAATCTGGGCCATCTGCTGGCTGATCTTCTACAAGCACCCGAAAGATCAAAAGAAACTCAGCCAGGAAGAGCGGGATTACATCCTTGAGGGCCAGGAACCGCAACACCAGACCGGCAACGCCAAGAAAATGTCCGCCTGGCAGATCGTGCGCAACCGCCAGTTCTGGGGCATCGCGCTGCCACGTTTTCTGGCAGAACCGGCCTGGGGCACCTTCAACGCCTGGATCCCGTTATTCATGTTCAAAGCCTATGGCTTTAACCTGAAAGAGATCGCCATGTTTGCCTGGATGCCAATGCTGTTCGCCGATCTCGGCTGCATCGTCGGCGGGTATCTGCCGCCGTTTTTCCAGAAACACTTCAAGGTGAACCTGATCGTTTCACGCAAGCTGGTGGTCACGATGGGCGCGGTGCTGATGATTGGCCCCGGTATGATCGGCCTGTTCACCAGCCCTTATGCCGCCATCGCGCTGCTGTGCGTCGGAGGCTTTGCTCACCAGGCGCTGTCCGGTGCGTTGATCACCCTGTCTTCAGACGTATTTGGCCGTAACGAGGTCGCGACCGCCAACGGCCTGACCGGCATGGCGGCCTGGACCGCCAGCACCCTGTTTGCTCTGGTGGTCGGCGCCTTGGCAGATACCCTGGGCTTCAGCCCGCTGTTCGCCGCGCTGTCGGTATTCGATATTCTCGGCGCCATCGTTATCTGGACCGTCCTGCAAAACCGGCCGGCCTTATCCCCCACGGAAGAGGCTCCACAGCCTGTCCCGGCGCGCAGTTAACCCCCCGCCCGGCCACGCGCCGGGCGTCCCCTGCGGCCACTGGCAGCCCTGCCGAATAAGTGGTATAACAAATCCGACGGCCACGCCCCTTCTTACCCTAAGAGCATTCATTATGGAATTCACTGAAACCAGACGCCTGTATCAGCAACTGGCCGCCGAGCTTAAGCAGCGCATTGAAAGCGGCCGCTACCCGGTGGGCGATAAGCTGCCGGCCGAGCGTTATATTGCTGAAGAGATGAACGTCAGCCGCACCGTGGTACGCGAAGCCATCATCATGCTGGAAGTGGAAGGCTACGTTGACGTACGCAAGGGGTCCGGGATCCACGTGATGTCCAACCAGCAAAAGCATCTGGTGGTGCCGGGCGACAGCATTGAGTTCGCTACCGCCGGGCCGTTCGAACTGTTGCAGGCGCGCCAGTTGATTGAAAGCAATATCGCCGAATTCGCCGCCACCCAGGTCACCAAACAAGATATCGTCCAGTTGATGGAGATCCAGGAACACGCACGCAAGGAAGACCGGTTCCGTGATTCGCAGTGGGATCTGAAATTCCACGTGCAGGTGGCGCTGGCTACGCAAAATACCGCGATGGCGACCATCGTGGAAAAAATGTGGAGCCAGCGGGTGAATAACCCTTACTGGATCAAGCTGCACGAACATATCGACGAGCGATCTATCGCCAGTTGGTGCGACGATCACGATCAAATCCTCAAGGCATTGATACGTAAAGACCCTTATGCCGCAAAACTGGCAATGTGGCAGCATCTGGAAAACACCAAGCAAATGCTGTTCAACGCCACCAGCGACGATTTCGAATATAACGCCGACCGCTATCTGTTCGCCGAAAACCCGGTGGTGCATCTGGACGGCGTGACCGCCGAAAACAAATAGCGTACGCGGTCAAAAACCGTTGGGTTATGTCAGGTAATGTAAAATCCTCCGAATCGATGCCTGAACCGCCGTTTGCCGTGTAGTATTTCACCGGAGGCAACGTAGATTTCCCTGTTGCCAATCGTGCTATTTTGGTAAAGTTAGGCCACTTTTTTTACCCTTTGCTACGGGGCGGAACACGAATACATGCGCTGGTTGTTTGCCATGCTTATTGCTCTTTTTTGCTGGACCGGTTCGGTCTCCGGCCAAAAGCTATGCGCGGCACCCTCCAAAGCAACCCCCACGGCACTGAGTAGCCTGCCCTCGCTCGATAACCCGGCGCTGTCCCCTTATGACCAGGTTTATCGGTCTCCAGCAGAGTTGCAGCGCAAAGCGCCCGGCAAATTGCCGCTGCTGTTGCCGCGTGTGCATTCTTACCCCGGCTCACTGCCGGCCTCCGCCCAATTGCAGCCGGTCTATACGTTGGCCTCTGAGCTGGGCCATAATGCCAGATTCCCGCGTCAGCACTTATCTGTACCCAATCAGCTTGTTCAGGCCAACTGGATGCTGCACACCCCACAGCAGCAAAACAGGCTCGGTGGCTGGAAAGAAAGTAATATGCTTTATCGTGGCACGCTGACTTACCACTCATGACCGGTGTCGCACCGACGAGAACTCACTAAAAGCAACACCGTTTCATCGTTATCAGCAGCCAGGATCGCCCGCGCGCTTTCAGGCCACTTCTGATCCGCCGCTGAGATAAAGACAAACAATGACGTTTTAGGAACACCGGATGGACATCATTAAAGAACTGTTACATGCCTTATGGCAGCAGGATTTTGAGACGCTGGCGAACCCATCGCTGGTCTGGACGCTTTATGTCCTGCTGTTTCTGATTTTATTTTTGGAAAACGGCCTGCTGCCGGCAGCATTTTTACCCGGCGACAGCCTGCTGATCCTGGTAGGCGTTTTGATCGCCAAAGGCACCATGAATTTCCCGCTCACCATCCTGATCCTGACCGTTGCCGCCAGTCTGGGGTGCTGGGTCAGTTACATACAAGGCAAATGGCTGGGCAATACGCGAACGGTGCAGGGCTGGCTGTCGCATCTGCCGGCGCATTATCACCAGCGCGCACACCAATTGTTCCACCGCCACGGGCTTTCCGCCCTGCTGGTCGGTCGTTTCCTGGCGTTTGTCCGCACCCTGTTGCCTACCATTGCCGGTCTCTCCGGCCTGAGTAATGCCCGTTTCCAATTCTTTAACTGGATGAGCGGTCTGCTGTGGGTGGTGATCCTGACGTCACTGGGCTTTGCTTTGGGCAAAACCCCGGTGTTCCGCAAGTACGAAGACCAACTGATGTTCTGCCTGATGCTGCTGCCGTTGGTGCTGCTGGTGGTTGGGCTGGTGGGATCGCTGATCGTGCTGTGGCGCAAGAAACGCGCCGACAGCCAGAATCAGGGGAAAGGGGCGTGATGGCAAAGCGCCCGCGCTGGCAGTATGTTTTGCTGATTGCACTCGCCCTGTTGGCGCTGGCGACGCTGCTGGTTCCCTGTATGGTGCGCACCGAAAGCGAGCTGCGCATCCGCGCCGGCCAGCAAGGCCTTTCGCTGCCTGACGGCTTTTTTGTCTATCAGCGGCTGGATGAGCGCGGTATTCGCATCAAAAGCATTACCCCCGAAGGTGATGGTCTGGTGATCCGTCTGGATTCACCGGAACAGCAGCTGTTGGCGCGCGAAGCGCTGCAAACGATTTTACCGCCGGGTTATATCATCGCTCTGAGCGAATCCCCTGTTCCAAGCCATTGGGTCCGTGAATTTGCACGCGCCCCGCTCAATCTGGGATAATACCCCTTCGAATGAAGGGTTTTCCTTTCGTTTTCACGCCCCGTTCAATTAATCACCAATCGCCATCGAACTGCGGCTGATTCTTTGGGGTCTGCGCGATTCAAGGCTATGCTGAAAGCTAGCTGCGTAAACTCCTGTCGCACTGCTTTTGCAAGCAGTCAGGAAAAGCGGATGCGTGCCAATGCGTCCCATTAACAAGGAACCGATAGCATGAAATTACGCCACTCACTCTTACTGATCCTCCCGTTATGTGCATTGCCGGCCCTGTCATTTGCTGCCGAAGGCGGTTGTGCGACCAAGGCGCAAAACATCCAACAGCAGATTGATTACGCCACCCAACATGGCAATCATAACCGTATAGCCGGGCTGAAAAAGGCGCTGAGCGAAGTACAGGCGAACTGTACCGAAGCGAGCCTGCAGGCCGATCGCCAGAAAAAAATCGAAGAGAAACAAAGCAAGGTCGCCGAACGTCAGCAAGAACTGAAAACAGCCCAGCAAACCGGCAACCTGGATAAAGTTGCCAAGAAGCAGAAAAAACTGACGGAAGCACAGGCTGAGCTTAAACAGGCCCAGGCGGAATAATTTTTTTACACCAGCGGATTTATCGCTGAGAGCCGCGTCATGCGGGATTTTTACTGCATATAGAATGAATACTTAGTGATATCGGCTACTCATTCACCCTTTGCTCCGGCGAAAAAATCCGCTATGTTGAAAGTCTGTCGAAGTTAACGTTAAGGAATAATCACATGGCACATGATTCAAATGCAGAAAACTTACGCGCTGAACTTAAATCCTTAGCCGATACGCTGGAAGAAGTGCTGAACTCTTCCACCGATAAGCCAAAAGCCGAGCTGGAAAAGCTGCGCTCCAAAGCTGAAGACGTATTGAAAGATACTCGCGCTCGCCTGAGCGACGCCGGGGACAAAATTGCTTCCCAGACCAAGCAAATCGCCGGCCAGGCGGATGATTACGTGCGTGATAATCCGTGGACAGGTATCGGTATCGGCGCTGCGGTTGGCGTAGTGCTGGGCGTTCTGTTAGCGCGCCGCTAATTATGGCAGAACAACCACAAGTTCGTGCACAGGGCCCCGCCAAAGGGGTCCTGGATGTCGGCCAGCGCATCATCACCATTCTGGTGGGTATGGTTGAAACGCGGGTGCGCCTGGCGGTTGTCGAGCTGGAAGAGGAGAAAGCCAACCTCATTCAGTTGCTGATCATGGCCGGTATGACCCTTTTATTCACCGCATTTGGCCTGATGAGCCTGTTGATCCTGATTTTCTGGGCCATTGACCCTATCTACCGCCTGATGGCGTTAGGGGCCACCACGGGCATCTTGCTGTTCCTGGCTATTTTCGGCGCCATCTGGACGCTGGTCAAAGCACGCCGCTCCACCCTGTTGGGCGCTACACGCAAACAGTTGGAGATCGACCGTTCCGAGCTGGAGGGTGAAAAATGAATCGCCGTCGCTACCTGGAATGGAGAAAAGAGAAACTGATTCGGCAGATCCAGCAACAACGGCTGGATCTGGCCGACAACAAAACCCTGTGGCTGGAAAAAACCGAGCGCATCGATCGCGGTTGGCAAACCCTTTTCGGTCTGCGCAAATACCTGGTCGTCGGCTCCAGCGTGATGGCGCTTTACGGTATCCGCCACCCAAGCAAACTGATTCGCTGGTCACGTCGCGCTTTTGGTGTCTTTGGCACTATCCGATTGATCCAGAAAACTTTTTCTACCAAATAGCCCTACTGATTTCTTCAACCCTTCCGTCGTTATGCCCCGTTTTTCACAGAAATTTATTCTTTCTGTCGATAACGGCTGGGTAACTTTCTGATTCGCCATCATTTGTTAGCAGGCTACAGATTCAGTTTTTTTGAAAAAATACGACAGTTTTACTTGCTAACAACGGAATCACTTCCCGATTAACATTCACTCCATCAAACACGTAACGGGCAGGACAGGGTCAGAGACCCGGCATACCGCCCGCTAACAGCGGTAAACGCCAAGACTGGCGAACTAAAAATCACTTTGGAGTTGATGATGAAAAAATTAGAAGATACAGGTTTGCTGGTTGCTCGTATTCTGATGCCAATCCTGTTTATCGTGGCAGGTTACGGCAAAATGGGCGACGCCTATGCCGGCACCCAGCAGTATATGCAATCGATGGGCGTACCTGGCTTCTTGTTGCCGCTGACCATCTTGCTGGAGTTCGGTGGCGGCCTGGCGATTCTGTTCGGTTTCCTGACCCGCACCGTGGCGCTGTTCACTGCCGGTTTCACCCTTCTGACCGCGGTACTGTTCCATACTAACTTTGCAGAAGGCGTAAACCAGCTGATGTTCATGAAGAACCTGACCATCGCCGGTGGCTATATCGTACTGGCCGTTGCCGGCCCAGGCGGTTTCAGCATCGACCGTATTTTGAACAAAAAGTGGTAAGCTTCTAATACCGAATCAGGGGTCCGGCATGCCGGACCCTTCTGCTTTTTCACTCGGACACGAAGGAGATCATCATGGGACAACTCGTCGATGGCGTTTGGCAAGACATCTGGTATGACACATCATCTACCGGAGGCCGTTTCAAACGCTCAACCTCTCAGTTCCGCAACTGGGTGACTGCAGACGGCCAACCGGGCGAACACGGCACCGGGGGGTTTAAAGCGGAGAAAGACCGTTATCACCTGTACGTTTCACTCGCCTGCCCTTGGGCGCACCGCACGTTGCTGATGCGTAAACTGAAGGGGCTGGAGCAGATTATCCCGGTTTCCGTGGTGCATCCGCTGATGTTGGAAAACGGCTGGACCTTCGGCCAGGACTTCCCTGAAACGACCGGCGACAGCCTTTATCATTCGGACTTTCTCTATCAGCTTTACCTGCGCGCCGATGAACATTACACCGGCCGCGTGACGGTGCCGGTACTGTGGGACAAACAGCAACAGACCATCGTCAGCAATGAATCTGCCGATATCATTCGCATGTTCAACAGTGCATTTGATGGCGTCGGCGCTCGCGCGGGGGATTATTATCCCAACGACCTGCACGGCAAAATCGATGAGCTGAACGGTTGGATTTATGACCAGGTGAATAATGGTGTCTACAAGGCCGGTTTCGCCACCAGTCAGGAAGCCTATGACGAAGCGGTGAATGCGCTGTTTGACGCACTGGCGCGGCTGGAGCAGATCCTGAGCCAACACCGTTACCTGACCGGCGATCGCCTGACCGAGGCCGACCTGCGTCTGTGGACCACGCTGGTGCGCTTCGATCCGGTGTATGTCACCCATTTTAAATGCGATAAACGCCGCATCAGCGATTATCTCAACCTGTACGGCTTCCTGCGCGACATCTACCAGATGCCAGGCATGGCCGAAACGGTTAGCCTACCGCACATCCGCAACCACTATTACCGTAGCCACACCACTCTCAATCCGCACGGCATTATTTCCATCGGGCCGGCGCAGGATCTGGACGAGCCGCACGGCCGCGACAAACGTTTCGGTTAGCCCATTTCCCCCTTTCTTTAGCGGTCAGGGGGAACAATAAAACCGCCCGCCGTGCTTGCACCTGCGGGCCGTTGGCGATCAGGCGATCAATAGCGGCACACAGTCCGGTTACTGCCGTTCCTGCTGGGCGAAGAGCCGTGGGATTTCGCGCAGGAACCAGGCTTTCGCCTCCCCCATGCTGTCGCGCCGCCAGGCCATGATGATATCGGCCTCACGGCTGTATTCCGGCCCTACCACCCTCAGCCGCCCTTCTTCAATGTCTTTTTCCACCATCGGGTAAGGCATGGTCGCCACACCCAGGCCGGCCAGCAGCGCCAGGCGCTTGTCGCCAATGGTGCTGACCGTCAGGCGTTGCTGTTTATCCAACAACTGCACGGTCAATACCGGCCGTTCACGGGCTGTATCCGCCACCGCAATGCCGCGGTACTTCACGCGAGTCAGTTCGGACAAGGGTTCCGGCTCCAGATGAATGGGGTGATCCGGCGCTGCGACGTAAACGCTCATCACCTTGTACAGCTTGCGGGTGTTGATCTCCGAGGAAGCACGGAAATGCATGTCCGGAGCGATGACGATATCGGCTCGCCCTTGCTCCAGCCGCTCCCAGGCACCGGCCAGCACTTCGGTAAAAATCGATACCTGGGTATTGGCCTTCAGCGCCAGCTTGTCGACCAGCGGAAACAGTTTGCTCGCCGGCGACAGCGCTTCGCTGACGATGGTCAGGTGAGTTTCCCAACCGCGCGCCAGCGCTTCGGCATCCGTAGTCAGCTTGTCTGCCGCCTCCAGCAGCACCCGCCCGCGTTCCAACAACATGCGCCCAACGTTGGTGAACTTGGTGCGGTGGCCGGAGCGATCGAACAGCACCACGTCCAATTCTTCTTCCAATTTTTGCATGGTGTAGCTGAGCGCCGAGGGCACACGCCCCAGTTCATCGGCTGCCGCAGCAAAGCTGCCACGTCGGTCGATCGCATCCATAACCCTTAACGCTTCAAGCGTTAACGCCCGATCTCTGGCCATCGAATCTCTCTGTCAGGAAATTTGAATATGCCGACCAGATTAACTGGCTAACAATCCGGCGTCCAGATGCTTACCATTTGGATAATGAATTTAGAGAGCCGATTGCCATGATTACATGCAGAACAGCACAACAATGCGGGCAAGCTGACTTTGGTTGGCTGCAGGCTCGCTACACCTTTTCTTTTGGACATTACTTCGATCCCAAGCTGATGGGCTACGCCTCGTTGCGGGTGCTGAACCAGGAGGTGCTGGCGCCGGGAGCGTCATTCCAGCCACGCACCTATCCCAGCGTGGATATCCTGAATCTGATCTTGCAGGGGGAAGCCGAATACCGCGACAACGACGGCAATACCGTGCGCGCCAAGGCCGGTGAAGCCTTGTTGTTGGCCACGCAGCCAGGGCTGAGTTACAGCGAACAGAACGTCAGCAGCGATACGCCGCTGACCCGTCTGCAGCTGTGGCTGGATGCCTGCCCGGAGCGCAACAACGATCGAGTACAGCGTCTGACGCTGCCGGATAACGGCTCGACGCTGCTGGCGTCACCGGACGGCGCCCAGGGCAGCCTGCAACTGCGCCAGCAGGTGTGGATCCATCATCTGGATTTACAGCCGGGCGAACAGCAGACGTTTGCGCTGAACGGGCAACGGGCTTACCTGCAATCGATCCACGGCACCATTGAAGCCAATGGCGATCGTAACGAAGGCCAACGCTTGACCTGCGGCGACGGGGCTTTTATCCATGAAGAGAACCGCCTGACGATCCGCGCCGAAACGCCGCTGCGCGCGCTGCTGATTGATTTACCGGTGTGAATCAAGCGAGTGCAACATGTCGAACTCGCTGAATACCAATGGAAAAAACCCCGCGTAACTTGCGTCACGCGGGGTTTTCTTTATAGAGGGAGTTGACCGGTAAGCCGGGTTCTGTCGTGGACAGTCATTCCTCTAGGCCAGCAATCGCTCACTGGCTCAAGCAGCCTACCCGGGTTCAGTACGGGCCGTACCATGTGAACCCCTATTTGGCCTTGCTCCGGGTGGAGTTTACCGTGCCACGAACTGTTGCCAGCCGCGCGGTGCGCTCTTACCGCACCCTTTCACCCTTACCTGATCCCGCTTGCGCGGGCCATCGGCGGTTTGCTCTCTGTTGCACTAGTCGTAGGCTTGCGCCTCCCAGGCGTTACCTGGCACCCTGCCCTATGGAGCCCGGACTTTCCTCCCCTCCACCTGTCTCCCCCGAAAGGGACGGCAGTGAAGCGGCGACTGTCTGGTCAACTCCGGCGCGGATAGTAGCGTCGCGCTCACGGCAGGTCAACCGCTTTACTGTTCTTGTTGCTCTAACGCGTGTTTATACAACGCATTTTTCTTCACGCCGTGGATTTCCGCCGCCAACGCCGCCGCCTTTTTCAGCGGCAATTCTTTTTGCAGCAACGCCAGCGTGCGCAGCGCCTCCAGCGGCAATGCGTCATCCTGCGGCTTATGGCCTTCGACGATCAGCACCATTTCGCCACGGCGACGCACTTCGTCTTCCTGCACCCAGGCCAGCAGCTCACCCACCGGCGCACCCGTGATGGACTCCCAGGTTTTGGTCAGCTCACGCGCCAGCACTACATAGCGCTGCGGCCCCCACACGGTGACCATGTCCTGCAAACTTTCCAGCAAGCGGTGGGTGGATTCGTAGAAAATCAACGTGCGCGGTTCCTCTGCCAGCGCCATCAGCGTATCCTTACGCCCCTTGGTTTTCGCCGGCAGGAACCCTTCGTAACAGAAGCGGTCTGAAGCAACGCCGGCGGCACACAGTGCGGTGGTTGCCGCACAGGCTCCCGGCAGCGGTACCACGCGAATGCCGGCTTCGCGGCAGCGGCGCACCAGGTGATAACCGGGATCGTTGATCAACGGGGTGCCGGCGTCGGAAACCAGCGCAATGCTCTGGCCTTCCTGCAGTTTCGCCAGCAGTTGGTCAGCCTTTTGCTGTTCGTTATGGTCATGCAGCGCAAACAGCCGCGCGCTAATCGCAAAGTGTTGCAACAGCAACCCGGTGTGGCGCGTGTCCTCGGCCGCAATCAGATCAACGCTTTTCAGTACCTCTAACGCACGGTGGGTAATATCCCCCAAATTACCGATGGGAGTGGGCACCACATACAGCGTTGATGCAGAAATGACTGATTGTTGGTGTTGATTCATTGTTTCATCCGGGTTGCCGATTTAATATTGAGCATCTTGAAAAAAACATCACTGGATACAGTATGCTTTCCTCAACATTCGTTCGTACCAAAGCAGGGCGTTCAAAGCCTGTCCGACTTACCGCAGTGATCGCGGCAGCCCTGTTCCTTGCAGGCTGTCCTAGTCAGGCCCCGCAGACGCCGCCCGCCAATATACAGGACGAAGCGAGCGCCAGCTCCGATTACTATCTGAAGCAGCTGCAACAAAGCAGCGATGATAACAAGGCTGACTGGCAATTACTTGCTATTCGCGCGCTGTTACGTGAAGGAAAACTGCCGCAGGCCGGTGAACAACTGAAGCAACTGCCGAAAAACCTCAGCAGCGTTCAGCAGGTTGAACGTCAGTTGCTGACCGCAGAACTGCAGGTGGCGAACAAAAGCTATGTGAGCGCCCGCAGCACGCTGGGCCATCTGGATAGCGGTTCACTGTCAGCTAACCAATTGGTGCGCTTCTACCAGGCGCAGATCGCCGCCAATCAGGGTAAACCCTCTCTGCCACTGATCCGCGCCTACGTTGCGCAAGAACCGCTGCTGACCGGCAAGGCTCATCAAACCAATCTGGATCAAACCTGGCAGGCGCTGCTGCAGTTGACGCCGCAGGACATGAACAGTCTGGTGATCAACGCCAATGAAAACGTGCTGCAAGGCTGGCTGGATCTGCTGCGTGTCTATCAGGACAACAAGCAGGATCCCGACCTACTGAAGGCCGGCATCAAGGACTGGCAAAACCGTTACCCGCAGAACCCGGCGGCGAAAACGTTGCCGACGCAGCTGAACCAGGTGCTGAATTTTACCCAGGCTTCCACCTCCAAAATCGCCCTGCTGCTGCCGCTGAACGGCCAGGCAAAAGTGTTCGCCGATGCGATCCAACAAGGTTTTGAAGCGGCGAAAAACGGCGTAGCCGCACCGGTGCAGGTACAGCAACAGCAGCAACCTGCCAACAATCCCGTTCAGGCAGCAGCCCCTGCGGACGCCAATGCCAACGGTGCGGTAAGCACCTCGGCGCCGTCTGCGGATGCCGCGCCCGTGACCGCGGCTCAACCTTCTACGCCGTCCAATGCGCAGATTACGCCGCCGCAGGCCACCAATGCGCAAATTAAAGTGTATGATACCACCAGCCAACCGCTGGCCGCGCTACTGACACAGGCACAGCAAGACGGCGCAACGCTGGTGGTGGGTCCGCTGCTGAAAGAGAACGTCGATCAACTGTCCGGCAGCAATACCACGCTGAACGTGCTGGCGCTCAATCAGCCGGAAACGCCGAAAGACAATCCGAACATCTGTTACTTTGCCCTGTCGCCGGAAGACGAAGCGCGCGACGCTGCCCGCCACATTTGGGAACAACAAAAGCGCCAGCCGCTGCTGCTGATCCCGCGTGGTTCGTTCGGCGATCGCGTTGCCAAAGCCTTTAACCAGGAATGGCAAAAACTGGGCGGCCAGACCGTGCTGCAACAAGGTATCGGCTCTGCCGGCGAACTGCGTCAGGCGGTGAACAGCGGCGGCATCCGCATGAGCGGCACGCCGATTTCCGCTGCACCGGCTCCGCAGGCCGTGACCATTGCCGGGCTGACCATTCCGGCGCCGCCAAGCGATGTGCCTGCCGAATCCGGCGGCAACGTGGATGCAGTCTACATCGTGGCGACCCAGTCCCAGCTGACGTTGATCAAACCGATGATCGACATGGCCACCACCTCGCGCAGCAAACCGGCAATGTACGCCAGCTCGCGTAGCTACCAGGCCGGTGCAGGCCCTGACTTCCGTCTGGAAATGGAAGGCCTGCAGTTCAGCGATATCCCGTTGCTGGCCGGCGCCAACCCGCAGCTGTTGCAGCAGGCGAGCAGCCGGTTCCGCAACGACTATTCGCTGGTGCGTCTGTACGCCATGGGGATGGATGCCTGGACATTGGCCAATCACTTTGCTGAAATGCGCCAGTTGCCCGGCTTCCAGGTCTCCGGCACCACCGGCATGCTGACCGCTTCACCAAGCTGCGTGATCAACAGGAAACTGCCTTGGCTGCAATACCGTCAGGGAATGGTGGTTCCCGTCTCTTGAGTCAACGCGCCAAGGGGGCGGGCTATGAGTTACAGGCCCGCCGCTATCTGGAACGCGCCGGGCTCACCTTCTTCGCCGCCAACGTTACGCTGCGCGGCGGTGAGCTCGATCTCATCATGCGCGATGGTCAAACCTGGGTGTTTGTTGAAGTCCGCTACCGCCGCAGCGACGCCTTTGGCGGTGCGGCCGCCAGCGTGACTTACCGTAAACAGCAGCGGTTGCTGCATGCCGCCGCCGTTTGGTTGGCGGGGCGCGGAGCCAGTTTTGACACATCGTCTTGCCGTTTTGATGTTTTGGCCATCACCGGTAGCCAGTTAGAATGGATACCCAACGCCTTCAATGCGGATTAATCATGGTTTACCGGTGCAGACCGGCCCTTTGACTTAGTGGATTAATACAACGTGCTGGATAGAATTAAAGCCTGTTTTACCGAAAGCATCCAAACCCAGATTGCGGCGGCGGAAGCCTTGCCCGACGCCATCTCGCGTGCGGCGATGACGCTGGTTCAATCCTTACTTAACGGTAATAAAATTCTGTGCTGCGGCAACGGTACCTCGGCGGCCAACGCGCAGCATTTCGCCGCCAGCATGATCAACCGCTTTGAAACCGAGCGCCCAAGCCTGCCGGCCATTGCGCTGAATGCCGATAACGTGGTGCTGACGGCGATCACCAACGATCGCCTGCACGATGAGGTTTATGCCAAGCAGGTGCGTGCTCTCGGCCATGCCGGCGACGTCTTGCTGGCAATTTCCACCCGCGGCAACAGCCGTGATATTGTGAAAGCGGTCGAAGCCGCAGTGACGCGTGACATGACGATTGTCGCACTCACCGGTTACGACGGCGGGGAGTTGGCCGGTTTGCTCGGTCAACAGGATGTCGAGATCCGTATCCCATCGCATCGCAGTGCTCGTATTCAGGAAATGCATATGCTCACAGTAAATTGCCTATGCGACCTGATAGATAGTACGTTGTTTCCCCACCAGGACGAATAAGGAACTGAGATGAAGCTGAAAGCCACATTTGCAGTGCTGTCCAGCGCCCTGCTGTTACAAGGCTGTATCGCCGGCGTTGTCGTCGGCAGCGCGGCTGTCGCCACCAAGAGCGCCACCGACCCACGCAGCGTAGGCACTCAGGTAGACGACGGCACGCTGGAAGCCCGGGTTGAAAACGCCCTGAGTAAAGATCAACAGTTGAAGAAAGACGCCCGGGTGGTTGCTACCGCCTATCAGGGTAAAGTATTGCTGACCGGCCAGTCGCCGAGCACCGACCTCGCCGCCCGCGCCAAGCAAATAGCGATGGGCGTCGAAGGCACGGCCGAAGTGTATAACGAGATCCGCCAAGGGACGCCAATCAGCCTCGGCACTGCGTCCTCCGATACCTGGATCACCACCAAGGTGCGCTCGCAGCTGCTCACCAGCGACACGGTGAAATCATCCAATGTGAAGGTCACTACCGAAAACGGTGAGGTATTCCTGCTGGGCCTGGTCACGCAACAAGAAGCGCAGTCGGCCGCGCAGATCGCCAGCCAGGTGAGCGGCGTGAAACACGTCACCACCGCCTTTACCTTCGTGAAATAACCCGCTGCGCCGGGGTAGGCCTGATGCCTTTATCCCGGCGCGCTAATCCAGATTATTTTCTTTCAGAAAGCCTTCCCCACCCAGCTGCCGCATCTGGCGCATAATCCACTGCTGCCGTTGAATCACATAGCCGGAAGGCGCACTGGCTTTAAAACGATGCGGGTTTGGCAACACCGCCGCCAGCAGCGCCGCTTCAGAAGCGGTCAGGCGTTTAGCCGGCTTATTGAAAAAGCGTTGCGACGCCTCTTCCACGCCGAATACCCCATCGCCAAATTCAACGATATTCAGGTAAACCGTCAGGATCCGCCGCTTGGTCCACACCAGTTCGATCCCCGAGGTCAGCCCGGCCTCCAGCCCCTTGCGCAGCCAACTGCGGCCATCCCACAGAAACAGGTTCTTCGCCGTTTGCTGCGACAGCGTGGAGGCGCCGCGGATGCGTGTGGGGCGACGTTCGTTGTGGCTGAGCGCCTTTTCGATCGCCGCCACGTCGAACCCCCAGTGTTCAGGGAACTTCTGGTCCTCCGCCGCCATGACCGCCAGCGCCATCTGCGGAGAAATATCGTCCATCGATACCCAGTCGGAGTGCGCCACATAGCCAAAATCGCCGCTCAGCCAGGCACCGAACTGCCGCTCCACCATCACCGCAGAAAAAGGCACCGGCAAGAAAGCAAAAACGGCTATCCCAAGCCCCCACAGGCCGACCAGGGCAATTATTCCGCGTTTCAGCCAAAACCAGGGCCGGGAAAAAATCGATTTGCCCACGGACTTTCTCATTCAACCAAATCCAGCACCCGTGAAACCAGCTTATCAATCCCGTCGGCCGCCTCGCTGATAGATTTCGCCAACATATAGGCTGGCGTGGTCACCACTTTGTTTTCAATATCCACCACGATGTCATCAACCGGGCAAATAACCGGCTCGCCGCCCATGGCATCAATCACTTCACCCAGGTCCGGATCGTTGCCAATGGTCAGCCGCACTTGTTGATCCAGCAGCTTCGGCAGCAGCGCGGGGGCAATACACATAAAACCAATTGGTTTATTTGCCTTATACATTTGTTGCGTTAACTTAGCTAAATCTTTATCAATCCAGCATTCTGCCCCTTCACTGGCGAAGCTGCTGAGGTTCTTCGCCGCACCAAATCCACCGGGTACAATCAGCGCATCCAACTGGCCGGCATCAGCCTGTGAAAGCGGCCGAATTTTCCCTCTAGCGATACGCGCAGACTCGACCAAAACATTGCGTTCCTCCGGCATCTCATCGCCAGTTAAGTGATTAATAACATGAAGTTGAGATTTATCCGGTGCAAAGCACACCGCCTGTGCCCCCGCCCGGTCCAACGCAAGCAGCGTCAGGACGGCTTCATGGATCTCCGCACCGTCATAAACTCCGCAGCCGCTCAGCACAACGCCAACGTTTTTCATCACCCTTACTCCTTATGAGACTGTCAACTGGTTAGTGCTCGGAGTTAACAAACACTAATCTACATCACACATTTTAATGAATCTTCTAACAAGAGCGCTTACATTTGCTATGTTGTTGGCTGTATGATGTTTAGGAATTCTCTACAACCTGCTCGACCAGAACACTGAATACCAATACGCAGGTTCACAATTTCCCTGGTGTTGGCGCAATATTCGCGCACCCCGGCCTAGGTCGGGGTCATTTTTTTTCAGCGTTCGCAACCCACTCACGCAGTACTTGTACATCGTTGCGCCATTCCTGTTTGAGCTCATCAACCCAGTCCTGCACGTTATCCCACCACGCCGGCAGCGTCGGGGTTTGAATTTGCTGTGCAAGCTGCTGCAAATGACGCAGGCCAACCGACCCGCAAGCACCCTTGATTTTATGCCCTTCTTCGGTGATGCCTTTCTGGTCACGCGCCGTCATATTGGACTCCAGCACCGCCAGATAGCCCGGCATCATCTGCTCAAACATCTCCAGGCTCTGATGAATCAGTTGCGGCCCCACCAGGTCCATGTACTGTTCCAGCATTGTGGTATCCAGTAACGACTCATTAATCTGCATCGCCTTTTGCTCCGTTTTCTTTGTGGTGTGAGAGGGTTGATGATCCCAGTAATGTTTAATGACCTTGGTCAACGCCGGTACAGAAAGCGGCTTGCTCAGCACATCGTCCATACCCGCGTCGAGATACTCTTTTTTGTCTTTCAGCACGTTGGCGGTCAAAGCAACCAGCGGCGGCAGCGTTTGCCCGGCATAACGCTCGCGCAGCACCCGGGCGATATCCAGCCCGGTCATGTCCGGCAGTTGGATATCCAGCAGCACCAGATCAAACTCGTCCGGATCGAACATCGCCAGCGCGTCGGTGCCGTTCATCGCCACTTCCACGCTGTTGCCGAGCTTCTCCAGTACCGAGCGCGCCACAATCACGTTCAGTTCGATATCCTCCACCAGCAGGATATGCAGCGCCGGCAACGGCAGATCCTCCTCGGCACGCGTCTCACTTTCCGCCTCTTGCACCGCCGGCGCATTGATGGTCAAGGTGAAGCAAGAACCGTGCCCCTGTACGCTGCTGACGGTGATATCGCCGCCCATGCTCTGCGCCAGGCGCTTGGAAACAGCCAACCCGATGCCGGTGCCGGTCGCCGGGCGGCCACCGTGCTGATCTTTCACCTGATAATACATGGCGAAGATCTTGTCCTGTTCGTCCTGTGGAATACCCATGCCGGAATCTTCCACCTCAAACACCAGTCGATCCTGCTCTTCACGCCGCACACGCACCACAATCTGCCCGTGCGGGGTAAACTTCACCGCATTGCCGATCAGGTTCCACAGGATCTGCCGCAGGCGGGTGCCGTCGGTGATGATTTGCTGCGGCAGCGGCGATTGCGGCTCCATCACGAAATGCAGGCCTTTTGGCTGCGCCAGCAGGCCGGAGAGGTTTTCCAGATCCGCCAGGAAGCCGGTAAAATCCACCGGTTGGTTGTCGAGTTGCACTTTCCGCCGCTCGAGCTTGTCCATCTCAATGATGTCATTGAAGATATTGCCCAGCGTGATGGCACTGACATGGATGGTCTTCAGGTATTTCAACTGCTCATCGTTCAAATCGGTATCGAGCAGAATGCGGCTCAGCCCGACGATGCCGTTAAGCGGCGTACGAAGCTCGTGGCTGATCGTTGAGATGAAGGTGGTCTTGTCCCTGCTGGCGTTCTCCAGCGCGTCCTGGTAGCGCTTACGCTCGGTTATATCGCGGCCAAAGCCCATCAGCCCGTGACGTTTGCCCACGCGATCGTAAAACGGCACCTTGCGCAGCTCAAAACAGGCCTTGCGCCCGTCCGGGTAAACCAACCACTGTTCGTAGGTCAGGGAGACGTTATGGCGAAAGACCTTCTCGTCGGTTTCTATCACCTTTTCGGCGATTTCCTGGCTGTAGACGTCAAACGGCGTCAGGCCGATCAGCTGCTTTTCGCTTTTGCCGGTCAGCAGTTCCATCGCCCGATTACAGCCGGAGAATTCTTTGTCTTCGTTGCGGTAATACACCAGATCGGGGGAGGCATCGAGGAACGAACGCAACAGAGCCGATTGCTGGCCCGGCTCAATCTGCGCCAATTCGCGCTGCTCCATCTCTTCCGTCAGCTTGTCCATCACCTGCTGGCGATCTTGCTCCGCCTTGATACGGTCGGCGATTTCCTGATTCAACTGGCTGATGTTGTCTTTAATCTGCTGGTTCAGCTCCAGATCGCGGTGGCGCATTTCTTCCAGTTTATCGACCAGACGCGCCAGGCGCTGGCGGGATTCTTCCAGTTGCTCGACCACCACCGACAGAAAGTACACCGCCCAGGGCGTGATCAGCAGGCCGAAGAAGATCGAACGCACCACGTCGATGCTTTCCACCTCGCCGCGCAGCAGCATGGTCACCGCCATCTGTACCACCATCGCCAGTACCACCAGCGCCGAAGCCAGCAGCAGCGAAAAGCGCACCAGCCCCAGTTTCACCATTAAATCAACGTAGTACTGGGCTAATACCCGGATTTGCTTCATAGCGGCTCCCATCAGACAGAATCGGTTAAATCATACCGTAAAACCTCGGTGAGATAAGGAAGCAAACACCGAAGTGTGGGAAAGTTTGCAAATCAAAACAGCGATCAAGGGCGATATTGCCGCTTTTCATCCAATCCGCTGCCCTGTCCGCCATAACGCTGCAGGTAACCGCCGACCGCCTGCATGCCGTTCCAGCGGTTTTCGCACCATAATGGTGCCAACAGCGTCGGCCGACGGGCGCTGGCGGAGATGCGGTGATAGACAATCTCTTTCGGCGTATGGCGGATCATCTCCCCGGCACTGGCGGCGTACTCCTCCAGCGCCAATTCAGGCATGCGCCCGGCCTGCCAGGCCCGCGCCAAGGTGCTGCCGGTAACGATATGCAGCGGGTGCAGCTTGATGCCGTCCACGCCGCTGTCCACCACCTGCCGCAGCGTAGCCAGATGATCGGCCGAGCTTTCCCCCGGCAGCCCGACGATCAGGTGGCTGCATACCTTCAGCCCACGTTCGCGCGCCAATCGGGCGGTATGCTGGTAACAGGAGAAATTGTGGCCGCGATTAATGCGCTTCAGCGTTTTATCGTGTGCCGTCTGCAGGCCCAGCTCGAGCCAAACCTCATAACCTTGTTCAAGGTAGCCCGCCAGCAAATCAAGCGCGGCGGGCGGCACGCAGTCCGGCCGAGTGCCAACGCAGATCCCGACCATATCGGCCTGCGCCAGCGCCTGCCGATACATGTCCGCCAGCAGGCTCACTTCTGCATAAGTACTGGTATAGGCCTGAAAGTAGGCCAGGTAACGTTTTGCGCGGTTGACCCTGCCGGCCTGCACCCTCAGCTGTTCGGCAATGCTCTGGCGCTGCATCTGCTCGTCGGCAAAAGAGGCTACGTTGCAGAAGGTACAACCGCCGCGGCCCAGGGTACCGTCACGATTTGGGCAGCTAAAACCGCCGTGCAGCGTGAGTTTATGGATCTTTTCGCCGTGCCGACGCTGGAGATCGGCGCCAAACATATTGACTAATTGCGGCAACTGCATAATCTTGGCTTTCTCTGTACTCAAAGCCCGTGATGCTAATAAGAAACGGCTTTTCCCGCGATGACAGAGATCAACGCTTTCCCTTCAAGGCTTCACCAGGCATAACTATTCATTATAAATGCAAATAAAATCACCCGAGCCAAGATGAATTTTTCTTATTCTCCCCTAACCGTTAACGCCTGTATGACAAAGCGATTAAAAATAGTTACAAATAACAAGAAAGCATAACTTAATAGAATAAAATTCTGACATTCACGTCCGCACTAGCATGGTGCAGAGATTCAGAGGTTGCACTATAGTGAGACAGCTCACATTTCCTCGAGCCCTGACGCTCCTCGCCACCACCGTAAATTCATGTAAAAATAGTTATTTTTCAAAAAGATAACCCACAATAATTCAATAAAAAACGCTCTTAAGCCTATATTTGACCTGCGTATTCTTTCTCGCTAAGTTGGAAGTCCGCTGGAAGCTTTCTGGACGGGCAAACGTCTCGTCATATTTATGCAGTTATTTAAGACTCCCTCTTAAAACAAGTCATTCACCACTTGTGAGAACCGTCACGAGAGGCCATTGATGGAGGGCGGAAAAGCAGATCGGCGATATTAACCTTGCTGATTGGACTTCCGCCTGACGTTGGGAAGCCCCCTCGCAGTTGGTTGTAAGAGTCACGCAGAGCCTGGGGAGGTTCACTGATATGTTGTACGATAAATCCCTTGAGAGGGACAACTGTGGTTTCGGCCTAATCGCCCACATAGAAGGCGAACCTAGCCACAAGGTGGTGCGAACTGCTATTCACGCGCTGGCCCGAATGCAGCACCGTGGCGCAATCCTTGCTGACGGCAAGACTGGCGACGGTTGCGGCCTGTTATTGCAAAAGCCCGATCGCTTTTTCCGCATGGTTGGAGAAGAGCGCGGCTGGCGTTTAGCCAAGAACTACGCCGTTGGCATGATGTTCCTCAGCCAGAACGAAGAGGAAGCCCGTGCCAGCCGCCGCATTGTGGAAGAAGAGCTGCAAAATGAAACGCTGTCGGTCGTCGGCTGGCGTGAAGTGCCGACCAACCCGGACGTTTTGGGTGAGATCGCCCTCTCTTCCCTGCCGCGCATTGAACAGATCTTCGTTAACGCCCCGGCGGGCTGGCGCCCGCGCGATATGGAACGCCGCCTGTTTGTGGCGCGTCGCCGTATCGAAAAGCGCGTTCAGGACGACAGCTTCTATGTCTGCAGCTTCTCGAACCTGGTCACGATCTATAAAGGCTTGTGCATGCCTGCGGATCTGCCGCGTTTCTATCTCGATCTGGCGGACCTGCGCCTGGAATCGGCCATCTGCCTGTTCCACCAGCGTTTCTCCACCAACACCGTGCCGCGCTGGCCGCTGGCGCAGCCGTTCCGTTATCTGGCGCACAACGGTGAGATCAACACCATCACCGGCAACCGCCAATGGGCGCGCGCCCGTACTTATAAATTCCAGACGCCGCTGATCCCGGATTTGCAAACCGCCGCCCCCTTCGTCAACGAAACCGGCTCCGACTCCAGCTCGCTGGACAACATGTTGGAGCTGCTGCTGGCAGGTGGCATGGACCTGATCCGCGCCATGCGTTTGCTGGTGCCGCCGGCCTGGCAGAACAACCCGGACATGGACACCGATCTGCGTGCCTTCTTCGACTTCAACTCGATGCACATGGAGCCGTGGGACGGCCCAGCAGGCATCGTGATGTCCGATGGCCGCTACGCCGCCTGTAACCTGGACCGTAACGGTCTGCGCCCGGCGCGTTATGTCATAACCAAAGACAAACTGATCACCTGCGCCTCCGAAGTCGGCATCTGGGATTACCAGCCGGATGAAGTGGTGGAAAAAGGCCGTGTTGGCCCTGGCGAGCTGATGGTGATCGACACCCGCAGCGGCAAGATCCTGCACTCCGCCGAAACCGACGACGACCTGAAAAGCCGCCACCCGTATAAAGAGTGGATGGAAAAGAACGTCAAGCGTCTGGTGCCGTTCGAGGATCTGCCTGAAGATCAGGTCGGCAGCCGTGAGCTCGACGACTCGCAGCTCGAGACTTACCAGAAACAGTTCAGCTACAGCAGCGAAGAGCTGGATCAGGTGATCCGCGTGCTGGGCGAGATCGGCCAGGAAGCTACCGGCTCGATGGGTGACGACACCCCGTTCGCCGTGCTCTCCAGCCGCCCACGCATCGTTTATGACTATTTCCGCCAGCAGTTCGCGCAGGTGACCAACCCGCCTATCGACCCGCTGCGCGAAGCGCATGTGATGTCGCTGGCGACCAGCATCGGCCGCGAAATGAACGTGTTCTGCGAGGCCGAAGGCCAGGCACACCGCCTGAGCTTCAAATCGCCGATCCTGCTGTACTCCGACTTCAAACAGCTCACCACGCTGGAAGGCGAATATTATCGCGCTGACACGCTCGATCTGACCTTCGATCCTGCGGTGCAGGATCTGGAGCAAACCATCCGCGCTCTGTGCGACGAAGCGGAACGTAAAGTTCGCGACGGCGCCGTGCTGCTGGTGCTGTCAGATCGCGCCATCGCCGCCAACCGTCTGCCGGTGCCTGCGCCGATGGCAGTAGGTGCAATTCAGACCCGTTTGGTAGAGAAAAGCCTGCGCTGCGACGCCAACATTATCGTTGAAACCGCCAGCGCCCGCGATCCGCACCACTTCGCCGTGCTGTTGGGCTTCGGCGCGACCGCAATCTACCCGTACCTGGCCTACGAAACGCTGGCCAAACTGGTGGATACTCAGGCGATCGACAAGAAATACCGCGACGTGATGCTGAACTACCGTAACGGCATCAATAAAGGCCTGTACAAGATCATGTCCAAAATGGGCATCTCGACTATCGCCTCTTACCGCTGCGCCAAACTGTTTGAAGCGGTCGGCCTGCATCGTGACCTGTCCGATCTCTGTTTCCAGGGCGCAGTCAGCCGCATCGGCGGCGCCAGCTTCAGCGACTTCCAACAGGATTTGCAGAACCTGTCCAAGCGCGCCTGGCTGAAACGCAAACCGCTGGAACAAGGCGGCCTGCTGAAGTTCGTTCACGGCGGCGAGTACCACGCGTACAACCCTGACGTGGTGAGCACCTTGCAAACTGCGGTACACAGCGGCAAATACAGCGACTATCAGGCTTACGCCAAACTGGTGAATGAACGCCCGGTCGCCATGCTGCGTGACCTGCTGGCCATTACGCCGCAGGGCACGCCGATCCCGGTCGACCAGGTTGAACCGGCAGAATCGCTGTTCAAACGTTTCGATACTGCGGCAATGTCTATCGGCGCATTGAGCCCGGAGGCCCACGAGTCGCTGGCCATCGCCATGAACAGCCTCGGCGGTTTCTCCAACTCCGGGGAAGGCGGCGAAGACCCTGCACGTTACGGCACCAACAAGGTTTCACGCATCAAGCAGGTGGCATCCGGCCGTTTCGGCGTGACGCCGGCCTACCTGGTGAATGCCGACGTGATCCAAATCAAAGTGGCGCAAGGGGCAAAACCGGGCGAAGGCGGCCAGTTGCCTGGCGACAAAGTGACGCCTTATATCGCCAAACTGCGTTATTCGGTGCCGGGCGTAACCCTGATTTCTCCACCGCCGCACCATGACATCTACTCGATCGAAGATCTGGCGCAGCTGATTTTCGACCTGAAACAGGTCAACCCGAAGGCGATGATTTCGGTGAAACTGGTTTCCGAACCGGGCGTCGGCACCATCGCTACCGGCGTGGCGAAAGCCTATGCCGATCTGATCACTATCGCCGGCTACGACGGCGGTACCGGTGCCAGCCCACTGTCGTCGGTGAAATACGCCGGCTGCCCGTGGGAACTGGGCCTGGTGGAAACTCAGCAGGCGCTGGTGGCTAACGGCCTGCGCCACAAAATCCGCCTGCAGGTGGATGGCGGCCTGAAAACCGGCGTGGATATCGTCAAAGCGGCGATCCTCGGCGCAGAAAGCTTCGGCTTCGGCACCGGCCCGATGGTAGCGCTGGGTTGTAAATACCTGCGTATCTGTCACCTGAACAACTGCGCAACCGGCGTGGCGACTCAGGATGAAAAACTGCGCCGCGATCACTATCACGGCCTGCCGGAACGCGTCACCAACTACTTCCAGTTCATCGCGCGTGAAACCCGCGAGATCATGGCGCAGCTGGGTGTCAGCCAATTGGTTGATCTGATTGGCCGCACTGAGTTCCTGACCGAGTTGGACGGCATCTCCGCCAAGCAGAACAAACTGGATCTGTCGCCGCTGCTGAAAACCGCAACGCCGCATCCAGGCAAGGCGCTGTACTGCACCGAAAGCAGCAACCCGCCGTTCGACAAAGGGTCGATGAACAAAGATCTGCTGGCGCAGGCGGAACCGCATATCGAAGCGAAGCAGAGCAAGACCTTCTACTTCGATATCCGTAACACCGACCGTTCAGTGGGTGCCACCCTGTCCGGCGCTATTGCTACCGTACATGGCGATCAGGGCATGGCAGCAGACCCGATCAAGGCCTATTTCTCCGGCACCGCTGGCCAGAGCTTCGGCGTATGGAATGCGGGCGGCGTTGAGCTGACCCTGACCGGCGACGCCAACGACTATGTCGGCAAAGGCATGGCCGGCGGCCGTATCGCCGTACGCCCACCGATTGGTTCTGCCTTCCGCAGCCATGAAGCGAGCATTATCGGCAACACCTGTCTTTACGGCGCCACCGGCGGCAAGCTGTTCGCTGCAGGCCGTGCGGGCGAGCGCTTCGCGGTGCGTAACTCCGGCGCTATCACCGTAGTTGAAGGCATTGGTGATAACGGCTGTGAATACATGACCGGCGGCATCGTCTGCGTGCTGGGTAAAACCGGCATCAACTTTGGCGCAGGTATGACCGGCGGCTTCGCTTACGTGCTGGATGAAGATGGCGTGTTCCGCAAACGCGTTAACCCGGAGCTGGTGGAAGTCTTGGATGTCGAGCAACTGGCCATTCATGAGGAGCACCTGCGCGGTTTGATTACCGAACACGTGCAAGCGACCGGTTCTGCGCGCGGGGAAGAGATTCTGGCTAACTGGCCGGAATGGGCGCCGAAGTTCGCTCTGGTCAAGCCGAAGTCCAGTGATGTCAAAGCATTGTTGGGTCACCGTAGTCGTTCCGCAGCCGAGCTGCGGGTTCAGGCGCAGTAAGAGGTCATTAATGAGTCAGAATGTTTATCAATTTATCGACCTGCAGCGCGTTGATCCGCCCAAAAAACCGCTGAAGATCCGTAAAATTGAGTTTGTAGAGATTTACGAGCCGTTTTCGGAAACTCAGGCGAAAGCGCAGGCGGACCGTTGTCTTTCCTGCGGCAACCCTTATTGCGAATGGAAATGCCCGGTTCACAACTACATCCCGAACTGGCTGAAGCTGGCGAACGAAGGCCGCATCATGGAGGCGGCGGATCTGGCGCACCAGACCAACAGCCTGCCGGAAGTGTGCGGACGCGTCTGCCCGCAGGATCGCCTGTGCGAAGGTTCCTGTACTCTGAACGACGAGTTTGGTGCGGTGACCATCGGTAACATCGAACGCTATATCAGCGATAAAGCGATCGAAATGGGCTGGAAGCCGGACATGTCCCACGTGCAGCCTACCGGCAAGCGTGTGGCGGTGATTGGCGCCGGTCCAGCCGGCCTGGCCTGTGCCGATGTGCTGACCCGCAACGGCGTGAAAGCGGTGGTTTACGATCGTCATCCGGAGATCGGCGGGCTGCTGACCTTCGGCATTCCGGCCTTCAAGCTGGAAAAAGAAGTGATGGTGAAACGCCGTGGCATCTTCAGCGAGATGGGCATTGAGTTCCAGCTGAATACCGAAGTGGGCAAAGACATCACCATGGATGCGCTGCTGAACGAGTTCGACGCGGTGTTCCTTGGCGTCGGCACCTATCAGTCGATGCGCGGCGGGCTGGAGAACGAGGAAGCGCCGGGCGTCTATGACGCACTGCCGTTCCTGATCGCCAACACCAAGCAGCTGATGGGCTATGAAGCCGAGCCACACGAGCCGTATGTCAGCATGGAAGGTAAGCGCGTGGTGGTTCTGGGCGGTGGTGATACCGCAATGGACTGCGTGCGTACTTCCATCCGTCAGGGCGCAACTCAGGTTATCTGCGCCTACCGTCGTGATGAGGCCAACATGCCGGGTTCCAAACGCGAAGTGAAAAATGCGCGTGAGGAAGGGGTTGAATTCAAATTCAATCTGCAGCCGCTGAGCATCGAACTGAACAGCGCCGGCCGCGTCGCCGGTGTGAAAATGGTTCGCACTCAGTTGGGTGAGCCGGATGCCAATGGCCGTCAGGTTGCTGAGCAAGTGCCGGGTTCCGAGCACGTGATCGATGCCGATGCCGTAGTGATGGCGTTTGGTTTCCGTCCGCACAAGATGGATTGGCTGGCGGCACATGACGTTGAACTCGACAAGCAGGGCCGCATTGTGGCGCCGGAAGGCACCGATAACGCCTTCCAGACCAGCAACCCGAAAATCTTCGCCGGTGGCGATGCGGTGCGCGGTTCAGACCTGGTAGTTACGGCGATTGCCGAAGGCCGTAAAGCTGCCGATGGCATCATGAGCTACCTGGAAGTGTAATATCCCTTCTGCTTCACGCTTCAGGGGCCCGGTTCACAATACCGGGCCCTTTGTTTTTCCGCACACGCGACAGCTACCAGCTTCTGCCCCGATACAACGATTGCATGACTTGATTATTCGGCAGGATCAAGGCAATAAAAAAGGTCGCCTGAGCGACCTTTTGCTGTTCGTAGCTGCAGGATTATTTCACCACGCGCAGCGATGGGCGGCCACCGCGCGGCGGCTGTGGCGGTTCATCGTCCGGCTCGTGGTCATCACTCATGTCCGGGCGATCGCCATCAATCACCGACATCAGGCTTTCCGATGGAATCGTCTCATTGTCCATGCCTTCAAAAGTGCCTTCCGCTTCATAGGCGGCTTCCGGTTCAAACATGGTGCCTGCGCCATTTTCACGCGCATAAATCGCCAGTACCGCTGCCATTGGCACCGAAACCTGACGTGGCACACCACCGAAACGCGCGTTGAAATGCACTTCGTCGTTGCCTAATTCCAGGCTGCCTACCGCACGTGGCGCAATGTTCAGTACGATCTGGCCATCGCGGGCAAACTCCATCGGCACCTGCACGTCAGGGCGCGTCACGTCCACCACCAGATGCGGCGTCAGCTGATTATCAAGCAACCAGTCATAGAACGCCCGCAGCAGATACGGACGGCGCGGGGTCATTTGAGACATATCCATGACGCTTAGCCCCGAGTCTGCAGGCGCATTTCGCGCTCGGCTTCGGTCAGGGAGGCCAGGAAGGCATCACGCTCGAACACGCGGGTCATGTAGCCTTTCAGCTCTTTGGAGCCTGTACCGCTCAGTTCAATGCCCAACTGCGGCAAACGCCACAACAGCGGTGCCAGGTAGCAATCCACCAGGCTGAACTCTTCGCTCATGAAATAAGGCGTCTGACCAAAGATCGGAGCAATCGCCAACAGTTCTTCGCGCAGCTGACGACGGGCTGATTCTGCTTCCTGGCCGTTGCTCTTCTCGATTTTGTACATCAGCGAGTACCAGTTTTTCTCGATACGCAGCATCATCAGGCGGCTTTCACCACGGGCTACCGGGTAAACCGGCATCAGTGGCGGGTGCGGGAAGCGCTCATCCAGGTATTCCATGATGATACGGGATTCATACAGGGTCAGCTCGCGATCAACCAGCGTAGGCACCGTTTGGTACGGGTTGAGGTCAATCAAATCCTGCGGCAGGTTATCCAACTCAACCTGCTCAATCTCGACGCTGACACCTTTCTCCGCCAGTACGATACGTACTTGATGGCTAAAAATGTCGGTCGGGCCAGAAAACAGCGTCATTACCGAACGTTTGTTGGCAGCGACAGCCATGAAAACCTCCAAGTTTATCTAGAAAATACTGCGAATAGCCAACTAACAGGCTGCTATCCTGAATGATCTTGACCGCTAGCCAACAGCACACAGATAAACCTTGGGTCTAAAACAGGACGCGGAGGTAGACTGACGACAGCTGCATGGCGAACAGGCGCAAAAGTGGATGATAGTTTACCAGATTTTGCTTGTTTTGTGGGGACTCTGCGGTGATTTCGTGTCGAATTGTCTGATATACCACAGATTTTAGTCGTGAGAAGGTGATTTTCAGGCATAAAAAAACCCGGTGAAGCACCGGGTTTTTGGCGTAAACTCCACTGCCGAAGCAGTAAAAATTAACGCTTGGAGAACTGAGGACGACGACGTGCTTTACGCAGGCCGACTTTCTTACGTTCAACTTTACGAGCATCACGAGTGACGAAGCCAGCTTTACGCAGCTCACCACGCAGAGTCTCGTCATATTCCATCAGTGCACGGGTGATACCGTGACGGATAGCACCAGCTTGACCAGAAATACCACCACCTTTAACAGTGATGTACAGGTCAAATTTGCCAACCATGTCGACCAGTTCCAGCGGCTGACGAACTACCATGCGGGCAGTTTCGCGACCGAAGTACTGTTCCAGGCTGCGCTGGTTAATTACGATGTTACCGTTGCCCGGCTTGATGAAGACGCGAGCGGCGGAGCTTTTGCGGCGACCAGTGCCGTAGTATTGATTTTCAGCCATTGCCTATAATCCCGATTAGATGTCAAGAACTTGCGGTTGCTGTGCCGCGTGAGTGTGCTCGTTGCCCGCGTAAACTTTCAGTTTACGGAACATTGCACGACCCAACGGACCCTTTGGCAGCATGCCTTTAACCGCGATTTCAATCACGCGCTCAGGATTGCGGGCAATCATCTCTTCAAAGGTCGCTTGCTTGATACCACCGATGTGGCCGGTGTGGCGGTAATACACCTTGTCTGTACGCTTTTTGCCGGTTACAGCAACTTTTTCTGCGTTCAGAACGATGATGTAGTCACCGGTATCAACGTGCGGGGTGTATTCCGCTTTATGCTTGCCGCGCAAACGACGAGCGAGTTCAGTAGCGAGACGGCCTAAAGTTTTACCATCCGCATCAACAACGAACCAGTCGCGTTTTACGGTTTCTGGTTTAGCTGTAAAAGTTTTCATTAGAAAGCTTACCCAATAATTAGTTACACGTTGGTGAACACCCAAACGCTCGAAAACAGTTGAGGCTCACACGACCATACAAGTCCAGCAAACCTACCCCTTCGAATAGCCATTGCCGGCACTATAAAGTTTTTGGGAAAAAAACTTTGTTGTAACGTGGGGTCGCAAGATTATAGAGAAGTCGCTCACAAAGATCGAACGCTTTTTGAATGGAAAAGCAATTTATCGCCAGCGAGAGGAAAACGGGGATCCTGGCGGCCAGGCCCCCCGGACGATCAAGGCAGATGAGGCAGCTTCAGATACTCTTCGCTTTGCATCTCCTGCAGGCGCGACAGGCAGCGTTGATACTCAAACTTCAACCGCTCCCCCTGGTAGATGTCGAACATCGACGTTTCGGCGGCAATCACCAACTTGACGTGGCGTTCGTAGAATTCGTCCACCAGCGCCAGGAAACGACGGGCGGTGTTCTCCTTCAATGGCCCCATCACCTGGACATTGTACAGTATTACGCTGTGATACAACCGCGACAGCGCAATATAGTCCAGTTGGCTGCGCGGCTCTTCGCACAGGGTATGGAAATCCACCGCCAATACCCCATCCACCGCGCGGATCGCTTGCAGCGGCCGGTGATTGACCTGCAGCACCGGCGCCTCCTCTCCTGCCTTCCCCGCCAGCTTGATGAACATCCGGTCCAGGGTCTCTCGGGTCTGACTGTCGAGCGGCGTCAGGTACAAATGCGCCTGAGTCAGAGTGCGCAAACGGTAATCAATGCCGGCATCGACATTCATCACATCGCAGTAGTCGTTAATCAGGGCAATCGCCGGCAGGAAGCGCGCACGTTGCAAGCCGTTGCGGTACAGATCGTCCGGCGGAATATTGGACGTCGCCACCAGCGTGATGCCGCGAGCAAACAGCGCCTGCAACAGCGTGGCCAGCAGCATCGCGTCGGTGATATCGGAGACGAAGAATTCGTCAAAACACACTATGTCGGTCTGCGCCTTGAACCCGTCGGCAATCACCTCCAACGGGTTTTCCTGCCCTTGCAGCTCGGTCAGTTCTTCGTGCACGCGCAGCATAAAACGGTGGAAATGCAGCCGCAGCTTGCGCTCCCCCGGCAGGCTGTGGAAGAACATGTCCATCAGCCAGGTTTTACCTCGTCCGACACCGCCCCACATGTACAGCCCCTGCACCGGACGAAGGCTGGTCGTTTCAGCGCCCTTGCCCAGCCAGCGGCTTAACCTGCCGCGCAGGCCGTTGGCCGACACGCTTGCTGCAGGTGCCTGCTGCAATGCCTGATAAATGCCCTCCAGCCGGGTAACCGCCTGGCGTTGAACCTCGTCGGCCTGATATTCCCCCGCATCCAGCGCCTGCTGGTAGCGTGATAACGGTGATAATGCCTGCATCTGTTCGATGTTCCCTTAGAACCCGTAGAAATTATTTAGCAAATTTTCGCGGCATGTTGATGCTGCTTCGCACCGTTATCGCCACAAATGTCCGCCTCGCGGCGTACTGAAAAACCCTGCAAACGCCAGGTTATGGCTTATCAGGATTCCACTCGGACAAGGTTAACGGTTATAGTGGATATTATTAAGTGAAAAATCCCTGCGGAACAACGAAGTCAAAAAGGAGTCATCATGACCTGGGAGTATACGCTGATTGGTTTAGTCGTCGGCATCGCCATTGGTGCGGTAGCGATGCGTTTTGGTAACCGTAAATTACGTCAACAACAAGTTTTGCAGAACGAGTTGGACAAGAGCAAAACCGAGCTGGAAGAGTATCGTCAGGAACTGGTCGGCCACTTTGCCCGCAGCGCCGAGCTGTTGGATAACATGGCGCGAGACTATCGCCAGCTGTATCAACACATGGCGAAAAGCTCCAACAACCTGCTGCCGGATCTGCCGATGCAGGAAAATCCGTTCCGCTATCGCCTGACCGAAGCCGAAGCCGATAACGATCAGGCGCCGGTAGAAATGCCTCGCGACTATTCTGAAGGCGCCTCTGGCCTGCTGCGTGGCGAGCGTCCGCGCCGCGACTGATCCTCACCCTGCCCGTGGGCCTGCCCCACGGGTTTTGATCTTGCCCGCTTTATCTCCCCCGCGCCTGAACTATCCTTAACGCTGGTGCTTGAGTGAACTTTTCACGCAAATTCACGGTCTTACCCTTCACTATGGTATTGCTGCTGCTTTATCATCACTATTTCATCGGCAGGTATTGAGAGAGTTATTATCAATGAAGAAAAAGTCGTTAATTCTTAGTGCATTGGCAATGAGTATTGGCCTCACGATCACCTCCGTACCGGCAGCCAGCGCCGCATTGCCCGTCGCTGTTCAGGGGCAATCGCTGCCGAGCCTGGCACCGATGCTGGAAAAAGTTTTGCCCGCAGTGGTGAGCGTGCATGTTGAAGGGACCCAGGTGCAGCGCCAGCAAGTTCCGGAGGAATTCAAACGCTTCTTCGGCCCCGGCGGCCCTGGGCAGCAACAAAGCTCGCGCCCGTTTGAAGGGCTGGGGTCCGGCGTAATCATCGACGCCGCCAAAGGCTATGTGCTGACCAACAACCACGTCATCAACAACGCCGACAAAATCAGCGTACAGCTGAATGACGGCCGCGAAGTGGACGCCAAGCTGGTTGGCCGCGACGAGCAATCCGATATTGCCCTGCTGCAGCTCAGTGACGTGAAAAACCTGACCGCGATAAAAATGGCGGATTCCGATGCGTTGCGGGTCGGCGATTTCGCCGTTGCCGTCGGCAACCCGTTTGGCCTCGGCCAGACCGCCACCTCCGGCATTATCTCAGCCCTGGGTCGTAGCGGCCTGAACCTGGAAGGGCTGGAAAACTTTATCCAGACGGACGCCTCCATCAACCGCGGCAACTCCGGCGGCGCGCTGGTTAATCTCAACGGCGAGCTAATAGGCATCAACACGGCTATTCTGGCACCGGGCGGCGGCAACGTCGGCATCGGCTTTGCCATTCCGAGCAACATGGCGCAGAACCTCAGCCAGCAGTTGATCGAATTCGGCGAGGTGAAACGCGGCCTGCTAGGCATCAAAGGCAGCGAAATGACCGCCGATATGGCCAAAGCGTTTAATACCGAAGCCCAGCGCGGCGCTTTCGTCAGTGAAGTGCTGCCGAAATCCGCCGCCGCCAAGGCGGGCATCAAGGCCGGCGACATTTTGGTCTCCGTCGACGGCAAACCGGTCAGCAGCTTCGCCGAACTGCGTGCCAAAGTGGGCACTACCGCACCGGGCAAAACCATTAAGGTCGGGCTGCTGCGCGATGGCAAACCGCAGGAAGTTGCCGTTACGCTGGATAACAGCGAGGGTACCTCCACCAATGCCGAAACGCTTTCACCGGCCCTGCTGGGTGTTTCCCTCAGCAACGGCACCATTGCCAGCGGTGACAAAGGCGTGAAGATCGATAAGGTGGATAAAGGCTCTACGGCAGCGCAGATTGGGCTGCAGAAAGACGATGTGATCATTGGCGTCAACCGCCAGCGCGTTGAGGACATCACGACATTGCGCAAAGTATTGGCAGCCAAACCTCCAGTCATGGCGCTGAACATCGTGCGCGGCACTGAAACCCTTTATCTGCTGCTGCGTTAATTTGTTTAAAAACCGGGCTCAGTGACATACTGCGCCCGGTATTCTCATGTTATCCTCCCTGCATCCTTCATCTCACGTACTAAAACTCCATGTTTGCTAAGCTCTTGCGTTCTGTCGTTATTGGTTTAATCGTTGCCGGCCTGCTGCTGGCTGCGCTGCCTGTGCTGCGCTCTTCCAATACTCTGTTCGCAGAAAAACATGACAATACCCGTGACGAAACGCCGGTCAGCTACAACAAGGCCGTGCGGCGCGCGGCGCCCGCCGTGGTGAATATCTACAACCGTAATATGAGCGGCGCCGCCAACGTGCTGTCGCTGGGTTCCGGCGTGATCATGAACGAGCGCGGTTATATTCTGACCAATCGCCACGTTATCAAGGATGCCCAGCAAATTACCGTCGTGCTGCAGGACGGCCGCCGCTACGAAGCGCTGTTGGTCGGCTCCGATAGCCTGACCGATCTGGCGGTGCTGAAGATAGATCCGGGCAATCTGCCGGTAATCCCTATCAATAACGCCCGCGCCGCGCACGTGGGCGATGTGGTGCTGGCGATCGGCAATCCCTATAATCTCGGCCAGACCGTCACTCAGGGGATCCTAAGCGCTACGGGTCGCATCAGTATGAGCACCACCGGTCGTCAGACCTTCCTGCAAACCGATGCCTCGATTAACCGCGGCAACTCCGGCGGCGCTCTGGTTAACTCACTGGGTGAGTTAATCGGCATCAACACCCTGACCTACGATAAAATCACCGACGGCGAAACACCGGAAGGCTTGGGGTTCGCCATTCCCATCGAGTTGGCCACCAAGATCATGGACAAATTGATCCGTGATGGCCGCGTTATCCGCGGTTACTTCGGCATTCAGGGCAAAGAGATTATTCCTTTGCGTTCGTCCAATTCCGGTATCGACCGCCTGCAAGGCATTATCGTAACCGAAATTACGCCGAACGGACCGGCGGGTAACGCCGGCTTCCATATCAACGACGTCATCACCAACGTAGACAGCAAACCGGCAATATCGGTACTGGAAACCATGGACCAGGTGGCTGAGATCCGCCCGGGCACGGAAATTCCGGTCATCGTGCTGCGCGACGGCAAACGCATTACGCTGAAGATGACGGTGGGAGAGTTCCCGGAAGACAGCAATTAAAAAGGGCCCGGCCAAAGTGAGCCGGACCCTCAACGCAGCGTTTCCGCCGGGGCGTCGCCCCGGCATCTGACAAATTACTCGCCTTTCACACGCTCAATATTCGCACCCAGCGCACGCAGCTTATCTTCAATACGCTCATAACCACGGTCGATGTGGTAGATACGATCGACGACGGTCACACCGTCGGCGATACAGCCGGCCAGTACCAGGCTGGCGGAAGCGCGCAGATCGGTTGCCATCACCTGGGCGCCGGACAGTTGCTCAACACCGTGACAAATCAAGGTATTGCTCTCAATCTCGGCGTGTGCACCCATACGGATCAGTTCAGGCACATGCATGAAGCGGTTTTCAAAAATGGTTTCGGTGATCACGCCGGTGCCTTCCGCTACCAGGTTCAGCAAGCTGAATTGGGCCTGCATATCGGTCGGGAAACCAGGGTGCGGCGCGGTACGTACGGTAACCGCTTTAGGGCGCTTGCCGTGCATGTCCAGGCTGATCCAGTCTTCACCCACTTCGATATCCGCGCCGGCTTCACGCAGCTTGGCCAACACGGCGTCCAGCGTATTCGGACGGGTGTCGCGGCACATCACTTTGCCGCCGGAAACCGCTGCGGCAATCAGGAAGGTGCCGGTCTCGATACGGTCAGGCAGAACGCGATACACACCGCCACCCAGGCGCTCAACGCCTTCGATGGTGATACGATCACTGCCGGCGCCGCTGATTTTCGCCCCCAGCGTGTTGAGGAAGTTGGCGGTATCGACAATTTCCGGCTCGCGTGCGGCATTTTCAATCACGGTGGTACCGGTCGCCAGGGTCGCTGCGCTCATGATGGTTACGGTGGCGCCAACGCTCACCTTGTCCATCACGATGTGCGCGCCTTTCAGGCGGCCTTCAACGGAAGCTTTAACGTAACCTTCTTCCAGTTTGATCTCCGCACCAAGCTGCTCCAGGCCGCTGATATGCAGATCGACCGGACGTGCGCCGATCGCACAACCGCCCGGCAGAGAAACCTGACCGCGGCCGAAGCGCGCGACCAATGGCCCCAATGCCCAGATAGAAGCGCGCATGGTTTTCACCAGGTCATAAGGTGCGCAAAACTCGTTCACGCCGCTGGCGTCTACATACACCGAACCGTTGCGTTCGATCTTGGTGCCTAACTGGCTGAGTAGCTTAATGGTGGTATCGATGTCCTTCAGCTTAGGGACATTCTGCAGCTCGACCGGCTCTTCCGCTAATAATGCGGCGAACAGGATCGGCAGGGCAGCGTTTTTCGCCCCGGAAATAGAAACTTCACCGCTGAGGCGGGTCCGGCCCTGCACACGAAATTTATCCATCTGACTACTCTCTGTTATCTAATCTGAAGCTGCCCGCCCGGAGGGCAAACAGCCTTAAAATCCGTTGAGTTTGCGGTCTCGCTGCCACTCTTCAGGGGTGTACGCCTTGATCGATAAGGCATGAATTCGGTTGTCCGCAATGTATTCCATCAGCGGTGCGTAGACCGTCTGTTGTTTCTTGACGCGGCTCATGGCGGCAAACAGCTCGCCGACCACGATCACCTGAAAGTGGCTGCCATCGCCCGTGACATGTGCTTCATCCAGCGCCAATGCTTGCATCAGCACGTCTTTAATCTCGTTATTTTCCATAGTATCCAGTTCTGCAGCAAAAGGATCATAATCAGCCTGACATCTTAGTGGAATACGACGTTTTCTTAAACTAAAGAAAAAGCCCCTGTGCAACAGGGGCTTTCTGGGGAATGACCGTATTCAGCCAGCTGAAAATATCGCTAACCAGCGGTATCGACAGGCATTATTGCTTGCAGGTTGTACAACGCGATCAGCGTTTTCAAGCGATCGGTGGCGCCGGAAATTTTTAATTCAACGCCGAGCTGACGCTGCTGCTCACGCAAATGCACCAACAGCGCCAACCCGGAAGAGTCCACGCGCTGCAGTTGCGAGACGTCGAGAGCGGTTTTATCCGCCAGCAACGTTTCCCGCTGTTCCCACAGCGGCAGCAGCGTTTCCCGGTCCAGCTCGCCGCGCAGGATCAGGGTCTGCTGCTGCGATTCAAAGCTGAGTGCGGCCGACATCAGTTTTTCTGATCCAGCGTGATAGGCCGCTGCGCAGCCGCTTGCAGCTGTTTGGTCAGACCGTCAATACCCTGAGTACGCAGGGTAGACGCCCACTCGTTCTGCTTGGTGGTGATCATGCTGACGCCTTCGGCGATCATGTCATACGCCTGCCAGTAGCCGGTTTTGCTGTTTTTACGCCATTGGAAATCCAGACGTACCGGTGGACGGCCATCTTTATCGATGATGGTCACGCGGATGGCGACGATGTCGGCGTTACCCAGCGGCTGCTCAGGGGCGATCTGGTAGGTCTGACCGTGATACATCGCCAGCGCCTGGCCATAAGCCTGCTCCAGATAGGCCTGGAATGCGGTGAAATAGGCCTCACGCTGCGCCGGCGTCGCTTCTTTGTAATAACGGCCCAGCACCAGCGCACCGGCATACTTGACCTGTACAAACGGCATCAGCTCCTGATGCACCACCGAACGCAGGTAGTTAGGGTCCTGCTTGATTTTTGGCTGCTCGGTTTTCAGCCGGGTGAAGGTCTTCTCAGCCGCATCTTGCATCAGGCTGTACGGGTTGGTTTGATCGACCGCATTCGCCAGCGGCGCAACCACCAGCAGGGCCACCATAAGTAAACGTTTAAACATGCAGGTTTCCTCTCTTAATGACTTGGGGCGACAGATTGCGGCGCAGTACCGGCAGCCGGCTCAGCGGCCGCGTCTCCCGGTTTGGCTGCATTGTCCTGGCCGCCGCTTTTATACAGGAACTGGCCGATCAGATCTTCCAGAACCATGGCTGATTTGGTGTCCTGAATGGTACCGCCGTCCTTCAGAATGGTGGTGCCCATATCAGGATCTTCAAAACCGACGTTCAGCGCCAGATACTGCTCCCCCAGCAAGCCGGAGGTGCGGATCGCCAGCGAGCTGGTGTCCGGGATCTGGTTAAATTTGTCCTGAATATCCAGGGCTACTCGCGGCGTATAGGTCTTAGGATCGAGCGAGATATCGGCCACACGGCCAATCACCACGCCACCGATTTTCACCGGCGAGCGCGCTTTCAGGCCGCCGATATTATCGAAGGTCGCATAGATGCGGTACGTCGGCTCATTACCGATCGACTTAATGTTTGCTACCTGCAGGCAGAGAAAGACGATGGCGCACAGCGCAATCAGCATAAACGCCCCAACCCAAATTTCACTCTTCTTCGTTTGCATCGAATCAATTCCCAAACATCAGTGCTGTCAGCACGAAATCCAATCCCAACACCGCCAGCGACGAATGTACCACGGTACGCGTCGTTGCCCGGCTAATCCCTTCAGAGGTCGGTACCGCATCATACCCGTTGAAAATGGCAATCCAGGTCACGGTGATGGCGAATACCACGCTCTTGAGCAGGCAGTTGAGCAAGTCTTTTCTCCACTCCACTGCGCCCTGCATCGCCGACCAGAAGAAGCCGCTGTCGATGCCCTTCCAATCTACGCCGACTATCGAACCACCCCAGATGCCCACCGCGACGAAGATAATCGTCAGCAGAGGCATGCTGATCAAGCCGGCCCAAAAGCGTGGCGCGACAATCCGTCGCAGCGGATCGACGGCCATCATTTCCAGGCTGGAAATTTGTTCGGTCGCCTTCATCAAGCCGATTTCCGCCGTCAACGCGGAACCGGCGCGGCCGGCAAACAGCAAAGCGGTAACCACCGGCCCCAGTTCACGCAGCAGCGACAACGCCACCATCATGCCCAGGCTGGCCTCGGCGCTGTAAGTCGTCAGTACCAGATAGCCTTGCAGCCCCAGCACCATGCCGATAAACAGCCCGGAAACCATGATGATCAGCAACGATTGCACACCCACGCTGTGCATTTGCTTTAGCAACAACGGCCACTGTTTACGCGGCTCCGGACGCCCGACCAGCGCGTTGAACAACATCAACCCCGCGCGCCCAAAGCTGGCGCTGGTATTGATGCCACGGCGCCCTAACGACGCTAACGCCTGTAATAACATGAGCTTATTTACTCCCTAAGCCTAACAGCTCGGCCTGGTAATCCCCGGCCGGATAACGGAAGGGTACCGGCCCATCGGCAATACCATCCAGGAACTGGCGCACGCGCGCATCAGGATTGTTCTGTAATTGTGGCGTCGTCCCTTCGGCAATCACCCGGTGATCGGCCACGATATACGCGTAGTCGGCGATGCTCAGCACTTCCGGCACATCGTGCGAAACCACGATGCAGGTGATGCCCAGCGCATGATTCAGCTCATCGATCAACTTCACCAATACGCCCATGGTGATCGGATCCTGACCGACGAAAGGCTCATCGAACATGATCAGTTCCGGGTCGAGCGCTATCGCCCGCGCCAACGCGGCACGCCGCGCCATGCCGCCGGACAGTTCATTGGGCATCAGTTCAGCCGCGCCGCGCAAGCCGACCGCTTCCAGCTTCATCATCACCGTGCTGCGCAATATCGGTTCCGGCAAACGGCTGTGCTCACGCAGCGGGTAGGCCACGTTTTCAAACACCGTAAGATCGGTGAACAGCGCGCCGGACTGGAACAGCATGCTCATTTTCTTGCGTGCTTCATACAACTGATGGCGGGATAACGCGGGAATGTTATCGCCGTCGAACCAGATCTCGCCGCGGTCCGGTGCGAGTTGGCCGCCAATCAGGCGCAGCAGCGTGGTTTTACCAATACCGGACGGCCCCATGATCGCCGTGACCTTGCCACGGGGAACCGTCAGGTTGATGTCTTCGAATATCAGTCGATCGCCGCGCGAGAAACTCATGTCGCGCACTTCGACCAGATTCTCTGCATTTTGGTGCATGTTAATGGATCCTTTACGGCTCATTTTTGCCAAATCTACCCACGATGTTAAAGCAACGGACGCAACGCGTCTCATCTTTACAAAAACTTACCGGTATTTCGCTACCAATGGTGCGCTAAGGCTGCACCTGATTTTACTTTTACGCGCCACCCGGTCAAAATTGCTCATATAACGAAAAAAACGAATCTGTTCATATATTAGCCGGGAAAACCCGTTGCTGCGGCTTTAGCCTGCGCAACGGAGGGCAAAGCAAGATAGCCGAATTTCGGCTTTTAACCAACGAACCGGGTTGATACCCAACAAAGGACCCTGCATGTTTCTCGCGATAGCTTTACTCATCGTTGGTTTATTTTTACTGGTGTATGGCGCAGACCGCTTAGTTTACGGTGCTGCGGTGATTTCCCGTTCGCTTGGCGTGCCGCCGTTAATCATCGGCATGACCGTCGTCGGTATCGGTACATCGCTGCCGGAGCTGTTCGTGTCGACCACCGCCGCGCTGAATGGGCAGATAGATATGGCCGTGGGGAACGTATTAGGTTCCAACATTGCCAATATATTGTTGATCCTTGGCGTGGCGGCACTGATTCACCCGCTGGCGGCGCGCTCCGAGGTACTGCGCCGCGAACTGCCGCTGATGTTAGCGGTCACAGTATTGTGCGGTTTCGTGCTGATGGACGGCACCCTGAGCCGGCTGGATGGCGTGGTGCTGTTGGCCGCCGCCGCCGCCTTCATTTTGTTGATGCTGAAAATTGCCCGGCTGGCGCAGCGCGAAGGCAGCGACAGCCTGACCGTGGAACAACTCGCCGAGCTGCCGCAAGACAGCAGCAACACCGTGGCGGTGCTGTGGCTGGTGCTGGCGTTCATTATTCTGCCGCTGTCGTCCAAAATGGTGGTCGATAACGCCACGGTAATTGCGCATTATTTTGGCATGAGCGAACTGGTGGTCGGCTTGACCCTCATCGCCATCGGCACCAGCCTGCCGGAGTTGGCCACATCCATCGCCGGGGCACTAAAGGGTGAGGATGATATGGCGATTGGTAATATCATCGGCTCCAACATTTTCAACACGGTGATCGTGCTGGGCGTTCCCGCCCTGTTGTCGCCGGGCAGCGTCGATTCTGCCGCCTTCCACCGCGATTATTGGGTCATGCTGGCGGTCAGCATTGTGCTCAGCGCCCTGTGCATCGGGCGAAAACATCGTATCGGTCATCTGGCGGGCGCTCTGTTATTATGTGGCTTTATTGCGTATCTTGCGGTGCTGTTTTTTAATCCTTTCAGTACTTTCGGCTAAACCGACGGGAATGAACATGTCGAACATTCAGTTGCAACCGGGCTTTGATTTTCAACAGGCAGGCAAAGAAGTGCTGCAGATTGAGCGTGACGGGCTGGCCCAGCTCGATCGGTACATCAATGCAGACTTTACCCGCGCCTGCGAATTGATCGCCGGCTGCTGCGGTAAAGTGGTCGTGATGGGCATGGGCAAATCCGGGCATATTGGCTGCAAGATCGCCGCGACCTTCGCCAGCACCGGCACGCCCTCATTCTTCGTTCATCCGGCGGAGGCCAGCCACGGCGACCTCGGCATGGTGACGGCACAAGATATCGTGCTCGCCATTTCCAACTCCGGCGAGTCCAACGAGATCCAGGCTCTTATCCCAGTCTTGAAGCGCCAGCAAATCCCGCTGATCTGCATGACCAACAATCCGGAAAGCTCGATGGGCAAAGCGGCGGATATTCACCTGTGCATCAAGGTGCCGCAGGAGGCCTGCCCGCTTGGCCTGGCGCCAACCACCAGCACCACCGCGACCCTGGTGATGGGTGATGCGCTGGCGGTGGCATTGCTGAAAGCCCGCGGTTTCACACCGGAAGATTTTGCGCTGTCGCACCCCGGTGGCGCCCTGGGCCGCAGGTTGCTGCTGCGCGTTTGCGACATCATGCACAGCGGCGACGAAATCCCGCACGTCAGCGCCGATGCATCGCTGCGCGACGCGTTGCTGGAAATCACGCGCAAAAACCTGGGCATGACGGTCATCTGCGACGATCTGATGAAAATCGCCGGTATCTTTACCGATGGTGACCTGCGGCGGATATTTGATATGGGCATCAACCTCAATGAAGCCCGGATCGTCGATGTCATGACGCTCGGCGGCGTACGGGTTCGCCCGAACCTGCTGGCGGTCGATGCATTGAACCTGATGCAGCAGCGCCATATCACCGCGCTGCTGGTTGCCGATGGCGACCAATTGCTGGGTGTGGTACATATGCATGACATGCTGCGCGCCGGCGTCGTTTAATTAAAGGAATAGAACTCAATGAGTCTGGTTGAAACCTGCTACGGGCCTGTAGAACAAGACGTCATGGCGCGTGCCGGAAAAATCCGCCTGCTGATTTGCGATGTCGACGGCGTGCTGTCGGACGGCCTGATTTTTATGGGCAACAACGGCGAAGAATTGAAAGCGTTCAACGTGCGCGACGGTTACGGCATTCGCTGCCTGAAGACGTCGGATATCGACGTGGCAATTATCACCGGCCGTTCAGCCAAGCTGCTGGAAGATCGGGCGAAAACCCTCGGCATCACCCATCTGTATCAAGGGCAGTCCGATAAGCTTTTGGCCTTCCGCGAACTGTTGGATACACTGTCGTTAAACGCGGATCAGGTGGCCTATATCGGTGACGACCTGATCGACTGGCCGGTGATGGCTCAGGTTGGCCTGGCGGTCGCCGTAGCGGATGCACATCCGTTGCTGACGCCAAGAGCCCACTATGTTACCCGTATTGCCGGCGGCCGTGGCGCGGTGCGCGAACTGTGCGACATTATACTGTTGGCGCAGAATAAGCTGGAGGACGCCAAAGGGCTGTCGATATGAGCAAAACCAAACTTTGGATCACCCTCCTTTTGGCGGTGATCGCCCTGGCGTTGATTGGCTGGAACATGACTGATTTCAGTGATGATGCGCTTCCTGGCCCCGTTAATGATCAGGACCCGACTTATCAGAGCCAGCACACGGTCACCATAGTGTACAATCCGGCCGGTAAGCTGAGTTACAAGCTGGTGGCGGAAGACGTGAAGTATTATACCGCCGATGAATTAAGCTGGTTTACCCAGCCGGTGATGACGCTGTTTGATGAAAACGCGGTGGCCACCTGGTCAGTTCGCGCCGATCGCGCCAAACTGACTAAAGACAGAATGCTGTATCTTTACGGCCACGTTGAGGTGAACAGCCTGACCACCACCTCACAGCTGGAAAAAATTAAAACGGACAATGCTCAGGTGAATCTGGTGACCCAGGATGTCGCTTCGGATGATGAAGTGACCCTCTACGGGACAAACTTTACCTCGAACGGCATGAAAATGCGTGGGAACCTGCGGGCCAAAACCGCTGAGCTGATTGATAAGGTTAAGACCAACTATGAAATTCAAAACCAAAAAACAACGCCGTAATCTGTTGATCGGAAGCCTCATTTTGGCCGCCAGCGCACCCGCATGGGCGCTGAAATCTGACTCCAACCAACCGGTGAGCATCGACTCGCTGAAACAGTCTCTGGATATGCAGAGCAACGTCAGCACCTTTACCGATAACGTGGTGATCAAGCAAGGCACCATCGACATCAAAGCGGATAAAGTGGTCGTTACCCGTCCAGGCGGCGATCAGAGCAAAACTTATATCGAAGCCTTTGGCAATCCGGTCACCTTCTACCAGATGCAAGACAGCGGCAAGCCGGTAAAAGGCCATGCGCAGAAGGTCCGTTACGATGTGGCTTCACAGTTGGTGACCCTGACCGGGAACGCCTATCTGGAACAGCTCGACAGCAACGTGAAGGGCGATCGCATCACCTACCTGGTGCAACAGCAGCAAATGCAGGCGTTCAGCGATAAAGGCAAACGCGTGACTACGGTTCTGGTACCGTCGCAGTTGCAAGACAAAAACGGGCAAAAGAAGAGTAACTAATCACTTATGGCTACACTCATCGCAGAAAACCTGGCGAAAGCCTACAAAGGCCGTAAAGTTGTTGAAGACGTCAGCCTGAAAGTGAAATCCGGCGAGATCGTCGGCCTGCTGGGGCCAAACGGCGCCGGCAAGACCACCACCTTCTACATGGTGGTCGGCATCGTTCAACGTGACGCCGGCCGTATCGTGATTGACGAAGAAGACATCAGCCTGCTGCCGCTGCACGCCCGTGCGCGTCGCGGCATTGGCTATTTGCCGCAGGAAGCGTCGATCTTCCGTCGCCTGAGCGTGTATGACAACCTGATGGCCGTCCTGGAGATCCGCGAGGATCTCAGCAGCGAGCAGCGTGCGGACCGCGCGGTTGAGCTGATGGAAGAGTTTCATATCTCCCATCTGCGCGATAACCTGGGCCAGGCGTTGTCCGGTGGCGAACGCCGCCGTGTGGAGATCGCCCGCGCGTTGGCGGCTAACCCGAAATTCATCCTGCTGGATGAGCCGTTCGCCGGGGTTGATCCCATTTCCGTTATCGACATTAAAAAAATTATCGAGCACTTGCGTGACAGCGGCCTGGGCGTGCTGATCACCGACCACAACGTGCGCGAAACGCTGGACGTGTGTGAACGTGCCTATATCGTCAGCCAGGGCAAACTGATTGCTCACGGCACGCCGGATGCCATTTTGGCTGACGAGCAGGTGAAACGCGTTTATCTGGGCGAAGAATTCCGCCTCTGAGTGCCGGCGCGTCCTGATGGACGACTGTTAACGGAAGTAGACTGAAGATTATGAAGCAAGGTTTGCAACTCAGGCTCAGCCAACAACTGGCCATGACCCCCCAGCTCCAGCAGGCTATCCGCCTGCTGCAGTTGTCCACGCTTGAGCTCCAGCAGGAGATACAGCTGGCGTTAGAGAGCAATCCCCTGCTTGAGCAGACCGATCTGCACGAAGAAATCGACGCCAAAGAGACTACCGAGACCGAAGGGCTGGATACCCGCGAGGCGCTGGAACAAAAGGACATGCCCGAAGAGCTGCCGCTGGACGCCACCTGGGACGAAATCTACACCGCAGGTACACCGTCCGGCACCGGCACCGATTACAGCGATGATGAGTTGCCGGTCTATCAGGGCGAAACCACCCAGACGCTGCAGGATTACCTGATGTGGCAGGTGGATCTCACGCCATTCTCTGATACCGATGTCGCCATTGCCACCTCGATAGTCGACGCCGTCGACGACACCGGCTATCTCACCGTGCCGCTGGAAGATATTTTGGAGAGCATGGGTGACGAGAGTGTGACAATGGACGAAGTCGAAGCGGTTTTGAAGCGCGTACAGCGTTTTGATCCGGTTGGCGTCGCCGCACGCGATCTGCGCGACTGTCTGCTGATCCAGCTTTCCCAGTACGCAAAAGATACGCCCTACCTGGCTGAAGCACGCCTGATCATCAGTGAACATCTGGCTCTGTTGGCCAATCACGACTTTCGCAGCCTGATGCGAACAACCCGGCTAAAAGAAGATACACTGAAAGAAGCGATGCTGCTGATACAGTCTCTTGATCCGCGCCCGGGCCAGTCGATCAATACTGGCGAGTCGGAATACGTGATCCCGGACGTGCTGGTACGCAAAGTGCAGAACAGTTGGACGGTAGAGCTCAACGCCGACAGCATTCCGCGGCTGAAGATCAACCAGCAGTACGCCGCAATGGGCAGCAGCGCTCGTAACGACAGTGACGGCCAGTATATCCGCAGCAATCTGCAGGAAGCGAAATGGCTGATCAAGAGCCTGGAAAGCCGTAACGACACCTTGCTGAAAGTCACGCGCTGCATCGTTGAGCAGCAACAGGCATTCTTTGAACAGGGTGCTGAATTTATGAAGCCCATGGTGCTGGCGGATATCGCCCAGGCCGTGGAGATGCATGAATCGACAATCTCACGCGTCACCACGCAGAAGTTTCTGCACAGTCCGCGCGGCATTTTCGAGTTGAAATATTTCTTCTCCAGCCACGTGAATACCGACAGCGGGGGCGAAGCGTCCTCTACGGCGATCCGAGCGTTAGTGAAGAAATTGATTGCGGCGGAAAACCCCGCTAAACCGCTCAGCGACAGCAAGCTGGTCACCCTGCTCTCCGATCAGGGGATCATCGTGGCGCGGCGTACTGTCGCCAAGTACCGAGAGTCTTTGTCCATCCCGCCGTCCAACCAGCGTAAACAGTTGGTTTGACCTCAATAGAGAAGGAAGACACTATGCAGCTCAACATTACCGGACACCACATCGAAATCACCGAACCTTTACGCGAGTTCGTGAATACCAAGTTCGCCAAGCTCGAACAGTATTTTGACCGCATAAATCAGGTGTATGTCGTGCTTAGCGTGGAAAAAGTGCAGCAGATTGCGGAAGCGACGGTGCACGTGAATGGAGGCGAGTTGCACGCCACCTCGGAAGACGAGAACATGTATGCCGCAATTGACACCCTGATCGACAAACTGGCGCGTCAATTGAACAAACATAAAGACAAACTGAAACAACACTGACATTCTGGGCCGTTTCCGTCAGCGGGCACGGCTCAAACATAGCCCAGGTCGTCGGCGCGTTACCTGTATTACCCTGAATAATTGGCGTTGCATCGAGGTGGCATGAGCACTTATCCCGCGAGCTTACACAGGTAAGTGATTCGGGTAAGTCAGCGCAGCCAACACAGAGACAGCTTCAAGTATGACGGGTATGGGTACCGCGCCGATAAGCCATCAGGGTTAAACAAGGCGAAAAATCACCTCACAAGGCAGCTTGATGGTGTGGTTTTAAGTGAAGATGAGATGAACAACGAAACAATGCAATTAAGCTCGGTGTTAAACATCGAGTGCACCAAAAGCTCGGTACACTGCACCAGCAAGAAACGGGCTTTGGAGATTATCAGCGAACTGGCTGCAAAACAGCTCAACCTGCCATCGCAGGTGGTGTTTGACGCGGTTCTCACCCGGGAGCGCATGGGCAGTACCGGTATCGGCAACGGTATCGCCATTCCCCATGGCAAACTGGAAGAGGACACACTGCGGGCCGTTGGCGTGTTTATCCGTCTCGACCAACCCATTGCCTTTGACGCCATTGATAACCAGCCGGTCGACTTGCTGTTCGCCTTGCTGGTGCCGGCTGACCAATGTAAAACCCATTTGCATACCCTGTCGCTGGTCGCCAAGCGCCTGGCCGACAAAACCGTATGCCGCCTGCGCTCGGCGCAAAGCGACGAAGAGCTTTACCAGATCATTACCGAGTAACGCCCGGCTGGCGTGACTTCCAGCCAGGATAACGATACTGTTTAGCTATGATGGGTTTCGGCTCAGGCCGGAATAATAAAGTTTCTAACGGTGGCGATAAACGCCACTGAGATGCCAGGGGGAGTTGCCACATGGTGCTGATGATTGTCAGCGGCCGTTCCGGTTCAGGGAAATCCGTCGCCTTGCGGGCGCTGGAAGACATGGGTTTTTACTGCGTTGATAACCTGCCCGTGGTACTGCTGCCGCAGCTTGCCAATACGCTGGCGGAACGCAACATATCCGCAGCGGTAAGCATCGACGTGCGTAACATGCCGGAATCGCCGGAAGTGTTTGAATATGCGATGACCCAATTGCCGGACTGCTTTTCTCCGCAATTGCTGTTCCTCGACGCCGACCGTAATACCCTGATTCGCCGCTACAGTGATACCCGCCGCCTGCATCCGCTCTCCACCAAGAACCTGTCGCTGGAAAGCGCGATCGATGAAGAAAGCGATCTGCTTGAGCCGTTGCGCTCAAGGGCCGATCTGCTCATCGACACGTCGGAAATGTCGGTGCATGAGCTGGCCGAAATGCTGCGTACTCGTCTGTTGGGTAAACGCGAGCGCGAACTGACCATGGTATTCGAATCCTTCGGCTTTAAGCACGGCATCCCGATCGACGCCGATTACGTCTTCGACGTACGCTTCCTGCCGAACCCGCACTGGGATCCGAAACTGCGCCCGATGACCGGCCTGGATAAACCGGTCGCCTCGTTCCTCGATCGTCACACTGAAGTGCATAACTTTATCTACCAGACGCGAAGCTATCTGGAACAGTGGCTGCCGATGCTGGAAACCAACAACCGCAGCTACCTGACGGTGGCGATTGGCTGTACCGGCGGTAAACACCGTTCCGTCTACGTAGCCGAACAGCTGGCCGACTACTTCCGCTCACGCGGCAAGAATGTGCAATCGCGCCACCGGACGCTGGAAAAACGTAAACAATGACGGTCAAGCAAACGGTTGAAATCAAAAACAAACTCGGTATGCACGCTCGCCCGGCAATGAAGCTGTTCGAACTGGTGCAGAGTTTTGACGCCGAAGTGATGCTGCGTAACGACAGCGGCACCGAGGCCGAAGCCAGCAGCGTGATTGCGCTGCTGATGCTGGATTCCGCACAGGGGCGGCACATCGAAGTGGAAGCCACCGGCCCGGATGAGGTGAAAGCGCTGAATGCGGTGATTGAACTGATTAATTCCGGGTTTGATGAAGACTAACTTCCCCGCAACAAAGAAGTAAACCCCAGGAACGCGCCCTTTATGGCGCGTTTAATATTTTTTGGCTCATCGCTTAAATCCGGCTCAAACAGTCCAGCGCCACCGCCTTGAAGCTGTCGAAATTATCGCTGCCCAACAGGCGGCTCATCGAACGTTCGCGTACAAAAGTGACGAACAGATCGTAAATCGCCATCGCCTCTTCGTAGTCGCTTTTGCTGATCGCCAGCAGGAAAATCACATGGGCAATCTCACCGTCGCCCCACACCACGCCCTGCGGCGCCAGCAGCGTCATCACCACGGTTTTTTTCGCCAGCAATCCCAACGAGTGCGGCAGTGCAATACCTTCGCCCAGCATGGTCGACACTATCGCTTCGCGCTCCACTACCGACGGGTAAAAATCGTCGCCGACATACCCTTCCTGCTCCAGTTGAACGCACACGTTTCGGAACAGCTCCGCCTGCGTCAGCGGCTCATTGACCACCCTGAAATGCGCGGCGTCGAAGAACTTCTCCAGCATGTAGGGTTTGGTACGATCCACCAGCACCAGTTTACCCAGCTGTTCCAACTGGTAGTCGGTAGGAAACGGCGACATCACCACCACCGGTTTGTTCTTTTCGCTGACCCGCGCGTTGGAAATGACAAAATCTTCGTCGATATGAGTGAGTACCTCGTAATCGCGCAGCGAAACGATGCGCGTCATCACCAGCTGCGGGTACTTGCGTGCAATCTGCGCCTGGATCATGCGCACCGTTGAGTTACCGGTATCGCACACCAGCATCACCTGCGGATGGCGCTCGTAGCCGATGTTGTAGTGCCGTTCCAACCCAACGCCGATATGCAGCACCAGATAGCCGATTTCGTTTTCGCTCAGGGTGTAAGGCGTGTATTTTCCCCAGCTCGATACCGCCGCCAGCGTCACGTCATAGGCCATCGGATAGTGTTGTTTGATGTTGGCCAATAGCGGGTTGGGAATATTAATCTGGTATTTCACCCGGGTAATCATGGTCTTGATATGGGTGAGCAAGTCCGCCCGCAGTTGGCGGTCGCCCTGCAGGTTGTAGTTATAGTGCGCGTTGATGTACGACAAAATGTAGTCCACCAGCGCTTCTTCGTCGTCGGCGTTAATCTCGGTCGGCTGCACGTCCTGCACCCGGCGCGCGGCAATATTCACCCTGAGGTAGGCCTCTTCCGCCATCGACACCTCTTTGCCGCTGGCCTTGCGCAGTTCCCCCGCCAGCCAGGTGGACACCTTGCGCACCGCGTCATCGCCGTCTTCAACGTCAAAGTCCGACAGCGGGTAGCCATCGCTGATGCGCCGCAGCGCCACCGCGCAGTAAAAAATCAAATACTGCTCACCTTCATCCGTCAGGCGGATGGCGTATTGCGACAGCAGCGGATGCAGCAGCCCGGCAAAGGTCGCCACCTGCGGTTGCAGCAGGATTTCATTGTTGAGCAACGGGTTTTCGGCATCGGCCAGATGCAGTTGGAATAACAGATCGGTCAGGCAAGCGCGGATCGCCATCTCCGAGCCGAACAGCTTCATGCCATAGCGTGGTTTGGTTTCAATGGTTAATTGATAGTTCGCCAGGCGCTCTCTCACCTCAGCCATGTCGTTTTGCAGCGTTCCACGGCTGACAAACCATTCATCGGCCAAATCTTCCAGCTTCAGGGAAAAGGCTGAGGTCAAAAAACGAATCAGCAGATAGTGCACCCGCTCTTGCGCACTGCGTGGCGTGGCATGCTTTTTGCGCTCTCTATGCTGCAAGGCGCTGAACAGCGCGGCATCATCCACCTGCAGGCGATAGCCCGCCCCACGGCTATGCACAAAGCGAGCGCCGTATTTTTCCAGGATATCGTTCAACGCGGTGATATCGGCACGCACGGTACGGGTGGATACCGCAAAGCGCTTCGCCAACTCATCCTGCGGCAAGGTCTCGGACTGCAAAGCGTCGAACAGATAGGCCAAACGCGGGTAGGGAAATCGTACCATGCTCTTTCCGTCAATTAAGGTGCCCACCTGGGGAAATCAGGCGGGCAACGAGTTACTTCGCCACCGGCAGGAACACCATTTGCGAGGGGCTGCCTACCGGCGTATAGCCCTCAACAAAGCTGAGTTTGCCGCTGGCCTTGTCCAGGCTGAAACGGGTGACGTTATCGCTGCGCTGATTCATCGCATAGAGATAATGCCCGTCCGGGCTCAGCGTCAACGATCGCGGATAGTCACCGCGCGTCCAGATTTCCGCCACCGGTTTCAGTTCGCCATCGGTGCCAACGCTGAACTGCGCGATGCTGTTATGCAGCCGGTTGGCGACATACAGATTCTTGCCGTCCTCACTCAGGACCAACCCCGAGGCAAAGCTGGTGCCCTTATAATCGGCAGGCAGTGAAGAGACAGTATGTAATTGTTTCAGAGTACCTTTTTGGCTGTCAAAACGGTAGCTGGTCAGCGTCGAAGCCTCTTCGTTCACCAACAGCACCGTCTTGCCGTCCGGATGGAACACAAAGTGACGCGGGCCGGCACCGGCGGAAGAGGCGGCGATCCACGGCGGATCGTTTGGCGTCAGTTGGCCGCTTGCGCCGTCAAAGCGCCACTGGTAGAGGCGATCCAGCCCCAGATCGGTGGAAAATACAAACTTGCCGCTCGGATCACAGGCGATCATATGCGCGTGCGGGCCATTATGGTCGCTGGCGGCGAAACTGCCCTCCACCGCCGCCGCAGGTTTGCTCGCGCCTGCCGGCCCCTGATCCTGTTGCACTGAACTGGCATTGCCCAATTTGCCGTCACTCTCAACCGGGAACGCCGCCACGGTGCCGCTGACGTAGTTCGCCACCAGCAGATGGCGGCCGTCCGGCGTCAGGGAAAGGTAAACCGGCCCCGCGCCCTGCGAATCAACCTGATTCAGCTGCGTCAGCCCGCCATCAACCGGGTTGATGCGATAAGCGATGATGCCACCGTGCTTGCTGCCGTTAAAATCGGCCACTTCGCTGGCGACATACAGCGTCCGGCCTTGGGCATCCAGGGTAAGCTGCGCCGGATTAGGCTGGTTGCTGACCAGCGTTTTCGCGCTCAGCGCGCCGCTGGCCGGATCAACCTGCACCCGGTAAACGCCTTCGCCGTTAGGGTTGTAAGTACCGATATAAGCAAAATGAGATGACGTGGAGTTCATTGCATCCTCAGCATGCAGCGCCGGGCTGGCGATAGCCAGCAGCGCCAGGGTTAACGCAGTACGTAAGGGGGAAGCCTGCCAGTTTCGCATGATTGTCCTTATTGTAGCTAACGGCGCGGCATACCGCGCCTGTAGAGAGAGAAGGGTAGCCTCCCTGCCTTAGATCATCCGATATACCTTTCTTGCTTGAGGCTGCAGCGTTGTTGGCTGCGCTTAACCCACCAGCTTTTTGCTCATCGCCAACAGGGTTTTCACATCCTGCGGGCGGGTATCACCGGTGGCAGAATCAATAATGGAACTGTAGATATGCGGAATAATCCGCTTCACGCCGGCGGCCAAGGCGATCTCGACGATCGGTTCGAAGTTTTCCAGATCGATGCCGCCAGTCGGCTCCAGCATAAAGTCATGCTCGGCGCAGGCTTGAGCCACGTACCGGTATTCTTCTTTACACGCCAACCCGCCCATAGGGAAATACTTGATGGAGCTGCCGCCCATATCTTTCAACATGGCGATGGCCGTCTCGACCGGCACGATACCGTCTGGCGCGGCAGCGCTCAGCGGGCCGGTTGAGATCTTCACAAAGCCGACGCGACCGGTCGGAGAAACCAGCCCGTTCACCACGCTGTCGCTCTGGCCCAGCAGCGCACGGCTGGCGCCCACGCCGGTAAACACCTGATTGACGTGCTGCGGCTGAACGCGCTGGGCAATCAGGCTGACCATCGCGGATTGTTTGGGATCGCCCGCCCCCAGGCCCACCGACAGCGCATTCTCGATCAGCTGCGCATAGTGCTGCATATCCGCCACCGCGCTGTCGACATCCGGATAGTTCCTGGAGAGAACCCCGACCAGCACATGCCCTTCCGCCGCCGCATAAATAGCCTGCGCATTGTCTTTTGAGCCGGCCAGTACGTTGAGGCACAGACGGTCGCGATAATAGTTTGGCTGCAGCTTCATGCTTGTTTCTCCGTAAACAGATTTTTGATACAGGTAAAGACGGTCATCAGTTGTTGCTCGTCGACGCTACGCACATCCACTTCGATTTTGCCTTCATTGGCCTTATAGCCACGGAAGTAGATGGCGATCTCGCCGGTTTTCAGCGCCTGGACGATGTCGGTGGTAGAGCGCCCCAACACCGCTTCGTCAAAGGTGATTTCAGCACGGGCGATATCGCGGCCGGCGCTGTCCCAGACGGTTTTGGCACTGATGCCGGTCAGCGAGTTCAGGCTGGTGATAAACGGCGTCATTCGCGCCACCATCTGCTCACCGGTGGTTTTTTCCAGCTTCAGGTAGCTTTCAATCGCCTGCGTCAGGCCGAGGATGCCCTCTTTGCCGACCTTCATCGCCCGGCCAATGCCGCCGGATTGCAGCTTCACCCACTCCACGTATTGCCGCTTACCCACCACCAGGCCGCTGGTTGGGCCTTCGATGGCCTTGGCGCCGCTGTAGATCACCAGATCGGCCCCCATCTGGTAGTAGCACATCAGATCTTCTTCTGCGGCGGCATCGACGATCAACGGCAGATCATGCTTGCGCGCCACCACCACCGCCTGCTCGACGGAAAGAATGCTTTTCTGCACGCAGTGGTGCGATTTGATGTACAGGATCGCCGCCGTTTGCGGCGTGATGCAGGCCTCGAGCTGCTCTGCTGAGCATTCGTTGGCATAACCCGCCTCAACCACCTTGCCGCCGCCGAGGGCAACCATGGTGTCGACCGGGGCGCCGAAGTTCACGTTGTGACCGCGCGGCAACACTATCTCGCGCGGCACGGTGATTGCCGCCGAGTGCAGGTTCACCAGCAGGTTGGCATTGTCTTTGACGATCACCGCCGCCACCGACTGGGCGATACCCGCCGAGGCGCAAGACACGATCACCGCATCTTCCACATTCAACAGATCGGCGATGTAAGCACCGGTCTTGTTAACCAGATCCTTGATTTCAAAATAGTGATTCAGGCCGTAGTCGACGGCGTCAATCACCTCCTGACGCGGGGTAGATACGCCAAGAATGGTCATACGGCCGGAAGTGTTAATCACTTGTTTTAAATTATATTTTTCATAAATCGAAGACATGATGGGCTTTCCCTTCGTCGGTTAATAGAATTTCCCCGGCTACCACGGCAGCCAACGGAACCAACAACTGTTCGCCGCCGACCGATTGCCCTTCCGAGTCGGCAAATACCTGCGGCCCCTGGCGGAGATCGAACAGGGTAAAATCGGCGTCATAACCCGGCTCCAGCCGGCCTTTATGGGTCAGGTTCAGCGCCGAAGCGGCATTTTCCGTCACGCAGGCAATCACCTGCGGCAGCGACAGGCCGATGCTGAAGAATTTGGACATCACCGTCGCCAGGCTGTGTACCGGCCCGGCCATGCGGTTGCGGCAATAGATATCGGAACTGATGGTGTGCGGGAGAATGCCAAGCCCAATCGCCTGGCGTGCCACGTCAAAGTTGAAACTGGCGGTGCCGTGGCCCACGTCGAGCAGCACGCCGCGTTTCAGCGCCCGCTGGATCGACTCGCGCAACGTACCCGCCGGGGTCAGAATACGGTTCGGCTTGCCGTTATAGCAGTGGGTAATGATGTCGCCGCGGGTCAGCAGATCGGCGATGTCATCCAGATTCGGCGGGTTATTGCCGATATGGACCATCAGCGGCAACCGGTTGTTTTCCTGCTGGATTTGCTTGGCGCGCACCAACGGCACAATGCCGTTTTGCCCCACCACGCTGCTGCTCATGCGCGCCTTGATGCCGATGATAAAACCGGGGTACGCATCGATGGATTTTTTCACCGTCGGTGGGTCGATATCCGCCAGATCGGCCAGCTCATTTTGGCGTAACAGACCGATGCGCGAGATATTCAGGAAGGCGAACACGTTGGTTTTTGCGCGGCGCGTCAGAGCATAGAACTCGTCAACATCGTCGGTGCCGGTGCTGCCGGCATCAACCACCGAAGTCACGCCACTGGCTACGCCCACTAAATCCGGTTCGTCATAGTAAATCGGCGAAGAGGGGTAGCAGTGCACATGGGAGTCGATCCAGCCGGCGCTGAGGCGACAGTTACCCGCCAGATCCAGCTGCCTGCCGGCGCTGACGTCATCGGCCAACTGCCCAACGTCGACAATCTTACCGTCCTGAACCGCCAGATCGACCAGCCGGTCGTCCGCCAGCCTGGCGCGTCGGATTACTAAGTCATACATACTGCGCTACTCCTTTTCCAGCAGGGGGCGGCGCACCGCCCCACTATCACACGGCTCTGGAACAGTGATTAAGCAATGGCGACAGGGAAAATGGCCCCTAACAGCATTGCGCCAAGGATCGCTCCGCCAGTGATTGGCTTGCCCCAGATATAGAACAGCAGCGCGCCAAGCAGCGAACCTACGCCAATCGGAATGGATGCGGTCATCGCCGACAGGATGATCAATGGCCCCAGGAAGCGGCCGGAGGAGTTACCTGCCCCCATCATCACGTCTGCGCCGTAGGTGGAGTTGCTCTGGTTGATGGTGAATTTGCGCGCCAGAATGATCAGGTAGCCAATCGCCAGGCCAATCACCAGGCCGGTCACCAGCGAGGCAGCAAAGTTGGCGACCGGGAAGATGATCCCCGCGCCCAGCAACAACGCCGGAACGCCCAACCCCACACCGGTCTGGATCGCGCCGCCGATGTCCAGAATGCCCACCAGCGAACCTTCAATGATGCGCGCAAACAGGAAGCTGGCGCCGAATGCCGCCACCGCGCCATAAACGCCGGTGTCCATCCCGGCGCGCAGCATGGAAACGAAGGCCACTTCGTTAAATGCGCCGATGCCATACAGGTAGTACATGTGCGTCCCGGCAAACACGCCGGACGAGAGCAGGCCAACAAAAATCGGGAATGACCAGTCGGCGTACCAGAAGCCTTTTTGGGTTTGTTCTTCCATCGTCCCGCTCCTTATTTACCGCTCAGGGTGTTGTGAATACTGTCCAGCCAACCCGGCACGCCGAGGCTGAAGGACTCGAGGACTTTCATGTCGAAGCCGCGGAAGAAACCGCTCAGCACGAACAGCAGCACGATCACCGCCATCATGATCTTGGTGATTTTGTTCCAGCCGCTCTCTTCCACACCCTTACCGATCAGAATGCCCAGCACCAGACCCGGCACGGCGTTGCCCATGATCAACTGCGCCAGGCCGCCGAAAATGGTGCCCCAGAAACCGGAGCGACGCCCGGCGTCGATCGCCGCCAGCCAGAAGATCACCGGCATCACGGTGTTCACCAGCAGGTTAGCCGCCGGCACCAGCACTTTGATTGCCGTAACCTGCAGCGCAGCGGGCACTGCGGAAGCGGTGGTGTTGAGGAACGCCACCACCAGCATGCCGATAACGCCGCAGGCGATAGCCATTTTTTTCGGATCATGCAGCGTTTGCGCCAGGTTGCGGTTCTTGACCATCAAGGCTGCCGCGCCCCAGTGAGGGATGATGCGGTGGTCAACGTCCTGCGTGAAGGCGCCCGCCGCCACGGAAGACGCCCAGGCGTTGAAGAAGAAACCCAGGCCGAATGAGAAGTGGGAAGCCGGATCGCCTTCGCAGGAATTCAGCTCGCCCAAGGTGCGGAAGGCGCCCATGCCCTGCGTCGTCGGAGCATGGAACATGCGTGCGGCGCCGGCCCCTACGCCAACCCCCACCAGTCCGCCAATAATAAGCGACTTAAATAAGATGATTAAAAACATCAGTATACCCTTAGATTTATGCTAACGTTTTTATTTCGTGACGAAGACAACCTTTTCTGTATTAATCATTGTCACGTTCACGGTTATTTCCAGAGTCACGGTGTAGGTTTTTCTTTCTCGCGGTAAAAAGAAAAAGAGAAATTTCTCTTTTGTTATTTTCTCTTCCGCTTTTAATACGCTGACATCCTGCGGTTCAATACGCAGCAGAATATTGCTGGTGGATTTTAATACCGTGCCCTGCACATTAGCCAAGGCGGAAGCAAAAGCTTTCGCTTTGCTGTCACCCTTGCCCTCCACCTTTACCGATGTGGTATAGTGTTCTTTCATTACGGGTTGCCGTGTTTTTTGATGTAGGCTTCTACCAGTCTTTGGCCCAATTCTTCTTTATCCATAAAGCCAAAACCCAGCACGATATAACCTTCGTTTATTGCCGTCACGCCTTCATCAATGGAGCGCATGCCGTATTTTGCTTTGTAGCCGTATTTGGTCTGCGCGGTAATTGCCCCGGCGCCGCCGCTGCCGCAGAAGGAAATTCCCAACTGCGCACCTTCCGCTTTCATTACGTCGCCCAGCTTCATATCCGCCGCTACGCCAGGGATAACGATGGCTTTTCCGCCAGCCGTTTCAATGCCCTGGCCGACTTTCTGGCCTTTGCCCAAACGATCGCCAATCACTACGGTAATCTGACCCATGGTATTTTCTCCTGATGATATGAATGCGTTAATCGCTATTGGTTATTGTCTTTTGCCACTTCAAAATGCACAGAAAGTAAATAAGCTTCTTCGATCGGCAGAGCCGGGAAATTATCGACAACTCGCTCAGCCATTTGCATCGATTCCTCTGAAATCTCATCAAAAAGCGATTTATCGACTTCCGGCAAGGGTTCACCGGTCATTGAACGCAGTACCATGGCACGAATATGCGATTCCAGCATCTGTTGCTGTACTGCATTGGTATAAATGTTTTCTGCATTCAGCATGGCGGTAATATCGGCCAGCACCTTATCGGTGATCGCCCCGGCCTCGCCGAGGTCAGACCGCTCATTTTTTTCTATCGCAACAGATCCTTCATTCACTTTTCAATACCCCTGGTTCCAACATTATTCGTAAGTCGCAGAATGCCTCACCTGAATATACCCTATGAATTTCAAGTTACAGTCAGGCGCTCAGCTCGTGGGTCTTGTAAAGCAGCCAACAACGCTGCAGCTTGAAAGGCGGTGGGTATTTCCCGCTTTCTTTGATGTCTTACCCTAACCCCGGGGAGAATTTCTGTGTAGCCGCTTTTTTTCCAGTTTAAAGTGGAAATTCAATGATTGTCAGGGATCCATTTCGCAAAATAAGCGCTTTTAAGATAATTTAATGACATTACAGAAAGTTAATGCCACAAAAGGTTTCCGGTTCTCCCCGCCGCAGTGAAAAGCTTCGTGATCGGGATCTCTTTCTTTTCACCGCTTAACCGCCTACTATCGGTAAGACAATTCGACATCAGCAACGCCCCCGCTCCTCTGGCGCGGGGGCGTTGCTTTTGTGCTGTTTTTCCGAATTTATGGGCGCGAAAACGGGCGCCCTTTGATTTGACTGGAGAGTGGAATGACCAAACCAACCATTACTATTAATGAGCTGGATGCGGAACGCCTGGATGCGCTATTGGAACAACCGGCCTTTGCCAACACCGACGTCGCCATCGCGCTGAACGACGAGCTGGATCGCGCCGAAATCCTGCCGCCGGCCCAGATCCCGGCCAACGTGGTGACCATGAACAGCCGCGTGCGTTTCCGTGATCTGCATACCGCAGAAGAGCACGTGCGCACGCTGGTGTACCCGGCCTCGCTGAAGGACAGCCACGAGCAGTTGTCGGTGATGGCGCCGCTGGGCGCAGCGCTGCTGGGCATGCATGTAGGTAACCAGATTACCTGGCAGTTGCCGAACGGCGAAGAAGCGCGGATCGAAGTGCTGGAACTGCTGTACCAGCCGGAAGCGGCGGGTGAATACCACCGCTAAGCGGTAATTCAGGGCGGTGAACATGCCGCCCTTTCTGAGCCTTACAGGCTGATGGCGATCAGTACCACCACCAGCAGCAGCACGTAAACTCTGGCGTGCAGCTTGTCATTGACCTTCGGCAACGCCCTTTTAGCAAAGACGATCCCCGCAATGCCGGCCGCCACCAGCAGCCCAAGAATGGTCAGGTTGACGTAGCCAAGATAGTGCGGCCCGCTCATTTCCTGCCAGCCCAAACCGATATACATCAATGCGCCGATGACAGCGACCGGAATCGACAAGGGATTGGCCGCGCTGACGCAGTGCTTCATTTCATAGCCATGCCGACGCAACAAAGGCACCGTCATCACGCTGCCCCCCACGCCGAGCATAGTGGCGATCACCCCAATCAGCGGGCCACCGACCCACAACGTCATCTTTGACAGCGCCGCGCGCGCCGGTTTGACCAAAAAACCCTGCCTGAACAGACAATCCGCAATCGTCACCAGCATATAAATCACGAACAGCAGCCTGACCACATTGTCCGCCAGCAGTGTAGAGGCAAAAGCGCCCAGTGCGGCGCCAATGCTGATGAAAAAGATCAGCGGGATGATGGTTTCACGCAGCAGGTTGCCACTGCGCCAGTTGGTTAGGGTGGCGTAACCCGAATTGAGGATCATCACCGCCGTTGAGGTCGCTACGGCGATATGCATCGCCTGGCCCGGCTGTTCGCCGGAGGAAGACACCAGATGATAGACAAAGGGCACCACCACAAAGCCGCCGCCAAAGCCGAACAAGATGGTGGTGATGCCGGTAATGAAACCGGCACCGAGAATAATCAACGTTTCAATCATGGCCATGCGCCCGGATGAAATCGTCGAAACCGGCAGAGAACTGGCCGGCAAGTGGATGGAACTCGTCGCCGACAAACAGCGCCAGATAATGCCGGCGAATGGCATCATGATCGATAAGCTCAATCCCGGCTTCCGCCGCCTGCGCCAGAGTCAGCGCATCCGGAAATCCCCAATAGCGATAATTGCCCTGCCGCTCGACAATAAGGGACTTGCGTTCGCCCGCGCGCATTAGCTGCCCCGCTAAAAATGCACCGGACCGCATGCCCGCCAGCATCATGTTTTCCAAAAACGACAGCTCATAACGCAATTCGACCGGCAAGCGGGCAAGCACCGGCCCGGCATCCCAGTGTTCATCCATCTCGTGCAACGTTAACGCGCCGTTTTTCTCGCCGTTCATCATGGCGCGGAACAGCGTCATCACGCCACGGTAATGCGGCAAGTCGCCCGGATGCAGATTCCACAGCAGCTTGCCGCGCTGGCTGAAGGCCCGGACGTAATCCGCGGAAAATTTCTGATAGCAGCGCAAAGAAACCACCGCGTCCATATTACCCAGACTGCTGATAAAAGTGGCGTCATTGATGTCTGCAATACGGTGCGCCGTGACGCCTGCGCCGGCCAGGAAAACCTGCGGCGGCTGGTAAGCGCCCTCGCAGGCATCGGCATTTCTGCTGACAAAGGGGAAAACGAAGTCATTCAGCACTTCACGTTCATACAAGGCAAGCTGGCGAATTTCAGGCTCCTGCAGCCGGCCGGCGGCTTTCGCCAGTGGAAAATAAACCGTAAAGGTGCATTCCTTGTTTAAGGCGCTAATAACATCCTGACAGGCCAGCCAGGAAAAAATATCGTTGCCAACAAATAGCGCTATGTTTTTCATGCTTCCGCCTTATTTCCATTAAATATGCTGTTATTGAAAACTATTTTGCTGATATCCCGGGTGATGGATTCCATCGCGGAAGTATAAAAAAGGTCACCTTTGGCAGGGGCGCCAAGGGAATAGAGATCCTGCTCATTGCCTTTTTCATCCGACACTTTTAACGTAAATGGATTGCATTTTACGCCACCGAAGATATTTTCCTGCACCAGGCCGCCCTGAAGCATCTTTTTATTTAATCGACTTAACTTCAGCTGGTATGAGGGCGTAGTGCAATTAAGCAAATATTGGCTGTGCACCTCCGTATTATGGCAGAGGGTTTTAAATCCCCGACCCTCTTTTTCTATATTTACCACCCCACCAAAGGCGCGCAAACGTTGGCTCTCTAGCGCCGTAATAATTTTATAGGCATTTTTTAGTGGCATGGCGTGCCGATTGCGCATCCAGGAAGAGTTATAGAAGCGCATGAAGATCTGTCGGTTATGTTCATCCATTTTTACCCAGGCTTCACATACGGCCGGATGAATCGCTGCCAGATAGCTACAGATATGCTCACGGGCAAAGCGAGCCCGATCCAGGCTTTCGGCCAGATCGTGATAGCAATCCCTGGCAGCGCCCATGGCAGACAGCACCGTTAGCCGTTCCTGCCCTGGGTAATATTCTTCGAGCGCCGCGTTAATCACCTGAACCCACTGGTGCGCATCAATATAGCTGTTGTCGGCGACAAAACGGTTCAGCCGCTGCCTGAATTCTGGCGGTGGCGCGCGCATCAACGCAGGCTGCACGCTGGGGAAAAGCCCGGAACGCGACAGGGCGGTAATATTGCTCGCCCCCACCCGCTCAATCAGCTCAATAATGGCGTCGATCGCCGTCAGGCTACAGCCAATCACGCCGACTGCCGATGCTGGATTGATGGCGGGCAGATCCCGATTGGCCTGATAGGCAATCACCCCGTCAATCGGGTAGAGGCTTGCCGGCTCATTATGCCCCGAGCACAGCACTACCGCATTCATCTGCTCCGCGGCCCCGCAGGCCGTTGTCAGCAAATATCCTCCAGGATGCGAACCTATCTCCTCAACTTCGGCGGTCACGAAATTCAGCGTGACGTTGCTGGCAGCCGCCATAAACACCGCCCTGTCGCGAATAAAATCGAGATATTCTTTATAAAGCCAGCGGGGTGGGTAGCGATCTTTACTGTATCGCCGAAAATGCGTCGTGATCCAATCGGAAAAATGTGCGCTGTCAAAAATATCCGCCGACATATTCTCTGGCGTCATATTTAAAATATGGCTGTCAAAATCGCTGCTGTAAGCCATACCGCCATTGAACCCCTACTTGTCAAATACCTTCAGGGAAAGATGCTTATTGCAATTATTAACAGACTTATTCTTGATAAAGTTGTAAGCGAAAGAAATACCTGCCGCTCCACCGCCAATCACACCGATCTTATACATGAAATATCACCTTATAGTTACAGCATTAAAAGAAGAACTATTGCTTCAGGTGTTGGAATAAAATAATTCCTTATTAACTTCTTGTATGATGCAGACGAGGTAACCCGCCTGGCCCCGGCGTTTAAATTAAAAAGGGATTAATCAACAATAAAAATACCTCGCCACCAAGGCAGCGTTATTTTTCTGCCCTGATAGTAGAGCTATGACCCGTGGCTTGCTTTACATGAAAGGCCAACTATCATTGCATTTCGGCCAAACTGCTCTGATAAGGATTATGCGCAACGTACGCATTGATGACATCGACCATGTGCCAAGGTCGGTGATTGCCATCGGCACCGACTACCCGTCGGGCCATTTACTGCCCATGCACAGCCACCGCCGCGCTCAGTTGCTCTATGGCGCTACCGGCGTAATGCACGTATTTACCCACCAGGGGAACTGGATTGTGCCGCCGCAGCGGGCGGTGTGGCTGCCGCCGCAGATGCCGCATGAAGTGAGAATGGTCGGCGTCACCACCCGCAGCCTGTACATTGAACCGACCGCGCTGCTGGCCTCGCAGCCGCAGGTTTGTCAGGTGGTCAGCGTTACGCCGCTGATGCGCCAACTCTTGATGGCGGCGGTGGATATGCCGCTGGAGTACGATCCGGATGGCCGCGACGGTGCGCTGGTTTTCCTGTTGCTGCATGAGCTTGCCCAACTGCAATCCCTGCCGCTGCACATCCCCCTTCCCGCCGATCGGCGGCTGGGCGAGTTGTGCCAGCTGTTCCTGCTTCAGCCCAACGCGCACGATTCGCCGCAGGAATGGGCCACGCGCCTGTATATGAGCATCCGCACCTTCAGCCGATTCTTTCGCGCACAAACGGGGATGTCATTTTCACAATGGCGGCAACGGGCCTGCGTAGTGCTGGCGCTGGCTCAGTTGGCGGAAGGCAGCAGCGTAACGCAGGTCGCTCTGGAGTTGGGGTATGAGAGCAGCGCGGCTTTTGCCACCATGTTTCGCCGCGTGTTGGGACAGGCGCCGTCCTGCTATCTGGGATCGGAACGGCGCGAAAAGGCTTAGCGGAACTTCTTGTGGTTAACGTCGCGGGTTTGCTTGAAACCCTGGGCGATCTGCTTGGCTTCAGCCAGCTTGCCTTGATTGGCCAGCGCCAGCGATTGGTCTATCTGGCCGATAAGCTGGTCCAGCCCATGCTGAAAATCTTTTATCTCCGGGCTGCCGGCCGCTTTATCCTCCAGCTTCGGCGGCGTGGATTGCTTCGCATCCAGCGCGGCGGCGCGCATGTTCTGCAGGCTCTGCTTCAGAGTGTCCGTTGAGTCAGTGCTCAGCACCGTTTTGTAATTGCCGGCGATGGTGTCCATATCGTCGGCCAAATCTGCCGCGACCGCCAGTGAACTGGCTCCCAGCAGCGCCAACGCCATCAATGCTTTCAGTTTGTTCGACATGCTTACTCACCTTCCAGTTATTATTTTATCTACCCGTCGCCTTTCGAGCTGCGGCGTCGTTGGCTGCAACTCGACATTCATAGGGCATAAGTTTTTGTTCAACCTAAACATAGGCAAGGGCGCTGAAAACCGGAACAAGAGATTTGTAAGCAAGGTTATAACGGGGGAAGGGAAAGAGGCTGGCAACCGGAGCGGCCAGCCCTGGCAGGTATTATTGGCCGGCGATTTTCATGTCCGGCAGCAGTACGGAACCGCACTGGATATTGCTGCGGGTTTCGATATCGCTGCCCACGCTGACGATGTTGCGCAGCATGTCTTTCAGGTTACCGGCGATGGTGATCTCGCTTACCGGATACTGGATCTCGCCATTTTCCACCCAGAAGCCGGCGGCGCCGCGCGAGTAGTCGCCGGTGATGCCGCTAACGCCCTGGCCCATCAGCTCGGTGACCACCAGACCGGTACCCAATTGCTTCAACATACCGGCAAAGTCATGGCCCTGCCCGGCAATGCGCCAGTTGTGGATGCCGCCGGCATGGCCGGTGCTGCGCATGCCCAGCTTGCGCGCCGCGTAGCTGGTCAGCAGCCAGGTTTGCAGCACGCCGTCTTTGACAATGTCACGCCGCTGGGTACGCACGCCTTCGCTGTCGAACGGCGTGGAAGCCAGCCCTTTCAGCAGGTGCGGGTGCTCTTCGATGGTCAGCCAGTCCGGCAGGATCTGCTTGCCCAGCGAGTCCAGCAAGAAGGTGGATTTACGGTAAACGCTGCTGCCGCTGATGGCGCCAACCAGGTGCCCGAACAGACCGGTCGCCACTTCAGAAGCGAACAGCACCGGGGCGGTCATGGTTGACAACTTGCGCGGCGCCAGGCGCGACAAGGTACGACGGGCGCACTCCTCGCCCACCCATTCAGGGCTTGCCAAATCGCCCATAGCGCGGCCAATGGTATAGGCGTAGTCACGCTCCATGTCGCCATTGTGTTCGGCGATCACACAGCTCGACAGCGAATGACGGCTTGAACAGTAGCTTTGCAGCATGCCGTGGCTGTTGCCGAATACCTTGATGCCGTAGTGGCTGTTAAAGCTGCCACCTTCGGTATTGGTGATGCGTTTGTCCACCGCCAGCGATGCCTGCTCGGCGCGGGCAGCCAGTTCGATGCCCCGCTCCGCGTCCAGCTCCGCCGGGTGGAACAGATCCAGATCCGGCGCCTCAAACGCCAGCAGGTCTTTTTCCGCCGGGCCGGCGTTCGGATCCGCAGAAGTATAACGGGCGATATCCAGCGCAGCCTGTACGGTGCGGGCAATGGCGTCCGGGCTGAGATCGGTTGAAGACGCGCTGCCTTTACGCTGCTGGTGATACACGGTAATGCCCAACGCGCCATCGCTGTTGAACTCGACGTTCTCCACCTCGCCAAAGCGGGTGCTGACGCTGATACCGGTAGATTTGGTTACGGCAACTTCTGCCGCATCGGAACCGGCGCGCGCCAGTTCCAGAGCCTGTGAAACGGCCTGTTCCAGCGCCTTGCGCTGTTCTGCAACTTGAGTGACTACTTTCATCAATCTGCCATAATTAATCAGAAAATCGTTGAGAAAAGTGCCGTGGCGGCGTGGTTGCGCGCGGAGTCACGCGCAAAAATCATGTGATTTATGCTTTTGAGTCTAACAGGAACCGCGTGGAATTTCGCATAAAGCCGGCAACCTGTTAGGATTAGCCTCTTTTTAACGGAGCCTACCATGAACAAACAGCCTGAAGACTGGCTCGACGATGTCCCGGAGAACAAAGACGAGGACGATGACGAGATTATCTGGGTCAGTAAAAGTGAAATTAAACGTGATGCCGAAGCACTAAAAGACCTGGGGACCGAGCTGGTCGAACTGGGTAAGAACGCGCTGGAACGCATCCCGCTGGACGAAGATTTGCGCGCCGCCATTGAACTGGCGCAGAAGATCAAGAAAGAAGGCCGCCGCCGTCAGTTGCAACTGATTGGCAAGATGCTGCGCGCCCGCGACGTAGAGCCGATTCAAACCGCGCTCGACAAGCTGAAGAACCGCCACAACCAGCAGGTTTCGCTGTTCCACAAGCTGGAAGCGCTGCGTGACCGTTTGGTGGAAGAAGGCGATGACGCGATCCCGTCTATCCTGGCTCTGTACCCGGAAGCCGATCGCCAGCAGTTGCGCGCACTGGTGCGTAACGCGCAGAAAGAGAAGGCCACTAACAAGCCGCCGAAAGCCTACCGTCAAATCTTCCAGTACCTGCGCGATCTGGCCGAGACCGCCGAATGATCGCCGCCGTCACCATGGGATGAACCCGTTTCATCCCCGGTGATGTGCAGGTTCACCGCTGCTTTCGCGAATATTGAAACGCAGGCTGCCTTCCAGCTCTTCCTCCGCCTCTTCAAACAGCAGGATAATCGCGCCGAAGCGGCGTTTGCTACGGGCATCGAGATGGGTAAACTCAATCTCGACCGGCAACCCGATATCGACGGTCACCACGTCCCACAACGCGTCCAGATTGGCGCCGAAGGCTTCATCGAGCGCAAACTTATGCGCAAAATCGCGATAGAACGCCGGCAAATCGTGGATCTGATTAAAATCGAACTCTACTTTTGCCATCAAGCTCACTCCACCCGAATGAAGTTTTTATAATGGTCACGCGTGACGAAAATCAGGCCGTCGCTGGAATACAACAGGCGATCGGCCCCGCGCCGGCCACATTGATAATTGATGTCCGCCTCACGCCATACCCGGCTGCGGGCGGTAGGCAGTTGCCCTTCACGGTTTGAGAAACGATCGCCGCCAATCGCTTTGCCCGGCAGAACCGAACACAAGTTGCCGTTGCGCGCATCCCACCCCTGCTCACGCGCCTGCTTTTTGGTGATGTAATAGTCCGGCAGCCGCTGATGCTGCTGCAGGTAGCTCACCACCCTTTTTTGCTGCGTCAGTTGGTCGATGCTCTGGCCTTCGGCCACCGCAGGCACGTTGGCAATCACCCGATCGTTACCGCGCAAAGCGCTAAAACCGGCTATCACAACGGCGATGACGATCGCCACGAGGATCCGCTTGTTCATTACTGTCCCTGACTGAGTGCCGACAGGGATGCACCAGCACCCATGCCCGTTGGATTTATAGATGAAAAAAATGAATCAGAGATGACCGGCAGGTAACATTTTCACTTCAGGGAACCCATGCCTCAACAATCCGCATCACCCATTCATGCTTATCATGCCATTTTCCCGTATGCCTGGCACTCAGTGCAACTCCGAAACAAGGCCCTATCAGGCAAGTATAGCCCCGGATAGCGGCATCAGAGGCCCTTAGCGCATCAGTCGATCAACGCATGGCGATAGCGGTGCAGCATGTCGACCAGGCGTTTTACCGGCCCGGTGACGCTGGGCAGTGCCTGATAATCCACCAGCTTCTGCTGATAGTCGTTCATCTCTCTCAGCAGCCGATCGTAATAGTAGGCGCGTTTTACGTCATTCTTGGCCGAAACCACGTGATCGGCAGTATTGCGGATCTGCTTATGGAAGGCCGAAAGCTCCTCGCTGACCGGGATTTCCGCCCGCTGCATGCGCTGGTGAGCGATGATCAGGTTCAGCGCCAACCGGTACTTGGCGATATCGTTCGGGAACATCATCAACAGCTGATTAAGCTGCTGATAAAGCGCCGGCAGATGGTTCTGCCGACGGCGCGACGCCTTGGTGGTCAGCGCCGAGACCGCGCTGCCGACAAACTGGTTCAGCAGCGTGCGGCCGGTACGTTCACGCGAATTGTCACGGATCAACAGCAGCACCATCAGCCCCACGCAACTGCCGAGGAACTGGCCGAGCGCGCCATCGAGAAACTGGGTGACGTTAAAGGTCATCGGGTTGCTCAATACCAAAATATTGATGGTCCCCGCCAGCAGACCGAGCGAACCCAGCCGCCGCTTTTGCACCTCGATGCCGATGAAAAACGCCAGCAGGCCAAGGCTGAGGCACAACAATAAAATGCTCTGCTGGGTCGCCGGCAGGATCACCATAAAGAACAGTGAACCGACCGGGATCGCCGCCAGCATGCCCAGCACAAAATCCATCGCCACCATGCGCGGTGCCGGGGTGCGCATCGCCAGCGACGTAATCACCGCAATGATCACCATAAAACCGCTGCCGGAAGTCCAGCCGGTCCACAGCCACAACAGGCTGCCAAACGTCGTCGCCACAAAGGTGCGCAAGCCGTTGATCATGGCGTGATGCCCTTCCGCCGAGGTCGGTCTGACCACCACTTCACTGCTCAGCACATCTTCTTCCACTGCGCTGATGCTGCTGTTGGTATGCACGCCTTTGGCCAACAGCAGGTAACGCGTGGCCGCGCCGACCCAACTGGTGATGGTCAGCAGCGTCTCGTCGGTGCGGTTGGTGGTCAGTACCTGGCGCAGCAGCTTCATGCGCTTGTGGATCTCCTGCGGCGTTTGCGCCGGCACCATCAGCAGTTCGCGGATATTTTCCTTCACCGCATCCGGGTGATTGAGCAGGATAAGATAGGTCTCGCAAGCCTGAGTAATCAGCGTCAGCGACAGAGTATGCAGCGCCCGCACGCGCCGGTTGACCTTCTGCCAGCGCGATGACTCCATCATCAGGTTGCTGCGCATACCGTTCAGCGCAGTCGTGCTTTTGACCAGATTGCTCCAGGCGCGGTCAATGTCTTCTTTCTCGGCATTACTGACGCACATCTGCATCAGCAAATACTGATCCACCAGCAGCTTGTCTACCGCCCGATCGATATCCAGTTTGATCGAACGCGGCGAGAACAGCAGGTCTGCCAGCACCGCGCTGACGATCCCCAGCACAATCTCGCTGCAGCGTTCAATAGCGAACTGCGGCGCCTCCAGCAGATGGGCTTCGCTGGTAGCGACAGTGACGATGATGATCAGCGCGGTATAACCGGCAAGCCCCCAGGCGTAAGAGTTTTCAACCTTGATCAGCGAAGAGATCCAGGTACAAAACCCGGCCCACATACAACACAGCAGCAGCATCACCACCGGCGCACGCGCGGTGGTGACGATAATCACCAGGCCGACGAAACAGCCGATAAAAGTACCGATAATGCGCAACCAGCCGCGGTGGCGAATGGCGCCGGAGAACGGCTCGCCACCCGCCGCAAAGGCCGGGCCGGCGGCCACGATGGCGGCGGTCATCGCCGACCAACGCGGGGTTTCCAAATTGAGATGGAAACCGACAAACAGGGCAAACACAATCGCGAAGCTGAGCTTGAAAGCGAATCTCAGCCGAATAAACGTTGGGCTATTCATTAGCCAAACTCACGTAGCCGATGCATCAGGCGAACAAAAGGCGAGCCGCTGTCGGCCTTGCGATCGTTCTTGCCGGTGATCACCACGGTTGCGGTGGTGCCGGCCGGGTACGGATGCAACTGGTCTTTGTCGTCCAGCAGGATTTTAACCGGTACGCGCTGCGCCAGACGCACCCACTCCAGGTTGCTGTCGATAGACGCCAACCCTTTGCTGTTCACGGTGCTGCTGCTGTTGTTAACGGCGGCGGCTACGCTGTCGACGGTGCCGTGCATGATGCGGTTGCTGCCGAGTGGGGTGATTTCCACACGGTCGCCCTTGTTCAGGCCATTCAGCTTGGTTTCTTCCAGATAGGCCAGAATGTAGAAGGTGTTTTTCTTCACCAGCGCCACAGCGACTGAGCCGCGGGTAATGTATTCACCGCTGTGGACGTTCAGGTTGGTGACCCAGCCGTCGGCCGGCGCACGTACCGTGGTGCGCTCCAGATCCAGTTGCGCCAGCTCGCGGGTCGCCACGGCTTTCGCCAACTGATGCTGCACGGTTTGCAGCACGTTGTTCGCCTGGTCGATCTCTTCTTGCGACATCGCCTGTACGCCCAAACGCACGCGACGGCCGGCTTCACGTTTTTTCTCCGCCGCCAGCGTCTGATAATAGGCAACATCGGCGCTGGCTTCCGCCAAGGCCTGCTCATAGCGCGGCCGGTCGATAACGAATAGCACCTGCCCTTTTTTCACCAGTTGGTTATCCACCACCGGCACGTCGGTCAGCAGGCCGGTGACGTCCGGCGCTATCGCCACTACGTCGGCGGTAAACTTGGCGTCACGCGTCCAGGGGGATTCGGTGTAAAACACCCAGGCTTTGAATATGGCGACGATCGCTAACAGGACCAGAAACAAAGTGATCGCGATTCGAACTATTTTTATTGAGAAATTTTTCACAGCGACCTCAAACGAAAAGACGTGAAATCAGATAGAACAGACAGCAATACAGCGCAGTATTGAACAGCGCCGGATGCCAGACAAAATCGTAAATCCCGGTGGGTTGCAGCAGGCGGCGCAGCAAGAAAAACAGCGCCAGCGATACCAGCAACTCAAAAAATACCGGGGGAAACGACAGTCCGAAGATGACCATAACCGGAAGCAAACTCATCCATTTTTCCTTATTGTTCACTGCACCGGGCGTTACCCTTTCTTCTCATTCACATTCTCTTTACATGTTAGCTGACGCGCACCACAAATTTCGGCCCAGACAGGTCAGGAACCTGAAAAAAGGATAAACTCAGGGGCATACATCCGCGATAGGGATTGCGAGGATATCGGAGGGATCGGCCAAAGCTGCTCTGCCGACCGCACTCACGCGTTGGTAAGGTCTTTCCACCCGACCGGTTTATATTAGCGTGCTTACTATCAACCTATCAACAATCTGTGATCTAAATCACTTTTAAGCCAGAGTGAATAATGGAAAGACTAAAACGGATGTCGGTGTTCGCAAAAGTCGTTGAATGCGGGTCGTTTACGGCGGCTGCGCGCCAGCTTGATATGAGCGTTTCGTCTATCAGCCAGACCGTCTCCAAACTGGAGAATGAGCTGCAGGTCAAGCTGCTCAACCGCAGCACGCGGCGCATTGGCCTGACGGAAGCCGGGAAAATTTACTATCAGGGCTGCCGCCGCATGCTGCAGGAAGTGAGCGAGGTGCACGAACAGCTGTACGCGTTCAACAATACGCCGACCGGCACGCTGCGCATTGGCAGTTCGTCCACCATGGCGCAAAACGTGCTGGCGACCATGACCGCCGATATGCTGAAGGAATATCCCGGTCTAACGGTGAACCTGGTGACCGGTATTCCGGCGCCGGACCTGATTGCCGACGGGCTGGACGTGGTGATCCGCACCGGCGCGCTGCAAGATTCCAGTCTGTTCTCCAAACGCCTCGGTTCAATGCCGATGGTGATATGCGCCGCTAAAAGTTACCTCAGCCAGCACGGCACGCCGCAGAAACCCAGCGACATGGTCAACTTTTCCTGGCTGGAATACAGCGTGCGGCCGGACAGCGAATTCGAACTGATAGCCCCCGAAGGCATCACCACGCGCATCTCGCCGCAAGGGCGCTTTGTCACCAACGATTCGCAAACCATGATCCGCTGGCTGAAAGCCGGGGCCGGCATCGCCTATGCACCGCTGATGTGGGTGATCGAAGAGATCAAACGCGGCGAGATCGAGATCCTGTTCAAAAGCTATCACTCGGATCCTCGCCCGGTATACGCCCTGTACACCGAGAAAGACAAGCTGCCGCTTAAGGTGCAGGTGTGCATCGACTACCTCACGGAGTACTTCAAGCGCGTGGCGGAAGTCTATCAGGGCTACCGCTGATCAGAAAACGGCGCGCCAGAGCGCCAAGCAGCAACAGCGCCAGCATGCCCAGCCCCCAGATTAACCAAACGGCGTAGCCCGCCCAGGTGAGCAACAACGGGAAAGAGCCGGCCAGCCAGCGCCCCAGTTCTTGCAGCATCGGCAACCAGCCCTCCAGCAGCGCCTGCGGCACCAGGCTGAGCAAGCCGGTAAACTGGGGCGCCAACTGCGCAGAGCCGTTCTCCGCCATGCCCACCAGTGCAGGTAACCAGCCCAGCACGCCGGAGACGCCCCAGGCCAGCAGCGTCCATAACCCCATTGCCGCCAGCACGGCAGCCAGCGCCCATCCGTTCTTTGTCATGATTTCCCCCCTTTCTGTGTCGCACTAAGCAGCAATGTAAACCATGGACTCCACTCCAGGGTAAAGCGCCGGCGCGGGGATTTACGTTTACTTACACCGCGACATTGGCAATGCTTTGATGCGATTAACAAAAGCACCATTGGCATTACTCCGCTCTGCAACGCTGCGCTATGCTGCGGGCACCTCTCCTCTGCATCAGGAATAAAAATGAAAAAAATCATACTGGATTGCGACCCTGGGCATGACGACGCCATTGCCTTGCTGCTGGCCTGGGGCAACCCGCAGATCGAACTGCTGGCGGTCACCACCGTGGTCGGCAACCAGACGCTGGATAAGGTCACCCGCAACGCGCTGGCCGTCGCGCGTATCGCCAATATCACCGGCGTCCCCTTTGCCGCCGGCTGCCCGCGCCCGCTGGTGCGGCAGATTGAGGTAGCGCCCGATATTCACGGCGAGTCCGGCCTTGACGGCCCGGCACTGCCGGAGCCGACCCTGACGCTGGAGCCGCGCCATGCGGTGGACTTGATCATCGATACACTGATGGCGCATCCGCCGGGTAGCGTGACGCTGGTGCCGACCGGCGGCCTGACCAACATTGCCATGGCGGTGCGCAAAGAACCGCGCATCGCCGAGCGGGTAAAGGAAGTGGTGCTGATGGGCGGCGGCTATCACGTGGGCAACTGGAGCGCGGTGGCAGAGTTCAATATCAAGATCGACCCTGAAGCGGCGCACATCGTGTTTAATGAAAAGTGGCCGCTGACCATGGTCGGGCTGGACCTGACCCATCAGGCGCTCGCCACGCCGGAGGTGTGCGAACGCATTGCCGCCATCGGTACCGGGCCGGCGAAATTCGTCGGCGAGCTGCTCGCGTTCTTCGGCAAGATGTACCAACAGGCGCAGGGCTTTAGCGCACCACCGGTACATGATCCTTGCGCGGTGGCCTACGTGATCGACCCTGAAGTGATGACGGTGCGTAAGGTGCCGGTGGATATCGAACTGACCGGCACCCTGACGCTGGGCATGACCGTGGCCGATTTTCGCGCCCCGCCGCCGCCGGACTGCCACACGCAAGTAGCGGTAACGCTGGATCAAGACAGGTTCTGGGATTTGGTGGTGGATGCGCTGGAGAGGATTGGGGAAGTGCGGGTTTAGAGTGCTGGGCTTGCCCCAACGGCGGCAGGCCCAACCCACCGCCGCAACTGCCCCTCACCGGTAAATGGCTGGAACCTCTGGGGTTCATCACCGGACAGAAGATCCAGGTGATCACCGAGCCGGGCCAACTGATCATCCGTATTGCACCAGTCACGGGGGGTACAGCATGAATATCAACTTTACCCCTGAACCGAACCCCGAGCTGACTCTCGCAGGTGCTGAGCTGGCCGAACTGGGTTTTAGTATCGGTGAGCCGTTGCAACTCACCCTGCGGCCAGACGGGCTGTGGATAACCGTCGTCACCGATGCGGCTATCTGAGAGGCCGCCTGTGAGGCTAGTCAACATAGGCAAGATTTGGGAGCGGATTGGGTACGGCAGAACGGCGAGCTGGTGATTGGCGGCGACTGGCTTACCGAGTCTGGCATTACCGAGGCGGAACAACTGGAGATCACCGCCGCACCCGGTGTTATCCGGTTACGGCGGCGGGAAGAAGGAGGATTTAGGGCTCAATCCCCCCCCGGCCAAGGCTGGGGGGAGTACATTAGTTCAGAAGATCCGTTGATACATTGCCAGTCTCGAAGAATTCCTTAAAGATCCTGACAACAAGATCAAAGTCTTTTGTTACCTGCCTTGCTGACCAATAATCTCCTAGGATTAAAATCTTTTCCTCTGGCAAGCTTTTATCCCAGTAAGAACGTACCTCATAGTCATCTTCTATTGTTTCCCCCAACATCAGTAGATAATTACCTTTTTCAGTTCTAACTTGTAACATTTCAGGGCCTGTATTATCAGTATTTACCCGATCAAGTGTTAATGTCCCAGCCTCATCCTTAAGCCCTTTTAATAGAATCGATATATCTTCCCATTGGGAAGTTTTTTTATTTCCTCCCTTGCCATTCAATGTCCAGCTAGATAAAAAAATCATAGTTACTCCCTCACCTTCAGAGATTTCATTCCAGGCTGCCAATACAGAACTTTCCCTGTCTGCTCTTCATATATAGTGAGCGATTTCAATCCAGATTTTTCAGCCATTGCAGCTACATCTCCACGACAGAAGCCACACACAGGCTCTTTTGACACAGTCATAGTCATCTCACGACCTAGAGTCATGCCCTTTTCATAAGCCTGTTGGATCACTCCTACTTCAGCATGAGCCGTTGCCATATTTCCGTTAGGCATATCTTTACCAAGCTTTTCTATTTTGGCTTGTATCCTTCCATCTATAAGTGTTGGCTTATTAATATCGGCTAATGATGGTGGTCTCACTCCCTGATTAGTATCAGTGAACTTGTTGCCATCAACATTTCCTTTCGCAACAACCTTCAGATTCGCATCGACAATCTTGCCAAGTTGTTTCGCCGCTGCCGCACCAAGTACCGGAGTGACCGAAGCAACAATAATATCGGCTCCTTGCTTCAACTCGGTGTAATCTTTCGCTGTGGCGTAATCAACCCCTTTCGTGGTCATAAAGAAGTTGATCATTGCATCTTGGATCTGCTGTTGATTCTGCGCATCAACGCTGGTGATATTCAGCAGATTCACTATCTGGCCATAAGCATCCGCGTATTGCTGGCTCACCTTCGAGTTATACGGCCCGGTTTCATACTCACCTTTGGCCGCGATAACCTCCAGTCTTGCACTCGCACAGGCTGCACTGCCTGCGCCACCGTTGCCGCACGCCTCGATCACTTTCTTGTCGCTGGCGATATCCTTTTCACGCAGTTCATTAATCTTCTGCTGCGCCTGCTGACGCTCTGCCGGATCTTTGCTGTTCTCGAGTTTCTGCTTCGCTATCTCAAACTCTATCTTTTCAGACTCGCTCAGATAGTTATTCTCAACATTGTTTTATTCCTATGCGAAAAATTTCAGTAGGGAATAAAGGTTGTATTATCACTTCATTATTAAAAATAAATAATTTTGGTGATAAGGCTGTAACGTCGTAAATATTTTCAGCAATCAAGCTTAACTTTGACCTAAAAACAGGAATGTCCGCATCATCTGCAAAAACGAATACATCATCATTTTCTATATGATGCGCGCTCAATAGAGCGTCAAAACTCTCATAATCTGAATGTTTTATCACTGACCACGTAACACTTCCTTTTGCAAGAGGATATTTATTTAAAATATCAACAGCCTCCTGCTGAGCTTTACCCTCAACAATATTAAAATCAGCACTCAGTGCTTCTCGACACTCATCAAACAAAGTCATTTACTCTACCTGTTTAGCTGTTTCAATATGGTTTCAAAATACTTCTCATTACCTTCAAAAGGTATAACTTGCTTCACTGCTTTTCCTGGCCCTTTACCTTGAGAGTAATCCCATATATTGATATGTGTACCTTTTTCAGGATCATAATCAACACGCCAACCCATTTTTCCATCACTGGATTGTCGTCCAATAACCTTTCCATTCCCGGCACTTACTTCTAAGCGTCCAATAACTGGTTTAGAATTTGCACCTAAATTACCCACGAGATCCAATGCCTTGTTTCGAGCACTTTCCCAGTTTTTCTCTGGTTTAAGAGTTTGTTCGATTTTAGGCTGAGTGCCTCCTTTCGCCTTACTTATCCCACCAAACGCCGATGCCGCAACACTTGCAACAATTCCTGCCTGAACTTCATCCAAACCATATTCTTTCTGAAGCGCTTCAGAGACTTTCTGGGTGGCAACAACCCCTTCTACTTGCATTTGCTGAGCAAAGGTCGCTGTCAGATCGTAGACCATCTTGATCGGGATGTCTTCGCCCAATGCCCGGTCTATGGCCTGCTTCACTGCCATGCTGTCGGCCAATACACCACCGTATTTCTGCTGGCAAGTCGTCGGGCTGGTGGCACAGTCGCTGATAAGCTGTTGCTGCTGGGCAGTACTCAGCTCTTCATATTTTTTGATGATACCGCCGCAGTCACCGCCACTGGCCTGACAGGACTTCATTTCAGCAGACCATGCATCTATCTGCTTACTGCTCAGATAGTTATTCTCCACCGCCGTCTTACCGGCCACGCTACCGCCCACGGCGCCCGCCGTGCTGTCCGCTATCAGTCCACCCGCCAGCCCGGAAGCCAGTTGGCTCAGTGCGCTGACGTTTTGTTTCTCGGCCTCCGTCAGCGCCGACGGTGCCTTACCATAATACTGCTCGCTGATGATTTTAGCAGCCAGTTCACCGCTCGCCGCACCCGCGGCCCCCGCCGCCACGTTATTGCCCGACACCAGCGCCACCAGGGCACCCGCTACCGCATGCGCTGCCGCGTTCGCCGCCGTGTTGCCCTCCGTCCGGCTTTTGATTTCCTTCGCCAGATACGGTGCCAGCGCACCACCCGCCGCCACCCCGATATCACCGCCGCTGAGCCCCGCCAGCGCCGCGCTGATGGCCGTACCCGCGGCCCAGAAGTTGCTGCCGACCCCATACGCTTGCTGCGCCGCCTTATACTCCGGCGAGGCTTCCAGCATCTGCTGCCGCTGCTCTGGCGAGGCACTCAGGTAAGCCGGGTCTTTGCTCAGTTTCTCCGCTGCCGCACGCTGCGCCTGCAACATCTGCTTGTTGCCGTAGTCGCTCACCAGCTGCGTCGCCAGCTGTGTGACTCCCTGGGTAAACGCCAGATTGTCCTTCACCTTCGCCTCATCGAAGATTTTATCGATGCGTCCGTTGGCGTTGTCCGTATCCCGGCCCAGGGTAGCCACGTCCTGCTGCTGGCCCGCCGTATCGCGAATATCAATATTGCCCGCCGCGATGGCCGACTGCGTGGTGCCGCTCGCCTTGCCCTTCTCCTTCGCCAGCCCACCACCGGTTGGCCCGCCGGTCGACAGGCCGAACCCGCTACTGCTGGCCTTGTATTCCGCCTTGTTATCTATGGCGTCCCAGCCCAGCGTACCGGTCGACAGCTGGTTTTTGATGCTGTCCGCCGTCGAGGCAATCACCCCGCCGTTCAGCTGAGTGTGTTTACCGACGTTAATATCAAACCCTTTATCACCGGCAAACAGCCCGCTTTGCTCACCCACGCTGGCGTATTCGCTGTCGATTTTGGTCTGGCTCATGCTCAGCGATGCCGACCCCGTCATCGAACCGAAGGTAAAGCTGGCTCCCGCGCTGCTGTCCTTCTGCCAGCTGTGGTAATCGTCGGTATCCTGCAAGCTGCTGATGGACAGGTCACGACCGGCATCCACCTTAATCTTCTCACCCAGCGCCTGCGCGCCGGACAGCACCGTATCGCGCCCGCTGCTCAGGCTCAGTTCATCCCGCGCATTCACCCGCGTGTTAACGTACTCGGTGCTGTTACCGTCGCTGGCACCTTTCGACTGATAACCGCTGGCCGAGGCACCAATGCCGGTCTCCTGCCCCAGCGAGATATGCACCCCGGCGTTCCAGCCGCTGCTGTTGTTCTTGCTGGTTTGCTCCCTGTTGTTGCTTGCCGCGTCCAGCAACACGTCGTTTTGCGCCACCAACGTCACCTTGTTGCCGGTGATACCACTGCCGCTGACATGCACGTCACCGCCGGCTCCGTTCGCCCCCGTGGCGACCAGCGCGACATTGCCGCCCGCCGTCAGGTTGCTGCCGCGTACCTGGTTTTGCGCCAGTTCAGACTCGGAGGTGCTTTTACTGGCACCCACGCTCAGTTGCACTTTCACGCTATTGGACAGCTCACCGTTGGCCAGCCCCTGCGCCTGATCGGCGCTAGCCTCCGAGTTAACCCAACCGGCGCGCACGGCCTGTACCGCGTAGAGGGCTTTCAGCCTGCCATCGCCGGTATCCTCCGCACGCTTAAACGAATCATTGATTGCCAGCAGGGTATCGGTGATGGGGCTGGACAGCGCCACCGTCAACCCGCTCTGCTTCTGCTCGTAGCGCTCCTTGC
>NZ_BCTU01000022.1 GCF_001590925.1 Serratia plymuthica NBRC 102599
CGGGCGCCGCGGCGCCCGTTTTTTTATTCTTCGCTTTCCCCCGCCGCCTTGCGGCTGCTGAGGCCATACTCGCGCAGCTTGTTGGCAATCGCGGTATGCGAAACCCCCAGGCGTTTCGCCAGTTTTCGCGTGCTCGGGTAAGTGCGGTATAGCCGCGTCAGCACCGAGCGCTCGAAGCGCTTGCTGATATCGTCCAGCGAGCCGTCCAGCACTTCGTCGCCCAGCGACATCTCGACCTCAAATTCCGGCAGCACGATGTCCTGCGGGCGCAGCTCAAAGCCTTCCGTTTGCGTCAACGCACGGTAGATGGCGTTTTTCAACTGCCGCACATTGCCCGGCCAGCCATACTTGCTGAGGAAACTCCCCAGATCGTTCGCCAACTTCGGCCGCGCCACACCCTGTTCGTCGGCAAAGCGCGCCACAAACAGCTCGGTCAACGGCATGATGTCCTGCGGACGTTCGCGCAGCGGCGGAATAGTGATGGTCAGCACGTTAAGGCGATAATAGAGATCCTCGCGGAATTCACCGCGTTGCACCAGCTCCGTCAAGTTTTTCTGGGTGGCGCAGATGACCCGCACATCCACGTGTACTTCGTGTTCTTCCCCTACGCGGCGGAAAGTGCCGTCGTTAATGAAACGCAGCAGTTTGGTTTGCATGCGCGGCGACATTTCACCGATCTCATCCAGCAGCACCGAGCCACCGTGCGCCTGTTCGAAGAAGCCTTTCTTGCCTTCCAGCGCATTGGGGTAAGCGCCAGGCGCATGGCCGAACAGCTCGCTTTCCACCACGTCATCCGGCAGTGCGGCGCAATTCAGCGCCAGGAACGGCTGTTTGCCGCGCGGGCTGCGCAGGTGGCAGGCGCGAGCCAGAATGTCTTTGCCGGTGCCGGTGTCGCCGACCAGCAGCAACGGCGCATCCAGCATCGCCAGTTTACGCGCCTGTTCCAGCACCTGGCGCATTTTCGGGCTGACGGCCACGATATGATCGAATTCGGTATCGTCGTTCACCGACAGGTTCTGTAGTTGGCGCCCCATACGTGCAGTCGACTTGAGCATGACTACCGCGCCAACGGTGGCGTTCTGCTGGTTTTCGTCTTCCAGGTAGATGGGGGTGATATCCATCAGGAAATCCTGGCTGCGGATCACGACCCGTTCGGAGTGCGGCGCCGTTTGTTCGCTCTCCAGCCAGCGGCTGAAGTTATAGCGGCCAATCAGAGCCGTAGCCGTTTGATTGCGGATTTTATCTTCGCTGAAGCTGAACAGCACCTGTGCCGCCGGGTTGGCCAACTCGACCTTGCCCCGCATATCAATCGAAAATACCGGCTCCGGCATCGACTCAAGCAGCGCCCGCAACGCACGGTGTTCACGCTCGGACGGCATGAAGTTAACGGTGCGCACGTCAGTCACGCCTGCAATGCGGCGGATCTCCGCCATCAGCGCGCGGAAGGTGTCAAAATCCAGTTGGGAAAAATTGAGGTAAATGCGGCCGATGGGATCGATTTCGATACCCCGTAAATCGATGCTGCGCGATACCAAAAGATCGAGTAATTCTCGAGTCAGACCGAGCCGGTCTTCGCAAAATACTTCCAAACGCATCAGTGTTGGCCTTATCTCTGCAGGTGCGGGGATGACTGACGATGATGATACTCTCTCACCCCGAGCGGTAGAAGCAATCTGTCAGCAAAAGTTGACAGAACTCTGATTTATCGCCGTTGTTGATGATTTTAAACGCAAGTAAATAACACCATCGGCGTCATTTTAGTTCATTTGCAGAGAGTTATCATAACCGGCAATAATTTTTTAGATAAATATAATGTGATTGCAGGGGGATCGTCTTTCGTCAACCAGGGGTTACGTATTGAGCTGTGCGGTGGCTATTGATGCAGAAACAAACCACTGCGCCCAGGGCGGGCGCAGTGGGTGAGTTACTTGGCTTTATTGTCGCTTTTTTTCATGGCGTCTTTCAGTTGACCGACCAACTGGCTGCGGAAATCTCCGAGTTTGGGCTTCTCACCTTCCAGCCACGGAAGCGGCCGGCACAGCTCCATCGCCTTGATGCCCAGCCTGGCGGTCAGCAAACCGGCGCCAATGCCTTGGGCTGCGCGGGCGGACAGCCGTGCAGCCAGATCCTGTGACATCCAATCCATCCCCACCTCGCGTACCAGTTCGGACGCACCGGCAAAGGCGATATTCAACAGCACCAAACGGAACAGCCGCAGACGGCTGAAATAACCCAGTTCAATGCCGTACAACGCCGCAATGCGGTTGATCAACCGAATGTTACGCCAGGCGATAAATGCCATATCCACCAGCGCCAGCGGGCTGACGGCGATCATTAATGTGGATTCTGCCGCCGAACGGCTGATTTCACGACGCGCCTGGTTATCCAATACCGGTTGCACCAGCTTGGCATAAAGCGCTACCACTTCGCGGTCATTTTGAGTTTCATGCAAGGAAGCCTGCCAGCGCTGTAACGCCGGGTGCCCCTGATCGAGGCCGGCCTGCCGCGCCAGCTTCTCGCAGAATTCGCGCCCCTTGCCCAACCCGTGGCTATGCAACAGTTCCCGCGCTACGTCGCGCTCTTCCGCACGCTGGCGCAGACGATACAACCGGCGCCATTCGGTCACGACCGACCCTACCCCGGCAAACACGATCAAGCCGCCAGCCACGCCGCCGCCCATGGCAATCCAATCCTGCTGCACCCAGGCGGTATGCACCCACTGCACGCCCTGCGCCACCACGCTGACGCCGAACAACGCCAACCCGGCAGTAACCATTTTGCGCCACAGGCTGCGTTTGGGTTTCAAGGCGGCATTGATAATGCCTTCGGCGCGCCCTTCTTCCTCTTCTTGTTCCAACTCAGGCGCGGCCGGGAAAAAACGCTCCGCCTGCTGTTCATCAAAGGCGACGTTGGCGCGCAATATCGGTTCTTGCGGCGGCTGCAACGGCTCTTCAAAATCGATACGCGGCTTTATCGGTTCGCTCATCGCAATTTATCTCCCAGTAAAAACTCCATCACCGCGTCCAGACGGATGTGCGGCAACGGGCTGTCTACGCTCATGGCGCGGGGACGAAACTCATCAAAGTGGAAACCCTGGTTTTGCCAGAAAGCCGGCCCCGGCAAACGCGCCGGTACTTCGCCGGGGAACACCGTCAACGGCGCGCCATCGACGAGGCGATTGCCCTTCAAGGCCGGGATCCGCTGCCCCTGGTGATCGACGATGCCGCTTTCGGTCGCCTGTACGGAGGCCAACCCCACGCAATCCATGCTGATGCCCTCAAACGCCGCGTTCTGCCACGCTTCCTGCACCAACTGCTGCAACAACGACACCAGATTGGCGTGCTGGTCGGCGGTAATGTGATCCGCTTTGGTGGCGGCAAACATCAGCTTGTCGATGGTCGGCGAGAACAAGCGACGGAACAGCGTGCGCTTGCCGTAGTGGAAACTTTGCATCAATTGGGTCAGTGCCAGCCGCATATCGTTGAACGCCTGTGGACCGCTGTTGAGCGGTTGCAGACAGTCAACCAGCACAATTTGCCGATCGAAACGGACGAAATGTTCTTTATAGAAGTTTTTGACGATGGATTGGCAGTAGTAATTGAAACGCGCCCGCAGCATACCGATGTTGGTGTGCTTGTCAGCCTGCGCCAGCTTCGATTCGCCGAGGCTGTCGACATTGGGCCACGGGAAGAACTGCAGTGCCGGCGCACCGGCCAGATCGCCCGGCAACACGAAGCGGCCCGGCTGGATAAAGTGCAAGCCTTCGCTTTTGCAACGCAACAGATAATCGGTGTAGGCCTGAGCAATGGCCGCCAACTTGTTTTCGTCGGCCGGCGCGAGCGGATCGCAACCTTTGCACAGTTCTAGCCAAGGTTTGGCCCACTCGGCGCGATCGCCCTGCAACAGACCGGCCATCTGGCGCGACCAGGCCAGATAGTCCTGTTCCAGCATGGGCAAATCCAGCAACCATTCACCGGGATAATCGACGATTTCCAGATACAGCGTCGAGGTATCTTTAAAATGCCGCAGCAACGAGTCGTTGGAACGGTAGCGCAGCGCCAGGCGAATTTCGCTGACGCCGCGCGTCGGGGTCGGCCAGCTTGGCGGGGTGCCATAAAGCTGTGCCAACCCTTCGTCATAGGTAAAACGCTGAATGCCAAGATCGCGCTGCGGAATGCGTTTCACGCCCAGAAGCCGCTCTTCGCGCACTGGCGAAAACAACGGCATGCGCGCACCGCTGTGAACGTGCAGCAACTGATTGACGAAGGCGGTGATAAAGGCGGTTTTGCCGCTGCGGCTAAGGCCGGTCACCGCCAGACGCAAATGGCGATCCATCCCGCGGTTGACCAGCGAGGTTAACTCATTTTGCAGTCGTTTCATTTTGCGTAGAGTGACTTCCTTTTGTTATATAAAACATGGATTTATATAAAATTCGTTAATCTCGGTAGCCTATGAGCATTATTATAGTCATAAGCCAGATTATTTTATGTCATGGATAAGGTCTTTCGCACCTGCACCGCTTGCCATACATGTTATTCGTTGTGTGGTATATAGCCGAACGACCTAATATCGCACCTCATAAAAAACCAAGATAGCATTATCTTGCTGGGAATAATCTCAATATTGCACCTTCAATCCGACAAAATTTGGCGTCAAAGATGCTTTCCCTAACATTTAATACTACCCGGAGAACTCTATGAGTGCAATTAATTTAGAGCAAAACATAGCCGCAGCAAGCACTATGAATGCATTAAGAAACACCTTGCCAAAATATGATGGGCAACGTATTTTTTTAACGGAGTACTATGCGGGAAAAGGTAAAGGCGGTGGCGTATTTACAGGTTATCTTAACATTGCCAATGCAATTGATGACGGCGGATACTCCACTGTTATAGTTAATCAATCAACAGCAGTGTGGCGACGAAACGATTTAACGCAACTTTCTTTATATGATGGCGGTTGCGATCCTACCCTAAGTGATAACAGCTCATTTATTCAAAACATTTCACTGATACAAGGCGAACGCTCGGTAAAAATCCCAAGCGGTTACTGGAACATTGCAAAACCGGTCATTTTTCCAGCTAACAGAGGGATCGCGCTCTACGGCGAAAACAATTTTAACGGGCGTGCAGTGTTAACCTACTCTGGGCCAGATCTAACTGATATTTCAGATGTTAGTGGAGTTATTACCGTTTCTGCCAACGCAGGGGAAATGACGCATAGTGGGATCAACTTCAGAAACTTTCAAATACGTGGCAATAATAAAATCATTAGTGGATTAAGCATAAAATACGCTGGTTACGTGCAAGTACAGAATGTAAGCATCCTCTATTGCAAAGGTGCTGGTCTCTATCTTGATAAAGTTCAGGATAGTTACTTTAAATTCCTTGAGGTCCAAGGCTGCGGCAGAACCTCCGGTGATTATAACAGTTATACCGACATTACAGATTATGAGAAAATGCTATTGGCCCCCGTTCATTTAACCTCAACCATCAAGGACGATGATTGTAACATGTTGCGCTTTGAAGATTGCCAATGGGAAGCCAACCTGATCAGCCCAACTATTTACATTCATGGCGGCATTGGATTGTGGTTCACGAAATTGCATATGGAACATCGTAGCGGCCCATTGAAAACATTAATTGGAGAAAATACCAATGCCAGCCGATTATTACACATGAACTCTGGGGAAGTTTATCTTAATGAAATTCAGGCGTCGGAAGTAAATGATTTAGTTTACAGTACGGGGTATGGTGTTTTGTATGTAACCAATATTAACCGTGCGGGGAATATTACGCATGCCGCATCCGGGAAACGGTTCAATATTTTCATGAGCGGATGCTGGTTACAAGACATGAACTTTTCCTCCAGCGTAAAGGCCATGATCAGCAACAGTTGGTTAGCGAATCTGACGTGGAGCCACCCTTCTTATCCGAGTACTATTTCTGACACCTATTTCTCCGGCAACGTTGCCCTTACCGGAGATGGCGCAAATACCCGGATCGATCTGGCCGACTGTCAGTACGGCAGCGTAAACTGTAACACCAGTAATCTGCGCTTCCTTGGCGGCCGCTGCCTGAGCGACTTTCGTTATGCCTCACTATCTGGCGCAGGTTCGGTCATCGATGTCGATGTCGAAGGCGCGACAACTATCAGTACTAGCTATGGCAGTTCATATCAACCAGGAAAAAGCAGCTATAGCGTGGCGCGTGTCGCCGATGTTCCAAAAGAGCTAGGGAGTGTAATGCGCCCTATCGGCTCCGAATGGTTCAATACAGCGGTAACCGGGGACCAGGAAGGCGCGATTTACAGTTGGGTGAAAACCGCTGCCGGCTGGCGGCCTAACAGTCGCATCAGTCGCTTTGGTACCAATTTGTCGTCAATGACCTTTTCTCAGCTTCCCGCTGCGATCTCCTGCAAAGGCACCGTTATTTTCTGTACCAATACTGCAGCCTCTCCCTCGGCTCAGGCCATTATCAGCGACGGTGCAGACTGGATCTATCTGGCAACACCGGGGACGAAAGTGACCGCCGCCCATTAAAGTTTATGCCACCCTATCTGGGTGGCATTTTTGCACCCGCTACGTAACGCCCAAATACCTTGTTCAGGCCTTTGCGAAACAGGGGTTCCAGCACCAGCGCCAGCACAAAGCGAATCGGTTTGCGGCCAACGGTCCGCAGCAGCCAGCCAGCCGCGCCGGCAGGGCCGTAATTCAGTAACGCCATGATGATCACTTTAGACAATGTCTTCAACACTGTACCTGCTCCTTGTTTGATTCCAGCGGATTTAACGGCGTTTGCGGCATAGGTTTTATTCATTTATCAATGCCCTCCGGCACGGTTGCTTGAAAAAGGATGATGGCAGGCGCAATGCCTGACCTGCGCCACGCGCAGGTCATTGCACGCGAGGCAGGATTACAGCTTGCGGAAACGGCTCTGTACGCCGAAGGTGTCCGACGTGACATAACGTTCAACCTGACGCAGTTGCTGTTCGCCGCTGCCCAACTCATACTCCAGTTGATCGAGCAATTGGCGCGGCGTTTTGTAGTTCTCGCCTTCGAAACGGCTGGCCGGCGCTTCATCGAGCACGAAAACCAGCGCGAAATAGGCCACCAGCGTGAAGAAAAACAGGCCGAAAATCATCGACAGCACCACTATTACGCGGATCAGACGCACCGGCACGTCGAAATAATGGGCCAGCCCGGCGCAGACGCCCTTCACCATGCCTTCCTCAGGTACGCGATAAAGTTTTTTACTGCCCAGAGTATTGCTCATCAAGACTGTCTCCAGTTCGGGTGTTCCGCATCGAGGATTTCTTCCAGCGCCTGAATGCGTTCACGCATGCGCTTGGCATCGTCGGCCAACTGCGCCAGACGCTGCATTTCCTGATGGCTCAGTTGAATGCCGCTTTGTTGCCGATTGCTGTAATGCAGCCAAAGCCAAATCGGTGCGACAAACAACACGAAGATTGTCAACGGAATGGCAAGTAGTAGAGCACTCATTTCTTTTCCTTCTTATTGCGTCTTTAATAGGCGGCCACCTCGCCGTGGCCGCTGTCGCCTTACTCAGTGCGGTTCATTTTGGCTTTCAGCGCCGCCAGTTGTTCGCTGATGGCATCGTCGGCTTTCAGTTCGGCAAATTCCTGGTCCAGAGACTTCTTTTTACCGATGATGACGCTTTCCGCTTCGGCTTCCATATGATCGATTCGGCGCTCAAACTGTTCGAAACGCGCCATCGCCTCATCCAGTTTGCCGCTGTCGAGCTGGCGGCGCACGTCGCGGGAAGAGGATGCTGCCTGATGGCGCAGCGTTAACGCCTGCTGGCGCGCACGGGTTTCGGTCAGCTTGTTTTCCAGCTCGCCGATTTCGCTTTTCATCCGGGCCAATGTCTCTTCCACGGTAGACACTTCGTGGGTCAGCGTGGAGATCAGGTCAGCCACCTTCTGTTTTTCGATCAGCGCCGCACGGGCCAGGTCTTCTTTATCTTTGCGCAGCGCCAGTTCGGCCTTGTCCTGCCAATCATTGAGCTGATTTTCACCCTGCTCAATGCGGCGCAACAGTTGCTTTTTCTCCGCCAGCGCACGCGCCGAGGTGGAACGAACTTCAACCAGCGTGTCTTCCATCTCCTGGATCATCAGGCGCACCAGTTTTTGCGGATCTTCCGCCTTATCCAGCAGCGTATTGATGTTGGCGTTCACGATGTCGGCAAAACGAGAAAAAATACCCATAATTCACTTCCTCTTGGTTCTGATGGCGTCTGAAGCGCCGCGTTAAATAATACAGCTTGCCCAAAGACTTAATCAAAACTCGTGCCAACTTTTATTTCATTGAATAATAAAGATTATTTATTTTTGACACTCCGTCAACTTGCTGTAGAGTGATTATTTTCACCAAACATTGGCGAATTTCATCATGAGCGAACAGTTAGAAAACCTGCTGGGCGAAGCGAACGCCTTTGTCGAAGTATTGGAGCAAGTCTCGCAACTGGCAAAATTGAACAAACCGGTGCTGGTGATCGGTGAACGCGGCACCGGTAAGGAGCTTATCGCCCACCGTCTGCACTACCTTTCCAACCGCTGGCAAGGGCCGTTTATCTCGCTTAACTGCGCGGCTTTGAATGAAAACTTACTGGATTCCGAGCTGTTCGGCCATGAAGCGGGAGCCTTTACCGGCGCGCAGAAACGCCACCTGGGCCGCTTTGAGCGCGCCGACGGTGGCACGCTGTTTCTTGACGAACTGGCCACTGCCCCCATGCTGGTGCAGGAAAAACTGCTGCGGGTGATTGAATACGGGCATCTGGAGCGCGTAGGCGGCAGCCAACCGCTGCAGGTTGATGTGCGGTTGGTGTGCGCCACCAACGATGACTTGCCTGCGCTGGCGGCAGCGGGGAAATTCCGCGCCGATCTGTTGGACCGGCTGGCGTTCGACGTCGTTCAACTGCCGCCGCTGCGCCAGCGGCAGCAAGACATCATGTTGCTGGCTGAACACTTTGCGATTCAGATGTGCCGCGAGCTGTCGCTGCAGCTGTTCCCCGGCTTTACTGAACGCGCCAGGGATACGCTGCTCGCCTATAGCTGGCCGGGCAACGTGCGGGAATTGAAAAACGTGGTGGAACGTTCCGTATACCGGCACGGCACCAGCGCCAACGCGCTCGATGGGATCGTTATCAATCCCTTTGCCCAACGGGAAAGCCCCTTCCCACTGCCGGAGCGCGAAACGCGCAATGACCGACCGACGCTACCGCTGGATTTAAAAACCTGGCAGTTGGAACAGGAAAAATCGTTGATCGAAGCGGCGCTGCAACAAGGGAAATTTAACCAACGCAAGGCGGCGGACCTGCTGGGGCTGACCTATCATCAATTGCGGGGGATGCTGAAAAAACATGCTCTCCTGCAAAATGGAGCTGCGGAAGAAGACTAATGGGCAAAAAAAAAGCCAGCACCCGAGCTGGCTTAAAAAACACTGGAAGCAATGTGAGCAATGTCGTGCCTTTCACAACAGAGCCACTGAGCGTGGCCTTTCGTGAACGGCAAGCAAATGATAATAGTTATCACTATCAACTGTAAAGCGCTTTGTTGAGAATACTTCTCATCACCACACTAATGTTGTGTACTTACCACTCAGGGAAGGGATCGGCCATCCTCCGCCAATAGTCCACACCGGCCACCATTTCGTCATCGGTCAATAAGCAGGCATCCAGCAAGCGGGTAATCTCCGCCTGTCGCAAATTCTGGCCGATAAACACCAGCTCCTGACGCATATCGCCAAACGGCTCCACCCATTTCGCCTGAATCTGCGCCCGGGTTTCTTCATCTTGTGGCCAGCTCTCCTGCGACAGCGCGCGCCAGAAGGTGCCCGCCAGTCCATAATGAGCGATGCCACCGGCCTGACTCCACTGCCCCGCTTGTCTCGGGCGCGTAGCCAGCCAGAAGAACCCCTTTGAACGCAACAACTTGCCGCCCCCCCAGTCGCCGTTGATCATCCGATAAAATTTATCCGGCGCAAACGGCCGCCGCGCCTGATAGACAAAGCTGCTGATGCCATAGTTTTCCGTCTCCGGAACATGTTCGCCTCGCAACTCCTTCAGCCAGCCCGGTGCCTGTTGGGCCTTTTCGAAGCTGAAACTGCCGGTGTTCAATACCGCCTCCAGCGGCAATTTACCGGGGGAGATGGGGATAATATTGGCATCCGGGTTAAGGCTGGCGAGCAGCGCCATGATTTCTCCCTGCTGTTCTGGCGTCAGCAAGTCGGTTTTACTCACCAGCATCACATCACAAAATTCGATTTGCTCGATAAGCAGGTCCGCCACGCTGCGCAGATCGTCCTCGCCCAGGCTTTGCCCGGCCTCCTGCAACGTTTGAGCCTGCTGGTATTGCTGCATAAAATTCACGCCATCCACCACCGTGACCAGCGTATCCAGCCGGGCGAACTGCGACAGGCTTTCACCCTGTTCGTCTTCAAAGGTGAAAGTTTCCGCCACCGGCAGTGGCTCTGAGATCCCACTGGATTCAATCAGCAGATAATCGAAGCGACCGGCCTGCGCCAGTTCGCGCACCGAGATCAACAGATCTTCGCGCAGCGTGCAGCAAATACAGCCATTGCTCATTTCCACCAGTTTTTCCTGTCGGCGATCGAGCTGGACCTGGTTTTCGATCAGTGCGGCATCAATGTTCACTTCGCTCATGTCATTAACGATCACCGCAACGCGCATGCCCTGACGGTTATTCAGAATATGGTTGAGCACCGTGGTTTTACCGGCGCCGAGAAAACCGGAAAGTACGGTAACGGGTAACGGATTCATCAGGTTCCTCACTTAAAACTCATTACGTAATGCCTGGTAGCCGCGAACCAGTTCGACGTTAGTGGCGGCCACTTCTTCAGAAAATTGCAGCGCGCCGCGATCAACCTGGCGATACAACGACAGATCGCTGTCGGCGCCTACGCGCTCGGTCGATGGGATATACAGGTTCTCCGGCAGCGTGACGCCATCCACCACCGCGTTGTACCGCACCACGCAGCCGGAACGGATATGGCAGTTGAACAGCACGCTGTTGAACCCGATAAACACCCGATCCTCGATGCGGCACGGGCCGTGAACAATCGCGCGATGTGCGATGGAGCTGTAGCTGCCGATGGTGACCGCCGCGCCGCTTTTCGAGTGGATCACTACGCCGTCTTGAATATTCGAGTGAGAACCGATAACGATCGGTTCCATGTCGCCGAGCGCATTCAGTTCATCGGCGCGGATCACCGCGTAGGGGCCGACGTAGACAAAATCTTCGACAATCACCCGACCACAAATAATGGCGGTAGGATCGATATAGGCCTTTGGCGATACCTGCGGCAGGTGGCCACTGGGGTTTTTACGCAGCATCGCCTTCCTCCCGCCAGCTCAGTTCGGCCACCGCATTGTGGGCGTGCAGGCTTTCCTGATGCTCCACCCGCAACGAAAATCCTCGCAGGTCGCATTGGCTGCGCAGCATCCGGTACAGACGGCGCGCGGCGTCCTCGCAAAACATCAGGTTTTGGCCATTAGCCAGGGCGAAGGCCTGCTCATCGCAACGCTTTACCAACGTTTGCGACGGCGTACCCAGCGCATGCTCAATACGATCGATTAAATTGACCACCGGTAACGCCGGTTCACTGCCACCGAGCGTCAGCGTCACCCAGGCCCAACTGCGCTGACTGTGCGGGGTCGCGGGCATTCCCTGCTCACCCAGCCAATCGATCACCTGCTGCCGATCGACCCTGTCCGGCTCCTGTTCAAAATCAAACTGAAACTGCTGTTGCGCCAGTTGACGGCTGAGCGCCGCCGAGCTGGGACAGGTGGAGGAATAGGGCACGCCGATCGTCAACGACAGCGTCATAACCCTGGCCAAGGTAGCGTCAATGCGCAGCGGATAGGCTTTCCAGCCGCGGTGCGGCGAGAGTAGCGCCGGACGTGACACCAGCAGTTCGCCGCGGATGCTCAGGCTGGCATGGTCGCTGTGTTCAGGCTGCGAAGCCAAAAAAGCATCCAGCGTTCGCCCGATGCGCTGCGGCGTCAGTTCGCCTTGCGCCAATTCATCCAGCGCGAGATACAGCCGCGACATGTGTATTCCCCGCACACCCTGCCGACCGGCACGCAGATTGATCCCGGCATTAACCTTCGCCATCAGCGGTTTGCCCGCAAGCTCCAACGGCAGCGCTATCTCTTGCATCCCGACCCAATCGAGCCCGACGTCACTCATCTCACCCCGCCAGGCCTGGGCATCCGGCAATGGCTGGCGGGGTGGAAGTGCAATCTTGTTCATACGTCCCCTTGCTGTTATTGATATCGTACCTGGGGACGGTAACATGAAATTGTTATGTTATAACATATCATTTTAAAGATTTTTTGCTTGTGGCGGCAAAGTGTTCAATCAAGTCGCAGAAAACTCTGCCATTTTGCTCAATGGATTGGGCAGTTCGCCAGAGTGCGATACACTAACGCTATTGCTTATTAACCCATGAAGCGTCTATGCGTGGTTTACCCCTTTGGATACTGTCATTGTGCCTTACGAGTTCTGCCCTGGCCTCAACACCGCCCCCGCCTACCGCGGCGGCGCCGTTGCCGGACATCCGCCAGAGCGGCTTTGTCTATTGCGTCAGCGGCATACTGAACACCTTTAATCCGCAGATGGCCAGCAGCGGGCTGACGGTCGATACCCTGGCCGCACAGCTGTACGATCGCCTGCTGGATGTCGACCCTTATACCTACCGGCTGATCCCCGAACTGGCACAAAGTTGGGAAGTGCTGGATAACGGCGCAACCTACCGCTTCCACCTGCGCAAGGACGTGCCGTTCCAGACCACCGCCTGGTTTACGCCAACCCGCAAATTGAATGCCGACGACGTGGTGTTCAGCTTTGAACGCATGTTTAACCAAAAGCATCCGTATCATGACGTCAACGGCGGCGAGTATCCGTACTTCGACAGTCTGCAGTTTGGCGACTCGGTGCAAAGCGTGAAGAAGCTCGACGACTACACGGTCGAGATCCGCCTGCAGGCGCCGGACGCCTCGTTTTTGTGGCATATCGCCACCCATTACGCCCCGGTTATGTCGGCAGAATATGCGGAAAACCTGACGCGTGAAGGCCATCAGGAAATGATCGATCGCGAGCCGGTCGGCACCGGGCCCTTCCTGTTGAATGAATATCGTTCGGGGCAATATATCCGTCTGGCGCGCAATGACGTTTACTGGAAAGGCCAACCGCGCATGCCACAGGTGGTGATCGATCTGGGCGCCGGCGGCACTGGCCGGCTATCGAAGTTGTTGACCGGTGAGTGCGACGTGCTCGCTTATCCCGCGGCCAGCCAGCTCTCGATCCTGCGCGACGATCCGCGCCTGCGCCTCACGCTGCGGCCGGGCATGAACATCGCCTATCTGGCCTTCAACACCCGCAAACCGCCACTGAACAATTTAAAAGTGCGTCAGGCCATTTCGCTGGCAATCAACAACCAGCGCCTGATGCAGTCGATTTACTACGGCACGGCGGAAACCGCCGCCTCCATTCTGCCGCGCGCGTCGTGGGCCTATGACAACGAAGCGCACGTTACCGAATTTGATCCTGCAAAATCGCGCGAAATGCTCAAGCAAGCGGGCATTGAATCGTTGAATCTGAAGCTGTGGGTACCCACCGCCTCGCAATCTTATAACCCCAGCCCGCTGAAGACCGCCGAACTGATCCAGGCCGATTTGGGTCAGGTTGGCATTAACGTCACTATCGTGCCGGTCGAGGGCCGCTTCCAGGAGGCGCGCCTGATGGAGATGAACCACGATCTCACACTCACCGGCTGGGCCACCGACAGTAACGACCCGGACAGTTTCTTCCGGCCGCTATTGAGTTGCGCTGCAATCCGCTCGCAAACCAACTATGCTCACTGGTGTGACCCGGGGTTTGACGAGGTGCTGCAAAATGCCCTGCTGTCACAGCAGTTGGCGCAGCGCATCGAAAACTACCAGAAGGCGCAAAAAATTCTTGAGCAGCAACTGCCGGTGTTGCCGCTGGCCTCCTCATTGCGCCTGCAGGCTTACCGCTACGACATCAAAGGACTGGTATTGAGCCCGTTCGGCAACGCGTCATTTGCCGGGGTGTACCGTGAATCCGCGGAGGGGCCGAAAAAGTGATTATCTTTACCTTGCGCCGCATCTTGTTGCTGTTGATCACGCTGTTCCTCCTGACTCTGGTCAGCTTTAGTCTGAGCTATTTCACGCCGCGCGCGCCGCTGTACGGCGCCGCCCTGCTGGATGCCTACCACTTTTACTTCGTCAGCCTGCTGCATTGGGACTTTGGCGTTTCCAGCATTAACGGCCAGGCGATCAGCGAGCAACTGCGCGAAGTGTTCCCCGCCACCATGGAACTGTGCCTCCTTGCTTTCACTCTGGCGTTGTTTATCGGCATTCCGCTGGGGATTATCGCCGGCGTGATGCGCGGCAAATGGCAAGACACCGCCATCAGCACCTTTGCCCTGATCGGATTTTCGATGCCGGTTTTCTGGTTGGCGTTGCTGTTAATGCTGTTTTTCTCGCTGCACCTTGGCTGGTTACCGGTCTCCGGCCGTTTCGACCTGCTGTATCAGGTCAGGCCCATCACCGGTTTTGCACTGATTGATGCCTGGCTGTCGGATTCGCCGTACCGTTCCGAGATGATCGGCAGCGCGTTGCGCCATATGATATTGCCGATTACCGCGCTGGCGGTGGCCCCTACCACCGAAGTGGTGCGCCTGATGCGGATCAGCACCGACGACGTGCTCAGCCAAAACTACATCAAAGCCGCCGCTACCCGGGGCTTGTCCCGCTTTACCATTATCCGTCGCCATGTGCTGCATAACGCGCTGCCGCCTATCGTTCCCAAGCTGGGGTTGCAGTTCTCCACCATGCTGACGCTGGCGATGATCACCGAAGTGGTCTTCAATTGGCCGGGCCTGGGGCGCTGGATGATTAACGCCATCCGCCAGCAGGATTATGCGGCAATCTCCGCCGGCGTGATGGTGGTCGGCACCTTGGTGATCGCCATTAACGTCCTGGCCGATATTTTGGGCGCAGCAACCAACCCACTGAAACATAAGGAATGGTATGCCCTTAGATAACGTATACCGCGAAAAGAAAATGCCCAGCCCGCTGCTTTACACCTGGCGGATTTTTTACGGCGATGCCCTGGCGATGATCGGCTTCTACGGCGTGATCGCGCTGCTGTTGCTGTGCGTATTCGGCAGCCTGCTGGCGCCTTATGCGCTCGATCAACAGTTCCTGGGCTATCAGTTGCTGCCGCCTTCCTGGTCGCGTTACGGCAACGTTTCCTTCTTTCTCGGCACTGACGATCTCGGCCGCGATATCCTGAGCCGTCTGTTGACCGGTACCGCCGCCACTTATGGTTCGGCGTTGTTGGTTACCGTCGCCGCCGCCTTTTTCGGGGTGATCCTCGGCGTGTTTGCCGGCGTGACCCACGGCCTGCGCTCGGCGGTGCTGAACCACATTCTCGACACCCTGCTCTCCATTCCCTCTCTGCTTCTGGCGATTGTGGTGGTGGCGTTCCTTGGGCCAAAGCTCGAGCACGCGATGCTGGCGGTCTGGCTGGCGTTGTTGCCGCGCATGGTGCGCACCATCTACAGCGCAGTGCACGACGAACTGGAAAAAGAGTATGTGGTGGCGGTGCGACTCGACGGTGCCTCGACGCCGCAAATCCTGTGGTATGCCGTGATGCCGAACATTGCGGCGGTGCTGGTGACCGAATTTACCCGCGCGCTGTCGATGGCGATCCTGGACATCGCCGCACTCGGTTTCCTCGACCTCGGCGCACAGTTGCCCTCTCCTGAATGGGGCGCCATGCTCGGCGATTCGCTGGAGCTGGTGTACGTCGCGCCCTGGACGGTGATGCTGCCCGGTGCGGCAATCCTGATCAGCGTGTTGCTGGTTAACCTGTTGGGCGACGGCATGCGCCGCGCAATCAACGCAGGAGTGGAATAATGCCGTTACTTGATATCCGCAACCTGACGATTGAATTTATGACCGCCGACGGGCCGGTCAAGGCGGTCGATCGCGTCAGCATGACGCTGACCGAAGGTGAAGTACGGGGTTTGGTGGGCGAATCGGGCTCGGGCAAAAGCCTGATCGCCAAAGCGATTTGCGGCGTAACCAAAGACAACTGGCGCGTCACCGCCGACCGTTTCCGCTTTGATGATATCGATCTGCTGCAATTGACGCCGCGCGAGCGACGCAAGCTGGTCGGGCATAACGTCTCGATGATTTTCCAGGAACCGCAGTCGTGCCTGGACCCTTCGGAGAGCATCGGCCGCCAACTGGCGCAGGCGATCCCCGGTTGGACCTATAAGGGACGCTGGTGGCAGCGTTTCAACTGGCGCAAACGTCGTGCCATTGAGTTGCTGCACCGCGTTGGTATCAAAGACCATGTCGACATCATGGGCAGCTTTCCCTACGAACTGACCGAAGGCGAATGCCAGAAAGTGATGATCGCCATCGCTCTGGCCAACCAGCCGCGCCTGCTGATTGCCGATGAACCGACCAACGCCATGGAGCCCACCACTCAGGCGCAAATTTTCCGCCTGTTGGCCCGGCTTAATCAAAACAACAACACCACCATTTTGTTGATCAGCCATGATTTGCAGATGATGAGCAAATGGGCCGATCGGGTGAACGTGCTGTACTGTGGGCAAACGGTGGAAAGCGCGCAGTGTGAAGATCTGCTGGCTGCCCCTCACCATCCGTACACGCAGGCGCTGATCCGCTCAATGCCGGATTTTGGTCGTTCATTGCCGCATAAAAGCCGGCTCAATACGCTGCCGGGCGCCATTCCATCGCTGGAACATCTGCCGATCGGTTGCCGGCTGGGGCCTCGCTGCCCCTACGCGCAGAAAAAGTGCATCGAGACGCCGCGCCTGCGCCCGGTGAAAAACCACTTATTCGCCTGCCACTTCCCGTTGAACATGGAGGAGCAATAACATGGAAACGCTGTTGGAAGTGCGCAACCTGACCAAAACCTACCGTTACCGCACCGGGCTGTTCCGTCGCCAGCACGTTGAGGCGGTGAAATCGGTCAGCTTTACCCTGCGTGAACGGCAGACGCTGGCGATCATCGGTGAAAACGGTTCCGGCAAATCGACGCTGGCCAAAATGCTGTCCGGCATGGTTGAACCTTCATCCGGGGAACTGCTGATTGACGATCACCGGCTCGGCTACGGCGATTATCGCTATCGCAGCCAGCGTATCCGCATGATATTTCAAGATCCGAGTACGTCGCTTAACCCGCGTCAGCGCATCGGCCAACTGCTTGACGCCCCGCTGCGGCTGAATACCGATCTGGAAGGCCCAGAGCGTGAACAGCGCATCTATCAGACGCTGCGCCAGGTGGGGATGCTGCCGGACCACGCCTATTACTATCCGCATATGCTGGCCTCCGGCCAGAAACAACGTGTGGCGCTGGCCCGTGCGCTGATCCTGCAGCCCAAGGTCATCGTCGCCGATGAGGCACTGGCTTCGCTGGATATGTCGATGCGTTCGCAGATCATCAACCTGATGCTGGAACTGCAGGAGAAGCACGGCATCTCGTACATCTATGTGACTCAGCATCTGGGCATGATGAAGCACATCAGCGATCAGGTTATGGTGATGCACGAAGGGGAAATCGTTGAGCGTGGCAGCACCGCCGAAGTGCTGGCCGCGCCATTGCACGATCTGACCAAGCGCCTGATCGCCAGCCATTTCGGTGAAGCGCTGACCGCAGACGCCTGGCGGCGCGACGGCGGCCGATTCTGACGCTTGCAGAAAAGCCGCTTTCGAGCGGGTTGAGTTTGATGACAAAGTTGTCTTTGAACCCGAGATACCCGGGCCTAGCGCACCGAGGGGCCATTATGGGACACATCCCTGTGTCCCACCCTGCGGGCCGACATGGAGTCGTTCCAATTTGCTCCAGGCAAATTGGTCGGCGGGCAAGCCGCTACGACCCCTTCGGCACGCTCTCCCTAATAACGGGCTTTATCAGCAGTCTGAACCCGCTTTCGAGCGGGTTTTTTATTGCCGAACAGCCCGCCGCGCTTATCCAATAACCTCAAATACAAATTACAATTTTGTTATATATCATTATATTTTATTCCATTCAGTTATTGATTAGCACTTAACATTATTTTATCTCGCCTATCTAATCGGTGAGGATATCCCCTACGTTGAGCTTATTAAACGACAGGATATCGCACTGATGAACAGCCCCCGCAATCGCCGACTCGCGCAGTTTCTGCTCGCTTTAGCCGCAGGTTTCTCTGTTTATGATCACGCATTGTGTTGCGATGACCGCCGCTGATCCTGCCATTCGATGCCCGCCCAGGGTATGCACCTCTTTTGTCTTGCCGCCGCTGCCTGTCGCACCGGTGGCTGTTGCTCATGATTAAGGATTACCGCCCTATGGAACTACTACGTCGACAACATAATGCCCAGTGGTATCACGAAACCCAAAGCAGCGTTCGCGGAGACCAGCCGCTTGAGCCGCAGGCTGCCACCGTCCGCGACAGATTCTTGCTGGGGCTGGGCGCATTTGCCGACGAAGCGTTGAACACCGCACTGACCGCGCGCGCCGGGGTATTTAATGCCTCGCACGCCTGCTATCACGTGCTGTTCCCGGATCATGTGGCACTGACAAGAATGGTGACATTGTCACCTTATGATCGCCTCAGTACCGCGCTGACCGTGGCTCAGGTGACCGGCGTTCAATCCCTTTGTAGCCATTACGCTGCTCGCCTCGCCCCGCTGCACAGCCCCGACGCCTCACGCGAAAGCAACATCCGCCTCGCCCAAATCACGCAATACGCCCGGCAGCTCGCCAGCCAACCGACCCTGATTTGCAACAAAGCGCTGCAACAGCTCAGCGATGTCGGATTAAGCCCGGCGGATATCGTGACCTTCTCGCAGATTATCGGTTTTGTCAGTTACCAGGCGCGCGTCGTCGCCGGCGTGGCTGCGCTGGCCGGGCGGCCAACGGGAGTAGTGCCCGGTTTCCCGAACATAGAGGATGCTGAAGGAGTGGAGTTCACCGAAGAGGAACTGGCGTGGCAATCGCGATTACCGCCGATAACCCTGGAAGACGCTCGCGCTGAACAGCTCGACGTGCTCGACCAAAGCCACCCGGACGCTCGCAGCGAGCCTTATTATCTGCTGCTGGCCCACGATGCCCCCGCGCTGCGCGAACGCAACGGCGTCTTTAACAGCATCAACGCGGACGGTTACGGGCTGTCGGCGCGGTTGAAAGCGCTGGCGACGCTGGCCGTTTCGCGCATTAACGGCAGCCGCTATTGCGCATCGACCGTGGCCCAGGATATTCAGGACACCGCATTGGCAGACGCCATCTTCACCGACATTAACCGCGGGCTGGAAAGCAGCGATAATCCCGTAGCCCAGGCGGTGATCCGCGTTGCCGCAGACCTGACCCGCACGCCGGAAAAGTTCACCCCGCGCAGCGTACAGCCGCTGTTTAACAGCGGGCTGAATCAGGCTCAAGCCCTGGACGTGATCCTCACCGGTGCCCTCTACGCCTGGGAGAACCGTTTACGTCAGACCCTCGGCGATACACAGACGATAGGCGAAAGCCAACCGGCATAATTACTGCTGCAGCAACCAATTGCCGGCGGCGTCAAAAAAGTGCTGAGCCAGCGGCGTTGCCCGCCCCGGCTCGGCAATCACTACTGCCGCATGACGTGACATGGCGGGAATGGCGACTGGCCGCCGCTGCAAGTCCGGCGTCATGGCCGGCAGCAGGTTACCTTGCGGAAACAGGCCGCAGCCCAAGCCAACAAAAATGCCTTCCAATAGTTGGAAAATAGACGTGGTTTCCATGCGCGCATGCAACGTCAACCCGGCTTCACGGAAGTGTTGATCGAGGTAACGACGGAAGTAACGTGTAGGTTCAGCCAGGCACAGCGGCAGCGCGGTGACCTCCGCCAAGGTCAAAGGTTTATCCCCCACCAAGTGCGGGAAGTGCTGCGGATGGAAGACCAGCTCGACGCCGGCGTCAGCCAAAGGCTGCGACTGAAAATGCAGCTCTTTCAGCGTCGCCAACTCAAAGAAACCGATGCCGATATCCACGGTATGCGCCGTCAAGGCTTCCAGCAACTGATCGGCGCTCAACACCGCGACCCGATAGTCTAACTGCGGGAAACGCTCGCTGACCGCTTTCAGCATTTGCGCCAGTGAAATGCTGCACTGCGGCACAGCACCGATACGCAGGGTGCCGTTAAAGCCGTGCTTGAGCGATTCCACCTCCAGTTTCAACCCCTGATAAACCGATACAATCTCGCGCGCCCACGCCAACACACGCTCGCCTTCCGCGGTAAAACCTCCGAAGTTATTACCGCGGTTGATCAACGAAACACCCAATTCTTTTTCCAGGTTTTTCAACCGCATGGATAACGTTGGCTGGCTAACGAAACTGGCTTCCGCCGCCCGGCCAAAGTGGCGCTCTCGTTCCAGATTACACAGGTAGATCAGTTGTTTAATATCCATAAGGCAGCTCGGAAAATAATGACTGTCCTTAGTATATCACTGCGGGAACTTTTGGGCGCTGTGCTCGATGGATCAGAGTTTCAGCTTCGCATAGTCCATCAGGCGCGAGAACATACCGCCGTTGTTTACTGGCTGCAGCGCCACCAGCGGCAGAGTTTTCAACAGCTTGCCGTTATCGCTGATGCGGATCTCCCCAATCGGCTGCCCCTGTGCCAACGGGGCCTCAAGACGCGAAGGTTTTATCACATACTGGGCTTTCAACTTGTCCGCCTCGCGCTTTGGCAGGCTGAGGTATTGATCCTGCTCACTGCCCACCGGCACAAGGTGGCGATCGCCATACCACACTTTTTCCTGCCCCAGAGGTTGCCCGGCGCTAAACAGATGCACGGTGGCGAAATCTCGCAGACCCCAGGTCAGCAGTTTGCGGGCCTGATCTTCTCTCCCTTTGGCGCTTTTACCGCCCATCACGACGGCAATCAAACGCCGGTCGCCTTCGGTTGCGGAGGCAATAATGTTAAAACCGGCCGATGCGGTATGACCCGTTTTCAGGCCGTCCACCCGCAGGTTTTTATCCCACAGCAGCCCGTTGCGGTTCTGTTGGGTGATCCCGTTCCAGGACAGCGATTTTTCGCTGTACATATGATATTCCGCCGGTTCGCTCATGATGATGGCGCGTGAAATCACCGCCAAATCGCCGGCCGTAGTGAACTGGCCAGGTGCGTCCAGCCCGTGGACGGTTTCAAAATGCGTATTTTGCAGGCCAAGTTGAGTGCTTTTTTCATTCATCAATTTGACGAATGCGGCCTGGCTGCCCGCCACGTAGTCCGCCATCGCCACACAAGCATCGTTGCCGGAGTCAATAATAATGCCGCGACTGAGATCGCGCACCGTGACCCTGTCACCGGGTTTCAGGAACATCAGCGAGGAGCCCTTGAACACCGGATTGCCCTGCGCCCAGGCGTCTTTGCCCACGGTCACTACGTCATCCAGGCCAATTTTGTGCTGATCGAGCGCATGATCAATCACCAATCCGGTCATCAGTTTGGTCAGGCTGGCCGGATTGCGTCGCTCGTCCGCATTGTTCTCCGCCAGTACCTGGCCGGTGGTGTAATCCATCAATACGTAAGAGGCCGCGTCTATCGCCGGCGGTGTATTGAGAGGGAAACTGAGTGGCGCATCCGCCGCCTGTACTGCCAACGGCAGCAGAACTCCGGTTATCACAGACAATACTGAACGCTTCACTCACCCATCCTTAAATAAAATTCTAATATAATCCGCGAGATAGACTGCACTAAAGGCACAGTCAGCGGAATCATTAGTCTTTTTCAGGGAATAACATAGTGCAACCATTTGTATGTCCGGCCGAGGACCGGGATAGCGAGCGATAAATCTGCTCTATGCCGCGATTACCTAATTCTATTAGACGCTCATGCCCTACCCACCTAAACTTGCGACATAAATACCTATAACGATTAAAGAATCGTTTACTTTTTAGCTACAACACATGCGAAAACAATCATGAAATTCAAACCGTCAATAAAGCCGTATACCGGCGCGGCAGGCGGCTGGGGTTCACTCGAAGCCACCACGCGCTACGTGCTCGACAGCAAACAGACGCTGAAAAACCTGCGCAATCTGATGCGCGTGAATAAGGTCCGCGGCTTCGACTGTCCGGGCTGCGCCTGGGGCGACGACAATCACAGCACCTTCAGCTTCTGCGAAAACGGCGCCAAGGCGGTCAGTTGGGAAGCTACGCGCAATGCGGTTGAACCGGCATTTTTCGCCACCCACAGCGTCAGTACCCTGCAACAGCAAAGCGACTATTTCCTCGAGTATCAGGGCCGCATTACCCATCCGATGCGCTATAACGCCGAAACTGACCATTACCAGCCGATCAGTTGGCCGGACGCGCTGGCGCTGATCGCCCGGCACATCCAACAGATGGATAATCCGAACCAGATCGAACTTTATACCTCCGGCCGCGCCAGCAACGAAGCCTCTTATCTGTATCAGCTGTTCGGCCGCATGCTCGGCACCAGCAATTTCCCCGATTGCTCGAACATGTGCCATGAGGCCAGCGGCGTCGGGCTGAAACAAAGCATCGGCGTGGGTAAAGGCACCATTCGCATGGATGACTTCGAAAAAGCCGACGCCATCTTTGTGTTCGGCCAAAATCCCGGCACCAACCATCCACGCATGCTGCACAGCCTGAAAAACGCCGCCGCTCGTGGCGCACGCATCGTTAGCTTTAACACCCTGCGCGAACGCGGCCTGGAGCGCTTCGCCGATCCGCAAAACCCGATTCAGATGCTGACGCCAACATCGTCACCAATAAGTTCAGCTTATTTTCAGCCCAACCTCGGCGGGGATATGGCGGCGGTACGCGGCATGGTGAAAGCGCTGCTCGAGAGCCATCGCCGGCGTTTGGCGGCCGGTGAGCCTGGCCTGTTCGATTTGGCGTTCATTGAGCAGCACAGCGTCGGCGTGGAGCGCTACCTGGCGCAGGTGGATGCCACCTCCTGGGCCCACATCATCCAACAGTCCGGCCTCAGCGAAGCGCAACTGCGGCAGGCGGCGGCGATTTATCAGGGCGCCGAACGGGTGATTTGCACCTGGGCGATGGGCATCACGCAACATAAGCATTCGGTGCCGACGGTGCGCGAGATAACCAACCTGCAACTGCTGTTCGGCCAGTTGGGCAAACCGGGCGCCGGCCTGTGCCCGGTGCGCGGCCACAGCAATGTACAGGGCAACCGCACCATGGGCATTGACGAGAAATCACCCAAGGCGCTGCTCGACAGCCTGGAACAACATTTCAACTTCTCCCCACGACGCGAGCCGGGCCATAACACGGTAGAGGCCATCGAAGCGATGCTGCGCGGTGAAGTGAAGGTGCTGCTGGCGCTGGGCGGCAACCTGGCGGCGGCCGCACCGGATACCGAACGCACCGCCCGCGCCCTGCGCTGCTGCGATCTGACGGTACATATCAGCACCAAGCTCAACCGCAGCCATCTGGTCACCGGTAAAGACGCGCTGATCCTGCCGACGTTGGGGCGTACCGAGCAGGATCTGCAGGCCAGTGGCCCGCAGTACATCACGGTGGAGGATTCATTCAGCATGGTTCACGCCTCCGAAGGCGTCGGTAAACCGCTGGCGGATACCCAAAGGTCGGAAACCGCCATTGTCTGCGGTATCGCCGATGCGGTGCTGGGCAACAAGCTATTGGATTGGCTGGCACTGGCAGATGACTATTCGTTGATCCGTGACCATATCGCCGCCACCGTTCCCGGCTTCGAGGATTTCAACCGTCGCTGCGATCAACCCGGCGGTTTCTATCTGGGCAATGCCGCCGCCGAATTGCGTTTCGCCACGCCTAGCGGTAAAGCGGAATTCAGCGCAGCCCCGCTGCCAAAAAGCCTGCTCCCGGAGTTCGACGGCCAAAAAGCGCCGTTCACGCTGCAGACTCTGCGTTCCCACGATCAATACAACACCACCATCTACGGATTGGATGACCGCTATCGCGGCGTGTATGGCCAGCGTGAAGTGCTGTTTATCCACCCGGAAGACCTGGCGGCGTTGGACATGCAGGACGGTGAGTTTGTGGAGATCGAAACCCTGTGGAATGACGGCGTCATTCGCAAGGTGAGCGGTTTCAAACTGGTGAGCTACGATATTCCGCGCGGCAACCTGGCGGCCTACTATCCGGAAACCAACCCGCTGGTGCCACTGGCCAGTTTTGGCGACGGTACCGGCACGCCGACCTCCAAATCCATTCCGGTGACGATCCGCCGCTGCGCGGCGCAACCGACGCGGCGTATCGCCTGACCTGATGCGCCCGGTTTACGCCGGGCGCATGACGCTCTGCGGCCGCCTTGCGCACGGCGGTTTTCTTTCCCGCCTTTTGATCGCCGGATATTCAGTAAAATCGCGTGCCAACGCAGGAAAACCGTGACGTTAGGCTTGCCCGCAGCGGGTGATTCGCGTAAAACTGTCTGCCGCAAATCTTGCCACTCACAACCCATTCACTGGACGATATGTTTCAAGATAACCCGCTGCTGGCGCAGCTTAAACAGCAACTTCACTCTCAGACCCCGCGCGTTGAAGGCGTAGTAAAAGGGACTGAGAAAGGCTTTGGCTTTCTTGAGGTCGACGGTCAAAAGAGCTATTTCATCCCACCGCCGTACATGAAGAAAGTCATGCATGGGGATCGCGTGATCGCCACCCTGCACACCGAGAAAGAACGCGAAATCGCCGAGCCGGAAACCCTGGTCGAGCCATTCCTGTCGCGCTTTGTCGGCCGCGTGCAGAAGCGTGATGACCGCCTGTCCATCGTGCCCGACCATCCGTTGCTGAAAGACGCGATTCAGTGCCGCCCGGTGCGTGAGCTGACCCATAACTTCCAGGCCGGTGACTGGGCGGTAGCGGAAATGCGCCGCCACCCGTTGAAAGGCGATCGCGGCTTCAACGCCGATCTGACCCACTTCATCACCGACGGCGAAGATCATCTGGCTCCTTGGTGGGTCACCCTGGCTCGCCATAATCTGGAAAAAGAAGCGCCTGAGATGGTGGCTATCAGCGAGCCGGACGCCGCGCTGCCTCGTGAAGATCTGACCGCGCTGAATTTTGTCACCATTGACAGCGCCAGCACCGAGGATATGGACGATGCGTTGTTCGTTCAGGACAACGGCGACGGCTCGCTGCAACTGACCATCGCCATTGCCGATCCTACCGCTTACGTAGCGCAAGGCAGCCCGTTGGATGATATCGCCCGCAAGCGCGCCTTCACTAACTACCTGCCGGGCTTCAACATTCCGATGTTGCCGCGCGATCTGTCTGATAACCTGTGCTCGCTGCGCCCGAACGAACGCCGTCCGGTACTGGCTTGCCGCGTCACCATAGGTACCGATGGCGCGTTGGCTGACGACATTCGTTTCTTCGCCGCCGAGATCGAGTCGAAAGCCAAACTGGTTTATGACGAAGTCTCTGACTGGCTGGAGGGCATTGCCGGCTGGCAGCCGCCAAGCGACGAGATTGCACAGCAAATCACCCTGTTGAAACGCGTCTGCGATGCCCGCAACGCCTGGCGCCATCAGCATGCGCTGGTGTTCAAGGATCGCCCTGATTACCGCTTTGTACTGGGCGAAAAAGGCGAAGTGCTGGATATCATCACCGAACAACGCCGCAGCGCCAACCGTATCGTTGAAGAGTGCATGATTGCCTCCAACGTGTGCGCCGCCATCGTTCTGCGCGATCGCCTGGGCTTCGGGATTTACAACGTGCATACCGGTTTCGATCCGGCGCTGGTTGAGCAGGCGGTGACCGTGCTGCAAGCCAACGGTGTGGAAGCCGATGCCGAGAAACTGCTGACGCTGGACGGGTTCTGCGAACTGCGCCGTCATCTGGACTCGCAACCTACCCAGTTCCTCGACAGCCGTATCCGCCGTTCCCAGACTTATGCCGAGATCAGCACCACGCCAGGCCCGCATTTCGGCCTGGGGCTGGAAGCCTATGCCACCTGGACCTCGCCGATCCGTAAATACGGCGATATGGTCAACCACCGCCTGCTGAAAGCCATCATCGCCGAACAGCCTGCCGAAAAACCGCAGGACGACGTGACGGTCCAATTGGCGGAACGCCGTCGTCTTAACCGTATGGCGGAGCGTGACGTCGGTGACTGGCTGTATGCACGCTACCTGCAAGACAAAGCCGGCACCGATGAACGCTTCAATGCGGAAATCATCGACGTGACCCGAGGCGGTCTGCGCGTGCGCCTGCTGGACAATGGTGCGGTCGCCTTTATCCCTGCACCGTTTATTCACTCGGTGCGTGATGAAATGGTCTGCAGCCAGGATACCGGCACGGTGCAAGTGAAAGGCGAAGTCGTCTATCGTCAAAGCGATACTCTGCAGGTCAACATCGCCGAAGTGCGTATGGAAACCCGCAGCGTGATCGCCAAACCGGCGGCATAATCTTGCGCGAGTAGCCCAACGTAATGTAAACACCGGCAGGGAAACCTCCGGTGTTTTTTTTCGTCGGTCGACAGGCCATACCGGTGAAAAGATCCGGATGATGCGAGGCTTCGTTATCGCCCTCTTACGTCCCTTGCAGCTCTCCGCAACAGCGACATCACATTGTTTTTACGCTATTACTCAACCAGCATCACATTTCTCATCCGACCTGCTACTTTTCGCGCGCAAAACTCCTATTTTTAATCTGTATTCATTCTCCATAAGAACATCTCTTTCTTTATCTCTGCACACCAAGGAGTTGTTGATCATGAAAAACGTCAAGTCCGGGATCATCTGGCTGGTGGTGGCGTTAGTCGGTGCATTTGCCTTCGCCATGCTGGCGCTCAGCCGCGGAGAGCATGTTAACGCAGTCTGGCTGGTGGTGGCTGCCGTCGCCTGTTACAGCATCGCTTACCGTTTCTATAGCCTGTTCATCGCCAAGAAAGTGTTTGAGCTTGACGACCGCCGTATGACGCCGGCGGAACGTCGTAACGATGGCCTGGACTATGTCCCGACCAACAAGTGGGTGCTGTTTGGTCACCACTTTGCCGCCATCGCTGGCGCCGGGCCACTGGTGGGGCCGATTTTGGCCGCGCAGATGGGCTTTTTACCGGGCACCATCTGGATCCTGGTCGGCGTAATGCTGGCCGGTGCGGTGCAAGACTTCCTGATCCTGTTCATCTCTACCCGCCGCGACGGCCGCTCGCTGGGTGAAATGGCCAAACAGGAACTTGGCGCCTTCGCTGGGGTGATCACCATGCTTGGTGCTCTGGGCGTAATGATCATCATTTTGTCTGCACTGGCTTTGGTGGTGGTAAAGGCGCTGGCCGACAGCCCGTGGGGGCTGTTCACCATCGCCGCCACCATTCCTATCGCGCTGTTTATGGGCGTGTACATGCGTTTTATCCGGCCGGGGAAAATCGCCGAAATCTCGGTGGTCGGCTTCGTGCTGATGCTGCTGGCGATCATTTACGGCGGCAATGTGGCGCAACACCCTTACTGGGGCCCCTTCTTTACGCTGCATGGCACCACGCTGACCTGGGTGTTGGTGATCTACGGTTTCGTCGCTTCGGTGCTGCCGGTATGGCTGTTGTTGGCGCCCCGTGACTACCTTTCCACCTTTATGAAGATTGGCGTCATTATCGGGCTGGCGATAGGCATCGTCTTTGCCATGCCGGAAATGAAAATGCCTGCGGTATCGCGGTTTATCGACGGCAGCGGCCCGGTATTCGCCGGTTCACTGTTCCCGTTCCTGTTTATCACCATCGCCTGCGGCTCGATTTCCGGCTTCCATGCGCTGGTGTCCAGCGGCACTACGCCGAAACTGGTGGAGCGCGAAAGCCACATCCGTTTTATCGGCTATGGTGCCATGCTGATGGAGTCCTTCGTGGCCATCATGGCGCTGATTTGCGCCTCGGTGATCGACCCCGGAGTTTACTTCGCCATGAACTCTCCGGCGGCGCTGATTGGCACCACGGTGGAAAATGCTTCGCAGGTCATCAACAGCTGGGGCTTTATCATCACGCCGGAAACCCTGACGATGATCGCCAAAGACGTGGGTGAGCATTCGATCCTGTCGCGCGCTGGCGGCGCACCGACCTTTGCTGTGGGGATGGCTCACATCATCACCGAAGTGTTTAACAGCCGCGCTATGATGGCGTTCTGGTATCACTTCGCCATTTTGTTTGAGGCGCTGTTCATTTTGACCGCCGTCGATGCCGGCACCCGCGCCTGCCGTTTTATGGTGCAGGATCTGGTTGGCGTGGCGATCCCTCGGCTGGCCAACAACCGCTCATGGTTCGGTAATCTGGCAGGTACGACGGTGGCCGTCGCCGGTTGGGGTTTCTTTGTTTATCAAGGCGTGGTCGATCCGCTCGGCGGCATCAACACCCTGTGGCCGCTGTTCGGCATCGGCAACCAGATGCTGGCCTCAATGGCGTTGATCCTCGGTACCGTGGTGCTGTTTAAAATGAAAAAACAGCGCTACGCCTGGGTGACCATTCTGCCAACCGTCTGGTTGTTCATTACCTCGATGACCGCCGGCTGGCAAAAAATCTTCCACGAGAAACCCAGCATCGGCTTCCTGGCGCAGGCGAAGAAATTCTCCACCGGCATTGAACAAGGCACACTGATTGCCCCGGCCAAATCGCTGAAAGATATGGAAACCATTGTCTTCAGCAACCAGATTAACGCGGCTTTGTGTGCGTTCTTTATGCTGGTGGCGGTAACCATGCTGGTTTCTGCGTTCTTTGTGATCCGCCGGGCGCTGAATGCCAGCCGACCTACGGCAAATGAGTCGCCAGTCGTCTTGCGTGAAGAAACTAGTTAAGCAGGTTGGTGCCGAATGCTCCCTGCCAATCCTGTTCGAACTGTTCGACCGCCGCCTGTACCGCCGGAGCGGCAAGGAACTGTTCGGCCACATCGACAGGCAAGGTAATGGCCTGGCACCCCGCCAGCAGGCACGCCAGTGCCTGCCGCGGGGTCTTGAAACTGGCGGCCAGCACCCGGGAGCCCGGTGCATGCAACGTCAGCAATTGCTGCAGTTCATGCACCATTTCGATGCCGTCACCGCCCTGCGCGTCCAGCCGGTTAACGTAGGGGGCTACGTATTCCGCGCCGGCCAGCGCCGCCAACAACCCCTGGCCGGCACCGTAGACTGCGGTGCCCAGCGTTGGGATCGACATCGATTTCAGTTTTTTAATCGCCGCCAACCCTTCTGCGGTCGCCGGAATCTTGACCACCAACCCAGGCACTCGCTGATGAAGCAGCGCCGCCTCCGCCACCATGCGCTCGGCATCGTTGGCCATCACTTGGGCAAACAGCTTGCCGGTCCCACCCAGTGCATCACGCAGCGCCGGCAGTACCTCCCAAATGGGTTTCCCCTCTTTGGCGACAATGCTCGGATTGGTAGTGACGCCGTGCAGCGGCAGAATGCGTGCCAGGCGTTTTACAGCATTCACATCAGCGGTATCGAGATAAAGCTCCATTACGAACTCCTGAATCTTCTGTGGGCGAATTCAAACTCTCATCATAGTAGGACAAAAGAACTTATGATTTTTGATCGCAATCAAATCAATTTTCATTCAAAACACCTTTAATATGAAAAATGGCGTAGTTGAATGACGGGTCACTTGCGTTCCCCACTCTGCAGCGCTATTCAATCCCTGCCGATCCGAGCATTCGCAGCGTAGTCTGCTCGCATCGCTGGATATTCCGCTTTCTTTACCGCATCATCTTCTGACGCGCAGGATGGTATTATTGCGCGAACAGAACATACTATTTAAACAATAAATATTAGCGGCCGCACATTGGTAGCCGCACATCAGGTCGATATGAATTCAAGACAACAAACAATTCTGCAATTGGTGAACGAACGCCGAAGGATCAGCGTCAGCGATCTGTCGCGCACCACCGGTGTTTCAGAGGTCACTATCCGTCAGGATTTGAACCTGCTGGAGAAGCGCAGCTATCTGAAACGGGTGCATGGCTCTGCGTTGGCGCTGGAAAGCGACGACGTCGATGCCCGCATGATGTCCAATTTTTCTCTCAAGCAGAAGTTGGCGCGATTTGCCGCTGCGCAGGTTAACGACGGCGAAACCATCTTTATAGAAAGTGGCAGCACCAACGCCCTGTTGGCGCGCTATATCGCCGAGCGCAAAACCATCACGCTGATCACCGTCAGCCATTATATCGCCAACCTGCTAAAAGAGAGCGATTGCGAGGTAATAGTGCTGGGCGGCATGTATCAGAAAAAGAGCGAGACCGTGGTCGGGCCGCTGACGCGCATGTGCATTCAGCAAGTGCATTTCAGCAAGGCGTTCATCGGCATTGACGGTTACCATGCGGAAACCGGCTTTACCGGCCGCGATATGATGCGCGCCGACGTGGTCAACGCCGTGCTGGCGAAGGGCGTGGAAAATATCGTGCTGACAGACTCGTCTAAATTTGGTCAGATCCAGCCCAATCCTTTGGCATTGCATGGCAAGGTTGATCGGGTGATCACCGATTCACGCCTGGAATTGGAGTATCAACATCAGTTGAAACGCCAGGGAATACGGCTGGATAGGGTCGGCGATTAATCGCCTCGAGGAACGGCGGGCATGACTTGCCCGCCTGATGATCACTGTCCGTAATAAGCATTTTTACCGTGCTTGCGCAGGTAGTGCTTATCCAGCAGCGTTTGCTGCATGTTCGCCAGCCCTGGCGTCAACTGGCGTGAAAAAATCCCCATATAGGCAATCTCCTCCAGCACGACGGCATTGTGCACCGCGTTCTCCGCGTCTTTGCCCCAGGTAAACGGCCCGTGCGAATGTACCAGTACCGCCGGCATGCTGGCCGGATCCAATCGCCTTTCGCGGAAGGTTTCGACGATCACCCTGCCGGTCTCCCATTCATAACGCCCGGCGATTTCCTCATCCCGCATTGTTCGCGTACAAGGAATGTCACCGTAGAAGTAATCGGCATGAGTCGTGCCCCAGGCGGGAATATCCTGGCCGGCCTGCGCCCAGATGGTGGCATGTCGCGAATGGGTGTGCACGATGCCGCCGACCGCGTCGAACTCGAGATACAATGCCCGGTGGGTATCACTGTCTGAAGAGGGTTTTTTATTGCCCTCCACCACCTTGCCGCTTTCGAGCTCCACCACAACCATGTCGTCGCGGGTCATCACCCCATACTCCACCCCCGAAGGTTTGATCACCATCAGCCCTGCATGGCGATCAACGGCACTGACGTTGCCCCAGGTGAAGGTCACCAGATGATGGCGTGGCAATGCCAGATTAGCGTCCAATACCTGCTGTTTGAGATCGTTGAGCATTTGTCTTTCCCGGTTAAGCCTGTCTGCGAATATTGTCTGTAGGCCGGCGACGGGGCGGTATGGCATAAATCGCTAAAGACCGCGTAGGCTTCTGCTGGATGCGGAGTTCTGTGGGGTTAGCGGCGATTCGCTCATATCAACGAAGGAGAGGCATCTGGAATTTCGGACTATTTACCTGTTTATTGACCAACGGAAGCTTATAGTGAATTTGGGCAGAGAGACCGCTTTCAACTTTTTATTGTTCTGCCTTTAACAAATAATGCCATTTTTTATATCGATACTGTATGGGAGCCGATAGCAGGCCGAATTTATGGTTCACGCCTATACTTAAAGGGCACTTCCATATAGCCAATGCTAAGGAGAAGTCATTATGATGATTATCAATAAACGTTTCGCCACCGCCGCTCTGGCACTGACTCTGGCGTTTTCACTCAGCGCTTGTTCCAACATGTCCAAACGCGACCGTAACACCGCAATTGGTGCCGGCGCAGGGGCCGTAGGCGGCGCAGTGCTGACCGATGGCAGCGCATTGGGTACGCTTGGTGGGGCCGCCGTTGGGGGTATCATTGGTCATCAGGTAGGTAAATAACCTGCCCGGCCACTTCATCTACCTCTGCCGACAGGCTGGCAAAAGCGCTTTCGCTTTGACGTATTAAGCATAATAAAGATTATTTCAGGTCTGTTTTACCTTCAAGCCATGGCATTTTCGCCATCGACGGGCTCCGGTCCGACAGCTCGACCTAAGCCATGCCGCAGCTATTGCACCGCGGCATGGCACTCCGCCTGCGGCAGTTAACCGCCCGCCAGCTTGACCTTCATTCCTTTGGCTTCCAGCAACTGCTTAAGCAGATCGCGCTTATCGCCCTGGATCTCGATCACCGCGTCTTTGACCGAACCGCCACAGCCACATTTCTTCTTCAGCTCTGCCGCCAGCTTTTCCATCGCCGCATCGTCCAAATCAATTCCGGTGATCAGGCAAACGCCTTTCCCCTTGCGTCCGCTGGTCTGGCGCTGAATGCGCACGATGCCGTCTCCCTTGGCTCGCTGCGGTTTGGCCTCTTCTTGCTTGATACGTCCGCTGTCGGTGGAATAAACCAGCCGGCTATTGTCGTCATTCATCTCGAGCCCCTCAGACCAGGGAAGCGCGAATAGCGCTCAGCGTAGCGGCAGGATCGGCGGATTGGGTGATCGGACGCCCAATCACCATATAATCTACCCCGGCGGCCTGCGCCTGCACCGGCGTCATAATGCGGCGCTGATCGCCGGCTGCGCTGCCCTCTGGACGAATGCCTGGCGTGACCAGTTGGAACTGACGCCCGCAGGCCGCTTTCAACCGTTCAGCTTCATGCGCCGAACAGACAACGCCGTCCAGCCCGCAATCACGGGTCAAACGCGCCAGCCGCTCAGCCTGTTCAGCCGGGGAAATGTTGATGCCGATAGCTTGCAGATCCTCCGCCTCCATACTGGTAAGAACGGTAACGGCGATCAACAGCGGCGCCTCTGCGCCATAAGGCAGCAACGCTTCTTTAGCCGCGGTCATCATACGTGCGCCGCCGCTGGCGTGGACGTTAACCATCCATACGCCCAGTTCGGCCGCGGCCGCTACCGCATGGGCCGTGGTATTGGGGATATCGTGGAATTTTAAATCCAGGAATACGTCGAAGCCACGAGCGTGCAAGTCACGCACCAATTGCGGCCCAAACAGGGTGAACATTTCTTTGCCCACTTTTAACCGGCAGTCCTGTGGATTAATGCGATCGACAAACGCCAATGCGGCGCCAATATCTGCGTAATCCAACGCAACGATGATTGGAGATGATCTTAAGTCATTGTTATTAATGTTATTTTCAGACTTCATTTCTTCTACCTTCTTTAAAATGGACATAACCAGGTAACAACCCACCAAACTGACCGCCGCATTCTACATGCCGGCCGGCAGAAATCCCAGCCGCAGCGCACCCTGCCGTTAAGTAATGTTAATCCATCGTTCGTCATCAAGCGTCAATAAAGCCTCAAAACCAATAGCGCAGGCTGCGTAAAGCGCCGTAAAGATGCGTAAATTATCAATCAGATATTTTGAACAAGATACTCAGCATTATCAGATTTTAAATCCTCATGGATGCTTTATTATTCAACTCATCGGAAGCGAACTGCTTCCAACCTAAAAAAACTGACTGGAGTCACCCATGAAAACCATCAAATATTTTGCAACTGCTGCCGCCATCGCCCTGACCTCTTTCGCTACCTTCGCCGCTGAGCCGGTTAATTTGCAGCAGGCTAACGACCTGGCCCCTGCCGGCGTAGTCTCCGCAGGCCACGCGACGACCCTGAGCGGTCTGGAAGCCAAACTGGCGGCGAAAGCAGAAGCCCAGGGCGCCAGCAGCTACCGTATTATCTCCGCCGGTGGTAACAACTTGCTGAGCGGTACTGCCATCATTTACAAGTAATTCTCTTCGCTATAGGGCCCGGCACGCCGGGCTCTGCCTATTTCCCCGCCATTACGTTCATTATTCCCGCGCTCAATGTTACATAAATATTAAATTTTTATTACACTCTAGACTCTTACTCATTACTGGCTTAGCTTGAAGGTATCTTCCCGCAGAAAGGCTTCAAAATGAGCGAGATATCTACACTAACCATCAAAATCCCTCTGGAACTCAAAGAGAAAATTCGTGCTATTGCCGCTGATAACCAACTCTCTCTGAGTGCTGAGGTGTGTCAACGCCTTGAAAGCAGCTTCGAAGCGCCGGTTAAAGCGGAAAAAACCGCTAAAAAATCGGATGAGCTGCACCACGGCGAAATCGATAATCAGGGGATTGAAGAAGAAATCGAACAGCCTCTGAATCAAAAAGAATTGAAAAAGCTGCGTCAGTTGCTGAAAGGCGGCGTGAAAGCAGGCAAGAAAAAGTAATTCCGTCTACTACGAAAAACGGGGCGTTCATCGCCCCGTTTTTTATTGCCCATCCAGCCCTCGAATCGGCTTAACCGATGCCCAGGCCCGACATGACGGGCAATGCCAATAAAGTGAATGCGCGGTAAAACCGCATTTATGGCAACGATAGCGCGGCTTGGTGCGGATTTGCTCACCCACCATGTCCCGCAGCAGCAGCAGGCTCTCTTTTGCGCGCCCATCTTCGGCGTCCGCAAGGTGGTAATCCATCAGGCGGTAAAACACGCGCATGGTCGGATGACGCTGTAACTGACGGTTGATATACACCTGAACTACGTCGCGCCCTTCATGCTGTTCGATGATCTCCGCCAGCATCAGTTCGGCGGTCGCGCCCGTATTTTCCTCAACGCAACGTTTGAGGAACTCCGCCCAATCCTGCTGGTTTTCCAAATGCTGATAACATTCATGCAGCATAGGCAGCGTTTCGCTTACCAGCTCTTTATCCTGATTCAGCACCCGCTGCAGAGACTCGACCGCTTTGGCGTATTCAGCCTGCGCCATGTAAATGCGGCCGACCATAATCGACACACGGGCGCACTGTTTATCCGCCGAGGCCGCACGTTTCAGCAGGCTCATCGCCTTATCGAGATCGTCACTGCCCATTGCCTGGAGCGCCAGCTCACAGTAGAAATGCGCGATCTCGATACGTTGTTTGTCTTTACCCAGCTTGACCAGTTTTTCCGCCACGTCGATCGCTTTCAGCCAGTCGCTGGTTGCCTGGTGGATAACCAGTAATTGCTGCAGCGCCGAGATACGGAAATCCTCTTCACCGACCAACTGGCCAAACATGTCTTCCGCGCGATCGTACATGCCGGCGGCCATATAGTCGCGGCCCAGCTGTTGTACCGCCAGCAGGCGTTGTTCGAAAGTGAGAGAAGCGCTTTCCATCAGCGCCTGATGGATGCGTATTGCGCGGTCGACCTCGCCGCGCGAGCGGAACAGGTTACCCAGCGTCAGGTGGGCCTCAACGGTGGTGCTGTCCTCTTTCAACATATCGAGGAACAGATCGACCGCTTTATCCTGCTGATTGGAAAGCAGGAAGTTAACCCCGGCCACGTACTCACGCGACAGGCGGTTGGCTTCCTGTTGTTTATCCTGTTGAGCACTTCTGCGCCCCATGTACCAACCGTACGCGGCAGCCACGGGCAGCAACAGAAACAACAGCTCTAACATAGAAGATTATTCCTTGCTGACAACGGACTGAGCTGCCGGCTCAGCAGGTTGTTCAAGCTGCAGTTCCAGCCTCTTGATTTTGCGTTCGGCTCGCCCCAACGCAATGCGGGTACGCAGATAAAACAGGCCGCAAATGACCCAGCCGAGAACAAAACCGGCGCCAAACAACGCAGCCAACAGGGTCGATATACGATAATCACCCTGCGCAACCAGGTAATTAAAACTCACAACCTGATCGTTATGCGCGCCCAACGTGACAGAAATCACGAAAACCACCAGAACCAACAAAAAAATCAGCAAATATTTCACATTCTTTCCCGCGATGCCGAGTTAATCGGATGAATTATACCCGATGTATTTCAAGTTGCCGCCTGGCGGCGACTTGAAAGACGAAAGGTATATGCCAATACGTGGCGTCCCTCCCATTAAGTTAGCATTTCCCATCGTGCCAGGGAAACCCTGCGGCACGATAAAACCAGATATCTGCCGGCATATTCGGCAGTAAATGGCGCTCCCGGGGAAATTAATGAGAAAGCTTCTCAAAATAATGAATTTATAAAGATATGGGGGCAATCATAGCAATTGCAATGATTGGCGAATGTAAGAGATTAATACGGCGCCTTATCGGCGCCGTATTAAGTGACAATGTCACCTAATGTTTCCTTCCGGACGTTCTTTCCACCACTTCCTGTTGCTCCTGAGGAGGCAGCGTCAGCGGGCCAAACCAGCGCTGCGCCAGCCAGCAGGCAATCGTCACCAGCAGCCAACTGATCAATGTCGCCATCGCCAGGTCGCGTGGCCAGTGCATGCCCAGCAGCAAACGGCTGCCCATCACGCCGCTCGCCCACAGCATCAGCAATGCGACGGTTTTGTAATGACGGCGCGGCCACAACAGCCCCACTCCCAGCAATGCCCAGGTGGCGGCGAACAGGGTATGCCCTGAAGGAAAGGCAAAGCCGGTTTCAAACTGCCAGTGCTTGCGCAGCCAGACGGGCACCAGCGGCTGATCATGCAACTGTTCCGCCACCAGCGCGCTGCGCTCTTTGCGAGGCAGCGAGTAAAAGTATTTTTCGTCCACGCCGTGATTTTGCTCCAGCCAGACGACAAAAGGCCGTGGCTCCTGTACACGATCCTTGATCATTGATTTAACGCCCTGGCCGATCAATACCGCGGCAGAGAGTAAAATGACCAGACCTATGGCTGCCTTGAGGCGAAAGCGCAGACACCAAAGAAACCAGGCGGAGAGAATGATGCTGGTGATGATTCCCCACGGCGAGGTCACGGTTTCGGTGATCCAATAAAGGCCTTTCAGCAAGGGGTCGTTACCGCCCGGCTGCCATTGCCAGCCGGATAACCACACGGCCAGCGGCATCAGCAACAGCACTATCGCCCCCGCTGCCGTACGTTTTGCTATCTCAAACATTCCAGGTTTCCTTTGTTTAAGCCAAAGGTCAGTGTAACAATCTTGCAATATCGATAACACTCGAAAAATTAAACAGATAACAAACCTGTCGCAATAATAATGAGCTGAAAACGCCGGATGCTGGTTTGCTGAGCACCTCAGGGCAAGAAGTTATGGCAAAATAACCGATAATTAACGAAATAGAGATCGTCGTTGCGCGTTTTAATACTGGTCAGGTCACTGCGTCGGACGTAGGATGCGCAACAATGATTGAATCGGATGTGTTTGTGGAGAGCAACATGCAGCTTAAACGGGTGGCAGAGGCAAAACTGCCAACACCTTGGGGCGATTTCCTGATGGTAGGATTCGAAGAACTGGCTACCGGGCACGATCATCTGGCGCTGGTCTTCGGTGATATTACCGGCGCGACGCCGGTACTCTCACGCGTACATTCTGAATGTCTGACCGGCGATGCGTTATTCAGCCTGCGCTGCGACTGCGGTTTCCAGCTGGAAGCGGCGTTGGAGCATATCGCAGAAGAAGGCCGCGGCATCCTGCTCTATCACCGCCAGGAAGGTCGCAATATCGGTTTGCTGAACAAGATCCGCGCTTATGCCTTGCAGGACAAGGGCGCCGATACCGTAGAGGCCAACCATCAACTCGGCTTTGCCGCTGATGAGCGTGATTTCACCCTGTGTGCGGACATGTTCAAATTGCTGGGCGTGGACGCGGTGCGTTTGTTGACCAACAACCCGAAAAAGGTTGAGATCCTGACCGAGGCGGGGATCAACATCACCGAGCGCGTGCCGTTGATCGTCGGCCGCAATCCAAAAAATGAACGCTACCTGGCGACCAAAGCCGCCAAAATGGGCCATTTGCTGGACCAGAAGTAATTTCCCTTCAAAAAATCAGGGCGCCATCAAAGGCGCCCTTTCTTATTACCCTACTCTTACAGCATTTTCCTGATCACATAGTGCAGAATGCCGTCGTTCTCGTAGTAGGTCAGCTCATTGCCGGTATCGATACGGCAGCGGGTATTGACCACGTCCTGACGACCATCCGCATAAGTGATATGCACCGGCACCGTCTGCCCCGGCTTCAGCGTTTGCAAGCCGCTTACGCTGATCTGCTCATCCCCGCTCAGCCCCAGTGTTTTGCGGTTGACGCCTGCCGGGAACTCCAGCGGCAGAATGCCCATACCGATCAGGTTCGAACGATGGATACGCTCGAAGGACTCGGCAATCACCACCCTCACGCCCAGCAGACGCGGCCCCTTCGCCGCCCAGTCACGGCTGGAGCCGGAGCCATACTCTTTCCCGGCAATGACCGCCAGCGGCACCTGCTCCTGCTGATACTGCATGGCGGCATCGTAGATCGACAGCTGATTTTGCGACGGAATATGGCGGGTGTAGCCTCCTTCAACCCCCGGCACCATTTCGTTGCGGATACGGATATTGGCAAAGGTGCCGCGCATCATCACTTCGTGGTTACCACGACGCGAACCGTATGAGTTGAAGTCCTGCGCCGCGACACCGCGATCGCTCAGGTAGCGCCCCGCGGGGCTGTCACGCTTGATATTCCCCGCCGGGGAGATGTGGTCGGTGGTCACAGAATCCGCCAGAATGGCAAGAATGCGCGCATTCTTGATATCCTGCACCGGATCCGGTTTCACCTGCATGGTGCTGAAGAACGGCGGGTGGCGGATATAGGTGGAATCAGCCTGCCATTGATAGGTGGCCGATCCGGTTACCTGAATCGCCTGCCAATTGGCGTCGCCGTCAAACACCGCGCCATATTCCTTGTGGAACATTTCGGTGCGAACCTGCTCCACCGCCAGAGCAATGTCCTGGCTACTCGGCCAGATATCCTTCAGATAAACCGGCTTGCCGTCACGCCCGTCACCTAGCGGCTCTTTGGTCAGATCAATCTTCATGCTGCCTGCCAGCGCATAGGCCACCACCAGCGGCGGCGAGGCCAGCCAGTTGGTTTTCACCAGTGGGTGGATGCGTCCTTCAAAGTTGCGGTTACCCGACAGCACCGCGCCCACGGTAAGATCGCCCTCTTTGATCGCCTGCTCGATGGGCTCAGGCAATGGCCCTGAGTTGCCGATACAGGTGGTGCATCCATAACCCACCAGATTAAAACCCAGCTCTTCAAGGTATGGCGTCAGTTTGGCGCTGTCGAAATAATCGGTGACGACCTTGGAGCCTGGCGCCAGAGAAGTCTTCACCCAAGGCTTGGTCCGCAACCCTTTGTTCACCGCATTCTTCGCCAACAGGCCGGCGGCCATCATCACGCTGGGGTTGGAGGTATTGGTGCATGAGGTGATCGCCGCGATCACGACCGCACCATTGTGCAGTTCGTGCTCCCGGCCACTGAGGGTAAAGGATTTGAATTCCGACTTGCTCTTCTGGCTGGCGATGTCCAATTCGGTTGCAGCATTAAACGCCTTCGGCACATCCGGTAGCGCCACCCGATCCTGCGGGCGTTTCGGCCCGGCGAGGCTGGCTACCACCGTCGACATATCTAAAGCCAAGGTACTGGTAAATACCGGTTCGTCGCCCGGATGGCGCCACATGCCCTGCACTTTGGCGTAGGTTTCCACCAGCACAATTTGCTCATCGCTACGGCCGCTCAATTTCATGTAGCCGAGTGTGACTTCATCCACCGGGAAGAAACCGCAGGTGGCGCCAAACTCCGGCGACATATTGGCGATGGTCGCCCGATCGGCCAACGGCAAGCTGGCCAGCCCATCACCGTAGAATTCAACGAATTTGCCGACCACGCCGTGCTTGCGCAGCATTTGGGTCACCGTCAACACCAGGTCAGTAGCGGTGATGCCTTCGCTGAGTTTGCCCGTCAGCTTGAAACCCACCACATCTGGGATCAGCATGGATACAGGCTGGCCGAGCATCGCCGCTTCAGCCTCAATGCCGCCAACGCCCCAACCGAGAATACCCAGACCGTTAATCATGGTGGTGTGAGAGTCGGTGCCGACCAGGGTGTCCGGGTAGGCAACGTGCCTGCCGCTTTCGTCAGTGTGCCACACCGTCTGGCCGAGATATTCCAGGTTAACCTGGTGACAGATGCCGGTGCCTGGCGGCACCACGCGGAAGCGGTTGAAGGCTTTCTGCCCCCAACGCAGGAAAGTGTAGCGCTCGTGATTGCGCTCCATTTCGATACGCACGTTTTCTTCAAACGCATCGTCGTCACCGAACTCATCCACGGTGACCGAGTGGTCAATCACCAGATCAACCGGCGACAGCGGGTTAACCTGGTCAACATTGCCCCCCAACCGCTGCACCGCTTCGCGCATGGCGGCCAGATCCACCACCGCAGGCACGCCGGTAAAGTCCTGCATCAAGACGCGCGCCGGGCGGTAGGCAATTTCGCGATCGGCATGGCCGGTTTGCAACCAATCGACGATGGCTTGCAGATCCTCAACCTGCACGGTGTCGCCATCCACATGACGCAGCAGGTTTTCCAACAGCACTTTCATTGATTTTGGCAGCCGGTCGATATCACCCAACTGTTTCGCCGCCAATGGCAGACTGTAGTAGTAATACTCGCTGTTCAACGCAACCAGCTTATCCAGACTCGTTTCTCTAAGATCGGACGACATAGCTCCTCCATTTCTTATTATGACTAAAACAGGGTAATCACTGAGGTCTTGTTTAAAGATACCACATAGAGAAATTAACGTTTTGATAACAACACGTTTTGATCAGAACGATAGGCAGAAGCAATCAAGTGAGCGAAGTGACGTTGGCTCAACAAGTTAATCGCCAATGTTTATTGAACCCTGACAGGGCCCGAACAAAGTGCCTCTCCTTTCCCCCGACGCTACTCTTCACAGGCAAAGTCATGCAGCAGGTACAACCATCTGGCCCCCCTGCCTTGCATGTCAATTTTTCATTACATGGGAAGAAAAATATGGCCGAGACTAAAATCAATACGCTTGCAGATGTGGCTGCATTAAGGGCTACCGAACCAGAATCAGAAGGTCAGGTGATTTTGTTACGCGGCACTGCCGATCGCGTGCTTTTCTATGTTTATAAAGCAGGCGACAACACGGCTGATGACGGTACATTGACGGTAGTCACTCAGGCGGGCAAACGCTGGCGTTTGGTTCGAGACGGTAATACGCTCGAACTTGTCTGGTTTAAGACCGTCAATAACAGTTGGGACCAAGCAATGGAGACATTGCTCAACCATGCCTCGACGATCAATGGGAATGCAGCCAAAATTGTGTTTCCGCGTGGAACAGTGAATTTTAAAAAACCTATAGTGCTGGATTACAGCAAAGATTGGTTTTTGGAAGGGCAAGGCGGCCACGGCGCTTCAGGTACCGTGCTCGACTTTAATATTCCGCGCAGCGCAGGCTATGGTGATTACGGTGCTATCCATTGCTGGGGCGAACCTTTTGGATTCCAACAGCTCACTCTGCGCAACCTGATGGTACAAGGGATTGGTACCAGCATCGTTGATCCCACCCAAGACGAAAAAGGTCGGGCATACTGCCACGGCGTCTATTGTCGTACCACTGCCACCATGTGGGAAGATGTCGCTATACAAAACTTCCGGGGTTCAGCGTTGTACCTCGACAATGCCTTCGATAACAACTTCAACCGGGTTTCCGTTTTTGCCTCTGGCCGTATGAAGGACGGTTACAGCTACACCAACCTTGACGATGTCGCCAACCCAGACGCTACCGCTTACCCACCCTTGTTAATCATGAGCACCCGCCCTGGCGATCAAAGTAATTTTAACCGCTTTTTTGATGGTTCTATCGAGCTGAACAACGTTACGCCGTTTGTTGAGGTCCGTGGCGGCATTCAAATGCACTTTACGCGAATGCACGCTGAACGCCCCGGTGGGGGTGACGCTGAAGGCCATTGGCCATTAGGGACCTTCATCAAAGTGGGGGGGGAGATTTGGCTAACCGAATGCGGCATTAGCAATTTCACGCGCGCCGTTTCTTACGGTCCATATGCTCAAATGGTGATCAATGGTTGTCACCGCCTTTCAGGGGATATTTATCCTTACGATACGACAACGATTGGCAACGGTCGTATCAAACTCGATAACACCCTCTGCAGCGGTTTGTATATATCAGGCAATATTCAGGGCGATTACCAGATCAGCAACAGCGTGCTGAATTACCTGAGGACAGTTGTGATATCGGGTTCAACTCTGGTTACCAACTGCAGGATCAACGGCGATGTGACGGTCGCTGCAGCAGCAGGCACACCGCTCGGTTCCGCTGGCGGAGTCAAAATTAGCAATAGTCAGATTACCGGTAGCCTTATCGCGGGCACCACGGCACAGCGAGTTAGCGTTGCCGGCTGCCATATTTTCGGCGATCTGACGTTACCGGGCGCCAATTGCAGCGCTGTACATAACGTGGTGATCGGGAAAGAATCCATTGCGGCTACGGGAAATAACATCAGCATCGGCAAAACCTCTCCGGCCATTATTTATGTTGATAACAGCTATACCGAAATCAGCGGCACCATTCAAAAAGGAGCACTAATTCTGAAGCGTGAGGCGTTGGCCAACCAGTCACCAGGCTGGGTGTGTACATTCAGCGGTGCTCAGGGTTCTGGACTGAAAGTGGCGCCATTAGCCACTTTGGGGGCAGAGGTTTGACATTTCAGCAGCCTTGTTATTCACGGGATTGCCCGTATGAACTGGAGACTTTTTGACCAGTTATGGTATTACCAACTTACTGATTGCTGATACGCGGTAAAAAGCAAAAACGGGAGGGGGAACCCTCCCGTTTCTCTAAGTGAAAGCGGGTATACGGCGTTTACTTAATCGGCAGCTTGATGTCTTTGAACATCGCTTCGATCTCTTCGTTGGATCGCAGTGCTACCGCGTTGTCGACCACGTCGCGAGTCAGGTGCGGTGCAAAGCGCTGGATAAAATCGTACATGTAGCTGCGCAGGAAGGTGCTGCGACGGAAGCCGATTTTGGTGGTGCTGTAAGTGAAGATATCACGCGCATCCACGGTCACCAGATCCGGATCCTGCACCGGATCCACCGCCATGCTGGCGATCACCCCGACCCCTAATCCCAGACGCACGTAAGTTTTGATCACATCGGCATCCGTTGCGGTGAATACGATGCGTGGCGTCAGGCCGGCACGGTTGAACGCCGTGTCCAACTCGGAGCGACCGGTAAAGCCGAAGGTATAGGTGACGATCGGGTACGCCGCCAATTCTTCAATGGTGATATGACTTTTGCCGGCCAATGGGTGATCGGGCTTCACTACCACCGCACGGTTCCAGTGGTAACAAGGCAGCATGATTAAGTCGTCGTAAAGATGCAGCGCTTCGGTGGCAATGGCAAAGTCTGCATTGCCTTTAGATACCGCTTCCGCTATTTGGGTCGGCGACCCCTGGTGCATGTGCAACGAAACGCGCGGATAACGCTCGATAAAGCCTTTGATGACGTTAGGCAACGCATAACGCGCCTGGGTATGGGTAGTCGCGACGTACAGCGAACCTTTATCCGGATAGGTGTGCTCGCCGGCGACGGCTTTGATCGCATCCACTTTGGACAGAACTTCACGCGCGATGCGGATGATTTCCTGGCCTGCGGGGGTAACCTGGGTAAGGTGTTTTCCGCTGCGAGCGAAAATCTGGATACCCAACTCATCTTCCAGCATTCGCACTTGCTTGCTGATACCGGGTTGTGAAGTGTAAAGCCCTTCTGCCGTCGAGGAGACATTCAGGTTGTGGTTAACCACTTCCACAATGTAACGAAGCTGCTGCAATTTCATATCTTATACCATCCTAGGTTAAACACTGCGGCTTACCCGCAGCCAGGTATATCGGTGTCGCCCCGGTATGCTGAAAACTAACAAGCCTTAACACAGTGTCTCACCCAGATGCTGAAGAAAACGCCGTTATTAATAAGCTTTAATCATAAAAAAACTTTTTATATAACCACTATATCACGTAGCAGCTTCAAGTATAGATCCACGTCACACCATGATAACGATTATTTTGCATTGCTATCAACGCGAAACCCCGGCCCAGTGAAGGAAAAACGGCAAAAAATAGACCCGCTACCGTTCAGGCAACAAAAAACCAGCCACAAGGGCTGGTTTTTATTATTGCATTCAGGCTGCAAACTTACTTTTTGCCTTCAACCCATTTGCCGTCAACGTAGAAAGCGGACCACCCCGTGGCCTTACCGTCTTTCTCTGAAGAGACATACTGCTGTTTGGTTTTACGGCTGAAACGCACCATCGTTTTGTTGCCTTCGCCATCCGCTACCGGCGCATCCGCCAGGTAACGCAGTTTTTCCGGCAGACGATCCTTGAAACGGGCCAGCTCTTCTACCAGCGGCGCACGAGTCTCGCGCGATTTAGGGAAGGTGTTGGCCGCCAAGAACACGCCGGCTGCACCGTCGCGCAGAACAAAGTAAGCGTCTGACTTTTCGCACGGCAATTCCGGTAATGGAACCGGATCTTCCTTCGGCGGCGCAACATCGCCGTTACGCAGGATTTTACGGGTGTTTTTGCACGTCTCGTTGGTGCAGCCCATGTACTTACCGAAGCGCCCCATTTTCAGGTGCATTTCGGAACCACATTTGTCGCACTCAACTACCGGGCCGTCATACCCTTTCAGGCGGAATTCGCCCTCTTCGATTTCATAGCCGTCACACGCAGGGTTATTACCGCAGACGTGCAGCTTACGCTGGTTATCGATCAGGTAGCTGTCCATCGCCGTGCCGCATTTTTGGCAACGATGGCGGGCACGCAACGCGTTGGTTTCTGCATCATCCCCTTCGAGGATATTCAGCACTTCCGTTTCCGGCACCAGGTTAATGGTGGTTTTGCAGCGCTCCTTCGGCGGCAGCGCATAACCGGAACAACCGAGGAACACGCCGGTACTGGCGGTACGGATGCCCATTTTACGGCCGCAGGTCGGGCAATCGATGCTGGTCATGACCATCTGATTCGGACGCATACCGCCGTCTTCAGGATCTTTCTCCGCCGTTTCCAACTGTTCGCTGAACTCGGCAAAAAACTCATCCAGCACCGCTTTCCACTCGGCGTGGTTATTGGCTACCTGGTCAAGGCCGTCTTCCATGCGCGCTGTAAAGTCATAGTTCATCAGCTCACGGAAGTTTTCTTCCAGACGGTCAGTAACGATCTCACCCATTTTCTCGGCGTAGAAACGGCGGCTTTCGACCCGCACATAGCCACGGTCCTGAATGGTCGAGATGATCGACGCATAGGTCGATGGGCGGCCGATGCCGCGTTTTTCCAGCTCTTTCACCAGCGAGGCTTCGCTGTAACGCGCAGGCGGCTTGGTGAAGTGCTGGCTCGGGATCAGCTTTTGCAGTTCCAGATCGCTGCCTACTTCAACATACGGCAGGGTGCGGTCTTCATCACCCTTGCGCAGAGCAGGCATCACTTTGGTCCAGCCATCGAAACGCAACGTACGGCCTTTGGCACGCAGTTGATAATCGCCGGCCTTCACTGACAGCGTAGTGGAATCGTACTGCGCAGGCGTCATCTGACAGGCCACGAACTGGCGCCAGATCAGCTGATACAGCTTTTGCGCATCTGCTTCCATATCTTTCAACTGCTCGGCCAGCACGTTCACGTCCGACGGACGGATAGCTTCGTGCGCTTCCTGCGAGTTTTCTTTGCTGCTGTACTGGTTTGGCGCTTTCGGCAAGTACTTGTCACCGAAATTGTCGCCGATATAGCCACGCACCATGTTGAGCGCATCCTGGCTCAGGTTGGTGGAGTCAGTACGCATGTAGGTGATGTGGCCGGCTTCATACAGCCGCTGAGCCATCATCATGGTTTTCTTCACGCCAAAACTCAGACGGGTGCTGGCCGCCTGTTGCAGCGTAGAGGTAATGAAAGGCGCGCCCGGCTTGCTGCTGGTAGGTTTGTCTTCGCGATCCAGCACCGTATAACGGGCTTTCTCCAGCAGTTTGAGGGCGGCGTGGGTCTGCTCACGGTTAACCGGTTTGAATGGCTTGTCGTGGGCATGCGTCACTTCCATCTGCAGCGCGGTATCATTCTTCGCCAGCAGATCGGCGTGCAGTTCCCAGTACTCTTCCGGCACGAAGGCTTTGATGTCGCGTTCGCGCTCCACCACCAACCGTACCGCAACGGATTGCACGCGCCCAGCGGACAGGCCGCGGGCAATTTTCTTCCACAGCAGCGGCGATACCATGTAACCCACCACGCGGTCCATAAAGCGACGCGCCTGCTGTGCGTTAACACGATCGATATTCAACTCGCCCGGTTGTTTAAAAGCCTGTTGGATCGCGTTCTTGGTGATTTCGTTGAACACCACGCGGCTAAAGCGTTTGTCGTCACCGCCGATCACTTCCCGCAGGTGCCAGGCAATGGCTTCCCCTTCGCGGTCAAGGTCCGTTGCGAGATAAATGTGGTCGGCGTTTTCCGCTAACGATTTTAACTCTGCGACAACTTTTTCTTTACCTGGCAGAATTTCGTAATCCGCTTTCCAGCCATGGTAAGGATCGACGCCCATTCGATTTACCAGCGCCGTTTTCTCATCTTTTTTAACTTTCTTCTTGGCTTTGTCTTCGGTTGAGTCAGCGCTCTTTTTGCTGGCTGAGCCACTGGTCGGCAAATCACGGATATGACCGACGCTGGACTTCACCACGTAGTCATTACCTAAGTATTTATTAATAGTTTTGGCTTTTGCCGGGGACTCAACTATTACGAGAGCTTTACCCATATTTACCTTTACCTAAATTTGTTTCTTCTAAAAAGAAGTCTTTTATCTCGCCGTGCCGCAGCGATTCATATCTCTTTTTTATATTGCGGCAGTCTGGCAAGAGATCAACATGTTTTTTTCTTTTGGTTGCTTAACTGCTCAACCTGAACGCAAGTTGTTGATCCCGCCAGCTAATCACCCATGCCCCAGAAGTATGGCCGTGTGAGACTCATTCATGGCGTAAACAAAACCTTCCACCTGACGCCGCAAAATCCCACACTGTACCTGATAAAAAGCGTCACGCAACCTAATTAGCACGGAAACAGCGATTTCGCCAATCGACAGATACCGCTAGCCATCCAGACGGCAAATAAACCTTAGTCTGTTTGCGGATAAATGCGAACCGGCGTTAGAATACGCGCAGAATTTATGATTGGAGTGTAATAATGTGCACTAATACTACCCCCATTGGCCGTGAGGCTCTGTTGCAAGAAGCAAATAATATTATCCGACAACATGAAGATTATCTGCAGGGCATGGTGGCTAACGACGTTGAACAAAAAGGCAGCGTTTTAGTTTTCCGCGGCGAATTCTTTTTGGATCAGGATGGATTACCTACGGTAAAAACCACTGCTGTATTTAATATGTTTAAACATTTGGCCCACGTGCTTTCCGAAAAATATCATTTGGTCGATTAAGAAAAAAACGGGGGTTTTTAGCCCCCGTTATGTTTAATCAAAACGCTTAAAGCAACGGTTTTTCACCGCGCTGCCACCAGCGCAGCAGCAAACGGTCGACGCTTTCCGCAGCGCTGCCGGTAAATCGATCCATCAGACGTTTACGACGCGTATAGCGCACCCCGACCACTTCGTGATTTTCCATTTCGGCGATCAGCAGATCGTCACTGGTGCCAATCGCATCAATCAGCCCTTTCTCTTTCGCCTGAGAGCCAAACCAGTGCTCGCCGGTCGCCACGCTGTCGATATCCAGCGAAGGCCGTTGCTGGTGTACAAATTCTTTGAACAGTTCATGGGTTTCATTCAGATCTTCGCGGAATTTCTCACGCCCCTGTTCGGTGTTTTCCCCAAACAGCGTCAGCGTCCGTTTGAACTGGCCTGCCGTATGCAACTCCACATCAATATCGTTCTTTTTCAGCAGGCGATGGAAGTTGGGGATTTGCGCCACGACGCCGATAGAGCCGATGATGGCAAAGGGTGCCGCGACGATGCGATCCGCCACGCAGGCCATCATATAGCCGCCGCTGGCCGCCACCTTGTCTACCGCTACCGTCAGGCGGATGCCGCCGGTACGCAGACGCGCCAACTGTGACGACGCCAGACCATAACCATGCACTACCCCGCCCGGGCTTTCCAGCCGTAGCAGTACTTCGTCCTGCGGCGTTGCCACTGCCAACACCGCCGAGATTTCTTCGCGCAGCGAAGTCACTTCATGGGCATCCATGCTGCCTTTGAAGTCCAGGACATACAGGCAGGGTTTGGTTGCTTCAACGGCACCGGCTTTAGCGCGTTGTTTCTTCAGTTTATCGTCGGCTTTGGTCTGTTTTTTAAACTGTTTACTCCAGGCTTTTTGTTCCGCTTCACCCATACGCGCCAGGCGCATGTCGCGTTGCATCTCGCGATATTGCTCCCCGAGATCAGTCAGCTGAAGCTCACCTTTCTGACGGGTCTTACGTTGCCCAATGCTGACCGCCAGCAACGCCAGCGCAGCGATGGCAATCACTACCGTCGCGACTTTGGCCAGAAACAGGCCGTAAATAGATATAAACTCCACAGATTCCGCCTTTATTTACAGGTTGTTAGTATGATCTCGTTCATTCTAGCCAACCGACGCGGTGGCTGTCGCGGCTAAATAAAAATTCCTTGTGATGCCTCTTTACTATGTGGGCGCATTTTGACTTAACCAAGCCGGCGCTGTTCCATTTTTGTTACAAAAGAATGCCGATTCTGCTGCCTAATCATTGAAAATACGATCCATTTGAGGCATATAACACGGATTATTCATCAACATGATGAGCCAAATTCGCTGCGGGGCCCTGCATGCGGTCGAGCCTTTGCTCCCGCCTGGGTCTCTTAATCCACACCACTCCCCGATGCAAGCGGGAGACAGCCACCACGGCGCGAGGAATTATTGTGCATTACCAACCTAAACATGACCTGCTGGAACAAAGAATCATCCTGGTCACCGGTGCCGGTGACGGCATCGGACGCGAAGCCGCACTTACCTATGCCAAATTTGGCGCACAACTGGTGCTGCTGGGCCGTACCGAAAGCAAGCTACGGGCGGTACAAAGCGAGATCGCGCGGCTGGGCGGCGCACCCAGTTTCACCGTTACGCTGGATTTGCTGCACACCACGCAGGAACAGTGCAAACAGGTTGCGGATGATCTGGCCACCCAGATCCCGCGCCTCGACGGTGTTTTGCATAACGCCGGGCTGTTGGGGGATATCGCTCCAATGGCTGACTTGTCGATGGAGATGTGGCACGACGTCATGCAGGTCAACGTCAATGCAACCTTTATGCTCACCCAGGCGCTGCTGCCGCTGCTGCTGAAATCCAACTCGGGATCGCTGGTATTTACCAGTTCCAGCGTGGGTCGTACGGGCCGCGCCAACTGGGGCGCCTACGCGGTGTCCAAATTTGCCACGGAGGGCATGATGCAGGTGTTGGCCGAAGAATACAAAAGCCGCCATCTTCGGGTAAATTGCATCAATCCTGGCGGAACGCGCACTCAAATGCGCGCATCGGCCTTCCCGAACGAAGATAAAAACAAGCTGAAAACACCGGCGGATATTATGCCGCTTTACCTCTATTTAATGGGCGATGACAGCCGCCGAAAAACCGGCATGAGCTTCGATGCTCAACCCAATCGTAAACCCGGCGCCGCTGAATAAAGGAGGCTTTATCATGGCCGAAGACCGCCATCAACAACGTCAGCAGCGCCTGAAAGAACAGGTCGACGCTCGTATCGCCGCCGCCCAGCAAGTCCGCGGTTTAGTGCTGGTATTCACCGGTAACGGTAAAGGCAAAACTACCGCGGCGTTCGGCACAGTAACGCGCGCCGTCGGCCACGGTATGAAAGCCGCCGTTATTCAGTTCATCAAAGGCGAGTGGCCGAACGGGGAGAAAAACCTGCTACAGCAACACGGGGTAGAATTCCAGGTAATGGCAACCGGCTTTACCTGGGAAACCCAGAATAAAGCCGGCGATACCGCAGCCTGTCAGGCGGTATGGCAGCACGGCAAACGCATGCTCGCCGACAGCAGCCTGGATCTGGTGCTGTTGGATGAGCTGACCTATATGGTCAGTTACGGCTATCTTGAGCTGGATGAACTGCTGGAAGCGTTGCGGCAGCGCCCTGCGCACCAAACGGTCATTATCACCGGGCGTGGCTGCCATCGCGATCTGCTGGAGCTGGCGGATACGGTGACGGAAATGCGGCCGGTAAAACATGCGTTCGACGCAGGTATCATGGCGCAACAGGGCATTGACTGGTAACGAAAAGAAAACGCCGCAGCCCAGAGAGGGTTGCGGCGTAATGATTAGCTGCGCTTGCTTGGTTTGCCGGACTTGCTGCCTGGCGCGCTGCGGCGGCCGCTGCCCGCCACCTGGGTATGGCGTTTGACCGCACGACGGATCTGATTCGCTTTCACGCGGCGACGCTCGCGCTCCACCGGCATCTTGCTGACCGTTTCCGGCTTCAGCTCAACCAATTCGCGCAGATAGTTAATCGCCGGCAGTTCCAGCTCGGTCCAACCGCCACGCGGCAGGCCTTTAGGCAGATCGATATCGCCGTAACGTACGCGGATCAGGCGACTGACCTGCACGCCAACCGCTTCCCAAAGACGACGCACCTCACGGTTACGCCCTTCGGTCAGGGTCACGTTGTACCATTGGTTAATGCCTTCGCCGCCCTGGAAAGTGATGGTGCGGAAGGCGGCCGGGCCATCTTCCAACTGAACGCCCTTGCTCAGTTGCTTCACTTTTTCATCGTCAATCTGGCCAAAGACACGCACCGCATATTCGCGTTCGACTTCACGGCTAGGGTGCATCAGGCGGTTTGCCAGCTCACCGTCGGTGGTGAACAGCAGCAGGCCTGAGGTATTGACGTCCAGACGCCCCACCGCTACCCAGCGAGAGCCACGCAGCTTAGGCAGGCGATCAAACACCGTCGGACGGCCTTCAGGATCGCTACGGGTACAGAGTTCACCTTCCGGCTTGTAATAAGCCAGCACGCGGCAAACCGTTTCTTCGGATTCTTTAATTGAAAGTACGTGACCATCCAGACGAATTTTCATCGAGGCAGTCACTTCAACGCGGTCGCCCAGTTTGGCGACTTTACCGTCAACGCTGACGCGGCCGGCTTCAATTATGGTTTCGATTTCACGACGCGAACCATGGCCGGCGCGCGCTAAAACTTTTTGTAACTTTTCGCTCATTGAGCAACCTCTAGTGTCGCCTTCACAGGCGTCGGGGGGATGACCACTGCGGCGACAGGCACCACAGCAGTAACAATACGTTTACTTGGATCGAACCGCGCATTATACAGGCTTTCTATAGTGTTGGAACCCACTTTATTAGCAGACCGATTATCGAAATCTATTAGCCGCGGGCTCAGACCCGCATCAGGTTAAGCCAGGCAAAAGGTTAATCGCCAAGAAAGTTAACCACCGCCCGATACACTTCATCCGGCCGCTCGAGGATCCCCAGGTGCGTTCGGGCATGTTCCAGCCGCAAGACCGAGAAGAACGGATGGTCGGTAGCAAAAGCCTGCTGTTGCCTCAGATAATTTTCATCACGATCCAGCGAGTAAATATGCCTGCACGGGAGCGGCGAGCCAAGTTCGCTCAACCGGTTAAGCGGCGATTGGTATTGCCGATAAGCGTGTTCTATCGCCACGCCGGCGGCTTGCCAGAGGCGAAAGTCCTCACGGGCCATTTCAACGGTCAGATGATGCTTCACCGGCTGATGGTCAACCCCGCCTTGCCAGAAGGCAAACAGGGCATCGCGCGCCGCCAGCCATTGCTCTGGCCGTTGCATTTGCTGCACCGACTGGAAAAATGCCGGCGCGGGTTGCGTCATGATCCAATCGAGAAATACCAGGCCTTTGACCTGCTGCGGCATGAGCTCTGCCAAGGCAACGGCAATCCAACTGGCGTGTGCCACCGAAAGCGTCACAAAGCTTTCCACCTGCAGGGCAACCAGCAACTGATGGATGTCCGCCAGTAAGTCTTCGGCGCCAAGCGTAAGCGCGTCATCACAGGAAGACAGGCCATGCCCACGCCAGTCGAAGCTAATCACCCGGTATCGCTCACTCGCCAGCGCGCTGAAGGGGGAAAATACCGTTTTTGGCTCACACCAGCCGGGCAGCAAGACCAGCGTCAACGGGCCGGAACCGGCATCATGATAATCGAGGGAGTGGGTACCAAAGTGAAACGCTGTCATTTTACCTCCTGAAGCGTCATGTCCTCAAAGCGGTTAAGAGGGCTTGTGCGCAGGAAGTAAACTGACAGCGTTTGGCGATTTAATCTATTGAAGAACGTGCTAAAAAACGGGGAGCGCACCAAATGAAAATATACGCACCAAACGAACGGATTTAGTGCCTTTCACAAGGATAAGCCGCGGTTAACGCCAACATGATCACTGAAGGTGCAGAATAATGCAGCTGTTCCGGGTGTTCATTTAAATAATGCATTACCGCATCGGAAGCCATGCCTACGCTCATGCCGGCGTCCGGGCAAATATTGCGGTTACCCTGCATCGAATAGGTGTCAAAGACGCCGGCCACATAGCCCATGAACATTCCGCCATCGAGCGCTTCCGCAACGGTAGCAGCCCCATTTTTGTTTTTCACATAGCCGCCCGTTTCAGACAGCAAGGCGTTACCGGAATAAAAACCGGCATTGGCCACAGAGGAAAACAATAAGACCGCTAAAAGAGAACCCCGTTTAATCATCGCTATGCATCCTGCCTATTTTCAGTTTTTGATTGTGTAGAATAGCGGCTTTCACGATAAATGACGTCGTTTCAGCCACTTTTCAGAAAATGAGCAACCGCCGCAGCGATACAATCAACGGAAAGGCGTTATGTCGCCCGCACCTTCGCGCACCACTTCCGGCGCCGACTCAGTCAGATCAATCACCGTGGTCGGCTGCTGGCCCAGGAAACCGCCGTGGATCACCAGATCCACTTGCTTGCCCAGATGCTCGCTGATCTCTTCCGGATCGGACTCGGCGAAATCGTTGCCTGGTAACATCAGCGTGGTCGACATCATCGGCTCGTTCAGCACTTCCAACAGCGCCAGTGCAATCGGGTTCGAGGGTACACGCAGGCCGATGGTTTTGCGTTTGTCATTCATCAGGCGGCGTGGCACTTCTTTGGTCGCTTTCAGGATGAAGGTGTAGTTGCCGGGCGTGTTGTTTTTGATCAAACGGAATGCGGTATTGTCGACATAGGCGTAAGTCGAAAGCTCGGACAAATCGCGGCACATCAGAGTAAAGTTGTGGTTACCGTCCAACTGGCGAATACGGCAAATACGTTCCATCGCCGATTTTTCTTCCAGCTTGCAGCCCAGCGCATAACCGGAATCTGTCGGGTAGACAATCACTCCGCCCTTGCGCAGCACGTCCACCGCCTGGTTGACCAAACGCGGTTGAGGATTATCTGGATGAATATAAAAAAGCTGACTCATGACTTGCTCCTAAAATGATGCACGCGGGCGCATCCGCCCCCGTTAAATCAATATACTGCAGCCTGCTGCGGTTGCGGCCAGTCACGCCACACCGGCTCAACGCCACCGGGTAACCACAGTTTACGGCCCAGTTCGATCCACGCGCAGGGCTGATGAAAATCAGACCCCTGCGATGCCAGTAATTGATACTCTTGCGCATACTTCGCCAGTAGCGAACGCTCATGCGGTGCTTGCTGACACTGGGCCACTTCCATCGCGTCGCCGCCGTGTTCGGCAAAATGCGCAAACAGCCGCTTCAGCCATTTGGCCGTCAGATCGTAACGGCCCGGATGCGCTATCACCGCCTGCCCGCCAGATTGATGAATCACATCAATGGCTTGTTTTATTGTACACCACTGTGGCGGAACATAACCGGTTTTGCCCTTGGCCAGATATTTCTTGAACACCTGCGCCATGTTGTCGGCAATGCCGATCTGCACCAGATAACGCGCAAAGTGCCCACGCGTCACCGCCCCGCCGTCCGCCAATTTTTGCGCGCCTTCGAAGGCGTCATCGATGCGTGCTTTTGCCAGCCGTACGCCAATCTCCTGCGCACGCAGGTTGCGACGTTCAGTCTGTTCGGCCAATAACTGCACCATCGCCGGATGGGCGATATCAATCCCCAGGCCGACGATATGAATTTCGTGGTTTTCCCACAGCGTGGAGATTTCTACCCCATTCACCAGTTGCAACGGCAGCGACAACTCGGCAATAGTGGCGGCGGCCGCAGCCAGCCCATCGGTGGTGTCGTGATCGGTGATCGCCAATACGCCAACCCGCATTTCAACCGCCCGCTGCACCAGTTGCGCCGGTGTCAGGTAGCCGTCAGAGGCGGTGGTATGGCTGTGGAGGTCGTAAAGGGTAAACGCGGAAGGCTGGGGGTTGCTGTCTGTCAAAAGAAATATCCGGCAATGGCTTGGCCTTCTATCATACCCGCGATCGTCGGCCGGACGGAAATCTATTCTGGCCCGCTCACATTCGCCCTGATGAAAATAACTCACGTTTGCCGCTAAAACATTGTGTAAAAAGAGGGTTGACTTTATTCCTGCGAACCAGTTAACTAGTACACAAGTTCAGGGGTATCCCCTGGTTGGATGATAATCGAGAGAGCAAAGATATGAACAAGCAAACTTCTCTTCTTCGTTGGTGGCGTACTTCCCTTTCGCGGGCGGTGTAATCACGCATACCTGTCATCTGACACTGCAGATTCCCTAAGCCCGCTGGTAATGCGGGCTTTTTTATGGACAAAATCTAACTGGAACCACCCATGATGAACATCAAACCACAACTCACACTGCTGAAGGCGGAAACCCACTACCGGGGCGATCCGACGACCATTTTCCATCAGTTGTGCGGCGCGCGCCCGGCCACCCTGCTGCTGGAGTCTGCCGAAATAAACAGCAAGCAAAACCTGCAAAGCCTGCTGGTGATCGACAGCGCCCTGCGCATCACCGCGCTGGGCCGCAGCGTCACGCTGCAGGCACTGACCGCCAACGGTGCGGCGATGCTGCCGCTGCTCGATGAAGCATTGCCGGCGGAAGTGCAGATTCAGGTTCGCCCAAACGGCCGCGAACTGACCTTCCCGGTCATCGATGCGGTGCAGGATGAGGATGCCCGTCTGCGCTCACTGTCAGTGTTTGACGCACTGCGCACTCTGCTGACACTGGTTGACGCCCCGGCGGACGAACGTGAAGCGGTCATGCTCGGCGGCCTGTTTGCCTATGATCTGGTTGCCGGTTTCGAAGATCTGCCGGCGCTGCGCCAGGATCAACGTTGCCCGGACTTCTGCTTCTACCTGGCGGAAACCCTGCTGGTGCTGGACCACCAGCGCGGCGTGGCTCGCCTGCAGGCCAGCGTGTTTACCGCCGATGCGGCGGAAGAACAGCGCCTGCAACAGCGTCTTGAGCAGTTGCAGACCCAGTTGAAGCAGACCCCGCAACCCATTCCGCATCAGAAGCTGGAAAACATGCAGTTGAGCTGCAACCAGACCGATGAGGAATACAGCGCCGTGGTCAGCGGACTGCAGCAGGCCATTCGCCAGGGCGAGATTTTCCAGGTAGTGCCGTCACGCCGCTTCTCGCTGCCATGCCCAGCCCCGCTGGCGGCCTACCAAACCTTGAAAGACAGCAACCCAAGCCCTTACATGTTCTTTATGCAGGACGACGAGTTCACCCTGTTCGGCGCCTCTCCGGAAAGCGCATTGAAATACGACGCAAGCAACCGTCAGATCGAAATTTACCCTATTGCCGGTACCCGTCCGCGTGGCCGCCGCGCTGATGGCTCGCTGGATCTGGATCTCGACAGCCGCATCGAATTGGAAATGCGCACCGATCACAAAGAACTGGCCGAGCATCTGATGCTGGTCGATCTGGCGCGCAACGATCTGGCGCGCATCTGCCAGGCCGGTAGCCGCTACGTGGCGGACCTGACCAAAGTGGACCGTTACTCTTTCGTGATGCACCTGGTTTCCCGAGTGATCGGTACCTTGCGCGCCGACCTTGACGTGCTGCACGCCTACCAGGCTTGCATGAACATGGGGACCCTGAGCGGCGCCCCCAAGGTTCGCGCCATGCAGTTGATCGCTGCCTCTGAAGGCTCCCGCCGCGGCAGCTACGGCGGTGCTGTGGGGTATTTCACCGCCACCGGCGATCTGGATACCTGTATTGTCATCCGCTCCGCATATGTTGAAGACGGTATTGCCACCGTGCAAGCCGGCGCCGGCGTGGTGCTGGATTCTGTTCCTCAGGCGGAAGCCGATGAAACCCGTAATAAGGCACGTGCCGTGCTGCGTGCCATTGCCAGCGCGCACCAAGCCAAGGAGGTGTTCTGATGGCCGATATCTTACTGCTCGACAACGTCGATTCCTTTACCTATAACCTGGTCGATCAACTGCGTGCCAGCGGCCACCAGGTGGTGATTTACCGCAACCAGATCTCTGCGGACGTGATTATCGAGCGCCTGCAACAGTTGGAGCAACCGGTGTTGATGCTGTCACCGGGCCCAGGTACGCCATCCGAAGCCGGCTGCATGCCGGAGTTGCTGCAACGCCTGCGCGGCCAGTTACCGATTATCGGCATCTGCCTGGGGCACCAGGCGATTGTAGAGGCCTACGGTGGGCACGTCGGCCAGGCGGGCGAGATCCTGCACGGTAAAGCCTCGGCCATTAGCCACGATGGCGAAGGCATGTTTGCCGGTATGGTGAACCCGCTGCCGGTGGCTCGCTACCATTCACTGGTCGGCAGCAATATCCCGGCCGAACTCACCGTTAACGCTCGCTTCGGCGACATGGTGATGGCAGTACGTAATGACCGGCACCGCGTATGTGGTTTCCAATTCCATCCGGAATCGATCCTCACCACCCACGGCGCACGTTTGCTTGAGCAAACTCTGGCCTGGGCGCTGGCGAAATAATAAGGGAAACGACGATGCAACCTATTCTTGAAAAACTGTACCGCTCAGAATCAATGAGCCAAGAGGAAAGCCAGCAGTTGTTCAGCGCCATCGTGCGAGGCGAGCTGGAACCCAGCCAACTGGCAGCGGCACTGATCAGCATGAAAATCCGCGGAGAGCGCCCGGAAGAGATTGCCGGTGCCGCCAAGGCCCTGCTGGCCGACGCCCTGCCGTTCCCACGCCCGGATTATCCGTTTGCCGATATCGTCGGCACCGGCGGCGACGGCACCAACAGCATCAATATCTCTACCGCCAGCGCCTTTGTGGCGGCGGCATGCGGTGCCAAAGTGGCAAAACACGGTAACCGCAGCGTCTCCAGCCGTTCCGGTTCTTCGGACCTGTTGGCGGCATTCGGCATCCGCCTGGATCTGCCGGCGGAAGAGTCCCGCCAGGCGCTGGATGAACTGGGCGTGTGTTTCCTGTTTGCACCGCAATATCACACCGGTTTCCGCCATGCGATGCCGGTACGCCAACAGTTGAAAACCCGTACGGTATTTAACGTGCTCGGCCCGTTGATCAACCCGGCACGTCCACCGCTGGCGCTGATCGGCGTTTACAGCCCGGAGCTGGTGCTGCCGATAGCCCAAACTCTGCGTGTGCTGGGTTATCAGCGTGCCGCCGTGGTGCACGGCGGTGGCATGGACGAAGTGGCAATTCACACCGCGACCCACGTGGCGGAGCTGAACAACGGTGAGATTGAAAGCTACCAATTAACGCCAGAGTCCTTTGGCCTGCAACGCTACCCGCTGGAAGCCCTGCAGGGCGGATCGCCGGAAGAAAACCGTGACATTCTGGCACGGTTGTTACAAGGTAAAGGCGACCCGGCGCACGCCGCAGCGGTAGCGGCTAACGTGGCGCTGTTACTGAAGTTATTCGGGCATGAAGACCTGCGCCAAAACGCGCAGCAGGCACTGGACATGATTCACAGCGGGCAAGCTTACGAGCGCGTCACCGCACTGGCAGCAAGAGGATAAATGATGCAGGAAACCGTGCTCAACAAGATTGTTCGTGATAAAGCGCAATGGGTCGCAGCACGACAGCAACAACAACCACTGGCCAGCTTTCACAATGAAATCGTCCCAAGCGAACGCGGCTTTTATCATGCGCTGCAAGGGGCCAGAACGGCATTTATTCTTGAATGCAAAAAAGCGTCCCCTTCCAAAGGGTTGATCCGCGAAAACTTTGATCCGGTCGAAATCGCTTCGGTCTACAAGGATTTCGCTTCGGCCATCTCGGTACTGACCGATGAAAAGTACTTCCAGGGCAGTTTCGATTTCCTGCCGCTGGTCAGCAAGACGGTTACGCAGCCGGTGCTGTGCAAAGATTTTATTATCGACCCGTACCAGATCTACCTGGCGCGGTTCTATCAGGCCGATGCCATCCTGCTGATGTTGTCGGTGCTGGACGACGATCAATATCGCCAGTTGGCAGCCGTGGCGCACAGCCTGAACATGGGCGTGCTGACCGAAGTGATCAGCGAAGAAGAACTGCAGCGGGCAATCGCGCTCGAGGCACGCGTGGTCGGCATTAATAACCGTGACCTGCGCGACCTTAGCATTGATCTGGACCGTACCCGCCAACTCGCACCACGCGTGCCGCACGGGGTGACGGTGATCAGCGAATCCGGCATCAACAATTACGGCCAAATCCGCGAACTGAGCCACTTCGCCAACGGGTTCCTGATCGGCAGCGCACTGATGTCGGAAACCGACCTGCGCGCCGCCGTACGCCGGGTAACGCTGGGCGACAATAAAGTCTGCGGGCTGACCCGCCCACAAGATGCCGCAGCCGCTTATCAGGCCGGCGCGATCTACGGCGGGCTGATTTTTGTCGGGCGTTCACCGCGCTATGTCGACATCAACCGCGCCCGCGAAGTGATTGCCGGCGCGCCGTTGAAATACGTCGGCGTGTTCTGCGACGCGCAGGTGGAAACCCTGGTGCAAACCGTTGAACGCCTCGGTCTGAAGGCGGTACAGCTACACGGCGCGGAAGATCAAGCCTACATCGACGCCCTGCGCGCCAAACTGCCTGCCTCCTGCCAGATCTGGAAAGCGCTGAGCGTGAAAGACAGCTTGCCGGCACGTGATCTGCAGCACGTTGACCGCTATCTGCTGGATAACGGCGCCGGCGGCACCGGCCAGCGTTTCGACTGGTCGGTATTGCACGGCCAAAACCTGGGCAACGTGATGCTGGCGGGCGGTCTGAGCGCAGACAACTGCGTTGACGCAGCCAAACTCGGCTGTGCCGGGCTTGATTTTAACTCCGGCGTCGAGAGCGAGCCCGGGATTAAAGATCCTGCCCGCCTGGCGGCAGTGTTCAAGACCCTGCGCGCCTACTGAATGCGAACACAATTTAACGGATAATAACGGGAACTATAATGACGCTGCTTAACCCCTACTTCGGCGAATTTGGTGGCCAATATGTGCCACAGATTCTGATGCCGGCATTAAAACAACTGGAAGAGGCCTTCGTCAGCGCGCAGCGCGACCCTGAATTCCAGGCTGAGTTTATCGATCTGCTGAAAAACTACGCCGGCCGCCCGACGGCGCTGACGCTGTGCAAAAACCTCACCGCCGGCACCAAAACCAAGCTGTACCTGAAGCGTGAAGATTTGCTGCACGGCGGCGCGCACAAAACCAACCAGGTGCTGGGGCAAGCGTTGCTGGCCAAGCGCATGGGCAAAACCGAAATCATCGCCGAAACCGGTGCCGGCCAGCATGGCGTGGCCTCTGCTCTGGCCTGTGCATTGCTCGGCCTGAAATGCCGCATCTATATGGGCGCCAAAGATATTGAACGCCAGTCGCCGAACGTGTTCCGCATGCGCCTGATGGGTGCAGAAGTGATCCCGGTGCACAGCGGCTCCTCCACGCTGAAAGATGCCTGCAACGAAGCGCTGCGCGACTGGTCCGGCAGCTATGAAACCGCCCACTATATGCTGGGTACCGCAGCCGGCCCGCACCCGTACCCGACCATCGTGCGTGAGTTCCAGCGCATGATCGGCGAAGAAACCAAAGCGCAGATGCTGGAGCGTGAAGGCCGCCTGCCGGACGCAGTATTGGCGTGCGTCGGCGGCGGTTCTAACGCCATCGGCATGTTTGCCGACTTTATCGATGACGTCAGCGTTGGGCTGATCGGCGTGGAACCTGCCGGTCTCGGTATCGAAACCGGCCAACACGGTGCGCCGCTGAAGCACGGCCACGTCGGTATCTATTTCGGTATGAAAGCGCCGATGATGCAGACCTCCGAAGGCCAGATCGAGGAATCCTATTCCATTTCCGCCGGGCTGGACTTCCCGTCCGTCGGGCCGCAGCACGCCTATCTGAACAGCATTGGCCGTGCCGAATATGTGTCGATTACCGACGACGAAGCGCTGGATGCCTTCAAGGCTTTGTCGCGCAGCGAAGGCATTATCCCGGCGTTGGAGTCCTCCCACGCCCTGGCGCACGCGCTTAAAATGATCCGTGAAACGCCGCAGAAAGAACAGATCCTGGTGGTTAACCTGTCCGGCCGCGGCGACAAAGACATATTTACCGTTCACGACATACTGAAAGCTCGGGGAGAAATCTGATGGAACGTTATCAGCAACTGTTCAAACGTCTGGAAAGCAACAAGGAAGGCGCCTTCGTCCCGTTTGTCACCCTGGGCGATCCGAACCCGGCATTGTCGCTGCAGATTATCGATACTCTGGTTGAAGCCGGGGCAGATGCGCTGGAGCTGGGCATCCCGTTCTCCGATCCGCTGGCCGACGGCCCGACTATCCAGAGCGCTGCGCTGCGTGCCTTCGCCTCCGGCGTGACGCCGACCCAGTGTTTTGAAATGCTGGCCACCATTCGTCAGAAGCACCCGACCATTCCTATCGGCCTGCTGATGTACGCCAACCTGGTGTTTCATAAAGGCATCGATGCCTTTTACCAGCGTTGCGCCGAAGTCGGCGTGGATTCGGTGCTGATTGCCGATGTGCCATTTGAAGAGTCTGCGCCCTTCCGTGCCGCCGCTACCCGCCACGGCATCGCGCCTATCTTTATCTGCCCGCCAAACGCAGACGACGATTTGCTGCGTGAAATCTCTTCGCACGGACGGGGTTATACTTACCTGCTGTCCCGCGCAGGCGTTACCGGCACCGAAAGCCGCGCTCAATTGCCACTGCATCATCTGGTGAACAAACTGCGCGAATACCATGCCGCGCCACCGCTGCAGGGGTTCGGCATTTCCGAGCCTGCGCAGGTGCATGATGCGCTGCAGGCCGGTGCCGCCGGTGCGATCTCCGGTTCGGCGATCGTCAAAATTATCGAGCAAAATCAGGCGCAGCCGGCAGAAATGCTGACTCGGCTGGCGAACTTTGTTCGCGAAATGAAAGCCGCGACCCGAAGCTGATCCTCCCTGAGGCGGGCGTGATGGATCCGCGCCCGCCGATAACATCTTGTTTCCTCTCAGTGTTGTTCGATTTTTTTACATCTAAAATTTGAACAAACTCGCTTATTGACTCACACTTGAAAGTGCCCGTTGCAGATTTCTGCATTTTGCGGAAATACTGAGCGTTTTCAGGTAATAACCTGAATGTAGTTTCAACAATAACATTGCATGGAGAGTAATTTATGAAGCTATTTAAAACCCTTTCGGCCTTATGCATGGCAGCCGTTGTGGCATTCGCAGTAAGCGCCTGCGCGCCGACAGCGAAATCCGAGGGGACTGGCGGTTATATTGACGATACGGTGATTACCACCAAAGTGAAATCAGCACTGCTGGCAGATAAAAACATCAAGTCGAGAGAAATCAGCGTAGAGACCTTTAAAGGCCGGGTGCAATTGAGCGGCTTTGTCACCTCCAGCGAAGATGCCAACCGTGCGGTGCAGACCACACGCGGCGTGGCGGGTGTTAAATCCGTTGAGAACGTCATGCAACTCAAATAACGATCGCAGGGAGGCATTGCGCCTCCCTGTCTCGGTCATCCTCAGAAGCGATAACCTGCCCCGAACATAAACACCCAAGGATCCAACCGCGTATCAATACTGTGATGGTTGCCGTTGGCGTCATCAAAGCGGGTTTTGGTCTCGATATTCATCCACCACACCGACATATTCAACATCCAGTGTTCATCCAGGTTGTAATCCAGGCCCGCCTGCGCAGCGACACCCCAGGAGTCTTTCAGGCTCAGATTACTCAGCCCGGCTCCTTTGCCATTGTCATTGAATTTTTCATCAAAGAAGGTGGTGTAGTTCACGCCAAGCCCCAGATACGGACGCAGTTTGTCCTGCTTGTCGCCAAAGTAATATTGCGCCATCAGACTCGGCGGCAGATCGCGCACCGTGGCGATGTTACCGTTCACTGCCGCGCCGTTCAACGCCACCTTATGGCGGAACGGCGTCGCAGCCAGCAGTTCCACGCCAATATTGTCCGTTACCATATAGCCGAAGGTCAGGCCGAGCTGGGTATTATTATCGGCATTGAAGGATCCCTGCCCCAGTACGTCGTCCGATCCTGCATTGGGCCGAACCGTCGCCGCCCCCGCGCGGAAAAGAAAATCACCCGCCTGATGCGCGCTTGCCAACATTGGAGCCATCATAGCCGCCAATACCACCAGAGTTGTCTTTTTCATTATCCATTCCATTTGTGTGGTTACTAGTCGGAAGGGAATATACCTACTTACGGGTATTTATGATCCCATCGGGATCACATCTTATGTGTAAATTTTTTTATTCCTACTAAAAACAAGGTTACCTAAGGGACTAATAAATCGAGAATTGATCTGAATCAAAAAATGCATTTTGTTGCAAAACATCTGCATGTTCAAACTTCAGTTGCTAAAAAAACAGCCACTGAGTAAGTTCATTATCCGTGTTGGTTTTGGTGAGTGCCGTCAGGAGTCGGCGCGATCAAGATGAGCGAAATTCATAATCCCTGTGTCAGTTGCGGCGCATGCTGCGGCTATTTTCGAGTGTCATTCTATTGGGCCGAAGCGGAAGATGGCGGCGGCGTGGTTCCTATCTCTCTTACCGAGCCCTTAACTCCCTTTTTGCGCTGTATGCAGGGGACCAACAGCAAGTCCCCGCGCTGTACCGCTCTCGAGGGCGAAATCGGCAAGGCCGTGTCCTGCTCCATTTATCTCAATCGCCCCAGCCCTTGTCGCGAATTCGATCAGTCCGGAGAAAACGGCCTGCGCAACGAAGCCTGCGATCGCGCTCGCGAGCGTTATGGTCTGCCGCCGCTGCCGGTTCCTTTACCCTTGTCGCTGCCAATAACGGTGATTGCCGAAGAAATAGCCGCAATGCAACTCGCGGGGTGCCACAGCGACGCGGAACAAGGTACAATCGCCCACTGATTTTGCTATATACCTATGAATTTCAAGTTGCGGCCAACCATGGCGCAACTTGAAAGGCGATGGATATATCTTTGTTTCTCGACGCCAAGGAGTCTGCATGCCTATCACGGCCAACACGTTGTACCGTGACAGTTTTAACTTTTTCCGTAATCAACTGACCAGCATTCTGATGCTGGCGCTGTTGACCGCGTTCATTTCTGTGCTGCTCAATCAGGTTTTTAGCCCTGACGTCGAGCAGTTGAAGATCTTGTCTGCAACGGAAGGTGATTTTACGGCATCCGCCGGAATGGGGATCCAGGAAATCATTCAGCAAATGACGCCCGAGCAGCAGATGGTGTTATTGAAGGTGTCAGCCGCTGCCACTTTCTCCGCTTTGGTGGGCAACGTGTTGTTGGTTGGCGGGATGCTGACGCTGATTAGCCTGGTTTCCCAGGGGCAACGCATCAGCGCGCTGCGCGCTATTGGCGCTTCTGCGCCGGAATTGCCGCGTTTGCTGTTGCTGCTGTTTATCTGCACTCTGCTGATTCAGCTAGGCTTGACGCTGTTCGTCGTGCCGGGCGTAATTATGGCGATTGCCTTCTCGCTGGCGCCGGTGATCACCACCGCGGACAAAAAAGGCGTGTTCGCGTCGATCAAGTTGAGCTGCAAACTGGCCTTCGCCAATGCACGCGTGATTGTGCCGGCCATGATGCTGTGGTTGGCCGCCAAGCTGCTGGTGTTGTTTATGGTGAGCCACCTTTCGGTACTGACCCCGAATGTCGCCAGCGTAGTGCTTACCGCGCTGAGCAACCTGGTTTCCGCCCTGTTGCTGATTTACCTGTTCCGTCTGTATATGCTGCTGCGCAGTTGATCTGCCTGCAGTAACTAAAAGGGCACGCCTCGGCGTGCCCTTTTTGCTTATGGAACCGCAGCCGTCTCAGCCTGTTCCTTACTTTGAATCAGCTTCAACGCCAGATACAAATCCGGCACCAGAATCAATTCCCGATCGCGTCCCAGCCGATTGATGCGGAACCAACGCGTCAGCTCGGTTCGCCTCCCTGCCAACACCAGCTTAACGTTACGCTGTAACAGATCGCGCTTCAGCTCATCTATCGCCGCCAGAACGCTGATATCCGCGTGGGTAAAACTGGCGACAGCATCCACCACCACCCAGCGCGGCTGAAATGGTGTACTGTCCACCAAATTCAGGATCCGGCGCTTGAAGTACGCCACGTTAAAATAGGTTAACGGCGAGTTGAAACGGTACATCATCACGCCGGGTACCGCTTTAACGCCGTTGTTGTTGCCCATCGAGTGGATCATGCCCTCGTCGTTCACACCCAGCAACTGCTCCGTCGGACGAAATACCGTGCGCAGGAACTGCATCAGCCCCAGCAATACCGCCAAGCCGATACCGCTGATCACCCCCACCAGCAGCACGCACAAGAAGGTGAACATGGCCAACCGGAAGGCCTGCGCATTGCGGCGGCGCATAATCCAGATGCCCCGAAAATCCAGCAACGACCAGGCGGCATACATCAGCACTACGCCTAACCCCGCCACCGGAATAAACTGCAGCGGCGCCATCAGGAACAACAGCACGAAAGCAATCACCCCCGCTGCAATGATCGACACCAATTGACTCTTGCCGCCGTTGGCATCGTTAACCGCAGTACGGGAATCCGCCCCGCTGATGGCAAACCCCTGTGAAAGCGCCGAAACGATATTCACCAACCCCAGCGCGCGGAACTCAGCGTCGGCGTTCACCTCATAGCCATTCTTTGCCGCAAAACTGCGCGCAGTCAGCATCATGCTGACAAAACTCACTACCGCCAGGTTGAGTGCCGGGATCACCATGTCTCGCAGCAACCCTGGCTGGAAATCCGGCCACTGGACTATCGGTAATACGTCGCTAAACCCCCCCACCGTCACTACGCCATGCTGCTGTAACCCGCCTATCCAGGTGACGAAAGCCGCCAATACGATGGCAAACAACGGTGCCGGCCAGTTAGGGCGCCATTTTTTAAATCCCAGCAGCGTGACCAGCGTCAACAGCGACACCGCCATGGTCAGCCAGTCGCTGTGCATCAGGTTGCCCGGCAGCGCGTAAATGCGCTCAATCAACTGCGCAGGGTGAACGCCAAAACCGAGGACCTTGCCGATCTGATCGACCATGATAGTGATCGCCACACCGTTCAGCAGCCCGCTGAGTATCGGCCGGGAGAGCAGATCCGCCAGTGCGCCCAGTTTGAAACGGCTCGCCAACAGGCACCAGGCGCCCATCATTGCCGTCATCATAATGGTGAGTTGCCAGTGCCGCTCCATATTACCCGCAGCCAGCGGCGTCACTACTGCGGCTATCACTGCACAGGTGGCTGCGTCCGGCCCGACAATAAGCTGGCGCGACGATCCGAAAAACGCGTAGGCGACCATCGGCAAGATACAGGAGTACAGCCCCACCACCGGGCTGACCCCGGCCAGCTCGGCGTAAGCGATCGCCACCGGCAATGCCACCGCAGCTACGGAGAGCCCGGCGCGTATATCCGGTTTAAGCCAACTGCGTTGATACCCTAATAAATGCGTCAAACCAGGCGTCAACGCCTGGAGAGATTTCCACTGCATAAACTGTTTTCCGTTATAAATTATCCGTCTATTATTACGCGTATCATGAGATGCCAGGGCCGCGCTGGCAATCGGCCCACCACGAAGTCGCGACCTCAATCGTAAGTTTATGCAAATTCCTGCTTTCATGGCAGAAATCCGGCCCCCAAACGCCGATAATCAGCGCTTCCCAGCGGTACACAGAGCCCGCCGAATCCGGTATAGTCGGGCGATGAACAGATGATGGATTGATTTATGAAGCAGTTTCTTGATTTCCTCCCGTTAATTGTCTTTTTTGCTTTTTATAAGCTCTACGATATCTACGTCGCTTCCGGCGCGTTGATTGTCGCTACCGCACTGGCGCTGGTGTTCACCTGGATCAAATACCGCAAGGTCGAGAAGATGACGCTGATCACCTTCCTGATGGTGCTGGTGTTCGGCACCCTGACGCTGGTATTCCATAACGATTTGTTTATCAAATGGAAAGTCACGGTAATCTATACCCTGTTTGCGTTGGCGTTGCTGATCAGCCAACTGGTGCTCAAGAAGCCGCTGGTTCAGCGCATGCTGGGTAAAGAGCTGACGCTGCCGGACAAAGTGTGGAGCAACCTCAATCTGGCGTGGGCGGTATTCTTCCTGGTCTGTGGCCTGGCGAATATCTACGTCGCCTTCTGGTTGCCGCAAAGCGTTTGGGTTAACTTTAAAGTGTTCGGCCTGACGGCGCTGACGCTGGTGTTTACCCTGCTCAGCGGTATTTATATTTATCGGCACATGCCTGAAGAACAGAAAAAATAGTTACAAAATTGTTAATGCCCGTAGCGCTTGCTGCGGGCAGTATAATGAAAACCCTTCTTTGATAAGCAGACGGCTATGACTCAACAACGACCTTTACCCAGTGGCGAAATGGTGCTGCGTACTCTGGCAATGCCGGCAGATACCAATGCCAACGGTGATATTTTTGGCGGCTGGCTAATGTCGCAAATGGACATTGGCGGCGCTATTCAGGCGAAAGAAATTGCCGAAGGACGCGTAGTGACAGTGCGTGTCGATGGTATGACCTTCCTGAAACCGGTCGCAGTGGGTGATGTGGTTTGCTGCTATGCGCAGTGTATCCGCACCGGCCGCAGTTCGATCACCATCAATATAGAAGTGTGGGTAAAGAAAGTATCCTCCGCGCCTATCGGCCAGCGCTACCGTGCAACCGAGGCGGTATTTACTTATGTGGCGGTGGATGATGAGGGCAATTCACGCGCCCTGCCCGATGGCAAAATGAACTTCCGCGTCGGCTTTGAAGAATAGCTGAAATGCAGGCAGCAAAAAGGGTCGCTTCGGCGACCCTTTTCTATTGGCGCCAACGTCGATATCAGTCCATCTCCGTGGTGCCGTTAATTTTAAAGCGGATATTAACGACGCGATCTTTCGCTTCCTTGGCTTCGTAACGCCACTTGCGCAATGCCTGTTTCACTTCACGCTCGAACATATTGCGTGGTTCCGCAGACAGGATACGCACGTTGGTCACGCGGCCGTCGCTGTCGATATCAAATTGAACCCGCACACTGCCTTCAATCTGCAAGGCTCTGGCGCGCGGTGGGTAGATCGGATCTGCACGGCTGATAGGCTTCGGCCCCACATCACGCGAATTGCCCTGAACCGGCGCTGAAGGCGCTTGCTTTACCGGCGCTTTGTCGACTGGCTTGGCCGGCTCGTTGTTTTCAAACGGCGATGGCTCGCGCGGCTCGGTTTTCTGCGGTTCGCGTTTGACCGTTTTTTCGACCTTCGGCTTCGGTTTCGGCTTCGGTTTGGGTTTTACCGGCTCAGGCTTCAGTATCGCCTTTGGCGGTGGCTCTGGCAGCGGTTCTGGTTCTGGTTCTGGTTCCGGTTCCACCTGCGGTTCTGGTTCCGGTTCCACCTGCGGTTCTGGCTCAGCAGGCGCGGGCGGCGGCGGCTCGGCCATTGCCGCGGTATTGACCATCATGACGCTGATCGGCGCATCCTCTGGTTTCGGCAACTCCATGACTTCATTGACAGAAGCATAGAGCAAGCTCGCCACCAAGGCGCTATGTAAGCCAACGGACAGGACAATCGGCACTGATAAACGGCGATTAAGGAACATCTTTTTTAGCGGCATAATGATTCTGTTTCCTCTGGTTCGCCAAGTTTAAATGCAAATAGCAATCATATTCAATAACGAATGGCAAACTATCGCTTTAATCGTCATTATTCATCGCTAAAACCTGTAAACTCATGGGGATATTAACCTTTTATTTGCATTTTTACTGAGGATTTCACACGCTCTATTAACCTGATTTATCGCGACAAAAACAAAAAAACCCGCCGTAGCGGGTCATTCGTCACCAATGCGGCGTTATTCTTCATCACCGTAATACAGCACGCCCAATTTGATCAGTGGCCGCCCCTGCGCTTTGCGATGCAGGTTGGTATCACGCAGCGAATAGACACAGCCACAGTATTCCTGCTGGTAGAAACGTTCGCGCTTGCTGATTTCTATCATTCGCGATGCGCCGCCTTTTTTGCGCCAGTTGTAATCCCAATACTGCAGGTCAGGATATTTTTCTGCCGCGCGGACGCCGCAGTCGGTGATTTGCTGCATATTCTTCCAGCGGGAAATACCCAGCGAACTGGAGATGGTGTCGTAGCCGTTTTCATGTGCGTACAATGCGGTGCGCTCAAAACGCATGTCGAAACACATGGTGCAACGGATCCCACGCTCTGGCTCGTTTTCCATGCCTTTGGCGCGGGCAAACCAGTTATCGGTATCGTAATCGGCGTCAATAATGGGTATCCCGTGCTGCTCGGCAAAGCGAATGTTCTCTTCCTTGCGCAGCAGATACTCTTTTTGCGGGTGAATATTCGGGTTATAGAAAAAGATGGCGTATTCGATGCCGGAGGCCTGAATGGCTTCCATCACCTCACCGGAACAAGGCGCACAGCAGGAGTGCAGCAACAGCTTGCTTTTGCCCTCAGGCAAGTCGAGTTTATCCCTAACCAGTTCCGTCATTTCCTCACCTCTCACACAGGGGTTCAATTCATCGCGCGGCCGCACTATACGAATAAAAACTAGCTGCTTCAAGGCATAAGCGCCAGCTAGAGGTAAATTCCCCCAGCCAGGCATTCCCTTGGCTCGCCTTTTGCGCTACCTTGAATCACCCCTTCTATACTAATGATTTTAAAGGTGAAACATGCTTTATCTGATCTACGCGCAGGACGTCCCCAACTCATTGGAAAACCGTCTGTCGGTACGGCCGGCGCATTTGGCACGCCTGCAGGCGCTGCGGGATGAAGGCCGTCTGGTGGTTGCCGGCCCAAACCCGGCTATCGACAGCAACGATCCGGGTAGTGCGGGCTTCAGCGGCTCTACGGTGATTGCGGAATTCGCGTCGCTGGCGGATGCCCAAACCTGGGCTGAACAGGATCCCTACGTCGCTGCCGGCGTTTATGGTGACGTGACAGTAAAACCTTTTAAGCAGGTGTTTTAAGTAAACCTGTTACTTTCCATTATAACGGGTTGCACTGCTACAATTACGGGTCACGTTAGGTGGTCCGTGACTTGTTTCCCCACCCGCCTCAGAATGAACAACACCGTAAAAAAAAGCCAGCACGGAGTGGCTGGCTAAAGGGGTCTTCGAGGGAATATCTTATGAGATAAGCCTACGCTTTCCTCTTTGGCCCCGCCAGCTATCGGTGCGATAGCTTTCCTCTTAAAGCGAAGCGTATGGCGGCGCATTCCAGCTTCTGGTATGGTTAACGGGCAGCCTATAACCATATAAATAATAATGAATTAACAGAGGGGAGTATACTTGCAGCGACAACCGGTTTCATCTTCAAGAATTATATCAATAGGCTATGATGAAACTGCTCAGGTTCTGGAAATCCAGTTTCGTGATGCAGGGATCTATCAATATATCGGGGTTCCCAATCGAATCTACCAGGACTTTGTCGTGGTGGTTTCGAAAGGCAGATTTTATGACGGCGTCATAAAGGGCAAATACCTGTGCCGTAAAACAGGGTAACCAACCAGGCCGATATCAACCCGGCCTGCGCGCCAACCCCGAACGGTATCGGGGTTAAGGTGACTTTCGCATATTACTTCGATGCCGGATCCTCTGCAGCCGTTTGGCTTTGCGCCAGAATCAGTGCCTGCATATCCATAAACATAGCGTCCCATTCTTGCTGGTCGATATTCATCAAACCAAAAAAACGCAGCATAAATGCCCCTTCGGTGGCCAGAAAGGCCAGCCGCGCGCGCCTTCCCTGCTCAGTGGTCAAATCCAGACCGGCAATCCGGCTGCGGTACCATTCACGCGTGCTGTCCAGATGCTCCGGCGTTTGAATCAGCGTCGCCATCAACCCCGCAGCCTTGGCGCTGGAGGCCTGATCGGAACTTCTGGTCGCCTGCATATGCGCCTGTACGGCGGTGGTCGCCGAGGGGTTCTCCCCGGCAATCGCGTCGAACAGAGTGTCATACGCCTTGCCCCAGCGTTCAAACATCGCATCAATCAACGCATCTTTACTGCCGAAGCAGTATTGCACTCCGCCTTTGGAGATCCCCATCGCTTTTGCGACGGAATCAATGGTCAGTCCGGCGGCGCCCTGGTTGGCGACAATTTCTTCGGCCGCATCCAGAACTTTGTCACGATCGATGCTGCGTTGACGTCCCATTGATAGACCTCTCTTTTCAATACGTACGTATGGATATATATTATGATCAGTATACCACCAGTGGAGACTGGGGTTTACCTTCTGGCTGCGCATCCGCGCCGGCCGCATTTTTTGGAATAATATTATGTTCGTAAACAACCGCTGGTTGATCCTGGCCTTAATCTCCAGCGCACTATTTCTGATCGTTATCGACATGACGGTGTTATACACCGCCTTGCCGCGGCTGACGCAGGCGCTGGATGCCAATGCGTCACAAAAATTATGGATCGTAAACGCTTACCCGTTGGTGGTTGCAGGTCTGTTGCCTGGCGCGGGCATGCTGAGCGATCGCGTCGGTCATAAGCGCCTGTTTATGGCCGGATTGCCGGTTTTTGCCGCCGCCTCACTTTGCGCCGCTTTTTCGCCCACGGCAGAATGGCTGATTGCTGCGCGCGCATTCCTTGCCGTAGGTGCCGCCATGATGATGCCGGCAACCCTGTCCATCGTCCGTCATATCTTTACCGACGAGCGTGAGCGTGCGCTGGCTATTGGCATCTGGGCGGCGGTCGCCTCCAGTGCCGCCGCGCTGGGGCCCGTGGTCGGTGGGGTGCTGCTGGAATATTTCTGGTGGGGTTCGGTGTTTCTGATCAACGTGCCGGTGGTAATGTTGGTACTGCCGCTGGCATGGCGATTGATACCGCACTGCGGCGGAGAGAATACGCGCCCTTACGACATCATAGGCTCGGTACAAATCATGATCGGCCTGGTGGGCAGCATCTATGCGCTGAAAGAATTGAGCAAAACGGCACCTTCGTTTATTGCGTTAACGATGGCCGCGGCGCTCGGCATTGTCTCTCTTGTCTTTTTTGTGCGCCGCCAAAGGCAAACGCAATACCCGATGATCGACTTCACGCTGTTCCAAAACCGGCTGTTTGCCGGTGGCGTCGGCGTCGCCTTGCTCTCGATGATAGCGCTGATTGGCGTGGAACTGGTTCTGAGTCAACGCCTGCAACTGGTTCTCGATCTGAGCCCATTGCAAGCCGCGCTATTTATTTTGCCGATCCCGCTGGCCTCCGTGCTGGCCGGGCCGCTGACTGGCTTATTCCTGCCCCGCTACGGCGAACGCCGCATGATGCTCGGCAGTTTTATGCTGACCGGTTTCGGGATCGCAGGTCTCGCCCTGTTCTATCAAAGCAGCGTTTTATTGCAATTGGTTTGCCTGTGTATCACTGGTTTTGGCGTCGGTGGCGCCATTACCGCCGCATCCACCGCCATCATGTTGAATGCGCCTGAAGAGAAGTCCGGCATGGCGGCGTCGATTGAAGACGTTTCCTATGAACTGGGCGGGGTTTTGGGTATCACCCTGCTCGGCGGGCTAATGACTGCCGTCTATAGCCACAGTTTGACGTTGCCGGGCAGTTTGCCGGTGAGCGACCTCGCCTATGACAGCATTGATGAAGCTCTACGGCTGGCCGCCACTCTGGCCACCGATCAGGCTGAACAGCTAAAACAGCTGGCGCGCATGGCTTTCGACCGGGCATTTATCGCGGTACTGATAGCGGCAGCGCTATTAATGGTGCTGGGGGCAGGCATGGCGAAATGGACTTTAGGCAAGAAGTGATAACGCTCTGAATCAGGGAGCGTTTGTCGCTGAGAAATACAAGGGCGTATCCCATAATACCCCCAGGCTTAAAGGCAACTTTTTCATCGAATTCACAGTCCCTGCCGGGACTGTTTTCGTTTTTACCACTCGTAGGCGACCACAAACAGCAATGCGCGCCGGTGCTGGTCATCCAGGCGACGTCGCACCCGAATAATGTGCCGGTTGCTGCATGACTGGCGCTCCAGCCAGCGATGCCTGCGGCGCTGACTCTGCCGCAGCATCCGCCAACGGCCCACCTCGTTTCTACTGCGTCTCATCGTTTCGTCACTCGTCCGTCAAATGCCAACGGCGGGCATTATAGCGCTTTCGCCGTGCGATCCAAGCCGCAGTTCGTCGCACTTTCACGTCGCCAGGCGACGCGATGGCCGGATAAAAATGTTTTTTTCGCTTTCAGCAAGTGCCTTAAGGCAATCATATTTATGCAACATAAGCGCCGAGAAAAGGTTCCCCCTTTACCATTCTGTGCGTACACTCATTGTTGGTGGTTTGCGAACAGGATTTTTCGCCTTTATGACAACATTTTATACCGTAATCAGTTGGCTCATGGTGTTCGGTTACTGGCTGCTTATCGCCGGGGTCACGCTACGTATTCTGATGAAACGTCGCGCTGTACCTTCAGCCATGGCCTGGCTGTTGGTTATCTATATTCTGCCGTTATTCGGTATCGTGGCTTATTTATCTTTCGGCGAATTGCATTTAGGCAAACGTCGCGCCGAACGCGCCAAGGCGATGTGGCCCTCGACCGCCCGCTGGCTCAGCGAATTAAAAGAGAGCCAACGGATCTTCGCTACGGAATACAGCGAGGTTGCCAGGCCTCTGTTCCAGTTGTGCGATCGTCGCCAGGGTATTGATGGCGTTAAGGGCAATCAACTGCAATTGCTCACCACCACAGACTCGACGATGAAGGCCCTGATCCGCGATATCGAGCTGGCACGCCATAATATTGAGATGGTGTTCTATATCTGGCAACCCGGCGGGCTGGTGGATCAAGTCGCAGAATCGCTGATGGCTGCCGCGCGACGCGGCGTGCACTGCCGGGTGATGCTGGACTCTGCCGGTAGCCTGCAGTTTTTCCGCAGCCCTTATCCGGGCATGATGCGCAATGCCGGCATCGAGGTGGTAGAAGCGCTCAAGGTTAACCTGTTCCGCGTGTTCCTGCGCCGAATGGATTTACGCCAGCACCGCAAAGTCATCCTGATCGACAATTACATCGCCTATACCGGCAGTATGAATATGGTCGATCCGCGTTATTTCAAACAGGGCGCAGGCGTCGGCCAATGGATCGATCTGATGGCGCGTATGGAAGGCCCGGTCGCCAGCACCATGGGTATCGTTTATGCCTGTGACTGGGAGATTGAAACCGGCAAACGCATTCTGCCGCCGCCGCCGCCCGATGTCAATATCATGCCGTTTGAACAAGAAAGCGGCCACACCATTCAGGTTATCGCCTCCGGCCCCGGCTTCCCGGATGAGATGATCCATCAGGCGTTGCTGACCGCCGTGTACTCTGCGCGTGAGCAATTGATCATGACAACGCCCTATTTCGTACCGAGCGACGACCTGCTGCATGCCATTTGCACCGCCGCACTGCGTGGCGTTGAAGTCAGCATCATCGTGCCGCGCGACAACGATTCAACGATGGTACGCTGGGCCAGCCGTTCCTTCTTTTCCGAATTACTCGAAGCCGGCGTGCACATCCATCAGTTTGAAGGCGGCCTGCTGCATACCAAGAGCGTACTGGTCGATGGTCAACTCAGCCTGGTAGGCACGGTGAATCTGGACATGCGCAGCCTGTGGTTGAACTTTGAAATCACCCTGGTCATCGACGATGACGGCTTCGGCAGCGATCTGGCCTGCGTGCAGGATGACTATATCGCCCGTTCACAGTTGCTGAACGCCCAAGAGTGGCAGAAACGGCCGTTCTGGCACCGTATTGTCGAACGCCTGTTCTACTTTTTCAGCCCGCTGCTATAAAAGCCGCGTCGGGCATGGTTTAATAACGCCAAATCATTTTTGATCAGGATTTTTTTATGGATTTGAATAACCGCCTTACCGAAGACGAAACGCTGGAACAGGCTTATGACATCTTTCTGGAATTGGCCGGCGACAATCTGGATCCGGCGGATATCCTGCTGTTCAACCTGCAATTTGAGGAACGCGGCGGCGCCGAGCTGTATGATCCGGCGGAAGACTGGTCGGAACATGTGGATTTTGACCTGAACCCGGACTTTTTTGCCGAAGTGGTCATTGGTCTCGCGGACAGCGATGGCGAACCGATCAACGACGTGTTTGCCCGCGTATTGCTCTGCCGTGAGAAAGACCACAAGCTGTGCCACATTTTGTGGAAAGAATAAGCGCCCTGCTTGCATGAAAAAACCCGCCAACGTTGGCGGGTTTTTTGTTGGTGACGCAGCGAACAATGCTGCGGCTTGAAGACGACGGGTAAATTATAAAGGATCGACTTTCAGGCACGACACCGCATGGCGGAAACTCCCCTCCAGCAGCGGCCGGGTTTTGGCGCATTCCGGCCCGGCAATCGGGCAGCGAGTGCGGAACACGCAGCCTGAAGGCGGGTTGATCGGCGAAGGTAATTCCCCTTCCAGCAGTTGGATCTGTTTTTCCCTCTCCTTGTCCGGGTCCGGGATCGGCACCGCCGACATCAGCGCTTTGGTGTAAGGGTGCTGCGGGTTGTGGTACACCTCATCGTAGGTTCCCAGCTCCACCGCATGGCCCAGATACATCACCAGCACGCGGTCGGAGATGTGCTTGACGACCGCCAGGTCATGGGCGATGAAGATCAACGACAGCCCCATTTCACGCTGCAGTTGCTGCAACAGGTTGACCACCTGCGCCTGAATCGACACATCCAGTGCAGAAACCGGTTCGTCACAGATCACCAACTTCGGTTCCAGGATCAGCGCACGCGCAATGCCGATACGCTGACACTGACCGCCGGAGAACTCATGCGGATAGCGGTTGATCAAGTTTGGCAACAAGCCTACCTTCAGCATCATCGCCTTCACCTTGTCCTTCACTTCCTGACGCGGCATCTTCGGGTAATAGGTGCGCAACGGTTCGGCGATGATTTCGCCGATGGTCATGCGTGGGTTCAGCGAGGCCAGCGGATCCTGGAAGATCATCTGGATATCGCTGCGCGTTTTGCGCCAGTCGGTATCGCTCATGCCGAGCAGATCCTTACCTAACCAGGCAACGCGCCCGCTGGTGGCTTTCACCAGGCCGATAATGGCGCGTGCGAAGGTCGATTTTCCGCAACCGGACTCGCCAACCACGCCCAGCGTTTCCCCTTCGAACAACCGCAGCGTCACGCCGTCGACCGCCTTCAGGGTTTTCGCCGGCTGCCAGAACCACTGTTTGTCATCATGAATGTCGAAGTGCACTTTCAAATCGGCCACTTCGAGCAGCACTTTCTTCTCGGTTACCGCTGTCATACCAACGCCTCCACCGGTTTAAAGCAGGCGCGCAGGCGCCCTTCACCAAACTGCTCCAACGGCGGAGCGCTCGCACATTGTTCCATAGCGAACTGACAACGCGGCTGGAACGGGCAACCTTTCGGCAGACGCAGCAGATTCGGCGGGTTGCCGGGAATAGTCATCAAGGCTTCACCTTCAGCGTCCAAACGCGGTACCGCATTCAGCAGACCGATGGAATATGGGTGGCTCGGGTGATAGAACACATCACGCGCGCTGCCGTATTCCATCGTGCGCCCGGCGTACATGACCAGCACCTTATTACAAATACCGGCCACCACGCCCAAATCGTGGGTGATCATGATAATGGCCGTGTTGAACTCGCGTTTCAGCTCATTCAACAACGTCATAATCTGCGCCTGAACCGTCACATCCAGTGCGGTGGTCGGTTCATCGGCAATCAATAGTTTGGGCCGACACAGCAACGCCATGGCGATCATCACCCGCTGGCGCATACCGCCGGAGAACTCATGCGGATACATGCGCATACGCTTGCGCGCTTCCGGCATTTTTACCGCATCGAGCATACGCACCGACTCTTCGAAGGCTTCGCTTTTGCTCATTTTTTTATGCAGCATCAGCACTTCCATCAGCTGCTCGCCAACGCGCATATAAGGGTTAAGCGACGTCATCGGATCCTGGAAGATCATCGAAATCTCTTCCGCCCGCAGCTTGTTGAGCTGTTTTTCCGGCAGGTTGAGGATTTCGCGGCCGTTAAATTTAGCCGATCCGCCAATGCGGCCGTTGCTGGCCAACAGCCCCATCAGCGCGAAAGCGGTCTGGGATTTGCCCGAACCGGACTCACCGACGATGCCCAGCGTTTCACCGGCTCGCAGGTCGAAGTTCAGATCGTTCACTGCCGTCACGTCACCGTCCGGGGTGCCGAAGGTCACGCGCAGGTCTTTTACATCCAGCAACAGCGTCGATTTGGCGACGGCACTGGTTTGCAACTGCGGGTTTTCAATGGTGCTCATGATGGCACTCCTTAACGATCTTTCGGGTCGAGGGCGTCACGCAGACCGTCGCCGATAAAGTTGAAACAAAACAGAGTGACTACCAGGAAACCCGCCGGGAACAGCAGCAACCACGGTGAAACTTCCATCGAGTTGGCGCCGTCGCTGAGCAATGCGCCCCAGCTGCTTAATGGCTCCTGCGTGCCCAGCCCCAGGAAGCTGAGGAAGGATTCGAACAGGATCATGCTCGGCACCAGCAATGAGGCATACACCACCACCACGCCAAGCACGTTAGGCACGATATGGCGCAGTACGATATTTCGGGTTGAAACCCCGCACACCAATGCCGCTTCGATAAATTCTTTACGCTTTAAGCTCAGGGTTTGCCCACGCACAATACGCGCCATATCCAGCCACGACACCATGCCGATTGCCACAAAGATCAGCAGGATGTTTTGACCGAAGAAGGTCACCAGCAAGATCACGAAGAACATAAACGGGAAGGAGTTGAGGATCTCCAGCAAACGCATCATCACCGAGTCGGTCTTGCCGCCCAGGTAACCTGACATCGCGCCGTACAGGGTACCGACAATCACCGCCACCAGCGCCGCAGCCACGCCGACCATCAGCGAGATGCGCCCGCCAATCGCCACGCGCACCAGCAAATCGCGGCCGGAGGAGTCAGTGCCGAAGTAGTGCGCAGATTCAAGGCTCGGCGCAGCCGACATCATCGCCCAGTCGGTATCGTCATAGGCGAACTGAGACAGCCACGGCGCTACAATCACAAACAGGGTAATCAGCCCCAGCACAAACAGGCTGCTGACCGCCGCACGGTTATGCACAAAGCGGCGACGGGCATCCTGCCACAGGCTGCGCCCTTCCACTTCCAGCTTTTCGCCGAAGTGTTCCAGAGCTTCGCTGTTCTTTTTCGTCAACATCATTTGCGTGCTCCAGCTTAATAACGAATTTTGGGATCGATAACGGCGTACAGCACGTCAACAATCGCGTTAAACAGAATAGTCAGGCCACCTACCAGAATGGTCAGGCTCAATACCAAAGAATAGTCGCGGTTCAGCGCACCGTTAACGAACAGCTGGCCGATGCCCGGCAGGCCATAAATGGTTTCGATCACCATCGAACCGGTGATGATGCCGACAAAGGCAGGCCCCATATAAGAAAGCACCGGCAATAACGCAGGTTTCAAGGCATGGCGCAGAATGATGCGGCGCATTGGCAAACCCTTGGCACGGGCTGTACGGATAAAGTTTGAGTGCAGCACTTCAATCATCGATCCGCGCGTGATACGGGCGATGCTGGCAATATAGGCCAGCGACAACGCCACCATCGGCAAGATGATAAATTTCGGTGCCCCGCCGTTCCAACCCCCGCCTGGTAACCATTTCAGCGTGATGGCGAAAATCAATACCAGCAACGGCGCCACCACGAAACTGGGGATAACCACCCCCGTCATGGCAAACCCCATTACCGTATAATCCCATTTGGTATTTTGATTCAATGCGGCAATGACACCGGCGCTAACCCCCAAAACCACCGCCAGCAAAAATGCGGCCAGGCCCAATTTGGCTGAAACCGGGAAAGAAGCGGCGACCAGATCGTTGACCGAATAATCCTTGTATTTGAAGGACGGGCCAAAATCACCTTGCGCAAGTTGAGCCAGATAATGGCCGTACTGTTTCCAGATAGGATCATTCAAATGGTATTTGGCTTCGATATTGGCCATCACTTCCGGCGGCAATGCACGCTCACCGGTAAAGGGGCTGCCGGGGGCCAAACGCATCATGAAGAATGAAATGGTGATAAGGATAAATAGTGTCGGGATCGCTTCTAACAAGCGACGAAATATAAATTTTAGCATTGCCCTAACCCTGTGCTGCAGCCTGATAACGGCTTATTATTCTCAACATGGGCCGGCGGTTCGCACCGCCGGCGCTTACCGTATCAATGCTTGATGATGTACAGGTTTTTGTCGTACACGTTATCAAGCGGGTCTTGGCCGGTGTAACCGCCAACATAAGGTTTCACCAGACGGGCATTCACATAGTAATAAACCGGAACGATGGCGGAGTCTTTATCCAGCTGAACTTCGGCTTTCTGATACAGTTCGGCACGTTCTTCTTTGGTTTTCGCCGTCAGCACGTTAGCCATCAGCTTGTCGAACTCGGCGCTCTTGTAGTGCGGGGTGTTACTGCTGCTGTCAGACAGCATCATGTTCAGGAACGAGCTAGGTTCGTTGTAGTCCGCACACCAGCCGGCGCGAGATACGTCATAGTTACCCTGATGACGGGTATCCAGGAAGGTTTTCCACTCCTGGTTCACCAGCTTCACATCCACACCCAGGTTTTTCTTCCAGATGGAGGCGGCGGCAATCGCCAGCTTCTTGTGCAGATCTGAGGTGTTGTACAGCAGCGAGAAAGTCAGCGGTTTGCCTGGGCCGTAACCCGCGTCTGCCAGCAGTTTCTTCGCCACTTCGTTGCGTTTTTCCTGCGTCCAACCGAACCATTCCGGCGGAGTCAACTTGGCGCCATCGGTATAAGGCGGCGTGAAGCTGTAGGCAGGCAGGTCACCCTGGTTTTTCACTTTATTGGTGATGATGTCGCGGTCCAGGCCCAGTTTCAGCGCTTCACGTACGCGCTCATCGGTAAACGGCGCTTTCTGGTTGTTGATTTCGTAGTAATAGGTACACAGGTACGGATCAACATGAACTTCTTTCGGGATCTCTTTTTTCAGCTTCTGGAACAGCTCGATCGGCATGTTGTTGTAAGTCATGTCGATTTCACCGGTACGGTAGCGGTTAACGTCGGTCACTTCCGACGCAATTGGCAGGAACGTGACTTTATTAATGATGGTTTTTGCGTTATCCCAATATTCCGGGTTACGTTCCAGTACGATGCGTTCGTTGACTACCCAGTCTTTCAGTTTATAAGCGCCGTTGCTGACGTAGTTGGCAGGCAGGGTCCACTTCTCGCCATACTTCTCTACGGCCTCTTTAAACACCGGTTTCATCGCGTAGTGCGGAGTCATTTCAACCAGGTAAGGTACCGGCTCGGTCAAGGTAACCTGGAAGGTATGGTCGTCAATGGCTTTCACGCCCAAGGTTGATTTGTCTTTCTTGCCTGCGATGATGTCATCCACGTTTTCTACGTGGGCGTATTGCAGATAGCTGGCATAAGGGGATGCGGTTTTCGGATCCACCACGCGTTGCCAGCTATACACGAAATCTTGCGCCGTTACCGGTTTGCCGTTCGACCATTTAGCGTCTTTACGCAGGTGGAAGGTCCAGACTTTAAAATCCTTGTTATCCCAGCTTTCCGCCACACCCGGCACGATGGACCCGTCCAGGCTGTTGTTGGCCAGACCTTCCATCAGATCGCGCGTTACGTTATTTTCCGGCACGCCTTCGATTTTATGCGGATCCAGAGACTGTACTTCCGAACCGTTGTTTTTAACGATCTCTTGTTTCTCTGCCAGTTGCACACCTGCAGGCACGACGGCAGCAATTGCGCTGCCGGTTGCTGTGATGCCCAGCGCGGCAATGATGCCGGCGGCAAGGAGGGTTTTCTTCGTGATGTTGGTCATTGATATACTCCAGTTTTTTATTATCACAGGCTCATCGTGGAGCCTGCGTTGCCCGTGAGCGGACCTTGTTATACCGGCTGCCGATGAACGAAGGCGGCAGCCGGCCTTCCCTGTATTACTCCTCGTTGTTGGCGTGGCGTAATACCCCTTTTACTGCTTGATGATGTACAGATTTTTTACGTCGGTATAATCCAGCGGATCTTTACCGGTAAAGCCCCCGACCGACGGCCTGATCAGGCGCGCACTGACACGGTAATACACCGGAACCAACGCAGAATCTTTATCCAACTGCGCTTCTGCCTGCTGATAAATCACGGCGCGTGCAGCCTCATCCGGCGCCTTCAACGTACTGGCCATCAGGGCGTCGAATGCCGGGCTCTTGTAGAAGATAGTGTTCATGCTGCTATTGGAAACCACCAGATTCAGGAAAGCGCTTGGCTCGTTATAATCACCGCACCAGGTCGCACGCGCCACGTCGTAGTCCCCTTGATGACGGCTTTCCAACGAGGTTTTCCACTCCTGATTACGCAACGTGACATCTGCCCCGAGGTTTTTCTTCCACATCGACGCCGCAGCGATCGCCTGCTGTTTGTTTTGATCAGAGGTGTTATACAACAGCGTAAACTTCAAAGGTTTTGCCGCAGTGAAACCGGCTTGCGCCAACAGCTTCTTCGCTTCGGCATTACGCTGCTCCTGGCTCCAGCCCGCCCATTCCGGCGTGGTGAACCTGGCGCCATCGGTAAATGTTGGGGTGAAGTTGTACGCCGGGATCTGGCCCTGGCCCATGATTTTGTTGGCGATGATGTCGCGATCGAGCGTTAGCTTCACCGCAGTGCGCACCCGGACGTCGGTAAAAGGTGCGCGCTGATTATTGATCTCGTAATAGAACGTGCACAGGAACGGGTTAACGTGCAGTTGCTCCGGGATTTCTTTTTTCATCTTCACGAACAGATTCGGTGGGATAGCATTGTTGGTGATATCAATCTCACCGCTGCGGAAGCGGTTGACGTCGCTGACCTCTGAAGCGATCGGCAAGAAGGTCGCCTGGTCGATGACCGTTTTTTTGTTGTTCCAGTAGCTCGGGCTGCGCTCAAGCACAATACGCTCATTCACCACCCACTCTTTCAGGCGGTAAGCGCCGTTGCCGACATAGTTGGCGGGCAACGTCCATTTGTCGCCAAACTTTTCAACTACCGCTCGTTTTACCGGTTTCAACGAGGTATGGCTCAACATGCTGACAAAGTACGGCACCGGCTCGCTGAGTTGAACCTGCAGCGTTTTGTCATCGATAGCCTTGACGCCAAGGGTTTGCGGGCTTTTCTTGCCGGTCAGGATATCGTCGACGTTTTCAATTTTGGCGTATTGCAAATAGCTGGCGTAAGGAGAAGCGATTTTGGGATCGGCCAGACGCTGCCAACTGTAGACAAAGTCCTGTGCGGTAACCGGAGAACCGTCGCTCCACACCGCATCCGGGCGCAGGTGGAAAGTCCAGGTTTTAAAATCCTGGTTTTCCCAGGTTGCGGCGGCGGCCGGCACCACATGCCCATTGGCGTCGGTGCTGACCAATCCTTCCAGCAGGTTAAGAATGATATTGCTTTCAGGTGTTCCTTCGACCTTGTGCGGATCCAATGAAGCGACTTCGCTGCCGTTGTTGATCACAATGCTTTGCTGTTGGGCCAATTGCACCCCGGCCGGAACATCGGCCGCCTGTACGGAATAAACGGCGCTGATACCCAGCATGCCGGCAATGAACATGGTCAACGGCGTGCGCTTCATTGTTTGCTGCATAGTCGAGGCTCCTTTTCACCGACAAGCATTGCTTATCGATATTTGTGAAGTATTTATAAGAATTCTAAATAACGGACACCAGCAAGAATCGTTCCTACTTTGACGACGCTCTGCAATTATCTAAGCGAATAAAGTTGCTCGGAAATTAGCAGAAGCCAAATTCCATAGCCAATAATTTTTACAAAAATGTTAAGCAATTCTCTTTTATTGCCCAGTGTGCGATTTGCCCCACCGCTAACCAGACAACCCAGGCAATAACTAACAAATTGATTTTGTTGAATAAAATTAAAATAAGCCTTGTGCAATTTCTGCACCATAGGCCAGAGCTCACCACAAAGAAACATTCAGTTAACAAAGGCCCCGTTCAAAGAACAAACGCCTGCTTATACGCGGTTAATCACTAATAACACCTGGATGAAAGCGAGACAAGCCCTACAGAATGATGTGACTAAATTAACAGCAGATTTGACATTAGGCAGGCTATAACGGGCAGAAAAGGCGCAAGATAAGGGTTAAAAATAGCGATTAGAGCTTTTATTGAGCAGCAAAGTGGGATTTATGCCACATCATGGTGCAAGTGAAGAAAATTTATTCACATTCCGCACTATATTAATGCGAGCCAATAATTAATTTTAACTTTTAAAATTAATTTGAGTCGCGAATTATCCTATTCGCGACCCACTGACCTGATTACAACAGCCCCGGGAATATGGCTTTAATACCGGTAACAATAAACTCGATACCCAATGCCATCAGCAGCAGACCCATGATTCGGGTAATAACGTTGATGCCGGTTTGTCCCAATAAACGCACCAGCAAGGGAGCGGCACGGAACAGCAACCAACAGCAGAAAGCAAACAACGCAATCGCCAGGCTAAAACCCAGCAGGTTTTGCCAATTGTGATAACGGGAACTCCAGACAATAGTGGAACTGATAGCGCCCGGCCCCGCCATCAGGGGCAACGCCAACGGCACCACGCCGATGCTTTCACGGATCGCGCTCTCCGATTTTTCCTGTTTGTTCTGTTTATCTTCACCCAGCTTGCCGCTGATCATCGACATGGCGATGCTTACCACCAGAATGCCGCCGGCAATGCGGAACGAATCAATAGAGATGCCGAACATGCGCAAAATCCCCTCCCCCAGAAACAGCGAGGTCCACAGGATAATGGCAACCGACAGGTTGGCGGTCATGTTCGTTTTATTGCGTCCGGCCGCCGCCTGGTAGCTGGTCATGCTGATGAACACCGGCAAAATACCCACCGGGTTCACCAGCGCAAACAGGCCGACAAAAAATTTAATGTAGCCGGAAAAATCCAACAGAGATTGGCCCACAAATGACTCCGCTTAAATAGCTTTGAAAAGTGATACTGCCTACGCGCGCTAATGTAATTGAATTGCCACGGGTAATCCATTGGCCAAATGCAGCATTTTTATCCATTAAGAATAAAAGTTATGAAGCAATTCACTATTGTTAAAGTAATGTATGGTTTATGATTTTTTATGTTTAAAAAACACCTCTGCCACACAGTTATCAAGAATAATTATCAACAACTCAAGCTGAATGGTGTCAGCCTGCACTTTTCATGATTTAAATCACAAAATCGCTAATCAAGAGTAGTTAAGCTCTTAGTCGTAGTCAGGGAGTAGAACAGGTTAAGGAAAAAGAGGTATCTCTGTTCAGCCCACCGGTCTTCCCCAGAGGCAGTGGGAAAGCTCTTTAAGCAAATCAGCAGCATGCGTTGTACAGTATGGAAAGCCCTTGTTTTTAAGCAGCATTTTCCGCTTAGGTGTCTATACTAGTTGCTCGCACGGCTTATTTACTGAAAGAGTTTAACATTATCAGGAGAGCATTATGGCTGTAACGAATGTCGCTGAACTGAACGAGCTAGTCGCACGTGTCAAAAAAGCCCAGCGCGAATATGCCAACTTCACTCAAGAGCAAGTTGATAAAATCTTCCGCGCTGCTGCCCTCGCCGCTGCCGATGCCCGTATTCCCCTGGCCAAAATGGCCGTTGAAGAATCCGGTATGGGTATCGTTGAAGATAAAGTGATCAAAAACCACTTCGCTTCAGAGTATATCTACAACGCGTATAAAGATGAAAAAACCTGCGGTATCCTGTCTGAAGACGATACTTTTGGCACGATTACCATCGCCGAGCCTATTGGCTTGATTTGCGGTATCGTACCGACCACCAACCCAACCTCTACGGCTATTTTTAAAGCGCTGATCAGCTTGAAAACCCGTAACGGCATTATCTTCTCGCCACATCCGCGTGCTAAAAACGCCACCAACAAAGCGGCGGATATCGTGTTGCAGGCGGCCATCGCTGCCGGGGCACCAAAAGACATCGTCGGCTGGATTGACCAGCCTACCGTTGAACTGTCCAACCAGTTAATGCACCACCCGGACATCAACCTGATCCTCGCTACCGGCGGCCCAGGTATGGTGAAAGCCGCCTACAGCTCCGGCAAGCCTGCAATCGGTGTTGGCGCCGGTAACACTCCGGTGGTGGTTGACGAGACAGCGGACATCAAACGCGTTGTTGCCTCTATTTTGATGTCTAAAACCTTCGACAGCGGTGTGATTTGCGCCTCCGAGCAGTCTGTCATCGTCGTTGACTCCGTCTATGATGCAGTGCGTGAGCGTTTCTCTTCCCACGGCGGCTACCTGCTGCAGGGCAAAGAGCTGAAAGCGGTCCAGGACATCATTCTGAAAAACGGCGGCCTGAACGCGGCTATCGTCGGCCAATCTGCGCCGAAAATCGCTGAAATGGCCGGCATCAAAGTACCTGCCAGCACCAAGGTGCTGATCGGTGAAGTGAAATTGGTTGATGAATCCGAACCTTTCGCTCACGAAAAACTGTCTCCGACGCTGGCAATGTATCGCGCCAAAGATTTTGAAGACGCCGTCAGCAAAGCGGAAAAACTGGTCGCCATGGGCGGTATCGGCCATACGTCCTGCCTTTACACCGACCAGGATAACCAACCGGAACGCGTTGCCTTCTTCGGCGACAAGATGAAAACCGCACGTATCCTGATCAACACCCCGGCGTCTCAGGGTGGTATCGGTGACCTGTACAACTTTAAACTCGCTCCGTCACTGACGCTGGGCTGCGGTTCCTGGGGTGGTAACTCCATCTCTGAAAACGTCGGTCCAAAACACTTGATCAACAAGAAAACTGTAGCGAAGCGAGCAGAAAACATGTTGTGGCATAAACTTCCGAAATCAATCTACTTCCGCCGTGGTTCATTGCCTATCGCGCTGGAAGAAGTAGCGACCGACGGGGCAAAACGCGCCTTCATTGTGACCGACCGCTACCTGTTCAACAACGGCTACGCAGACCAGATCACCACGGTTCTGAAATCGCACGGCATTGAAACAGAAGTGTTCTTTGAGGTAGAAGCTGACCCAACGCTGTCCATCGTGCGTAAAGGCGCCGAACAGATGAACTCCTTCAAACCAGACGTGATCATCGCGCTGGGCGGCGGTTCACCGATGGATGCTGCGAAAATCATGTGGGTGTTGTACGAGCATCCGGAAACCCATTTCGAAGACCTGGCGTTGCGCTTTATGGATATCCGTAAACGTATCTACAAGTTCCCGAAAATGGGCGTCAAAGCAAAAATGATTGCCGTCACCACTACCTCAGGTACCGGTTCTGAAGTCACGCCGTTTGCGGTAGTGACCGACGATGCGACCGGCCAGAAATACCCGCTGGCTGACTACGCATTGACGCCGGATATGGCGATCGTTGACGCCAATCTGGTGATGAACATGCCGAAATCCCTCTGTGCCTTCGGCGGCTTGGATGCAGTTACCCACGCACTGGAAGCTTATGTATCGGTACTGGCGAACGAATACTCTGATGGCCAGGCGCTGCAAGCGCTGAAGTTGCTGAAAGAATATCTGCCAGCCAGCTACAAGGAAGGCGCCAAGAACCCGGTAGCCCGTGAGCGTGTGCACAACGCCGCGACCATTGCCGGTATCGCGTTTGCCAACGCCTTCCTGGGGGTTTGCCACTCCATGGCCCATAAACTGGGCTCTGAGTTCCATATCCCGCACGGCCTGGCCAACGCCATGTTGATCTCCAACGTCATTCGCTATAACGCGAACGACAATCCGACCAAGCAGACGGCCTTCAGCCAGTACGACCGCCCACAAGCACGTCGTCGCTACGCTGAAATCGCCGACCATCTCGGCCTAAGCGCACCGGGCGACCGTACCGCGCAAAAAATCGAGAAGCTGCTGGTATGGCTGGATGAGATCAAAACTGAGCTGGGTATCCCTGCTTCCATCCGTGAAGCCGGCGTGCAGGAAGCCGACTTCCTGGCGAAAGTCGACAAACTGTCCGAAGACGCCTTTGACGACCAATGTACCGGCGCCAACCCGCGTTATCCGCTGATTGCCGAACTGAAGCAAATCATGCTGGATACCTTCTACGGGCGTAAGTTCAGCGAAGCGGACGAGGAAGAAGTTGTGGTTGCACCGGTTGCGGCCAAAGCGGAAAAAAAGTCCAAAAAATAACGGTTCATTGAGCCGACAAAAAAACCGCCGAAAGGCGGTTTTTTTATGTTGATAAATCACTCATTCGGCCTCACGGCACCGTAGCGCTAAAACGCCCCACAATGCATGCTACGCTGCCCAGCGGCTTACTCCAGTGCGTGTATGGCTTCCTTGTAATGTTTGCGGCAAACGGACACGTAGCTCTCGTTACCGCCTATCACGACCTGTTCACCTGCATGCATTGCCTGGCCGCTTTCATCCAGCCTCAGGACCATATTCGCCTTGCGGCCGCAGTGGCAGATGGTTTTCAACTCCACCAGTTTATCCGCCCAAGCCAGCAAATATTGGCTGCCGATAAACAGCTCACCCAGAAAGTCGGTGCGCAACCCATAGCACAACACCGGAATATCCAGTTGGTCGACTACGTCGCACAATTGCTCAACCTGTGCTTTCGTCAAGAATTGGCTTTCATCCAATAACACGCAGTGTACCGGCTGCTGCTGATGTTCCTGAGCAATCATGGCATAAAGCATGGAGTCATTATTATAGAGCTGCGCCTGAGACGACAATCCGATGCGCGAACTCACCTTCCCTACGCCAAAACGATGATCGATTTCGGCAGTAAACACCAACGTGCGCATACCACGTTCTTGATAATTATATGAAGATTGTAACAGCGCGGTGGATTTTCCTGCATTCATAGCAGAATAATAAAAATAAAGTTGAGCCATGGGCCCGCAACTCCAATGGTATAAGAAATATTCAGACGTTGATTCAAGCGCTAAGTGTACCATAACCCGTCGGCCTGCTCATGCTCTGGGTTCTCAATATCCTGGGAAAGGTAATAGCAGGCTTTCAAATGAAACATTTCGTTCTGATCCAGCCCCTCTTTTACATCTATTTACAGGATAATCTTTGCCTGCCATCACTATTAATTACCGCTAATGATTTGCCCTCCGCATTAATGGTTAAGCTAGTGGAGAGACGCCGTCGCACGACTGCCCCCCGGTTACAGACTCAAATCTATTAACCCCAAAAGGGAGCGCCGAGAAATTTAATGACATAAAACAGACAAAGGCACAGTTCTTGACGTTATCTTTACCCGCATACCCCCATTGTTTACAATGTCTGCATACTGAAACACGTGATTAAGCCCACAGAATTCGTCGTAATATCGATATAAAACACAATTATAACTTAGCCATAAATGCCTTACAGCCCCATCAAACATAGTGCGGCTGTTGAAAATTTGACTTAAAAATGGAGGTTGTAATACTTAACATCCCTACCTATATTAGCCATCCGGATCTGATTAGCCGTTTTTTTAAAGATAAATTTGAGCACTCCTTTCAATTTGGCTATTGCAGAAAAGAAAAGAGCACTCTATTATTATCCAGACGCCCCCCACCAATATAATTTGAGACTAGGATAATGAGCGAAGCATTAAAGATTTTGAACAACATCCGTACTCTACGCGCACAGGCAAGAGAATGCAGCCTGGAAACGCTGGAAGAGATGCTTGAAAAACTGGAAGTTGTTGTGAACGAACGTCGCGAAGAAGACAGCCAGGCTCAAGCAGAAGTGGAAGAACGTACCCGTAAACTGCAGCAATATCGTGAAATGTTGATTGCTGACGGTATTGACCCAAATGAACTGCTGCAAACTATGGCTGCGACTAAAGCCGCTGGTAAAGCCAAACGTCCAGTACGTCCAGCTAAATATCAATATAAAGACGAAAACGGCGAACTGAAAACCTGGACCGGCCAGGGCCGTACCCCGGCAGTGATTAAGAAAGCTATCGAAGAGCAAGGTAAATCTCTGGACGATTTCCTGCTGTAATAGCATTTCGCTGCACGTTAAAAAGGCTCCCTATGGGAGCCTTTTTGTTATGTGTATTTTCTGCCTGCCAAGCCCACAGCTTAGCTTTGACGCAAATATGCGCCCACGCCAGGCTCCCCATTCTTCTTATCGCCTGAGCTATCCCTGGCGTTTTTCAAGACATAAAAAAGGGGCCGCAGCCCCTTTATAACATTGTTCAGTTGTTCAATTACTGAACTTTATAAAATGACTTATACCACTCGACAAAGCGTTTCACGCCTTCTTCAACACCGGTTTCCGGCTTGAAGCCGATAACGCGATAAAGCTCGGCGGTATCCGCGCTGGTATCCAAAACGTCGCCAGGTTGCATCGGCAGCATATTCTTGCGCGCCTCAATCCCTAACGCCTGCTCCAGTGCGCGAATATATTCCATCAACTTCACCGGGCTGCTGTTGCCGATATTATAGACACGATAAGGCGCAGAACTGCTTGCCGGTGAACCCTGCTCGACCGTCCATGCCGCGTCAGCCTGAGGAATAACCGCCTGCAACCGCACAATAGCCTCAGCGATATCGTCAATGTAGGTAAAGTCACGGTGCATCTCGCCGTGGTTATATACGTCGATGCTTTCGCCCGCCAATATGGCCTTGGTAAATTTAAACAACGCCATATCCGGGCGGCCCCACGGGCCATATACGGTAAAGAACCGCAGGCCGGTGGTCGGAATACCATATAAGTGGGAATAGCTGTGCGACATCAGCTCATTGGCTTTTTTGGTTGCCGCATACAATGACACCGGATGATCAACTGAGTCTTCCGTCGCAAAGGGCAGTTTACGGTTCAGACCGTATACCGAACTGGAGGAGGCATATAACAGATGCTCAACTTTATTGTGGCGACACCCTTCCAGCACGTTTAAATGCCCAATGAGATTGGCATCCGCATAGGCCAGAGGATTTTCCAGCGAATAACGTACACCCGCCTGCGCACCCAGATGAATCACCCGTTGAAACTTTTGCTCTGCAAACAGCCCCGCCATACCTTCGCGATCGGCCAGATCCAGCTTAATAAACTGAAATTCAGATTTATCCGAAAGCAACTCAAGGCGGGCCATTTTCAGGCCCACATCATAATAATCATTCAGGTTGTCGATACCGACAACCTGATGCCCGGCAGCCAACAAACGCTCAGCAATATGATAACCAATAAACCCTGCAGCGCCTGTAACCAGGAATTTCATGTTCACCCCTTAAATAACCGGCTGAATGGACGCGCCACGGCCGATTGCATAATACGTGAAACCGCGGCTTTCCAGACGTTCTGGATCAAACAGGTTGCGGCCATCAAAAATGACAGGCTGTTTAAGAGAACCTTTAACCACATCGAAATCTGGCGCACGGAAATTCTGCCATTCGGTACAGATAACCAGTGCGTCAGCCCCCTGCAGCGCCGCCTCTTTGGTGCCCACCAACTTCAGGTCGTCACGCTGACCATAGATACGCTGTACCTCGTTCATGGCTTCTGGGTCGAAGGCCTGAACGATAGCACCCGCTTCCCACAGTTGCTCCATCAGCACTCGGCTGGAGGCCTCGCGCATGTCGTCGGTATTGGGTTTGAATGCCAGCCCCCACAACGCAAAGGTTTTACCTTTCAAATCTTCACCGAAGTGATGTTTGATAAATTTGGTCAGCTTATATTTTTGCTGATAGTTAACCTGCTCTACCGCCTGCAACAGTTTTGGCTGGTAACCAATATGCTCCGCAGTGCGGATCAGCGCTTGAACATCTTTCGGGAAGCATGAGCCGCCGTAGCCGCAGCCCGGATAGATGAAGTGGTAACCGATACGCGAGTCAGAACCGATCCCCTGGCGCACTTTCTCGATATCCGCACCCAACATTTCGGCCAGATTGGACATTTCGTTCATAAAGCTGATCTTGGTCGCCAGCATACAGTTGGCGGCATATTTGGTCAGCTCGGCGCTGCGGATATCCATCATGATCATGCGATCGTGATTGCGGTTAAACGGCTCGTAAAGCTCACGGATAGGTTCGATAACCTCTTTGTTATCGGTACCGATAACAATACGCTCCGGACGCATGCAGTCCGCTACCGCCGCGCCCTCTTTCAGGAACTCCGGATTGGAAACCACGTCGAATGGCACTGTGCTGCCGCGTTTTTTCAGGGTTTCTTCCATCACCTGGCGTACTTTATCCGCAGTACCGACCGGCACTGTAGATTTGTCGATCACCACCTTGCGATCGGTCATATGTTCCGCGATGGTGCGCGCTACGGCAGTCACGTATTTCAGATCGGCAGAGCCGTCTTCATCCGGTGGCGTCCCCACGGCGATGAACTGAATGGTACCGTGTGCAACACCGGCTTTAGCGTCGGTGGTGAAGTGCAGACGACCCGCTTCATAGTTCTGTTGCACCAGCGGCGTCAGACCGGGTTCAAAAATGGGGATATTCCCGTTCTTCAGGTTTTCGACTTTACGCTCGTCTACATCAATACACATAACGTCATGGCCGACTTCTGCCAATACCGCAGCCTGTACCAGGCCAACATAGCCAATACCAAAAACTGTTACTTTCATGGGAAAATCCTAGTTTTTCAAATTAAGACGAAAGATAAATAAATTATTTCTTATCAGCGGCCAACAGTTGTTGCAACCACTGAGAAAATTCTTTGCCAAGGCTGGCATGGCGCAGGCCATACTCGACGAAAGCCTGCATGTAGCCCAGCTTGTTGCCGCAGTCATGGCTCACCCCTTTGAGGTGATAGGCTTCTACGGTTTCCTGCTGCATCAGCATTTCAATACTGTCGGTAAGCTGGATCTCACCGCCGGCGCCTGGAGGCGTTTTCGCCAGCAACGGCCAGATATCGGCAGAAAGCACATAGCGGCCAACAATAGCCAGGTTTGACGGCGCTTCGTCTGGCGAAGGTTTTTCGACCACACTGACCATCGGAGCGCTTTCGCCCGCCTGCAGTTCATAACCTTTGCAATCAGCCACGCCATAATTGCCGACATCTTTCTGCGGCACAGGTTCAACCATAATCTGGCTGATGCCGGTTTGTTCGAACCGCTGCAACATTTCGTGCAAATTGTCTTTTTTCAGATCGGCGCTGTACTCATCGAGGATCACGTCCGGCAAAATTACGGCAACCGGCTCATCGCCCACCAATGGATAAGCGCACATGATGGCATGCCCAAGGCCTTTCGCCACCCCTTGACGCACTTGCATCACGGTGACGCCCTTCGGGCAAATAGACTGCACTTCATCCAGTAGTTGACGCTTAACGCGTTTTTCCAGCATCGCTTCCAGCTCAAAACTGGTATCGAAATGGTTTTCAATCGAATTCTTGGAGGAATGGGTGACCAGCACAATCTCGTTAATCCCTGCCGCAATGCATTCGTTGACCACGTACTGGATCAATGGCTTGTCAACCAGCGGCAACATTTCTTTTGGGATGGCTTTTGTCGCCGGCAACATTCGTGTTCCCAAGCCTGCAACCGGGATCACTGCCTTTCTGATTTTACGATTTACAGCAGGCATTATTTCCTCTCTCTAATAGAATTGGCGCTCATTTTGTGAGCTTCATCTGCCATACAAAAAACCTTCGGAGTATACCAGTTTATGACTGTCTGGCATTAGTCTGAGCACAAATAGAAAAAATTTAGGACAATTACCCAATCAGATTTTCTGAGATAAAAATAAGTATGTTGAATATCTTAATTTCAAATAATATTTTTACAACTGCTAGCTATTCGGCGCTAAGCATCAGCCGCAGCCTGCCCCCAGAGCCCCAAACCTGACACTGCCAGGCGGAACAGTGCTGGCTGATTTGGTTCATGTAGGTTGCGCCCAGCATACCCAGAGGCACGCCGTTGCTCAGTTGGATTTGATTGTCACCGGTATTCACATTGGCATGCAGGCCCGCAGAAACCAGAATCAGGTTTTTATATTCGGCGTGATAATAACCAACTAACAGAGGGAATTGCCCTTCCAGCTTGCCTTGGCGCAATAATTGATTAACTTGCTTTAACAGTGTTGTCATTTGCGGCAACCGATGACGCTGATTAACTAAATGATCCTGTAATAATCCGTTAAATAAAGCACGCAGCAACAGCGCAGCCAATACGCCATTATCACCGGCGCGCGTAACATCCAGGCAATAGAAAGCCAGATCCTTATCCGACAGTGCGGCTATATCGAGCACCAACCCCGGATTCTCGCTGGTGGTTAATTGCCGATAATTAATCCGACAATGGGCTACGGTCTGTTGCACCGGCGGCTGAAGCTGTTTGAGTAATTTTACCGCTTCGGAAGGATTTTTACTCAGCGCATTCCAATCCTTGAACAGCTCTGCTTCTTCCAGAGCCGGGGAGGTAAACATATTGGGATATAAACACCCCAATACCGCTTCACGCAGTCGGTTCAGATCGGCCACCGGTTTCAACAACACGTCCTGCACGCCCAAACGCAGCACCTTGGCGATATCTGCCATTTTATCCGTGGCCGAAATCACCAGCACCGGGATTTGCAGGCCCTGCAGCCGCAGATGTTCGACAAACTCGATACCGCCCATTTCCGGCATGGCGAGATCGCACAAGATTAAATCGGGATGGACATCGTCGACGGCACTCAGCGCCTGCAAACCATTGGTCGCTTCACTGGTCTCCGCTCCCAACGATTTCAAATAGCCAACAAGCACGGAACGAAACACCAGTTCGTCCTCGACGATCAAAATCCGCTTGTGAGTGAATGGTAATGCCATCAGCCGAGCCTCTTCCCTTTTCATAGTGTAATAGTGGCTCAAAAAGGGCATTTACGCTTGCCGGAAAATGTCCCAACCGCACGTTGCCCCCCTGAAACCGGCAGCTATTTATTTTTTATCAATGGCAACAGCATATCGAGCTGTTTTTCCACCGCCAGTTCGCCGGCTTCAATCGCCTCATTGGCGCGGTGAAAGTCCAGCGTTGAAATTTGCGGGCAGTAGGGTTGAATCAACACATCGGGCGGATCGCCGGCCATGCGGTTGCGTTTCAGGCGATTTTCCAACACCTGTATCGAAGTCCCCATGATTTCCATCGCCGTTGGCGTGAAGTTAGGCTTTCTCAACGTCATCTTGCTGATTCGTTCGCGCAAACGCCCCCGCCAGTTGCGGGCTGGGAGATCGTTCGGCTCTTCCATATCATTGCGAACCGAGAACAAATCCTGCTGCATCAAATGCGCGTCATGTTGCAGGTCAACGGCGATGACGATATCGGCGCCCATCGCACGAGTTAATGAGATGGGAACCGGGTTAACCACCGCGCCATCCACCAGCCAATAACCGTCGAACCACACCGGCGCCAACAAGCCGGGCATGCTGCATGAAGCTCGTACCGCCTGATGAATATCCCCTTTCGTCAACCACAACTCCCGCCCGGTACTCAGATTAGTCGCCACGGCACCGAATTTCAGAGAGCACTCGGCAATATCATCGATCTTCAACAACTGCCCCACCGCATTGAACACCCGCTCGCCCCGCAACAGGCCGCCCCGCTGCCAGGACAAATCCATCAGCCGAATCACATCCCAATAGCTGAACGAACGCACCCACGTCTCCATGGCGGGCAGACGATGGCTGGCAAAAGCGGCCCCCACCAGCGCGCCAACCGAGCAACCGGCTACTATATCGACCTCAACGCCCAATTTCTTTAGCGCGTTGATGACGCCGATATGCGCCCAGCCTTTGGCCGCCCCCGCCCCTAATGCCAGCCCCACTTTAATTTGTCGCATAACGCCTGCCCTTTGCCCGGTAAATTGTATCAAACCTGCTGTCAGCGTAGATTGTCACGACCGAATAATGTTAGGTAACATATGCGCTAAATTCATTTCATCATCGTTGGCCCGTTCTTTTTCGTGCCGGCCATTTTAGGAGTTACCTTGCCTGAATTATGCCCCTGTGGCGGCGGTCTGGAGTATAGCGCATGCTGCGAACCCTACATTAACGGGGTCAGATTCGCCCCCACTCCAGGCACCTTAATGCGCTCGCGCTTTAGCGCCTACGTGAAACACAATGTTGATTATCTGATCGCCACCTGGCATCCCGATTGCCATGCAAATGAATGGCGCAAGTCCATCGTCGACAGCTTCAAAGGCACCGAGTGGCTTGGTCTGACTGTAGTAGAAGAAAAAGAAGGCCATGATACCGGCGAAAGTTTTGTAGAATTCATTGCGCGCTTCGTTGACGCCGACAGCGGCGAACACAAGGCGATGCATGAGCGTTCGCGCTTCCTTCAACTTGACCAACGCTGGTACTATATTGATGGAACCAAACCCCAGCCTGGCAGAAACGCAATTTGCCCCTGTGGTTCGGGTAAAAAATATAAAAAATGCTGCGGGCGTTAGCCGGTTGTCATTGTGTCCCATAGCGTTCAGGCCGCAGCCGACCAGGCTGCCGCTTGAAGATAAAGACTATAAAAACTCTCGCCTGCACAGACAGGACGTTCAGTATCAGACAGGATCCTCATTCCCATGCCACACCAAAATGTACAAAGAAAAGTTTTGCGCACCATTTGTCCGGATGCCAAAGGCCTGATCGCCAAGATCACCAACATTTGCTACAAACATGAACTCAACATTGTTCAAAACAATGAGTTTGTTGATCACCGCACCGGGCGTTTCTTTATGCGTACCGAGCTGGAAGGTATCTTCAACGACACCACGCTGCTGGCAGATCTCGACAGCGCCCTGCCGACAGGCTCTGTTCGCGAACTGCACAACTCCGGCCGTCGCCGCATTGTGGTATTGGTGACCAAAGAAGCACATTGTCTGGGCGACTTGCTGATGAAAAGCGCCTACGGCGGTCTGGATGTAGAGATTGCTGCGGTTATCGGCAACCACGATACGCTGCAAACGCTGGTAGAACGCTTCGATATTCCGTTCCATCTGGTCAGCCATGAAGGGTTGACGCGCGACCAGCACGATCAAAAAATGGTGGCTCAGATCGATCAATATCAGCCGGATTACGTGGTACTGGCCAAATATATGCGCGTGCTGACCCCGGCATTTGTTCAGCATTACCCGAACCAGGTGATCAATATCCACCATTCGTTCCTGCCGGCCTTCATTGGCGCGCGGCCTTACCATCAGGCTTACGAACGCGGGGTAAAAATCATCGGCGCTACCGCACACTACGTTAACGATAATCTGGACGAAGGCCCAATCATCATGCAGGAGGTGATTCATGTTGATCACACCTATTCTGCTGAAGATATGATGCGTGCCGGGCGTGACGTAGAGAAAAACGCTCTCAGCCGCGCGCTGTATCATGTGTTGGCCCAGCGGGTATTTGTTTACGGTAACCGCACGGTTATTCTGTAACGGCCAAATATATCCGATAAATTTCAAGTTGCCGCCAGGTGCCAACTCGCTCACCTCAGAAGGGCAAATATTTCCCACAGGGGTGAGCAAGCTCCGCCAAAAACGCGACTGCTTGAAAGGTTAGGGGTATAAAACGGGGCCTTTCGTTCAGGAATGCACCGCCACGGGCAAAAAATCGGCAAACGATTCATTTTCTGCATTTCAATACTTTACACGCGCGCTTCATTTGATATGATGCGCCCCGCTTACCGAGACAGACGTTTCGCAAGCAAGGCCAG
>NZ_BCTU01000023.1 GCF_001590925.1 Serratia plymuthica NBRC 102599
TCCTTGCAGACTCTCCTTAATTTAAATCAAACTCAACCGTAGCCTATTATTCCCTATCGGGGAAGGATGAGAAGCTTCGACAAGGTTCGAGTCTCACACAGTGAGACAACGCGCTTCAGCGCGGCCCGCAGGGTGAGGAACGAAGAGACGAATAATCCTTCCCCCACCACCATCCTTGTACTTCCCCCTTAATTTAAATCAAACTTAGCCGTAGCCTGTCACATCACTAATCAAAATAGCTGCACATCACATTTATCAGTTACCTTAACCATTCGCCTCACGCTCAGCTTGAACTCCGGTCAACAATTCGCTATACCACTGACTTCTTTAATGCAGTAAGGAAAAAGTGCATGCGTAACAATATCTGCGTTTTTTGTGGTGCCAGCGAAGGCGCTAACCCTGCTTATGCCGATAATGCCCGGCAATTGGGCCGGACGCTTGCCAGCCAGGGTAGACGTCTGATCTATGGTGGCGGTAAAAAAGGGTTAATGGGCATTGTGGCGGACGCAGTGCTTGAAGCAGGTGGTGAAGCCGTGGGTATCATCCCTGAACGGCTGGTAGAAGCAGAAACCGCGCATCGTGGCCTGACCGAATTGGAAGTCGTGCCTGACATGCACACCCGCAAAGCGCGGATGGCGGCCCTGGCGGACGGTTTTATCGCCCTGCCTGGCGGTATTGGTACTTTGGAAGAACTGTTCGAGATCTGGACCTGGGGCCAGATCGGTTATCACAGTAAGCCGGTTGGCCTGCTGGATGTAAACGGGTTCTATCGCCCGTTAAACAATTTCCTGCAGCATGTAGCCGATCAGGGCTTTATGCGCCATGACTACCTCGGCACCCTGCACCTCAGCGAATCACCGCATACCCTGCTGCAACAATTCGACGATTACCAACCGAAGAATTACGATCGCTGGGCAAAATAATCCCACTCCGCTGGCGGCAGTTGCCGCTGGCCTGCGTTACATTTCCGGCCAAACTCTGCTACTATCTCAACACATTTTTCTCGCGAAAACGGCACCGCTCATGAAGTTTGTCTCTTTCAATATCAATGGACTGCGCGCGCGTCCGCATCAACTGTCCGCAATTATCGAACAACACCAACCCGACGTGATTGGCCTGCAGGAAACCAAAGTTCACGATGACATGTTCCCGCTGGAAGAAGTCAGCCAGCATGGCTATCACGTGTTCTATCACGGCCAAAAAGGCCACTACGGCGTCGCACTGCTGACTAAAGATGAGCCGATTGCCGTACGCCGCGGGTTCCCTACCGACGATGACGACGCACAGCGCCGCATCATCATGGCCGATCTGGCCACACCTCAAGGTACATTGACCGTAATTAACGGCTATTTCCCGCAGGGAGAAAGCCGTGACCATCCGACCAAGTTCCCGGCCAAATCACGCTTCTACCAGGATCTGCAGAACTACCTGGAGCAGCAACTTTCCGTGGAATCGCCGGTGCTGGTGATGGGCGACGTAAATATCAGCCCAAGTGATTACGATATCGGAATCGGTGAAGAAAGCCGTAAACGCTGGTTGCGCACCGGCAAGTGTTCCTTCTTGCCGGAAGAGCGCGAATGGATGGACCGCTTGCTGAACTGGGGTCTGGTAGATACCTACCGCCATGCCAACCCGGGGCGCAACGATGAATTCTCATGGTTTGACTACCGCTCACGAGGGTTCGATGAGAACCGGGGTCTGCGCATCGATCTGCTGCTGGCCAGCACGCCGCTGGCAGCACGCTGCACCGCAACCGGCATCGATTACCAGATCCGCGGGATGGAAAAACCGTCGGATCACGCCCCGGTCTGGGCAGAATTCTCGCTGTAATTCCTCCACCCCCGGCAATTGCCGGGGTTTCACTCTGTGGTACGCATGAAAATTATCGACGTCGTCGCCGCCATCATTGAAAAGAATGGCAAAATTTTACTGGCTCAACGCGATGCAAACAGCGATCAGGCCGGCTTGTGGGAGTTTCCCGGCGGTAAGGTCGAGGAAGGCGAAAGCCAGCCGCAGGCGCTGGCACGTGAACTGGATGAAGAGTTGGGGATTATGGCGAGCGTAGGGAATTACGTCGCCAGCAACCAGTGGCAACACAACGAACGCATTATCCGGCTGCATGCCTGGCGTATTGAAGCATTCAGCGGCGAATTGCAGAATCGCTGCCATTCTGATTTTGTTTGGCTAGCACCGGAACGGGCGTTCGACTATGCCCTGGCCCCGGCAGATGTGCCGCTGCTAGCGGCCTATATTGCCTCTTTGCCGCTCAAGAGCTAAACGGCAACGTTACCTCGTCACTTTTTCAAGCGGATCCAGATCAACGGATTGGTGCCAACCACGTTGGGATCGCGAGTGCATTGCAGCACTTCCCCTTCGACCTTGAGCACCGCACCTTCAGAATAGTGTTGATCCTGATAAATGCAGCACCGGCTGCAAGGCTGTGCTGCCGGCTGGGCGGCGGCGTCTTTCGCCGTGCCCCAGATTTCCGGCGCCACCGGCAACACTACATCCACATCACCACGATTGGCCGCCGCAACAGTGGAAAACAACAGCCCACCTGCGGCCAGCATCAGTAACCCATGATTCACTCGCTTTTCTCCCGCGCCTTACCGGCGCTTTTCTTGCGTTTTTTTGCCCCGGCGGAAGGCGACGGCGGCAACCCGCGAAACGCCATACTTGCCCGGCTTTGCTTGGCCTGATAAATCAGCTCCTGCAAAGTGCCTACCAAGGGTTGCATAAAGTCCTGATAGCGGCAGGATTTTTCACTGATTTGCGTCAGCGTAGCCTCCCAGTTGGCCGTCATATCAGGGCGAGCGGCAATATCCGGCAGCGAATGGATCAACGCCCGACCGGTCTCGCTGGAATGAATATAACGCCCTTTCTTGTACAAAAACGCCCGCTTGAACAGCAACTCAATGATGCCAGCACGCGTCGCCTCGGTACCTAAACCATCGGTCGCTCGCAGGATTTTCTTTAGCGCTTTATCTTGTACGAAACGCGCTATGCCAGTCATGGCAGAAAGCAGACTGGCATCGGTGAAAGGCCGCGGAGGCTGAGTCTGGCGTTCCACCACCTCACCACGTTCGCACAATAGCTCATCATCTTTTGCCACCACCGGCAACGGAGAACCTTCGTTTTCTTCGTCGCGTTCTTTGCTGCCCAGCAGCGTCCGCCAGCCCGCTTCGGCCAGGAAACGCGCCTTGGCAACGAATTTCCCCCCGGCGATATCCAGCTCAATCACGCATTTGCGGAACATGGCATCCGGGCAAAACTGCATCAGGTACTGGCGCGCCACCAACCCGTAGACGTTCAATTCGTCCTGACTGAGGCTCACTTTGCTGGCGCGGGCAGTAGGAATAATGGCGTGGTGGGCATCAACTTTTTTATCGTCCCAGCAACGGTTGCGGCGATCGTTGTCGATCACCGGCTGCGGGTAAAGATCCGGTTGATGAGCGCTGATCGCGTTAAGCACCGCATGACGCCCGGCAAAATGTTCTTCCGGCAGATAGCGGCAGTCGGAACGCGGATAGGTGATCAATTTATGCGTTTCATACAACCGCTGGCAGACATCCAGCACCTGCTGCGCACTCAGGTTGAAACGTTTGGAAGCCTCAATCTGCAGCGTCGAGAGCGAAAACGGCAGCGGAGCGGTATCTGATTCCCGTTTATCATTATAGGACGTGACCAGCGCAGGCTGGCCCTCGATGCGTTTAAGCACGTGCTCCGCCAGCGGCCGGTGCAGCAGACGCCCTTCTTCGTCCTGATAAGGCTCACAAGAGTCACTCGGCTGCCAAAGCGCGACAAAGCGCTCTTCCTTTGGCGTCACGATGTGCGCTTTGACTTCAAAGAAGTCTTTTGGCACAAAGTTTTCAATCTCTTCATCACGCCGCACCACTAACCCCAACACCGGCGTCTGCACCCGCCCAACGGACAACACGCCGTCATAGCCGGCATTTCGCCCTAAAATGGTATAGGCGCGGGTCATGTTGATGCCATACAGCCAGTCAGCGCGGGAACGCGCCAGCGCGGAGACGCACAGCGGGATAAAGTCGCGGTTGTCACGCAGCCGTTCTATAGCGCGCTCCACCGCCTGCGGGTTGAGATCGTTAATCAGGCAACGGCGCACGCTGTGACGTTTTTCCGGCGTCAACGCCAGATAGTCCAGCACCTCGTCCACCAGCAATTGTCCTTCGCGATCCGGGTCACCGGCATGCACTACCTCGTCAGCATCATGTAATAGCTTTTTAATCGCATTAAGCTGTTTACTGACCGAGGGACGCGGCTGCAGTTGCCACTTTTCGGGGATAATGGGCAGATCCGCCAGCGACCAGCGCGCATAGCGGCTATCGTAGGCATCCGGCTGCGCCTGCTCTAGTAAATGGCCCACACACCAGGTGACCACATCATTGTTGCCACAGGCAATAAACCCGTCACCGCGACGATGCGGCTTGGGAAGAACGTCGGCAATGGCGCGCGCCAAACTCGGTTTCTCGGCAATAAACAGTCGCATTATTCACCGTTATTCTGGCTGTACGTCATCAGGAATTCTCTTACTTCAGCATAATTCCCGCGGAAGATAATCCGCCGGGATTTCTTTTCCAATTGATAGTGATACATCGGATCATAGTAGTGCTGCAACAACGGCACCAGCCACTCCTGATGCGCGTCACTATTACCGCCGGCATACTGGAATTGCAACGCCCATTCCAGCCGCTGCGTCAGCAGTTGGAAGCGCTCCATTCCCAGGCGACGGCGAATGGCGAACAGGCCGTGATGCAGATACTCAGCGTATTTCTGCCAGCCCAGCTCCGCGCCGTAGGTCTGTTCAAACCCTATGCGCATGCGAACGATATATTCATCCTGCAACCGCGCCAGACGCACCTCAAAGGGATCGTCAATAACGGCCACCGGCGCTTGCTGCATGCGGTTGAAGATCGGTAGCGGCAGGTTATTGCTGCCGATAATGCGCCCTTCATCCTCCAGTATCCAACGGCGGCAGCCACCATGCTGTTTTTTCAGCAATAACACAGCCAGACGATTCTCAAAATCAATCTGCGAGCTCTGCGCCACCAGCGTTCGGCCAAAAGATGAACCGCGATGGCGCGCTGCGCCTTCCAGATCGATACCCTCTGCCAACTCGTTGACCAACAGGGTTTTACCGCTGCCGGTGTTGCCGCCGACCAGCACCATGGGCAATTTTGCGCTCTGTTCCAGCGTGTCGAGCAGGAAATGACGCAGCGCCTTGTAGCCGCCGCTGATGCGCGGGTACGCCACCCCAGCCTCACGCAGCCACTGCTGTACCAGCTGTGAACGCAGCCCACCACGGAAACAGTAGATATACCCTTCCGGCCATTGGGCGCACTGTGCCAGCCAGGCCGCCGTGCGCTGCTCACGCAACCTGCCGTTTACCAAACGGTGGCCCAGCGCTATCGCCGCATGCTGCCCCTGCTGTTTGTAGCAGGTGCCCACCGCCTGCCGCTCGCTGTCATTCATTAGCGGCAGATTCAGCGCATTGGCGAAAGCGCCCTGTTGGAACTCAACCGGCGCTCGCACATCAATCAGCGGAATATCCTGCAAAAAAATACGACGATAGTCGTGGGTGTCGGCCCGTGGTGGAGTAGATGACACTACACAACCTCAATCAGTGGCTTACCCGGCGTTGCCGTATGCAGTTCACCGATGGCGGTTAGCTGAATACCGTGGCGTTCGGCAATCGCCAGCACCTGCTGTTCCGCTTCAGGAAGTACCGCCAGCAACAGACCACCGGAAGTTTGCGGATCGCACAACAACTGGCGCTGCAGATCGGTCATGTTACCAATCAGGTGCCCGTAGCTGTCAAAGTTACGCCCAGTGCCGCCCGGCACGCAGCCTTCGGCAATGTAGCGTTCGACATCCGGCAGTTTCGGCACCTGATCAAACCATAACGTCGCCTGCAAATCTGAACCCTGACAAACTTCGCTCAGATGGCCCAGCAGCCCGAAACCGGTGACGTCGGTCATCGCCGTCACGCCGGCGACCTCGGCAAAATCCGCCCCCGGTTTGTTCAGTTGACACATCACTTCCGTCGCCAAGCCTTCATGTTCAGGGCGCAGTTTGCTTTTCTTCTCCGCGGTGGTCAGCACGCCAATACCCAGCGGCTTGGTAAGGAATAATTGGGCGCCGGCTTTCGCTGCGCTGTTTTTCTTTACCCGGTCAGTATTGACGATGCCGGTTACCGCCAGGCCAAAAATGGGTTCGGGGGCATCAATCGAGTGGCCGCCGGCCAGTGCAATACCCGCCTGTTGGCAGGCGTAACGCCCGCCGTCAATGACCTGCTGCGCCACTTCCGGCGGCAGTGTGGCTATCGGCCAGCCGAGAATGGCTATCGCCATGATCGGTTTACCGCCCATGGCATAGACATCGCTGATGGCGTTGGTGGCGGCGATGCGGCCGAAATCGAACGGGTTGTCGACGATCGGCATAAAGAAGTCAGTGGTACTGATGATGCCAACGCCGTTGCCGATGTCATACACCGCAGCATCGTCACGGGTCTCATTGCCAACCAGCAAGCGCGGATCGACAAACTTTTCCCGTTCGCTGTGCAGAATGGTTTCGAGAACTTTCGGTGAGATTTTGCAACCGCAGCCGGCACCATGGCTGTACTGGGTCAAACGGATCGCTGGCGATGTCATATACCACTCCCTTCGATTAACGGCATTCAAGATATCATAGGGTAGCGCTTGCCGACGGGATTGATAAGAGCGGGCTGCCGATAACCGTACAGCCTGCTCAGAAACAACGCAAAATTGCGGGATTCGGCGCATTTTAGCGCAACCCCGCAGGGGATCAGAAGTAACTGACGAACGGTGTGCTGTCGGGGGCGACAACTTTAGTAGCGGCTTTCAACTGTGGCGTGCCCAGATAGAGGAAACCGACGATTTCGTCTTGCTCACGGCAACCAAAGGCTTCGCGAACCAGCGGGTGTTCGGTCCAGGCACCCGTGCGCCAAATCCCGTTGAAGCCCTGCGCCAGGGCGGCCATCTGCATCGCCTGTACCGCGCAACCGGCAGAAACCACCTGCTCCCAACGCGGCACCTTGGTTTCTTCGTTGCAATGCGCCACCACCGTGATGATAAGCGGGGCGCGGAACGGTGCCTTTGTGGCCTTTTCTATCGCAGCGTCGTCCAGTTGATCCTGTTTCGCAGCAGTTTGTAACAATTGGCTGAAACGCTCCAGACCCTGATTCTCGATCATCACAAAGCGCCACGGCTGCAGCGCACCGTGATCGGGCGCACGAAGGCCCGCATTGATGATATTCTGGCGAATATCCCCCGTTGGCGCTGGGGCCGCGAGGCGTGATGCAGAACGGCGATTCAGTAAAAGATCCAGTGCATCCATCGTAAACTCCCAATAATAATTTTCATTACGATCACGTTAACATAGCTCAACGGTGAGTTACAGCCTCGGCGATAGCCCCCGTGACTCACGATTTAAAGCTGACTTTTCTTCGGCCGCTCATTAGGATAGCGGGACATTCTCGACTCTTGTTGGAGAGCACATGCGCACATTGTGGCAAATCATTGCCGGCGTTTTCAGGTGGACATGGCGTCTGCTGAACTTTATCAGGGAACTGATCCTTAATCTGTTCTTGGTGTTGCTGATCCTGGTTGGGGTCGGTATTTATCTTTCATTCCAGAGTTCCACTACCCCTGCCGTCCCGACGAGCGGTGCGCTGCTGGTTGATTTGAGCGGCGTGGTCGTTGACCAACCGTCAATGAACAACAAAGTACGCCAGTGGGGCCGCGAACTGCTGGGCGCTTCCAGCAACCGTCTGCAGGAAAACTCGCTGTTCGACGTGGTCGACAGCATCCGCAAGGCCAAAGACGACAAAAACATTACCGGCATGGTATTGCAGTTGAATGACTTTGCCGGCGCCGATCAGCCTTCGCTGCAGTACATCGGCAAAGCACTGCGAGAATTCCGCGATAGCGGTAAACCGATCTTCGCCATCGGCGACAGCTATAACCAGACGCAATATTATCTGGCCAGCTACGCCAACAAGGTTTACCTGTCGCCGCAGGGCGCGGTCGATCTGCACGGCTTTGCCACCAACAACCTTTACTACAAATCGCTGTTGGAAAAACTCAAGGTCACTACCAATATCTTCCGCGTCGGCACCTACAAGTCAGCCGTGGAACCCCTGATCCGCGACGATATGTCACCGGCGGCGCGCGAAGCCGACAGCCGTTGGATCGGCGGGCTGTGGCAAAACTATCTGGATACCGTGGCGGCCAACCGTCAGATCACCCCGCAGCAGCTGTTCCCGGGCGCGGCAGGTGTACTGACCGGCTTGCAGGCGGCCGGCGGGGATACCGCCAAGTTTGCGCTGGACAGCAAATTGGTGGATGAACTGGCGTCACGCACCGTTATCGAGAACCAACTGATCAAAACCTTCGGTTGGGATAAACAGGCGAATGATTTCAACGCCACCAGCATCTACGATTATCAGCCAAAACCAACGCCGGATCAGGGCGGCAAAATCGCCGTAGTGTTTGCCAATGGCGCCATCATGGATGGCCCGCAAACGCCGGGCGCCGTTGGGGGGGATACCACCGCCGCAGAACTGCGCCAGGCTCGTCTTGACCCGTCAATCAAAGCGGTGGTGTTCCGCGTGAACAGCCCAGGCGGCAGCGTCAGCGCCTCCGAAGTGATCCGTTCTGAACTGGCTGCAGTGCGTGCCGCAGGCAAACCTGTGGTGGTGTCGATGGGCGGTATGGCGGCCTCTGGCGGCTATTGGGTCTCTACGCCGGCGGACTACATCATCGCCAGCCCGAGCACCCTCACCGGTTCCATCGGCATCTTCGGGGTCATCAATACCTACGAGCAAACGCTGGACAGCATCGGCGTGCATACCGACGGCGTCGCAACTTCGCCGCTGGCGGACCTTGCCGTGACCAAGGCGCTGCCGCCGGAGTTCTCGCAAATGATGCAGTTGAATATCGAGAACGGGTATAAGAACTTTATCGATCTGGTTGCCAAATCACGCAAAATGACGCCGCAACAGGTCGATCAGATCGCTCAGGGCCACGTGTGGCTTGGCAGTGACGCCAAAGCCAATGGCCTGGTCGATCAGTTGGGCGATTTCGACGATGCGGTGAAGAAAGCCGCCGAGTTGGCGAAGCTGAAGCAGTGGCAGCTTAACTGGTTTGTCGATACCCCAAGCCTGACCGACATGGTGCTCAGCCAGTTTGGCGTGTCAATTCACGCCATGTTGCCGGCGGCCATTCAGTCGATGCTGCCGGCTCCACTGGCATCCGTCGCCATGGCGGTGAAAGAACAACCTGGATTGTTCAATAATCTGAACGATCCGCAAAACCGCTATGCCATCTGTTTGACCTGCGGAGAGGTTCGCTAACAAAATAATCCTGAGCCCGGCACACGCCGGGCTTTTTTTCTGCCGTTATCCCCCTATAATTCAGCCCATCTTATTTTCTGTTAAAACAATTACTATGCAAAAAAAATCCATTTACGTCGCCTACACCGGCGGGACCATCGGCATGCAACGCTCTGAACAGGGCTACATTCCGGTTTCCGGCCACCTGCAACGCCAACTGGCGCTGATGCCTGAGTTTCACCGGCCGGAAATGCCGGACTTCACCATTCATGAATACGCACCGCTGATCGACTCTTCAGACATGACGCCGGAAGATTGGCAGCACATCGCCGACGACATCAAACGCAATTACGATAGCTATGACGGCTTCGTCATTCTGCACGGCACCGACACCATGGCCTTCACCGCTTCAGCGCTGTCGTTCATGCTGGAAAACCTGGACAAACCGGTGATCGTGACCGGCTCGCAAATCCCGCTGGCAGAACTGCGCTCAGATGGCCAAACCAACCTGCTGAACTCGCTCTATCTGGCCGCCAATCATCCGGTAAACGAAGTCAGCCTGTTCTTCAACAACAAGCTGTTTCGCGGTAATCGCACCACCAAAGCGCATGCAGACGGTTTCGACGCCTTTGCTTCGCCCAATCTGCCCGCGCTGCTGGAAGCCGGTATTCACATCCGCCGCCAGAACGGCATCGACAGCCCGGTTTGCAACGGCGAACTGCAGGTCCACAACATCACGCCGCAACCGATCGGCGTGGTGACGATTTATCCGGGCATTTCCGGCGCTGTGGTGCGCAACTTCCTGCTGCAACCGGTGAAAGCGCTGATTCTGCGCTCTTATGGCGTGGGCAATGCGCCGCAAAAAGCGGAGCTTGTCGATGAATTACGCGATGCGTCCGAACGCGGCATCGTAGTGGTGAACCTGACCCAATGCATCTCTGGCCGGGTGAACATGGAAGGTTATGCCACCGGTAATGCCTTGGCCCATGCAGGGGTCATCAGCGGCTTTGACATGACCGTCGAAGCGGCGTTGACTAAACTGCATTACTTGCTGAGCCAACCGCTGACGCCGGAGCAAATCCGCAGCCAGATGCAGCAAAACCTGCGCGGCGAGCTGAGCATTACGGGCTAAGTCTACCCAGATTACGGAGCCGAGATGAAAACCGCCCTGTTGTTAATCGATTTGCAAAATGATTTTTGCCCCGGTGGCGCGTTAGCGGTGACGGACGGCGATGCCACCGTTATCGCCGCCAATCAGGCGATTGCCGCCTGCGTGGCGCGCGGTGAACCGGTAGTCGCTTGCCAGGATTGGCACCCCGCCAATCATCGCAGTTTTGCGGTAAATTCAGGGACTGAGGTCAACACGCAAGGTGAGTTGGCAGGATTGCCGCAGGTGTGGTGGCCGGTGCACTGCGTGCAGGAAAGCCACGGGGCGCAATTGCATCCGCAGTTGCACCGAGAGGCCATTGCCGAGGTGTTCCGTAAAGGTCAAAACCCGGATATCGACAGCTACAGCGCCTTCTTTGACAACGGTCACCGAGCGCAAACCGCGCTGGACGGTTGGCTGAGGGCGCAGGGTGTCACTCACCTGGCTATCATGGGGCTGGCGACCGATTACTGCGTGAAGTTTAGCGTTATGGATGCACTGGAACTGGGATATGTGACCTCAGTGATTACCGACGGCTGCCGCGGCGTCGATTTACAGCCAGGTGACAGCCCAAAAGCGTTCCAGGCAATGGAGCTGGCCGGAGCACAACTCGTTACCCTGTCACAATTCATCGCACATTGATTCCAGCGGGCACCCCCGGCGCCCGCTTCTTCTCCCTCGGTGCAAATCTCGACATCGCTCACATTCCAACCATTCTCCCGTGATTACATCTTGTTCCCAGACGTCGCTTTTGCTGTTATGACCGCTGATGCCTTCGCATCAATCGGTTATACGCATCCGGGGCCCCCTGAGCCCGGCTTTATGTTACCGCCTCAGGCGGTTTCGGTCGGCCTTGCCGACCAAAGGAGATAACATGGCATTACCCCGTAAACTGCTGCCTTTGCTGGTAGCGGTGCAGTTAGGCATGGCCGGAGCAGGCATGGCTCACGCGGCTTCTTATCTGTCCGTCGGTTATTTTAACGGTGGCGGCGACGTCACTGCCGGCCCCGGTGGCGATATCAACAAGCTGGATGTCACCCAAATCACCCACCTCAACTACTCTTTCGGCCTGATTTACAACAACGAGAAAGAGGAAAACAATCCGGCGCTGAAAGACCCGGCTCGGCTGCATCAGATCTATTTATCGCCGAAGGTTGAGGCCGATCTGAAACTGTTGCCGGTGTTGCGTAAGCAAAACCCAGAATTGAAGGTGCTGCTTTCCGTTGGCGGTTGGGGAGCGCGCGGTTTTTCCGGCGCCGCCGCCACACCGGAAAGCCGGGCAATATTTATCCGTTCGGTACAACAGGTGATTAAACAATTTCACCTCGACGGCATCGATCTCGATTGGGAATATCCGGTCAACGGTGCCTGGGGCCTGGTCGAAAGCCAACCGGCGGACCGCGCCAACTTCACCCTGCTGCTGGGGGAACTGCATAAAGCGCTGGATAAAAGCAAATTGCTGACCATCGCCGTCGGCGCCAACGCAAAAAGCCCGCAGGAATGGGTAGATGTGAAAGGCATTGCGCCCTATCTCGATTACATCAACCTGATGACCTACGACATGGCGTATGGCACCCAATATTTCAATTCCAACCTGTATGACTCTAAACAGTGGCCAACCGTCGCCGCCGCCGATCGTTACAGCGCCAATTTCGTGGTGGATAACTACCTGGCAGCCGGACTGAAGCCCGCACAGTTGAACCTGGGCATCGGCTTTTACGGCCGGGTGCCCAAACGGGCTACGGAGCCGGGTATCGATTGGGATAAACCGGATGCAGCCAAAAATCCGGTTACCCAGCCCTATTTCACCGCACGTGAAACCGCCGTGTTCAAGTCACTGGGGTTGGATCTGACCAAGGACAGCTATTTTAAGTACAACGATATCGTCAGCAAGCTGCTGAACGATCCACAGCGCCGCTTCAGCGCCCATTGGGACAACGACGCCAAGGTTCCCTACCTGACCCTGCAATCCGCCGAGGGCAAACCGTTGTTTGCTATTTCGTATGAGAATCCGCGTTCGGTCGCGATCAAGGCTGACTACATTAAAAGCAAGGGGCTGGGCGGCGCCATGTTCTGGGAGTATGGCGCAGACGACAACAATCGGCTGGCACACCAGTTGGCGGAATCATTGGGGATAAACGGCGGGAAACGCTAAACCGGCAGGGCGATGGTTGCATCGCCCTGCCTTCGGATTTATTGCGGCTTCAACTTAACCAGCGGTTCGGCAACGAACTGCTGTTTCAGTTCCTGCTTGCTCTTCATCACTATCTGGCCGTCGGTGCCAATAGTCATATGCTGCGGATCGGCATTGTTCAACGATTGCCACAACATCACCGCCTGCAGACTGTTTTCTTTCTGTTCCGGCGTCAGCGCAACGCCGTCTGGCCATTTACCCAGTTCTACCGCCTGTACCAGGCGCTGATAGATCTCCGGGGTCATTGCGGCAATCAGGTCTTTCACGTCCATCAGAGCATTTCCTCACTCGTGGAAGAATAATTAGCTGAATCGATTTTTCTGGCAGAATAATCCTCAGCCGGCTGTTTTTTCGCCGTTCTCGCCGTCGGTAAAACTCAACGAAGCCGAGTTAACGCAGAAGCGTTCACCGGTAGGCTGCGGGCCATCGGGGAATACGTGCCCCAGATGAGCGTCGCAGTGGCCGCAGCGAATCTCGATCCGATGCATATTGTGTGAATTATCATCAATATAACGAATCGCATCGTCGGATACCGGCTCATAGAAGCTTGGCCAGCCACAGCCGGAGTCATACTTGCTGTCGGAATAGAACAGCGGATAGTTGCAACACAGGCAATGGTATACACCCTCGCGCTTATTGTGCAGCAATTTACCGGAGTACGGCGCTTCAGTGCCCCGTTCCTGGGTCACATAACGTTGGATTTCATTCAGTTCCGTGGCCGGATGGTCAGGGGTTGTGTCTTTAGCCATTTGCGTGATTCTCTGAATGTGGATAATGTCAACGAAAACAATGAGTAATAATAACAAAAAATTAACAACATTGCAGTGCTTTTTGGCCTAAACTGTAGCGCATAAAGGTCACGCCGCGGCATTATGTGATACCGATCACATATATGAAGCAGGGTGACTTTATACTTGGCGGTTTGACCCCATATAACGGATGAGGCCGAACGCAAACGGAATGTGCAATAAGCAAGCAGATCAAGCCCCGTGATTTGATTTGCAGCAAGAATTGACACGATTCCGCTTGACGCTTGGTAAGGTTTTTGTAATTTTACAACCAACCTTTTATTCACTAACAAATAGCTGGTGGAATATATGACTATCAAAGTAGGTATCAACGGTTTTGGCCGTATCGGTCGCATTGTTTTCCGTGCTGCTCAAGAACGTTCTGACATCGAAATCGTTGCAATCAACGACCTGTTGGACGCAGAGTACATGGCTTACATGTTGAAATTTGACTCTACTCACGGCCGTTTCAAAGGCACTGTAGAAGTCAAAGACGGCCATCTGGTTGTTAACGGCAAAACCATCCGTGTTACCGCAGAGAAAGACCCGGCTAACCTGAAGTGGAACGAAGTGGGTGTTGACGTTGTTGCAGAAGCGACCGGTATCTTCCTGACCGACGAAACTGCACGTAAACACATCACTGCAGGCGCTAAGAAAGTTGTTCTGACCGGCCCTTCAAAAGATGCGACCCCAATGTTCGTACGTGGCGCAAACTTTGAAAAATATGCTGGCCAGGATATCGTTTCCAACGCATCTTGCACCACCAACTGCCTGGCTCCGCTGGCTAAAGTTATCAACGACAACTTCGGCATCGTCGAAGGTCTGATGACTACCGTTCACGCGACCACCGCTACTCAAAAAACCGTTGATGGCCCGTCTCATAAAGACTGGCGCGGCGGCCGCGGCGCATCCCAGAACATCATCCCTTCTTCTACCGGCGCAGCTAAAGCAGTTGGCATCGTTCTGCCAGAACTGAAAGGCAAACTGACCGGTATGGCGTTCCGCGTTCCAACTCCAAACGTGTCTGTAGTTGACCTGACCGTTCGTCTGGAAAAAGCAGCGACCTACGAAGAAATCAAGAAAGCCATCAAAGCCGCTTCTGAAGGCTCTATGAAAGGCGTTCTGGGCTATGTTGAAGACGAAGTGGTTTCTACTGACTTCAACGGCGAAATCCTGACTTCCGTGTTTGATGCCAAAGCGGGTATCGCGCTGAACGACAACTTTGTGAAACTGGTTTCCTGGTACGACAACGAAACTGGCTACTCCCACAAGGTTCTGGATCTGATCGCTCACATCTCCAAATAATGGAATGATGGAAAGCTGATAATGAGGGGCGACATTTTTTGTCGCCCTTTTTTTGTTTCTGCGGCGAACTAAAGGCAACCTAATGAACGAAAAAATTTTCACCCTGCCCGTTACCGAACAAATTTCACCTTACATCAGTCAACGTCAGCTCGAAGAACTACCGGTAGTGCTCGTCTCCCACCCGAAAGTCCGCGCCGCTGTTGCGCTGCAAGGCGCACACCTGTTAGCCTGGCAACCTGCCGGTGATAAGCCGGTTATCTGGCTGAGCAACAACACCCCCTTTAAAAAAGGCAGCGCCATTCGCGGCGGTGTGCCTATTTGTTGGCCCTGGTTTGGCCCGGTAGCGCAACCCTCGCACGGTTTCGCCCGCAATCAGCCCTGGAACCTGACTGCGCACGATGAAGACGACAACGGTGTCATTCTGACCTTTACCCTGAAAGACAATGAGCAAACCCGCAAGCTTTGGCCGCATGCCTTTACGCTGATTGCCCGTTTCAAGCTGGGTGAAGAATGCGAGATTGAGCTGGAGTCACACGGCGACTATCAGGCTACCGCAGCGCTGCATACTTATTTCCAGATTGGGGATATTGAACAAGTAAAAGTGGCGGGCCTCGGCGAACCTTATATCGACAAAGTGGCCGGTGGAGCAGAAGCTCGTCAGACCGGAGACCTGGTATTTATTGGTCAAACCGATCGGGTCTATACCCAACCGGACGCTTTCAGCCTGATCAAAGATCCTTCTCTGCAACGCACCATTGAGGTTCATCACCATCATATGAGCGATGTGATTGCCTGGAACCCAGGCGTGGAGCTGTCCTGCAGCATGGCAGACATGGCGAATGACGGTTATAAAACCATGGTTTGCGTGGAAACCGGCCGTGTCAGTAAACCGTTGGTGGCCGCTGGCGAACAACCAGCCCGGCTGGCGGTAACCTTCCGCAGCCGTAAAAAGGCTTGACGCTTATAGGGCGGCGAGCCAGTCGCCCTGTTTCCCCCCTTGCCCCCCTCGAACGACATATCGCACTATACCCGCGTTATGCCCGCACTTAACGCACACTGTGCGCGCACCACGGATGTGCAAAAGGAGCGCAAGCGCCCCTTTATGATGCAATCATTGCACAATATTCGTGCAATTTTCTTTTAGAAGCTGTAGCTCACACCTGCCATCAGCAACCCGGTGTAAGATTTATCCACCATTGGGCTGTCTTTCACTTCATTAGACAGTTGGATGTAACGCCCGGTGAAGAAAGCATCCCAGTCCTTGTTGATCTGATAATTGGCGCTCAGTTCAACGTAAGGTGCCCAGCTGTCGCCCGGCTTGTAGCTGTCCAGACCACTGCGGCGAGATTCGTTATCGCTGACACCGTAGTAGTATTTGTTCTGGTTTTTGCTGTTCCACATCACGCCCACACCAGGAATCAGGGTCAAGGCGTCTAAATCGAATTTGTAGAGATAAGCGACATCCGCTTCCAGACCGTTGCTGTTGTCCAGAGTATCACCGGTAAAGGTGGAGCGGATCGAGCCCCAATCGGCATTATGGGTATAAGCCAGGCCAGCCATCAGCGTGCCGCGTCGTTTATCCAGACGCTTCATGCGGTCGTCATCGCTGTCGCCGGGACGAAAACCAAACGGCGAGTAATAACCCATTACGCTCAGTTGGTTTTCCTGATCTTTCCACAGGTAGTAACCGGCTGTCAGCGTACGGAAGTAGAAGTCGTCGCCTTCATAGTTAATGACAGGCATCGGATAGACGCGAGTCTTATAACCACGGTACACGTCAGGGCTAACCAGCGCTGCAGCACCGAGTGACCAGGTTCCTGCCTGAGCACTTTGCGCAAAAACCATTGCGGAAGCGACAATTGCTAACGTTTTGAGTTGAAAATTTTTCACTGGTTCTTTTTCCATAAATAACAGAGTTAATTGCCGACTTAGTTTATGTGAAAACGCCGTTACGCGCCTAATCTTTACAATAGAAAACAACCAAGATCGAATAAGTTAGATCAGAAATATGAATTAATCATGGCGGAACAATGACGTTTTTTGCCGCAAGCCGCGCCAGACAAGGCGTTTGCTCATCCTTGTCACAACTGAGTCATTGATATGACTTAAAAAAAGCTTTTTATGACGCAGGAAATTTTCCGGTATGCCAACTAAGCTTAATCAGAAGGCGAATTTATCCTGAGCCCAGTGGCAATACAACGCAACTCGCGATAATAAGCGTATCAAGTTGGCATACGGGTTGCTGTACTCAGGTAATAACTTCTTCTTTCGGGAGCCAAAACACTATCACCAGCTCCCTTTAACCTGTGCTAATAACGAAAAGGACGGGCATCATGAACATATTTGACCACTATCGCCAGCGCTATGAAGCTGCCAAGGACGAAGAGTTCACACTGCAGGAATTTCTTACCATTTGCCGGCAAGATCGCAGTGCGTATGCCAATGCGGCCGAACGTCTGCTAATGGCTATCGGTGAACCTGTTATGGTCGACACCGCGCTTGAGTCACGCATGTCACGCCTGTTCTCCAACCGCGTGATCGCACGCTATCCGGCTTTCGAAGAGTTCTACGGTATGGAAGAAGCTATAGAACAAATAGTTTCTTACCTGAAACACGCCGCGCAGGGGCTCGAAGAGAAGAAACAAATTCTTTACCTGTTGGGCCCGGTGGGCGGCGGGAAATCATCGCTGGCAGAACGTCTGAAAGCGCTGATGCAACGCGTGCCGATTTACACTTTGAGCGCCAACGGCGAACGCAGCCCGGTCAACGACCATCCGCTGTGCCTGTTTAATCCGCAGGAAGATGCCAATATTCTGGAAAAAGAATACAACATCCCGAACCGCTACCTCGGCACTATCATGTCGCCGTGGGCCGCAAAACGCCTACATGAATTTGGTGGCGACATCACCAAATTCAAAGTAGTGAAAGTGCGCCCTTCCATTCTGGAACAGATAGCCATCGCCAAAACGGAACCGGGTGATGAGAATAACCAGGACATCTCTGCGTTGGTCGGTAAAGTGGACATCCGTAAACTGGAGAACCACGCCCAGAACGATCCGGATGCCTACGGTTATTCAGGCGCTCTGTGCCGTGCCAACCAAGGGATTATGGAGTTCGTAGAGATGTTCAAAGCGCCGATCAAGGTGCTGCACCCTCTGCTTACGGCTACCCAGGAAGGTAACTACAACGGTACCGAAGGCATCTCCGCCCTGCCGTTCAGCGGGATTATTCTGGCTCACTCCAACGAATCCGAGTGGGTGACTTTCCGTAACAACAAAAACAACGAGGCCTTCCTCGACCGCGTTTATATCGTCAAGGTGCCGTACTGCCTGCGGGTGTCGGAAGAGATGAAAATCTACGACAAGCTTCTTGATCACAGTGAACTGACCCATGCGCCTTGCGCCCCCGGTACGCTGGAGACGCTGGCACGCTTTACCGTGCTCTCTCGCCTGAAAGAGCCGGAAAACTCGAGCATTTACTCGAAGATGCGCGTCTATGACGGTGAAAGCCTGAAGGACACCGATCCAAAAGCCAAGTCGTACCAGGAATACCGCGACTACGCCGGGGTCGATGAGGGCATGAATGGCCTGTCCACCCGTTTCGCGTTCAAAATCCTGTCGCGGGTATTCAACTTCGATCACGCCGAGGTAGCCGCCAACCCGGTGCACTTGTTCTACGTACTGGAACAGCAGATCGAGCGTGAACAGTTCCCGCAGGATCAGTCGGAAAAATATCTGGAACACCTGAAAGGCTATCTGATCCCGAAATACGCCGAATTCATCGGTAAAGAGATCCAGACCGCTTATCTGGAATCCTACTCGGAATACGGTCAAAACATTTTTGACCGCTACGTGACCTATGCAGACTTCTGGATCCAGGATCAAGAGTACCGTGATCCGGATACCGGCCAGCTGTTCGATCGCGAATCCCTGAACGCTGAACTGGAGAAAATCGAGAAACCGGCCGGCATCAGCAATCCGAAAGATTTCCGCAACGAAATAGTCAACTTCGTGCTGCGTGCCCGTGCTAATCATAGTGGCCGTAACCCTAACTGGACCAGTTATGAGAAGCTGCGTACCGTGATCGAGAAGAAAATGTTCTCGAACACCGAAGAGTTGCTGCCGGTGATTTCGTTTAACGCTAAAACCTCAACGGATGAGCAGAAGAAACATGACGACTTCGTCGACCGCATGATGGAAAAAGGCTACACCCGCAAACAGGTTCGCCTGCTGTGTGAATGGTATCTGCGGGTCAGAAAGTCTTCATAACGGCTAATGAGAATTAGCGTCATGGAGATGGCGTAGAAAGTTGGCAACGTCGTTTGGGGGAAGTATGGCGTATTTTATTGACCGACGGCTTAACGGCAAAAACAAGAGCATGGTGAACCGCCAGCGCTTCTTGCGCCGCTACAAGTCGCAAATCAAACAGTCGATTGCCGAAGCCATCAACAAGCGTTCGGTCACCGACGTGGACAGCGGGGAGTCGGTTTCAATCCCCAATGGCGATATCAACGAGCCTATGTTTCATCAAGGCCGCGGTGGCACTCGCCACCGCGTTCATCCCGGTAACGACCATTTTGTGCAGAATGACCGTGTCGAGCGCCCTCAGGGCGGCGGCAGCGGCGGGGGTGGCGGTCAGGGAAACGCCAGCCAGGATGGCGAAGGCGAGGATGAATTCGTCTTTCAGATATCCAAAGACGAATACCTTGATCTGCTGTTTGAAGATTTGGCGCTGCCGAACCTGAAAAAAAATCAGTATAAGCAGCTTACCGAGTACAAAACTCATCGGGCCGGTTACACCGCCAACGGCGTGCCGGCCAATATCAGTGTGGTGCGTTCGCTGCAAAACTCATTGGCGCGACGTACCGCCATGACCGCCGGAAAGCGGCGTGCCCTGCATGAGCTGGAAGGCGAGCTCACCCAGTTGGAAAACACCGAGCCGGTGCAATTGCTGGAAGAGGAGCGGCTGCGCAAAGAAATTGCCGAACTGCGCAAAAAAATCGAAAGCGTGCCCTTTATCGATACTTTTGATTTACGTTACAAGAACTATGAACGTCGTCCTGAACCTTCCAGCCAGGCGGTAATGTTTTGTCTGATGGACGTTTCCGGCTCCATGGATCAGGCAACCAAGGACATGGCTAAACGTTTCTATATCCTGCTCTATCTGTTCCTGAGCAGAACCTATAAAAACGTCGACGTGGTGTATATCCGCCACCACACCCAGGCGAAGGAAGTGGATGAACAGGAGTTCTTCTACTCGCAGGAAACCGGCGGCACTATCGTTTCCAGCGCGCTAAAACTGATGAATGAAGTGGTTGAAGAGCGTTACGACCCGGCTCAATGGAACATTTATGCCGCACAAGCCTCGGATGGCGATAACTGGGCCGATGACTCACCGCTGTGCCACGAACTGTTGGCAAAAAAACTGCTGCCGATGGTGCGTTATTACAGCTACATTGAAATCACCCGCCGTGCCCACCAGACGCTGTGGCGTGAATATGAAGACCTGCAGGCCAAATTCGATAACTTTGCCATGCAGCATATCCGTGAGCCGGACGATATTTATCCGGTATTCCGCGAGCTTTTCCATAAGCAAACGGCATAATATTTATTAAAACAGCCAGTTAATCTTGTTAGCTGGCTGTTCCTTTTACAGGAAAAAAGAACACCCTCTCAGGATCGTTTTCATCCAGGTTTTCAATACAACCGCTCTCAGTAAAACCGGCTTCCAGTAACAGCCTCTTCATGGGTAAATTCGAACCGTTAGCTGAGGTAAACAGCTTGGGGCGCTCGCAAAGCGATTTTAATTGTTCGAGTAACTTTCGCCCCACGCCTCTGCGTCGGAACCGCTCATCGACCATAAGAATGTCGATAAACCCATAACCGTAAAAGTGATAGTGCAGCACGCCATAAGCCACTATTTCGCCAGCAAGCTCTGCAACATGGCAGACACCGGCCTCGCACCACTCACGGATCTCGGTGTGGCGGTGCAGATCATGCGATGCAAGGGTATCAAAACCGATCAACACATTAATATCCTGCATTGTTGCAAGACGAAAAATCATTTTTCCCATCCTCGTCTTTCTTGCCATTAGCACAATCAGCGCTGAGGTAATTCCTAATTACGTTTTCTTTACGCGTTGCTCATTGCTTAGATTGGGAATATTCCTATTTAATGGATTGCCAAATTGCAATCTTAGGTGAGAGCTATGGAACTACTTCCAATCGCAATCATCGTCGTTTTGATGGCAGTTGTCGTATTTTCCTTTGTCCTCTATTGGCGGCAAAGAAGAACAAGTACTTTCAACACCAAGCGGAAACGACGTTAGGACGACTATCCACAAGGAAGTGGTCTAACAGTAACGCTTACAAGCTGGCCCACCACCGCGTAAAACCCTCTTTGAGGATATTCTGATACATGCAGCGCCTTGAACCTTTCACTTGTCCATAAAGTTTACGTGGGTTAGTGTCACCTTCTGAAGGTCCACACCACCTCATAACCAGAATAAAATCCAATAGCTAGGCTATCATCCCTTAATCCCGCCGTCGTGCGGGATCTTTTTAACGCCAGAAAAAATCACCCCTGCCAGAAATTGACAGTAGCGCCCATTAAGCTTGGAATTCTGCGGCAAACCATTCCGCGGGCCATTTTCAGCATCATAGGGAAATACACGCCAATGACACGTGCCATAACGCTTCTTACCGATAATTTTTCCGATTGGGAAACCGCTCTGATCAACTCCACTTGTCGAGGCTATTACGGTTTCGATACCCGTTTTGCTTCGCCCAAAGCCACCCCCATCGTTTCCTCTGGAGGGATGCTTGTTACCCCGCAGCTATCCATTGAAGCCATCGAACTCGACGAGGTAGACCTGTTGATCGTCTGCGGCGGCACGGCATGGCAAAGTGGACAGGCGCCAGACATCACCGCGTTGGTCGCCGAGGCTCACCGAAAAAACATCGTCGTCGCCGGTATTTGCGATGGAACTCGCGTATTGGCACAGTCGGGCGTGCTCGACAATCTCCGCCATACTTCCAATTCAGCGGAAAATCTGTCGCAACTGAACTATGCGGGAGCCGCGTACTATCAGGATGTGCCTTATGCCGTTGCCGATCAACGCGTCGTCACCGCGCCCGGCACCGCGCCCGTCAGCTTTATGGCCGCGATCCTTGGCGTGCTTGGTTTTAACGACGAGAATCTTAAAGCCTATTTGGCGATGCATGCGGCCGAACACAGCAAGCCGGTTTAAGCGGCCTGCGGCAAAAAACCGCTGTTGCAAGGCCTTGGTAAGGATATTTCATGAGGTGCTCGCCGCTTCATCAATCAAAGCGACCACGTCTTTTGGGTGCGAGGCAAGCGACGCATGGCTGGCATTCAATGTAATCACTTTTTTAGCGTTCAACCGAGCCGACATGCGCTGCTGATTCTCAGGCGAAATCATCCGGTCGTCGCTGGAAATTTGGTACCAGGAAGGTTTGTGCTTCCACGCAGGCTCATTGATAACGTTACCGAAGGTGCTTGCCAGCGGAGCCTTTTGCGTCACCGCCATCACCAGAGCCTCATGAGTGATAACCTTTACGTGACAATTCGCCAATCACCTTACTCCAGTGCGCGGCCCCCCCCCAAAAAAATCCATGCACCAGGACTACTGTAGGTTTTGTATTCATACCTGATTCCTTCTTTAAGATGACGGCGTTACACCGGCCCGCCTGTGCAAGGTCAAACGCCGTTTAGACCTATGATATATAGTTCACCCCAGCAGATTCCGGCAATAGCTACGAATAGTTAACGCGGCTGGCCGCTCCTCCTCCTGACGTTCCATTCACCCCGCGTCATTTCCCAGATGTCTGATGACATGCCCAAGCAGACACCTCCCATAACCAAACCTAAACGCAGTTTCAAATCAGCATGAAAACCACTTTAAAACTAGGATTTTTACCCATTAGGATATAAAATCCCATGTAAAAACAATGGGAAGTAAAAGTATCAAACATCAAAAGGGAATTTTCACGTGAAGGAAATGATCTCCATCCTTTTCATCGTAAGTCTGTTGGCGATGCTTTTTTCGTGGTTGTTTGTCTACGGCCTCAACATTTATTAGACGGCGGAACGGCGTAAAAAAACCCCGGCATGCGAACGCATACCAGGGTTGAGAGTCTCGGACTACATGAACATGTCCCCCAGTGCAAAACGGCTGGGCCAGATGATGGCGCCACTACTGTTTAGTCTGGATCCAGAAGGCATGAATCAATCCAGGGAAATAGCCCAACACAGTCAGGATAATGTTGAGGATAAAAGCCCCGCCGATACCTTTATCAAGCAACACACCCAGCGGCGGTAGAATAATGGTAAATACGATTCGCCAAAAACTCATACTCTCTCTCCTCACTTTCTCCAGGGCCTACCAACATATTATATCTGCCAAAGGCTTTCAAATTATCCGATTAATTGGGCAACCGCGAGCAGTGGGGAATTATGTTCTTCCGCTTCGCCAATACGGCCGCCGAACAATTTCCCCCAACGAAGATTCCTGAGTTTCCCCCGCGGGTAAACCTATGTCCTGATTTCTCCCATTATCGCCAACAGGAGCCGTCCCTTGCACGTCAGAGCCTAATAGAAGCATTAATAATGTGGTTATAAATAATAAACTAAATAAACAACTAATAAGCATTGATTATGTGGAATTAAGCCCCTAGAATTCGCGGCTTAAAAATACAACTGGGATAGGTTTCATGTCACCGCTGTGGGTTGCGACACAATATTTCTATTTAATAGGCCTTTTAGTTTCTATGGTTTTTACCTATTTAGTCAGCCGGGATACCATCAAAATTCGTTTTATCAGCGCGTTGACGATTGGTTTGACCTGGCCGCTAAGCCTGCCGGTGGTGTTGCTTTTCTCCCTGTTCTAGCAATGTAAAACCGCCCCGTCGGTAAAGCGACGGGGCGATACTGCCTTTCCTCAGAAATCGTACCCCAGGGTAGCCACCACAGAACGCTCCGCCCCCCAATAGCAATAGCCGGTGCCATAACAGGCCGCGACGTATTTCCTGTCGGTCAGATTATTGACGTTCAACTGAACGTAGGCGCCTTTCATTGATGGGTTCACGCTGCCCAAATTCATCCTCACTGAGGCATCCACCAGCGTCACCGAAGGAATGCGCAGCGTATTTTCATTGTCTGCCCACTGCTTGCCGATATAACGCACCCCAGCGCCAAGATCCACGCCGAATCCGGCCGCGTATTTACCCCACAGAGAAGCCATTTGGTCAGGGGCCAGATACGGCGTATTGCCGTTGTTGCCATCGATCGCGTCTTTAAACTTCACCTTGTTGTAGCTGTAGCCGGCAATCAGATCGAAACGTTCGCTGATCTTGCTGCGCGCTTCCAGTTCAATCCCCTGCGAATGCACTTTGCCGGCCGGCAGATAATAACTTTGCTGCACCACCCGGTTGGCAACGTCTTTCTGCGTCAAATCGTACAATGCCACGCTGTAAATCGATGAACTGCCTGGCGGCTGATATTTCAACCCCACCTCATACTGCTCACTGGTGCTCGGTTTCAGCATGTGCCCGTTTTGATCGGGCAGCGCCTCAGGCGTTACCGCCGTACTGTAGCTGGCGTAAGGTGAAAGACCGTTATCAAAGTGATACAGCAAGGAGGCACGGCCGCTGAAATTATCATCGCTGCGCGCATCGCTGGTGCCGGTATTGAGCGTCGTATTTTTAGACTCGATACGATCGAAGCGGCCGGACAGGTTCAGATACCAGTTCTGTAAGTTGATTTCATCCTGCAGATATACGCCGCTCTGCTCGTAGTGGCGCCTGGAGTCGGTATGCGTCAGGCCGGTTAACGCCGCCCCGCCGGACACACCGGTATAAGGATTCAGCTGCGATGCGCCGGCAGATTCTTCCCACAAATTATTGCGAAAGCGCTGGTAGTCCAGCCCCAGCATGACCTTATGATCCAGCGCCCCGGTGGTAAAATCGGCTTCCAGTTGGTTATCGACGGCAAAGGCGTCCAGCGAAGTGGCAGAACCGCTGTAATAACGGTTCAGCAAACGGTGATCGTCATTCCAGCCAATCTGATACACCTGTTGCAACTCAACATTGGAATGGGTGTAACTGGCATTCTGACGGAAAGACCAGACGTCGTTAAAACTGTGGGAGAAAGCATAGCTGTAGATTTGCTCCCAGCGCTTGAACACATTCCGGCTGCTCTCACCGTCAAAGAATCCGCGCCCCAGTTTGTCGCCCGAGCTGGAATAGAGGCTGCCATCGGCCGGCACGGCACTGTGGTAACCGCCGGAAGGATCCTTCTGCAGGTAGGCTTTGAGCAACAGCGAGGTATTTTCATCCGGCTGCCACAGTAATGAGGGGGCGACGGCATAGCGTTCTTCACGCTGATGGTCGTACATGGTTTCGCTGCTGCGCGTCATGCCAGTCAGCCTGTAAGCCCACTGTTCAGACAGCGGTCCGGTCACATCGAAGGCGCCGCCCTGAGTACTATTGTTGCCTGCCATCAGGTTAACGTGCCCTTCCGTGGCGAACTGAGGCCGCTTGGATGTCAGCGCGACCAATCCACCCGGAATGCTTTGCCCATACATCACCGAAGAGGGTCCTTTGATGACGTCGACACGTTCCAGGAACCAGGGATCAACCTGCAAGGCGTTATAAGTGCCACCGTCACTCAACAGACGCAGGCCATCGAGGAAAGTGTTATTGACGTCACCGCCATGAAAACCGCGCAATGCAATGGTGTCATAGCGGGTGGCGCCACCGGAAAAATTGGTGAAGACGCCCGGAGCATATTTCAGCGTATCGTTAACCGTCTGGGCATTCTGATCGGTCATCTGCTGCCGAGTCACTACCGAGATCGACTGGGCCGTCAGGGCTAACGGTCTGTCCGTTTTCGTCGCACCCTGGCTGGTCGTAGCCTGATAGCCCTGCGTCGCCGCCTCCGCCGTATCGGCAGATTTGGCAGTGACAACCAAAGTATCCTCAGCCAACGAGGTTAGTGGCAGGAACATGGCGAGCGCGCAGAACAGGCGCGATCGTTTAACCGGAAAATGCATCGACATCTCTGTAACCCCTGGTAAATACTCAAAATCACGCCGAATAAGATTCTCTGTCAGCAGCGCTGGCTGACAACGTCTGCAGCGGATCTATCAGCGCACTGAATCCAATGAAAAGATAATATTAATGATAATTATTATCTTTATTGACAAAAAGTTTCAAGCATGGTGACGTTTTTTATGAGCCGGAAAAGTGTTTCATCGTCACTGAAAAACCAAGGGTGTAAGCTGGGTTAGTAGACTGAAATAAAAGAAGTAAAAAAAATGCCAGCACGAGGCTGGCAACAAAGATTGGAAGCAATGTGAGCAATGTCGTGCCGGCTTGGGTGGCACATAAGGAGACAATCCTTCTACCCTTACCGACCATCAAATGATAACGACTATCATTATCTATTGTAAAGTGCTTTTTATCTACCCCTTTTTGTCAGCGCACAAGGGTGGCTCATCGATGCTTTGTCCTGCCAAGCCAACGATATAAACCCAATATCGCAAAAAAAATGGCCGCCACCAGGGCATTGATTGAAAGCCATAGCACTAATATGGGCACAACGGTCTGATAGATCGGAATCCCGCGTGCAGCAGCGAAGGGATTGAGATGCCAGGATCTAATAAGAAAAAAGGGGTTCAAGTTAAACCATTGGCAGAACAAGGCGAGGAGCGTCGGCGGCAGGAAAAAGTAAAGTCCCAACGTGGCAACCAGTAAACATACCGTAGAGTGACCGTTTTTATAATTTTTCATATCAATGTATTGTCATTACTCTTTCGCTGAAAATACCCTGGACGTTACCGTTTGAACAGACCCAGCAGGCGCTGATTAGTTCCCGTTTGGGGGTAAAATAAAGCCCGTTTTGCGTTTAATTTTCATTTAGCTCTTCGGTGTTATAACGCTATCCAGCTCAGGAGGCCCCAATGATACCGGACTATTGCCCTATCTCGCCAAACACCCAAAAACTCAAAGTCATCTATGGTTGGTATATATATGCCGTCTATACACTGTTGATCTTTAATATCTACCTGGCCGTGTATAACGTCTGCGTCAGGCATCCTATTGAATCGCCAATGATCTCATGGTGTCACAGCCTGTTCATCGCTTTTATACTCTACCAATTGCTGAAAAAACGAACGCGTTTTGCCTGGTTAATGCTGGCCTATTTTATTCTGATGCGACTCTATTACGCCAACATATTGCATATCGAATTTAATTCCTGGAGCCGGGGATTGGTATTCGTGATCCTGACAGTGATGTTCACCGGTACGGTTGCTCTGGGACAACTCGCAACGCCGCCGTTGCGTCAGGATTGGCTGGCGCGATTAGGCTGGCGGCAATGGGCTACGTTAGCCTGCCTATCCGGGATACTGACGCCATTGATCACTACCGATTATCTGGGTTGACGACGGTCATTTATTTTGGAATATGCGGCTCGGAGATATCAACCATACGGCACAACTTGGTGTAGTTACTGGATTGCTCGCACAGTTTATCGGTGACGTAAACACCAAGGTAACCCAGTACCAGCACATAGGCGGCCATGCACAGAATAAAAATCAACGTTCTCACCGATAGAACCAACCTGACAACAATACCTTAAGCATCATACCTTGATTTCCCTGCTTTAGACTATTTCAAAGTATTTCAGAAATCTGCTGGTCATTTCACGCCAATAAATGTTATGTTATTACATATCATAACCGCTTCACACAGACACGCTAATGGAAAACCAAAGCCCGCCGTTACTCACCGTAGAACAATTGACACTGTCGATTAACGGGGAAGTCAAAATCAGCGATCTGAACTTCACCCTACATGCCGGCGAACGGCTATGCCTGCTGGGCGCATCAGGCTCAGGCAAATCACTCACCGCCGCTGCCATTTTGGGCACGCTGCCGAACGGTGCCGAACTCAGCGGGTCGATACGGCTATTGGGGCGAGAAATCAGCGGCCAACGTTTACAACAGCGCAAGTCACTCTCGCTGGCAGCCATTTTTCAAGATCCTTTTACCAGCCTCAACCCCCTGACCACCGTGGGTAAGCAATTGATCATGGCTCTGCGTGGCCGGAGCGGCATGAACAAAGAACACGCCCAACGCTGCGCCACAGAACTCTTGGCTGCGCTGGGCCTGCCGCCGGAGAGCATCATGATGCGCTACCCCGGGCAATTGTCCGGCGGCCAATGTCAGAGGATCTGTGCGGCTCTCGCACTGAGCGGCGAGAAAAGCCTGCTGATAGCGGATGAACCTACCACCGCACTGGACATGGTCAGCCAGCATCAGTTAATCGATATCCTGAGGCGCTACACCGAGCGCCCCGCCGCGCCCGCCCTGCTGTTTATCACCCACGACCTTGCCGTCGCCGCCAGCCTGTGCCAACGAGCCATCGTGCTGGCGAACGGCACGATAGCCGAGCACGGCTCTGTCGCGCAGCTGTTGCGCCACCCTGTACATCCATACACTCAGCGGCTGGTTGCCACGGTACTGCGCCCGGCATTCGGTCATGACTCCTCTATGAGTATGGCGGGATAACCAATGAGTCACCTACCGGTCAACGCCGCACTGCCTTTTATCAGCCTGCAGAATGTCTGTCGGCAATATGCGTCGGCGTCTGGTGGCCTTAGCCCTACCGATCTGAATCTGTATGCCGAAGAACGCATCGGGTTGGTTGGCTGCTCCGGCGCAGGCAAATCCACCTTGCTCAAGCTGCTACTAGCGCTCGATGCGCCGGATTACGGTCATATCTTCTGCCAGGGTACCGCGATTCGCCCAGCGTCCGTTCGTCGGCTGCGTTGGTACCGACGTTTGGTGCAGTATGTCCCGCAAGACGCCCACGCCTCGCTCAATCCACGCCATACGGTCGCCGAACTGATTATTGCCCCGCTGCGCCAACTCGGTCTGCCGCAGGATCCGGGTATCACTGCAGAGCGTGCTCTGCGTCAGGTCGAACTGGATGAACACCTGCTGTACGTCAGGCCGGGCCAACTTTCCGGCGGGCAGGCACAGAGGGTGGCGCTGGCACGCGCCATCGCGCTGCAACCTCGTTTTTTACTGGCCGATGAGCCGGTCAGCGGCCTGGATCTGCCCTTGCGCAAGCAGATCATCAACCTGCTCGATCGTATTGCCCGTCAGCAACGGATGGGAATGCTGCTGGTCTCCCATGATATTTCCTTGGTGGCCGCCTTGTGCCACCGCACGCTGGTGATGGATCACGGTGCCATCGTGGAAGATCGCCCAACCCACGATCTGTTGCAATCGCCCCGGCATGTCGCTACCCGCGCGTTGATCGCCGCAATCCCATCATTACCCCCCTTTTAGCCCTGAGACCTTGAGGAATTCTGCATGTTGAATCCGCGTATTATTGGCCCGACCGGCTGCCTGCTAGCCGGCAGCTTGCTGCTTGGCGGTTGCTTTGAACCTGCAAAACCAAAAGAAAGTGCCGCCGAAGAAAAACGTATCCGGCTGGCCATGCTGCAGCCGCCCCGCTCCGGGTTAACGCCGTTGAGCGACGATGCCTTTAAACTCTCGCGCTGGAGCAATGCCGAAACCCTGGTGGTGCTGAACGCCAATGGTGATGCCGAGCCGGCACTGGCGACTGAATGGCAGCAAATCGATGAACGCCGCTGGCGCTTTGTGCTGCGTCAAGGTGTCAGTTTCCACGACGGTAGCGTAATGACGGCGCAAAGCGTAGTGCGTTCACTTTCAGCGGCGATAAATGCCGCGCCGAAACCACGCATTCTGGACGGCGTTGAGCTGTCGATCACCGCCGAAGGCGATAATGCCGTGCTGATCGCTACAGCCCGCCCCGATCCTTTAATTCCGCAACGGCTGTCCAGCCCGCAACTGGCGATCCTCGCTGAACGGGCCTACACCGCCAACGGCGTGGTCAATCCGCTGCAGGCCGGAACCGGCGCTTTCGTGTTAACAGAAATCAACGGCACCAGCAGCGCACGGCTAAATCGTTTTGACGGTTACTGGGGCGAGAAAGCCGCCGCACCGGGGATCGACGTCAGTTTTGTGCCGGACAGCAATGCGCGTGCCGCCGCCCTGAGAACCGGCAGCGCCGATCTGGTTGAAGCTTTGCCGGTATCGCAGTTGCCGCTTATTGAAGCGGGGCTGATCCACGAAGTCCCAATGCCACGCACCAATACGCTGTATCTGAATACTCGTGTCGGCGCTTTCCGCGATCCTGCGGTGCGCGCAGCGGCGGCGGCAGCGGTTCAACGCCAACAGTTAGTGGACAACGTCTACGAAGGCCGTGCCGATCTTGCCACCGGGTTGCTTGGCCCCGCATTGCCCTGGGCCGCCTCATTACGGCAACCGCAACCGGCTATCCCGCCGGCGGCGGTGAAAGGCCAAACCATTACCCTGGCGACCTTCAGCGATCGGGCAGAGCTGCCCGAAGTCGCGGTTTATCTGGCGCAACAGCTCAGCGCAGCCGGTTTTACAGTAAAGCAGGAGGTGCGGGAATACGCCCACATTGAAGCCGATGCGTTGGCGGGCAAATTCGATGCGTTCATTTTGTCGCGCGCCACAGTGTTGGATTCCGGCGATCCGGTAGCCTACATGTACAGTGATTTTGCCTGCCGGGGATCGTTCAATATCGCTCAACTCTGTGACCCCGCGGTGGACAAAGCCTTAACCCACGCGGCGACCATCCCGGCCGGCGCGCAAAGACGCCAGGCGATTATCGAGGCGGAGAGCCTCATCCTCGCCACGCATGCGGCTATCCCCTTGTTGCATGAAAGAGTTATCCAGGGTGAAGCCGCCACCCTGCAGCACGCAGAGCGCGATCCGCGTGAACGTCGACTGGTGACACCGCGCAGCGTTATTTCCGCCGGGCAGCCCTGATCGTGATAAAGAGCTCGATAAAGATGTTGTTGCCACTCGCCTCACGCCTGCTTGCCCTACTGGCAATGATTTTGCTCATTGGTCTGATGCCTTGGATTTCCGGCCGCGATCCCGCGCTCAGCCTGCTGCGGGCTCGCTCAAGCGAGCAAGAAGCGACGCCGGAAGCCCTGAACGCCATTCGCCAACGATTCGGTTTGGATGACGGGCCGCTGGTACTGCTTGGCCGGTGGTTTTCCGGGTTATTGCGGGGGGATGCCGGTAACTCCTGGATCTCGGGTCAGCCCGTGCTGGAAGGCATGCTGCAGGCCGCCGGAGTGTCTTTGATCCTGATGGCCTGCGCGCTCACGGTGGCGCTGTCGGTAGCACTGTTGTTGGCGTTGCCAACCCTGTGGCATGGCATGCGCGGCGACAGTCAGCGCCCTGTTGGCGTTCTGGCCGTAGCGCTGACCTCCCTGCCGGAATTTTTGCTGGCGGCACTGTTGCTGATTGTCGGCGCCGTCTGGTTGCGCTGGTTCCCGCCCTACGGCTGGCAAAGCCTCCAACACGCCGTTCTGCCCGCGCTGGCGCTGGGCCTGCCCGCTGGAGGATTGTTGGGCCTGTTGTTCAGCGACGGGCTGGCCGCAACCTTTTCTGAACGCTGGTTGATCACCTGGAGTCTTGCCGGTATCTCCCGGAGGCAACGTCTCTTGGCGGTATTGCGCCGCACGTTGCCCGCCCTGTTGCCACAGATTGGTTTGGTGCTGGTAGGGCTTACCGGCGGTGCCATTGCCGTCGAGAAGGTCTTTGCCATTCCCGGTCTTGGTCGGGCGACCTTAGGCGCCGCCATCGCACAGGATCTGCCTGCGCTGCAGTGCGGTATCCTGATTCTGCTGATGATCGCCTTCAGCGCCGGTTTCCTGGCGCAGGGAGCGCATTATCTGCTGCTGGGCCGCATCGCCGCGTCCCTGCCTAATGTGCAGCAACCCCAGCACAGCGCCAAAGGCAGTTATCTTGTCGCCGCAATCGCCGCGCTATTGCTGTGCCTACTGGTGCTGAGCGGGATCATCCGCGATCCGTTCGCGTCCCTGCATATGCGCCTGCAACCGCCCGGCCTGGCGTTACCCTTTGGCGCCGACGCCACCGGCAGGGACATTCTGGCGCGGGTCGCCCACGGCGCGGTGAATACCAGCCTGCTGGCGTTGGGCGTCAGCTTCGCTTCACTGATCCTCGGAATGCTATTTGGGTTGATGCCACGCCTGATGTGCGGGGTGATTGAACTGGCCAACGCCACGCCCCCCATCATGGCAGGCCTGTTGGTCATCGCCATTACAGGTCCTTCAGCCTACGGCGCCGCGTGCGCGGTGATGTTGGTCAGTTGGGCGCCGTTGGCGGCACACTGTGCCTCGTTATTGACGGAGGCGCGTACGCAGCCCTATATCCGCATGCTCCCCGTATTGGGGATAGGCCGCCTGCGTACGCTGACGCACTACCTGCTGCCGGCGTTAGTCGGGCCGTTGCTTCGTCACGCCATGCTTCGCTTGCCGGGTATTGCGCTGGCGCTGGCCGCGCTGGGTTTCCTCGGCCTGGGGCCTCAGCCGCCGGGTGCAGAATGGGGGCTGGTGCTGGCCGAAGCCATGCCTTATATCGAACGAGCGCCCTGGGGCGTTGTAACCCCGGTGGCCGCCCTGGTGTTACTGGCAGTGTTGGCGGTAACGCTGGCTAATGCCGCAGGCCAGCGCCGTGGCTGACTGCGCATCCTCGCCCGGTTTGTAGTAACATACTACGATGACTCAGCCTGCGGAGATCGCCAATGCACCATCTGATGCTAGACATTGAAACTCTGGACATAAAACCCAGCGCAGTGATCCTGGTGGTTGCCGCCGTATTTTTTGATCCCAAGACCGGCCAGCTCGGCGCGGAATTTGAAAACGCCGTCAGCAGCCAAAAAGATCAGCCTGGCAGAACCATCAGCCTGGATACCGTGGCCTGGTGGGCAAAGCAGTCTGACGAAGCACGCAAGCTGGCCTTTGCCGGAACCGAAAGCCTAAAGCGCGTACTGACCAGCCTGAGCCGTTTTATCCATATGAACAGCACAGACAGAGTGAAGGTCTGGGGGAATGGCAAGGAATTCGATTGCGCGATCCTCGAGCATGCTTTCCAGCAGTTGGAAATGCCCTGCCCATGGAAGTTTTGGGACACGCAGGATGTGCGTACGGTGATCACCCTGGCCGAACTGCACGGCTTCAACCCGAAGAAAGAACGCCCTTTCGAAGGCACACCGCATCGGGCGCTGGACGACGCCAAACACCAGGCGCGTTACGTGGCGGATACGGTTTCCGCACTTTATTATCGCCAAGCCTCTGCCGTGTAATGGGGGGTCGGCAAAATTAGCCCGTCGAACGCTTGTGCTTTGCCTCTTTCTATTTGACGCCAGAATCTCTACTCTACCTCTCTTTGTCACTAGGACGTGCTGTTTTTGTTATGCAAAAATTTCTGTTTCTGCTTCTTAGCCTGGTGCTGCTCGGCCCGCTGGGCATCGATCTCTATCTGCCGACCATTCCCGCTATCGCACTTGGCCTTAACAGCAGCGAAGCGCTGATTCAGTCCACCATTTCACTGTTCATTCTGGTGTTGGGCCTGGGGCAGGTTATCGCCGGCCCGCTGGTGGATAACTATGGCCGCAAGCCGGTCGCATTGGCCGGCGTCGTTATCTACATGATCGGCGCGGCAATGGCGGCATTGGCGACCACACCAACGGTGTTTGTTGCCTCACGCCTGCTGCAGGGCGTTGCAGTGTGTTGTACGGCGGTAGTGGCGTTCAGCGGCGTACGTGACCGACTGAACGGCGACGACGCTGCACGTGCCTACGGTTTTCTCAACGGCACGCTGAATATTATTCCTGCGCTGGCGCCGCTGCTCGGCGGGTTGCTGGCGGAAGCTTTCGGCTGGCGCGCCCCGTTCTGGTTCCTGGTTTGCTATGCCCTTGCGGTGCTGGTACTGATCGCCCTGCGTCTGCCGGAAACCCGGCCGGCGGATACCGTTAGAGTCAAAGGATTGCCGGTGCGGCAATATGCACGCATCCTCAGCGATCGCAACTTCCTGTCCTTCGCCGTGGTGAACTCAGGGGCAATGGGAATGGCGTTAACCTATGTTTCGCTGGCGCCGAACGTGCTGATGGGCACCGCCGAGCTGACGCCGCTGCAGTTCTCGCTGGTATTTGGCGCCAACGGCTTTTGGATCATGCTGGTGAGTTATTTCGCCAACCGCATTATTCACAAAGTCGGCCGGCCGATTTGCCTGGCGACCGGCGGAGTATTGATGGGGATCGGCTGCATTGGGCTGTTATTGGGCGTTAGCCTGCTTTCCGGCGCGGCGCAAACCCACTGGCTGGCGTATATGCTCCCGGTCGCCTTCGCCTGTGCGGGCCTGGCGTTTGTGATGGGCCCGGCAACCAGCTACGCGCTGGAGCCATACTCCAATGAAGCCGGCGTCGCTTCGGCGTTGGTGGGCTTTGTGCAGATGGCCGGCGGCGCAGCGCTGGGCCTGTTGGCAATGGCAATGCCGTTGCCACCGAAGCTGTCGCTGGCGTTGGTCATGCTGGCGGGCTGCTTGCTGGCGCTGCACGCACGGCAGCGCAGCAAGCAAATTAAAAGTCAGTTGAAGAAAATTGCCTGAGGTTTACGCCTCGACGGTGACTGGCACTCTCGCGGCCAGCGCCGTCAGCAACTCATAACCCAACGTGCCTGCCGCTGCGGCGACATCGTCAACCGGCAGGTGCCGCCCCCACAATTCCACTTCCGCACCAATGTCAGCGCCTGGACAGGGCGTCAGATCAACCGCCAGCATATCCATGGAGACCGTGCCCACCGTATGCGTCAACACGCCATCTACCCAAACCGGCGTGCCGCTCGGCGCATGGCGAGGATAACCGTCCGCATAACCGCAGGCCACTACGCCGATACGCTGCGCAGTCTTGGCGCTGTAACGCCAGCCATAACCGACACGATCACCACTTTTCAACGTCTGAACGCCAATGATTTCGCTACTTAACGTCATGGTAGCCTGCAAGCCGCTGTCGGCGATATCACGCCACTGGCCGCTTGGCGATGCGCCATACAGCACTATGCCTGGCCGCACCCAACTGCCGTGAGTTTGCGGATGCCACAACGTAGCGGCGGAGTTCGCCAGGCAGCGCGGCAAAGGGATTCCAGCCGCCGCACCCTCAATGACAGTCATTTGCTCTGCCACGCCCTGCGGGCCGTCGGCGGTGGCAAAGTGGCTCATCAGCGTCAGGCTGGCGATATTGCCCATCTCCCGCGCTTGCAACCAAACGCTGTGCAAACGATCCGGGGAAAAGCCCAGGCGATTCATCCCGCTGTTCACTTTCAGATAAACATCCAGCGGCGCGGACAGTTTGGCTACCGCTATCGCTGCCAGTTGCCAGTCGCTGTGTACCGAGGTAGTTAAACGATAGCGGTCGAGCAGGAGCAAATCTTGTGGCTTGAAAAAACCTTCCAGCAGCAGAATCGGCCCTTGCCAGCCGGACTCTCGCAGTAAAATGGCCTCGGCGAGATCCAGCAAGGCGAAACCGTCGGTTTGCCCCAGGCTACGCCAGACATGTTTGATTCCGTGGCCATAAGCATTGGCTTTTACTACCGACCAAATTTTGGCGCTGGGGGCGAAACGACGAATCACCTGCAGGTTATTTTCAAAAGCGGAAAGATGCAGCGTGGCGGTAATCGGGCGAGGCATGGATTCTCCTGCGGACTGGCGGTTGACGTCACGGGCCAGCGCCCGTGACGTCAGCATTATAAATTAAGAGGATTAACGCGCTGGATGCACATCGTTCAAGGGTGTGGGGTGCTCGTTGCGAAAGTCGGCGCTGTATCGCGCCACCGCCAGATCGTCTGAAGGGATAGCCGGCGTGATTCCGGAAATCAGATCGGAAAGCAATTGCCCGGAGCCGCACGCCATGGTCCAGCCCAAAGTACCGTGCCCGGTATTGAGGAACAGGTTTTTCAACGAAGTCTTGCCGACAATCGGCGTGCCGTCCGGCGTCATCGGACGCAGACCGGTCCAGAAAGTCGCCTCTTCAATCCGCCCGCCGTTAGGGTAGAGATCGCGTACCACCATTTCCAGCGTTTCCCGACGTTTCGGCTCCAACTGGGTATTAAAACCGACAATTTCCGCCATACCACCGACGCGAATGCGTTTGTCGAAACGGGTAATGGCGATTTTGTAGGTTTCATCCAGCACGGTCGAGAACGGCGCCGCAGCTTCATCCGTAATAGGAATGGTCAGTGAATAGCCTTTCAACGGATAAACCGGGATCGAGACCAGATCGCGCAACAGTGCGGTGGAGTAAGAGCCGAAAGCCACGACGTAGCTGTCAGCCTTGAACACTTCTGCACCGCACTGCACACCGCTGATCTGATCGCCGTCGACCAGCAGACGATCAACACTGCGGTTATACAAGAAGGTGACGCCCGCCTGCTGTGCCAACTTGGCCAGTTGCTGAGTAAACAGCTGGCAGTCACCGGTTTCATCATTGGGCAATTGCAGACCGCCGGTCAGCTTGTGCGCGACCTGCGCCAGTGCAGGTTCAACCGTCGCCAGTTGGTGAGCTTCCAGCAGTTTATAGGGCACGCCCGCCTCCTCCAGCACGGCAATGTCTTTCGCCGCACTTTCGAACTGCTGCGGGGTGCGAAACAGCTGCAGCGTGCCACCCTGACGCCCTTCATACTGGATGCCGGTATCCTGACGCAGCGCCTTGATGCAGTCACGGCTGTATTCCGCCAGCCGCACCATCCGCCCTTTATTGGTCATGTAGTGTGAGGTATCGCAGTTTTTCAGCATTTGCCACATCCAGCTCAACTGGAAACTGCTGCCATCCAGGCGCACCGCCAACGGCGCATGGCGTTGGAACATCCATTTGATGGCTTTCAACGGCACACCCGGCGCAGCCCACGGAGCCGCATAGCCCGGCGAGATTTGGCCGGCATTCGCCGCGCTGGTTTCCATTGCCGGGCCAGGCTGGCGATCGATTACCGTCACCTCGTGACCGGCCTTCGCCAAATACCAGGCGCTGGCAACACCCACCACCCCACTACCTAAAATTACCACTCGCATCGCTGACTCCAGCTCAAGGCTTCACAAAGCATAATCTTCTGCTCACAGGAAATTAACTCAGTGGAAAAATCCGTCCAACATCTTCGTCATCAAACGTGACAACATTCACAATTAATTTATCGTTCATGGCCGCGCCTTTTGCAATACCTACCTATAAATAGCGATAAGATGTCGTCCAAGGCCAGTTTTAGAGAGCAACAGCCGCTGATATGCTATCAATGCTAGCATTGATAGCATCAAAAAAAACCGGGATGCGCAACAAGCTTTTAACAGAATATAAAAACGAAACACGCGCATTTAAACAGAATAAAAAACCAATAAAGCATCCTTTTATCGCCATAACCTTTTACCGATGGTCGAGTCTGCCATAGCAGAAAAAACTCAGGGCAAAATCCCCCCGGCTCCCCGTTGTGGAGAGGTTGCAGGCAGATCGTTGAATTTTTACGCTTTATATCATTATTCCCTACGCGCAGTTTGAGCTACGATTGATACAGGGTCTGCCGTTCGAGCAAGGTCCGTAATAAGAGGGTGCGCTGATGACTACTTCAACACATGATAAGGTCAAGGAAGATAAGCGTCTGAGCGATGGACCGGACTGGACGTTCGAGTTGCTGCAGGTGTATCTGGAGCACATCGATCGCGTAGCCAAACATTACAAGCTCGACACCTACCCGCATCAGATCGAGGTTATCACCTCAGAGCAGATGATGGACGCCTATTCGAGCGTGGGCATGCCGATTAACTATACCCATTGGTCATTCGGTAAAAAATTCATTGAAACCGAGCAGCGCTATAAGCATGGGCAACAGGGGCTGGCGTATGAAATCGTTATCAACTCCAACCCCTGCATCGCCTATCTGATGGAAGAAAATACCATCACCATGCAGGCCCTGGTGATGGCGCATGCCTGCTATGGGCACAACTCCTTCTTCAAAAATAATTACCTGTTCCGCAGTTGGACCGATGCCAGTTCGATCGTCGACTACCTGCTGTTCGCCCGCCATTACATCAGCCAATGCGAAGAGCGTTACGGCGTTGAGGAAGTAGAAAAACTGCTCGACTCCTGCCATGCGCTGATGAACTACGGCGTGGACCGTTACAAACGGCCGCAGAAAATTTCGCTGATAGAAGAAAAAGCGCGACAGAAAAGCCGTGAGGAGTACCTGCAAAGCCAGGTAAATACGCTGTGGAAAACCCTGCCGCGGGTCGAACGCGAAGAGGCGCCTGAACAGGCCCGCCGCTATCCGAGCGAACCTCAGGAAAACATTCTCTACTTTATGGAAAAAAATGCGCCACTGCTTGAGCCTTGGCAGCGTGAGGTTCTGCGCATCGTGCGCAAAGTGAGCCAGTATTTTTATCCGCAGAAACAAACCCAGGTGATGAACGAAGGCTGGGCGACATTCTGGCACTATACCATTCTCAATCACCTGTACGACGAAGGCCGGGTCACCGAGCGTTTCATGCTGGAATTCCTGCACAGCCACACTAACGTGGTGTACCAGCCGCCGTACAACAGCCCGTACTACAACGGCATCAACCCTTATGCGCTGGGCTTTGCCATGTTCCAGGACATCAAGCGCATTTGCCAATCGCCGACGGAAGAAGATCGTTACTGGTTCCCGGATATCGCCGGTAAAGACTGGCTGGAGACCTTGCATTTCGCCATGCGCGACTTCAAGGATGAGAGCTTTATCAGCCAGTTCCTGTCACCCAAGATCATGCGTGATTTTCGGCTGTTCACCGTGCTGGATGACGACCGCAATAACTATCTGGAAATTGCGGCTATTCACAATGAAGCCGGTTACCGGGCGATTCGCCAAGAGCTGTCTGCGCAATATAACCTGAGCAACCATGAACCTAACATTCAGATTTGGAATGTGGATTTACGCGGCGATCGTTCGTTGACGCTGCGCTACATCCCGCAAGATCGCGCGCCGCTGGACAAGAGCCGTCGCGAAGTGATGAAACATCTGCATCGCCTGTGGGGCTTCGACATTATTCTGGAACAGCAGAACGAAGACGGTAGCGTCGAGTTGTTGGATCGTTGCCCGCCACGCCCGGCGCCACTGTGATTAGATATGCTATGGGTCGGCCACTTCGTGATTGCGAGGTGGCCAACACTTTCACGCAGCCTCTTATCAAAGACACTATGCATTGAAACTAATTACTCGTAACTTTCGATAAATAAATTTGCATGGTGAGGGAAAAATCCTAAAGCATCACTGAAAAGTGTTTTTTCTTTACAAACCCAACATGCCCTTGCACTATCCTTGCGTCCTCATTACAAGTAGCACTTACATTGTAATATTTTTATAAATCCTGTGGTTATCTAGGTGACTCAATGGAAAACGTAGTAAAAGAAACGGTTAAGAGCTATAGACGAGATATCGATGGCTTACGTGCCGTAGCGATACTGTTGGTAGTTCTTTATCACTCTGGCGTCAGTTTTTTGAGTGGTGGTTTTATCGGGGTAGACGTTTTTTTTGTCATCTCTGGTTTTTTGATTGGCGGTATCATTTATACTGAACTGAATAATAAAAACTTCTCCTACAGTCGCTTCTATGTCCGAAGAATAAAGCGAATTGCTCCAGCACTATTGGTCATGCTGTTTTTTTGCTCGGTATTCGCTTTCTTTTATCTATCACCTCTTGAGCTTAAAGATTTTAGCCTATTCTCTGGCTCAACGATATTATCAGTGCCCAACATTATGCTCTGGCACAAGACCAACTATTTTTCACCTAATGCCGAGCTAAACCCACTATTAATGACCTGGTCTCTGGGGGTTGAAGAGCAATTCTATATTTTCCTACCAATTATTTTATCGGTAATTATCAGGTTTAATAAAAAAGCCGTAGCCTCCATAGCAGTAATATCTATTGTATCATTTGTTGCTTGCGTTATCCTGACCAAAACAAACCCACTATTCTCCTTCTTTATGTTACCTACTCGAGCCTGGGAACTTGGAATTGGTGTTATGCTATCCATAATGCATAAAGAAGGAAGATTCAACAGCTTATCCATTTTAAAAAAAGAATTTCTACTAATTATTGGATTATCATTAATTTTATTTTCCGCTGTCGCCTTCAATAAAAACACGATGTTCCCTGGCTATGCCGCTCTATTGCCTGTTCTGGGATCTGCGATGATCATCCTTGGAAATGGACGAATCAGCGCACTTTTACTGGGCAATCGATTTATGGTATTCATCGGCTTGGTATCTTATTCTTGGTACCTGTGGCACTGGCCATTATTGTCTTTCGCACGTTTAGGCATAAATGGCCAACTACCGATGCACAGTGGAATAATAATTTCAGGCATAGCACTTTTCATTGCGTACCTGTCCTATTTATTTGTCGAAACGCCGTTCCGTAAGGGATTTAAGTTTTCAAATAACAAAATAATTTTCGGATATGTCGCAGCATCACTTATTTTGCTTTCACCTACTTTTGCCGCTTACCTGTTACAAGGTATTCCTCAGCGAGTGAACCCTGCCGTAGCACAGGCAGAAATTGATAAGTTGGATCGCATTGCCGATCGCTGCCTGGTAGGTTACGGCTCGACGTCTTATTCCAAGGATAAATCCTGTGTGCCAAACACCGGGCAAGATGCCGTTGCATTGGTTGGTGACAGCCACGCTGCAGCGCTGCGTGGGGGGGTTGACCAATATGCCAAGAAATCTAATATGGCCGTTTACCAATTAACTAAAGCATCATGCCCCATGTTACTTGGCGCCACAAAAGCAATGGGTGATTACCCTTCTCACGCAGCAGAATGTGAGTCCTACAATAGTAAGGTATTAGCACTTATTACTCGCAATGAGAAAATTAAAACCGTTGTTATCTCCGCATTCTGGGATTCTGGTGTTAATGACAAAAACGGGGACTATACAGCAATCAACTCCACGCAGAGCGGAATTGTCGCACTGACCACAGGGTTGAACAATGTTATCCAAAGACTGAATGACTCAGGTAAAAAGGTCATATTGGTTAAAGATGTTCCTTTCTTGAAATTCAACGTTGTCAGGGCGATAGACAATCAGCAAATCCCCTTACGCCGTACCATCAATGAGCTGATCCAACCGGTTTCATTGAATAGTGAATCAACAACTGACTATCGTCTACCGAAGGAGAAAGTCAACGCACTGCTAGCATCAGTAGCAAATGACCACAGTATTGAGATATTTAATCCGGTACAGAATTTATGTGATGTTACGGGATGCAAATTTAAAAGCAACAATCGACCACTTTACTATGACAATCAACATCTGACTTATTTAGGAAGCGCATACGCTTTACACGGTTTGTAGATAACAATTGCACTAACGCCCGATATACCCATCGGGCTTTTTTTTAATCTCTACGTGAATACTGCATCCCGTCATTCTGAATATAGGAAAACCATCTTGAATTAATTTATCAAGCCATTTCTTCAATGAAACATACTCAACGGAATATCCGGTGCTATATAAATATCATGGAGTAACCCGTTCGAGGACGAACAGGTATGACGATTATCAGAATGCGCTGATAAAAAGCTGACAAGATACTGAAGACAAAGTTTTTACTCAACGTCCGACATCGAACAGGCGCGACATGAAGGTAAAAGAGTTAGCAAAATTAACAACGCGCGGCAACCGCCTATATCGCTGGCATACAAAAGCCCGACGAGGTTCGTCGGGCGCGAAGATAATCAAAAGTGTCAATCTACAGCAAAACGAGTTAATCACTCAATTTTGGACAAGAGTGAGTACTAACGGCGGGCGTCGGTCAGGTCGCTCGGCATGGTGCCTTGCATGCTCTGCCAAATGGCACCGCTGTCTTTACCGTAGTTCCGCACGCAATCCATGACCTGATCGTAGGATTTATCATGGCACAGAGTCGACAGCTTGCTGTAGAAGGCCAGTGCCAGCTTGCGTGATTCCGGGTTGGAGAAATAGTAACGGCCAACGCGAGTATACAAGCCTTTCAGGCCGTTGAAGATCAAACCGTAGATCGGGTTGCCGGAAGCAAACGCCAGGCCGCGGAAAATTTCGTAATCCAGCCAGTTGAAGGCATCTGCCTGATCTTCCACTTGAGTAGCTTTAGCCAGCACTTCCAGAGCCTGCTCTGGATGATTACGCACTGCGGCGCGAATAAAGATCGAGGCGATATTGGTGCGCACCGACAACAAATTGTCGATCAATTGCGGGACGCTTTTATGATCGAGGCGCGCCAGGGTCTCAAGAATATTGAGGCCGGATGTTTCCCAGAAATTGTTTACTTTGGTCGGTTTGCCATGCTGAATGGTCAGCCAGCCATCACGGGCCAGGCGTTGTAAAACTTCACGTAACGTGGTGCGAGTGACGCCAATCAGTTCCGAAAGCTCACGCTCCGCGGGCAAAATAGAGCCAGGGGGGAAGCGATTATTCCAGATACTCTCGATAATGTATTCTTCCGCGAAACCGGCAGGACTCTGCGCCTTTATGACCATGTTTTTGACGTTCCGTTGCGACGATAATCAGTAATAGTAATCGGCTGATCATACCAGATCGCACCAGCATGACATAGCGTGAGCGAAAAACATTAAACGAAAGTGTGCATAAAGTGGCAAAAATTGTGCAAAAACACCGCTTCGGAGAAATTTCTCTTCGTAAAGCAAGGCCCTATTGTCTCCGCCCCTGCGACATTGTTAGGGTAATATGCAACCACTTATTTTCAGGACATGTCACGCAAAATGGAAACAACCCTACGCAGTGCTCTGGTGAAGAACTTTCTCGGGCAATCACCTGACTGGTATAAATTGACCCTCGTCGTTTTCTTATTGGTCAATCCATTGGTTTTCTTCCTGGTCGATCCCTTTATCGCCGGTTGGCTGTTGGTGATAGAGTTTATCTTCACCCTGGCGATGGCGCTGAAGTGTTACCCCCTGTTGCCGGGCGGCCTGCTGGCGATTGAAGCGGTGCTGATTGGCATGACCAGCCCTGCTCGCGTGGGCGAAGAAATTGCCCATAATCTGGACGTGCTGCTGCTGTTGATCTTTATGGTAGCCGGCATCTACTTTATGAAGCAGTTACTGCTGTTCGTGTTTACCAAACTGCTGCTCAATATTCACTCTAAAATGCTGCTTTCGCTGGCGTTCTGCCTGGCCGCAGCGCTGCTGTCCGCCTTCCTCGATGCGCTGACGGTGGTCGCTGTGGTGATCAGCGTCGCCACCGGGTTTTACTCGATCTACCACAATGTGGCGTCTAACCGCTCAGATGGCCATACCGACGTCGGTGACGACAGTGAACTGGCGAGCGACGATCACAAGCAAACGCTGGAGCAGTTCCGCGCCTTCTTGCGCAGCTTGCTGATGCACGCCGGCGTCGGCACCGCACTGGGCGGCGTAATGACCATGGTGGGTGAGCCGCAAAACCTGATTATCGCGAAAAGCGCCGGCTGGGGGTTTGCCGAGTTCTTCTTGCGAATGGCTCCGGTTACCTTGCCGGTGATGGTTTGCGGCCTGCTGCTCTGCCTGCTGCTCGAACGCTTTGGCGTTTTCGGTTACGGCGCCAAACTGCCGGAACGGGTGCGCGAGGTGCTGAAAGAGTTTGACCGCCAGGCCGCAGCAGGACGCAGCAAGCAGGAACAGGTCAAACTGGTGGTCCAGGCGCTGATCGGCATTTGGCTGGTTATAGCCTTGGCCTTTCACCTGGCGGAGGTTGGCCTGATCGGTTTGTCGGTGATCATTCTCGCTACCTCCCTGTGCGGCGTAACCGACGAGCACGCTATCGGCAAGGCTTTCCAGGAAGCGCTGCCCTTTACCGCCCTGTTGACGGTATTTTTCACCGTTGTCGCAGTGATCATCGAGCAACATCTGTTCAGCCCGATCATCCAGTTTGTCCTGCAAGCGGAACCCTCTTCGCAGTTGGCGCTGTTTTATCTGTTTAACGGCCTGCTGTCGTCAGTCTCCGACAATGTCTTCGTCGGCACGGTTTACATCAATGAGGCGCGCGCCGCATTCAACAGCGGAGCAATATCCCTGAAGCAATTCGAAATGTTGGCAGTCGCCATCAATACAGGAACCAACCTGCCTTCTGTCGCCACGCCGAATGGTCAGGCGGCATTCTTGTTCCTGCTGACGTCTGCACTGGCGCCGCTGGTGCGTTTGTCCTATGGACGAATGGTGTGGATGGCTTTGCCCTATACTGTGGTATTAACCTTGGTTGGGCTGCTGTGCGTACAGTTTACTCTGGCACCGATGACCGAGCTGCTAACCCAGTGGCACTGGCTGACGTTGCCTTCAATCGACACCGCTGCACATTAAAGTGCTAACCCACTCTGCTGTCGGCGACTATTTTTGTGCTGAATCCGGCCCAGGTGGCTGGCAGCGGGGTTGAATTGGTTTACACTGCCGGTTCAATTGCTTACTGCATGGAAGAATAAATATATGTTGCAATTCTTTAACCGTTGCTCGCAGGGGCGCGGTGCTTGGCTGCTAATGGCCCTGACTGCGCTGGCGCTGGAATTAGTAGCGCTCTACTTTCAGCACGTAATGCTGCTGCAACCCTGTGTGATGTGCATCTATGAACGCTGCGCGCTGTTTGGCATTCTGGGCGCCTCGCTGGTCGGTGCTATCGCGCCGAAAACGCCGCTGCGCTATGTCGCTATCCTGCTGTGGATTTACAGTGCCTGGGAAGGTTTACAGCTGGCATGGAAGCACACCATGATCCAACTGCATCCTTCGCCGTTTAATACCTGTGATTTCTTCGTCAGTTTCCCGTCCTGGCTGCCACTGGATAAATGGCTGCCGGCGGTATTTCACGCTTCCGGCGACTGTTCAGTGCGCCAATGGCAGTTCCTGTCGCTGGAAATGCCACAGTGGCTGGTAGGTATCTTTGCGGCCTATCTGCTGATCGCCATCGTCGTGTTGATCGCTCAGTTTGTTCGCCCGCGTCGTCGTGACCTGTTCGGTCGCTAGGCGCAGCATTACGACATAATGAAAACGGCGCCTCAGGGCGCCGTTTTGCATGGGGTTGCTTGTGATTTTCAGAGATAACCCGACGTCAAGTATGCGTAAGGTAATAAACGAGCACTATCAGTGCGCCAGCCACTGCAAACAGCCGTATCATTTTCATTATTGTACTCTCGAAACCAGGCGGGAGAGCGGTCAAAGTACCTAATATCATGACGATAAAGAAGCGCCCTGGCTGGATTTGGCAGGTAATTTACATAACATTAAGTTTGAACGGCATGGCACGTTAATCGCAGGGGGAATGTATTACCCGATCGTCCCTAAGATCGAGAAGCAAAGAGCGGTGATTTTGCACTCATTAAGTTCATACAAAAAAACTCATCATAGTGATGCATTATTGCATCAATATTTTGATGAACTTCTGTCAAAAAATCCTTATAGTAACCGCAAGTTGTATCCCGATTTCCCTGGTGTTGTTGTGTGTCTTGCCCCTCTCTCTTTGCAGGGGCTTTTTTCCTTATCTTGCCCAGCTTGGCTTGTTCAAAATATGGTCCTGCCAGTCCACCACTTCACTCTCGCGCACCGCAATGTGCCGTACCGTAATACGTTCACCGTGCATCGCCGCCTTGGAACCGCTTACCAGCGGGTGCCATGAAAACAGCGGTTTACCCTCGCCAATCAGGCGATACGCACAGGTCGGCGGCAGCCAATCAAACGTGGTGAGATTTTCGCGCGTCAGCTTGATGCAGTCTTCTTCCAGCTCGAAGCGGCGTTCATAGTTGCGACACTGACACGACTTAATATTCAACTGGTTGCAGGCTACGTTGGTGAAATAAATCTCGTCGGTATCTTCGTCGATCAGCTTATTCAGACAGCACTGCCCACAACCGTCGCACAGCGATTCCCACTCTTGTTCTGACATTTCCGCCAGCGTTTTTTGTTGCCAAAAAGGGATTTGTGACATGTTCGCGTCCGGTATAGGTAAATGAATAGATAACCTGCGTACAGGTTTTGAGGGTGCACTATATAGATATCAGAGCCAATTGGAAAGGCCGAAAATACAATATAATCATAATGATAACCACAATGCCGCTTAAAAAAAACGCTATTTAAAACAATAACGTCCACCATTGAGCAACAAGAATATCATGGTGTTACCGGTTGTATCCGGTGAATAAAATCACAGCCACTGCCCTCAATTATACGTACAAATTACAGGTCCAACACCTTTTGGTGCATCCCGTCTGACGCCATCGGCCTTCCCCTCGACAATGTTCGGAATCATCTCATTAAGCACGTTATGCCGCCGGGAACGGAATAATGCTGCTATGTTTAATGTTCGCCTTTAGAACAGAAGATAAGGAGCTAAACATGTTTGGAAAAGCAGAAGACAAGGTCAATGAAGCTGCTGGCGCTGTTCAGGAAGCCTTCGGTGAGGCAACAGATTCGCCGGAGCATCAGGTCAAAGGCGCGGCCCGCAAGTATGCCTCTCAGGCCAGCTATGCGGCTCGCGACGCGGCTGACACGGTGCGGACCCAGGTTGAGTCCAACCCGCTTGCCGGCGTAGCTATCGCCGCAGCCGTAGGTATCGTTTTCGGTTTCTTGTTGGGCCGTAAATAATCCGGTGCCAGAGCGGAAACAGACAAAAGGCCCTTTCGGGCCTTTTTTAATTTTGTGCCGCCGGCGGTTTTAAATCACGCGGGTGCTCAGTGATTTACCGTTAAGGGTAATCTTCAACATATCACCAGAGCTCATCGGACCGACGCCCTGTGGCGTGCCGGTAAGAATGATGTCGCCCGCACGCAGCGTGAAGAAACGGCTCATATAGCTGATCAGCGGCAAGATTGGGGTAATCATATCGCGAGTGTTGCCCTGCTGACGCAGTTGGTCATTCACCGTCAGCGACAGCTCGGCATTTTGCGGATCGCCAAACTCCGCTACCGGAATAAAACCGGAGATCGGGCATGAACCGTCAAAACCCTTGGCTTTTTCCCAGGGTTGCCCGGCCTTCTTGAAACCCGCCTGCAATTCGCGCAGCGTCAGATCGAGTGCCACGCCATAACCGGCGATAGCACGCGCTACGCGATCTTCATTCGCCTGCTTTAACGGCGTACCGATAAGCACGGCCAACTCCACTTCATGGTGCACCGACCCGAACTCTTTTGGGATCGCCACCGGCTGGCGAATGTCGCACAGCGCTGTTTCAGGCTTGATAAACACTACCGGCTCTGCCGAGGCCGCACTGCCCATTTCCTTAATATGATCGGCGTAGTTACTGCCGACGCAGACCACCTTATTAACCGGGAAATCAAGTAGTGAACCCTGCCAGTCTCTATGTTGATACATACCGCCTCTCCCTACAATCATGTAGGGGCTTAGCATGCTAAGCCCGTTATTCCACGCTCTGGTGGGGTACCGTAGCGCTAATTTATTGCCCGATACCGTCAGCCATCATACCCACAGCTATCGCAAAATAGTAAGAGCGATTCCAGTGCATGATGGTCCGAAAATTATCATAAACCAGAAACGCGCGGCCCTGCATGTCATCTGGTGTGATAACCCAACTGCGCAAGGTTGAGTGCGGAAGCGCTGAACCGTCAGGCCGCCTTACACCGCGTTTTTGCCATTCGTTTACACTGCGAGCCTGACGATCTTTCAACCCCAGGCTATCGGTGCCAAAACCCGCCGGCAGCGTCACTTCCCTGCCCCAACCAATGCCCCGTTGCCAGCCCTCACTCGCCAAATAGTTGGCGGTGGAAGCGAACACGTCGTCAGGGTTGTTCCAGATATCGATACGGCCATCGCCGTCGCCATCCGCCGCATAGCTCAGGAACGAGGTCGGCATAAACTGGCATTGGCCCATCGCGCCGGCCCAGGACCCCTTTAGCTGGGTACTGCCGACCCGGCCCTGTTCCACGATCTGCAGCGCCGCCATCACTTGTTGGGTGAAGAAGGCTTCACGCCGGCCTTCAAACGCCAAGGTGGCAAGCGCCGAAATAACATCTTCACGCCCCTGAATCTTGCCGAATGCGCTTTCCATTCCCCACAACGCCACGATATAACGCCCTGGAACGCCATAACGCGCGGTGACGCGGGTCAGTTGCGGCCGATATTGCCGGGACAACGTCCGGCCTTGCTCGATTTTGGCGGGTGGCAGTACGCGTTTGAGGTAATCATCCAGCGTGATTTTCTTTTCCGGCTGATTACGATCGGCCTTGATGACACGGTCAACAAAATGCGCGTTGGCGAACGCGTTATCGAGGGTTGCCTGACTAATCCCCTGCGCCAACGCCTGGCGCTTCAGTTGCTCTACATAAGCCGGGAATTGCGCAGGATCGCGGCCAGTTTCAGCCAATGTGGCCACAGTAGCGGTCGTTGTCGGCGCAGGCGCACCCGACGGGGCTGACTCTTCCAGAGCAGCGGCTTGCGCAGCTGTCTGCTGACAGACGCCGCATCCCAGCATCAACAGAGTTAACGCCACCGTTATCGCCGACAATTTCATCACACTGTTCCTTAGTCGTTTTGGGGTACTGATTCAGCCAGGCCCCTGCGCGCCAGCAGTGATTATTTTTTGTCCTCTGACAAATGCTGGTTTAATAAATTTTCCACTGGCGGTGGGAATTGCAGATAAAACCCTTCCTCTTTCAAGGCTTCTTTCACTTTCTCAATATCCGCCGAGGCTAACTTTTCCCGACCTTCGAGGGAAATCACCATCGCCAATTGCGGCGTACCGAAACTTTTCATCAGATCTTCCGGCACTCGGGAGAAATCGTCTTTTTTTTCGACATAAAGATAAGTTTGATCCCGTTTTGGGCTTCTATAGATCACACAAAGCATTTTTTTAACTCTATTTAATTGGGGCAGCGTCTTGCCTGGATATAACTCTGACTATAACATGCTTATAGTACTTCGGAATATCGCACCCCGATTGGTATTCCGGGGATTTAAAGTTGCTGAGACTGAGTCAGGATAGATGTCACAATCGCCAATTGAGCTAAAAGGCAGCAGTTTTACCCTATCGGTTGTTCATTTGCATAATTCGGAACCCGAGGTAATTCGTCAGGCGTTACTGGAAAAAGTGGAGCAAGCGCCCGCTTTTTTGAAAAACGCCCCTGTTGTTATCAACGTTGCAACGCTGAACGGCGATGCAAACTGGAAAGAACTTCAACAGGCTGTCACGGCTGCGGGTCTGCGCGTTGTTGGCATCAGCGGCTGCAGAGATGAGCGTCAGAAACGCGCTATAACCCGTGCCGGGCTGCCGTTACTGAACGAAGGCAAAGGCCAAAAGATGGCCGCCCCGGAACCGGCCCCTGCGCCTGCCCCGGTGGTGGATATCAACGCCCCTGCCAAAACGCGCATCATCAGCGCCCCGGTCCGGTCCGGCCAACAAATTTATGCCCGCAACTGCGATCTGATCGTGACCAGCAGCGTCAGTGCCGGGGCCGAATTAATTGCCGATGGCAATATTCACATTTACGGCATGATGCGCGGTCGTGCGCTGGCCGGCGCCTCAGGAGATACGCAGTGCCAGATTTTTTGCACGCACCTGGGTGCTGAGCTAGTCTCTATCGCAGGGCAGTACTGGTTGAGCGACCAAATCCCGTCCGATTTTCTCGGGCAGGCAGCACGACTCAGCCTGTTGGATAACGCTTTAACCATACAACCTTTAAATTAAGCCCTTTTGACAAGGAATCCATTTCATGGCACGCATTATTGTTGTTACATCGGGTAAAGGGGGCGTTGGCAAGACCACTTCAAGCGCGGCCATCGCTACCGGCTTAGCCCAAAAAGGTAAGAAAACCGTAGTGATCGATTTCGATATCGGCCTGCGGAACCTTGACCTGATCATGGGCTGCGAACGCCGGGTGGTGTACGATTTCGTCAACGTGATTCAGGGTGATGCCACGCTGAATCAGGCGTTAATCAAAGACAAACGCACTGATAACCTTTATATCCTGCCGGCGTCGCAAACCCGCGACAAAGACGCACTGACCCGCGAAGGCGTCGAGAAAATCCTCAACGATCTGGGCGAGATGAATTTTGACTTCGTGGTCTGTGACTCACCTGCCGGCATCGAAACCGGTGCGCTGATGGCGTTGTACTTCGCCGATGAAGCCGTGATCACCACTAACCCGGAAGTCTCCTCGGTGCGTGACTCTGACCGTATTCTGGGCATCCTGTCTTCCAAATCACGCCGCGCCGAGAAAGGCGAAGCACCTATTAAGGAACACCTGCTGCTCACCCGTTACAACCCGGGCCGCGTCAGCCGTGGCGACATGTTGAGCATGGAAGACGTACTGGAAATTCTGCGCATTCCATTGGTCGGCGTTATCCCTGAAGACCAGTCCGTGCTGCGTGCGTCTAACCAGGGCGAGCCTGTTATTCTTGATGTCGAGTCTGATGCCGGTAAGGCCTATGACGATACCGTTAGCCGCTTGTTAGGAGAAGAACGCCCCTTCCGCTTCATTGAAGAAGAGAAGAAGGGCTTCCTGAAACGCCTTTTTGGGGGATAAACCATGGCATTACTAGACTTCTTTCTGTCCCGCAAAAAACCGACAGCCAATATAGCCAAGGAACGGCTGCAAATTATCGTCGCAGAGCGTCGTCGTGGGGACAGTGAGCCCCATTATCTGCCTGATCTAAAACGCGATATTCTGGCGGTAATTTGCAAATACATTCAAATCGACCCTGAAATGCTGCACGTGCAGTTTGAGCAGAAAGGGGATGATATTTCGGTACTTGAACTCAACGTGACATTACCGGAATCGGAAGAAGCAGCTAAATGATTGCGACGCATTAATTACCCCCTGTATATTTTTCTACAGGGGGTAACTGTATGCACATCCAGTTATTGCGATAAAAACCACCCATTAACCGTTTTCTCCCTTTGAGATTAATCTCAATTAATCTTGCGCCGCAGTTGTTTAGAGTAAAGGATGGCGATAAAAGTATTTTCTTCGGCTATTCCTAATAAATAACCAGAGCAGCGTTTCCTTACCCTGCCCTCTGCTTTTCTACCCATCGATTAATAATTTTTCAGAATGTCCTGAAGTGGCGTCGCTAATAAATCACCGCGCCAACCGCTGACTAATTCCGGCAGGCTGTCACCGCTTTTCAATTTCCAATGCCAATTCAGCAGTTGGTTAATCTGCCGACGCGATGCCAGCAATTCACTGCTCAACCCGCTTTGTTCACTGACGATAACGATCGCCGCTTTGATATCCTTGAACACTTTCTTATAGCCTGGCTGGTCGATCAGGTTGGACAACGGTGCCGGCAGTGCAGTTTCGTCCAGCTCGCTGGCTTCTGCCACCAACGCCAGCAACGTCTTGCCGTGATAACGAATTTCCGGGCCGCTCAGGCCGAGCGAATCCAACTCTCCCAACGAAGTTGGCATATAGCGCGCCACCTGCCAGAGATTTTCCTCGCGTACCACAAAGTTTACCGCCAAATCACGTTCGCGCGCCTGACGCAGTCGCCATTCCGCCAGTTTCTGCAAGCAGCCCAATTGGCGCGGGCGCAGCTGCCAGGCGTTGGTGATTTCACGGTAGGCCAATTCCGGCGCCAGCGACTCGCTGCGGCGCTGACAGAGCAGCAGGCACTCATTGGCGGCGGCGGCAGTCCAACCGGCGTCTTCGGTTTCCTGCACCAGTTGCTTGGCCATCGGCAGCAGGTAGAACACGTCGGCTGCGGCGTATACGCACTGTTTTTCCGTCAGCGGACGCGCCAGCCAATCCGTACGGGATTCACTTTTATCCAGATCTACCTGCATATACTCCGTCACCAGAGTCGCAAAACCACAAGACAGCGGTCGACCGGTAAAGGCTGCCAGGATCTGAGTGTCGACCATCGGGGTCGGCAGCGTTTTGAACGCATTCAGGAATACCTCAAGGTCTTCGCTGCCGGCGTGCAGGAATTTCACAATCTGGGTATCGCTCAGCAGATCGATAAACGGCTGCCATTGCTTGATCGGCAAGGGATCGATCAGGGAGAGTTGTTCACCGTCGTATAACTGAATCAGGCCTAACTGCGGATAGTAGGTGCGCGTTCTGACAAATTCGGTGTCCAACGCAATCTGGGCATGGTTTCTTGCCTGCTCGCAGACCTGCTGCAATCCGGCATCGGTAGTGATCAACTGATAGTTCAAAACGTCATTCTCTTGGTCGCTTTCATGATTCAAACACAACAACGCCGGCATTCACCGGCGTCGTTGATCTGTAAGGCGTGGATGATAACCTAGGCGGCATCGGCCGCCCGCGTTTTTTTCTGCTCATCACGCAGTTCTCGCCGCAAAATTTTACCGACGTTAGATTTCGGCAACTCGTCGCGGAACTCAACAATTTTAGGCACTTTATACCCGGTCAGGTACCGGCGGCAATGGGTCAACAGCTCTTCTTTGGTCAGAGAGGCGTCTTTCTTCACCACGCAAATCTTGACCGTTTCACCGGACACGTCATTCGGCACACCAATCGCAGCAGACTCCAGCACCTTCGGATGCTGGCTGACCACGTCTTCGATCTCATTCGGGTAAACGTTAAAACCGGAAACCAGAATCATGTCTTTCTTGCGATCGACGACGCGTACAAAGCCCGACTCGTCAACTGTAACGATATCGCCGGTTGCGAGCCAGCCCTCTTTTAACACTTCATCAGTGGCGTCCGGCCGCTGCCAGTAGCCTAACATAACTTGCGGTCCTTTGACCCACAGTTCACCCGGCTCACCCACCGGCACATCATGGCCATCATCATCCACCAGCCGAATATCGGTGGACGAGACGGGCAGACCGATGCTGCCGCTGTAGTGCGTCAGATCGTGCGGGTTACAGGTAACCAGCGGCGCACATTCCGTCAGGCCATAACCCTCAAGCAAATGCCTGCCGGTGACCTTCTCCCACTTGTCCGCCACTGCCTTCTGCACCGACATCCCGCCCCCGACCGAGAAACGCAAAGTCGAAAAATCCAGCTTGTGGAAATCTTCATTATTGAGCAGCGCATTAAACAGCGTATTGACGCCGCTGATGGCAGTGAATGGATATTTGGCCAGCTCTTTCACCAGCCCCGGAATATCGCGCGGGTTAGTGATCAGCAAATTGCGACCGCCCAGCTCGAGAAACAGCAGGCAATTCACCGTCAGTGCAAAAATATGGTAGAGCGGCAGCGCGGTGACTATCAGTTCCTGACCATCGCGGAACAGCGGCCCGTAGGCGGCGTTGCACTGCGCCAAATTGGCCTGCATGTTACGGTGCGTCAGCATTGCGCCCTTCGCCACACCGGTGGTACCGCCGGTATATTGCAGAAACGCCAGATCGGAATTGATGATATCGGGTTTGACATACTGCAGGCGGCGCCCGCGTTGCAAGGCGCTACGGAAAGAAATTGCGGCCGGCAGATGGTATTTCGGCACCAGTCGCTTAATGTACTTCACCACAAAGTTGACCAACGTGCCTTTGGCGGTGGAGAGCTGGTCACCCATGCGCGTCAGAATCACATGTTTTACCTGGGTATTGAACACCACTTTTTCCAACGTATGGGCAAAGTTGGAGACGATCACGATAGCGCCGGCGCCACTGTCATTCAGTTGGTGTTCCAGCTCGCGCGGCGTATACAGGGGGTTAACGTTTACCACCACCATGCCGGCGCGCAAAATGCCGAACAGCGCGATCGGATACTGCAACAGGTTTGGCATCATCAGGGCAACGCGATCCCCCTTCTTCAAGCCCAACTCATTTTGCAGGTAAGCGGCAAAGGCCCGGCTGCGTTCCTCCAGCTTACGGAAGGTCATCATCTCGCCCATGTTGATGAAAGCGGGTTGATCGGCATAGCGCTGAACCGCATTTTCAAACATTTCGACCAAAGATGAATAATGATCGGCGTCGATCTCTGCCGGAACATCTGCCGGGTAACGTTTTAACCAGACCTTATCCAAGGTATTACTCCTGAAATCATTGCTCATTATCATCGCAACCCCTAACACGCAGCCAAATCATAACAATATTTTAACTCAGCAGACCAGTTTGGGTTTTAAACATTATTCAGGTTGCGATGTACATCACTAATTGGCGGTATTTCCCTATGCCAAAAGGAAAAGGCGGCCGGAGCCGCCCTGGTAAAATTTGTTAACTTCAAGCACAACCCTACTCGGTAACGATGGTTTGGATCTGCGTAGGACCAGGATTGTACCAGCCATACCCTACGCCCCACCCCGGGCCCCAGGTGCCGCTGCGCCAGCCCCATGGCCCCATCGGCGCCGGTGGCATCATCACCTGCTGGGTCAGGTGCCAGCGCTTGTAACCTGTGGCGTTCATCGTTACAAACTTGTACGGCGTCATGCCGATTTTGCCTTCTTTCACGCCGGTGATTGGCCCGACCACGGTAACCAACTGACCTTTAAAATCGACCGGCTCCAGGAAACCGTTGACCGTAGCGAGCAAACGGCCCCGTGATGGCTCGCCCAGAATCGGCCGGGCACCAGAATCGAGCGGCACCGCCGCGATCTCGAGCACTGTGCGCCCCTGTTCGTTAGCGACGTTCACTACGGTGCCGCCAAAGCGGGCTTCAGCTCCTGCAAACAGATTCGGCGCATTTTGCACCGAAGACAACTGCTGCACCGGCGTCGCCGTACTGCCTTTGATCGCATCCGGCACGGTTACGCAGCCTGACAACGCCAGCGCGCCGCCGGCCATGGCCAGCAGCGACATTTTTTTACTTACAGTGCGGGTTAACATCGTCGCAATCTCCTGAAATGGCTGTAACTTTGACATCAAATCGCTGAGCAAGTTGCAGTTCATTCATAGCCCGGATTCAACCACAGCACAATAGGCTGCCGTTATTCGCGCCCAGGCAGCTTTTTCCAGGTGACTTCGTTGCGCAGGTAAGTCGGTTCGGCATTTTCTACCGCCACCGACAGCCCTTGTTGCCAGGCATGCAGCGCCAGCGGCAACATGTCTTGCGCTTGCGGCAGCAGCATTTGCCCGTCGCGCAGGCCCAGGGAAGAGCCTGCAATCAGATCCGGGTAGGTTTGCCAGCCGGTGCCCACATGCGCCCAGTTGCCTTGCAGGCCTTGCGCGCGTCCCAGCGCTTGCTGTGGCGAAAGCACAGCTTCACCTTCGCTTTCCAGCCAAATGCCGTCTTGCCCGCGCTCAAACTGCCCCCAGTAGACCTCACCCATTCGCGCATCAATCGCCGCCAACACTCGATCAGCACCGGTAACGCGCCAGGCGCCCTGCGCCATGGTTTGCAGTGTAGAGATGCCCAGCATTGGCAACTCGGCACCCAACGCCAGCCCTTGCGCAATGCCGATACCGATACGTACGCCGGTAAAGCTGCCGGGCCCGCGGCCAAAAGCCAGCGCGTCGAGTTGATTAAGGGTTAAACCGGATTCCGCCAGCACTTGCTGCACCATCGGTAAAATGCGTTGCGTATGCTCACGTGGGCACAGCTCAAACAGGGCGTGGATTTCGCCTTGATTCCAGATGGCGACGGAACAGGCTTCCGTCGCCGTATCGATCGCTAAAATTCGCGTGGACATACCAACCTCTGGCGGGAAAAAACAGGGCGCGCATTGTAGCACAGCCCCGTGGCTGCGCCTATCCGCTAGCGTTCAGCCTGCAGGAAGGCAATCGCCTGAGCGATATCCCGCGTGCGCGGCGTCGGCGGCAGGCTATTGAGGAACACCTCGCCATAAGGCCGCATCACCAGACGGTTATCGCAGATCACCAGCACACCGCGATCGTCAGTATCGCGGATCAGGCGTCCGACACCCTGCTTCAGGGTAATGACCGCATCCGGCAATTGCACGTCGTTGAACGGATCGCCGCCACGCAGCCGGCAATCTTCAATTCGCGCCTTCAACAGCGGATCGTCGGGCGAGGTAAACGGCAGCTTGTCGATGATCACGCACGACAAAGCGTCACCGCGCACGTCAACCCCTTCCCAGAAACTGCTGGTCGCCACCAGCAACGCGTTGCCGGCCTCGACAAACTGCGCCAACAGTTGGCCTTTACTGGTTTCCCCTTGCAACAGTACCGGCAGCGTCATGGTGGCACGGAACTCCTCCGCCAGTTCGCGCATCATCTGGTGCGAAGTGCAAAGGAAGAAACAGCGGCCATTATTGGCTTCAATCAGCGGCCGCAGCATGCGCGCCAACTGGCGGGCGCCGCCGGGTTGATTCGGCGAAGGCAGAAAACGCGGTACGCACAGCAAGGCCTGGTTGGCGTAGTCGAACGGGCTGGCCAACAACAAGGTTTTGGCTTTGGTCAGGCCCAACCGCTCGGTAAAATGCCCCATCTGCTCGTTGACCGACAACGTTGCCGAGGTAAAAATCCAGCTGCCCGGTTTCTCATCCAGCAGCTCACGAAAACGATCCGCCACCGTCAGCGGCGTCAGTGCCAACACGAAATGGCGTGAATTGCATTCATACCAGTAGCTGAAGCCTGGCTCGTTGACCTCTTTCAATCGTTTGAGGCGTGCGCGATACAGCGTGGCGCGCTCGAAGGCGGCGTCCAGCAAGGCCGAGCGGCCAAGGGACAGTTTAACCACGTCGTAGCACAGCTCCAACGCGTCATCGAGCAGCAGCAGGGCGCGCTGCACGTTCGGTTGACCAAGCACGTCGCGCAGGTTGCCGCGAAACCCCGGCTCCCCCAACATCAAACGGAAATCCTGGGTGCTCTGGCTGAGGCGATCGGCGCTTTTTTGCAACTGTGCGGCGTCGCGCACTTCGGTGCGGTAGGCAATAGTAATGTCTTTAGCGAGATCCAGCAGTTGGCGGCTGGTCAGTTGCTTGCCGAAATACTGGCTGGCGATGTCGGGGATCTGATGGGCTTCGTCGAAAATCATCACGTCAGCCTCGGGGATTAACTCGGCAAATCCGCCCTCTTTCACCACCATATCCGCCAGAAACAGATGATGGTTCACCACGATAACGTCGGCATCCATGGCACGACGGCGAGCCTTGACCACAAAGCAATCTTTATACAACGGGCAGTCGCTGCCCAGGCAGTTGTCGTTGGTGCTGGTCACCAGCGGCCAGATAAAGCTGTCTTCCGCCACGTCGCTGCAACTGCTGATGTCGCCCTCTTTGGTCAATGATGACCATTTGCGCAAATGGACCAGATCGATCAGCGTCTGTCCGGCCAGCTCACCGCCGGCCATCGATTGTTGCTCCAGACGCTCCAGACACAGGTAGTTGGAACGCCCTTTCAACAGCGCCATCTTGCCTTTGTACTTGAGCGCTTTGGCGACGGTAGGCAGATCGCGCGCATAAAGCTGGTCCTGCAGGGCTTTTGAACCGGTGGAAATAATCACTTTGCGATCGGCACGCAGCGCCGGCACCAAATAGGCGAAGGTTTTACCGGTACCGGTGCCCGCTTCGACCACCAGTTCCTGTTTGAAATTAATGGCCTCGGTGACCGCTTCCGCCATCTGCCGCTGAGCTTCACGCGGTTTGAAACCCTTGATTGCCTGCGCCAGTGCGCCGTCTGTTGCGAAATCGTCCGTCACGCTATCTCTCTGCCAGTGTAATTCAGCGGTGATTATGCCAATCCTGCCGCACGGCTACCACAGACTTTTACCCTATGGCTTTCAAGCCGCACTGCAGCTTGAAAGACGACGGGTTCATCGTCGCGTATTTCTGCCGACGGCTGTGTTACCCTTAAGGTGATGATGATATGGAGATAACTGAATGAACATCGAACGCATTGATCCCGACCAACGCTGGTCCGAAGCTGTGATTCACAACGACACCGTCTATTACACCAGCGTACCGGAAAATCTGGATGACGACGCCACCGCACAGACGGCAAACACCCTGGCAGCCATTGACGTGCTGCTGGCCCGCGTTGGCTCCGACAAGAGCCGAATATTGGACGCCACTATTTTCCTGGCAGACGCCGCAGATTTCGCCGCGATGAACGCCGCCTGGGATGCCTGGGTGGTTGCCGGCAGCGCACCGGTGCGCTGTACCGTGCAGGCCAAATTGATGAACCCGAAGTACAAGGTTGAAATCAAGATTATCGCCGCGCTGTAAACAAAAAACCGCAGGGAGTGACCCCTGCGGTTTTTATGTTGTCATTCTGCGCGCTGATTAAGCCAGTTTGATAATCACCATTCCCGCCAACAGCAGCGCCAGGCCGATCCAGCCCTTGGCATTCAGCCGCTGGCCGAACAGGATCCAACCGGCGGCGATGGTTGCGGCAATACCGAAACCGCCCCAGAGCGCATAGGCCACCGACAGATCAATCCCCTTCACCGCCTGCGCCAGCGCACTGAACGCGCCCAGCACCGACAGCAGAGACAACAGACCCATCCATACTTTACGGAAGCCGTCCGACATTTTCAGAAAGATGTTGGCGACAATTTCCAGGACTATCGCCAGTGCCAGAAACCCGATGTGGTACAACTCAAGCTGTTGCATGGTTGTTACCTCGCGGGCTGACCTGTTTTCGTACCTTGCGGGTGCCGGATTTCACCAGCATGATGCCGGCAATCAGCGTCACCAGACCCAACACTTTCAACGCAGAGATCGGCTCATCAAACCACAACACGCTGAACAGCGTAATAAACAGGATACCGATACCTTCCCATAGCGCATAGGCCACGCCAAGGGCGACGCGTTTTATCGCCAGCGACAGCATTACGTAAGAAGCGGTGATCATCACATACATCACGATATGCCCGGTCATGCCGCCGCTGATACTGGCGTATTTCATCGACAGGGTACCGATAATTTCGGCCACGATAGCCAAACCTAAAAAGATCCAATAAATCATAATTTTTCTCCCAAACGGCGAATAACGCACGCTAAGGCGTATTTATCCCGATTTATCTCGTTGGACAGGCGTAATAAGGCGCTGGCGACGCAGAGATCCCTGGGGATAAATTGACCCAAACGTAATAAAAATGTTTGCCCGGCTACGCGGAATGACGAAGGACTGAGCCTGTCACCAGCACCGGTTAAGGGAGAAAGACGCTATAGCTCGCTGCACCAGTGATGCTCACTGGCAAGGATGGCAGAAAGGAAAAGCTGGCAAGTAGAGGTTCTGAGGGTAGTTCCATTAAGTTTCATCATAATTATTCTCTATTCTCAGCCGCACACCGTGCGATTTGCCCAATATCCTCATAAAAGTAAAATTTTCAACTGCGATATTTGTACCATAACCCAAATAAGAAAGCAAACTGCCGTTTTCACAAGAAGTAGAAAAAAACGGGTTAAAAATAAGAAAGTTAAGCATTTTAAAAATAAAAAAAGGTTCAACGGGCCGTTGAACCTTGATGATTTCAAAGGTGGGCAAACAATCGCCAATCCCAGGCGCGGCGCGGGTTACAACGCTGCACCCTTGACGGCGCTGCGCGCCAGTTCGCTGATGCGTTCGTAGTCGCCGCTCTCCAACGCGTCGGCCGGCACCAGCCAGGATCCACCGATGCACAGCACGCTTTTCAGCGCCAGGTAATCTCGGTAGTTATTCGGCGTGATGCCTCCGGTCGGACAAAAACGCACCTGCGGGAATGGGCCGCCGATAGCCTGCAACGCTTTTACGCCGCCGTTGGCTTCTGCCGGGAAGAACTTGAACTCGCGCAGGCCGTAATCCATGCCCAGCATCAGCTCTGAAACGGTGCTGATGCCCGGAATTAACGGAATGGTCCCTGCGGTAGCGGCTTTCAGCAACGCCTCGGTAAGGCCTGGGCTGATAGCGAATTGCGCACCGGCCTCGGTCACCTCTTGCAACTGTTGGGGATTAATTACCGTACCTGCGCCGATAATCGCCTCCGGCACCTCTTTGGCAATGGCGCGGATCGCCTCCATGGCGCAGGCGGTACGTAACGTCACCTCCAGCACGCGAACGCCACCGGCGACCAGCGCCCTGGCCAGCGGCACAGCATGTTCCAGTTTATTGATCACAATGACCGGAACCACCGGGCCCGCCGTCAGGATCTGTTCTGCGCTGGTTTTCCAGTTTTTCATTATTATGTCTCCACTACTTACGGTTTATAAATGGCACGCCCCTGCCACAGGGCTCCGCAAGTGTATGCGGGCGTCCGGCCGTACCCTAAGTGAGGTTGCTATCCCGCGTTCTGCGGGCAAAAAAATGCCGGCAGATAAGCTGCCGGCGGCGTCGTTACTCGAACTCGTTCCAGGAACGGCCATCGCGGGTGATCATCGCGACCGAGGCTACCGGGCCCCAGGTGCCGGACTGGTAAGGTTTCGGCGCTTCGTTGTCCGCTTTCCATGCGTCCATGATGGAGTCGACCCATTTCCAGGCCTCTTCCACCTCGTCACGGCGCACGAACAGCGCCTGAATGCCGCGCATGGTCTCCAGCAACAAACGCTCGTAGGCGTCTGCCACGTGCTCTTGGTTAAAGGTTTCCGAGAAACTCAGATCCAGCTTGGTGGTTTGCAGACGGTGCTTGTGATCCAACCCCGGTACCTTGTTCAGCACCTGGATCTCGATACCTTCATCCGGCTGCAGTCGAATGGTCAACTTGTTCTGCGGCAGTTGCTGGTAAGAGTCGCTGAACAGGTTCAACGGCGGGTTCTTGAAGTAAACCACCACTTCAGAACATTTGGTCGGCAGGCGTTTACCGGTACGCAGGTAGAACGGCACGCCGGCCCACTGCCAGTTGTCGATATCCACGCGGATAGAAACGAAGGTTTCGGTGTTGCTGCTTTTGTTCGCCCCTTCCTCTTCCAGGTAGCCAGGCACTTTTTTGCCCTGCACAAAACCGGCGGTGTATTGGCCGCGCACCGTGGTTTCGCGCACATTGGTCTGATTAATGCGGCGCAGCGAGCGCAGCACCTTCACTTTCTCGTCACGAATGCGATCGGTGGTCAGATCCGCCGGTGGCGACATGGCAATCATGGTCAGGATTTGCAGCAGGTGGTTCTGAATCATGTCGCGCATCTGGCCGGCCTGGTCAAAGTAGCCCCAGCGCCCTTCGATGCCCACCTCTTCCGCCACGGTGATCTGTACTGAATCGATAGTGCGGTTGTCCCAGTTGGAGGCAAACAACGAGTTGGCAAAACGCAGCGCCAGCAGGTTCAGTACCGTCTCTTTACCGAGGTAGTGGTCAATACGGTAAACCTGGGACTCGTTGAAGTACTCCGCCACCTGATCGTTGATCACGCGGGAAGACGCCAGATCGGTGCCCAACGGTTTTTCCATCACGACGCGCGCCGGGTCGTGATTCAGTTTTGCCTCGCCCAGCCCTTTGCAGATCGCGCCGAAGGTGCTTGGCGGCATGGCGAAGTAGTTGATGGTGGTGCGATGCTTCTGGTCCAGCATTTTACCCAGTTTGGTAAAGTTTTTGCTGTCGTTCACATCCAGGTTGCAGAAATCCAGGCGCGCGCTCAGCGTAGCCCAGAGTTCGTCATCCAGTTTTTCTTTCATAAAGGTGCCAAGCGCTTCCTTGACCACCTTGATATAGGCTTCTTTATCCCACTCGGCACGGCCAACGCCGATAATCCGCGTTTCCGGGTGGATATGGCCGGCTTTTTCTAACTGGTACAGGGAAGGCAGCAGCTTACGACGCGCCAAATCGCCTTTCGCGCCGAAAATAACCAGGTCACACGCCTGGGCTGTAGAGGTTACCGCCATGTTCATCTCCTCGTTGCAGGATATTTGTAATTTTCTTACATTACTAATGTACTCTCTTTGACTACGGCCAGTAAACCCGGATCAAAAGCAGAAAAAAAGCCCCAGAAACTCCAGTGTTAAGCGCGATCGGGCGTAAACGCCGCTGACGAAACTAAAAACTGTAATTTTCTGTCTTTTTTGACGCTCTTTTACCATTATGAAAGTTAGACACAGGTCATGTTCTGATGAAAAAAGTCTGCATACCCTCTGTCGAGACTGCCAACGGTTACCGGCACGTAGTATATTTTCATTAAACCGGCATTGATTTCTCCTTTGATTGAAATCGACATATCCGATGGATTCCAAGTGGCAGCTTGAAAGACTGCGGGTATAAAACCATGAGTGACTCTCGTTATATGAATACGCTGGAAAAAATCCAGAGCCATCTGGAGCTCCTGAGCAAATCTGAAAGGAAAGTCGCCGAGGTGATCCTGGCCTCCCCACAAACCGCCATTCACTCCAGTATCGCCACGCTGGCCAAGATGGCGGACGTCAGCGAACCCACCGTCAACCGTTTTTGTCGCCGTCTCGATACCAAGGGCTTCCCCGATTTTAAGCTGCATCTGGCGCAAAGCCTGGCCAACGGCACCCCGTACGTAAATCGTAACGTGGAGGAAGATGACAGCGTCGATTCCTACACCGGTAAAATATTCGAATCGGTGATGGCCTGCCTGGATACAGTAAAGGCAAATTTGGATATTGCCGCAATCAATCGTGCGGTTGACCTGCTTACGCAGGCAAAAAAGATCTCTTTCTTTGGTTTAGGCGCGTCGGCGGCAGTCGCCCACGACGCGATGAACAAATTTTTCCGTTTTAATATCCCGGTGGTCTACTTCGATGACATCGTCATGCAACGCATGGGATGCATGAACTCCAGCGAAGGCGACGTGGTGGTATTAATTTCCCACACTGGCCGCACCAAAAACCTGGTTGAAATGGCGCAACTGGCGCGCGAAAACGACGCCACGGTGATCGCCATCACCTCACGCGATACCCCCCTCGCCCATGCGGCGACGCTTTCTCTGCTGCTCGATGTGCCGGAAGACACAGACGTTTATATGCCGATGGTGTCCCGAATTGCGCAATTAACGCTCATCGACGTTCTGGCTACCGGATTTACCTTGCGCAGAGGGGCTAAATTCAGAGATAACTTGAAGCGGGTCAAGGAAGCGTTAAAAGAATCGCGCTTTGATAAGGGCGCAGTTATTCCGAATAATTTCGACTCGTAACCGATGTAAAAAACCTGCCGAAAAATTTGAACGGCAGTCTTAGAGGCAGTACCTGTAAAACGCTCATGCGGGTAACCCGGGTGAAACATCAGTGTAGTAAAATTACATTTCACTCCTGGTTTCGTTATCCGACGTTATCGCAACACCAATACTTTGCTTCACCAGTCAACGGAGTAATACATGTCCAGACGGCTCAGAAGAACCAAAATTGTTACCACCCTAGGCCCGGCTACTGACCGCGACAATAATCTTGAAAAGATCATTGCTGCCGGCGCTAACGTGGTTCGGCTCAACTTTTCCCATGGCAGCGCGGAAGATCACCAGGCTCGCGCGGATAAAGTGCGCGAAATCGCTGCCAAACTGGGGCGTCACGTCGCTATTCTGGGCGACCTGCAAGGGCCGAAAATCCGTGTTTCCACCTTTAAGGAAGGCAAAATCTTCCTCAATATCGGTGACAAATTTCTGCTCGATGCCAACATGGCAAAAGGCGAAGGCGATAAAGAAAAAGTCGGTATCGACTATAAAGGCCTGCCTGCCGACGTGGTGCCGGGCGACGTACTGCTGCTGGACGATGGCCGCGTACAGTTGAAAGTGCTCGAAGTTCAGGGCATGAAAGTGTTTACCGAGGTGACCGTTGGCGGCCCGCTGTCCAACAACAAAGGCATCAACAAACTGGGCGGTGGCCTGTCCGCAGAAGCCCTGACCGAGAAAGATAAAGCCGATATCATTACCGCGGCAAAAATCGGCGTCGACTATCTGGCGGTTTCCTTCCCGCGTACCGGCGAAGACCTGAACTACGCACGCCGTCTGGCGCGCGATGCAGGTTGCAACGCCAAGATCGTTTCTAAAGTTGAACGCGCCGAAGCCGTGTGCAGCGACGAAGCAATGGACGACATCATCCTGGCTTCCGACGTGGTGATGGTCGCCCGTGGTGATCTGGGCGTTGAAATCGGCGATCCGGAACTGGTCGGCATTCAGAAAAAACTGATCCGTCGCGCCCGCACGCTGAACCGCGCCGTCATTACCGCGACCCAGATGATGGAATCGATGATCACCAACCCGATGCCAACCCGCGCCGAAGTCATGGACGTGGCGAACGCCGTGCTGGATGGCACCGACGCCGTAATGCTGTCTGCCGAAACCGCTGCGGGCCAGTACCCGGCGGAAACCGTGGCGGCGATGGCGCGCGTTTGTCTGGGTGCTGAAAAAATCCCAAGCATCAACGTCTCCAAACACCGTTTGGACGTACAGTTCGACAACATCGAAGAAGCCATTGCCATGTCTTCAATGTACGCCGCCAACCACCTGAAAGGCGTGACTGCACTGATCGCCATGACAGAATCGGGCCGCACTGCGCTGATGATGTCACGTATCAGCTCCGGACTGCCGATCTTCGCCATGTCACGTCATGAGCACACGCTAAACCTGACGGCGCTGTATCGCGGCGTTACGCCGGTTTATTTCGACAGCCATAACGATGGCGTCATCGCGGCCAATGACGCAGTGAATCGCCTGCGCGACAAAGGCTTCCTGGTTTCCGGCGACCTGGTGATCGTGACACAGGGCGACGTGATGGAAACCGTTGGCACCACCAACACCAGCCGTATCCTGCGCGTAGAATAACCTCGCTTGCCGCCGGCCGTTAACACGGCCGGCATTTTTTCCCGCACCGCCCTTTCCGCCTGATAAACTCGTCTCCAGTCGCCGCTAAGGCAAACGGAGAGACAAGATGCTTCATCAACACCCACAGCAAAACAGCAGTTCGCTTGCATTGGATCTTGACGGCCAGGGGCTGGAAAGCCTGGATGATGACCGCCTGCAGGGCAGCGCATTACTGAAAATCAGCCTGTACGACAATCGCCTCCGCCAGTTTCCGGCGCAGATCTTTCAGCATCGTGCGCTGCAGGTACTGAATATCTCCTGTAACCAACTCAGTGAACTGCCGGAAGAGCTCGGCCAATGGCAAAAACTGGCGATGCTGGATTGCGGTCACAACAAAGCCGAGTGCGTGCCTGCCAGCATCGGCCAACTCAGCGAACTGACCTATCTTTATCTGAGCGACAACGCTTTCAGCACGCTCCCCATAGAGCTGGGCCGTTTGCATAAATTGCGCTATCTAAACGTGACCGATAACCTACTGAGCGAACTGCCGGCTGCTATCGTTCAATTGAGCGGCCTGCAGGAACTGAGGCTGTATAACAACCAGATTACCGTGTTGCCGGCCGCCATCGGCCAGTTGAGCGCACTGCGGGAACTGCACCTGATGAATAATCGTCTGGAAACGTTGCCGGAAGAGATCTCGCAATTGTCTGAATTGGCGGTGCTGGACGTGGAAAATAACGCCATCAACAGGCTACCTGCGGCATTCTGCCACTTAGCCAGCCTGACCGACCTCAATCTGCGCGCTAATCAGCTACGGCAGCTGCCAGGCTGTTTCGGTCAACTAACGGCGCTCACCACGCTTGACCTGCGCGCTAACCGGTTGAGTGAGCTGCCGGACAGCATGGCGGCATTGACTCGTCTGCGGCGATTAGATTTACGCTGGAACAACTTCGCCCAGATGCCGACAGTACTGGAACCATTGATGGCGCAAGGCTGTATGGTGCATATATAAGCGCAGTAAAAACAAAGGGCCAGCCACCTTTCGATGGCTGGCCCTTGTGGCCGGAAGCGACTGTGCCGCTTAGCGATACAAATCGTCGCGTGAATAGGGCTCAGTTTCCCCTTCTTTACGCGTTTTCAGCAGTTTGAGGATCCAGGTGTATTGCTCTGGGTTCGGCCCCACCAAATTCTCCACTTCTTCATTCATGCGGCGCGCAATATAAGGGTCATCGGCCGTGGCCAAATCATCCATCGGCGGGCGAATATGGATATCCAGCATGCTGGTTTTGCCGTCATACACCGGGAACAAAGGCACGATTGCCGCACGGCACACCTTCATCAGGCGCCCCACCGCGGGCAGCGTCGCTTTGTAGGTAGCAAAAAAGTCGACGAACTCGCTATGTTCGGCGCCGTGATCCTGATCGGGCAGATAATAGCCCCAATACCCCTGACGCACCGAGCTGATAAACGGCTTGATACCGTCATTGCGCGCATGCATTCGGCCGCCAAACTTACGGCGCACCGCATTCCACAGATAATCCACCAAAGGGTTGCTTTGGTTGTGGAACATCGCCGCCATCGGCTGACCACGTGCCGCCATCAGCATTGCGGGTACATCCACCGCCCATCCGTGCGGCACCAGGAAAATCACGTTGCGACCTTCTTCGCGGATCTTATCCAGCACCTCTTCTCCGTGCCAACGCACGCGCTTCAGCACTTTTTCCGGTTTGGTGCAGGCCAGTTCCGCCATCAGAATCATTGATTGCGGCGCGGTGGCGAACATCTCGTCAATAATGTGCTCGCGTTCGTTTTCCGACACTTCCGGCAGGCAATACAGCAGGTTGATACGCGCACGGCGGCGGGCGCTTTTTGCCACCTTGCCGACCAGTTTGCCAACTGCACCTAGCACCGGATCGCGCAAGCGAGCAGGGATCAGTGAAATGCCGGCCATCAGCCCGGTTCCCAGCCAAACGCCCCAGTAGCGTGGATGGTAAAAGGCTTTTTGAAATTGCGGGATGAACTCCAGGTTCGATTTTTTCTCGTTTTGCATGCACAAGCTCTTAACTTAGCGGTTCGGCTAATCATAATTGCAAAGACTGATTTTGCAATTAACAACGATGAAGCGCCAATATAAAACAGCATCGGCCCGCAATCAGGCCGATGGAATCACTGGCGCGGCAACGCGCCCGAACAAAAGGATTAGTCCAACTGCAGTTGAGGAACCACTTCCTTTACCTGCGCCAGATAATCGCTGCGGTCTTTACCGCTCAACCCTTCGGAACGCGGCAGTTTCGCCGTCAACGGGTTGACCGCCTGTTGGTTGGTCCACATTTCGAAATGCAGGTGCGGCCCGGTAGAACGGCCGGTGTTACCCGATAACGCGATGCGGTCGCCACGTTTGACCTTTTGCCCTGGTTTAACCAGCAGTTTTTTCAGGTGCATATAACGTGTGGTGTACTGACGGCCATGACGGATCGCCACATAGTTGCCTGCGGCACCGCTGCGTTTGGCGATCAATACTTCACCGTCACCCACCGCCAGCACCGGGGTGCCAACCGGCATCGCAAAGTCGACGCCTTTATGCGGCGCAATGCGTCCGGTCACCGGATTCACCCGGCGCGGATTGAAGTTTGAAGAAATGCGGAACTGCTTCATGGTTGGGAAACGCATAAAGCCGCGCGCCAGGCCGGAGCCCTGACGATCGTAGAATTTGCCGTCTTCAGCGCGAATGGCGTAGTAATCTTTGCCGCCGGAACGCATACGTACGCCCAGCAACTGGCTTTGCGAGCTCTTGCCGTCAAAGTGTTCGCGGGACATCAATACCGAGAACTGGTCGCCCTTACGCAGTTTGCGGAAATCCAACTGCCACTGCAGCGCTTTGATTACCGCGTTGATTTCAGCGCGGCTCAAGCCGGCAGCACTGGCGCTGCTGACGAAGCTGCCGTTGAGGCGGCCGCTGATCACGTTATTACGCCATTCACCCTGCTGGGCTTCCTGGGTTTCTTTGAAACTATTGCCTACGCGATCGTAAGTGCGGGTTTCACGCCGGGAGACTTCCCAGGTCAAACGCTGCAGATCGCCGGCATCGTTTACCGTCCACGACAGCTGCTGACCAATCTTCAGATTACGCAGATCGCGATTTTGCGATGCCAGCATAGAGACGTCCGACATATCTATGCCGTACTGGGTCAGAATGCTGCCCAGCGTATCGCCGGTAGAAACTACATATTCATGCACGCCATCTTCGCCGGCGACCTTCTGGTCCAGCTCATCCTGTGGGATGTCATCATCGGGAGTGGCTTGGTCAAGGTCGATCGGCTCACTGGCTTCTGGCAGTAAGGACCGTAACTGGCTGGATTCTAATTCGATGTTCTTTACGATGGGGTTATGTTCTGGGTGATAAACAAAAGGCCGCCAAACGGCGACGGCCAGTGTAACCACTGTCAGCGACCCCAGCATGACGCGATGGGGCCGTGGCAGGTTGTTATACGCCAGAGCGATAGTTCGGACTATCTGCTGCACTCGATATTTTCCTCATAATCTTTACTTCAGGCAGCTCACGTACTGGTTTGACAGCTGAGTCAGGAAGATCCCGTAGCTGTCTTTCCCCAGTGCGATGCCGGTGCCCAGCGGGTCCAGCGTTCCAGAACGCACTTTGGTACCCTTGGCAACGGCATTGATTACGGCCGGCCTGAATTGTGGCTCAGCAAAAACGCAGACTGCTTTCTGCTCAACCAACTGTGTTCGAATTTGGTGTAGGCGCTGTGCTCCAGGCTGTATTTCGGGATTAACGGTAAAATGGCCCATTGGGCTCAAGCCGAAGTGTTTTTCAAAGTAGCCGTAAGCATCATGAAAAACAAAATATCCCTTGCCTTGCACAGGCCTAAGCATGTTACCAACATTTTTGTCAGTTTGCGTCAGCAGATTCTCGAACTGGCGCAGGTTTGCGTCTAATTTGTCCTTATTTTGCGGCATAAGTTCCAATAACCTGTCGTGAATCGCGATCGCGGTCACTTTTGCCACTTCCGGGGATAACCAAACGTGCATATTATATTCGCCGTGATGATGTCCATCATCTTCGCCATGATCTGCATGGTTATGCGCATCCCCGGCATGTTCATCTCCATGATCGTCGTCGTCACCCTTCATCAACAGGGGCTTCACCCCGCTCAGTTCACTGATGGCCAATTGACGATTGGCCGATACCGGGGTGAGCGATTTGGTCAGAAAGGCTTCCATGTCCGGCCCTACCCACACCACCAGATCGGCGGCGCGCAGGCGCTGAATATCGGAAGGGCGCAGAGCAAAATCATGCGGCGAAGCGCCATCCGGCAGCAACACCTCGGTTGACGTCACGCCGTCGGCTATCGCAGAAGCGATAAACCCCAGCGGACGAATGGAAGTCACCACCGCGGCATAAGCGCTGTTCAGCGGCCCGGCCATCATCAATGCGCTGGCCAGCAGCGTGCGTTGCAGCCATTTATTTTTCTGTGCCATTCTCAGTAATCCCGTCGTTTTCATCAGCGAGGCGTGATATTATAACATTCGGTTAGTTCTGCAAAATGTAATCACGAGATGTCTACACTGACAACGCTAAAAAATATCACCGTCTCCTTTGGTAGCCGCAAGGTCCTGTCGAATATTTCGCTCAGCCTCCAGCCGGGTCGTATTCTGACGCTGCTCGGCCCAAACGGTGCAGGTAAATCTACGCTGGTGCGGGTGGTGCTGGGGCTCATTGCGCCAACCGAAGGCACGCTTGAACGCGAGCCGGGCCTGCGTATCGGCTATGTGCCGCAAAAACTGCACCTCGATGCCACCCTGCCGCTCACCGTCAGCCGTTTTATGCGCTTGAAACCCGGCGTCAAAAAGGCCGATATCCTGCCGGCACTGAAACGCGTGCAAGCGGCCCATCTGCTCGAGCAACCGATGCAAAAGCTTTCCGGCGGCGAAAACCAAAGGGTGCTGCTGGCACGTGCGCTGTTGAATAAACCTCAGTTGCTGGTGCTGGATGAACCGACGCAGGGGGTCGACGTCAATGGCCAACTGGCGCTGTACGATCTGATCGATCAACTGCGTAAAGAGCTGGGCTGCGCGGTATTGATGGTTTCCCATGACCTGCATCTGGTAATGGCGAAAACCGATGAGGTGCTGTGCCTCAACCAACATATCTGCTGTTCCGGCGCACCGGAAGTGGTGTCGATGCACCCTGAATTTATCGCCATGTTTGGTAACCGGGGAGCGGAACAGCTGGCGGTTTATCGCCACCACCATAATCACCGTCACGACCTGCAAGGACGCATTGTGTTGAAGAAAACCGGGGGCCGTGAGGCATGATCGAACTGTTATTACCCGGCTGGCTGGCCGGGGTGTTGTTGGCGGGGGCCGCAGGTCCGCTAGGCTCATTTGTTGTCTGGCGTCGAATGTCCTACTTTGGCGATACCTTGGCGCACGCCTCGCTGTTGGGTGTGGCCTTCGGCCTGCTGTTGGATGTGAATCCTTTCTATGCGGTGATTGCCGTAACGCTGGTGCTGGCTCTGGTGCTGGTGTGGCTGGAACGTCGGCCACAACTTTCCGTTGATACCCTGCTCGGCATTATGGCGCACAGCGCGCTGTCGCTGGGTCTGGTGGTAGTGGCGTTAATGTCCAACGTGCGGGTCGATCTGATGGCCTATCTGTTTGGCGATCTGTTGTCTGTCACCTTTAGCGATATCTGGATGATTGGCATCGGCGTCAGCATCGTGCTGCTGATTCTGTGGTGGCAGTGGCGCAACCTGCTGTCGATGACCATCAGTCCTGAGCTGGCGCACGTAGACGGCGTTAATCTGGTGCGGGCACGCACCGTGCTGATGCTGGTCACCGCTCTGACCATTGGTCTGGCAATGAAGTTCGTCGGCGCGCTGATCATCACTTCACTGCTGATTATACCGGCGGCCACGGCACGCCGATTCGCCCGCACGCCTGAGCAGATGGCCGGTTATGCAGTGCTGGTGGGCATGCTGGCCGTCACTGGCGGGCTGGCCTTCTCGGCATTTTACGATACCCCGGCAGGCCCCTCGGTAGTGCTGAGCGCTGCGGTGCTGTTTGTGCTGAGTTTATTCAGGAAGCAGCAGGCCTGATACCGGGCTGCCGATTGACGTGACAAGGGCCGCATCAGCGGCCCTTTTTAATGTTTTAATTCTTACTCTTCGCGCGCAATGCCAAAGTGTTTATAGGCATGATTGGTCGCCATTCGTCCACGCGGGGTTCGCTGGATAAAACCCTGCTGGATCAGGAAGGGTTCAATAACGTCTTCGATGGTTTCGCGCTCCTCGCCAATCGCCGCCGCCAGGTTATCCAGGCCCACCGGTCCGCCGGCGAACTTGTCGATTATCGCCAGCAACAGCTTGCGGTCCATGTAGTCGAAACCTTCGGCGTCAACGTTCAGCATGTCCAGCGCCTGCATCGCAACTTCGCCATTGATCACGCCGTTGGCCCGGACCTCGGCAAAGTCGCGCACCCTACGCAGCAAGCGGTTGGCGATACGCGGCGTTCCGCGTGCCCGACGAGCCACCTGGTGAGCGCCCTCTTCCGAGAGATCCAGCCCCAGGCAGTTGGCGCTGCGTGAAACGATATGCTGCAAATCGGCAACCTGATAGAACTCCAGGCGCTGCACAATCCCGAAGCGATCGCGCAGCGGTGAGGTCAAAGAACCGGCACGGGTGGTAGCGCCCACCAGCGTAAAGGGCGGCAGATCGAGTTTGATCGAACGCGCAGCCGGGCCTTCGCCGATCATGATATCCAGTTGGTAATCTTCCATTGCCGGATACAATACTTCTTCCACCACCGGCGACAAGCGATGGATTTCATCGATAAACAAGACGTCGTGCGGCTCGAGGTTGGTCAGCATCGCCGCCAAATCGCCCGCCTTCTCCAACACCGGGCCGGAGGTAGTGCGCAGGTTAACGCCCATCTCATTGGCGACGATGTTCGCCAGCGTGGTTTTACCCAGCCCTGGCGGGCCGAAGATCAGCAAATGGTCCAGCGCGTCGCCACGCTGCTTGGCCGCCTGAATAAAGATTTCCATCTGCTCACGCACGTGCGGCTGGCCGACATATTCCGTCAGCAGCTTTGGCCGAATGGCGCGATCAAGAATTTCTTCTTCGTTGATCGGCTCAGCAGAAATCAGGCGATCGGCTTCAATCATTCTCTATCCCTTATCAACCTTACAGTGCGGCGCGCAGCGCGTCGCGGATCAGGGTTTCGCAATCGGCGCCCGGCTTGGCGATTTTGCTGACCATGCGGCTGGCTTCCTGCGGTTTATAGCCCAATGCCACCAGTGCAGAAGCGGCTTCTGCTTCCGCGTCCAGCTCGGCCGCCTGCGTCGCCGAAGCGGGCAGCGTGATCTCACTGCTGTTATTGAACAGATCGCCATTAAGCCCTTTGAAGCGGTCTTTCATTTCGACCACCAGCCGCTCGGCGGTTTTCTTGCCCACTCCCGGCAATTTCACCAATGTGGTGATCTCTTCACGTTCTACCGCGCTGACAAACTGCTGTGCGGACATCCCGGACAGGATAGCCAGCGCCAGTTTTGGGCCCACGCCGTTCACTTTAATCAACTCGCGGAACAGTGCGCGCTCTTGTTTATCGTTGAAGCCGTACAATAGCTGCGCGTCTTCGCGCACCACAAATTGGGTAAATACGATAGCTTCTTGCCCCAGGTCCGGCAGCTCATAAAAGCAGGTCATGGGCATATGCACTTCATAGCCCACGCCATTTGCCTCCAGTAACACCAGCGGCGGCTGTTTTTCCAGAATATATCCTCTGAGACGACCTATCATTTACCCTCCTGCAGAATTCTTGAGCATGACCGACTGCCATGCCGTGCTGGTAAAGCTTATAACATAAAAAAGGCTGGATGAATATCCAGCCTGAGTTGTCACTGTTCAAGCGCTACTTTAAACGGCCACGAGCCAGGTTTAACCGCCCTTCGCTCATTCGCAGCACGTTTTGGCTGAGATGGCAGTGGGTGATGGCGATAGCCAGCGCATCGGCGGCGTCCGCCTGGGGGTTGGCCGACAGTTTAAGCAGCGAGCGCACCATGTGCTGCACCTGCGCCTTCTCTGCCGCACCGGTGCCGACCACCGTTTGCTTCACCTGACGCGCCGCATATTCAAACACTTCCAGATCCTGGTTCACGGCAGCAACGATCGCCACGCCGCGCGCCTGCCCGAGTTTGAGCGCCGAATCCGGGTTCTTCGCCATAAACACCTGTTCGATAGCGAAAAAATCAGGTTTAAACTGGGTGATGATTTCGCTGACGCCTGCGTAGATCAATTTCAGCCGCGTCGGCATGTCGTCCACCACAGTGCGAATGCAGCCACTGGCGATATAGCTCAGTTGGCGGCCCTGCTGGCGAATGAGACCATAACCGGTGACGCGCGATCCGGGATCGATACCCAATATGATCGTCATCCCTACACCCACCTTGCGTTAAGCATTAACATCGCCAGGCGCTGCCACAGAGCAGCGCCGTACTGCCACTCCATTACAGCGTCGCTGCAACCTCGTCGGAGATTTCGCCGTTGTGGTAAACCTCCTGCACGTCGTCACAGTCTTCCAGCATGTCGATCAAACGCAACAGCTTCGGCGCGGTTTCTTCATCCATATCGGCCTTGGTCGATGGGATCATGGAAACTTCCGCCGAGTCGGCGGTGAAACCGGCCGCAGTCAGCGCATCTTTCACCTCGCCCAGGTTTTCCCAGGCGGTGAACACGTCGATAACACCGTCGTCGTAGCTGACGATATCTTCAGCACCGGCTTCCAGCGCCGCTTCCATCACCGCATCTTCATCCAGGCCCGGTGCATAAGTGATTACACCCTTCTTGGTGAACAGATAAGCCACAGAACCGTCGGTGCCGAGGTTACCGCCGCATTTGGTGAAGGCATGACGCACTTCTGCCACGGTACGGTTGCGGTTGTCGCTCAGGCATTCGATCATGACGGCAGTGCCGCCCGGACCGTAACCTTCATAAATGATGGTTTCCATGTTGGAATCATCATCGCCGCCTACGCCACGCGCGATGGCGCGGTTCAGGGTGTCGCGCGTCATGTTGTTGGACAGCGCCTTGTCGATCGCCGCACGCAGACGTGGGTTAGCCCCTGGATCTCCACCGCCCAGTTTCGCGGCGGTCACCAGCTCGCGAATAATTTTGGTGAAAATTTTACCGCGCTTGGAATCCTGCGCAGCTTTACGGTGCTTTGTGTTGGCCCACTTACTATGACCTGCCATAAAAAATCTCCGAAAAAAATTACTGGACTGAATTAATCACAAACTCTTCAATCGCCTGCTGATTGCTCCAGGACTTGGTCAACTTCACGGCTTGCGCCGCCTCAAGCCAGCGGTAAGCATGATGCTCGGTAATCACCGGATCGCGCTCTTCAGGCAACGCCAGACAGAACCAGTGCTCTTTATTGCGCGTGGTTCCCGGGGCATAGCGATGTCGCAAATGGACAAAGAGTTCAAACTCCACACAACGCTGGCAATCGAACAACGGCAGATTCTCTGCTTCGATATCGATGCCGACTTCTTCCATGACCTCACGCCGTGCGGCATGCGGCGGCGACTCATTTTCCTCCAGGCTACCGGTAACCGACTGCCAGAATTCGGTATCGTCGCGCCGCTGTAACATCAGCACCCGTCCACTGGATTTGGCGTAAATCACTACCAAAATGGACTCGGGCCGCTTATAGCTCATCACTCGTTCTCTTCCGGTAACGCGGCTTTCTTGACCACGCAAATCCCCAACTCCTGCAACGACGCCGGGTTGGCAAAGCTTGGCGCTTCGGTCATCAGACAGGCAGCAGCGGTGGTTTTCGGGAAGGCAATCACGTCACGAATGTTGTCGGTACCGGTCAGCAGCATCACCAGTCGGTCCAGACCAAAGGCCAGGCCGGCGTGCGGTGGTGTGCCGTACTTCAATGCATCCAGCAGGAAGCCGAATTTCTCGCGCTGTTCGTGTTCGTTGATGCCCAGAATGCTGAAGACCGTCTGCTGCATTTCGCTGCGGTGAATACGCACGGAACCGCCGCCCACTTCATAGCCGTTGATCACCATGTCATAGGCATTGGCAATGGCCGTGGTTGGCGCCGAACTCAGCTCTTCCGGGCTCATGTCGCGCGGTGCGGTGAACGGATGGTGCATCGCCGCCAGGCCGCCCTCACCGTCTTCTTCGAACATTGGGAAGTCCACCACCCACAGCGGCGCCCAGCTGTCCAGCTTGGTCAGTTGCAGATCACGGCCCAGTTTCAGACGCAGCGCACCCATCGCATCGGTTACAATCTTGAAGCTGTCTGCGCCGAAGAACAGGATGTCGCCGGTCTGCGCGTTGGTACGCACCAGGATCGCCTCCAGCACTTCCGCGCTGAGGAATTTGGCGATCGGGCTTTGTACGCCTTCCATGCCGGCGGTACGGTCGTTGACCTTCAGCCAGGCCAGGCCTTTGGCGCCATAGATGTTAACGAAGGTGCCGTACTCATCGATCAGCTTACGAGTCAGCTGCGCGCCGCCCGGAACGCAGATAGCGGCTACGCGGCCTTTGGCGTCGTTAGCCGGGCCGGAGAATACTTTGAACTCAACGTCTTTCACCAGATCGGCAACGTCCACCAACTCCAGCGGGTTACGCAGATCCGGTTTGTCGGAGCCATAGCGACGCATCGCTTCGGCGAAGGTCATGACCGGGAAATCGCCCAGATCCACGCCCTTCACATCCAGCCACAGGTCACGTGCCAACTTTTCCATCACTTCACGCACTTGATCGGCGGTCATGAAAGAGGTTTCAACGTCGATTTGGGTAAATTCAGGCTGACGGTCAGCACGCAGATCTTCATCGCGGAAGCATTTGACGATTTGGTAGTAACGATCAAAACCCGACATCATCAGCAGCTGTTTGAACAGCTGTGGCGACTGCGGCAACGCATAAAACTTACCTTTGTGCACACGGCTCGGCACCAGGTAGTCACGCGCACCTTCCGGCGTGGCTTTGGTCAACATCGGGGTTTCGATGTCGAGGAAGCCGTTGCTGTCCATAAAGCGACGCACGAAGCTGGTGATTTTGGCGCGGGTCTTCAGGCGATCGGCCATTTCCGGGCGACGCAGATCCAGGTAGCGGTATTTCAGGCGCGCTTCTTCAGTGTTGACCTGGTTGGAGTCCAGCGGCAACGGCTCGGAGCGGTTGATGATCTCCAGAGCATGAGCGAACACTTCCACTTCCCCGGTGGACATATCTTTATTGATTTGGCTGTCCGGACGCGCACGCACGGTGCCGACAATCTGAATGCAGAACTCGTTGCGCAGGTCGTATGCCTTGTCAAACGCGGCTTTCTGGTCCGGGTCGAAGAACACCTGCACGATGCCTTCGCGGTCGCGCATATCAATAAAGATCAGGCCGCCCAGATCGCGACGACGGTTGACCCAACCACACAAAGTGACTTCCTGGCCCACGTGGGACAGATTCAATTGCCCGCAATATTCAGTACGCATACGCTATCCTTTTGGCTTAAGCCGATTCCGCGCGGGCTTTTGCGCCGGCCACGCGGCTGTTAACTGATGAACTCTATTTATTACCCGGTTTAAAGTCGGTTGCATACCAACCGGTGCCCTTTAACTGGAAACCCGTGGAAGAAATCAACTTGGTTAACGCGGGCTGCCCACACGCCGGACAGTCAGTCAGCGGCGCATCGGAAAATTTTTGCAATTTCTCTAACCGAAGGCTGCAAGCACCACATGCATATTCATAAATCGGCATAGTTCGTTGGAGTAAAGTGTGTTGAAAAAAGGCGATCATTATAAAGGAAATTCATGCTCCAGATAAGTGCGAACACAGCTTTGTTGCAGCACTAAATGGCGTGTTTTTGTCCGAAGTAACACATTGATTAACAAATTTCTCATTAACCGGTGACCCTTTTTTCACGTAGCCTGAATTCACCCTGGTTTTAGTGCGCCGTTCTGGCTGCGCATATTTTATCCACCCAGTAACGGGAGACCCCGATGTTGAAACTCGATACTCAAACCACAGCGCTGGTGCTGATTGATTTGCAAAACGGCATCCTGCCCTACGCCGGCGGGCCGCACAGTGCCGAAAGCGTGGTAGCCCACGGCGCGCAACTGGCAGCGCGTTTTCGCTCGCTCGGCGCGCCGGTGATCCTGGTGCGCATCGGCTGGTCCGACACATTTGCCGATGCGCTGAAACAGCCAGTGGACAGACCCACACCATCGCCGGCGGGCGGATTACCGGCAAACTGGTGGGAATTTCCGGAATCTCTGGCAGTCAGCGACGGCGATATTCTGGTGACCAAACGTCAATGGGGCGCGTTTTACGGTACCGAACTGGATTTGCAATTACGCCGCCGCGGCATTAAAACTTTGGTGCTGGGCGGGATCGCCACCAATATCGGCGTTGAATCCACCGCCCGCGCCGGCTGGGAGCACGGTTACGAGTTAGTGATAGCCGAAGACCTGTGCAGCGCGCAAAATACTGAGATGCACCGGTTTGCCTTCGACAATATTTTCCCACGCCTGGCTCGCGTGCGCAGCACCGGTGAAATTCTTGCCGCACTCGGCGAATAACATTACAGAGGCGTCACATGCCGCGCCCGCGTTTACCTCACAAAGACATTCATTAAGGAAGATGACGCGTTGATCTACATCGGACTACCACAGTGGCAGCACACAGCCTGGAATCGCATCGGGCTGCGCGATCTGGCGGATTACAGCCGCTATTTTAACTGCGTGGAAGGCAACACGACTTTCTACGCGTTACCCAAGCTGGAGATCGTTCAGCGCTGGCGCGACATGACCACCGATGATTTTCGCTTTTGTTTCAAGTTCCCCTCAGAGATCAGCCATAAGGCCGCACTGCGTAACTGCGATGCCGAACTGCAGGCATTTTATCACTGCCTGAGCCCGGTCCATCAGCGTATCGGGCAGCTTTGGTTGCAGTTACCCTCGGCATTTGGGCCGGATGAGTTGCCGCGCATGTGGCAGTTCTTTGACGAGTTGCCGAAAGAATTCACCTACGGCGTAGAAGTACGTCACCCGGCTTTCTTCGCCAAGGGCGAGGAAGAGCGGCTGTTGAATCAGGGGTTGCATCAGCGCGGTATCAACCGGGTGATCCTCGACAGCCGGCCGGTGCATCATGCCGCCCCTGACAGCGCCGCAGTGCGTGACGCCCAGCAAAAGAAACCCAAGCTGCCGGTGCATGCGCTGGTCACCGCCCACAATCCGCTGGTCCGTTTTATCGGCGGGGACGTGTTGCAAGACAATCTGCGTTGGTTTGATGCCTGGCAGCAGAAACTGCCCATATGGCAACAGCAATCCACCCCCTTCCTGTTTATTCATACGCCGGATAATGGCGATTCACCGCAACAGGCGCAAAAAATCTGGCAGCAGCTTCATCAGGCTATTCCTAATTTGCCCCCGCCGCCGGACTGGCCGGAGCAGGATGCACTGTTTTGACCGATTAATCTGACCGATTACATCAGATTTTTCCTCGCGACAGTGATTGTAATGGCGGCTATGATGCTCGCTGCCAGTTTTGGTTAGGGAATGGAGTTAAAAATGGTAAGCGCGCTTTATGTCGTGCTCGGCGCATTGTTGTTGATCAAACTCTCTTATGACGTGGTTAAGTTAAGGATGCAGTACCGTGTCGCCTACGGAGACGGCGGCTTTTATGAGTTGCAGACCGCCATCCGCGTTCACGGCAATGCCGTAGAATATATTCCTATCGCCGCCGTACTGCTGGTGATCATGGAAATGAACGGCGCAGGAATATGGATGATCCATATTTGCGGCCTGATGCTGATGACCGGGCGCCTGGTGCACTACTACGGTTTGCGTAACCGTGAAGTCCGCTGGCGCCGTTCAGGTATGGCCGCAACCTATATTTCGTTGGTCCTGATGGTGTTGGCCAACATTTTCTATCTGCCCTGGGATCTGATTTTCAGCCTGTATTGATCTTCTGTTCGTCATCAGGCGGCCCCGCCGCCTGCTTCCGCTGCGCTTTCTTGCCGTTATCTGTTAGAATACGCGCCTTCGAATTCTGAACTGACTTCCCGCTATGCCAAACCGCGATACTCTTTTTTCTGCCCCCATCGCCAAACTGGGCGACTGGACCTTCGACGAACGCGTCGCTGAAGTGTTCCCCGACATGATCCAGCGTTCCGTTCCCGGCTATTCCAACATCATTTCGATGATTGGCATGCTGGCCGAACGCTTTGTGCAGCCAGACAGCCAGGTGTATGACCTGGGATGTTCATTAGGCGCGGCAACGCTGTCGATGCGTCGGAATATCAAGGTGGCGGGTTGCAACATCATCGCCGTCGATAACTCTCCGGCGATGGTCGAACGTTGCCGCCGCCATATTGACGCTTTTCGCGCCGATACGCCGGTAGAGGTTATCGAAGCCGATATCCTCGATATCAAGATCGAAAATGCTTCCATGGTGGTGCTGAACTTTACCCTGCAATTCCTCGAGCCGGCTGACCGTCTGCGGTTGCTGGAGCAGGTTTATCGCGGTTTGCGCCCAGGCGGTGCGCTGGTGCTGTCGGAGAAGTTCAGTTTTGAAGATGCTGACGTCGGCGAACTGCTGTTCAACATGCACCACGATTTCAAGCGTGCCAACGGCTACAGCGAGCTGGAAATCAGCCAAAAGCGCAGCATGCTGGAAAACGTCATGCTGACCGACTCGGTTGAAGCCCACAAGGCACGCCTGAAACAGGCCGGTTTTAAACATGCCGAAGTGTGGTTCCAGTGTTTTAACTTCGGTTCACTGATCGCGTTGAAAGCGGGAGCTGGGCAATGATTGAGTTTGGTGATTTCTATCAGCGCATCGCTAAAGGCAACCTTAGCCACTGGCTGGATACCCTGCCCGCGCAGCTCAGCGCCTGGCAGCGCGAGTCGCTGCACGGCAAATTCAAACAGTGGTTTAACTCGGTTGAACACTTGCCGGAACTGACGCCCACCCGTCTCGATTTGCTGCACGGCGTGCGGGCCGAAATGGAGGCACCGCTGTCGCCGGGCCAGTTGGAAGGCATCGAAAAGATGCTGCGCACCCTGATGCCCTGGCGTAAAGGCCCATTCTCGCTGTACGGCATCGACATTGACACCGAATGGCACTCCGACTGGAAATGGGATCGCGTTCTGCCGCACATTTCACCGCTGGCCGGCCGCACCATTCTGGACGTCGGCTGCGGTAGCGGCTATCACCTGTGGCGTATGGTGGGTGCCGGTGCACAGATGGCTGTGGGTATTGATCCAATGCAGCTGTTCTTGTGCCAGTTCGAAGCGGTTCGCAAACTGCTGGGTGGCGATCAACGCGCTCATCTGCTGCCGCTGGGTATTGAGCAACTGCCCGAGTTGGCCGCCTTTGATACGGTATTTTCCATGGGCGTGCTGTACCACCGCCGTTCACCCTTGGATCATCTGTATCAGTTGAAAAATCAGTTGGTCTCCGAAGGTGAGCTGGTATTGGAAACCCTGGTGGTGGAAGGCGATCGCAACCAGGTGTTGGTGCCGGGCGATCGTTATGCCCAAATGCGCAATGTCTACTTCATTCCTTCGGCCGAAGCGCTGAAGTGTTGGCTGGAGAAATGCGGTTTTGTCGACGTGAAGATCGCCGACATGTGCGTAACCAGCACCGAAGAGCAGCGCCGCACCGATTGGATGACCAGCGAATCACTGGCTGAATTCCTTGATCCCAAGGACAGCAGCAAGACAATTGAAGGTTACCCGGCCCCGTTGCGTGCGGTGCTGGTGGCCAGAAAACCTTAATTCTTGCCAAAAGGGCCTGGATAACCAGGCCCCGCATTACCCCTTATCGGCATCCACTACCCGCAGTTCATACACCATGGTAGCGTTCGGCGGGATTTGCGGCGCATAGCCCGCTTCACCGTAAGCCAGTTCTGGTGGCACCACCATGGTCAGCGAACCATGATTTCTCAGGTAACCTATCGCCTCACGGAATAACGGCGGATAGGCTGACAGCGGTTGAGAAAGCACCTTCCCACTGCGATCCATATCCTGAATCACCCGGCCATCGGTCAACATCTCTTTCACCACGATATCCACCAAAGAGGTTTCAGCAATAGCTTCATCGCCCAGGTAATCGACCCGGTACCAGAAGCCAGCGGACGATTTCTTTACGCCTTTTTTCTTCCTGAACTCAGAAACGAAAGATTCGCCTTTGGCCTGTTGGTCTTTCACCGCCTTGGTTCTGCCGGCATTCACCGTTTTTTCCGACTCTGCCAACGCGCTCACCAACACCGCCTCACTCAATTGATAGTGGCCATTGAAGGTGTCGATCATGCCGCCCAACAACGTCGTTTTATCGGGATCGATTCCCCACGTTTTACGCTCCGCCAGCAGGGTCTGGATATCTCGTCCCAGCGCTACACCGGCGGCATAACTCTGCTGTTCCTGAGGTTTCGTCAACGTCAGCTTGTCCGGCAACAGCGTGGCCCGTGAACGCAGATCGTCAATTTCCTTGCGCAAACGCTTCTCCACCTGATTGCCGGCAACCCGCTCTTGCTCAGCCTCGCTTGCCCGCTTGCTTACCTGCTCGAATTGCTGAGCTGATTTAGCATTTTCTTCAAGCGCAGCGGCAAGTTGCAGCCCATTATCTTCAAGCTGTTTCGCCTGCTTTCGGTTTTTATCCTGAAGCTGCGTCAACTGCACCTGAAGTTCCCCCATCGTCTTGTGCGCCTCAGCTATCAACGCCTGCGCCTGCCGTTCCGTCGGCGTCAGATTTAACGCCTGCCGTACAGCGCTGGCAAACTCACTCAAGGCGGTGAAATCTTGTTGTGAAGGCGCAGTGTTTGGAGCCGTCAACGTTGAAGCGACGCGCAGCGCCGTTAACTCCTGCTGTAGGGACAGAATGGTGGCCTGTTGGCGCTCAAGTTGAGCTTCTTTCTCCCGCAACGTTTTGTGGACTGCCATCAATTGTTGCCGTTGATTAGTGGTAGGCTCCCGAACTTGACTCACCTTAACCGTTGGTTTTTGAACCGGTATCTGGGTTGGCTGCTGCTTGTTTGCCGGTATTTCCTGTGCCCCCTGTTGGTGATATTGTTCGGCAAACTGCAATAAAACGGGCACGCCTTCATCCGCATAAAGCGCACCCGACGCCGCCATCAGCGGCAGCATCAGGCTAAAAAAAGTCTGTCGGGAGCAAGAGATCATTGAATACGTTCTCCCCGCTCGGCGAGGCCGGTCATCATGGTGGTGCTGATATCGGCGCAAAGGCGGTTGGTGCGATAGCGGTAAAGCGCATCGACGGTTTCCTGAGTGTCAGTATTTACCCTTGTCCGCATCCCGGCATATTGCGCCGCGCCACTCATCAAGGTGTCAAATTCACGTTTGAATTTTTGGTATTTCTCGGGATCCATATTGCGCATTGCCTCAAGCTCATGTTGGCATTGCTGCATACGCTCGGCTTCGCGCTGTTTTTTATCTTGCTCCACCGCTTCTGTCGCACTCTCTTTATTCACCAGAGGCACAGGCCGTTTGACGTTTTGGCAGCCGGTCAATGTCATGGTCAATAAAAGTGAAGCGGTTAGGCGGTATGCCGTTCTGGTCATTATCTTTATCTCCTTGTTAAACCTGACAAGCACTTCCGTTTATGGCCGTGACGGCCATTTGGCGGCCTGTGGCAGGCTTCCTTAGTGGTATTACGATACTTTCTCTCGCCTATCTCCGTCGCTTCTCAGCAGCCACGTTGCTGGCTGCAACTTGAAGACCATTGGGTATAGAGAACAGGGCTATTGAAAATAAAATGGTTAAATTCACCGAGTGGTAAAAACATAATTCAGGTTATTTCTTAGATTAAACCTCATTCATTCATGGCGTTTATAAAAATAGTGAAGAAAATTTAAATTAATGATATTAAATGAGCGGTGCAAATTAAATTTATCAGCTGGTATTAATAATGACAAGGGAATACCCGAAGCATCCGATAATAACGAGCCTGATGAGAAATGCCTGTCGTTTAATCTATCTATATTGCCACTCATCGGGCTTTTTCGGGCATAAAAAAAGCCCCGACAAAACGCCGGGGCCTGGTACTCGCGTGATCACCGAGGGTTCAGTTGCACGCCAAGGGGCTTTAGCCCGGAAACCGGTAATCAGAACACGGTTAGCTGCGTGTTTATGCGCTTTGCGCCAAAGGATCAACCAAGGCCAGCGCGTTTTTCATCGCTTCCACCATTTCGCCATCCACGCAATAATGGCTAAATTCATCGAACTCATTGTCCGAACACATGGTCACGCCGGCTTTGCGATAGCGCATGGTCGAAGGTACCGCGTGCCCCGAAGAGCTGTGCACCTCCTGAACGCCGATATCCACAAACTTGTGCAGGTTGCTGAGCCGCACACCGGCGCCGGCCATAATCACGGGCCCCTGGCTGGCATGCACCAGATCGCGCAGCAACGGCAGCCCAAGCTCGGCGCTTTGTTGTTGACCGGAGGTCAATATCCGCGCAACTCCCAGTTGCGTCAGTTGATCAAGTGCCACCATCGGGTTCTGACACATGTCGAAAGCGCGATGGAAGGTGACCGCCATATTGCCGCTCAACCGCATGACTTCACGCATGCGCGGCAGGTCGATATGCCCTTCTTCATCCAGCATACCCACCACTACGCCGGCAAAACCCATGTCGCGGATCTGCACGATGTCCTGCTTGATCACGTCGAAATCCACCGCACCGTAGCAAAAGTCCCCGCCGCGCGGGCGGACGATCGGATGCACCGGGATGGATACCCTATCGCGCGCCAGGCGCAGCGTACCGTAGCTGGGCGTCAAACCGCCCTCGCTCTGGCTGGCACATAATTCTATGCGATCAGCGCCTGCCTGCTCCGCCGTCAGCGCGCAATCGACGCTAAAGCAGCAAACTTCCAGTTTAATCATTGTCACCCCCAGATGACGGCCAAAATGTGACGGCAGTTTGTTAACTTCAGAATTTCTCGCGTAGGCTCATTGATAGACATGAACCGGTTCAGGGTAATAACTATGGCATTCAATTTTAATCAATGGGTAGACCGTAGTCACAGTGACAGCGTTAAGTGGGATAAATATCGCGACCGCGACATCATTCCGCTTTGGGTCGCCGACACCGACTTCCGCTCCCCGCCCGCGATCATCGACGCATTGCAGCGGCGCGTAGCGCATGGCGTGTTCGGCTACGGCCATCCATCCCCTGAACTTATTGAGGTTTTTACCCGCCGCATGGTAGAGCGCTATGGCTGGCACATCAAGCCCGAATGGCTGATTTTCCTGCCCGGTCTGGTCTGTGGGCTGAATCTGTGCGTCCGCGCCTTTACCGCTGAGGGTGAAGGCACTCTGGCGCCGTCACCCATCTACCCGCCGTTTCGCAAAGCGGCGAAATTCGCCGGACGCCCGCATCTGCCGGTGCCGCTCAAGCTGCACGACCGGCGTTGGCTGCTGGATTTCGACGCGATAGCGGCTAGGCTCGGCGGCAGCGAAAAATTGCTGTTGCTGTGCAACCCGCAAAATCCGGGCGGAACCGTCTACCGCCGCGAGGAGTTGTCGCAACAGCATGAATTCGCCCGTAGCCATGATTTGATCGTCTGTTCCGATGAAATTCATTGTGATCTGTTGCTTGAGCCGGGTTGCGAACACATCCCCTTTGCCACGCTTAATGAAGACGCAGCCCAGCGTAGCATTACGTTGATGTCACCATCGAAAACCTTCAACATTGCCGGATTAGGGGCCTCAATGGCGGTGATTCCCAACGCCGGCCTGCGCCAAAAGTTGGCCCGCGCGCGCAGCGGCATAGTTCCGGAAGTCGACGTGCTGGCGTTGGTCGCCGCACAAGCCGCCTACCAGGACGGGCAAGGCTGGTTGGACGCCCAGTTGGCGTATCTGCGCGCCAACCGCGATTTGGTGACCGAACGCATTAACGCCATGCCCGGCCTGTTGCTGCACCCGATAGAAGCCACCTATCTGGCCTGGATCGATTGCAGCCAACTGGCGACCGACAATCCACACGCTTTCTTTGAACAGGCCGGGGTGGGCTTAAGCGCGGGCCTGGATTTCGGCGACCGCAGGTTTGTACGTCTGAATTTCGGCTGCCGGCGCGAACTGCTTACGCAAGCGCTGGATCGCATGATGCTGGCCACCCAAGCGCTGATGCCCGGTTAAGCTTGCTCGCTGGCGACGATTTCCCGGATGGAATACGGGTGAAACTTAATCGTTACGCTGCCGTCGGTGATCGCCAACGTTGGATTCGGCAATCGCTCGCCCTCACCTTGCGGCGAGCTCTGTTTCAATTTGATCCCCGGTGCCAACAGTGCCTCGTCGGGCAAATGGCTCAGCGCGCGCGCATACAGCGAGGCCGGTTCGCCGCTAAGCACCAATTCCACATGTTCCCATCCCTCGTGAGGATAACGCTTGTCCCCCGGATAAGGCAGTTCCACGCAGTCAATTAGCCACGGACCTACCTGCAACGGCTGATGCAGATCGAACAGGCAAATCGGGCGTCCGTTGATCGTCGCTTCAGACAACAACGAGCCGCATTGCTGCAACCCCTGCCGCCAGCGTTCAGCGGTGGTGTTTTGGTGGCAACGCACCGAAATGTGGTCCGCGCTGAACTGCGACAAATCCAGATGCAGTTTTTGCGCAAACTGGCTCAACGCCTGTTCAAAACGCGGCAGATCCAGCGCCAAGTCATTAAGCTCGGCAATGGCCGGGAAGATCGTCATAGGGGCCTCGATACGAAGGAAAGCGAATTCAGGGGGGCTAATTTACACGGCTGAGACGCGGCTATCCACGTTTTGCCCAGGAAAATGTAACATTTGTGTCCGTCACATTACCGCCGTGTAAAATATTTCAACTAACATTGATAAAGGGCACAAAAGAACAAGCGTTAATTACCCTTATTAATAGCACCGTTAAAACCCAAGCCTGATTAATTAAAGTTCGGAATCTTCGCATGTCATAGATAGATTTTTCTTATGACGGAAACATTTCAGAAATTATTAGCTTAATAAGCTGCATTGAATCCGGAAAATCACTCTACTCACTCGATAACTCGCCATAAAAACAACAAAGTCAACAATGGGTATACGAGACAATTCCAGTAAGAATAATCAAATCAACCATTTGTTTTCATTGAATTTCACACCCCACAGCGGTGAGACTTATCTTAAATGAAGTTTTAATAATTGCTTATAAAAATCAATTAAGCTACTTTGGGGAAAATCAAAACTTGAGATAACAACCATGTTTCTTTTAATCATATCTTTATTGTTGGTCGTTATTGCCGCGTACGCAATTTACCGCCATTTCAAATCACGCAGCATTAACACTCTGGACTCCCGCCGTCATAACAAAAAACGTTAGATCTGATTATTTCATTTCCTTATCACCTATTCCTTTTCACTCATTTTGACCTTCTTGTACTGCACACGCCCCCCCTTGAAACGCACTCTCTTTGTTGGCCCGGTATTTTCAAACCTGCACTTTCGCCTTTCCCCCCGGCGCCAACTGCTGACGTAACACATCAGATCGGTTACAATTACAGGCTGTTTTGTGGTGGGCTGCCGTCTCGACGCGCAGCCAGAAAACCACCTTTGAATCCCACAGGGGCATGGCATACGGCCCCTCGTTCGTCATTAAGGTAACCCGGTGAATATTCAGGTTCTTCTTTCAGATAAGGTCAGCCAGGCGCTGATTGCCGCAGGCGCGCCAGCCGATTGCGAAGCACAGGTCCGTCAGTCAGCAAAAGCACAATTTGGCGACTATCAGGCCAACGGCGTGATGTCCGTAGCCAAGAAACTCGGCATGCCGCCACGCCAGTTGGCGGAAAAAGTGGTCCAGCTGCTTGATCTCGGCGACATCGCCAGCAAAGTAGAAATCGCCGGCCCTGGCTTTATTAATATCTTCCTGAACGGCGAATGGGTTGCGCAACAGGTTGATCAGGTGCTGAATGCGCCGAAGCTTGGCATTGCACCGGTTAAACAACAAACCATCGTCATCGACTACTCCGCGCCCAACGTAGCGAAAGAGATGCACGTCGGTCACTTGCGTTCGACCATTATCGGCGACGCCGCCGCACGCACCCAGGAATTCCTGGGCCACAAAGTGATCCGCGCCAACCACGTCGGCGATTGGGGCACCCAGTTCGGCATGCTGATTGCCTACCTGGAAAAAATGCAGAATGAAAATGCCAGCGACATGGGCCTGTCCGATCTGGAACAGTTCTATCGTGAAGCGAAGAAACACTACGACGAAGATGCGGAGTTCGCCGAACGCGCCCGCGCCTACGTGGTGAAATTGCAGGGCGGCGATCAATACTGCCTGAAGATGTGGCGTAAGCTGGTCGACATCACCATGGCGCAAAACCAGCTCACCTATAACCGCCTGAATGTCACCCTGACCGAAGACGACGTAATGGGCGAGAGCCTGTATAACGCGATGCTGCCGGAAATCGTCGCCGATCTGAAAGCCAAGGGGCTGGCGGTAGAAAGCGAAGGCGCCACCGTGGTGTTTCTCGACGAATACCAGAATAAAGACGGCGAACCTATGGGCGTCATCATCCAGAAGAAAGATGGCGGCTACCTGTACACTACCACCGATATCGCCTGCGCCAAATACCGCTACGAAACGCTGGGTGCTGACCGCGTGCTCTATTACATCGACTCCCGCCAGCACCAGCATCTGATGCAGGCATGGACCATCGTGCGTAAAGCCGGTTACATCCCGGATTCGCTCTCGCTGGAGCACCATATGTTCGGCATGATGCTGGGCAAAGACGGCAAGCCGTTCAAAACCCGTGCGGGCGGTACGGTGAGGCTGTCCGATCTACTGGATGAAGCTATCGATCGCGCCGGCAAACTGATTGCCGAGAAAAACCCGGATATGCCGGCAGAAGAAATGCAGCACCTGGCAAATGTCGTCGGTATCGGCGCTGTTAAATACGCCGATCTGTCAAAAAGCCGTACGACCGACTATATCTTTGACTGGGACAACATGCTGGCATTTGAGGGCAACACCGCCCCTTATATGCAGTATGCCTATACCCGTGTGGCCTCGGTATTCAAGCGTGCCGGTCTCGATGAGAACAGCCTGACCCTGCCGCTGGTGATGACCGAAGAGCGTGAGATTGCGCTGGCGACCCGCCTGCTGCAATTCGAAGAAGTTATCACCACGGTGGCACGCGACGGCACTCCGCACGTGATGTGTACTTATCTGTACGACCTGGCAGGCTTGTTCTCCGGCTTCTACGAACATTGCCAAATCCTGAATGCAGACAGTGAAGAAGCGCGTCAAAGCCGCCTGAAACTGGCATTGCTGACCGCCAGAACGCTGAAAACCGGTCTGGATACGCTGGGTATCGACACCGTCGAACGCATGTAAGCCAACGTCTGAAGACGAAAAAGGGTCGCCGAGGCG
>NZ_BCTU01000024.1 GCF_001590925.1 Serratia plymuthica NBRC 102599
TCATATGACCGGCTTTTTCATGTTGACGACCTGGCGACTCTCAGACGTTTTCGTCGGTGTCGCGTAGCGGTTTACCGTAAGCCTGCTCGTTGTTGCGCGTCAGCCACAGCGACAGCGCCTTCAGCGAATCCGGTGTGAACTCGTCGCAGCGGGCGGTGATCTCTTCCGGCGTCAGCCAGCTCACCTCAACCACTTCCTCTTCCTGCAAGGCAAAAGGCCCGTGGGAAACGCAGCTAAACAGTGCGCCCCATACCCGGCACTGTTCTTCTTCAAAATAGAACAGGCCATGTTCGGCGAAAGGCACGCCGGCGATACCCAGTTCCTCTTCCGCCTCGCGGCGTGCGGAATCCAGCACGTTCTCGCCGCTTTGTACCACTCCGCCCGCGGTGGCATCCAGCCAGCCCGGATAGAAGTCTTTAATGTCGGTGCGACGCTGCACCAGAATTTTACCCATTCCATCATGCACCACAATATAGGTAGCACGATGACGCAGCCGTTGAGCACGCATTTGTTGGCGACTTGATTGAGCAATCACTTCGTTTTGCTCGTTGACGATATCAACCCACTCGGTATCTGCAGCCTGACCCTGTTCCGCCATCCTCTAAAACCTTCTATTTTGGCGCGTTGCATCCCGCGCGCTGGTTAATCAATGAGTGTTTTTCAAAGATTTTTATTGTGTGTGTATAAATTAGTGCGTTAATGCCACCTCTGCAACAGCCTTGCCGCCCTGCAGGGTAACCACACTTAAAATGCCCTCCTCCAGTATGCCATAACTGGCGGGAAAGCCCCCCTTCGGAATGCTGACCGACCCTGGATTAAAGCAGTAAATCTCTCCCTGCCGTTCCGCCTGCGGTACATGACTGTGGCCATAGACCAGGACATCGCCGGAAGATAACGACGGCAGTGCCGAGGGATGATAAAGGTGACCGTGGGTTAAAAACAATCGTCTTTTTTGCAACAACACCTGCTGCCAGGATGCGGTGATGGGAAACGTCAGCAACATTTGATCAACTTCACTGTCACAATTGCCGCGAACGGCGATGATCTTGTCGCTATAGCGATTCAATTGTTCGGCAACCTGAGCTGGCTGATAACCTGCCGGCAGCGCATTTCGCGGCCCATGATTCAGCAAATCGCCCAGAAGAATCAGCCAGTCGGCGCCGCTTTGTTCAAATCGATCCAGGATGCTTTCAGTGGCGGGGAGTGAACCGTGTATATCAGAGGCGAATATCAGCTTCATAACCATTCCTTTAGCATGGATATATGCGCTATTTTATCGCAGTGGCCAAGGACGGCAAGGCTGACGAGAGGTTAAACCTCATTGGCCTGAAATTGTGATGTCTCTTGCGGATATAGCATCAGACGAATCTCACATAGCCTGCTATTCTTAGCTGCTATTGTTGGTAACTCTATATCCCCGTTGTCTTTCAAGCTGCATGTTGGCTGCAACTTGAAATTCATCGGGTATAGTTGAATCTTTGATATACCTTTGTATGCGGCGAAGATCGCTGCAACGTGTAATGACTTACAGATCACTTTACCGCAGGAGGCACCATGATTGACCTGTATTACGCGCCTACTCCCAACGGTCACAAAATTACCCTGTTTCTGGAGGAGGTTGGCTTACCTTACCGTATCCACCGCGTAAATATCAGCGCCGGCGACCAGTTCAAGCCGGACTTTCTGAGCATTTCACCCAACAACAAAATCCCGGCGATTGTCGATCAGCAACCGGTTGACGGCGGTGCGCCTATCAGCCTGTTCGAATCCGGCGAAATCCTGCTGTATCTGGCGGAGAAAACCGGCAAGTTGCTGAGCAAAGGGCTGCGTGAGCGCGCCGCCACGCTGCAGTGGTTGTTCTGGCAGGTGGCAGGCTTTGGGCCCATGCTCGGGCAGAACCATCATTTCAACCATTACGCCCCGCAACCGGTGCCTTACGCCATCGAACGTTACCATCTGGAAACCAAGCGCCTGTATGGCGTGCTGGAAGCCGAGCTGCAAAAGCACCCGTACCTGGGCGGCGACAATTACAGCATTGCCGATATCGCCACCTATCCCTGGGTGGTTTCGCATCCGCGCCAGCGCATTGACCTGGCGGATTATCCGGCAGTGCGCAACTGGTTCGAACGCATCAGCAACCGCCCGGCGACCGGGCGCGCCTACAAGCTGGCCGAACAGGGTTAACCGCCCGACTCCCCGGCCTCCGGGGAGTTTTCTCCAGCTCGTTATCTTTTCCCTACTTTCCGTGTATTCTGAGCGCCAATAATCAGACCTGTGGAGACTCTCTGATGTCATTTAGTCAACCCGACGCCATTATTCGTATCAAAAATCTGCGGTTGCGTACTTTCATCGGTATCAAGGAAGAAGAAATCAACAACCGCCAGGACGTCCTGATTAATGTAGCAATCCACTACCCGGCGGATAAGGCGCGCAATAGCGAAAACATCGACGACGCGCTCAACTACCGCACCATCACCAAAGCGATCATCCGCCATGTTGAAGATAACCGCTTCGCTCTGCTGGAAAAATTAACTCAGGATGTGCTCGATATCGTGAAAGAACATGCCTGGGTAACCTATGCTGAAGTAGAGATCGATAAACTACTGGCCCTGCGTTATGCCGACTCGGTTTCCATGACCATGAGTTATCGCCGGGGCTGAAACAATAGCGTATCAGGGAGGTTGACCATGCGGATCCTGATCACCGGCGCCACAGGATTGATAGGGAGCAGCCTGACGCAGCGGCTGCTGAGTCTGTCTCACTCAATCACGGTACTGACCCGTGACGTACAACGTGCGCATGAACGGTTTGGCGAACAAGTCAGCTACTGGTCAACGTTGCAGGACCAAACGTCGCTGGATGGCTTTGACGCCGTGATCAACCTGGCCGGTGAGCCTATCGCCGATAAACGCTGGAGCAAGGCGCAGAAAGAGCGCCTGTGTCACAGCCGTTGGGATCTGACCGAACGGTTAGCGGCGTTGATTAACGCCGGCAGCTCGCCGCCCGGCGTGCTGATTTCCGGTTCCGCCGCCGGCTACTATGGCGATCAGGGCCAGGCGGTAGTCACCGAAGATGAAGCTCCGCATGACGAATTCACCCATCAGCTCTGCCAACGGTGGGAATCCCTGGCGCTGCAAGCGCAAAGCGACGCGACCCGTGTCTGCCTGCTGCGCACCGGCGTGGTGCTGGCAAGCAAAGGCGGAGCGCTGGCGAAAATGCTGCCGCCGTTCCGTCTGGGGCTGGGCGGGCCGATAGGCAATGGCCGCCAATATCTGCCCTGGATACATCTCGACGATATGGTCAACGGCATTCTTTATTTGCTGGAACACGCCACCCTGCAGGGCCCCTTCAATATGGTCGCCCCCTACCCGGTGCATAACGAACAGTTCACAGCCCAACTCGCCAACGTGCTCGATCGTCCGGCGTTTTTGCGCGTGCCGGCATTTGCCATGCGTTTACTGATGGGAGAAGCGGCGGTGCTGGTCTTGGGCGGCCAACGGGCGGTGCCGAGACGGTTGGAGGAGGCGGGGTTCAGTTTCCGCTTTCTGGAGCTGGAACAGGCGCTGGATGACGTTATCAATCAACGGATCGACGCCCGTTGAGGGGAATGCCGGGGCCCGGCGGAGCAGGTCCCCGGCAACCGATTATTTTAAAGCGCCGGAAAGGAACTGCTGCAGGCGCGGGCTTTTTGGATTGCCAAACAGCTCAGCCGGTGGCCCCTGCTCTTCAATAAGCCCTTTATGCAGGAAAATCACGTGGCTTGATACATGGCGCGCAAATTCCATCTCGTGCGTCACCACCACCATGGTTTTCCCCTCTTCAGCCAGCTTCTGCATGATGCGCAGCACTTCCCCCACCAGCTCCGGATCCAGTGCCGACGTCGGTTCATCAAACAACAGCACCTCCGGTTCCATTGCCAACGCACGGGCGATGGACACGCGCTGCTGCTGGCCACCCGACAGATGCACCGGGTATTTGCCACGCGCACGTTCGTCGATGCCCACCTTATCCAGATAACGCACCGCGCGCTCGCGCGCTTCGGTCTTGCTCAACCCCAGCACCTGCACCGGTGCTTCCATCACGTTCTCCAGCACCGTCATGTGGCTCCACAGGTTAAAGTGCTGGAACACCATGGTCAGACGAGTACGCAGCAATTGCAGCTGTTTCTTGTCAAACACCTTCAGTTGGCCGTCCTTGTCACGCACCATGCGAATATCTTCATTATTCAGGCTGATGGAGCCTTCGCTGGGTTTCTCCAGGAAGTTAATGCAGCGCAAAAAGGTGCTTTTACCGGACCCCGAAGAGCCAATGATGCTAATCACATCCCCTGCATTCGCCGCCAGTGACACGCCTTTCAGTACTTCGTGTTCCCCATAACGCTTATGCAGTTCAGTGACGGCTAATTTATTTTCAGACATGGTTTTTCCCCGTCATTATCAGTGACTAACGTGCGCCATCCAGCGTTTTTCGGCCTTGCGGAACAGGCTGATCAATACGTAGGAGATCGCCAGATACAGCACAGCCGCGATGCCAAAGGCATAGAACGGCTGATAGGTCGCCGCGTTGATATCTCGCGCTATCTTCAACAGATCCGGCACGGTGGCGGTAAACGCCAGAGCCGTGGAATGCAGCATCAGGATCACTTCGTTGCTGTAAGCCGGCAGCGCGGTGCGCAGCGCCGAAGGCAGAATGATGCAGCGGTACATTTTGAAGCGAGAGAACCCATAGGCGCTGGCCGCCTCAATTTCACCGTGCGGCACCGCGCGGATCGCCCCGGCGAAGATCTCGGTGGTGTAGGCGCAGGTGTTCAACGTCAGCGCCAGAATGGTGCAGTTGAGCCCGCTGCGGAAGAACGCGTTGAGGAAATCCGTACCTCGCACGATCTCCAGGCTGTACATCCCCGAATAAAACACCAACAGCTGCACATACAGCGGCGTGCCGCGGAATATGTAGGTGTAGAGCCACACCGGAAAACGCACCCAGGAGATTGAGGAAACGCGCGCTACCGCCATAGGTATCGCCAGCAAGCCGCCCATCACCACCGATGAGATCAGCAGCCACAGCGTGACCGCCACACCGGTGAAACGGTAGCCGTCGCTCCACAGCAGCGATTGCCCATACTGTTGCAAAATCTCGATCATAATTCGGCCCTCTTGACGCCCAATGAATAACGCCGTTCAAGCCACAACAACACGCCATTGGAAACGGTGGTAAAAATCAGATAAACCACACCGGCCACTATCGCAAAGAAGAATGGCTGATAGGTGCCTTTGCCGGCCAGTTGAGTGGCCTTCACCACGTCGTTCAGACCCAGAATCGACACCAGCGCCGTCGCCTTGAGGATCACCTGCCAGTTGTTGCCGATGCCCGGCAGGGCAAAACGCATCATTGCAGGGAACAAAATGCGGCGGAAAATCTGTGAGCCTGAAAAACCGTAGGCGGTAGCCGCCTCGATCTGCCCCTTCGGCACCGCCATATAAGCGCCGCGAAAGGTTTCCGTGAAATAGGCACCATAGATAAAGCCGAGGGTAATAATCCCCGCGCTGAGCGGATCGATATCAATTTGCGAAAAGCCGAGCAGTTCTGTGAGGTTGTTCAGCGCAATCTGCAGGCCGTAGAAAATCAGCAGCATCAGCACCAAATCAGGCACGCCGCGGATCAGCGTGGTATAGGCACCAAACAGCGTAGAAAGCAGGCGGTTATGGGAAAGCTTGCCGCCGGCACCGATCAAACCAATCACCAGCGCCAGCAGTACGGAACTGAGGGCCAGTTCCAGCGTCACCAGAGCGCCCTCAAATATCAGTTGGGAATAGCCTTGCAGCATCTACTTCACCCTGTCGTCATTGGAGCCCGAACCATCGGGGCCAGCAGGCCGGCCCCGTAGTCACACCATGGAACGGTACGTGGGATTAACCGCCGTAGACGTCAAAATCGAAGTATTTTTTCGCAAACTTGTCGTAAGTGCCGTCTTTGCGCATGTCGGCAAAGGCTTTATCCAGCGCCGCCTTCAGTTCGGTATCGGTCTTGCGCAGCCCCATACCGGTGCCCACGCCAAAGAACTTGTCATCCTTCACCGATTCGCCGGCGAAAGCGTAATCCTTGCCCGGGGGCTGCTTCAGGAAGCCGTCGCTGCCCGCCACTTCATCCTGGAAGGCGGCATCGATACGGCCGGATGCCAGGTCGGCATATACCAGGTCCTGGTTCTGGTAAGGCACCACGGTGATGCCCTTAGGCTGCCACATGGCGTTCGCGTAGGCTTCCTGGGTGGTGCCCTGCAGCACGCCCACGCTCTTGCCTTTCAGCGCGTCCACCGTTGGCAGCAGCTTCGAGCCTTTCGGCGCGATCAGACGGGCGTTAGCGGCGTACAGCTTGTCGGTAAAGGCAATTTCCTGCTGGCGTTTTTCAGTGATCGACAAAGAAGAAATGATGGCGTCAATTTTCTTCGCCTTCAGAGAGGGGATCAGTGCGTCAAAATCGCTTTCCACAAAGGTACATTGGGTATTTATGCGTTTGCACAGCTCTTTGGCCAGATCGATATCAAAGCCGACCAACTCACCTTGGCATTTTTGGATTCAAATGGTGCATAGGTCGGATCGGTACCTATCTTCAGCGTCGATGGTAGCGCGGCGAATGCGCTGCTTACTGCGCTCAAAGCCAAGACTAAAGGAAGAACCTTAACCAGCTTTTTCATAAATTACCCTCAAATTGATTTTTCTGATGCCACTGCGGGCATTACTTTCCCACCAAATCAATTTGCAGTAATCGTGCCACATTTGTTGCTGTAGGCGGAGGGAACGACTCCGGCCTTCACAAAACTGTTTCCTGGGACGATAACCGCAAAAATAAATCGGCCAGTCAGGGCCGCGTCACGGGCAATGACAAAATGCCAGAGCCTTGAAACAGTGAACGTGATGGAGTGGGATCATTATGGTGCATGTACCGCCCTAATTCAGTGCGGTGTTGCACAAATGTGCCAAATTGGGGATAAATTTGTTAATTGGAGCCTTGCCAGCGGGTGAACAAATCTTTCGGTAATTCAATGTCGAACTGATCGACCACCCGATTCACGGTTTGATCGATGATGTCATCGATGCTTTTCGGTTGGTGATAAAAAGCCGGTACCGGTGGCATGATCACCGCGCCCATCTCCGCCGCCTGCGTCATCAGCCGCAAATGGCCGATATGCAACGGGGTTTCGCGCACGCACAACACCAGCCGGCGGCGCTCCTTCAGGACCACATCGGCGGCGCGCGTCAGCAGGCCGTCACTATAGCTGTTGGCGATACCGGATAACGTCTTGATTGAGCAAGGTAAAATCACCATACCCAGGGTTTTGAACGAGCCGGAAGAAATGCTGGCACCGATGTCGCGTGCATCATGTACCACATCAGCCAACGCCTGCACTTCACGCAGACCAAGCTCGGTTTCCAGCGAAAGCGTTTGCCGCGCCGCATTGCTCATCACCAAATGGGTTTCCACCTCTGCGACGTCACGCAATGCCTGCAACAGGCGCACGCCGTAGATTGCGCCGCTGGCGCCGGAAATACCGATGATGAGTCGTTTCATAAAGCTGGCCTCTGCCGAAGAGAAAGTAGGATCAGGCAGACTTTGCCGGAATGGCGGTGCATAAGCAAGTCGGGGAGGATAATGCACCGCGACAAACGCCGCGGTGCACCTTTTTGGCTAGCGCTTAGGCTTAACCTTCGTTATGCATTTCCAGATTTTCTGCTTCGGTCTGGCCACGCATCGCCTGGGCGTCGTCGTTACGCAGCGATTCCAGATACTCGAGGTAGTTCTGGTCTACGTCCTTGGTGACATAGATGCCGTTAAACACCGAGCATTCGAACTGGCTGATGTCCGGGTTCTCTTCGCGCACCGCTTCGATCAGATCGTCCAGATCCTGGAAGATCAGACCGTCGGCACCGATGATTTGGCGGATTTCGTCCACTTCACGGCCGTGGGCAATCAGTTCGTTGGCACTCGGCATATCAATGCCGTACACGTTCGGGAAACGAATTTCCGGCGCAGCGGAAGCCAGATAAACGCGTTTCGCCCCGGCGTCACGCGCCATCTCAACGATCTGCTCGGACGTGGTACCGCGGACGATAGAGTCATCCACCAGCAGCACGTTCTTGTCGCGGAACTCGGCGCGGTTGGCGTTCAGCTTGCGGCGCACCGACTTACGGCGCGCCTGCTGGCCCGGCATGATGAAGGTACGGCCGACGTAGCGGTTCTTCACAAAACCCTGGCGATACGGCTTATCCAGGATACGCGCGATTTCCAACGCGATATCGCAGGACGTTTCCGGGATCGGGATCACCACGTCGATGTCCAAATCTTCCCATTCACGGGCAATCTTCTCACCCAGCTTCTGCCCCATGCGCACACGGGCGCTGTAGACCGAAATCTTGTCCATAAAGGAATCTGGACGTGCGAAGTAGACGAATTCGAACAGGCACGGGTTGGTTTTCGGGTTCTCTGCGCACTGGCGGGTGAACAGTTGGCCCTTCTCGGTGATGTACACCGCTTCGCCCGGCGCCACGTCGCGCAGGAACTCGAAGCCCAACGTATCCAGCGCTACGCTCTCGGAAGCCACCATATACTCGTTACGGCCATCTTCAAGTTGGCGTTTGCCGATCACCAGCGGGCGGATGCCGTTCGGGTCGCGGAACGCCAGCAGACCGTGGCCGATGATCATCGCCACGCAGGCGTAAGCGCCACGCAGTTGCTGATGCATGGCGGCAACGGCGGTGAAAATGTTGTCTGACTCCAGCGGATAATCCTGGAAGCGGTCCAGCTCACTGGCCAGTACGTTCAGCAGGATCTCGGAATCGGAGGTGGTGTTGATATGGCGGCGACCGCTTTCAAACAGCGATTGGCGCAGCTCATGGGCGTTGGTCAGGTTGCCGTTATGGGCCAGCGTAAGGCCGAACGGCGAGTTTACATAAAATGGTTGAGCCTCTGAGGCACTGGAGCTGCCAGCCGTCGGGTAGCGCACATGGCCAATACCCATGTTGCCCTGCAAGCGCTGCATATGGCGTGCCTCAAACACATCCTTCACCAGACCATTTGCTTTACGCAGACGGAACCCGTTGTGGGCATCTATGGTGACGATGCCTGCGGCATCCTGGCCACGGTGCTGAAGCACCATCAACGCATCATAAATCGACTGGTTTACCGGCATAAAACCGGCGATACCGACAATACCGCACATGTTGTCTTTTCCTCATCAGCGCTACCGCCCCGGTAAATGGGTCGGTAAGAAACTCGACGTGCTCTGCAGGTAGTCAAAGAACCACCTGATGATATAACTGAACTGGGGAATGAGCTGTGACTGTTTCCAGTCGTCACTTTGCGAGAAGCCGGTAAAGGTATCCAGGAAAAACAGCATCGCCGAAACGATCAACACGCCGCGCAGTGCGCCGAAACAGACGCCCAGCACCCGGTCGGTGCCTGATAACCCGGTTTTCTCTACCAGTGAGCTAATCACATAGTTGACAATAGCTCCTACGATCAGGGTCGCGATAAACAAGATGGCAATCGCGATGCCGTTTCGCACCAGTTCATCTTCAAAACGAGTGAAGTAGACCGCAAGGTAAGAGTAGAAATGGCTGGCAACAAAAAACGCACATCCCCATGTCACAAGTGACAATGCTTCGCGAACAAACCCTCGGATCAGGCTCACCAGAGCCGAAAATCCAATCACCGCTATAATGACGTAATCAATCCAGACCATGAACTATTCCAATGATGAATCGCCCCTGCATCCAATTCGCGGCGAATTCTAACAGAAAAAGAAAACGTTTGCGTAGGGGATTTCCTAGCACGTTACAAATAAAAAACGGCGATAAAAAAATTCCCAATCGCCGCGCCTACATAGGCCGTTTTGCCTGTGAAAGGCACATTTTTAATAGTGATTACACCAGCACTCATCGATTCAGGGGCACAGCATGCTGTGCCCCAATCCTGTCAACGTGCGCCGTAGGGCTTCACCTGGCCGCTCAAACCGCTGATGGAGTTCAGCGCAGACAGCGAAGACTGCAACTTCTGTTTTGAAGCGTCCGGGCCAACGTAGATCCGGGTGATCTGCCCCTGCACCGGCGTTGACGGCACGGTGAAGGCGCGATAGCCGGACAGCCTGAGCGACGCCACGACCTCATTCACCTTGGCGGCGTTTTTCAGCGCCCCCAGTTGCACCACATAAGCCTGCCCTGCCGGCGCTTTCTCTTCTGCGGCCGGTTTCGGTTCTGGCTTAGGTTCTGGTTTAGGTTCTGGCTTCGGCTCAACTTTGGGCTCCGCTTTAACCTCCGGAACAACCTCAGGCTTCGGCTGAACAACCGGTTTCGGCTGCTGCACCGGCTTTGGCTTCACTTCCACCGGCTTGGTTTCAACCGGTTTTGGTTTCACTTCCACCGGTTTGGTTTCGACCGGCTTCGGTTTCGGTTGTTGCACCGGGCGAGTTTCGACCGGCGGCGCGACCTGAACCGGCTGTTGCGCCGTCTGGCGCACGGCCTGCTGCGAGGCCGCTTCGTTCGCCGCCTGCTGCTCGACCAGTGCGCCCGCCCCCTCCGGCGGCTGCGCCGGCAAAGACTGGGTTACCGGCGGCACCACGTCGTTTTCTTCCACGTCACCCGGTTTCGGCACCAGGGGAATGGCCGCGAACTCATCCTCGTAATGTTTCTTTTTTCCATCCAGCAGCCCTGGCAGGATGATGACCCCCAGCGCGACCAGAATGACGGTTCCTACCAATCGGTTTTGAAATTTGCTTGCCACTCACACTCCCCGCATCTCGTCTAACGCCGCCATCACGTGCGCAACGGTGTGGAACGATCCACAGACGATCACAATATCCTGAATATCAGCGTCCTGCATAGCCTGACGCCAGGCAGTTTCGACATCGGCAAACTGCCGCGGTTCCGTCAAATGTTGCGCCAGCGATTCCACGCTGGCTCCACGCGGCCCTTCCAGCGGCGCGCAATACCATTCATCCACCTGTTCGCTCAGGCAAGCCAGCGTGCCGGCGATGTCTTTATCCGACAGCATGCCCACCACGGCACGCACCTTGCCGCCTTTGCGCGGCAACTTGGCCAAACGCCCGGCCAAATAGCCTGCGGCGTGCGGGTTATGCGCCACGTCCAGGATCAGCATCGGATCCTGTCGCACAATCTGGAAGCGCCCAGGCAGCGTCGCCTGCTGCAGGCCGGTGAAGATCGCCCGCTCATCGATTTCCAACTCGGAATAGTGCAGTGCTGCCAACGCGGTCGCGGCATTGGCTAGCGGGACGTTGGGCATCGGCAGATCGGTCAGCCGCGTGCCGCCGCCTTCCCACTGCCAGCGTTCGCCCTGTTCGCTGTAAGTCCAGGCTTCGCCACGGCGATACAGCGTCGCGCCCAGCGTTTCCGCCACCTCGCGGATGGTGTCAGGCATATCCGGCTCGCCCACCACCGCCGGCTTGCCGCCGCGGAAAATTCCGGCCTTCTCGCGGCCGATGCTTTCGCGATCGTTGCCCAGCCAGTCGGTATGATCCAGCGCGATGCTGGTGACCACAGCCACGCTCGGATCGACGATGTTGGTCGCATCCAGGCGGCCGCCAAGGCCAACTTCCAGGATCACCACGTCAAGCTTAGCCTGTTTGAACAGTTGCAGCGCCGACAGGGTGCCAAATTCGAAATAGGTCAGTGAGGTTTCACCCCGGCCCGCCTCAATGGCGGCGAACGAACGGCAGTGCTCCGTTTCGCTCAGCTCCTCGCCCTGAATGCGCACCCGTTCGGTATAGCGCACCAGATGCGGCGAACTGTAAACGCCAACGCGCAGACCGGCCGCCATCAGAATGGCTTCCAGAGTCCGGCAAGTCGTGCCTTTGCCATTGGTGCCGGCAACGGTGAACACCGTCGGTGCGGGAGTGAGTAAATCAAGATGCGCCGCAACGCGCTGTACGCGTTCCAGGCCAAGTTCGATCGCCTGGCTGTGCAGACGTTCAAGATAATAAAGCCACGAGCTCAATGGCGACGTGGCTTGGGGAATTTGGTGGTTTTGCATGAGTCCCATCACTGATTGGGTTCATTGATCCATCAGGGCACCACCCTCACCGCGGTAAAGGCGATGCTCTCCGTAACACCCGTCACCTTTCAAGCTGCAGCGAGTTGACCGCAACGTGAAATTCATAGGGCATATCAGCCGGCATTTAGCCACAAAACGACAGCTGAATCCCGCGCGGGCTTGCACCTGCGCGGGTGATTTATCGGCCTCAGGCGTCGGCCTGATTTTCCTGTGCGACTACCGGCTCCGCCTCATCGAAATGCGGCTGCGGCTGGTTGGTCAGCTTGGAAAGGATACTCGCCAGAGTGCGGCGCATTTCCGGACGGCGCACGATCATGTCGATGGCGCCTTTTTCAATCAGGAACTCACTGCGCTGGAAGCCCGGCGGCAGTTTTTCACGCACGGTCTGCTCGATAACGCGCGGGCCGGCAAAGCCGATCAGCGCTTTCGGCTCGGCGATGTTGATATCGCCCAGCATCGCCAGACTGGCGGAAACGCCCCCCATGGTCGGGTCGGTCAGTACCGAAATGTACGGCAGACCACGTTCCTGCAGTTTCGCCAGCGCTGCGCTGGTCTTCGCCATTTGCATCAGCGACATCAGCGCTTCTTGCATACGCGCACCGCCACTGGCTGAGAAACACACCAGTGGGCAGTTGTCTTCCAGCGCCTGTTCAACCGCGCGCACGAAACGTGCACCGACCACGGAAGACATGGAACCGCCGATAAAAGCAAATTCGAAAGAAGCGGCGACAATCGGCATGCCGTACAGCGTGCCTTTCATCACGACCAGCGCATCTTTCTCGCCGGTCGCTTTCTGTGCGGCAACCAGACGATCTTTATACTTTTTGGAATCCTTGAACTTCAGAACATCTTTCGGCTCCAGTTCGCTGCCCAGTTCTACCTCACTGCCCTCGTCCAGCAGGGTATGCAGGCGCATGCGCGCAGTCATGCGCATGTGGTGGTCGCACTTAGGACACACTTCCAGATTACGTTCCAGCTCGGCGCGATAGAGAACCTGACCGCAGCTGTCACATTTGGTCCAGACCCCTTCAGGAATGCTCGCCTTACGGGTTTGTGTAATATTGCTCTTGTTAAGAATTCGTTCAATCCAGCTCATCGATGACCTTTCTGTTTGAACCTGGCACATGCCAGTCCGCTGTTCATGCTTTAACAATCCCCCCGCAGACAGACCCAATGAAAAAGTGCCCGAGTGAAACGCGACAAACGCGTGACCGAGGCACTGGCTTCAGGGTTTGCTCGCAGGAACAGACCATAAATGTCGCTCATTAAACCATATCGGCCCGACACTGTGGATAAAAAACTGGTCGAACCGACAGGTTAAGCGATGTTTTTACTGTTTTTGCTGGCGGGCAGCCGCGCGCTTATGGCGCCAGATTTCAATGATGCCCGGCAAAATTGAAACCAGGATGATCGCCAGGATCAACAGTTTCAGGTTTTCCTGCACGATCGGCAAATCACCGAAAAGGTAGCCAGCATAAGTGAAGAGCAGCACCCAAACCAGCGCGCCAATCACGTTGTAGGCAGCGAAATGACGGTAGGACATTTTCCCCATACCGGCGACGAACGGCGCAAATGTACGCACGATCGGCACAAATCGCGCCAAAATAATCGTTTTCCCACCGTGCTTTTCATAAAACTGATGGGTTTTATCCAGATAGCTGCGGCGGAAAATTTTCGAATTAGGGTTACTGAACAGCTTATCGCCGAACAGCCGGCCAATAGTATAGTTCACCGCGTCACCGAGGATCGCAGCCCCGACCATCAGCGCAACCATGGTATGCACATTCAGATCGTTAGTCGGCAGCGCCGCCAGCGCGCCGGCGACAAACAGCAGAGAATCCCCCGGCAGGAAAGGCGTAACCACCAGCCCGGTTTCGCAAAACAGGATCAGGAACAAAATGGCATAGACCCACATGCCGTATTGCGCGACCAGTTCGGCCAAATGCACGTCAATATGCAAAATAAAATCAATCACAAACTTGATGATGTCCATAGATTCTCTCTTTTTACCGGGTGTCTCACCCACCCGGCAGATGTACAAGGGAGCAACGCGTCGGGCGCGCCGGCGTCTAATCGTCAGCTAAAACTAATCGTCGGGTAAAAACAGCGGCCCCATTGGCGGCCGGGGCAAACAAAAATGCTCAGGATAATCGACGGACACCAGATACAACCCTTCGGCACGCGCCGTCGCCGCAGCCAGATTCCGATCCTTCAGCGCCAGCAGTTCGGCCATCCAGTTCTCACTCTGATTGCCGCAGCCGATTTCCATCAGGCTGCCGACAATGTTGCGTACCATATGGTGCACAAAGGCATTCGCCTTAATATCTACCACGATATACTCGCCGTAGCGCGTAACCTTAACGTGTTTTACGTTACGCCATGGCGTGCGCGACTGACATTGCACGGCGCGGAACGACGTGAAATCGTTCTCACCCAGCAGCGCCTGCGCCGCCCTTTCCATCCGTTCGGCATCCAGCGGGTGATAAAAATGGGTCACCCCCTGCTGCAACACCGCCGGGCGGTAGCGGTGGTTATAAATAATGTAGCGGTAACGACGCGCGGTGGCGCTAAAGCGCGCATGGAAATCCTCGGCCACGCCGGTCACCCAACGCACGGCAATATCCGGCGGCAGATGGGTATTTACCCCCATCGTCCAGGCGGCGTCCTTGCGCTGCGCGGTGGTTTCAAAATGCACCACCTGGCCGGTAGCGTGCACGCCGGCGTCGGTACGTCCGGCGCACAATACGCTAATCGGCGCATTCGCCACCTTGCTCAACGCCTGTTCCAGACAGGCCTGCACGCTGGCGACTTCCTGCTGACGCTGCCAGCCGTAATAACGGCTGCCGTCATATTCAATCCCCAGCGCGATTTTTAACCTCGGTTGGGTGGGCAAGACAACTTCAGACATCAGTACATCTGCTCCTGCACCAGACGCTCTGCGGTTTCGATCGCCATCAGCGCGCCGCCGAAGCGTACGTTGTCCGCCACCGACCAGAACTGCAGGATTTCAGGAATGCCGTAGTCATTGCGCAAGCAGCCGACGCTCAACGCATCGCTGCCGGACGCTTCCGTTACCTGAGTCGGGTAGTCGTCTTCTTCGCTCAGTTGGATATCATCCACCTGCTCCAGCTCGCTGCGCGCTTCTTCGGCAGAGATCAGGCGCAGCGCTTCCAGGTGAACCACTTGCGCGTGGCCGTAAAACACCGGCGACTGTACGCAGCTCACGGAAATCGGCAGCCCTTCGTCCTGCAGGACTTTGCGCACCTGATCGACAATCAAACGTTCTTCGCGCACGCTGCCCTGCTCGTCGGCCAGCAGCGGTAACAGGTTGAACGCCAGTTGCTTGGCGAAAACGCCCGGCTCGGCCGGAATGCCGTTCAGCAAGCGCGCGCTCTGGCCGGCCAGATCGTCCACCGCCACTTTGCCGCGTGCCGATACCGACATCAGGGTGGTGACGTGCAGACGGGAAAGCCCGGCCTGCTCGGTCAAAGGTTTGATCGCCGTCAGCAGTTGGCTGACCATGCTGTCGGCCACGGCGACAATATTACGGTTGCGGTAGTCCGCCAGCACCTGCGGGTTAACACCAGGCACCACCAGCGGGACATCCGGCTCCAGCGCAAACAGGCCGCTGGTGTCGATCACCAGACAACCCATGTTGCCGGCGTCTTCCGCATAGCGGGCCGCCGCCTCGGTACCGGCGACAAAGAACGCCAGTTGCGCCTGTGACCAGTCAAATTCTTCCGCTTTTTGCACCAGCACCGACTTGCCGTTGAAGCGTACCGTTGCCCCGGCGCCGCGTTCACTGGCCAAAGGATAGAGTTCGCCCACCGGGAACTGACGTTCCTGTAATAATTCCAGCAACGCTTCACCTACCGCGCCAGTGGCGCCAAGCAGAGCGATATTCCAGCCGTCAGACATTGGGTTTCTCCAGAGTATTCATTTAAAAAGCAGACGGGCAGTGTTGCCACCGCCCGATAATCCTTTGCCGCCTATTATAGCGGCGATTGCTTAAGGCAACCTTACGTATTGGGCGCGATGCCTTTTAGGCAAGGAGCCGGATGCCGGCCCCTTACAGCACGCTGAAACCCAGCTTGTGCAACAGTTCCGCACTGGCGCTGTCATTGCACTGGACGCGCAATGAGGACCATTCACGGCGCTCCTGATAATGCTTGCGCAGGCGATCGAATTCGCCCGCTTGCCCAGCCACTTTGCGCAGCGGCGCATCATCGCGGCGCACATCATACACCAAGTGCATCAATCGTTTTAATTTGCCTTCATCCAGCGGCCCGTTCAACTGGATCTGGCTGAATTCCGGCACCGGCAGCAGCGAGGCCAGCTCAATCTGCTGTGGCTGCCCCACATGGCGGCTGAAGGCCTCGAACACCTGAGTGGTGCCCCGCGCCTTGCCTTCCAGCGTGTAACCGGCGATATGCGCAGTACCGATATCCACCCGCGCCAGCAGCGGTAATGAAAGCTCCGGTTCCGGTTCCCAAACGTCCAGCACCGTGCTCAGCTTTTTGCCTTTCTCCAGCGCCAGCAGCAGCGCGGCGTTATCCACCACCTCGCCACGGCAGGCATTGATCAGGATACGGTTGTCGGGCAGCGCCGCCAGCAACTCGGCGTCAACCAAGTGCAGCGAGCGATAGGGGCCGGATTTATTCAGCGGCGTATGGAACGTCAGCACATCGGCTTCCACCACCAGTTTTTCCAGCGGCCAGAACTCACCGACGTCACCACGTTCTGCGCGCGGCGGATCGCACAGCAGCGTACGGACGCCCAAGGCTTTAAGGCGGGCATCCAGGCGCGAACCTACGTTGCCCACACCAATAATGCCGACGGTTTTGTCGCGCAACTGAAAACCGTCGCGTTCGGCCAGCAGCATCAGCGCAGAGAACACATATTCCACTACCGCAATGGCGTTACAGCCTGGCGCTGCGGAAAACCCGATGCCCTGCTGTTTCAGCCAGGCATCATCCACATGGTCAGTACCGGCGGTGGCGGTGCCGACGAAACCGATGCGAGTACCGGCCAGCAGATCTTCATTCACTTTAGTCACCGAACGCACCATCAGCGCATCGGCATCCGCCAGCGCATCACGCGGGATCGGGCGGCCAGGCACCGCCTGCACATCCCCCAAACGACTGAACAATTCAGCCGCGTACGGCATATTTTCATCAACCAGGATTTTCACTTGTTGCTCCGACGATTTGCGACTTATTTTGGCTGGGAAAGAGTGTGCCACCGAATCAGGCCCGGCGAAAGCGTTCGGGCGTGCTGCCGGCGATTTGCTGAAACATGACGATAAACGCCGAGGCCGAGCTGTATCCCACCTCCAGCGCGACGTTCTGCACGGTTTTGCCCTGTTCAAGCAGCGAAACGGCATGCAGGAAACGCAACCGCTGGCGCCACTCACTGAATGACATGCCCAGCTCTTGCCGGCAACGGCGTGACAGGGTGCGTTCGGTGGTATAGACCCGGGCGGCCCAGACGGCGAGCGGGGTGTTGTCCGAGGGGCAATGCTCCAGCGCTTCCAGCACCGGCGCCAGGAATTTATCTTCGGACGACGGCAAATAAGTTTGCTGGACCGGCGACAGATGCAGTTGATCGATCAGCGCCCGGCACAGACGCAAATCCTGTTTGTCGTGCGGGATGTATTGTTTGCGTGCATAAAAATCTTCGGCGATGGCACGGAAAATCGGCGTCACGCTCACCAGGCAGGGGTCGGCCGGCAGCCCGACGCACAGCGACTGCATGATATCCACCATGCGGCACTGCGCCTGCCGCTGGTTGTAGCAGGAGTGCTCGATCCCCGCCGGCGCCCACAGCACAAATTCCGGCGGCGCCAGAAAACGTTGATTGCCGACCTTCATCACCATCACCCCGGTTTTCACCCACATCAGTTGCCCCCAAGGGTGGCTGTGCGGCTGGAATTCCGTGCGGGCATTAAACTCCTCGCAACGAAACTGCACCGGGCGCGGCGCCGGGATCAAGGCTTCAGGAAAGTGACGGATTTCTGACATGGTTTCACACCGTGATTTGTCTTGTTGACACAAAATATTGTCTGGATATCGCTATATATAATAAACCGGACACGAGTAGACTAGCCAGCATGTCCGTCGTTATTGAGAATAATCATCGTGAATATGCTCTTCCCGCTGCTGGCGGTGCTGATCTGGTCGGTTAACGCCGTCGTCAGCAAACTCTCCGCCACCGCAATCGATCCGGCCGCCATCTCGTTTTACCGTTGGCTGCTGGCGCTGATCGTCCTGACCCCGTTCGTATTGCCCGGCGTGATCCGCAATTGGCGGGAGGTGCGCGCCAACGGATGGAAATTGCTGATCCTCGGCCTGCTCGGCATGGTGCTGTACCAAAGCCTGGCCTACTATGCGGCGCACAGCGTCAGCGCGCTGTTTATGGGTATCATTGTGTCGCTGATCCCGCTGCTGACCATTCTGATCAGCATCGTACTGCTGCGCATTGCACCGACCGTCGGCGTGGCGATCGGCAGCGTGCTGTCCTTCGGCGGATTGATCTGGCTGGTCAGCGCCGGTCATCCAGGCGAGCTGCTGCAACATGGCATCGGCAAGGGCGAACTGATGATGTTCGCCGCCGCCGCTTCCTATGCGCTGTACGGCGTGCTGACCAAACGCTGGATGATTGCTCTGCCTAATTGGCAGGCGCTGTATGTGCAAATCCTGTTCGGTGTCGTGCTGTTGTTACCCAACTTTCTGATGGCGCAGGATGTCGGGCTGAACAGCCAGAATATCCCGCTGGTGCTGTTCGCCGGCATCCCGGCTTCGATCATCGCGCCTTTCTTGTGGATCCAGGGCGTGATGCGCCTCGGGGCCAATACTGCGTCGATATTTATGAACCTGTCGCCGGTCTTTACCGCCGTCATCGCCGTGCTGTTCCTGCATGAACAGCTGCACAGCTACCATTTGATCGGCGGCGGCGTCACGCTGCTGGGCGTAATTTTGTCGCAACGTCTGCGCACGCCGTTAGGGCGCAAGGCAAAAAAACCAGCGGCCGAAGTGAAGTCCTAAGGCAACAGCTGAAAACGCACCCGCACCAGCAGGCCGCCCAGCGCGGCCGAGGTCAACAGCTCCGGGCGGGTGCCGTGATAACGGGTAATGTCGCTGACCAGCGCCAGCCCCAGCCCGGCACCGGGCTGATCGCCCACATTATCCAGCCGATGGAAGGGTTGCAGCGCCTGCGCGGTATCCTGCTGAGCAATGCCTGGCCCGTTATCTTCTATCTCCAGCACGCACTCCCCGGCCGGTTTATCGAGCGTCAGACGCGCGGTGACCACGCCCTGATTCGGCACGTATTTCAGCGCGTTATCCAGCAGATTGGCGCACAACTCGGTGAGCAACAGCGCCTCACCGCCGACCCAGCATACCGACTCCCCTTCATAGCCTAAATCAATACGCTTGCTGCGCGCCTGCGGCAGACGCGAAAAACAGGCATCGCGCAGTACCTGCGCCAGATTCACCGGTTGCAGCTTGCGATCGGCATGATGTTCATGGGCTTTAAGCCGCGAGAGATAGAGCAGGCGATCGGTCAGCGCCACGGTGTTATCCAGCGTGACGCTCATCGCCGCCAGGCTTTCCCGCCACTGCTCCGGCTTATCGCTGGCCAGCGCCACCCCCACCTGAGTTTTCAGCACCGTCAGCGGCGTGCGCAGTTGATGAGAGGCGTCGGCGCTAAAACGCTCCTGACGCGCCACCATTACCCGCAGCCGTTCGATATAGCGATTGAACGCCAGCAGCAGAGGCTGCATTTCCGACCAGGGCAACACCATCGGTAACGGCGTCAGTTCGCCCGGATCGCGCCGCAGCATGATGCCGGAAAGCTTGCGCATCGGCTTTAGCACTCGCTTGAGCAAGGCGAAGGCCAGAATCATCGTCAGCACCACCACGGTCCCCTGGCTGAGCAAGGCGGAAAGCATCATCTGCCGTGCCAGGTAACGGCGCGACTCCAGCGTTTCCGCCACCAGGATAGTCGCCATGCCCATGACGCCCGATTCATTGACCGGCTGGTACAGCGCAGCCACGCGGATCGGCCGGCCGCTGTATTCGGCGTCATAGAAATGCACCAGCGCCGGATACAGACTGGAGCGCAGGATATGCGGCGGCATGGGCGGCAGATCGTCGTAACCGGAGATGCTTTTTCCCTGCGGAGAGATCACTTCGTAATAGAGCTGATCGTTCATGTTGCGCTCAAAGCTATCGAGCACCACGTAAGGCACATCCACTTCCAGGCGGCCGTTGCGCACCACCAGCCGCTCCGCCACGGTGCGCGCCGATGCCAGCAGCGTGCGATCGTAAGCCAGCGTGGCGGCGTTCATGGCGCTAAAGTAATGGGTGTAAATGGAGATACCGCCCAGCACCAGTAAAGGTAAACCGAAAAACAGCAGCAGTTGATAAAACAGGGAGCGCGGTGCGTTAAACCACCTCATTGCAGAGCTCCAGGCTGTAGCCCAGACCGCGCAGGGTGACGATCGCCACGTTGCTGCCCTGTAACTTTTTCCGCAGCCGATGCACGTACAGCTCAATACTCTCCGGATTGGCTTCGTCGGACAGGGTAAACACCTGTTCAAACAGCTGCTGTTTGGCGACCGGCCGGCCGCGCCGGTGGATCAGGGCAGTCAGCACCGCCAACTCGCGTGGCGTTAGCGACAACGGTTTATCGTCCAGTTGAAAATAGCCTTCATCGTGATAGGTCAGCGCGCCATACTGCAGCGCCTGCTGGGTAACGCCGACGCTGCGGCGCAGCAGCGCCCGAATGCGCGCTTCCAGCTCATCGAGTTCAAAGGGTTTGGTGAGATAGTCATCGGCGCCCAGATTCAGCCCTTTGACCCGATCGGCAACGTCAGTTCTGGCGGTCAACAGCAACACCGGCAGGTCCTGGCCGCGCTTGCGCAGGCGGGCCAGCAGATCCAGGCCATTCAGGCGCGGCAACGCTACGTCCAGCACCACCAGCGCATAGCGTTCGTTTAACAACAGATGGTCGGCCGCCAACCCGTCCGGCGCGATGTCCACGGCAAAACCGGCGCCGGTCAGCGCCTTTTGCAACCAATGGGATAACTCGGGATGATCCTCTACCAATAACAGCCGCATTTTTCCATTCCATTGATTTATCTGCACAAGCAGGATGAATACAGCGCCATATCGTCAGGAGACGACATATCGCTTGTTAACATGTTTATAACAGCAGGATGGCATGGAAGGCGGCGTGATAGAAGGGTGGCGCAGAGCCCGTTTTGGGAGCTGGTACACAATTACGGTATAGAACAACGGGTGCTGGCGGCACCCGCTTTATTTCAACATGGAAGCCCGCTGTCGGCCAAGGCGATATCAAGCGCCGGCCGTACTTTGGCTGGGCTGAACGGCGGAGAAACCAGCACGGAGCGATTATTGGCGGCAAAAACGATATCCACGCCGGTGATGCAGGCGGTCATTTGGCAGGCATGTTTTTCGCCGTTGGCCGTAGAAAAATGCAGTTCAAAAACGCCGATCTCCGGGCGCAGGCGTTTTAGCCGACAATGCCCCGCCTCCCCAATCATTTCAGCATAAGCCGCCGGCAACATCTTGATAGCGCTCACCTTGGCGTTGTCCCTGCCACCGAATAATTTCCCGAGTAAAAACATAATAATGCGTCCGTAATAATTTTATTTTTTATTATTTTACTCCAAGAGCAACGCAACAAAACTGACATTACACATGTTTTAAGCCAGGTTTACGGGCTGTTCTTGCCACGCCGTATGTGCTAGCGCACCGGCGGTTGGCACCGGACAGGAGACGCGTATCACATCTTGTAAACTTTCCCTGTGACTGAAAGGTAAATGAAAGGTTGTTGATTTAACAATTCAGCAACCCGTATCGGCGGGGATTCACACCGACAGAAAATACCTTGGGGAAAGCAATGAAAAAAACAATCACCCGTACTCTGGCTGCAACCGCCCTGCTGCTGGCGGCCAATCAGGCCTTTGCCGTAGAAGCGCCGAAACGCACCGAATGCATCGCCCCCGCCAAGCCCGGCGGCGGTTTTGATCTGACCTGCAAACTGATTCAGGTGTCGCTGCAAGAAACCCAAGCCATCGACAAACCGATGCGCGTTACCTATATGCCCGGCGGCGTCGGTGCGGTGGCTTATAACGCCATCGTCGCCCAACGCCCTGCGGAATTCGGCACCGTGGTGGCCTTCTCCGGCGGCTCCCTGCTCAACCTTTCGCAAGGGAAGTTCGGCCGGTACAACGTCGATGACGTGAAATGGCTGGCCGCCGTCGGTACCGACTACGGCATGATCGCCGTGCGCGCCGACTCGCCGTACAAAACCCTCAAAGAGCTGATGAACGCCTTCCAGAAAGATCCCAACAGCGTGGTGTTCGGCGCGGGCGCGTCGATCGGCAGCCAGGACTGGATGAAAACCGCCCTGCTGGCGCGCGAGGTCGGGGTCGATCCTCACAAGATGCGCTACGTCGCGTTCGAAGGCGGTGGCGAGCCGGTCACCGCGCTGCTCGGTAACCATATTCAGGCAGTGTCCGGCGATTTGAGCGAAATGGTGCCCTACCTGCAAGGTGACAAAATTCGCGTGCTGGCGGTGTACTCCGAACAGCGTCTGCCGGGCCAGTTAGCCGACGTGCCGACCGCCAAAGAACAGGGGTTCAATCTGATCTGGCCGATCATCCGCGGTTTCTACGTTGGCCCGAAGGTCAGCGAAGAGGAATACCAGTGGTGGCTCGACACCTTCAAGAAAATGATGGCAACCGACGAATTCAAAAAGCAGCGCGACCTGCGCGGCCTGTTTGAATTCAACCTGGCCGGCAAGGAGCTGGATGCCTACGTGAAAAACCAGGTCAATCAGTACCGCGAGCAGGCCAAAGTCTTCGGCCTGGCTAAATAACCGGGGGAAATACCATGAGCGATCGCATTTTTGCCGGTTTCTGGTTGCTGCTGTGCATCGGCGGCCTGTTTATCGGCTGGGGCATTCAGAGCGAATACAGCTATGAACCGCTGGGGCCGCGCCCCTTCCCGCTGGCCATCCTCAGCCTGATGTCGCTGTGCGCGGCACTGCTGCTGCTGAACAAACCGCAGGCCGTCGAATGGCCGCACAACAAGGTAATGCAACGCCTGCTGGTGCTGGTGATTACGCTGGTGCTGTACGCCTGGGGCTTCGAATGGCTGGGCTTTCCGCTGGCCACCGCACTGCTGACCTTCAGCATTGGCTTGCTGTTCCAGGCCAGCCTGCTTGCGGCAGCGGTCTCCGGCGTGGTGATGGGCGTTGCGCTGTACTACGCCTTTGACCAATTACTCGATGTAACACTGCCACTCGGCGTTTGGCTGAGCTAACGGGGGCGATGATGGAAACCTGGATGTATTTAACCCAAGGGTTCGAGGTGGCGCTGGTGCCGCAGAACCTGATTATCGCACTGATTGGCTGCTTCGTCGGCACCATTGTCGGCCTGCTGCCGGGGCTGGGGCCGATCAACGGCGTGGCTATTCTGCTGCCGCTGGCGTTTGCTCTCAAGCTGCCGGCCGAGTCCGCGCTGATCCTGCTGGCGACGGTCTATATCGGCTGCGAATACGGCGGCCGCATCTCGTCCATCCTGCTTAACGTACCCGGCGACGCGGCGGCGATCATGACCGCGCTGGACGGCTACCCGATGGCGCAACAGGGCCGCGCCGGCGTGGCGTTGTCGATCTCGGCGGTCAGCTCTTTCGTCGGTTCCATGATCGCCATCGGCGGCATTATTCTGTTCGCCCCGCTGCTGGCGCGCTGGTCACTGGCGTTCGGTCCGGCGGAGTACTTTGCCCTGATGGTGTTCGCCATCGCCTGTCTGGGCAGCATGATGAGCCAAAACCCGCTGAAGTCGCTGCTGGCGGCGCTGATTGGCCTGGGGCTGGCGACGGTAGGCGTAGACGCCAACACCGGCGTTTACCGCTTCACCTTCGACAGCGTGCATCTCTCCGACGGCGTGCAGTTTATCGTGGTGGTGATCGGGTTGTTCTCGGTCAGTGAAATCCTGCTGATGCTGGAAAGCACCAGCGGCGGACAAAAGCTGGTGCGTAAAACCGGTCGCCTGTTGTTTAACCGCAAAGAGGCCGCCGAGTGCGTCGGCCCGACGCTGCGCTCTTCGGTGATCGGCTTCTTCGTCGGCATCCTGCCCGGTGCCGGCGCCACCATCGCCAGTGCGCTCACCTATATGACCGAAAAGAAAATCAGCGGCAACAGCGAGACCTTCGGCAAAGGGGATATTCGCGGCGTAGCGGCGCCGGAAGCCGCCAACAATGCTTCGGCCTGCGGCTCGTTCATTCCGATGCTGACGCTGGGCGTGCCGGGTTCGGGCACCACGGCGGTGATGATGGGCGCACTGACGCTGTACAACATCACGCCAGGCCCGGCGATGTTCACCGAGCAGCCGGACATTGTCTGGGGCCTGATCGCCGCGTTGCTGATTGCCAACGTGATCCTGCTGATCATGAACCTGCCGCTGGTCGGCCTGTTTACCCGCATGCTGACCATCCCGCTGTGGTTCCTGGTACCGGCGATTGCCGCCGTGTCTGCGGTGGGCGTTTATGCGGTGCACAGCACCACCTTTGACCTGCTGTTGATGGTCGGACTGGGGGTGTTCGGTTATATCTTGCGGAAAATGCACTTCCCGATGTCGCCGCTGATCCTGGGTTTCGTGCTGGGGGAAATGCTGGAACAGAACCTGCGCCGTGCGCTGTCAATCAGCAACGGGGATTTCGGCATCCTGTGGAGCAGCGGTATCGCGCAAACGCTGCTGGTATTGGCGGTGGCGGTGCTGGTGTTGCCGCTGTTGCTGCGCGGAGTGCGAAAACGCCGCAGGGTGGAAGAAACGGCCAAAGCCGAGTAAGTATAGTGGGCGGGGAGATTACCCCGCCCTTTTCAGTTTTAACGCTTAATGTCGTTTATCGCCCGTTCCAGGGCGGCAATATCATTGTCGGCCAGCCAAGGTTGCACGCGGGCAAAATCCTCCGCCGACAAATCATAAATGCGCAACGCGAGTAACCCTGCGATCGTCTCCGGAGTAAATCGCAGCTTGATCGGCCGCGCCGGGTTGCCGCCCACGATGGCGTAAGGTTCGACATCCGCAGTCACTATGCTGCCTGCGGCCACCACCGCCCCTTCGCCAATAGTGACGCCCGGCATCAGCATCGCCCGCATGCCTATCCAGCAGCCGTCGCCCAACCGGGTATCACCCTTGGGCTGATAAGCAGCCTGGATGCTCTCCATAAACGGGTACAGGCTCAGCCAATCGATACGGTGCGTATGATTGCCGCCCATCAGGATCACCGCCTCGGCGGCTATGCAGACATAATCGCCGATCAGCAATTTGTCTATCGGCCCCAACGGTGGCCACTGTTGGCTGACCGCGTCGCCGTGTAAATAACGCACGACGGAGCGTTCGAAACCGCTATCCCAGCAGTCGCTGTAATAGCTGTGGGTTCCCTTGACGATAATATTGGGATTGGTCACCGTTTGGTGCAGCAGTTCTGTTTTGGACCAGTGTTTTTCAGACATGGCGCTTTCTCTTTTGCTGGTTGCAAGAGCCACGGAACGAGATCTGTGGCCGTGTTTTCGTTCACTCAACACGGCCTGTTTAAGCGATGATCGCCTTTTTTAATCTTGGATTGTTAGTCATGATTGCCTCTCCAGCGAGGCATAAGGGTAACAAATCAGGCCTGATCCGTCTTCTTCTTCAGCATCAACACCCCACCCATCACCAGCGCGCTGCCCAGCAGTTGCAGCCGGTTCATGTTTTCCCCCAGCAGGAAATAGGCAATGACCGCCGTGAACACCAGCTCCAGCGACAAAATCAGGTTTGCAACCGCCAGCGGCAACGTCTTCAGGCTGATATTGTACAGGCCAAACCCCAGCAGCGTCGGCCCGGCGGCCAGGATCACCAGCAACAGCCAGCCACTCCATTCAATGCCCTGTGCCCCCTGGGACAGGAACCACAAAGAGCCGGTCATGCCCTGAAATGCCGGCAGGGGAAACAGCGTCAGCGCGATGTTGAACAGCCATTGGTAAACCGCCGAAAAACCAAACACATACAAAATGGTATTCCACACCGGATAGCGCCGTTCCGTGGCTACGCGCCCTCCCAGGGTGTACAGGGTATAGCCGATACCGGACAACATGCCGATCAACAGCCCCAGCAGGTTGAAATGGGCATTGCCCAGGCTGTCGCCGTTACTGACCAGGAAACAGCCGCCCAGGCTGACCACAATCACCAGCAGTTGGCGCAGGTTCAGTCGTTCGCTGTACATCACCCAGCCAAGAAATACGGTAAAACCTACCGAGCAGTAAGTAAGAATGGTCGCCACCGACGCGCCGTTCAAGGCTACCGACAGCGTCCACAGACTGTTGAACACCGCCAGCAGCAGGCCATAACAGGCATAAAAAGGCACCTGCGCAGGCTGCAAACGCGCCCATTCGGGTTTGAGCAGCAACAACAACGGCAATAACACCAGGGCAACCAATGCCGCACGCCAAAAGGCCAGCACAAAGGTGGGCAAGTGATAATGCTCCGTCAGCACACGGATAATAATGGCGGTAAAGGCCAGCAGCATGGCGCTGACGATGGCAATGACATACCCCTGACTGTTGCCCTGCAAAATACGCGCACCGGGGAAAACCGGCCTTGCTGAAATACCCGACGGTAATGACATGACACCCTCAAAAACGGCGATAACGGACTCAGGCAGGAATTCTAACGCGGCGAAATTTTGTCGCCAGAGCCACTTTCCCCGATTGTTATGCAGGCCACTTTTATCCGCTTGAAGCCCGATGGCCATGAGGTATAGTAAAAATCACCGCCCCTGACCGAGCCAATTTCCATGCATATCCCGTTAGACCGCCAGCAGGATGTCCCGCTGTATCTGCAAATTGAAGAGGCGCTGCGGCGGGCGATACTGAGCGGCGTCTTTGTCGATGGCGACAAACTGCCTTCCACCCGCACATTGGCAGCCGAACTGGCCGTCAGCCGGCTGACGGTCGACAATGCCTACGCCGAACTTGCGTCCAAAGGATTTCTGCACCAGCGGCGCGGCAGCGGTGCCTACGTCCTGCATCCGGGCGCGCGGCCTGCTCAACCGCAACCGACGTCCGATACGCCGTTCCCGGCAGAGCGTTTCACCACGCTGACCTCGCGGCTGGACGGCTACCCCGACACGCCGCTGCCGGATAACATCATCAACTTTGCCGCCGGCGTCGGCAGCCCGAAGGTTTTTCCCCAGGAAGAATTCCGCAAGATATTGCTGTCGGTACTCAGCCGCCATGCGGAAGAAGCTTTCGGCTATGGCGAATACTGCGGCTACTACCCGCTGCGCGATACGCTGGGACGGATCCTCACAGCCCAAGGCATCCCCACCCAAGCGGAGCAGGTGCTGATCACCAACGGCTCGCAGCACGCCATCAGCCTGATTGTGCAAAGCCTGCTTGAGCCGGGAGATACCGTGATCGTCGAAGAACCCACCTACGCCGAAGCGCTGGGGCTACTGCGCCTGCACAGGCTCAATATCGTCACCATCCCCAGCGATCGACACGGCATGCAGGTTGAACACCTGCCGGCGCTGCTGGAAAAGCACCGACCAAAACTGATTTATACCATCCCCAACTTTCATAACCCGACCGGGCGTTGCATGAGCGAAGCCCGCCGCCGACGCCTGCTGGCGCTGGCGCAACATGCCGGCGTGCTGATCCTGGAGGACGATTTCGTCGGCGATCTGCGCTACAACGGCAAACACTTGCCGTCACTGCGGGCGCAGGCGCAGCCAGGCGCGGTGATGTATGTCAGCACCTTTTCCAAAATGCTGCTGCCCAGCATGCGCATCGGCTACCTGGTCGCAGACAGTGAGCAATATCAGCGGGTAGCACGGTTAAAACACGTCGACAGCTTTACCAGCTCCAACCTGATCCAGCGGGCGCTGGACGCCTTTGTCACCATAGGCCGCTATGACAAACAGCTGCGGCGTGCCGGGCGGATCTACCGCCAACACCGCGACGCCATGGTAACGGCATTGCAGCAGCATCTGCCGCACGGCTGCCACTTTGAAACGCCTGAGGGTGGATTGTTTATCTGGCTGACGCTGCCCGCTGCGGTTAACAACGAAACGCTGATGCCGGTGGCCTGGCGCCACGGCGTCACCTTTGCACGCGGAGAGTGTTTTTATGCTCAGGAACAACGTGGTACGCATGGCCTGCGATTGAATTTCGCCGCTAATACGCCGCCGCTGATTGAAGAAGGTATCGCCCGACTCTGCCGGGCGATTAATGAGGTCATCGCCGCCAAATAGACCGGGGCTTACCGCCCGGCCCACCACAGACGCAGTTTCATTCCCCAGTAGCTGGTCCAGCCGGTGGTGCTCTGCACCACCTTGCCCTGGGAAATGACCACCAGCGTCGGGGTGACGCCAACCTGCCACTGCGCCGACAGCTCACCGTGCGGATCGTTAATCACCGGCAGCGTCAGCCGCTTGCGCGCCAGCCACTGTTCGACCTGCAGATCGTCACCGGAACGCAGCGCCACGGTCAGCACATTGCCGCCCTCCTCCGCCAGCCTGGCAACATACGGCGTGGTGAAGCGGCACACGCCGCACCAACTGGCCCAGAAATAGACCAGCAGCGGCTTGTCCCGGCTGAGCTGCGCGAGTGAAACCCTCTCGCCGCTCAATGTGGTCAACGCCTGCGCATCGAAAGCCGCCGGTGCCTGCGGTGCGCGCAGCCAGTCCATCGCCATCACCACCGCCAGCACAATCAGCAGCAGAATCAAGAGTTCGCGCCCCCAGCGCCGCAGCTTAGCCATTTTTGGCCTTCGCCAGTTGCTGTTTCACTATCGCCTCCAATTCCTCGTAAGACACCGCCCCCGGCAGCATCTGGTCGCCAATCAGCGTCGCAGGCGTTCCCTGCACCCCCAGTTTTTCCGCCAGTTCCATGTTGGTGCGCAGCGTGGTCATGCTCAGCTCACTCGGCGCCACCGCTTTCACCCCGGTTTTCTGCTGGGCGGCGGCGATGCTGGCGCTGTCGTGGAAGCCCTTTTTCGCCATCAGCCGCTGGTGCAACGCCCAAAACTGGTCCGGATGTTGCTGCCAGGCAGTTAGAGCGACACGCGCCGAGCTGACCGAACTTTCGCCCTTGAACGGCAGCAGTTTCACCACCAGCGCTACCTCCGGATTTTGTTTGACGATTTTTTCCAGCATCGGATCAAAACGCTTACAGTACGGACAGTTGTAATCCGTAAACACCACCAGCGTCAGCCTGGCGTTGTCGGCCCCCAGACGCGGGCTGGCAGGGTCTTCATACAAAGCTTTGGCGTTTTGCTTAATTGCCTGATCGATCTGCTGGCCGGCGGTCTGCTGCTGCCAGGCATCGACCGCCTGCGCCAGAATATCCGGGTTCGACACCAGGGTTTCGCGGATCAGTTCCTTAATGCGCAGCTCCTGCTCTGGGGTAAAGGGGGCGGCGGCCCAGACGGGAACGGCAATCAGCATCAATAACATCAGTAACTTTTTCATTGTGAATTTCCTTTGGCGGCGGACAGGGTTTGCAACACGGCATCGCGGGTTAACAGCGGGGACAACACCACACCGTCAGGGCTGCCGGGGCCATAAATCTGGTTAAAAGGCACGGCAACGCTGCCGCGCCGTTGCAGGAAGGCGCTGATTTCGGCAGAAGGACGGCTCCAGTCACCCCGCAGAGCGACCACGTCTTCGGCATTCAGCGCTTTTTGCACATCATCACGCAACAGTACGTTGAATTTATTGGCTTTACAGGTGACGCACCAGTCGGCAGTGACGTCGATAAACACCCGCTTACGCTCGGCCAACGCCTGGGTGATCGCCTGCTCGCTCAGCGGTTGCCAGCGCACCTTGTCCTGCAACGGCTGACGCCACAACCCGGCGGTGAGCGAACCGGCCAACAACGCCACGCCGAACAGCACCAGCGTGCCGGCAACCCATCCGGCAGCAAGGCGCACGCCATGCCGTCGCCATACCGCCAACAGCAGAGCCAGCAGCGCCATGCCGCCCAGGGCCAGCGTCGGGGTGGCGCCAATATGATTCACCATCAGGCTCAGCAGCCACAGCGAAGAGGCCAGCATCAGCAACCCCATTGCCCACCGTAACGCGTTCATCCAACGCCCCGGACGCGGCAAACGCAGCGCCAGCGCCGGCCAGGCGGCGATCAGCAGCCACGGCAGGCTCATACCGATGCCCAACGCGACAAACATGCCCCACAGCACCGGCAGCGGCGCGGCCAGGGCAAAAGCCACGGCGGTGCCAAGAAAGGGCGCCGAACAGGGCGTCGCCAGCAAGGTGGCAAAAGCGCCCTGCCAGAAATGCCCGCTCAGGCCGTGCCCGTTATGGGTCGCCAGTTTGGTATTCAGCGAAGAGGAAAGCTGCACGTGGAACAGGCCGAACAGGTTGGCGCTGAACAACAACGTTACCAGCACCATAAAGCCGATAAACCACGGGTTTTGAAACTGAATGCCCCAACCGAGCGCCTGATTGCTCAACCGCAGCGCCGTCATCAGCAACGCCAACGCCATAAACGAGGCTATGATGCCCAATGACGAAGCCAGAAACTGCAGCCGGATGCTGCGCCGATCCCGCAGTTCTACCTGCAAAATCGAGCCCAGTTTGATGCCGAGCACCGGCAGCACGCAGGGCATCAGGTTGAGGATCAGGCCACCGGCCAGCGCCATCAGCACCGCCTGCCACAGCGGGAAAGCCGCCGCAGCCGGAGAAACCAGCGGCCCGCCAATCGGCAATTGAACCTGCTGCGCGATGCCGCCGTCACTGATGACCAACGTCAGGGTTTTGCCGCGCAAGTCCGGTGCGGTATCCCCCCAGCCATCACTGACCGGTACCTGCGCCAACATCCGACTGCCGTCGGCGCTGATCTGCGGTTTGCCGAGATCGGCATCCTCCAGCGTATCGAAGAACAACTCGGGCTGTTGCCAGCCAGCGGTGCGCTCGGCGCTGATCTGCAGTGCCCCGCGCTGATAACCGGCTTTAATGCCGTCAACCAGGCCATCGGCAATCGGCACCTGCCCCATCGCCTGAGCAAAGTCGTGGTTAAACTGCGCGTCTGGCGGCGCGCCGAGATCGAGACTGAACGGATAGTCGGTCAAGATGCAGACGTTACTGCAGGTAGACAGCGTCAGGGTGCCCGCCAGCTGAGGCGGTACGGCTCCCTTTATCGCTATCGGCAGTTCAACCCGATCGTGATATCCCTGAGTGGAAATGCCTGCTACGTCAAAACGCTGCGGCGTCGGCCAAAACCAGGTGGCCGGCGGCGGGTTACCTTGCCAGCTTATCGCCGGCGCAATACCGCCTTCACCGGGTGAACGCCAGTAGGTTTTCCAGCCTTGTTGCAACTCTATTGCCAGCAGCAGCCGGGTCTCCCCAGGGTGCGACGTGTCGGCGCGCAGCCGCACTTTGGCGTGATCGTTGGCCGGGTTTTGCAGCCAGCCGCTGTCTGCCGCCTGCAAGGCGGGCAGCCACAGCATTAACAGGCAGGCAAGCGCCGACCTGATGATATTCAACATGTTTTTTCTCCATAAATGAGTCAATCACCAAAAAGGACGGGCGATTAACTCATTCACGGAATACGCATAATCGGAGGTGTACCCTGAGGGTCGTGGGAGAAATCACTCTGGGAGGGGGAATACGCAGACGCGCGGCCACGGTGGGTGCCAGCAGCACCAACAGCAGGCCGAGACCGAACAGCAGGGTTTCGAACATCACCGGCGGCGCGGCCAACAGGGACTTGGCGCTCAGTTCGCAGGGCTTGGGCTGAAGTGCAGCGTCGTCATCGGTAACGAAGGTTGCGGCACCGGCAACGGGCAGGCCCATCGCCTGCTGCAACGCATGCAGGCCCGCCATGCGTTGAGTCATGCAGGTCAGCACCACCAGGCAAGCCAGGCATAAAAACCATTTCGCAATCCGCTGCTGTTTAACCATGCTGCCCTCAATGCCAAGTCTGGGCTTATCTTAGCGGCGCAGACGTGATTAGCAATCATTTTGCCTGTAAAGAAATGTCTGAGGGCGGTATTGGTAGCGGCCATTTACAGGTATCATGGAGGCACACCTGCGCTTTTCGCCGGGTACGACGATTTTTCTCTCCCCAAAGTAATTGGGGTTGCGGCAAGGCGGCAAGCAAGTGAATCCCGATGACTCAGTAAGTGATTCGGGTGAGATTGCACAGTCAACGCAGCTGCAACCTCAAGTAAGAAGGGGATACACAGCGAAGGACTGGTGATATGCAACCTTTGAGTGGACCGGGCACCCCGATCGCCAGCGATCGCCCTCCGAACCCGGGCAAAACCACAACCACCGACGACAGCCCGCTCTCTCCGGCGCAACGCACTACGCTGGAGAAGTTGATCGTTAAGATCATGGCGCTCAGCCCGGCCAAGTCCGCAGAAATCTGGGCCACGCTGCGTCACGATCTCGGGGCAGACCATAATAGCAGCGAACTGCTCGCTCGCCATTTCCAGCCGGCCGAGCAACTGTTGCAAAACCGCCTGAACCAGGTGCAGCAAAGCCATGCCAGCCGCCAGCTGCTTCAGCAACTCACCGAACTGTTGCCGCAGGGCAATAACCGCCAGGCCGTCAGCGATTTTATTCGCCAGCAGTTTGGCCACACGGTGCTGAGCCAATTGAGCCATCCGCAATTGCAGCAAGTGTTGAACCTGTTGCAGACCGGCAGCCTGGCCATTCCTCATCCGCAGCAGACCGCCACCAGCGATCGCCCGTTACTGCCTGCCGAGCACCAAAACCTGCAACAGCAGGTGACCAAACTCAGCGCCGCTACCGGCGAGTCGCCGATCAAGATCTGGCAGACGCTGTTTGATCTGGCCGGGGTAAAAACCAACGACCCGCTACCGGCTCGCCATTTCCAACTGCTAAACCAGTTTTTGCAGGTCAAAGTGGCGCTTAGTCCGCAGTCCGCACCGACGCTGAACAGCCTGTTGGCCGTACTTAAACAACCGGCCGACCCACAGGAACAACAACAGTTGAATGACTACTGCCAGTCGCGTTTCAACTGCAACGCCAGTGCACCGCTCACCCACCCGCAGATGAGCGATGCCATCAACCAGCTGTTTGCCCGCCGTCTTGAAAAAACCGGCCCCACTCAGCCGATCGCCGGCGGCCCTGCCGAACCGCAGCCGTTGCTCAATCCGTTAATCGCCGCGCTGCCCCAACCGCTGCAAAAGGCGCTGAACAAGCCGGCAGTGGCGTTTATCCTGCTGATTCTGGTACTGGCGGTGGTCTTGGCGCTGGTGTTTTAACCCATCAGGCACAACCGCAGTCTTCCCCTGCTGCAGTGCCCCGCAGCGAACCCGGATGCTCACCGGTGGCCAATGGATGGCCATCGCGTTTCCAGAAATCCAGCCCGCCAATCAGCTCCTTCACTCTGAATCCCAGTTGCGCCAGCTTGTATGCCCCCTTGGTTGAGCCGTTGCAGCCGATGCCGTCGCAATAGGTGACATAGACTTTATTGCGATCCAGATGCGCCGTGCCGGCCTCGTCCATCAGCCGATGCGGCAAACTGATAGCACCGGGAATATGCCCGGCCGCATACAAGGCTTGCGCGCGAGTATCTATCACCAGGATCTCGCTGACGCCGTTGCGCAGATCTTCCGCCACATCCCATGCGTCCGCGTAATAACTCAATTTCGCCGCCAGATAATCCAGGCTTTGCGTCGCCGGCCCAGGGGGAAATGCCAAAACCAATGAAGATGCCGCCATAAAATTCACTCCTGTGGATGAGACTGATGACAATATTGCCTGATTTTGGTCTTATGATTGATACCCATTCTTGCCACAAGACAAGACCCATTATGACCCGTGCACTAATCTCGCTTTTCCAACGGCCGGAACAGGACGCAGGCACCTTGCGTGAACGCGTTTGCGGCACGCTGCGCCGCGCTATTCATAACGGAACGCTGAGCCGTGGGCAGCGGTTACCCTCATCACGGGTTCTGGCCGGGGATTTAGGCGTCTCGCGGGTGACCGCCGAGGCGGCGTACAGCCAGCTGGAGGCCGAGGGATATCTGCAGCGGCGGGTTGGCCAGGGCACCTTTGTGGCGATAGACATAGTGAAGTCCCCTTCAGCCCGCAAAATCACGGGCGAGCCTCGCTTGTCATCACGTGGCCGGCAGATCGTGCAAACCGGTGGCTGCCGCGATCCACAACAACCGCTGCCGTTTGCCGCCGGCTCACCGGATCTGCGTGCCTTCCCGTTAAAGCTGTGGAAGCAGCTCACCGCTCAGCAATTGCGCCTGCGGGGAGAAAACCTGATGCGCTATGGCGACCCTCAGGGTTACCTGCCGCTGCGTGAGGCCATTGCCGGTTACGTTAGCCAGGCGCGCGGGGTCAACTGCGACGCGCAACAGGTCGTGGTGCTGACCAGTTCACAACAGGCGCTACAGCTGATCGCCGCCCTGCTATTGGACAGCGGCGACAAGGTATGGATGGAAGACCCCGGTTATGCCGGTGCCAGAAACGCCTTTACCAGCGCAGGTGCAGAGCTGGTACCGATCAGCGTGGACGACGCCGGTATGCAACCACATGAGCAGTTACCCAGGCCGCAGTTGATTTACCTGACGCCCTCGCACCACTATCCCACCGGCGTGGCACTGAGCCTGGCACGGCGACTCCAACTGTTGGCGTTGGCCCAGCGGCAGCGAGCATGGATTATTGAAGACGATTACGACAGTGAATTTCACTATGACGGTCAGCCGATGCCGGCGATGCAGGGGCTGGATCGCCAGGGCAACGTACTGTATTTAGGCACCTTTTCCAAAGCGCTTTTCCCTTCTCTGCGGCTGGCCTATCTGGTGGTGCCGCCCGCCCTGGTGGAACCTTTTACCACCGCACGTACGGTTTACGACGGCCACAGCGCCCAACTGATGCAGGCGGTCACCGCCGAATTCATCCATCAAGGGCATTTTGCCGCCCACATCCGCTACATGCGCCAGCTGTACCGCAGCCGTCGTGACCACTTGCTGCAGGAAGTGCAGGAAAAGCTTGGGCATTATGCCACCCCACAGCAGGCAGGTGGCGGGTTGCAACTCAGCGTCTGGTTGCCGCCGGGCCAGGAAATCGCCCTCACCCGCCAGGCGCAGCAGTTGGGCGTGATCACGCCTGGGCTGGCGCCACAGTATCAAACGGCGCAGGCGCGACGCGACGGCTGGCTGTTGGGTTTCGCCGCCCTGACACCGGGGGAGATCCGTGCCGGCGTCGAACGGCTGGCCCGGATTATTCCCGCTTAGCGTTGCTGCGCGCAAACAACAGCGTGAAAGCCACGCCGGTCAACGCACACACCACCCCGGCCATAAATACCGAGGAATAGCCCAGCGACGTGGCCAACAGCCCGGTCAATGGGCCGGTAATGGCGTAAGAGACATCCTGAAACGCCGAGTAACTGCCGACGGCCGTGCCGCGCACCTGCGGCGGCACGCGTTTCACCACCTCCACGCCCAGTGCGGGGAAGATCAATGAGCAACCTAAACCGGTGAATGCCGCCCCAACCAACGCCATCAGCGGCGTGGCGGCCGAGAACAGCAGCAGCAGGCCAAAGGCCTCAATCAGCAATGAAACCAGCGCCACGCGGATGCCGCCGAACTTGTCGGGATAATGGCCAAACAGCAGGCGCATCACCACAAATGCCACGCCGAACATCGTCAGCGCCAGGCCGGCATGCCCCCAGCCATTCGCGGTAAAATACAGCGACACAAAGGTGCCAATCACGGCAAAACCCACGCCCTGCAATGCCAGCGCTACGCCCGGTTGCCAAATACTGCCCACCATTTTCCACAGCGAAGGACGTTCACCGTGCGTTGGCGCCACCGCCGCGACACGCATATTTAGCAGCATGGCGATCAGCGGCAGCAGCAAAGTAGACACGCCTAACGCCACAAAACCCCAGTGCTGATGCAACATCAGGCCGACAGGCGCGCCTGCCGCCAGCGAGCCGTAGATCGCCATGCCGGTCCAGGACATTACCTTGCCGGAGCGGGCGGCCCCCACCAGACCAAAACCCCAGGTCAGGGTGCCGGTCAGCAGCAGGCTTTCGCCGTAGCCTAAAATCAGGCGTCCGAGGATCAGCAGGGCGAATTTGATCTCTGGTGCCGCCGGTAGCAGCGCTGACGCCAGATAGGCGACGCCGGCCAGCGAACAGGCAATCATCCCCTGTCGCGCCGAGCGTTTGCCGCCAAAGCGGTCAGCCAGCCGACCGGCGTAACCGCGGGTCAGTACCGTCGCCAGAAACTGAATACCCACCGCGACGCCCACCATCAGGTTGCTCATGCCCAGTTCAAAATGCACGTACAGCGGGATCACCGGCAACGGCAAAGCTACAGTCAGATAGGTGAGAAAGATCGCGCAGGTCAGCGAAAGCAGCGCTTTGTTAGCGGAAGGCTCCGCATGTGAAATCGTAGATGACATAGATTGCTCACTCAAAAGGGGAAATACAGAGAGAGCCAGATGACCCCAACGCTCTCTTCTCTCGTTGCCAAAGGCAACAAGAACGAGCGCGTTGGATTACGTGAACGCCTACGCAACCCAGAACCCTGGGTTGTATCGCCAGATAGTAACCAGCGGGCTTTGCGGCTGTCAATCGCCAACCCGCGTTTACTCGGGCCCTTTACTGCTCGATCAGCCGCAGCTCGGCTACCACCGGCAGGTGATCGCTGACCGCAGGCCAGTGAATGCCATTCCAGTCGCCGCTGGCGTTAGGCACCGTCAGGCTGTCGAGATGCCAGCGTTGGGCATTGCCGCTAAAGATATAATCGACTTTGATTTCCGCATTTTCCGCCGGCCAGCTTCGGCCATCTTGCGCCGCGGGCATAATGTCGTTCCAGTAACGGCTCAGTTCGGTCCAGGTGACGCTGCCCGGCACGTCGTTCATATCGCCGAACAGCAGCTTGATGCCGCGTATTTCAATGGTGCGATCGTTTAATTCACGCACCTGATCCAGGCGCATGGCCGGGTCTTCCTTGGTGTCCAGATGGGTATTGATCAAAGTGATCGGCACCGGAAACTCGGGCACGTCGGTCTGGGCGCTAAAGGCAATGCGCTGTTCACGCTGGCCGGAAGGCAGCGGATAAATCTTGCTGTCATGCAAGGGGTATTTCGACAGAAACGCCAGGCCATATTCACCGCCGTCAAAGTCTATCGCCCGACCAAAGGCTACGTGCATGCCGGTCAGCTTGGCCAATTCCTCCGCCTGATCGAGTTTCCCGCTGCGGCCGGTGAGCTTATCCACTTCCTGCAGCGCCACCACGTCGACGTTCATCGCCTTGATCGCCTTGGCGATGGCGGTCATGTCGCTGACCTTGCCGGCGGCAATATTGAAGCTGGCGATGCGGATCTTCGGCGCCTGCTCCAGATCATAGGTTTTGTTCTTCAGGCCGCCGAGTGCGCTGGCCACTTCGCGGCTGTTGACGTTACTGTTGGCATTACCGGCAGCGGTGGATGACCAGGCGGCATGAGACATTCCCAGGGATAACAGAGTAATAAGCAAAGCATTACGTGAGCGCATCGGTTCTCCTTTAACGATCAGATTTATTGTTGGGGCACCCTTTCCCCCACAGCTAACAACGATTCTGCCGCAGATACCTGCGACTATTTCCTAGTTGCGCCGCTATTTTTTTATTCTGCGCGGCGTCTCGCATTCCGACAGCGAAAGCATTGCAGCAATGGACAACCGGCTGATTTAGCATTAAAACCGATAGACAGCTTATCGAGAGGAACCCGCATGACCAGCGCCATTGCCGAACAGCTTACCGAACGTTTCTTTCGTTATCTGGCGGTCACCAGCCAGAGCGATGCCGCCGTCAACGCCCTGCCCAGCACGCCCGGCCAGCATGATATGGCAAAGTTGCTGGCAGCCGAGTTGCGCCAACTGGGGCTGAAGGACGTGCAAATCGACGAGCATGCCACCGTGACCGCCCGCAAACCCGGCAACCAACCCGGTGCGCCGCGCATCGGTTTTATTACCCATATCGATACCGTCGACGTCGGCCTGTCGGCGCATATACATCCTCAGCGCCTGCACTTTAGCGGCCAGGATCTCTGCCTGAACGCGGAGCACGACATTTGGCTGCGCACCGCCGAACATCCGGAGATCCAGGCCTATCCGAACGAAGACATTATTTTCAGCGACGGCACCAGCGTGCTCGGCGCCGATAACAAGGCGGCGGTTACTGTCGTGATGACATTGCTGGCTAACCTGAGCGCCACAGACCGCCACGGCGACATTGTGGTGGCCTTTGTGCCGGATGAAGAGATCGGCCTGCGCGGTGCCAAAGCGCTGGATTTGGCGCGCTTTGACGTAGATTTCGCCTACACCATCGACTGCTGTGAACTGGGCGAAGTGGTTTATGAAAACTTCAATGCGGCGGCGGCGGAGATCCGTATCGAGGGCGTGACTGCGCACCCGATGTCGGCGAAGAACGTGCTGATCAACCCGATTCGCATCGCCACCGACATCATCAATCAGTTCGATATCCTGGATACCCCGGAACATACCGAGGGGCGCGAAGGCTATTTCTGGTTCAACGACATCACCGCCAACGCCAATCTCGCCACGCTAAAAGTGTCGATTCGCGATTTCGATCTGGTCGCTTTCAATGCGCGGAAAGCGCGTATTCAGGAGGTGGTGCGGCAGGTGGCGGCGAACTACCCGCGCGCCAGGGTGAGCTGCAGCGTTACGGATATCTACAGCAATATCAGCAATTCAATCGGTGAAGACAAGCGCGCCATCGAACTGATTTTCGGCGCCCTCGCCGCACACGGCATTCCGCCGAAGGTGATCCCGATGCGCGGCGGCACTGACGGTGCAGCGCTGTCCAGCCGTGGCGTGGTGACGCCGAACTACTTCACCGGCGCGCACAATTTCCATTCGCGTTTCGAGTTTCTGCCGATCAGTTCCTTTGTGAAATCTTATCAGGTGACCCGCAGCATTTGTTTGCTGGCGGCGCGTGGTTAGAAAAGCGTTGGCCGCGCAGCAAAGCGCGGCCGGTGTCAGGCCAATAGCCAGCCGAGCAGCGCACCCCAGGCCAGCAATGGCAGCGAGTAGTAATGGAATTTCAGCCAGATCTTGCGCTCCCCCGCCATGCGCAGCGCAATCAGGTTCGCCAGCGAGCCAATCGCCAGCCCAAAGCCCCCGGCGTTCACCGCATAGGCCACCAGTTGGCTGGAAGGCACGTAGTTGAGCAGCAAAATGGTCGCCGGCACATTGCTGATGATCTGCGACAGCCCAATCCCCAATGCGTAAATGCCGCCGTCACCAAGCCGGGCGATATCGGCGAACCAGGGCTGAATCGCCTGCAATTGGGTAAACAAGCCGACGTCGATAAACATGGCGATAAAGACAAAAATCAGGCTCCAGTCGATCTGCAACAGCACCCGGCGCGCCAATAGCAAGAAACCGGCAAACACCGCCAACAAGCCGTACAGCGGCAAGCCGACATCCAGACACAGCAGAAAAATTGCGTACAGTGCCACGCAGCTCAGCAACAGCGGCCGCTGATAGGGATAGCCCTCAGTATGCGGTGCCTTTACGATATCCCGCGCCGGGAAGCTGAACCAGGTCAGGGCCAGCAGGCTGACCATCATCGCCGCGCCAAAGGGTGCCATCTGAATGATAAACCCCAGGAAAGAGAGCGACGACTTGCTCCACAGCAGAATGTTTTGCGGATTGCCGATCGGCGTTAACAGCGAGCCGGCGTTGACCGCCAGCGCCTGGAAGATAATCAGCCGACTGATCGGCAGCGAGGAAAGTTTTTTTAGCGTGATGGTCAACGGGATGGCGATAAACAGCGCCACGTCATTGGTCAGGAACGAAGACAGCAGCGCGGCGGAAAACACCAAAAACAGCGCCAGCCACCGTTCACTGCGCAACGTGTTAATGATTTTACGGCCAACAAAATCAAAATAGCCGCTGACCTCAACGCCCTTGGTCAACAGCATCAGCCCCAGCAGGGTAATAATGGTGCGCCAGTCGATAAAACCGGCTAGTGCGGGTAACTGCTGCGGGTTTAGGGCGGCCATCACCACACCGGCCAACAGCAGGATATGCAGGAAACGATCTTTCAGGAACGGTTGGATCAGCCGGGCAGCGGCGTTTGAACTCATGGTCATCGCTTCAAAAATCAATCTGGAATCAGGAGCCAGACGTTAGCCGAAGCGCGACGTCAACGCCAGCAAAATGCTATTTTACCTTTCTGCGCTTTTCATTTACCGCGCTTTACTTTATTTGTAGCGCCTTTCTACGTTTCTAAGGATTTTTCATGGTCAACGCTATCGCCAAAGGGCTGTTGCTGAGCACCGCGCTCAGCCTGCTTGCCGCCTGTAACGATCAGGAAACCCGTTCGCAGATCGACCTCGAAGGCAAAACCATGGGCACCTTCTACAGCGTCAAAATCAGCGGTGACATCAAGATCAGCAAACCGTTGCTGCAACAGCAGGTCGACGCCTTGCTCGAACAGGCCAACGATGATATTTCCACCTACCGCCCCGCGTCGGTGCTGTCGCGCTTCAATCAATCGCACAGTACCGACCCGCAACCCATCCCGCGCGGGATGGCGGATATTATCCTGACGGCCCAGCGCATCGGCCGCGATACGCAGGGTGCGATGGATATTACCGTCGGCCCACTGGTGAATCTGTGGGGTTTTGGCCCGGACAAACGCGCCGTCAAGGTACCGGAGCAGCAGCAGATTGAAGCCGCGCAAAAAAATATTGGCCTGCAGCATCTCAAATTGCTCAGCGACAGCCGTGGGGAGTGGCTGCAGAAAGATCTGCCGAACATGTATGTCGATCTCTCGACCCTGGGTGAAGGCTACGGCGTTGACCAGCTGGTTAAACTGATGGCGCGCAACGGTATCACCAACTATCTGGTGTCGGTCGGCGGCGCGGTGTCCTCACGCGGCGTCAACGGCCAGGGCAAGCCGTGGCGGGTGGCGATCCAAAAACCGACCGACAGGGAAAATGCGGTGCAGGCGCTGGTCGATCTGCAAGGCTACGGCATCAGTACCGCCGGCAGCTATCGCAACTACTTCGAACAGAATGGCCAGCGCTATTCGCACGTTATCGATCCCGTTACCGGCCGGCCCATCACCCACCGGCTGGTCTCCGCCACGGTGATAGCGTCAACCACGCTGGAAGCGGACGGCTGGGATACCGGGTTGATGGTGCTGGGGACGGAAAAAGCGCTGAAGCTGGCGGAGGAAAAAGGGCTGGCGGTGTACCTGATCAGCAAAACCGATGAAGGTTTCAGCGCCGTGATGACGCCGCAGTTCAAAGCGTTTCTGGCGAAGTAGTCTTCGTTTCGTAAAAGCGGGACGCAGCACACTGCGCCCCGCGCCATCATCCTTTGCGATGCAACAATAAGTAGACCACCGGGACGACCAGCATCGACAACAACGGTGCACTGAGCATCCCGCCAATCATCGGGGCCGCAATGCGGCGCATTACTTCAGAGCCTGCGCCGTTGCCCCACATGATCGGTAATAGCCCAGCCATGATGGTGGCGACGGTCATCACTTTTGGCCGCACCCGTAATACCGCCCCCTCGGCGATGGCGTCCATCAGCTGTTTTCGGGTGAGCGGTTGCCCCGGCTGGCGGTGTTTTTCCAGCGCATGATTCAGGTACAGCACCATGATCACGCCAAATTCCGCCGCCACCCCCGCCAGTGCAATAAAGCCCACCGCCCCGGCCACCGAAAGGTTGTAGTTCAGCAGATACAGCAGCCACACGCCGCCTATGAGCGCAAACGGCAGCGTCGCCATGATCAACAGCGCATCACGCACGCTGCTGAAGGTAACAAACAGCAGCACGAAAATGATCGCCAACGTCACCGGCAGTACGATTTTCAATTGGGCGCTGGCACGTTCCAGATACTCAAACTGCCCGGACCAGCTCAACGACACGCCCGCCGGCAACTTAACCTGCTGCGCGACCGCCCGTTGCATCTCTTCCACCGCCGATTTGAGATCCCGTCCGCGCAGATCGACATAAATCCAGTTGGAGAGCCGCGCGTTTTCACTTTTCAGCATCGGTGGTCCTTCCGTGACACTAATGTCCGCCAACATCGACAATGGCACCTGACCACCGCCGGCGGTCAACACCGGCAACGCCTGCAGTTGCTGCACCGAATCACGCACCTCACGCGGGTAGCGCACATTGATCGGATAACGCGCCCGGCCTTCGACGGTTTCGCCAATGTTTTCCCCCCCCACCAAGGTCGCCACCATGGATTGCAGCTCTTTCACCGAAACGCCGTAGCGTGCGGCGCGTTGGCGATCGATATCAATGTCCACGTAGCGGCCGCCGGTAATGCGCTCCGCCAGCGCCGAGGTGACACCCGGCACCTGTTTTACCACCTGCTCAATCTGCCCGGAAATCCGCTCGATGTCGGCCATGTTATTGCCATTCACCTTGATGCCAACCGGGCTTTTTATCCCGGTGGCCAACATGTCCAACCGATTACGGATCGGCGGAACCCAAACATTGGCAATGCCCGGCACCTTGACCACCGCGTCCAGCTCCGCCACCAATTTGTCCATGGTCATACCCGGCCGCCACTGGTCGCGCGGCTTGAAGCGAAGGGTGGTTTCCAGCATGGTCAACGGCGCGGGATCGGTCGCGCTCTCCGCCCGCCCCGCCTTGCCGAATACCGTCGCCACTTCCGGCACGGTTTTGATCAGCCGGTCGGTCAGTTGCAGCAACCTGCTCGCCTCACGCGCCGACATGCCCGGTAATGACGATGGCATATAAAGCAGATCGCCTTCATCAAGCTGCGGCATAAACTCGCTGCCCAATCGGCTAAGCGGATATGCCGTCAACAACAGCAATAAGCACGAAACCCCGAGCGTAGTTTTCGGCCGCGCCAACACCGCCGCCAACACCGGTTGGTACAGGCGGATCAGCCAGCGGTTAATCGGGTTGGCATGCTCGTCGGGAATACGGCCACGAATAAAGTAGCCCATCAGCACCGGCACCAGCGTAATGCCCAGGCCAGCGGCCACCGCCATGGCGTAGGTTTTGGTATAAGCCAGCGGGGAGAACATCCGCCCTTCCTGCGCCTGCAGGGTGAACACCGGAATGAAGGACAGCGTGATAATCAGCAAACTGCAAAACAGCGCCGGCCCTACTTCCACCGCCGCCTGCTCTGAAATGCGCCAATAATCCGTTGACGTCGGCTGCTGCCCGGGATGGCGTTGCCGCCACTGCTCCAGCACCTTATGCATGTTCTCAATCATGACGATCGCCGCGTCTACCATGGCACCAATCGCGATAGCTATCCCGCCCAGCGACATGATATTGGCGTTGACGCCCTGATAATGCATGACCACAAAAGCACCCAGAATGCCCAGCGGCAGCGTGATCATCGCCACCAGCGCCGAGCGGAAATGGAACAGGAACAGCGTGCACACCAAGGCCACCACGATAAACTCCTCAAGGAGCTTGTGGGACAAGGTTTCAATCGCGTGTTCAATCAGTTGGGAGCGGTCGTACACTGTCACAATTTCCACACCGGGCGGCAAGGTCTGCTGAACTTCCTGCAGCTTCACCTTCAGCGCGTTAATGGTCTCCAGCGCATTTTTACCGTAGCGCATCACTACGATGCCGCCCGCCACTTCGCCCTCGCCATTCAGCTCAGCCACACCACGGCGGATCTCCGGCCCTTCGCGCAACGTCGCCACTTGCGAAAGCAGGATCGGCACGCCGTCACGCACGGTAATCACCACGTTGGCAAAGTCACTCCGCTTTTTCAGGTAGCCCGAGGTCCGCACCATATATTCCGCTTCCCCCATCTCCAGCACTGCGCCGCCGCCTTCCTGGTTGGCATCCTGAATGGCACTCACCACCTGTTGATGCGTGATATTCAGCGCGCGCAGGCTTGGCGGGTCCAGTACCACCTGATACTGACGAACCATACCGCCGACGCTGGCCACTTCAGCCACGTTAGGGACGGTTTTCAGTTCAAATTTCAGCGTCCAGTCTTGTAGCGCGCGCAAGTCGGCCAGGCTATGTTTCCCGCTTTTATCCACCAGAGCATATTCGTAAACCCAGCCGACACCGGTGGCGTCCGGCCCCAGAGCCACCTTCACCTGCGCCGGCAGCGAGGATTGCACCTGGCTCAGCGCCTCCAACACCCGCGAGCGTGCCCAGTAAAGATCGGTGCCATCCTCAAACAGCACGTAGACGTAAGCGTCGCCAAACATGGAAAAACCACGCACCGTTTTGGCTCCCGGCACCGTAAGTAGCGTGGTGGTCAGCGGATAGGTAACCTGATCTTCAATCACTTGCGGTGCCTTACCGGGGTAAGAGGCACGGACAATCACCTGTACGTCAGACAGGTCCGGCAATGCATCCAGCGGCGCTTTCTGCAATGCCCAAACGCCCCATCCAGCCAACAACACCGAAGCCAGCAGCACCAATAGCCGGTTGCGCAACGACCAACGGATCACGAAAGCAATCATAAATGGCCCCCATGCGCAGCGCCCGTCAGCACAATCTGACTGATATGCGAACCTTGGTCATCAACGGTAAAATCGATTTTCACCCTGTCGCCAGGCTTGATGCCGGCCGGCAACCCCGCCGACGGCAGGGCAAAATCCATGGTCATCGCCGGCCACTGCAGCTCCGGCACGGGGCCGTGGGAGAGCGTTATGGCGCTCTCGCTTACGGCATCGACCACCCCCTCGGCCTGGTACTGTTTCAGCTCAGTTTGCGCCGCCATCTGCGGCAGGGCGCTGCGCATGTTGGCTTCGGAGTCGATCAGGAACTGGCCGGAGGTCACCACTTGTTGTCCGACGCTCAGCCCGCGTTTGATTTCCACCCAGCCATCCTGTGCACGCCCGGCCACCACCTCAACCGGCGTGAAATGCCCATTGCCTTCGGCGAGCAACACCCTATTGCGATCGCCGCTGCCGATCAGCGCCTCCTGCGGTATCGCCAACACCGGCTGACCGAGGGTACTGTGCGACAGCGTGAGTTGCAGGTACATGCCCGGCCGAAGTTTTTGCTGAGGATTTTTCAGCAGGATGCGCGCTTTGAAGGTTCGGGTCAGCGGATCGACATTGGCCAGCAGTTCGCTCACCTCGCCTTCAAATCTTTCACCAGGCCAACTGACGGAGGCGGCCTGCACCTTATCGCCTACTTTCAGCAATCCGGCCTGCGCCTGCGGATAATCAGCAACGATCCACACCGGATCAAGGCTGGCTATCTCAAACAGCCCCTGCGCGGCGGTGACCTGAGCGCCTTCCAGAATGCTGAGCTTATTCACAAACCCATTTCCCGGTGCCGTGATCTTGACGCGCGGCTCGGGTTTACCCGTGCGCTCCACCTGCCGAATCACCCCCTCGGGCATAAACAGCAGCTGCAACCGCTGGCGTGCGGCGGCGCTTAACGCGGTGTCTCCCAGTTGGCGTACCGCCAGATACTCCTGCTGCGCCGCACTCCAGTCGGGGATCCACAGCTGCGCCAAGGCTTCGCCCTTTTTCACCTGTTGCTGGCTGGCACGCACGTAGAGTTTTTCCACCAGCCCGTTGGCGCGGGCAGCGATAATCTGAACTCCACGTTCATCGGTCGCGACGCTGCCGAAAGCGCTCAGTTGCGGCTCCAGTTGGCGCAATTGCGCAGCTTCGGTGCGAACGCCCAGGTTCTGCTGTTGGCGGGCGCTGATGGTCACGCCGCCCTCGGGCTCTGCCTCATCGGCATAGCGCGGCACCAGTTGCATATCCATAAAAGGCGATTTACCCGGTTTGTCAAAACGCTGTCCCGGCATCATCGGGTCGTACCAATAAAGCACCTGTCGCTCACTCTTGGCGGCCGGCGCGGGCGCGTCTCCCCCCGCTGCGCCAAACCAGTATCCCGCCAGCCCACTGCCGATCAGCGCCGCTAACAGCGCCAGCTTGAATTGTATTTTCATTGCATCGATTCCTGAGGGGTGAGATAGCGAATGGCGGCCCAAATCTGCGCCAGTTCCCTGGCGGCCTTACCGGCGCTGAGGCGGCTGTCGAGCAGCGCCCGCCGAGCTTCCAGCACCGCAGACAGGTCGTTTTTACCGCTGCGATATTGCGCTAACAACAGGCTCACTCGCTGTTGCTGCAGGGGAATGACCTGACGTTGCTGGCGCTGCCACTGCGCCTGCGCTGCCTGATACTGCGCCAACAGCGTATCGAGTTGTGCCTGATGGTCACGGATCAACAGCGTCAACCGATCGTTGGCCTCCATGCTGCGGGAAACATCGGCGGCATAGTCCTTGTCCTGCCGCTGTGCGCGGAACAACGGCAAATCGACGGTAAACATCACCCCGGCCAGATCCTCGTAATCGTCGGCACGCTTGCCGTAATACACCTCAACACCGACATCCGGTATTGCCGCCACCGCTGATTGAGCCGAGCGCGCTTTGGCAACGTCAGCCTCGCGGCTGGCTTGCAGCACTTCGGGATGCTGCCTGATGGCCTGCCGCAATACGTCGCTGTCGGCCGGTAAACGCTCAAAGCGCGGCATCGCCCCGGCAGTATCCGTTGCAGACAGGCCGGTCAGTTGCGCCAGGCGTGCCTGCGCGACAGCAACGTCACGCTGCGCCTCGCTGATGCGATCCTGCATGCTCAGCAGCGTCAGCCTGGCGTCCAGTACGCCGCTCGCAGGCGTTCCACCGCCGGCCACGGCAGCATGCTGAGTGGCGATCTGACGTTCACTCTCCGCCACCAGCGCTGAGGCATCACTCAAGGTTTGTCGGCTCAACGCCAGCGCCAGCCACGCCTGCGCAGTTTGTTGCTGTAGACGAGCGCGAATGGTGGCGCTACCTGCATCTGTCTGGCTGGCTTCGGCACGCAGGGTGTCCGCTTTACGCTGACGTTTGGTGCCACTGACGTAATCCTGCATGATGCCGATTCGCCCCATGGTCATGCCTTCGCGGGTAAAACGCTGGGCGTTACCGCCCTGCACCGGCACATTTTCAATACCGAACTTCAGCTTGGGATCGGGCAACTGCATCGCCGAATCCGCCATGTTCTGCAAGGCGTTCACCTGATGCCGATTGGCGGACAGTTCCGCAGAATAACCTTCCGCCGCCGTCAGCGACTGCTGTAAGGTCAGTTCCGCCGCCTGAGAGACCGGTGCCCAACAGGCGAGCAGCAGCCAGCCCACCCGTAGAGGGTGAGAAATGATAATGGTCATGGTGCCTCCGTTATTGCCGAGCGGCAGCGACAGCGATCAGCCGGTAACCGCCGTCGATCGGCAGGAAGCTGAAGTCAACCGCGGTACCCACCGGCAATGCGGCGAAGGAAGGTGCTGGAGGGAGCAGGAAACTCATGGTCATTGGCGGCCAATCAAGCGCAGGAATGGCCTGGTGAGCGATGGACACCTTCCGCACATCCCAGGCTTTGATGATGCCCTGACTGTGGATTTCGACGGTCGGTTTGGCGGCAGGATCCTGCATCGCCCTATCGGCAGCACTGGCGGTAAAGGCAAAAAACAGGGTGAACACTACGGCGACAAATACATTACGCATAACGGGTACTCCATAAAATAGTTAACAAACGCGGAAAACCGTCGGGGACGGCAAAGCGGTTGTCAGAGCTATTCACGGAACCGGCAGAAAACAATCTCTGCCGGCGGGCCTGTTATTGGCGGCGTTTGCCAGGTATTGGACGAGGTAGAACGTGACGGGAAAGGCGTAATGACGGCCAATTCGCCGCTGGTGGGCAAAGCAGCTAACGTCAGGTTGGTGTGATCCTGTTGGGCTGACTCAGGTACGCAGTGTTTCTCGCATAGCGGCTCTTGGGCCTGTATCTGCTGCTGCGACGGCACGCTGTTTTGCATATGCATCATATGCTGTGCCATCGGCGCTTCGCCGCTGAACTGCAGGTTGCAGTTATGGCTGGCCAGCGCCAGCTGGGTATTCAACAACAGCCAGCTGACGACCCATAACCATGCACAGGCCCGCTTTTTAGCGAAGCGCAGACGGTGCATGGATAAGGATATGGACGTCAAAGCCGACATCAGATCATTCCAACGGATGAGATAGCGGGAGTATATCGACCCAGGGCAGGCGCAGGAATGGAATTTACACCCGCTGACAAAGCGGTATCCGTCAGCGAACCAGAAATAAAAATACCATGACTTCAATCAACTGGCGGCTCATCGCCCAAAGAAAAAGCCCAGCAATGGCTGAGCTTTTGGCGGGGACATTCACCGACAGACGATTATTTGGTTAACGCGATAATACCCAGCGTCAGGCCGGCAACCGCCGCCGCACCGCCGGCGATAGCGCCCGCGGTTTCCCAATTATCCTGCGTCGTGCCCTTCATGCAGGTGTTGGTGTGCACCAAACGCCCCTGATCGTCATAAACCGGGACACAAGGTGACTCAGTCGCGCACCCCGCCAGAAACACTGACAGCAACCCAACCGCAATTAACTTTTTCATACTCATGCCTCAAGGTTCGATCACTCTGAAAACGCTACGCCGAGTGATAATCGCGTTATCGGGCTATTGTATGCGTAAAAGGCTGAACGAGGCGTTAATGATCCGTCAAAAGATGTAATTTGGGATAACTCTGAACGGGCAGCGACAGGCAGTAAAAAGCCCGCTGCGAAGCGGGCTTGATCAACTGGCATGGATTACGGCTAAATTACTTTTGCAGCTTACGCATGACCAGCGTGGCGTTGGTGCCGCCGAAACCGAAGCTGTTGGACATCACGGTGGTCAGCTCGCGTTTGGTCGGCTGAGTCACGATGTTCATGCCAGCGGCTTTCTCATCCAGATTATCGATGTTGATGCTCGGCGCGATAAAGCCGTGCTCAACCATCAGCAGGCTGTAGATCGCTTCCTGCACGCCCGCGGCGCCCAGAGAGTGACCGGTCATGGCCTTGGTGGAAGAGATGGCCGGAGTGTTGTCGCCAAACACTTCACGGATTGCGCCCAGCTCTTTCACGTCGCCCACCGGCGTGGAGGTGCCGTGCACGTTCATGTAATCGATTGGGGTATCAACGCCTTGCAGCGCCATCTTCATGCAGCGCACTGCGCCTTCGCCCGAAGGCGCTACCATGTCAGCACCGTCGGAAGTCGCACCGTAGCCGATGATTTCCGCATAGATGTGCGCGCCGCGCGCCAGAGCGTGTTCCAGCTCTTCAACCACCACCATACCGCCGCCACCGGCGATGACGAAACCGTCACGCGCAGAGTCGTAAGTACGGGAAGCTTTTTCAGGGGTTTCATTGTAGCTGGTGGACAGTGCGCCCATCGCATCGAACTCACAGGCCATTTCCCAGCACAGTTCTTCACCGCCGCCGGCAAAGACCACGTCCTGCTTGCCCAGTTGGATCAATTCCACCGCGTGACCGATGCAGTGTGCAGAGGTTGCGCAGGCAGAGCTGATGGAGTAGTTAACGCCACGAATTTTGAACGGGGTTGCCAGGCAAGCGGAAACGCCTGAAGCCATGGCCTTGGTCACCATATAAGGACCAACGCCGCGCAGGCCTTTGGCGCGCATGCCGTCGGAACCGGCAACCTGGTTGCGCGGAGAGCCGCCACCAGAGCCAACCACCAGACCGGTGCGATCGTTGGAAACCTGATCGGCAGCCAGGCCGGAATCCTTGATAGCTTCTTCCATGGAAAGATAGGCATAAACGGACGCGTCGCTCATAAAACGCATCACTTTACGGTCGATCAGACCGGTAGTGTCCAGTTTAACATCGCCCCATACGTGACTACGCATGCCGGAATCTTTCAGCTCCTGGGAGAAAGTGATCCCAGAACGTCCTTCCTGCAGGCTCGCCAGGACCTCCTGCTGGTTGTTACCAATGCTGGAGACGATTCCCAGGCCAGTAATCACTGCACGTTTCATTCAGTACCTCTTCCACAATTTTACATTCGGGATTTTGCATCGCACTTTAGCGTACAGATGTACGCCGAACAAGTCCGATCAGCGTTTTTCAGCTTTATTCTTATCCAGTTTGCGCCATTTCGCCAGCCCCGTTAGAATCCCGTCACCCCTTGAGTTACGAGCAACTAACCGTGAGCCACGCCCCGATCCAAACCGCAGCGTTATCCTGGAACGAACAGGGTACACCTGTTTCGAAACAGTTTGATGACGTCTACTTTTCTAATCAGGATGGGCTGGAAGAAACCCGTTACGTATTTCTCAAGGGCAACCGGCTACCGCAGCGTTTTAGCGAGCACCCGCGCCCGCTGTTTATCGTCGCGGAAACCGGCTTTGGCACCGGGCTCAACTTTTTAACCCTGTGGCAGGCGTTTGCCGGTTTTCGTGCTGCAATGCAAGATGCCCCGCTGCAACGGTTGCATTTCATCAGTTTTGAAAAATTCCCGCTGTTGCACGCCGATCTGGCGGCCGCGCACGCACGCTGGCCGGAACTGGCCCCCTATGCCGATGAGCTCCGCGCTCAGTGGCCGCTGCCGTTGCCGGGCTGCCACCGCCTGCTGCTGGCTCAGGGCCGCATTACGCTGGATCTGTGGTTCGGCGACGTCAACGCGCTGCTGCCGCACTTTGACCCCAGCATGAATCACCAGGTCGACGCCTGGTTCCTCGATGGTTTTGCGCCGGCGAAAAACCCGGATATGTGGACTGAGCAGCTGTTCGCCGCCATGGCGCGTTTCGCCCGGCCGGGAGGTACCTTAGCCACTTTTACCGCAGCAGGTTTTGTACGGCGTGGGTTGCAACAGGCGGGTTTTGAGGTAGCAAAGAGCAAAGGTTTCGGTCAGAAACGCGAAATGCTGATCGGCGAGTTACCCGCCCATGCACCGGCCTTGCCGCATCCCGCGCCCTGGTTCCTGCGCCCGGCGGCGGAAAACACTGACGATATCGCCATCATCGGCGGCGGCATCGCCAGCGCGCTTACCGCCCTCGCCCTGCTGCGCCGTGGCGCGAAGGTAACGCTGTACTGCGCCGATCCGCAACCGGCCGAAGGCGCATCGGGCAACCGTCAGGGTGCGCTCTATCCGTTGCTGAACGGCCGCGGTGACGCGCTGGAAACCTTTTTCAGCGCCGCCTTCCCGTTTGCCCGCCGCCAGTACGATGCGCTGTTGCAACAAGACGTGGCATTCGATCATCAATGGTGCGGCGTCAGCCAGTTGGCCTTTGATGAGAAGAGTGCCGGGAAAATTGCCAATATAGTGGCGGTTGAATGGCCTTCGGCGCTGGCGGCACCGGCCGATCGCGCCACGCTCAGCGCGCTGTGCGGCGTAGACAGCGGTTTTGGCGGCGTCAGCTACCCGCAAGGCGGTTGGCTATGCCCGGCTGAACTGACGCAGGGAGCCATTGCGTTGGCGCAACGTCAGGGGATGCATTGCCATTACGAGTACAACCTAAACAACCTCATACACACAGACGGCAATTGGCAGCTCGGCTTCGGCAATGGCGAAACCCGCAGGCATGCCACGGTGATCCTGGCCAATGGCCATCGCCTTTCCGAGCTGGCGCAAAGTGAAGCGCTGCCGGTGTACGCGGTACGCGGCCAGGTTTCCCATATTCCTACCACCCCGGCGCTGAGCGAATTGAAGCAGGTGCTGTGCTACGACGGCTACCTGACGCCGGTCAATGCTCATAATCAACAGCACTGTATCGGCGCCAGTTACCAGCGCGGCGATACCGCCACTGAATACCGCGAGGAAGAGCAGCAGGATAACCGAGCGCGTCTGTTGCGCTGCCTGCCGGAACAAGCATGGCCACGAGAGGTGGACGTCAGCGCGCACCATGCCCGCTGCGGCGTGCGCAGCGCTACCCGCGATCACCTGCCGATGATTGGCGCAGTGCCGGACTATCAGGCCACGCTGACGCAGTATCAGGATTTGCAACGCCGCCGTCAGCTTGGTGAAACCGTGGCGGACGCCCCGCTTTATCTCAACCTGTTTGTTCTTGGCGCACTGGGTTCACGCGGGCTGTGTTCGGCACCGCTGGCGGCAGAGATCCTGGCGGCGCAGCTGTTTGGCGAACCCTTGCCGGGCGACGCGGAGATGCTGGCGGCGTTGAATCCGAACCGGATGTGGGTGAGAAAATTGCTAAAGGGGCGTGCGGTTTAATGCAGAAGTTGCAGGGCGCTTTTGAAGCGCCCTGTGATGGGCATCAGGCGGTCGGCAGTGCGGTCTGGTACAGATTTTCCCACATGCCGCGCACCAAAATCTGGTCCGGCGGCGACAACTCACCGGCGGTGATGGCTTTGTGCAGACTGTTTTCCACCCGCGCTTTCAGCGCTTCGGCGGTGTGCTCGCCGTGCTCTTCCGCCTCTGCCACCGCCAGCGTCAGATGACCGCGCAGGTAGCCACCGGCAAACAGTTCATCATCGCTGGCGTGCTCTACCATGTCATCAATCAGCGCCAGAATGCGCGCTTCAAATTCTGCGATCATCAAATTTCCTCTTTAAATAGCAAGCTGTGGCGTTAACAGAAATCTTCCGGATAGGGAAAATGCCCGGCGGCCAGCGGGGGCGTATTGTAGAACGATTGTAACGCCTGAATAAAGCGCGCGGGTCTTGTGGGTATTCCCTGTTCCAGCAGTGACAGCACCCGGTCGCGCACCTTGCGCTGGAAGGCGATACGATCCGGCTCGCAGTCGCCGTTGAGATTATCGCAGCTGACGTTAAACGGGAAACCGGCGGCCATGCAAAACATCCACTCCAGCGCCTGCGGTTTGATTTCTACCGCTTCGAATTCGCTTTGCGTTTGCGCATCGCGCCCATCCGGGCAATACCAGTAGCCGAAATCCACCAATTTGCGGCGTTCTTCACCGGCAATGCACCAGTGCGAGATCTCATGCAGGCCGCTGGCGTAAAAGCCATGGGCAAAAACGATGCGGTGGTACGGCAGTTCATCGTCGGCCGGCAGGTAAATCGGCTCATCATCGCCCTTGACCAACCGCGTGTTGTAGTCTTCGCTAAAGCATTGATTAAATATATCAATCAGCTGCTCGTATTGATGGGTAGTCTGTGTGTCTGACATAAATAAAAACTCTATAACCACAAAAATAAAGTGGTAATTATTCCACTTTAGCGATCTTCCGGCATGCTAAATATGCAGCGCCAGCCACTGCTGAATTTCCGCGCCGTGGTTGTCGTACAACAGTTTGCAACTCATCACCAGCGAGACGATGACGATCATGGGCCGAATCAGCTTCTGCCCGCGGGTCATCACCATATGTGCGCCCAGACGCGCACCGAGCACCTGCCCTACCAGCATCACCAGGCCAATGCCCCACACCACTTTGCCGCCGATGATAAAAAACGTCAGGCCGCCAACGTTGGAGGTGAAGTTCAGCACCTTGGCGTGCGCGGTGGATTTGGCCAGATTGAAGCCGCACAAGGTCACGTAGGCCAACGCATAGAACGAACCGGCGCCGGGGCCGAAGAAGCCGTCATAAAAACCGACGCAGCCACCGGCCACCAACCCGAACGGCAACGCGCTCAGGCGGCGCTGACGATCGCTTTCCCCCAGACGCGGGGTCAGCAAAAAGTACAGACCTATGCCAATCACCAGCAGCGGCAGCATTTGTCGCAGCAGATCGGCGCGCATATGCTGCACCAGAATCGCCCCGGCGATGGAGCCGATCAGCGCCAGCAGGATCGTCAGTTTCTGATCGTTAAGATCCACCGCCCGCCGGCGGATAAAGTACAGGCTGGCGGAAAACGAACCGCCCACCGACTGCAACTTGTTGGTTGCCAGCGCCTGCGCCGGGGAAACCCCCACCGCCAGCAGCGCCGGCACGGTCAGCAGGCCGCCGCCTCCGGCAATGGAATCGATAAAACCCGCCAGCAACGCCACCACGAACAAAACCCCGAGCATCTCGGGGCCAACGACGAACCAATCCATTTATTATTCCGCTGCGAAATGGTTATCCAACAAAGCCTGACAGGAAGGTGGCAATGGCGGTGGGACCGGCTTGCCCGGTTTGGCGCTGGGTTGATGCGGCACGAACCAGCTCGCCAGCTCCGCCCCACAACCATCGCCCGGCGGCGGGGTATCTTGTTCTTGACACTCCAGGCTGCCTGCCGGACAACGCAGACGCACGTGCATGTGCGCGCGGTGGCCGAACCACGGCCGCACCTTGTGCAACCAGTCGCGGTCGGCGCCGGCATCCAGACACAGGCGTTGCTTGATCGCCGGGTTGACGAAGATGCGCGTCACTTCCGCATCCTGCGCCGCCATTTTGATCAGAGATTCAATCTGCGGTTGCCACTGACGCGCCACGACCTGTTTGCCGTCGCCGGAAACCAGATCGATCGGCTGCGGTTTTAGCAGTTGCTGCGCGCTCCAGCGCTGGCGCGGCAGTTGCAGCCAGATGTCGACATCCAACCCGGACTGATGGCTGGCGTGACCGCTGCTAAAGCGCCCGCCGGCCGGCATCGCCATATCACCGATCAGCACCGTGCCCAGCGCTTTTTGGTTGGCTTTGCTGCTCAGGCGCTGAATGAACGCCAGCAGATCGGGGTGACCGAAATAGCGGCGCTGATCGGGGCGCATCACCTGATAATCCGGTGAGTTCAGCGGCAACGGCTGGGCACCGACGATACAACCATTGGCAAAACCGCCAATCGCCTGTGGCGCACCGGCCACCGGATGATCGATTTTCTGCCACGGCGTCAACGCCATGACAGAACCTGACGCCATCAGGGCAACGATGCCTAACATCCAGTTTTTCATCGCAATTACCAGCGCGGAACGTTAGAAACCACATCACCGTTTTGCGCACGCTGGCGCAGCAGGTGATCCATCAGCACAATCGCCATCATCGCTTCGGCGATCGGAACCGCGCGAATGCCTACGCAGGGATCGTGACGGCCACGGGTAACCATTTCTACCGCTTCGCCCTGGCGATTGATGGTACGGCCCGGCACCATGATGCTGGAGGTCGGTTTCAACGCCAGATGAGCGACCACCGGTTGGCCGCTGCTGATACCGCCGAGAATGCCGCCCGCATGGTTGCTCTGGAAACCTTCAGGCGTGATTTCGTCGCGATTTTCGCTGCCGCGCTTGGTCACCACGGCAAAACCGTCGCCGATTTCCACGCCTTTTACCGCGTTGATGCTCATTAACGCATGCGCCAGATCGGCGTCCAGGCGGTCAAACACCGGTTCACCGAGGCCCACCGGCACATTTTCGGCAACTACGCTGACCTTGGCGCCGATCGAGTCACCCTCTTTTTTCAGCGCGCGCATCAGTTCGTCCAGCGCTTCCAGTTTGTCCGGATCCGGGCAGAAGAACGGGTTCTGTTCGACCTGATCCCAATCTTTCAGTTCACAGACCACGTCGCCGATCTGCGCCAGATAGCCGCGCACCTGGACGCCGAATTTCTGTTGCAGGTATTTCTTGGCTATCGCCCCGGCCGCTACGCGCATCGCGGTTTCACGCGCCGAAGAACGGCCGCCGCCACGGTAATCGCGTACGCCGTATTTCTGCTCGTAGGTGTAATCTGCATGGCCCGGACGGAACACGTCTTTGATGGCGCCGTAGTCCTGCGAACGCTGGTCGGTGTTTTCAATCATCAGCCCGATGCTGGTGCCGGTCGTCACGCCTTCGAACACGCCGGAAAGAATGCGCACCTGATCCGGTTCGCGGCGTTGAGTGGTATAGCGCGAAGTCCCCGGACGGCGGCGGTCCAGATCGTGCTGCAAATCGGCTTCGGTAAGCGGAATACCCGGCGGTACACCGTCTACGATACATCCCAGCGCCACACCGTGAGATTCACCAAATGTGGTGACGCGGAAAATTTGCCCAATACTGTTTCCTGCCATCACGGCTCCTTACCGTTAATGATTATCTTTGTGGGCCCGTCAGAACAGGCCCGAAGAAGTCTTAGCTGCGGTAGATGCTGAAGTGTTCTTTGCAATCGACCAGTTGCTGTTTGGTCAGCATGAATACGCCGTCACCGCCGTTGTCAAACTCCAGCCAGGTGAACGGAATATCCGGATATTGTTCCATCAGATGTACCATGCTGTTGCCCACTTCACAAATCAGCACGCCGTCGTCGCTCAGGTAATCCGGCGCGCAGGCCAGAATGCGGCGCACCAGCTTCAGGCCGTCGCTGCCCGCCGCCAGGCCCAGTTCCGGTTCAAAGCGGAACTCCTGCGGCAGATCGGACATGTCTTCCGCATCCACATACGGTGGGTTGGTGACGATCAGATCGTACTGGATCGCGGGAACGTCGCGGAACAGATCGGAACGGATCGGGATAACCTGATGCTCGACGCCATGCGCCTGAATATTGCGCTCGGTCACCGCCAGCACGTCGCTGGAGATATCCACCGCGTCCACTTCCGCTTCCGGGAAAGCGTAACCGCAGGCGATGGCGATGCAGCCGCTGCCGGTGCACATGTCCAGAATGTGGCGCGGTGGGTGCGGGATAAGCGCGCTGAAGTGATCGTTGATCAGTTCGCCAATCGGCGAACGCGGCACCAGCACACGTTCATCGACATAGAACTCCATGCCGCAGAACCAGGCTTTGTTGGTCAGGTAAGCTACCGGGATGCGCTCGTTGACGCGGCGAATCACGCGTTCAACGATGCGATGGCGCTCGCTGGAGGTCAAACGTGCGGTGTGCATGTCCTCTGGAATATCCAGCGGCAGGAACAGGGTTGGCAGCACCAATTGCACCGCTTCGTCCCACGGATTATCAGTTCCGTGACCATAGTAGATATTGGCGGCATTGAAGCGGCTCACCGCCCAGCGCAGCATATCCTGAATGGTGTGCAGTTCATTCACTGCTTCGTCGACGAAAATTTTGTCCAATTTGCCCTCCGGCAGGCACTGTGATTCATGATTTAGCCGCATAGTTTGCCATGAAGCCCGCGACAAATCAGCAGCAATAGTCGCGTTAAGACATTCTCATTTTCATTCGGACGGGAGTTTTGCGTCGACAGATACCCGCGACACGGTAAACTGTCGTGATAAATGATTTCCGGTGAATAAAAAATGAAGAACAAGCACCCTCTGAGCAAAGATGAATTGCAGCTCTTCAGAGAGTCGATAGCAAGCGCAAAAAAACTGCGTCAGGATACCGTTGTCCACCCCAAACCCAGGCCAAAAACCCGGCAAATGGCGCCGCAGCGCCTGCTGCAGGAACAGGTGGATGCCAGCTATTATTTCTCGGATGAATACCAACCGCAGTTGGAAGAGGAAGGACCGACACGCTACGTGCGTCCCGGCTACAGCGCGTTTGAGCTAAAAAAATTGCGGCGCGGCGATTATTCACCAGACCTGTTTCTCGATCTGCACGGCCTGACCCAAATGCAGGCCAAGCAGGAGCTGGGCGCACTGATTGCCGCCTGCAAGCGTGAACATGTGCACTGCGCCTGCGTCATGCACGGCCACGGCAAGCACATTCTCAAACAGCAGACGCCGCTGTGGCTGGCGCAGCACCCTGACGTACTGGCGTTCCACCAGGCTCCCAAGGAATGGGGCGGCAACGCGGCGATTTTGTTGCTGGTCGAACTGGCCGAGTAAACGGCAAAAATGACAAAGGGCGATGTTAAACATCGCCCTTTTCTGATGGGACCCAAGACACGGCGTCCTACACTTTAGCCATCACCTGCGACGGGCTGACCTGCCATTCAAACTTGCCGTAGCTGCCGTCGGCCGCCAGATCGACATTGGCGATCGCGGAGGTCGCAAACATCGGCGGGCATTCGCCCGGACAGAGTTCGGCAACCAGATAACCCACCAGCGGCAAGTGGGAGACGATCAACACGGAGCTGACCCCCTGCTGCGCCAGCGCCTGTAGATAACTCCCCACCAGACCGGCATCACCGCCCGGCGTCAGCTCAGGCAGCACTTCTTCGCTTTCCGGCAGCGCCAAGGCTTCGCGCACCGTTTCCAGCGTCTGTTCGGCCCGCAGGTAGGGGCTGACCAGTACTCGTTCAATATCCACAGACTTGGTGTTTAACCAGGCCGCCATCTGACGTGACTCATCACGGCCACAAAGGGTAAGAGGTCTTACCGAATCGCTGGCCGCATCAAGTGCCGCCTCTCCGTGACGCATAATCAAAACTTGCATATTGCACCGCTGTTGTTGACAAAATAACGCTATACAGAAACGCCGAGCGTGCTGTATCGCCGAGTTTTACAACCCCAAAGCAAAAGCTTTGAAACGATAACGCGCCGTCTCTTTTATGGCGGCCGGGCATTTTGCCTGAAAGTTCACGTAAAGAAAACGCTGTTTTTTACATCAACATCGTCCTGACATGAATATGGCGCTCACATAACAACCAATTCAACGGGTTAAATTTTAACCTTTCCATCATGAAACTTATTGATGGCGATCAGTCTTTCGGCGCTATCCGGTTACGTTACCCCGTCGCTATCTCCCTGTATAGCGCCCAGGATTGCAGGTATTTCAAGGAGTGATAACGATCACACTGCGCCCTGATCCAACTCTAGTACAAATCAGGGCGCCGCGCCGCTCACTCCCCTTGCGGATAAAAGCGTTCGCCCTGCTGCGCCATGCGCTGCAAGCGTTCGCAGGGGGCAAAGTTTTCGCCGTATTGCTGCTGCAGGTATTGCAGCGTTTTAACCACCTTCTCTGCGCCGAGCTCGTCCATATAACGGAACGGCCCCCCGAGGAACGGCGGAAAACCGATACCGAAGACCGCGCCGATATCCCCATCGCGTGCGCTGCGGATCACGCCTTCTTCCAGGCAACGCGCCGCTTCATTCAACATCATCATTACGCAGCGCTGGGCGATGACCGCCGGCTGCAAATGCGACTTCGGCGTGATACCCAGCAGAAGATATACCGAAGTATCGGCGCGCTTGCCCCGCTGACGTTGCTGACCTTCGCTCGGATACAGGTAGAAACCCCGGCCGTTTTTACGCCCTTTGCGCCCGTCTTTCAGTACCGCATCGAAGGCGGCCGGCGCGGCGAAACGCGGCCCTAGCTGTTCCACCAACACCGGGATAATCTTGGTGCCTACATCAATGCCCACTTCATCAAGCAGGGTAATCGGCCCCACCGGGAAACCGAAATCCACCAGCGCCTTGTCCAGCGATTCGATCGGTTCGCCTTCCAGCAGACAGCGCGCCGCTTCATTTATATAAGGAGCCAGAATGCGGTTGACGTAAAAACCGGCGCGATCGGCGACCACGATGGCCGTCTTGCCCTGTTTGTGCGCCAGCGCCACGGTGGTGGCAATGGTTTCCTCACTGGTAGAAGCATGAGGGATCACCTCTACCAACGGCATTTTGTCGACCGGGCTGAAATAATGCAGGCCGATCACCTGCTGCGGCCGCTGCGCTTTGGCGGCAATCTGGCCAATCGGCAACGACGAGGTATTGGAGGCGAAAATGGTATGCGGCGCGGCGTGCTGTTCAATCTCGGCCACCATGTTCTGCTTCAGGGCCAGATCCTCAAACACCGCCTCCACCACGATATCCACCCGTTCAAAGCCGGTGTAATCGGTCGAGCCGGAGATCAGCATCATCTGTTTTTGCCGTTCCGCCGGGCGCATGCGTTTGCTGCGCACCCGCTTGCCAAGCACATCCCAGCTGTATTTCAGCGCGTGGGTGATGCCGGTTTCATTCACGTCTTTAATTCGTACCGGCAGGCCGCCGCGCGTGGCGGTTACGCAGGCAATCCCGCCGCCCATCAGGCCACCGCCCAGAATGCCGACGCGATGCAGCGCATGAGGTTGGGCATTGCCGCCGCGCTCTTTCTTCAAGGCAGTAGAGGCAAAGAACAGGCTGCGCAACGCCGCCGACTGCGGCGTCATGGCCAGTTCGCCGAAGGCCCGCGCTTCGGCTTCATAGCCGCTGGTGCTGCCGCTGTCCAGGCCGGTACGCACCACCTGAATGATTTTTTCCGCCGCCGGATAGTTGCCGTGGGTTTTCTCCAGCGTTTTTTTGCGCACAATGCTGAACAACAGGCTTTTCCCCAGAGGGCCGTTGAGCAAGCGCTCCTGCCACGGCAGTGCACGCCGGCTCTGCCAACCCTGCTTGACCCGTTCAATGGCGGCCTGCAACAAAATCGCCTGCGGCACCGCATCGTCCACCAATCCCATCCGCAACGCCTGACGCGCACGGATATGCTTGCCGGTCAGCATCATGTCCAGCGCCTTGCTGGCGCCGATCAACCGCGGCAATCGCTGAGTGCCGCCGGAGCCTGGCAGCAGACCAAGCTGAACTTCCGGCAAGCCGAGAGCGGTTTTGTCATCCAGCGAACAAACGCGACCATGGCAGGCCAGAGCCAGTTCCAGCCCTCCCCCCAGGCAAGCGCCGTGAATAGCCGCCACCACCGGCACCGGGAAAGCGGCGATCTGCGCCAGCGTGCTTTGCCCTTTCTTCGCCAGCGTTTCGGCCTCTTTGGCGCTGGTGCAGGCGGCAATCATGGTGATGTCCGCCCCGGCGATAAACGAATCCGGCTTGCCGGAAATAATCACCAGCCCTTCCAGCGCAGTATGCTGTTGCGCGCGGATCAGTACGTCATTCACCTGCTCGACGAACTCGGCTTTCAGCGTATTGACCTTGTCACCCGGGACGTCGATGGTAATCACGCCGATGTTGTCCGGGCGCAGCGTCAGTTGAAAAGCCGAGGGTTTGGCCCGCTGTTCATGCAATGCGTTTTCAAAGCTCATCATTCCACCTCTACAATCATTGCGGCCCCTAACCCTCCGGCCGCGCAGGCGGTGGTCAGCCCCAATCCGCCGCCACGGCGTTTCAGCTCGTGCAACGTTTGGGTGATCATGCGCGCGCCGGTAGCGGCAAACGGGTGGCCATAGGCGATCGAGCCACCCAAGACGTTAAATTTATCCATATCCACTGTGCCAATCGCCCTGCTGCGCCCCAGCTTTTGTTGGGCGAATTCATCGCTGGCGAACATCTTCAGGTTTGCCAGCGTCTGCGCGGCGAAAGCTTCGTGCATGTCAATCAGCGTCAGGTCGGCCAGGCCAATACCGGCGCGATCCAGCGCCAACGGCGTGGCGTAGGATGGCCCCAGCAACATGTCTTCCCACACGTCGATGGCGGAAAAAGCAAAACTGCGCAGGTAGCCCAGCGGTTGCAGCCCCAGCTCTTTCGCTCGCGATTCGCTCATCATCAGCACCGCCGCTGCGCCGTCGGTCAGCGGCGTACTGTTGGCCGCAGTGACGCTACCATGTTTGCGGTCAAATGCCGGTTTCAGTTTAGCGTATGACGCCAGGCTGGAGTCTTTGCGAACATTGTTGTCTTCGCTGATTTGCGCGCGGTACGGCGGCACATAAGCGGTCATGACCTCATCGCGCAGCAGCCCCTGTTCCCAGGCCTTGGCCGCCAGTTGGTGAGAGCGGTGCGCCAGTGCATCCTGCTCTTCGCGGGTGATACCGTGGCTTTTCGCCATCTGTTCGGCGGTATCGCCCATGCGCAGGCCGGTCGAGTATTCCGCCACCGCCGGCGGCACCGGCAGCAGATCGCGGAACCTCAACCGGCTAAACAGTTTGAGGCGTTGCGACAAAGTGCGCGCCTTGTTGACGTCCACCAACGTACGCGCCAGCGCTTTGCTGACGCCGATCGGCAACACCGAGGAGGAATCGGCGCCACCGGCAATACCGATACTGATGCTGCCCGCCATGATGCTTTCCGCTACGTTGGCAATCGCCTGGAAGCTGGTGGCGCAGGCGCGCGACACGCTGTACGCATCGGTGTGTACGTTCATGCCGGTGCCGAGGACAATTTCACGCGCGATATTCGGCGCTTCGGGCATTTGCACTACCTGGCCGAATACCAGTTGTTCGATAAGCGCCGGATCAATGCCGCTGCGGGCCAAGAGTTCGCTCACCGCCATTTTCCCCAGATCCACCGCCGGAATGCCGTGATAGGCGCTTGCCTGTTTGGCAAAGGGGGTACGCAGTCCATTTACAATCGCGATACGGTCACCGTGACGGGTCACCAACGGCAGTGCCTTACTCATAAACGCTCCTGAAAAAAATAACGTCAGCGCAACGGGCAAAAAGAGGTCTGACCTGATGAGGTCATTGTTAACCAAATGTTTACATTTGGCAAACCGCCAGAAGTGAAAACTGAGAGCAGGAGCAACTTTCTATTGGGGGGAAAGCGGCGAGGCAGCGGCGCTGGGTTTACCCCGCACCGTTTTGGGCGGGAATTAACGCAGGCCGAGCTGGAAAATCAGTGTTTCCGCCTGGCAGGCAAAGGTGAAGTCCGCAGTGAGTTGCACACCACCGTCAACCGGTTTAATGCTACTGCTGATGTCACAAGGGTCAGACTCCACGCCACGGGCTTTTTCCGTCAGCGCAGCCAGCGTTTTCTCGGCATCTGGTTGATTGGCAAACACCTGGCTGTAGGATGCAGTGCAATCGGTGTTGTCCATCACGGTACCGACATCGACACAGCAACAAGCTGCAGTTTCTTGGGCGCTGCATTTATTAATTGCATCGGACATGATTAATTCTCCTCAGGGACCGCCATTACGCGAGTCCAAACTGCCATTAACTTTCTGGCGCAAAGACGCAAGATTCTGCGTTTATTTTACCCCGCAGCGAAACCCATCGCTAGCACTTACTTTTTATAGGTGTTTTAAGTGATGGAAATCACAAATAAAAATCGTCGTCTGCTAAGGAATGGTAAGAGATTTGTTATGCATTGCTGGTTTTTTGTTAAGCAGATCTCTTTTTTGATACCAATATTGAAATATCTCAAAAACAAAGTTGCAACATCCTAACAGGTCGGACCTATAATTCAGCCACTGGTCTGATTTGTCTGAATGATAACGGACCCTACAATCCCGCGCTCCTTGTTACCTTGTGTAACATAGTTTAAATAATAAACACATAATGAGGTTTTGGTCATGAGCCAGAAAAACCTATTTACTAAATCAGCTCTCGCAGCTGCAGTGGCAATTATTTCTTCAAACGTGTCTGCCGCAGGATTCCAGCTGAATGAGTTCTCATCAGCGGGTTTAGGACGTTCGTATTCTGGTGAAGGCGCCATCGCGGATACTGCAGCATCCGCCAGCCGCAACCCGGCCCTTTTGATGATGTACACCCGACCAGAATTCTCGATCGGTGCGGTATTTATCGATCCGGATGTGGACATCACCGGCAAGTCCCCTTCAGGCGCCAGCCTGGATTCCAAAAACATCGCGCCAACCGCCTGGGTGCCGAACCTGCACTATGTTCACCCGATTAACGATCAATTCGCCGTGGGCGGCTCGGTCACCAGCAACTTTGGTCTGGCCACCGAATTCAACGACGGTTACACCGCGGGCGCTTACGGCGGCAAAACCGACCTGACCACGGTGAACCTCAATCTGAGCGGCGCCTATCGCCTGAACCAGCACTTCAGCTTCGGTCTGGGCTTTGACGCGGTTTACGCTAAAGCCAAACTTGAGCGTTATGCAGGCGAAAGCGGTGCAGCCCTCGGCATGCCCGCTGATACTCAAATCTCCCACCTGAAGGGTGACGAATGGGGCTACGGCTGGAACGCCGGCATCCTGTATGAAGTGGACGAAAACAACCGCTATGGCTTAACTTACCGCTCAGAAGTGAAAGTTGACTTCGACGGCGACTACAAAAGTAGCATCCCATCTCGTCTGAACCCATTGCAGGGCAGAACCGGTCTGCCATGGGGTACTGATGGCAACACCATTCCAGGCTCGCTGACCCTGAACCTGCCGGAAATGTGGGAAATCTCGGGCTACAACAAAGTGGCACCGCAGTGGGCTGTCCACTACAGCCTGGCTTATACCAGCTGGAGCCAGTTCCAGGAGCTGAAAGCCACCGGCAACAACGGGCAGACGCTGTTCGAGAAGCATGAAGGCTTCAGAGACGCCTACCGCATCGCGCTGGGTACCACCTACTTCTACGACGACAACTGGACCTTCCGTACCGGTGTCGCGTTCGATGACAGCCCGGTGCCTGCCCAGAATCGCTCTATCTCGATCCCGGATCAGGACCGTATGTGGATCAGCGCCGGTACCAGCTACGCGTTCAACAAAGACGCGTCGGTCGACGTCGGTGTTTCCTACATGCACGGCCAAAAAGTCACCATCAAAGAAGGTCCATACACCTTCAATTCGGTGGGCAAGGCCTGGTTGTACGGCGCCAACTTCAACTACCGCTTCTAAGCGGTCGTTCAAAACGCTTAAGCGCCCTGCGGGGCGCTTTTTTGTTGCCGTTTTATAACAAAAAACCCGCCTGGCGGCGGGTTTTCATACTCTCTTGGCGAGGAATTATTTCGCTGAATCGATTTCGTCCAGATCGCCCTGGATCGCCTTGGCGTTCGGGTTTTCTTCCGCCTTCAGTGAACCGCCGCTCGCGAGGAAGTCATGACGCTGGAAGTAGGCTTCACGCACCATTACGTAAGGATCGGAAGAGTTATGCAGCAGCCCGTCGGAATCCAGCAGTTGGGCGCGGGTTTCAATCCCCTCAACCACCCATTTACCCGCCGACATCCAGAAGGTCAGGTAGCTCAGCACCGGATAGACCGTATCCGCCCAATCGCCGCCATCTTCACGCAGGGTGAAGCTGCCATAGGCAGGTAACATCACATAAGGGCCGTAGCCGACATTGTAATGCCCCAGCGTGCTGCCGAAACGGTTCGGTTCTTCGCGCGCCAGTTTCGGGTTCGCCATCCCCGCCACGTCGATCAGACCACCCATCCCCAGCAGGGTGTTAAGGAAGAAACGGTTGAAGTGAATCATCCCGCGATACGGGTCGCCCTTCAGGAAGGCGTTGACCATGCTGGCCGGCTCTTCCAGGTTCGACGTGAAGTTGCTTAAACCGTTACGCGCCGGCATGGGCACATAGTCGCGCCAGGCCACGGCCACCGGGCGCAATACGTACGGATCCAGGACGTTATAGTTAAAGTCGAACATCGTCCGGTTAAATCCTTCCAGAGGATCGGATCGCCCTTGTGGTTCATCTTGCGGCGCGCTGGCACAGCCCACCAATAGCACAGTTGCGAAAGCCAGCCCAGTCAGGCGAAAGTTCATATTTTTCTCCATGAAAATACGTTCGGTCTTTTTATTCAGGGAACCTGCTTGTTAATCTGAACGCTAACCTGCTCTTTACCGCTGAAATTCTGCAGCTCACTCTCACCAAACCAGTCGCCCGCCTGCGGCGTGGCCAGACCGTCGTGAGAAATCCGTACCCGCACCTTCACCTGATGCAGCGCCGAAAGCAGGCGTTCAGGCATCATGGCGTTGCTGTCATCCAAAGAGAATGACAGTGGGAAACGGCTTAAGGGCAGTTGTTTTACCGCAACAGGCACCGGGTTGGCACCATCGGTCACCGAAATGACCAGCGTCCCCTGCTGTGGTAAAGCGTTAGTCGCCTCGGGCGATAACGTCACGTTTACATTCAGTTTAACAGTTTCTTCGCCCGCCTGTGATTTTGCTTGTGCAATACTGCGCTTTAACACCTCGGTGCGCTGATCGTTGTCCGGCAGCAGTTTCAACATCACCTGCCAGGCGCCGATCGCCTGTTTGAAATCACCCTGTTCGAAGGCATTGAACGCCAGCAAGCTCAAGACGCGCAGATTGGTATGATCGTCGGCGATCATCTTGCGCAGCATCTGCGTGGCTTGCTTGTTATCCTCCGGATCGTTGGATCGCGTCAACACTTCCGCATAGCCGAGGCGCACTTCCAGATTATTCGGATCCAATTGATAAGCATGAGCAAATGCCTGCGTCGCCGTTGTGGCGTTATTCAGCGCCATGCCGACGCGGCCCAGCATCATCCAGTCGTTGATGTTGCGATCGTCTTGTTGGAGTGCGGTGCGCAGCCCCAGCCCAAGGCGAGCAATCTCTTCCATGCTCAGCGGCTGAGCACGCTCATTGGCGACGCGCGCACGCAACTCCGGCATTTGGGCTTGCACCTGCTGCCAGTCCATCACCTGCGCCAACCCACCGGTTTTCAGATAGAACCCCAGGGTGACCACCACCAGCAGCAACACGCCAGGCACCAGCGCCCAACGGGTGATCGGTTTCGTCTGCACATCTTGTTGGCCGGGAATGTCGTTCAGCAGGTTCTGTTGCAGTTCTTTTACCAGCACCGGGCGCTCGGCAACCACGCCCTGCGCTTCATCCTGCTCCAGCTCGTGCAGGCGATCCTGATAAAGCGCCTTATTCAATGCGTCGCGGCTGGTAGCCGCGCCCTGCTTGCCCTGGCGCATCGCAGGCACCACCAGCAGCGCCGCAGCGCCGGCCAACAGCACAATAATAATCAGCCAAAAAGCCATTAGGGTTTCTTCCTGTCAGTCTCTTTCAGCAGCGCCGCCAAGCGCTGTTGCTCCTGTTCGGAGAATTCATCGTTAGCAGCGCCGGCACGGCGGCGGCGAGTGCGCAGTATCACCACCGCACCGCCGATCAGCACAAACAGCAACGGGCCAACCCACAGGATCAGCGTCGCCGGGGTCACCGGCGGTTCATAGGTGACGAAATTGCCGTAGCGCGCCACCATATAATCAATGATCTGCTGTTTGTTCTGCCCCTGCATCATCAGCTCGTACACCTTGGTGCGCATGTCTGCGGCGATGATGGCGTTGGAATCGGCGATACTGTTGTTCTGGCATTTCGGGCAGCGCAGCTGTTCGGTCAGCTCACGGTATTGCTGTTCCTGCTCAACCGAGTTGAATTTATAGGTATCGATAGCCGCCGCCGCGCTCCAGCTCAGCAATGCGGCAAACATCAGGGCAATCAGCCTCATGCTTCACCCCCGTACTTTTTGTACAGCGGCAACACTTCCTGCTGCCAGACACGCTCGTTCATATCCCCGGCATGGCGGTAACGAATAATGCCCTGCCCGTCGATCAGGAACGTCTCCGGCGCGCCATACACGCCAAGATCCAATCCCAGCATGCCATCGCCGTCATACAGGCTGAGCGCATAGGGATTGCCCAATGAATTCAGCCAGGTGACCGCTTTGCTGCGGTCGTCCTTATAGTTCAGCCCCACCACGCGAATGCCGCGCGCAGCCAGGGTATTGAGGTATTGATGCTCGGCACGGCAGGTTGGGCACCAGGTCGCCCAAACGTTCAACAACATCGGCTTGCCGGTACGCAGCACCGCCTGATCGAACGTTTTTCCGGGTTGGTCGAGCGACTCCAGCTTAAAAGTCGGCACCGGTTTGCCGATCAGCGCAGACTCCAGCATAGTCGGATCCTCGCCGCCGGCATTGCGCGTCAATTGCACCATAAAGGCCGCCACCAGCAACAGGAACAGGATTAACGGGATAAACAGTAACTTACGGTTCATGCCTGCTCCTCCAGCTTGCCTTCACGCTTGAGTTTTTTGTTCATCCGATAGCGCGGATCGAGAATGCACAAGATGCCGCCAATCGCCATAAATACCCCGCCGAACCAGATCCAGCGCACGAAGGGTTTGTAATACAGCCGCACCGCCCAGGAGCCGTCGTCCAGTTCCTCCCCCAGCGCCGCATACAGATCGCGGCTGAAACCGCCGTCGATAGCCGCTTCGGTCATCATGCTGCGTGCCACGCTGTAGTAACGTTTCTCCGCGTGCAGCGTGGCTTCCGGCTTGCCGTTGCGCGTGACGTCGATAATACCGACGCCGCCGCTGTAGTTAGGGCCGCGAATATCGTGCACGTCGCGGAACACAAAGTGGTAGCTGTGAATGTCCACGCTGTCGCCGGCCTTCATGCGCACATCGCGTTCCACGCTGTAGTTTTGGCTGAACGCAATGCCGATCACCGTCACCGCGACCCCGAGGTGGCCCAACACCATGCCCCAGTGGCTGCGGGAAAGGTGGCTCAGGCCGCGCCAGAAACCGTGGCGATGGGTAGCGCGCTCATGCAACTCCATCAGCGTCAGAATAATCACCCACACCGCCATGATCAGCCCGACCACCGTCATGCCGGCAATGCTGTCTTGTAACAGCCACGGCAGCAGGATCGACAGCACCAGCGTGATCGCCAGCGCCACGCTCAAGCGGCGCCACAGCTTGGTCGGTTCATCGCGACGCCAGCGCACCAGCGGGCCGATGCCCATCAGCAGCGCCATCGGCGCCATCAGCCAGGTGAACATGGTATTGAAGAAGGGTTCGCCGATAGAAATGCTGCCCAGGCCCAGCTGTTTGTGCACCAGCGGCAGCAACGTGCCCAGCAGCACAACCAGCATGGCGGCAATCAACAGCACGTTGTTGCCCAGCAGGAAGGTTTCGCGCGAGAAGGTTTCATGCTGCACCCGGCTGCGTACCTGCCCGCCCTTGACCGCGTAAAGCAGCAGGGAACCGCCGATCACGATCACCAGATAGGCGAGGATAAACATGCCGCGCGCCGGGTCGGAAGCAAAAGAGTGTACCGAAACCAGCACACCGGAACGCACCAGGAAGGTGCCCAGCAGGCACAGCGAGAAGGCGGTAATGGCCAGCAGCACCGTCCAGGCCTTGAAGGTGCCGCGTTTTTCGGTCACCGCCAGCGAGTGCATCAGCGCCGTACCGGCCAGCCAAGGCATAAAGGACGCGTTTTCCACCGGATCCCAGAACCACCAGCCGCCCCAACCCAGTTCGTAATAGGCCCAGGCGGAACCCAGCACGATCCCCATAGTGAGGAACACCCAGGCCGCCGTGGTCCAGGGCCGCGACCAGCGCGCCCAGGCGGTATCCAGCCGGCCGGCCATCAGTGAGGCGATGGCGAAGGCAAACGCCACCGAGAAGCCGACATACCCCATGTACAACAGTGGCGGATGGAAGATCAGGCCGATATCCTGCAGCAGCGGATTGAGGTCACTGCCGTCGATCGGGAAGTTCGGCAGCGTGCGTGTGAACGGGTTGGAGGTCATGATGATAAACAGCAGGAAGCCTGCGGTGATCATGCCCATCACCGACAGCACGCGCGCCACCGCATCCTGCGGCATTGAACGGCTGCACAGCGCCACCGCCAATGACCAGCAACTGAGCAACAGTACCCACAGCAGCAGCGATCCCTCATGCGCGCCCCAGGTGGCGGCGATGCGGTAATACACCGGCAGTTGGCTGTTGGAGTTGGCGGCCACATAGGCCACGGTAAAATCATTCACGACAAAGGCGTGCACCAGGCAGATGAACGCCAGTGCAATGGCGGCGAACATGCCGTAGGTCAGCGGGCGCGCCACCGCCATCATGCGATTATCCTGACGCGCCGCGCCCCACTGTGGATAAATGCTCAGCAGCAGCGAAATCGCCAATGCCAGGCACAGCAGAAAACTTCCCGTTTCCGGCATCATGACTTGCCGCCCTCATTTTGCGGGGCGGTGTAGGCCGAAGCCGGCCCCTTATGGTTTTCTTTCATTGCGTCTGCCACTTCCGGCGGGGTGTATTTTTCATCGTGTTTCGCCAGCACTTCACGCGCGTTGACCACGTTGCCTTCGCCCAGCACGCCTTGCGCCACCACGCCCTGCCCTTCACGGAACAGATCCGGCAGAATGCCGGTATAGGTGACATCAATCACGCCGCGCGCATCATAAATCTTGAAGTTGACCTGCAGCGTTTTCTGATCGCGCTTCACCGAGCCGGGCATCACCATGCCGCCAATGCGCAGGCGTTGGCCCACCTCCGGTTTTTCGTGATCCTCCCCCTTGCCCTGCAGAATTTCACTCGGGGTATAAAACAGATCGATGTTGGAGCGCAGCGCGTACAGCGTCAGGGTAGCAGTCAGCGCCACGCCGATCAGCACGACAATCGCCAGATACAGGCGGCTTTTACGACGTGGATTCACAATGATTTCTCCCGCGGATCAGCGGATTTTTGTTTCGACTGCTGCGACTGACGAATGCGTCGTTCGCGCGCCTGACGACGGCTGACTTCATCCAGCAGTTGCCTGCGCTGCCAGCAGGTGTGAGCCACCAGGCCCAGCAACGACAACAGCGTGACGGCCACCGCCAGCCAAACGTAAAAGGCGTAGCCGCCCATGGCGAAAAACGCCGACCAGGAGGTAAATGCGGCATTCATGGTTGGCGCTCCTTGTTGACCAGCCCGGCAACCCACGGGCGCTGACGCTCCTGGGCCAGGATCAGATTGCGCAACCGCATCAGGGTCAGCGTAATGAAGAACAGCAGATAGCCGAGGATCGCCCAACGCAGCGGGGTGCGCATGCTTGGCGCGATGCTCTGTTGCATATTGGTGGAACCCTGATGCAGCGTGTTCCACCATTCGACAGAGAAATGAATAATCGGGATGTTCACCACCCCTACCAGCACCAGAATACCGGCGGCGCGGCCGGCCAGGCGACGGTCTTCAAAGGCGTTATACAGCGCAATAATGCCCATATAAAGGAACAGCAGCACCAGTTCAGAGGTCAGACGCGCGTCCCACACCCACCAGGTGCCCCACATAGGTTTGCCCCAGGCGGCCCCCGTGACCAGCGCGATAAAGGTAAATACCGCGCCGACCGGCGCCATCGCCGCCACCACGGAATCGGACATTTTCATCTGCCACACCAGGCCGATAAACGCCGCCACCGCCATCGAAGCGTAGATGCCCATTGACCACATGGCGGCCGGCACGTGGATATACATGATGCGGAAGCTGTCGCCCTGTTGATAATCCTTCGGCGCAAAACCAAAGCCCCATACCCAGCCGATCGCCAGGCAGAGGGCACCGGCCAGCCCCAACCACGGGACAAAACGGCCGCAGACACGATACAGCCGTTCAGGCTGGGCGAATTGATGTAACCATTTCCACATTGTCGTCATTGCTCACGGTAAATGTTTTAAGGTGGCCCCCCTATCGTGGGGCGACGAAAATAGCTTTCGCGGTGGAACACGCTCTTAACGGCGTTAACCCGCATGTTAATCAGTGATGCTAGTGCACGCTCACTCGCAGAGCGGCGGCGGTGGCAAAGGGGGCCAGCGTTATGCTGCCCGCCAGCATGGCGCCCAGAATCGCCAGATACCCCGCTATCGGCATGCCCATGGAAGCGGCGTCGATAGCGGCGGTGGAAAATATCAGCACCGGAATATACAGCGGCAGCACCAGCAGGCTGAGCAGCACGCCTCCTTTGCGTAACCCGACGGTCAGCGCCACACCGATGGCACCGACCAGGCTCAGCGTCGGGGTGCCCAGCAGCAGCGTAAACGCCACCGCCAGCCAGGTCTGCATATCCAGCGATAGCAGCAGCGCCACCAACGGCGACAGGATTAACAGCGGCAACCCAGTCACGACCCAGTGAGCACACACTTTGCCTAACACAGTCATCGGCAGCGGCGTCGGCAACAGAAGCAGTTGCTCCAGCGAGCCATCGAGAAAATCGTCGCGAAACAAACGCTCCAGCGACAACAGCGAAGCCAGCAACGCCGCCACCCAGATAATCCCCGGCGCAATGCGCGCCAGCAACTGCGGTTCAGGCCCAATGCCCAACGGAAACAGCGTGATAACGATCAGGAAGAACCACAGCGGGTTAACGATTTCCGACCCTTTGCGAAAGGCAATTTTCAGCTCGCGGCGCAATACCGTCAAAAACATCAGAGAGTCTCCGCCAGGCTGATTTTACCTACCGCCTGCGTCGTGCCGGCCAGATCCTGGTGCGTGGTCAACAATACCATGCCGCCTTGCTGCGCATGTTGCTCAAAAAGGCTAATCAATTCAGCCACGCCTTGTTTATCTATTGCCGTCAACGGTTCATCCAGGATCCACAGTGGGCACTCACTTAACCATAAACGCGCCAGCGCGACCCGGCGCTGCTGGCCGGCGGAAAGCTGCACCACCGGCAAATCCTCGTAACCGACCAACCCCACCTGCTCCAGTGCCCGCCAGATGGCCTGACGATCGGGCGCAGCGCGTACCGCCTGGTAAAATTGCAGGTTCTCGAAGGGCGTCAGCATGGTTTTAATCCCCGGCTGATGGCCGAGGAACAGCAGATCCTGATGATAATTCTCACGGTGGCGCAGCGTATTTTGCCCACGCCAGCACACTTCGCCGCTTTCCGGCTGCGCCAACCCGGCCAGAATGCGCAACAGGCTGGTCTTGCCCGCGCCGTTCGGCCCTTCCACCTGAATAATCTCGCCCGGCTTCACCGTAAAGCTTAACTCGCTAAACAGGGTGCGTTCATCACGGACGCAGCTCAGACTTTTAGCTTCCAGCATCGGGAGAACTCATATTTTTCTTTGGGATAGCGAATCATAGCATAAGGCGCCTGCGGCACGCAGCCCGCCACCGGCCGCTCGGCTACTCCAATAGGGGTAATATGACGGCCCAGATCAATAATGCGTAGGAAAAACCGACGGCGTTAAACTCTTGTTACTTTTTTCCGCCATTTTCCGCATTTCTGTCGCGCCGCCCGTGTGCCAACTACGCTTGATAGATAGCCCTGGCGACCTCTGACGGAGAAAGTTAATCATGAGCGACGAACAACCCCGCACAACAGCGAATGCCGATGATCCTCTAAAAGTAGAAAGCAAAGAGCACGAACAGGGCAAATCAGAAATCGAGGTAAAAGAAGAGAACCTGCCCTCCCGCGCGGCGGCGGTGCATGAGCTTATCCGTATGGAAGGTGAAAAAGAGCTGGAACGCGACTGGGTAGCGTTGCTGTGGTCCGCCGTGGCCGCCGGGCTGTCGATGGGCGCGTCACTGGTGGCGAAAGGCATTTTTCACGCCCGCTTGCCGGACGATCCCAGCCGTTTCTTTATCGAGAATATTGGCTACACCTTCGGCTTTATCATTGTGATTATGGCCCGCCAACAGCTGTTTACCGAAAACACCGTCACCGCCGTGTTGCCGATCATGCACAAACCGACGCCGAGAAACTTCCTGATCCTGTTCCGCCTGTGGGGCGTGGTGCTGCTCGGTAACCTGATTGGCACCGGACTGGCGTCGCTGGCGTTTATCCATATGCCGATTTTCGACGACAATACCCGCAGCGCCTTCGTCAGCCTGTCGGAAGAGGTGATGAAAAACTCGCCGTCAGAAATGTTCGCCAACGGCATTCTGGCGGGCTGGATCATCGCCACCATGGTGTGGATGTTCCCTTCCGCCGGGGCGGCCAAGATTTGGATCATTGTGCTGATGACCTATCTGGTGGCGATCTGCGACCTGACCCATATCGTGGTCGGCTCGGTCGAGATCCTGTATCTGGTGTTTAGCGGCGCTCTCCCCTGGCAGGAATTTTTCTATCCATTCGCCATTCCGACGCTGGCGGGCAACATTATCGGCGGCACATTTATCTTCGCGCTCATCAGCCACGCGCAGATCCGTAACGATATGAGCGTTAAAAACAAGGCGGCGAAGCTGGAGGCGGAAAAAGGGGCCGCCAAGGCGAAAAAACCGTGATCGCAGCCGGGGCTACGTACAAAATTCACCGCATATTGGCGAGGGAATGAGCAAACGCACCGCTAAGCGCTTATTCTGCGGGTAAAAAAAGGTATACTGCCCCGGCAGCTCAGGTTGCCGGCCCGCAGGGTCCCCGTAGTTAAACGGATATAACAAGCCCCTCCTAAGGGCTAGTTACTGGTTCGATTCCAGTCGGGGACACCATTAACCCTTCTAACCACATCAAATATTTCTATAAAAACCTTTTAAACCATCACATTATCTAGCAGCGTCCAATGTTGTTTGGTGAAATCCAAACTTCTAATGCGCATAGTTCAAAGTTCTGGTCATACACATTGTGCTACTTACAGACGTATAGCTTGCCGCGCAAAATCCTGGGAGAAGCCTCATACAATAAATGAGATAGCCTGCTACTTCTCGTTGTTATTCTTTCCTAACTGAAAGCAAATTGCCTGAGTTTATACGCGCACTCAATGTTCGATTTTGAGAATACATTGTGGGAAATGTAAAAGAACGGATGAAAAAGCGCCGCCCTACCTGATGCCGCTTCCAACTCAAGCTTTAGAGATCCTTGAAAAACTAAAAGTACTCACAGGGCGCCATTCACTGCTGTTCCCTGGACGAAACGATGCCCGTAAGCCAATGAGTGAAGCTAGCATAAACAAAGTGATCAAGATGCTCGGTTATCATGGCCGAGCTACTGGGTATGGTTTCCGACATACAGTGAGCACTATTTTGCATGAGTATGGCTTTGAAAGCGTCTGGATTGAAATGCAGTTTGCGCATGTTGATAAGAACTAAATTCGAGGAACTTATAGCCATGCGCAATATTTAGAAGGCCGAAAAAAATGTTGCAATTCTACGCAAATAATATACTAAACCCCTAAAAGATATTTAGCCCCCCCAAAGTTTGGGGCATAATTAATATTGATTTTTTTGAAATCGTCACTAATATCATCTAATAATCTAGGTATATTAGATGAATAGTAATCTTTTGTATTTGATGAGATAAATACTATTGGAGATGTTAACCCTAAACTTCGCAAGTTATCGGCAACATCTAGATAAGTTTCTGTCACAACACAGTCTTTCATTGACTCCTTCCCTTTTCTTGACGGCGTTCTAGCACTAGTGACCCTGAGGTAGGCACGTTCTGTAATACCCTTAGCTTGAGGAATAAAATAAGACACATCTTTCCACCTTTTTAATATACTCTTTGCTCTAGCTACATGTGCATCTAGATGCCCCACATCTAAATTATTTTGAGAACCAAAAAAGAGGCCACATCATTTACACGAATCGCCTGACTCTTAAATTTCACAAGAGATCTTTTTGCCTCATCTTCCACATAGGATTCATTATCATTTAGTTCATGCATCACTTGTTCAGCCATTAATAAAATAAGGCCGTTATCCTCCTCTGCTATTCTTAGCAAGTGAAAGCTTGCCTCAACATTACTCTTTGTCACTGTTTCTCTAGTTATATCCCTAATAATGTCAAGAAAAGAGCAAGTATCTAAGAGAAAAATAGGCTTCCCCATTTCAGCTAGATTTATAAAATCAATTCTTTTAGTCATCATAGTTATTTTTCGTCGTAAGTTTTCAGTAAACCTCGAGCGAACTCATAATTAATAGCTAACTCTCTAGCAATTTCATCAGGCCAACTATCAACCTCAATCAACCAGCGAGATAACTGCTCTGCATCTAATGAGGCAGAGGATTTATGAGCATTAATTAGAAACTCATACCAGCGCTGTTCATCTAGTGGGTGTGAAGCGCCTGTGTATTTGTTTGCCATTCTTAAAAATAAACTCAAAGAATTCGCAGTTGACTCATCCAACCAATCATCAAGTGATTGTGTTTTTGATGAAATAGTCACATTGAACCCTTCTTCTTTAACTAACGGATAAATAACTTTTTCGTAAAAATCACGAAGTATTAAATTATATTTTTTAATACCTAAATCACCTACATTTTTTGGAACTATATTCGCGACACGATAACTATTTCCATCTTGCCAAAGTATTAGGCTTGACTCATCTACGTTATCGAAAGGCTCTCTTGAAAAAACGATAACATCCTCATCATCAATAGCTGCACCTCTTATTTCCCGCTCCTCTTCTATCATATTACTCCAAGGTGCACTAACCTTACTGAGTATTTTTTCACGGGCTGACGATAGGTCAATACTCACTTTTATAACTAACTCTTGAAATACTTCTAACCCATCTAATTTCACAATATTTCTCCTACTTATAAAACTGAATAAATTTTATACTTTACATATAAGCATCAATAGAAGCAGAGTATTACTCAAGAGCTAAAGCATCACCAATGGCATCTTCAAGTAACTCTGCACTTCGTACAATAAACCTTGCTCGTTCGAGAAGCTCATCATAGCAAATAATATCGATGTTCTTTAAGTTTCTTCTATAAAGCTCGAAAGTTTTTCTTTTAATAGCCTTTTCTTTTTCATTGCCCTCAATAGAGCCTAAATTTCCGATAATAAGTATACATTCAGCATCGTGTGTTCTCTCTGAAATTAGCTCACCAGCAGCTGTATAATTATCCCTTTGACTTTCAATTTCCCAATTAGCTTTTTGAGCAAGAATCTGACTAACCGCATCTGTCAGTTCACTCGATAGCCTCCAAGAGTCCGCTCTATTTTGTCTATTTACGAATAAATTAGTCTGAGGTGTTTTTAATTCTACTATTTTAGTAAATCTTGCATCTGACATTAAAAAATCAGCGATGACATCATTGGAACCATTTAAATCCGTATGCGATAAATGCGCCTCACGTTGTAGAATACTTAAATATTTGTACCTTAGACCATAGCCAAATATCCATTCATTCCTTTCAAAAAACCTTTGCCAATGAGGCTCATTGAAGTTATCAGGATCGCCATACATTCCTTGGTATTCATTTAGAGCATCTTTTCTTCCTAAAATAGTATTTATATCGTCATTAGTAAGCCGATTACTAATCACGTGCTGAAGAGCTAAAACAAGTGAAGTGTTATCCGCATGTTCTAATAACTGCATAATCTCTTGATGATTACTGTCAACCTCAACAAAACGTCCCGTAGAGTTGGAGGTGTCTTCACGGATAACACTATATTGCGAAAGGTATCTATATAATGATCTTAAGTGACCAATCTCTAATTGACAAGTAAATCTAGGCGTGCCTGTATTCGAACAATGTGCAAAAAAATTAAAACTCAAATTAGATACATCTCGAGAGTCAGAATCCAGCCCGGATATATTTAACTTTAAATCATTTACACCATCAGTACCAATCAAAAAGGAATGGTCAATACTCATATTACACCTTCGCTATGACATGGGCATAACCGTCCCACAATGGATTATAACGTGCGTCTATAACAAAATTGGGTTCTGAGTCAATAATACGAACATTGGTTATTTCCGTAATATCAAACATTCTAAAGTCAGGGAAATCTTTTCCCGAATCTGTCACACCAGCAGTTTGTACGATATGAACCTTTGTCGACTCACTGCTATCTTTCCTTCTCATTATAAACACAGCATGTGTATTACCAATTCTTTCACCTTGAACCTTACCTTCCTTATTATACTCAAATGAAATTGGTTTTCTTTCTTGTATAGCTTGCTGTAATAGCCTTAAAGACATACTATTTTCCTTATATTATATACTTTGTAAGTAATTAAAAATCCAATAATAAACATCTGTACTATTATGAAGCTCAACTTACTTTCAATAAATCAACTCAAAGAATAATTGTCAATTAATTTCCAGTTAATACATGGCAAAATTTGATCTAGGACGGAAACGGCACTACACCGCAACCGCACCCGCCTGCACACTTTGGATCGTAAAAATTTTTCAGTTTTATTTTTCCACAAACCCAAACGCCAGCACGTGCCACGTCTGGGCTTCTGAGAAAAATCCCCAACTGAAAAGTTTGAAAAGAATTTCAGTGTTTTTCAGTTGTAGCCTCCAGATACACTACCTCAAGAAAAAGTAAAGTATTGATTAAGCTGAATTATTTTATTTTACGCGGAGGTGCAGGGAAAAAATAAAACTGTAAGTATCCCAGCATTAGTTCCACGCACTTTTTGAGAGTTCCGGTTTTTCAGCCATCAGCCGGTACTCTTCCGGCGTCAGGTTATCCAGGGATTCATGGGGTCGCTCACTGTTGTATTCCGTCAGCCAGCGCTCTGTAATTTCCCGTGCTTCATTCAGTGTTCTGAACAGGTAAAAATCCAGGATTTCTGTCCGGTATGTCCGGTTGAACCGTTCGATAAAAGCATTTTGTGTTGGCTTACCCGGCTTGATAAATTCCAGCATCACGCCGTGGTCTTCAGCCCACTGGGCTAAAGCCAGTGATATCAGTTCCGGCCCGTTATCCATCCGCATCTTCAGCGGGTAGCCGCGATTTACCACGATCCTGTCCAGCACCCGGACGACGCGTTGCGCCGGGATATTAAGGTCGATTTCTATCGCCAGAGCTTCACGGTTAAAATCATCCACCACATTGAAGGTCCGGAAGCGTCTGCCGCAGACCAGCGCATCGTGCATAAAATCGATGGACCAGCTCTGGTTTAACGCTTGCGGCGTCGCCAGTGGTGCTGGATTACGCACTGGCAGCCGCTGTTTTCCCTTACGACGAAAATTCAGTTTCAGCAGGCAGTAAATCCGGTGAACGCGTTTATGGTTCCAGGTATTGCCCAGCCTGCGCAGCAGCTGGAACAGCTTCTTAAAACCGTAGCGCGGATAGCGTTCTGCCAGTTCAGTCAGCGCATGGATCACCGGTTCATCACGCCGGGCATCGGGCTGATAAAAATATACCGTCCTGCTCAGCGATAACGTTCTGCAGGCCTGGCGTAAACTCATGGCAAATTGCGCCGTCAGATAGCTGACGAGTTCACGCTTTATCGCTGGTTTTAAAGCTTTTTTTCGATGACGTCTTTAAGTGCCCGGCACTCAAGGCTGAGATCAGCAAACATCTGTTTGAGGCGTCGGTTTTCATCCTCTAGGTCTTTCATCTTTTTGATATCAGAGGCTTCCATACCGCCATACTTTGCTTTCCAGTTGTAGTACGAGGCTTCAGATATACCGGCTTCACGGCAGACATCCTTGACGGTACGTCCGGTTTCGACGGACTTCAGAACGGTAATGATCTGGTGTTCGGTGAATCGGGCTTTACGCATGGCGATCTCCTCAGGGGACATAATCAGTATGTCGGAAGATCTCTAAAAGTGAATGGTTCGTTTTGCAGGGATGCTTACAAAACCAGCGGCACACAGAAAGAAAACACAAAAGCCACGCAGGGCGCGGCTTTGTGGGTATTGCAGAAAATAGTCCAACTGAAAAAGGTAGTAAACCAAGCGCTCTTCATGCCTCCGACACCTTGGCCTGTAATGGCATTATTGACCCGCCACGTAATTGGTGTGCCCACTCCGCGTAACGATCGCTTTGTGGGATCGGGCCCCCTGGCCTTTGCCTCTTGTATTACTTTCTCCTGAACCGCTTTAAGCCACCCAATGGTTTCAGCCCGTTGATCTGGTGTGATGCCGCTCATCAAGGTTTGCATTACCTTACCATTCACCAATACGCCAGAGCATAAGGTATGGGAAAACGTCACACGTACCCAAGATATCCTCAAAAACCCGGCAATTTACTGTTAAAACTTTCGTCTAAAACAGATTAAATACCGATAATTTTCTGCGCATGCAGATGCATGGTTTTGCACGCTAGTTTGCACAATTTTAATTCCCTCAAGCGCCAGTGCTGACGCGGCCTCCGCGAGGTCGTGCAGGTGCATTAAAAGCGACCTGCGAAGCGGGCAGGCGTGGCGCGGATAGCATTGCGCGCACGGATAAAAACGCTATAGTGTTGATCTTATAAATCATCAGTGTGCAACATGGTTACATTTTAGCGAAAAAGCTGCGAGAAGAAGGACTCACTCATGCGCATAATCAGTGGAGAGACCAACATTAATGATGTTGGTATAAAAAAGAGATTTAAAAATCACGAGCCGTTTCAATCGATTATTGAACTAGCATGGAATGGTTTTGACGCCAGAGCTAAAAATGTAACAATAGAATTACAAAGAACAGAATTAGGTGGAATGTCGTCTTTGTATGTTCTGGATGATGGTGATGGAATCGACATTAACGATTTTGACTCTAACTTCAATCGATTCGATGACTCATTAAAAAAAGACAGTATCGAACAACACGGTTCGCAAGGTAGAGGACGATTAGCTTTCCACAAACTAAGCCACCAAGCAATTTGGTTTACAAAACATAAAAACATCAATGCAAAAATAGAAATTGAAAGCAACTCTATAAAAGCATACCAAGCATTTATTGATATAAACAATCAAGACCAACATCCATTACTAATGACAAACCGTAGTGGGACATGTGTCGTTTTAAATCATTTTCACAATGAATTACCAACTGATAATGAGATAATAAGACGTTTACAGAATGAGTTTTGCTGCCACTTAGCATTAAACGAACAACTTACACTCTCATATAATGGTGAGATAATTTCCGCACCTGAACATGATTCACATTCGTTTGATAGAGATGTTGATGGTTCATCATTTGCGGTTAAAGCGCTAAGGTGGAGTGAAAAACCTGCAAAAGAAAGGTCCAATGTGTACCTTATAAACTCTCAGGGAAAGAAAATGTATGAGGTACCCAGTAAATTTAACAAAAAGAAAGATTTTTACTTATCAATATTTGTAACATCTGATTGGGCTGATACCTTTAGCAATAAAGGTGACGATATATTTTCATCAGCTAAAAGCAATCCTACATCATCCACGTGGAAAGAAGTAATAAAATTCATTTGGAGTATAGCAAGAGATATTTATGACGACTTTCTTAAAAAGAAATTAGAGGAAACCATAGAGAGGTATGAGCAAGAAGGGGTATTTCCTAGCTATAGTGAATACGGTGATGAAAAATATGCAGAATGGAAGCTCAATAATATCAAGTCAATTGTAAGGGACATATACATTGCAGACCCCGGACTATTGGACAGCCTGAATGCGAAGCAGAGGAAAATTTTCGTGAGGCTATTGGATAAGTTATCTGGTTCCAATAATAACGAAGATTTATTTGATGTTTTGGAAAGTGTTCTCGACTTAAGTAAAGAAGGACTAACGAAATTTTCAGACCAATTGAGACTAACAAAGCTTGACAACATCATTAGTGCAATTGAAGAATTACAAAAAAGGCGTTTAGTAGTAGACAAACTCCACTATTTAATGGACGTCCATTATAAAGAAATAAAAGAAACCCCTGACCTCCAAAAAATAATTGAAAACAACACTTGGCTTTTCGGCGAGCGTTATGAAACTTTAGGAGCTGAAGAAGACACTTTCACAAAGATTGCTAAAGAACTTAGAAATAATGTGAAAGATATAGATGAAATGGACCATCATGATACTGAAGATGCTAGTGAATTAGAAGGGGCCAAAAGACAAACCGATCTGTTTCTAGCAAGGAAACTCCCCGCTCTTGACTCCAATGGAAAGCCTTTTTTCAAATGCATAATCATTGAAATAAAAAGACCGAGTATTTCTTTGAACGTCAAACACTTAAGGCAACTAGATGATTATGCAGCGATTATACAACGTCACCCTGGGTTTAGTAGTCAAAACCTTCATTTTGAACTTATATTAATTGGCAGAAAAATATCAAAGGACAGCTTTGAAATAGAAAGTCGTATGAATGCACATATCCAAAAAGGTGACATGGGATTAGTCGCTGATGACCACCGCATGAAACGCTATGTCAAAAACTGGTATACAATCTTTGACAATTTCGACCTTATAAATCGGTTCATGCTGGATAAACTGAAGCTCGAGAGAGATGCAATTGAAATTGCAAATTTTAGTGATGAGACTCCAACTACGATGGTTGCCTCACTTCAAGCCAACGATACAGCTCTATAAATGTTGAAAGGCTTCATAGTGCATTGGTCAAAAAAACGCCTAATGCACCAGCCGGGTACAATAACGGGTACAAAATTCAATAAAACAAAAAATTCTTTTTATTACATATATATAATGAAAGGTTCGATTCCAGTCCGGGACACCATCACCACACAAAAAACACCTTTACGACAGCGCCCCCTTCCCTCGATACTCAGCAAGACACCTGGCCCATATTTAATAGCGAATCCTGAACCCCAGCCTAATGACCCGCTCGGTCAGCCAGATAACGTCATTAATCTCAGCCGTTATTTGTAAATAAGAGAAATCGCGTTTCAGCCCCGTTAAATTAAATGCTAAAATTGTTTAATTATAAGCATGGAGGCATGACATGTTCCCCGACAAAAAATACTTTCAACGCGCAAGTCCGCTGACCAGCTATCAATTTTCACGCCTGCATACTTTTGAATGCGTCGCCCGCAACTTATCCTTTTCACTGGCGGCGGAAGAACTGTCTATTACACCCAGCGCAGTGAGCCACAGAATTAATCTGTTGGAAAAAGAGTTGGGTTTTCTTTTATTTCAACGCTTCCATCGCAGAATTACGCTGACACCGGAAGGCGAGCGCATGCAATGGGCATTAAGCCGCTCTTTCGATACGCTGAATCAGGAAATTCTTGATATTAAAAACCGTGAGTTGACGGGCAACCTGACTATTTATTCGCACCCTTCCATCGTGCAGTGCTTGCTAATACCGCGGATCGGCGATTTTATTGCCCAACACCCCACCATTCATTTGAGCATAGTCACCGGGCAGGAGATCATCAGCCTGGCCAATCGGGGGGTTGATTTGGCCATGTACTTTGGCAAGCTGCCGTCCGGGAAACAAATAGACGAAGCTTTTATGCAGGAATCTATAGTCCCGATCTGTACTCCGCAGTACGCCAAGGTACATAACCTCTACGGCGCACCGGAAAACCTGGCAGGCTGCACGCTGCTGCATGACAGGTACAACTCCGGCGAAGACGAATGGTTGACCTGGTCGCAACATTTTGATTTAGCGCTGGATACAGAAAGCAAAAGCATGGAGTTCGATCGCTCGGATCTGGCCGTGCTGGCGGCGACCAAACACCTCGGCGTCGCCATGGGGCGGCTAAATCTGGTGCAAGACTGGATCAAAAGCGGCGAACTGATTATCCCGTTCAGCAACATGATCTTGCCTTGCGAACACTGCTATTTTATGTCGACCATCTCCGAACGCCAGTGGCCGAAGATCCTCGCTTTCAAAGAGTGGTTGATGAAGATAGCGCCTCTGGCCTGATGGCCGGAGGCATTGGCAGGTTTTCTTAAAATCAGCGCCATTTCTTTGGGGGATAAGAGAAATCCAGCGCGCAGTTATATAACCTTCCGGCCTTTGAATAATAAATATGCTTGCGGCTATTATCCCAGGCCACAGCATAGTTATTAGCAAAGGTGATAACTTCAACCGGCATCTGGTTGGATAACCGCATCCATTTGGTGCTTTTCACCACGGAAAAATCACCATTATCGTAGAGCGTTATCAAAGGATACCCCCAGGCATACCTGGATATTTGTACGGTGAGGGTGAATTGGTTTTCACAGCTTATTTGGTAGTTATGAACATTAACATCCATGGATTATATTTTTGGTGCAACTCCTCTATTAACATAAAATAAATAAGAACAGCTTACGACAATAAGCCCGAAGACGATCAGTACAGAACCCAGTACAAATTCAATTTGCAGCGGCTCACCCAAAATCACCACGCCGGCCAAAATGCCAAAAATGGGGGTCATAAAGGTCAGAATGCCCAACGAAGAGGCCTGATAATCACGCAGCAGAGAAAACCAAATCAGATAGCTGAGAAAAGAGACGATAACCGTTTGGAATATCAGGCTGGTCCAGGCCACAGAACTCAGGTTGAAATGAAGGTTCTCCATCGTCATCGCCAACAAAGATAACAGCAGGCAGGCCCCTGTAAGCTGGAACAACAGCGTCTGTTTGGACGAACAGTTCGCCAGGCGCGTGGTGCGAATGACTATCGTCGAGCCGCCCCAGGACATGCCCGCCAACAGGCCATAAATATCGCCACGGAGCTGCGCCTCACCGCCCGAGCTGTCGCCCATCGCCGAGATGGCGAGCACCACGCCGGCAAAGGCCAGAGTAATACCGGCCCACTGCACGGCCGACAAGCGCTCGTGCCGGATAAAAAAATGCAGCCCTATGGCGGAGAATAAGGGAGCGGTGTACAAGAAGACCGCCATATGCGACGCGCTGGTATAACGTAAACCTTCAGAGACGAAAAAGAACTCTAACGCGAACAATAAGCCAACGCCCAAACCGGCCAACAGCGTGGGGCGATCGAATACGAACCTTTCCCTTTTGTAACGCGCCAAAAGGTAGACCGCCAAAGCGGCTACGCCTGACCTGACGGCGATTTGCAGTACGGCGGAGATATCCGGCTCGGCCGCCTTGATCGCGACTTGTTGCAGCCCCCATATGGCACATATCAGCGTCATGGCGGTAGCCGCTTTGCTGTCTATGTTGTTTCTGGAAATCATCTTGCCTCCCGCAAACCGTTCTGCTCAAAATACAATGTTCCCTCGCCGCGAATAAGCGCAGTGATAGAGAATAAAATCGCAGGAATATCTAAAAGACTACTCTTTATAAACCACTATTTCCTGGTACATCTTAATCACTTCATTATCGCTATCGGTGTCGCCGGTATATTCAGTTTGTTGCGCTACATGAATAACCTTCCAACCCCGCTTCGCCAAATCAGGAATAGTGACGCGGCCTACATCACGGCAGGTAAATACCGTATCATCACTCAGTCTGAGCTTGCCAATACTAGCATAATCATAAGCTTGAGACTGACACACGTGCGACTCTGCCGCCATCAGCGGCAATGAAAACAAACCAATAAATAACGCCAAAAAAGCTTTCATAGTCATCTCCAGACTCCTTATTAATGCAATCCGTCTAACCGATATCGGCAAAATTAATTCCGCTACCCGTCGGCTTATTTAAGACCCTCATGTCGATTAAATTACACGGCATCTGCCATTCACTGACAAGTGAAAAATATAAGGCTATGTGTTAGCTGAGTTCATCCGAATATTGTTGTCATGGCTTAGCCACTACATTGAGCATGACCCTGCGTCAGGCTACGCCGCCCTCTCCCGCCAACGATTAATACCCAATCAAATAATTAGCAAGAAAAGTAACTTTTTGTGACGCACATCGTGTTACATATGCGCTTCGCTTCAACCACGCCAAAAAACAATGAAAACGCTCAGAAAAAACCTGAGCAAATCACCGATGCCGATGCGTCGGTGATGTTGGCAATCAATAACAGGGATAACAACACATGACTTTCACATTGCGCGCATTGACTCAGGCGGTCGCTTTAGGGCTGGTGATGGGCACCGCCTCTTTCGCTGCCCAGGCTGAAATCACCCTTCTCAAGCAGGATCCTCAGGCGGGCGATCCGCTGAGCCGCCTCAACTTTACCGTCGGCGGCAGCATCCGCCCGCAGTTCAACAACATGACCGGCGATGGCGATAAAGGCTCCTATAAACGCAACGGCTTCGACGGCGGCACCCGTTTCCGCTTTGCCGCGGACTACTATCTGTTCGACGACATCAGTTGGATCAGCTACTACGAGCTGGGGGTGAATATCCCTGCCCTGTTCGACTGGGATCACCACTATGCCGACGGCGCCAATAACACCAGCCGCCGCATGTTGTACACCGGCCTGAAAAGCAAAACCTGGGGTCAACTGACCTTTGGCCAGCAAAACAGCGTGTATTACGACGTGGTGGGCGCCAAAACCGATATCTGGGATTACGACATGCTGGCCCAGGCACCGGGCAACGGCATCAACGGCGACTACGACGGCTCTTACCGCTCGCGCAAAATGCTGAAGTACAAAAATACCTTTGGCGATGCGGACGTTTACGCCTCTTACCTGTTCAGCGATAACGACTATCTGCCGGGCAATGGCCTGCGCTACAAGCGCAAAGGCGGCGGTTCGCTGGGCGTGGATTACCACCTGACGCCGGATCTGACCTGGGGCACCGCGTGGAACTATACTCGCGCCGAGATGCGTAACCCTTCGACCAGCGGCTCGAAAGACTACGATCAGAACATTGTGGGCACCGCGCTGAGCTGGAAGCCGGACAGCTGGACCCTGACCTTTGGCGGCGGCTGGTACAACAACTTCCTGACCACCAAAAAAGCCGACGTTGACAACTACTTCGCCGGCGACGCCTGGGGTATCGAGTATCTGGCCGGTTACACCGTGCCGGTGGGCCAATATGCGGTGAAATCCGTAATGCCTTACTTTATGGGCGATCGTCTGGAGTATGTGAGCGGTCGCAACTATCAGCGTATCGATAACGGCCTGGGCGTTACGGTGCAGTTTGATTACGGTTTCCGCGTCGATGTGGAACACGTGCTGACTTCAAGTACCGATAACCTCGGTGATATGACGTTGGTGCGCTTGCGCTACGATTTCTGATTGGTATAGACGTAAAAAAGGCCGTTTTCACGGCCTTTTTCATTGTTATCCGCGCATCAGAACCCGCCGCGCGCCGAGCGCCCCACCGCTTCGCCCAACTGCCACACTGCCATGGCGTAATGGGTGCTGTGGTTGTAACGGGTAATGGCGTAGAAGTTCGGCAACCCGTACCAATATTGGTAGCTGGTGCCCATATCCAGCCGCAGCAGGCTGGCTTCCTGCTCAGTGCCGAGCGAGCCTTGCGGGGTCAGCCCGGCCGCCGCGAGGGTGTCAAGCGAGTAGCGAGTTTTAAAGCCGTTATCCAGCCCCGGCGCCTGGCCGCTGGCCGGTACCGCCACGGCCTCGCCGCTGATCCAGCCATGTTCTTTAAAGTAGTTGGCGACGCTGCCGATCGCATCCACCGGATCCCACAGGTTGATATGGCCGTCACCGTTGAAATCAACCGCGTAGCTCTTGAACGAAGAAGGCATAAACTGGCCGTAGCCCATGGCACCGGCAAAGGAGCCGCGCAGATCCAACGGGTCATCCCCTTCGGCGCGCGACATCAACAGGAAGGTTTCCAGCTCGCCGGCAAAGTAATCGGCGCGGCGCGGATAGTCGAAGGCCAGCGTGGACAAGGCATCGATAATGCGGGTTTTCCCCATCACACGGCCCCAGCGGGTCTCAACGCCGATAATGCCGACAATGATCTCCGGCGGCACGCCGTATACCTGCTGGGCGCGCTGCAGGGCTTCCTGATACTGATTCCAGAACTGCACGCCGTTTTGCACGTTATCCGGCGTGATGAACTTGTTGCGATAGCGCAACCAGGATCCGTTCGGCACGGACGGCGCCTGAGTGCTGGGGGTCGGCGCCTGACGATCCATCAACCGCAGCACCGAATCCAGCCGTTTTGCCTGGGCCAGCACGTCATGCAATTGCTGACGATCGAATCCGTGTTCCTTCACCATTTTATCGATAAAGCGAGCAGTGTTTGGATTATTGGCAAAATCACCGCCCAACGGCTGGCCGCTATGCGCCGGCGTCAGCAGGAAACCGCCTTTTACAGCGTTAGCCTGAGGAGCTGCTGGGGTAGGCTTCGGCCCGCTGCTACAGGCTGTAAGTAAGGTAAGCAGAGGGAGAAGAGCAACTAAATGACGCATCGGATATCCATATAAGCCAGGCCAGTGATAAGTAAGCGTTATGTTAATCCATTGTCCGGCGCGAACAAACTGGATTATGTCGCTCATGGCAGGACGGGAAGCTAAAAATTCAGAAATCGTGATACGTCACCCAGAAAACCTAAACCACTTAGGGTAAGAAGGCAGGAGCCTAAACCTTAACTAAATGAGAAAAATTATCATATTGACTCACTGTCGAATGCCACTAAAATACGCCCCCCTTGGCTGACGACCCGGCCAGAGCTACTTGCTACAACGGAATGTTACTTTGGACTCCCTCGGACAGATCGCTAGAAACGTCTTTAAACGCCGCATTACGCGTAAAAACTATGTTTTCTCCCTGGCTATTTTCGCCACCGGCCTGACATTGCTGTCATTCCTGTCCCCCTATCTGGATAAAAACCTGTTCCGCGCCTACGCGCACAGCGACATCGCCGCGTTTTTTTCGGTATTCGTCTACCTACTGTGCATCATGCTGTGGTCGCTGTTTTGGATCGGCCTGACGCTGTGGTTTGTCGCCCGCACCGCATACCGGCTCAATGACGTCGGCACGCCCGGCTGGCCGCTGGCGTTAGCGCTGTATGCGCTCAGCGTGGTGAATAACTACCACCCCGGCCCGGTTGAACGCTGGCTGATCGTCATCAGCCTGATTGGCGTCCTGTGCGCACTGGTGCTGCCTTCTGCCCGCCGGGCAGGCAAGCCCGAGCAGGCCGGCTAGCGAAACCCGGTACTGGCTATCTGCAGGCCAAGCGGTCACAATGCCGCATAATCCACGCGCCATACAGGAAATATCATGTCTTGCCACTACCCCGCCCATTACGCCTTTGATAACGAAAGCGACGCCTGGCAGATTCATTTTCGCGATTTTCCTGAACAGCAGGCCGCCTGCTATAAACGTGAAGATATCGAACTGGAAGCGCAGGAAAGCCTGCTGATCGCCATCGCCACGGAAATGGAAGAAGGCCGCCCGGTGCCGCCCCCATCCCGCACCCAGCCGGAAGACCTGGAGATCCACGTCCCGGTGCTGGTGAAACTTAAGCTCGAGCTGCATAACATCATGCTGGCCGGCGCCACGTCCAAAGCCGATCTGGCGCGCAAACTGGGCTTTAACGGCGGCCAAATGGATCGTCTGCTGGACGTTGCCTATGCCTCAAAAGTGGAAGCGCTGGAACAGGCTCTTTACCTGCTGGGATATGAGGTGTGCGCTACGGTGGCAACAACGCAATCCTGTCGGATTAAATAAAACTAAACTTTTTCTGCCGCTGGCCGATGTGATTGTTACTGGACAATAATCACATCAGCAAAGGTCGTAAAATGCAGTGGAGTCGTCGTGAGATTTGGATAGCCATGATGCTATCCTGTGCGCTGTTTTTGACTGTTATTGCTATCGGAATTACTACTGCCATTGAGTAAGCTCAAACGGCGCAGTACGTGAACTGATGCCACAAAGCGAGAGTTTTTTAAGCGTGGTGGCCTTTCCAGGCCACCACGACGTTCATTTGGAATGCTAGTTAACGAAGCCTTTACAAGTAAAATCAAGCATGTTTTCTGTATGCCCAGTGTTATTTTTTACTCGTCCGGCTTCATCTGCCAATAGAACAAAACCTTGTTGTTTATCCTCGAACGTCACCGGCACAACCGCCACACCAAAGTTTTTCATTTCAACGCTGCTTTTGGCTAATTGGCGGCCAATTTGCACAAAGGGATAAACGCCCTCCAAATTGTCCTGCCTGATGCGTTTTCCTACGTAATGCTGCCCAACCAGATTTTCAGGCAACGCTGTCCAATCGTTACCTATGTGAGGAAGCTGCCTGTCGATACTGAGACGAATATGTGGCTTCAGACAAGCGATATGAATGTGTAACTGCCCTTGAGTACGCCCCCTCTGAGAATTAATCGTCAAAGCAAATGCATTACGCGGTAGCGGTTTGCCATTAACACTATCCAATACATCACGGTTCTGCCAGGCAAGCGAAAAATAATCCGGCAACGAAGGTGATAGCAGTTCAGGGCTTTCAACACCTTTCAATTTCAATGTCGGCACCAGCAAATAGTGATAACGAGTTTCCGGATCGCGAACTATCGCATACCCTTTCGCTCGACCGTCTTCAAGATAAATTCTTTCACAAGGGAAAGCGGTGCCAAGCCTTTGATAATTAAAAACACATAGATTATTCACCACTCGCCATAACGCACTGCTGCCAAATGACGGTAAGGGTGGAAATAACAGAACCAACGCTAAAATTGGATATATTTTTTTCAATATCAACATGTTAAATCATTCTCTTCAGAATCACCGGCCGCAGGATATCACTCTGCTACAGTAAAACTGAATATCATCTTCAGAAATAAAAATCGTTTAAAAACAGTCAAGGCTGGGTAAAAAATAGCCAAAAAGTGTGATCAAAAACACAGTATTGTAATCAGGCTGGCATTGGGAGTACATTAGCGCCGATCCTGTCGTGGTTCATGTTTTACCTCACGGACTTTGAAGCACGACAACCGGGTAACCCGTGGTCAAGGACGTTGTTCTTCCTGATTGAAGAACCCGCCAATAAACCGCAGGTTATCCACAAAATACTCAGCACAACAATCGGGATCATTGGCTTGCGAGAAACTCCAGATGGGAGTTGTTCAATGAAATATTTTGTTATGGGCGTTTCGTTCATGCTGGTAGCGTGGATTGGCACCTTTATGCTGATGGTTGCATAACCCTCAGCATGACCGGGAACATAGATAAAGGGGCGCAGAAGCGCCCCTTTGTTGTTTCTGAATGCGGTTATTTGCCCGGCATCATGCGGCGCAAGGTGTCATCCTTGCGCAGATAATGGTGATACAGCGCCGCCAGCGCGTGACCGCCGATGATAAAGTAGCCGGTATTGGCGAGCGTTTCATGCGTGCTTTTGATAATGCGGCGCAGCGCCGGGTCCGGCGTGATAAATTGCGGCGCCTGCCAGCCCAGCAACACCCACTCCTTTCCCCCGTAGGCCAGCGTCAGTACTCCCAGCACCGGCAACGCCAGAAACAGCACGTAGAGCAGCACGTGGAAAATCTTGGCGCCCCATTCCTGCCATTCTTCCAACGGTGGCGTGGTGGCCGGCGTGGCATAACGATGACGCAGCCCCAACCGGATAAACATCAGCAAAAATACCGCCAGGCCAAAGTTAAAATGCAGAGTTTTCACCAGTGGTGCCATATCCTCCGGCACCGAATCCTTCAACAGCATTGCCGCATAGGTCAGAATCACCATCAGCAGCGTCAGCCAGTGTAAAATAATTTGCGATCTCGCGTAGCGGTTGCCCATACACTCTTCCTGATTAATTGAAAAAAGATTAATCGAGCATAGTGGGGAAATGATGAAGAAAACCTTAGCGTTGAGAAAAAAGGCCGGCGCGAATGTGCCGGCCTGAAGCGATTATTTTGCGGCGGGGGCAGTGCTCTTGGCCGGTTTGATCAGCCCGTCGGCACGGAACATGGCTTTAATACCGCGTACCGCCTGACGAATGCGGTCCTGATTTTCTATCAGCGCGAAACGCACGTGGGTGTCGCCGTAGTCGCCAAAACCAATGCCCGGCGATACGCAGACCTTGGCTTCCGCCAACAGGCGTTTGGCGAATTCCAGCGAACCGAGATGCGCATAAGGCTCAGGTATTTTGGCCCATACGTACATCGCCGCTTTCGGGTTATCGACCATCCAGCCGGCTTCGTGCAGCCCTTTCACCAACACATTGCGGCGCTGGCGATACTGCTCTGCGATATCGCGCACGCACTGCTGGTCGCCTTCCAGCGCGGCGATGGCCGCCACCTGCAACGGCGTGAAGGTGCCGTAATCGTGATAGCTCTTGATGCGCGCCAGCGCGCTGACCAATTCAGGGTTGCCGACCATAAAGCCGATGCGCCAACCCGCCATGTTGTAGCTTTTCGACAGGGTGAAAAACTCCACTGCGATGTCCTTGGCGCCCGGCACCTGCATAATCGACGGCGCTTTCCAGCCGTCATACACGATGTCGGCATAGGCCAGATCGTGGATCACCAGCACGTTGTACTGTTTGGCCAGCGCCACCACCCGTTCGAAGAAATCCAACTCAACGCATTGGGCGGTCGGGTTCGAAGGGAAGCCGAGGATCATCATTTTCGGCCGCGGGATGGTTTCACGGATGGCGCGCTCCAGCTCACCAAAGAAATCCACGCCGTCCACCAGCGGCACTGAACGCACCTGCGCGCCGGCAATCACCGCACCGTAAATATGGATCGGATAGCTTGGGTTCGGCACCAGCACGGTGTCGCCGTGATCGAGTGTCGCCAGCATCAGGTGCGCCAGCCCTTCTTTCGAACCTATGGTGACAATGGCTTCGCTTTCGGGATCAATCTCCACCTGGTAGCGATCGGCGTACCAGCGTGAAATGGCGCGGCGCAAACGCGGGATGCCGCGCGAGGTAGAGTAGCCGTGGGTGTCGTCACGCTGCGCAACGGCACAGAGTTTTTCCACAATGTGCGGCGGCGTCGGGCCGTCCGGGTTACCCATGCTGAAATCGATAATATCCTCGCCGCGACGGCGGGCAGCCATCTTCAGTTCGGCGGTGATGTTGAATACGTAAGGGGGAAGACGTTCAATACGCGTAAAACGGCGTTGTGGACTGTTATCAGCCATAGATTCCTCGAAGAGACGTTAGCGCCCGGACCGTCCGAGCGACGCTGACCAGCTTGTGGTCGGATATTGAACATATCGCAGCGGCGACGGGATTGTCGATACCCGCCGCGATATTTTTATTTTTCCGCCTGAAACTCCGCCGCCAACAGCCCGAACATCCAGTCCGCGTGCCACTGCCCTGCCAGGCGGAAATTATCGCGCAATGTGCCTTCCAGCTGAAAACCGCACGACTCCAGCAGCCGGCGCGAAGCGGTATTGCCCGCGGTGACGGTAGCCGTCAGCTTGTGGAAGCCGCAGGCATGGAAGCCAAAATCCAGCACCGCCCGCAGCGACTCCTTGCCATAGCCCTTGCCGTGTCCGGACGGCAAAATGCCGTATCCCACTTCCGCCTGTTGGCAAGGCAGCCACATCGGCCGAAAACCCGTGACGCCCACCGCCTCGCCACTCGCCTTTTCGCGCATCACCAGACACAGCCATTGTTCCCCATGCTTGTCCCAGGCCGGCAACCGCGTCTCAAAGCGCGTGCGTATTTCCGCTTCAGTCAGCGGGTCGGCGATATAGCGAATCACGTCAGGGTCCTGATACAGACGCAGAAACAGTGGCCAATCGTCGGGGGTTATCGACTGCAGGGTCAAACGCTCAGTGACCAATTTCATTGCACAAATCTCCGAAAAACGAAAACAAGGAGGTTACGAATGAAATACACCCCTTTATTTTCCTCTATTAAATCCAGATAATCGTTAACGTCAAAACAACAAAACCATAACGTCTTACTCAGTCCTCTACAACCGTCCATCGTTGCCCACAGGCAGCGTGAGGAGAACACCATGGCTTCATTACTCATTGACGATATCCCCACCGCCATTAAAACCGTAAAACAGCAACTGCGTCAGGCTCTGCCCAACTACCGCGAGGTGTTCCTGGCGCTGGAAGACCACATTCGCCAACAGGTCGAACAAATCCGCCAGGAGTTGGCCGCCGGCCAAAACCCGGTGCCACAAATCGATGCGGAGGATATTTTGCAGCAGCGGGTCAGCGAGCGGCAAAAAACCTTGATCAAACAGCGCGGCGCCTGCGCCATCCGCGGCGTGTTCCCCCGCAGCAAGGCCGAAGCCTGGAACCGGGAAATCGGCAGCTATCTTGAGCGCAACAACTTTGTCGAACGCCTGAAAAATGCCGCCGAAGACAACTATTTCGGCAAACTGGCTGCCGGCAAACCGCAAATCTACGGCATTTACTGGTCAAAACCGCAGGTGGAAGCCCGTCAGGACGCCCGCATGCACGCCGTACAGGTGTTTCTCAACAGCCTGTGGGAAACCGAAAGCAACGGCAAACAGCATTTTGACCCGACTCGGGTCGCCACCTATGCCGATCGCACCCGCCGTCGCCCGCCGAACTCGTCTTCTCTGGGCCTGTCGCCGCACGTGGACAGCGGCACCATTGAACGCTGGCTGGATGAAAATTTCCGCTATGTCTACCGCCACGTGTTCTCCGGCGACTGGCAAGCTTACGATCCGTTCGCCGCCGATGGCCGCACCGAAGTGCGCGAAATCGCTTCGCCGGCCGTCTGCTCAATGTTCCGCACCTTCCAGGGTTGGACGGCGCTGACGCCGCAACGCACCAATGCCGGCACGCTGAATCTGGTGCCGATAGCCAACGCCATGGCCTACGTTCTGTTGCGTGCATTGCAAGATGACGTCGCCGAAGACGATTTGTGCGATGCCGCCCCAGGGCGCGCGCTGTCAATCTCGGAAAAATGGCATCCCCTTTTAATCAGTGGGATTTCCCCTATTCCCGATTTAGAACCGGGCGACACGGTGTTCTGGCACTGTGATGTGATTCACGCGGTGGAAAACGAGCATAACGGCGAGTTCGATAGCAACGTGATGTACATCGCCGCCGCGCCGGGCTGCGAGAAAAACGATGCCTATCTGCAACGCCAACTGCCCAGTTTTATCGCCGGTAAAACGCCACCGGATTTCGCACCCGACGATTTCGAAGTGGATTTCAACGGCCGCGCCACTGTCGATCTGCTGACACCGCTCGGCAAGGAACAGCTCGGCATTAAATAACCCAAAGCCCCGTGGTGCGCCGCCCGGCCGCCACGGGGCCACTGTGCTGTGATATACTCCTGCGCATCTGTCCGCCGCAGCGAGAGCCCGTCGTGCACCCTTTTTTTGAAATGCTGTTAGCGGTGTTTGATCGCGCCGCACTGATGTTAATCTGCCTGTTCTTCCTCACCCGTACCCGGTTGTTCCGCCAACTGCTGCAAAAAGAGGACCACACGCCGCTTGAGCTGGGCATGGTCACGGCGATCTTCTCGCTGTTCGCGCTGTTCAGTACCTATTCCGGCATCAACGTCGAAGGTTCGCTGGTCAACGTGCGGGTCATTGCCATTATGGCCGGCGGCATCCTGTTCGGCCCCTGGGTGGGTATCATCACCGGCATCATCGCCGGGGTGCACCGCTACCTGATTGATATCGATGGCATCACCTCCGTTCCCTGCCTGATCACCAGCATCATTGCCGGCATCAGCGCCGGTTATATCAATCTTAAAGTGAAAAAAGAGCAACGCTGGCGCGCCGGGATCCTCGGCGGCATGCTGTGCGAATCCCTGACCATGCTGCTGATCGTCCTGTGGGCCAAGCCGACCGAGTTGGGGTTGGATATCGTCTCCAAGATTGCGCTGCCGATGATCCTCGGCACGGTATGTATCGGCCTGATCGTGCTGCTGGTGCAAAGCGTGGAAGACGAAAAAGAGGTGATCGCCGCCCGGCAGGCCAAGCTGGCACTGGATATTGCCCGTAAAACCCTGCCCTACTTTCGCAATATCAACAGCGAAACTCTGGCGACCATCTGCGACATCATCCGCCAGGACATCAAGGCCGACGCGGTGGCGATCACCGATACTCACCAGGTGATGGCCTACGTCGGCGTGGGGGAAGAGGCTTATCCGATTGGCCGCGAAGGGTTGAGCCGCGTGACCCGTGAAAGCATCCGCCACGGCAAGATCATCATCAAAAACAACCTGGAAAACCCGGCCACGCCGCAAATTCACTCGCAATTGGTGATCCCGCTGTGGGAAAAAGGCGAAGTGACCGGCGCGCTGAAAATTTACTACTGCCATGCCCATCAGATCACCAATACGCTAAAGGTCATGGCGGTGGGCCTGTCGCAGATTATCTCCACCCAAATGGAAGTCTCGCGCATTGAGCACCTGCGCCAGATGGCGGACAAAGCCGAAATGCGCGCGCTGCAGAGCAAGATCAACCCGCACTTCCTGTTCAATGCCCTGAACGCCATTTCTTCGTCGATCCGCATCAATCCGGACACCGCGCGCCAGCTGATTATCAACCTGTCACGTTACCTGCGCTATAACCTGGAGCTGAACGACGAACTGATCGATATCCGCAAGGAGTTGCACCAAATCCAGGATTACATCGCCATCGAACAGGCGCGATTTGGTGCCAAACTGACGGTAATTTACGACATCGACGACGATATCTCGGTGCGTATCCCCAGCCTGCTGATCCAACCGCTGGTAGAAAACGCCATCGTACACGGCATTCAGCCGTGCAAAGGCAAAGGTGTGGTAGTGATTGCGGTGAAGGATCAGGGCGCTCGGGTCAAGATTTCGGTAAAAGACACCGGTAACGGCATCAATCAGGAGGTCATCGACCGGGTGGCGCGCAATGAAATGCCGGGCCACAATATCGGTCTGCTGAACGTGCATCACCGGGTGTCGCTGCTGTATGGCGAAGGGTTGCGCATCCGTCGGCTGGAGCCGGGCACCGAAATTGCCTTTTACATCAGCAAAAACGGCGGCAAACTGCAGATGGAAAACAGCGCACTGCCGGCCGGGGAGCCATAATGAAAGCCATTATCGTTGAAGACGAATTCCTCGCCCAAGAGGAGCTCAGTTACCTGATCAAAAAGCACAGCAACATCGTTATCGAAGCCACCTTCGACGACGGGCTGGACGTGCTGAAATACCTGCAGAATCATCAGGTCGACGCCATTTTTCTCGATATCAACATTCCGTCGCTGGATGGCGTGCTGCTGGCGCAGAACATCAGCAAGTTCGCGCACCGGCCTTCAATTATTTTCATCACCGCCTATAAAGAACATGCGGTGGAAGCGTTCGAAATCGAAGCCTTTGACTACATCCTGAAGCCCTATCACGAAGCGCGCATCGTCACCATGTTGCAAAAACTGGAGGCGCTGCATAACCGGCCCGCTAACGCCCCGGAACAAGCCAGCGCGCCAAACCGCAGCAGCCACAGCATTAACCTGATCAAAGACGAGCGGATTATCGTCACCGATATCAACGACATCTATTATGCCGCTGCCGATGAAAAAGTGACGCGGGTCTATACCCGCCGCGAAGAGTTTGTGATGTCGATGAACCTCACCGAGTTTTACGGCCGCCTGCCGGAGGAGCATTTCTTCCGCTGCCACCGGTCTTACTGCGTCAATCTGTCGAAAATCCGCGAGATCGTGCCCTGGTTCAACAACACTTATATTCTGCGGCTGAGCGACCTGGAGTTTGAAGTGCCGGTCAGCCGCAGCAAGGTGAAAGAGTTCCGCAAATTAATGCGTTTATAACCGCGCGCGTTACCAGCGCGGCCCGGGGCCGTAATAATACCCCGGTGGCGGCGGCGGAGGTGGCGGCATGCGACGATAATGCGGGCGATCGCGCCATTCGTGTCGCGGCTCCTCGTAATAGATCACGCGTGGCGGCGGCCCGTAGTAATACTCGCGCGGACGCTCATAGACGCGGTGTTCAGACCACCAGCGCGGATCGCGCCAGCGGTCGCCGTCCCAGTAATGGCCGCGATCGTCGCGGTCGCCAATGTGCAATGAAATACCCGGAACGTTCACGCCAATGGATACGTCCGCCTGGCTTACCAACGGCAACGACAGCAGCGCGGCCAACAACAACAGTGTTTTTTTCATCTCGTGACTCCTGCAGAGCGGAACCTGTCCGTTCACCGATAACATAGGCCCCCCGCTATCGCCGCTCTATAGGAATAATGCCCATTTACCCATTCCAGACGTTTCCTTCACAATTTGAGCACAATCCTGGGCACCTGACCGACAATAAATCGTGGCTATCTTTGATGTAGATCACGTGGCGCCAGCGGCATTTCATCCCCTTTTAACCGCTAAAACGGCAACTCATGCGCCACCAGATGCATTTCATTCCTTCCTCCGTGCAACTCATTCCCGATCTGCCGTCGAGTGGTATTACCAGCCTTATACTATGCCCATACCGCGGGGCCTCTGAGGTTCTCCGCAAATTTCCGCCAACGGCTGACCGCCCGGCAACGCACACACAGAGAAGGAGACCGGCCATGAACACCAAACCGGCAAATCGCAGCTTAATCGTTCTGGGCACCATCATCTGCCAGATGGGGCTCGGCACTATTTATACCTGGAGCCTGTTCAACCAGCCGCTGGTCGACAAATTCCATTGGGGCCTCGGTGACGTCGCCACCACCTTCTCCATCACCAGCTTCTTTCTGGCCTTCGCCACGCTGTTCGCCGGCAAGCTGCAGGAACGCTTCGGCATCCGCAACCTGACACTGTGCTCCGGTATCCTGGTCGGCCTGGGTCTTATCGCCAGCGCCCACGTCAGTTCATTGGATATGATCTATCTGTTGGCCGGCGTCGTGGTTGGGTTCGCGGTGGGTATCGCCTACATCTCCACTCTGTCCAACCTGATCAAGTGGTTCCCGGCCAATAAAGGGCTGATCTCCGGCATCTCCGTCGGTGCATTCGGCAGCGGCAGCCTGCTGTTCAAATACGTTAACGCCGCGCTGATTGCCGACGTCGGCGTGTCCGCCGCCTTCTTCTACTGGGGCGCGATTGTGATGGCGTTGATTGTGCTGGGTTCTTTACTGTTGAAAGAGCCGGTGCTCGCCAGCCAGTCCGCACAGCAAAAGGCCGGTACTTTGGGTAACGACTTCAGCGTGCGCCAGATGCTAGCGACCAAAGAGGCTTACCTGTTGTTCATCATTTTCTTCGCCGCCTGCATGAGTGGCCTGTACCTGATTGGCATCGTGAAAGACATGGGCGTACAGCTGGCCGGGATGGATTTAGCCACTGCCGCCAACACCGTTTCCGCCGTAGCGATTTTCAACACCGCAGGCCGCATCATTCTGGGTACGCTGTCGGATAAAGTAGGCCGCATGCGCGTCATCAGCTTCACCATGCTGGTTACCGTGCTGGCGATTGTATCGTTGAGCTTCCTCACCCTGAACCATACGCTGTTCTTTATCTGCGTCGGCGCCGTCGCCTTCTGCTTCGGTGGCAACATCACCGTGTTCCCGGCGATTGTCGGCGACTTCTTCGGCCTGAAAAACCACAGCAAAAACTACGGCATCATTTATCAGGGCTTCGGTCTGGGCGCGCTGGCCGGCTCGTTCGTCGCCAAATACTTCGGCGGTTTCCATGCCACTTTCATGGTCATTGGCGTACTGTCCATCGCTTCCCTGCTGATTACCCTGTTCATCAAGGCGCCAAAAGCAGTGGAGCAGGAAGAAGAAAGCCGCGAGCCGGCAGACTTGGTCAAAGCCTGATTTTTAAATAGCAAAAAGGGGCGCAACCCATTGGGTTGCGCCCCTTTTTTTATCGCTGATGCAGATTACAAATGCATACCCAACGTCTGGCGCAGATGGGCACCGGCGCCCAACAAGCCCGGTTGCGCATGGGTGATCATAAAGACCGGGATATCATGCACGTAATCCTTGAAACGCCCTTTATCTTCAAACGCCGCGCGGAAACCGGATGCCTTGAAGAACTCCATAAAGCGCGGCACTATGCCGCCGGCGATGTAAACGCCGCCGAAAGTGCCGAGATTCAACGCCAGGTTGCCGCCAAAGCGTCCTAAAATAACGCAGAACAGCGACAAGGCACGGCGGCAATCAATGCAGCTGTCGGCCAGCGCGCGCTCGGTGATGTCCTTTGGCTCTAGCTTTTCCGGCAGGCGTTGATCGGACTTGACGATAGCGCGGTAGAGATTGACCAATCCCGGGCCGGACAGCACGCGCTCGGCGGATACGTGCCCCACTTCTGCCCGCAGCACCTCCAGAATGCTATCTTCCTCTTCGCTGTTCGGCGCAAAATCAACGTGGCCGCCTTCCCCCGGCAGGCTCACCCAGCGGCGGTTAACGTGCACCAGGTGCGCCACCCCCAGGCCGGTGCCGGCGCCGTACACCGCAATCGGCTTGTCTTTCTGCGCGCTGCCGCCGCCGAACTGCAACACATCGTCTGGCGTCAACATCGGGATCGCCATCGAGACGGCGGTAAAGTCGTTGATCACTTCCAGATGGTTAAGCCCCAGGTTGGCTTGCATCTCTTTGATCGAGAACGCCCAGGTGTGGTTGGTCATCGCCACCCAATCTTCGGTGACCGGGCAGGCAATCGCGATGCAGGCGTCCTGCACCTGAATATCCTGCTCCTTCAGATATTGGCGGATCACCGCCTCCAGGCTGTCAAACTCCAGGCCGGAATAGGTTTTTGCCTGGGTAATTTCACCCGTCGCCACAGTGCACAACGCCAGGCGGGCATTCGTCCCGCCAACATCACCTACGAGGGCATAGGTCATCAGTATCTTCTCCGCAAAATGAATAATTGAAAGCTGCCCACACTGTAAAATCCCGCCGCAAAAACAACAATCACCATCCTTCGCGCTGCCATCCATTAGCGATCCAGATCACAAAAAACGTTTCAGCTTGGCGGTTATGCCGCAGTTTGAAACAAATTGCGGCAAAAAAACGTGCCGTGGCGGCTGTTAAGCGTCATAACAGAGAGGCACTATTAATCAACCTGCGCCCTTTGCCTGTCGGCCATTGCTTTACGTGCCGACGTCCCTTTTTGTCTGGCAAGCCAGGGCACAACCCAATCACCCATTCTCCCTGCCGCTCAGGGGGCCATTGACAAGGGATCCTTGCATGCTGCACCCGCGCGCCAATACCATGTTGGCTTTCGCCCTGCCCGCTCTCGTTATCGGTTCAGCCTCAAGCCTGGTGCTTATTCTGGTGATGAAATTCGCCGACGCGCTGCAACGGCTGCTTTGGGTGAACATACCCACGGCCTTGAATATCGATACCCACTCGCCCTGGTGGCTGCTCAGCATCCTGACGCTGGCCGGTATCGCCGTCGGGCTGATTATCCGTTATATGCCCGGCCACGCAGGACCGGATCCAGCTACCGAATCGCTGATCGGCATGCCGTTGCCGCTTTCTGCCGTGCCCGGCCTCGGGCTGGCGTTAATCATTGGTCTGGCGGGCGGCGTGAGCCTGGGGCCGGAAAACCCCATCACTGCCATCAATATTGCGTTGGTGGTCGCTGTAGGTTCGCGGCTGTTGCCGAGAGTGCCGCGCATGGACTGGATTATTCTCGCCGCCGCCGGCACCATCGGCGCGCTGTTTGGCACCCCGGTTGCCGCCGCGCTGATCTTTTCGCAAACGCTGGCCGGCAATAACGACGTGCCGCTGTGGGATCGGTTGTTTGCCCCGCTGATGGCGGCAGCGGCCGGCGCGGTGACCACTCAGCTGTTTTTCACACCGAACTTCGCGCTGCAAATTGACGCCTATGCCGCCACCCGGCTGACGGATATTTTCAGTGGTTCCATCGTCGCCCTGATCGCCATCGCGCTGGGTATGGTAGCGCTGTGGAGCTTCCCTCATCTCCATCGCCTGTTCCATTCGCTGAAAAACCCGGTGCTGATGCTGGGCCTGGGCGGCTTTGCGCTCGGTGTACTGGCGCTGATCGGCGGGGAGATCACGCTATTTAAAGGGTTGGACGAAATGAAGCGGCTGGCTGCCGGGGAGAACTTCTCGGTCACGGAACTGCTGCTGATTACCCTGACCAAGCTGGCGGCGTTGGTGATTGCCGCCGCCAGCGGTTTTCGCGGCGGGCGTATCTTCCCGGCGGTGTTTGTCGGCGTGGCGCTGGGCCTGATGCTGCATCAGCACGTCCCGGCTGTACCGGCGGCCATCACCGTCTCCTGCGCCATTATGGGGCTGGTGCTGGTGGTCACGCGTGATGGCTGGCTCAGCCTGTTTATGGCCGTCGCAGTGGTGCCGGAGCTGCACCTGCTGCCGGTGCTGTGCATTGTGATGCTGCCCGCCTGGCTGGTGCTGGCGGGCAAACCCTTGATGTTGGTAGGCAAACGCCAACCGCCGCACGACGATTAGGCCAGCGCGTATTCCGCGGCGGCGCGCGCATGGATAGCGGTAGTGTCGAACACCGGCACCGAAGCATCCTGCGCGCTGACCAGCAGGCCAATCTCGGTACAGCCGAAAATAATGCCCTGCGCGCCCCGCTGTTCCAGGTCACCGATAATGCGGCGATACTCATCGCGCGACGCGTCGCGGATCGTCCCCAGACACAGCTCTTCATAAATAATGCGATGCACGATATCGCGATCGGCCGCCGTGGGCGTAACCACCTCGATGCCGTGCCGCTCTTGCAACCGCCCGCGATAAAAATCCTGCTCCATGGTAAAACGCGTGCCGAGCAGCCCGATGCGACGGATCCCCTGTTGGCGCACCTGCAACGCCGTGGCGTCGGCGATGTGAATCAGGGGCAGGCCACTGGCCTGTTCAACCGCGTCCGCCACTTTGTGCATGGTGTTGGTGCAGATGACGATGGCCTCCGCACCTGCGGCTCGTAACGACACGGCTGCTGCGGCCAGCAGATGCCCCGCGCCGTCCCAATCCCCCTGATGCTGCAGGCGTTCAATCTCGTGGAAATCGACGCTGTAGAGGACGATCTTGGCCGAATGCAGGCCGCCAAGACGCCCCTTCACCTGTTCATTGATCATGCGGTAATAAGGGAGGGTTGATTCCCAGCTCATACCGCCCAACAAACCCAACACTTTCATCGTTTTTTCTCCGCCTCGTTGCCGTCTCTCTCCGACACTACCGGAGAATCGCAGCGATGACGACACGTTATTTCACGCCGGAACTGGCCGGTTGACGCGCTTCGAACCAGCGTTGACGCAGCGTGTCGTACACCCAGTTATAGATCATGGTGTACGGCAGGAAGAACAGGAAGAAACCGATCTCCAGCATAAAGGCCTGCGCGAAGGAAATATTCAGCATCCAGGCGGCAATCGGCACGCCTATCAGGACAAAACCGGCCTCAAAGCCCAGAGCGTGGAACCCCCGCACTTTAAGATTACGCGCCACGCGGCCCACCGGCCACAGGCGGTCAAACACCGTGTTATAAATCATGTTCCAAAGCATAGCGACGGTCGACAACATCACCGCCAACGCACCGATCTGTACCATAGAACGGTTGAGCAGCCAGGCACCCAGCGGGGCGCAAATCATCACGGCAATGGCTTCAAAACCGACGGCATGGACGATACGTTCAACGAAAGACTTGTTTTGCAGTTGCATACATCACCTGTTTTTTTACCCTATGAATCTGTCGGGGAGCGGCAAGCCGCCCCGCATTAATCGGAGCTGATTTATTCGCCCCCAACTAAAGCCAGGTGATTATCATCGATTTTTTGGGTAGATTAAAAATAGGTTCCATCGATAAAGTAGATACATCATGCGCTATTCACCTGAAGCCCTGCAGGCATTTGTCGAAGCCGCCGCTCTGGGTTCTTTTTCTGCCGCCGCGCGCAAGCTGCGTAAAAGCCAATCGACCATCAGCACCGCCATCGCTAACCTGGAGGCGGATCTCGGCTTGCAATTGTTCGATCGCCAGGCACGGCAGCCAGTCTTGACCGCCGCCGGCCGTAAAGTGCTCGGCCATGTGCAGGAGATCCTCGCCGCCAGCGAACGGCTTGACGCGCTGAGCATCCGCCTGGCGGACAAGACAGAACCCCGGTTAACCATCGTATTTTCCGATACCTACCAGCCGAATCACCACGACAGGTTGATGCTGCACTTTGAGCGGCGCTATCAGGATATTGAACTCGAATGCATGATTGCCGAGGACGGGGACGTGCTCGATCTGCTGCAAAGCGGGCGTGCTCACCTTGGCATGGTAGAGGTTCAGCCCAGTTATCCGCCGGATATCGCCTTCGCACGGCTGCCGGAGCAAACTGAAATGGGGCTGTTCGTCGCCCGCTCGCACCCGCTGGCGCAAACGGCCTCGCCAACGCATGAGCAGTTATCCAGCACGCGCCAGCTGTATTTGAATACCTACACTGGCGCAAACGCGGCACGGCCCCAGGGGTTGGTATGGTCCGCGCCGAGCTATCTGATGCTGCTGGAAATGGCGGAACAAGGTTTTGGCTGGGCCGCGTTGCCAAACTGGCTGGTGAAACAGTACGGCCACGACAAATTAGCCGAGCTGAAGCCGCGCGGTTGGCCGAAGCTGATTTCCGTGGATGCGGTGTGGTCGAAGTTGTCCCCGCCGGGGCCGGCGGGGTACTGGTTGCTGGAGCGCTTGTTGGAAAGCGCGGAAGATCAGGCCGCCGCGTTGCGTGATTGAATGGCGCGCGAAACGGTATCCAGCAATTCGGGGATATCCATCTTCGGCAGCACCACTTCCACGAAGGCCAACTGCCGGCTGTCGCCCACTTCGCGCAATGCCTGGCGCAGTTGCTCCGGTTCGGTGACCCGCAGCGTTTTCACCTGATGCTCGCCGGCCAGCGCCTGCGGCAGTTGCGTCCAGTTCCACTGGGCGATGTCGTTGTAGCGCTGCTCCGGCCCATGAATCGCCCGTTCGACGGTATACCCCTCATTATTCAGCAGGAAGATCACCGGTTTCAGCCCGTCGCGCAGCATCGAGCCAATCTCTTGCGCGGTGAGTTGCGCCGCTCCGTCGCCGATCAAAAGCAGCACCCGGCGATCCGGCTCCGCCGTCTGCGCGCCGAACGCCGCCGGCAGGGTGTAGCCGATAGATCCCCACAGCGACTGAACGATAAATCGGCAGCCCTGCGGCAGGCTCAAAACCGCAGCGCCAAAACAGGCGGTGCCCTGATCGGCGATCACTATGTCGCCTGGGCGCAAGAAGTCCTGGATCTGTTGCCAGAAGCCGTGTTGGTCCAAACCGCTGCCGCTCGGCGCCGGTAATTCCGGCCGTTTGATCGCCGGCAACTGCCATTGCAACGCCAGTGGCAACGTCAACTGGTGCAACGCTTGTACCGCGTCACGTATCGGGATCTGGCTGAATACCTGCTGCCCGACCCGCGCTTCAAAAGGCTGGATATCGATACACTTCTCCGTCGGCAAGTGATGGCTGAAACCGGCGGTAATGGTATCGGTAAAGCGCACGCCGACGGTAATCACCACGTCGGCGTTCTCAATCAGCTGCTTCACCTGCGGATCGCTGGCCGCACCGGCGTAGGTGCCGGTAAAGCAGGCATGGGTTTCATCAAAGACGCTCTTACCGAGCAGCATCGTCGAATGCGGCATGTCGACCTCATTCATCCACTGTTCCAGCACCCCTTCGGCGCCAAAGCGTTCAGCCAGGAAATCGGCCAACAGAGAAACCCGCCGTGCCGGCAGCAGCATTTCTCGCGCTGCGGCGATAAACGCCTGCAACGACGCCTGTGAAAGATGGGCCTGTCGCAGCATCAGCGGCGCCGGTCGCGACGCCAGCGGCGCTTCCGCCACGTCGCTCGGCAACATCAGGTAAACCGGGCGGCGTTCAAACAGCGCGGTGGTCAGCAGGCGATCGATTTCCGCCTCGGCGTTGGCGGCGGTGAGGTTCGCCTGAGCGACGGTCACTTCTTTGGCCATGCGGGCAAAGTGGCCAAAATCCCCGTCCCCCAGCGAGTGGTGCAGTAAATCGCCGGCCCGCTGCGCGCGCAGCGCCGGGGTGCCAACCACGTGGATCACCGGTAAGTATTCGGCGTAGCTGCCGGCAATACCATTTACCGCGCTCAGTTCGCCCACGCCAAAGGTGGTCAGTAAAGCGGCGGCCGGTTTGCAGCGCGCGTAACCGTCTGCGGCATAGGCGGCATTGAGTTCGTTGGCACACCCCACCCAGGCGATCTGCGGGTGAGCAATCACGTGGTCGAGAAACTGCAGGTTGTAGTCTCCGGGCACGCCAAAGAAGTGCCGGATGCCGATCTGGGCTAAACGATCGAGTAGGTAATCGGCCACCGTATAGCTTTTACTCATGATCATCACCTGCCAAAGGTTGCAATTGTTAGTTTTAAGTATCAAATATGTTATGAAAATGTCGAGCATTGTATTTAAACAGCGGATGGAAACCCTACGTTACATCCCCACACTCGCCACGAGCATTTACCTGCCTCATGGGCAGCATTTAAAAATTGAAGGTGATTTAGCGTGATCCTGGGCTCTGACAACGGGAGTGAAAACGCATACACTAAAACTCACTCTCACCTCTGCCGAAAAGGGTTTGTATGCTTTACCAGGCTGATTCTTCGCGTTATCAAAATATGGAATATCGCCGCTGCGGACGCAGCGGGCTGAAATTGCCCGCGGTTTCGCTCGGCTTATGGCACAACTTTGGCGACACTACGTTGTATGACAATGCGCGCAAATTGATACATTGCGCGTTCGATCGCGGTATTACCCATTTCGATCTGGCCAATAACTATGGCCCACCACCCGGTTCCGCCGAGGAAAACTTTGGCCGCATCCTCAGCGCAGATCTGAAACCCTGGCGCGATGAACTGATCATCGCCTCGAAGGCCGGTTACACCATGTGGCCTGGCCCTTACGGCGACTGGGGTTCGAAGAAGTATCTGGTCGCCAGCCTGGATCAAAGCCTGCAACGTATGGGGCTGGAATATGTGGATATCTTCTATCACCATCGCCCGGATCCGGATACGCCGCTGGAGGAAACCATGGGCGCGCTGGATCTGCTGGTACGCCAGGGCAAGGCGCTGTACGTCGGGCTGTCCAACTACCCGGCCGACCGCGCGCGCCAGGCATTCGAGATTCTGCACCGGCTCGGCACGCCTTGCGTGATCCATCAGCCTAAGTACTCCCTGTTCGAGCGCTGGGTTGAGCCGGAGCTGCTGGATACGCTCGAAGACCATGGCGTCGGCTCCATTGCATTCTCCCCGCTGGCCGGCGGCCTGCTGACCGATCGTTACCTGCACGGCATTCCGCAAGATTCACGCGCAGCCAGCGGCAGCCAGTTCCTGCAACCTGATCAGCTCACCGACGCAAAACTGGAAAAGGTGCGCCAGCTTAACGCCCTGGCGCAACAGCGTGGGCAGAAGCTGTCGCAGATGGCGCTGGCCTGGGTATTGCGCGGCGATCGCGTGACTTCCGTGCTGATTGGCGCCAGCAAGACCAGCCAGATTGAAGATGCCGTCGGCATGCTGGCTAACCGCACTTTCAGCAGCGACGAAATCGCCCATATCGAACGGATATTAATGTAATCGCTTACAATTATCGCCGGGCGCATGGCCGGCGATAACCTCCGCAGCGCCAGACAAATCTTAAATCCTCATCCCATCGCCGCTTTTCAGAATCCCACTAAGATTCAACCCTATCCGCAGGCGCTAATATGGCGATATTGCAGTAAAAAAATAATAAGGCCGGTTAATGATGAACGCGCTTCATTAACTGGCCAACCCGCTACGGCGGAAAGGAGAAGCCATGTTTAAACCTCTGTTATTGGCCGCCTTGTTGGTGGCGTCGACGGTACCCGCCATCCAGCAGGCGCATGCGGATGGCCTCAGTATCAATCTGATGCCGGGCGTATCGCTGCGCATTGGCGAGGAAGATAACCGCGGCCGTTATTGGGACGGCTACGACTGGCGCGACCGCGATTGGTGGCAAGGCCATCAGGGCCGCTACCTGGGCGATCGCAGCCGCCGGGGCTATTACTGGGATGGTTATCGCTGGCGCGATAACGATTACTGGCGCAAAAATTATTACTATCATGATGGCCGCTATCGCAAATTCGATAAGCATTACTACAAGCACCACGAAAAACATCATTGGAAGAAAAATCACCATGATGACGATCGCGGTCGTCGCCATCACGACGATGATTGATGCCAAAAGGCCAGCGTAACGCTGGCCTGAGTTTGATGACAAAGTTGTCTTTAAACCCGAGATACCCGGGCCTAGCGCACCGAGGGGCGCTCCGGCGGGCAAGCCGCTACGACCCCTTCGGCACGCTCTCCCTAATAATCGGCTTTGTCAGCAGTCTGAGGCCAGCGTAACGCTGGCCTTTTTAATCACAGCACGCTGCTGACCAGCAGATAACCGTTCAGGCCGACTACCACCAGCACAATCACCTTGCCCAGCGTCTGTATGCTCCAACTGTTCACCATTTCCCCCATCAGTTCCCGGTTACCGGTGAAGGAGAGCAGCGGCACCAGCGCCAACGCAATGCCGAAGCTCAGCAGTACCTGGCTCAACACCAGAATACGCGTGGCGTCCATTCCCAGCATAATGACGATAAACGACGGCAGCATAGTGACTACCCGGCGCAGCCACAGCGGAATGTAAAATCGTACGAATCCCTGCATCACCACCTGCCCCGCCAGCGTCCCCACTACGGTGGAAGACAGACCGGCGGCCACCAGGCTCAGCCCGAAGAGCGTCGCAGCCGCCTGGCCCAGCACCGGCTGCAGTGTCAGATAGGCCAGATCAAGATCGGCCACGCCGCTGTGCCCATTGAAGTGGAAGGTGGCGGCGGCGGTTGCCATCATTGCCAGGTTAACAAAACCGGCGATGGTCATGGCAATGGCGACATCGACCTTGGTGGACGCATACCGATCCGCCTTTGAATTCTCGCCGGCAGTCTGGGTTAAGGATGAATGCAAATAAATCACGTGCGGCATGATGGTCGCGCCCAGCACGCCGGCGGCCAGATATACCGCATCGCCATTCGGCAGATCCGGGATCGCCATGCCTTTTAACAGCGGGCCGAGCTGCGGCTGGGAAAACGCCAGCTCCACCATATAGGCAGCGGCAACAAACAGCAGCAGCCCGCCGATCGCCCTTTCCAGCGGTTTTTGCCCGCGTTTTTCCAGCATCAGGATCAGGAAGGTGGCGATACCCGTCAGGATCGCGCCCTCAAGCAGCGTAACGCCCAACAGCAGCTTGAAACCTATCGCCGCGCCGATAAACTCCGCCAGGTCAGTGGCCATCGCAATGATTTCCGCCTGCACCCAATAAGCCCATACGGCCGGGCGTGGAAAGCGATCGCGGATGTGTTCCGCCAGGTTTTTGCCGGTAGCGATGCCGAGTTTGGCGGACAGCAGTTGGATAAGCATGGCCATGACGTTGGCCCAGACCACGACCCACAGCAGGCTGTAACCCAAAGAGGCGCCAGACTGGATATTGGTGGCGAAATTGCCGGGATCGATATAACCGATGGCCGCGATAAATGCGGGCCCCATCAGCGACAGTTTGATTTTTCTGGACGGGCGACGGGTGTTCTCAACCACGCGACTGTTTGGCATACCCTGAACCCTTACGTCTGATAAACTAAGGGTTATTTTATGCAAATGATAATAATTATCAAGCGCATTTGTAACGGTAAAACTTATCTCTGTAATCGGGGATAACTCAGGTTTTAACGAAGGGTGTAACGTGCAGATGACACTTTTCGGCCCCCCAACGAGGCATATTCCAAACGAAATACGCCTGATAATCAAATTAGCACAAGAATAGGAATTTCATATGGATTCAGTAACCCATTGATTTTTTATGCTTTAACCTAATAATTTAAGACATTTCCCATTACGACTTTCCATATTTGCAATGGACCTCTCGTTTTTAAACGTGGCGTTACATAAAATGACATCCGAAATTCAGCCTGCCTCAAGTTTGGAGCAAACATGTCCCATATTGCGCACTTTGCGTTAGCGTTGGTGGTGGTTGCGATCCTGGCACTGTTAGTGTGCCGCGATCGTAAAAGCATCCGCATTCGCTACGTTATTCAACTGTTGGTTATTGAAGTACTGCTGGCCTATTTTTTCCTGCATTCGGAAGCGGGTTTAGGCTTTGTAAAAGGATTCGCGGCGCTGTTCGACAAGCTGCTCGGGTTTGCGGGGCAAGGGACTGATTTTGTATTCGGCGGTATGGGTGATAAAGGTTTGGCCTTCTTCTTCCTGAAGGTACTGTGCCCAATCGTCTTCATCTCTGCGCTGATCGGTATTCTGCAATACATCAAAGTGTTGCCGTTTATCATCCGGATTATTGGTACCGTGCTGTCAAAAGTAAACGGAATGGGCAAGCTGGAGTCGTTTAACGCCGTCAGCTCGCTGATCCTGGGCCAGTCTGAAAACTTCATTGCCTATAAAGATATCCTGGGCAAGATGTCGGAAAAACGCATGTACACCATGGCGGCAACCGCGATGTCTACGGTTTCCATGTCCATCGTGGGTGCTTACATGACCATGCTGGACGCCAAGTTTGTGGTTGCGGCGCTGGTACTGAACATGTTCAGCACCTTTATCGTGCTGTCATTGGTCAACCCGTATGACACCAGTAAAGAAGAAGAACTGCATCTGGGCAATCTGCACGAAGGCCAGAGCTTCTTCGAAATGCTGGGTGAATACATTCTGGCAGGTTTCAAAGTAGCTATTATCGTTGCCGCAATGCTGATCGGCTTTATCGCTCTGATCGCTGCGCTCAACGGTCTGTTCAGCGCCATCTTCGGCCTGAGCTTCCAGGAAATCCTGGGCTACTTCTTCTATCCATTCGCCTGGATTATGGGTATTCCTAAGCACGAAGCCTTGCAGGTGGGCAGCATCATGGCGACCAAGCTGGTCTCCAATGAGTTCGTGGCCATGATGGAACTGCAGAAAGTCTCTGCCGAACTGTCGCCACGCAGCCTGGGCATTCTGTCGGTGTTCCTGGTTTCCTTCGCCAACTTCTCTTCCATCGGTATTGTGGCCGGTGCGATTAAAGGGCTGAATGAGAATCAGGGCAACGTAGTTTCCCGCTTTGGTCTGAAGCTGGTTTACGGTTCTACGCTGGTCAGCCTTCTGTCTGCGTCCATCGCGGGCCTGGTTCTGGGCTAAGCCGAAACGGCAACAACGGAAAGGTCGCTTCGGCGGCCTTTTTTATTGCCCGTAGTGTAGAAAGCAGGAAAGACAGAAAGCAAAAAGCCGACCCTGAGGTCGGCTTTTTAAATGGTGGTGGAGCTAGACGGGATCGAACCGTCGACCTCTTGCATGCCATGCAAGCGCTCTCCCAGCTGAGCTATAGCCCCACAAAAGTGGTACGCTTTAACCGGCGTTACGGTATTCCCCAACCTTTCTGAGATAAAGGTTGGTGGAGCTAGACGGGATCGAACCGTCGACCTCTTGCATGCCATGCAAGCGCTCTCCCAGCTGAGCTATAGCCCCAATCCACAAACACAAAATCCTGTGAACGGGGCGCATAATATGAAACCCCCGAAACACTGTCAACGGCTAAATTGAATTACTCGATCAAGCGCTGAAAAAGCCGCCAAATCAGCGCGTTTAGCGCTAAAAAATAGCCATTACGGATAAAAATCAGCCAGGCATAAAAAAAGCCCTGGGGATCGCTCCACAAGGCTTTATCGGTTATCGCGTCATCTTGCTACCGGCCGCGTGCTGACAGCACGGCAGCACGCAGCCAATCTATCAGGCCTAGGCTTCACGCCCGGCGATGTAGGCCAGCGCCAGGTCGATACGCTGCAAAGAACGCGCCTGGCCGATAGCATGCACGGTCACGTCCATACCCGGTGACTGACCGGCGCCAGTGACCGCTACGCGCAGCGGCATGCCCACCTTGCCCATACCTACGCCCAGCTCATCAGCGGTACCCTGAATGGCGTCATGCACGTTCTCCGGCGTCCAGGCACTGACAGCAGCCAGTTTGGCGCGTACCGCTTCCAGCGGCTGGCGTGCCACCGGACGCAGGTGCTTCTTGGCGGCGTCAGCGTCGAATTCGCTGAAGTCTTCATAGAAGTAACGGCAGGACTCGGCCATTTCCTTCAACGTCTTGCAGCGTTCGCCCAGCAGTTTGACGATATCTTTCAGCTCAGGGCCGTTGCGAGTCTCAATGCCAAGCTGCTCAACGTGCCACGCCAGATACACCGCAACTTCTTCCGCCGGCATATGGTTAATGTAATGGTGATTCAGCCACTGCAACTTCTCGGTATTGAAAGCGCTGGCGGATTTGTTGATCGCTTCCAGGGTGAAGAACTCTTTCATCTCATCAATAGAGAAGATTTCCTGGTCGCCGTGGGACCAACCCAGGCGCACCAAATAGTTCAGCAACGCCTGCGGCAGGTAACCGTCATCGCGGTACTGCATCACGCCCACCGCGCCATGGCGTTTTGACAGTTTTTTGCCGTCGTCGCCCAGGATCATGGAAACGTGCGCATATTCAGGTACCGGCGCACCCAGCGCTTTCAGGATATTGATCTGGCGCGGGGTGTTGTTGATGTGGTCTTCGCCGCGGATCACGTGGCTGATTTCCATATCCCAATCGTCCACCACGACGCAGAAGTTATAAGTTGGCGAACCGTCGGTACGGCGAATGATTAGATCATCCAGTTCCTGGTTGCTGAATTCGATTGGGCCGCGGATCTTGTCATCGAAGATAACCGAACCTTCCTGCGGGTTACGGAAACGCACCACGCACGGCTCGTCATCGGTGTGGCTGTCCTGGCTGTCACGGCAGTGGCCGTCGTAACGCGGTTTTTCACCGTTTTCCATCTGTGTTTCACGCAGCGCTTCCAGACGTTCCTTCGAGCAATAGCATTTATAGGCGGTATCCTGCACCAGCATGTCGTCAATCACCGCGTTATAACGGTCAAAACGCTTGGTCTGGAAATACGGACCTTCGTTCCAATCCAGATTTAACCAGTTCATGCCATCCATAATTGCGTCGATAGCGTCCTGCGAGGAACGTTCCAGATCGGTATCTTCGATACGCAGAACGAACTCACCGCCCGAATGGCGGCTGAACAACCAGGAGTAAAGCGCAGTACGGGCACCACCGACGTGAAGATAGCCGGTTGGGCTCGGTGCAAAACGGGTTTTGATTTTCATTGGTTTCACTGCCTTATTACGCAACGCGGGTCGGCGGTTGCCGACGATTGCTCGGAATTGAAAAAAGTGGGCAACATTGTACCACCCCCCGCTAATTCCTCAACGCCGACACGAGATTGCCGCACCGGTTTTCGTTATCGCTGCGGCGCATTTCGCATAACAATGTGCAAAGAATCATCATTGGTGGTGATAAATATCGCATCCTGTTTAAATTTGCGGCGAACGATTGAAATCATTTTAAAAACCGTTGACTCACTTTCAACTATCCCTATAATGCGACTCCAACAAGACGGGGCGATTAGCTCAGTTGGTAGAGCATCTCCTTTACACGGAGGGGGTCGGCGGTTCGAGCCCGTCATCGCCCACCATCTTGTTGAGCAGTAAAGCAGTAAGAAATGAGAAGAATGAGGGTGATTAGCTCAGTTGGTAGAGCATCTCCTTTACACGGAGGGGGTCGGCGGTTCGAGCCCGTCATCACCCACCACTCATTCTCTTGTTTGGCAGTACCCGGAAGTTCTGAAGTGGGTGATTAGCTCAGTTGGTAGAGCATCTCCTTTACACGGAGGGGGTCGGCGGTTCGAGCCCGTCATCACCCACCACTTCTGCGGGTCGTTAGCTCAGTTGGTAGAGCAGTTGACTTTTAATCAATTGGTCGCAGGTTCGAATCCCGCACGACCCACCAATACAGAAAAAAGCGCCTTTTGGCGCTTTTTTCGCATCTGTAGCCCGGAAATCACCACGACCTCTATGACCTGGTCCCCTTTTACCGCCCATAAAAAAGCGCTGCAAGCAGCGCTCTATAGTCATAAATAACAAGTCACCCTATACCCTGATTAATCCAAGTTGCCGTCAACACACACGCAGCTTGAAGTATGACGGGTATATCAGGCCGCCAGCGTCGCTCCGCCGTCAATCACGATATCCTGCATAGTGATATGGCTGGCGCGATCGGAAGCCAGGAACAAAATGGCATCGGCAATTTCCTGCGGTTGGGCGATCTTGCCCAGCGGAATACCCAGCTTGAACTGCTCCGGGAAGCCGTTAATGGTGTTCTGTTCACCGCTTTCGTCCTGCCACATGCCGCGCTGCATCGGCGTGTTGGTCGAACCGGGCGAAACCAGATTGCAACGCACGCCATAAGGCGCCATTTCCAACCCTACGGTTTGGCACAGGCTGCGCAACGCCGCCTTGGAAGCGCAATAGGCCGCCATGCCGACGCGCGGCACATGCGCCGCGTTAGAGGCTACGCTGACAATCGCACCGCGCCGCTGGCGACGGAACACCGGCAAGACATGGCGGAACATATTGAACGCCCCGCCGGCATTGACCGCCATACAGGCCAGCCAGTCTGCGGTGCTGGTCTCATCTGCCAACCCCATCCGCAAAATGCCCGCACCATTCACCAGCACGTCCAGCGCTGGCTGTGCTGCCAGCAAACGCCCACACAAGCTGTCTACCGCATCGCTATCGGCGACATCCAGCACTTCTGTACGGAACGGGTATTCCGGTTCGTCGAAACGCAGGTCGAAGCCAATAACCTCAGCACCGGCCCTAACAAACGCCAACGCCGTCTCCAGGCCAATACCGGCACCCGCGCCGGTAACCCAAACCCGCTTACCGGCAAAATCGCCCTCTTCGCCCATCAAGACTTCTCCTGCGACAACATAGCCCACCAGCTGTCAATGGTCGGGCTTTTGGCCAACGCGATAAAATCAATATCGCTGCGGATTTTACGCCAGCGCGCGGCCAGCTCCATGATACGCACCGAGTCCAGACCGTAGTCGATCAGGTTCTCATCGTCGCCCATGTCTTCGCTGTCTTCATCGAGGAACGGCATAATTTGCAGGCGCAACGCAGCTTTGCTGGCGATGCCCGGCAGCAGCTCGGCGGTAGTCACCACACGGCCACAGCGGCCTGCGGTGTAACGCAGCGCCATCAGGTGTTCGTCGCGGGAGAAATCCGCCAGACCGTCAGCCACCATAAACGGCTGGATATTGCGCATAAAGGCATCGATGGCGGTAGTCATGCAGCCGATATGGGCATACACGCCGCAAATGATCAGCTGATCGCGCCCCGACTCCTGCAGGATTTCCTGCAGCGGCGAACGGTGGAAGGCGCTGTAACGCCACTTCACCAGAACCGTATCGTCATCTTCCGGTGCCAGAGCCTGAACCACCGCCTGCTGCTCCGGGTGTTTATTCAGCCCTGGCCCCCACATATCGTTCAGCAATGCACGGTCTTCGTCGCTTTGCTGATTGGGCTGCGCAGTGTAAAACACCGGAATACCCTGTGATTTGCAGTAGCGGCGCAGATTGGCAATGTTCTCTACCACCTGTTTAATCAGCGGGCTGTCTTCACCCCAGAAATTCAGGAAATACTGCTGCATATCGTGGATCAGTAACGCAGCCCGCTGCGGTTCTACCGTCCAGCTCACTTTGTTGGTCGGCAGTTCAGCCTGCGTCGGCAGCGCGTAATCGTTAAGTTTAGGTATGGCCATGACTTATTCTCCCTGGGCCTGAGTCAGTGATTGCGTCTCCAGGCGTTGACGCAACCGTTTTTTGTCCACTTTGCCTACCGGGGTGAGCGGCAGCGTATCGACCTGTATAAAGCGGTCAGGTAATTTAAATTCGGCCACGCCCTCTGCACGCAAATGGCGGCGCAGCACCACCGGCTTCAACGCGCTGGCGGCGATAATAAAGGCGCAGCTCTTCTCGCCCATCAGCTCATCCGGCATGGAAACCAGCGCCGCATTGATCACCTCCGGGTGGCGCAACAGCAAGTTTTCGATCTCCTCGGCGGCGATCTTCTCCCCACCGCGATTGATCTGATCTTTCTGACGCCCTTCCACCTTCACATAGCCGTCTTCAGTCAGGCTGATCAGATCCCCGGAACAGTAAAAACCGTCTTTATCAAAGGCGGCGGCGTTATGTTCGGGGCTTTGGTAATAACCGCGGAAGGTGTAAGGGCCCCGGGTCATCAGGCGCCCGGTTTGCCCCACCGGCAGCGGGTTACCCTCGTCATCGGCCACCCACAGTTCGTCGTCCGGCGACATCGGGCAGCCCTGAGTGGTGAGAATATGCCGGTCGTCATCGTCCAACCGGGTGTAATTCACCAGGCCTTCCGCCATGCCAAAGACCTGCTGCAACTGGCAGCCGATTTCCGCCGGAATACGCGCGGCCAAGGTTTCACTCAACTTGGCGCCCCCCACCTGCAACAACTTAAGGCTGGCCAAGGGTTGACCGCCCCACTCTTCAATCGCCTGTAGCCACAGCGTCACCGCCGGCGGCACCAGCGCCGTCACGTTAATCTGGTGCTGCTCGATCAAACGGAAGCATTGCCCGGCATCAGGATCGCTGGCGAACACCACCAGCCCGGCGCCATAAAACACGCCGAGCACGCCCGGAGAACTCATCGGGTAGTTATGCGCCACCGGCAGCGCGCACAGGTAGCGGGTATGCACATCGAAATGGCAAATTTCCACGCTGCGACGGATGCTGTAGTAGTAATCATTGTGGGTGCGCGGGATCAGCTTTGGCGTGCCGGTGCTGCCACCGGAAAGCTGGAAGAACGCCACCTGGTCAGCCGGGGTCGGTGTCGCGATAAAATCTTCGGCATCCTCTTCGAGCCAGGCGGCCAGCGACTGCTCGCCTTCCGCCTGGCTGCGCAGCCCCACTACGCGCAATGAAGGATTTTCGGCGCGAAACGCCGTGAGGAATTCGTCGTTGCCGAACAGGCCATGCTGGCGATCGGCAATCAGCAGCGCAGGTTTGATTTGTGCGGCATAAGCCTTGAGTTCGTTGCGTTGATGGCTGAACAGCGCATTCACCGGCACCACGCCGATTTTCAGCAGCGCAAAGAAGGCCACATAGAACTCGACCACGTTGCCCAACTGCACCAGAGCGGTATCGCCACTGTGCAAGCCCCGACGTTGCAGCGCGGCGGCCAGCCGGTCAGAAAGTTGATTGAGCCGGCGATAGCTCAGGCTGCGTTGCGGGTCTATCAGCGCCACGGCGTCATTTTTGGCCTGGCGGGCAATAATGTCGGTCAATGGCCGGTCGGTCCAATAACCGCGTTCACGATAACGACGGGCCAACGCCTCAGGCCAGGGAGTAAAATCAATGCTCATGGGTATGCCTATCCTTGGTTCAGGCCAAACGCCCGCGAAATGGTACTGAGTTTGGTGCCGGTTTCACGCCATTCGGATTCCGGCGAAGAGTCTTGCACGATGCCTGCACCGGCAAACAGCCGCACCTGATTGCCCTGCACGGTGCCGCAACGAATGGTCACGACCCACTCGCCGTTGCCTTCGGCATCGCACCAGCCGACAATGCCGCCGAACAGGCCGCGATCAAAGGGTTCAAGCTGCTTGATCACCTGATGCGCAAGCTGGGTTGGCGTGCCGCACAAAGCCGGAGTCGGGTGCAACAGGCAGGCCAGCGAAAGCGCATTTTCCGCCCGGCTGGCGGCTTCGCCATCGATAGGCGTAGACAGATGCCACAGCGTGGTGGTGCTCAATAATTCAGGGGATGACGGGATGTTCAAGTGGCGGCAGCGGTCGGCCAATACCTGGCGCATGCCTTCGGTGACGAACTTGTGCTCATAAAGGTCTTTGTCCGACACCAATAGCTGTTGGCTGATTTCCCGGTCCCGCTGCGGATCGGCATCGCGGCGGGCAGAGCCGGCCAGCGGATTGGAATGGAACTGCGCGCCGAATTTGCGCAACAGCAATTCTGGGCTGGCGCCCACCAGCGCCCCCTGCTCCAGCGGCACGTGGAAGTGGAAACCGTTAGGGTTCTGGGCGATGATGCGCGCCATCAGCGCCTGGCGATCGACAGGTTCGCGAGTTTCAATCTCCAGCAGGCGCGACAGCACCACTTTATCCAACCGGTCGCCACGGGTAGCCTGCACCGCATCGGCAACCATCTGCATGAAGGGCTGCTGGGCAGGCACTTCGGTTTGCCGGGTAATTTCCGGCAAGGAGTCCTGCGGCGGCGTTGTGCCGGCCAAAAAGGCATCGCGTTCAAACCACTGAGTTTGCTGGGGAATAAACAACGCGGAAGGTTGATGAGTATCAAAAGGAATGGCGCCACAGAGTACCGGGTTCTTCACGCCGGCCAGTTTCGCTTCGGCGAAAGCGTGCCGTACTTCTCGCTGGAACTCTCCATTCACCTGGTCCCCGCCCGCAGCGGGCAACGTGATTTTGGCGAAGCAGCCTTGCGTACTCAGGCTACGGAAAGGAGAGGTAAAGAAGAAGCCCGCGGTGGGCGAAACGCCTGCAGTATTCAGTTCGCTCTCCTTGCTTTGCGGTTTCTTTTGGCCGGCACCCTTTACAGTCACGCTCATCGGTACTCCATTTCTCTTCGTGAATGATAACAAACATAATAATGATTATCATTTATGTTTGACCGCGTTAAAGTACCCTTGGAAATTTGCCATGTCAATAATTGTAAACAGCTCTTCTCCTCTTCATCGTGGTAGAAAATCAGCGACATAACTGCATATACCCTATGGCTTTCAAGTTGTAGCTAGGCGGCCAGCTCGGGAGTCCCCAGGCGCTTACTTAAGTAAGTAACTGGGGGGAGTGAGCGCAGCCAACAACGCTGCAGCTTGAAAGACGACGGGTATAAATGATAAGTATTACTATTTAAAACCTAAGGACTTTCTTTATGAAGAAGAACCTGATCTTCGGCCTGGCGCTGTTCGGGCTAGCGGTAATCAGCGCCGCTCACGCCGCCGATGCCGGCTGGCCGCGTAACATTGAAACCTCACGCGGCGTGATCACCCTCAATCAGCCCCCTGCCCGCATCGTTTCTACCAGCGTTACCATCACCGGTACCCTGCTGGCCATCGACGCACCGGTCGTCGCCAGCGGGGCAACCACGCCCGGCAGCCGTCTGGCGGACAAACAGGGATTCTTCCGTCAATGGGGTGACATCGCCGCGCAGCGTGGCGTCAAACGCCTGTACATCGGCGAACCCAATGCGGAAGCCATCGCCGGTGTTGCGCCCGATCTGATCATCATCTCGGCCACCGGTGCCGATTCCGCCCTGCGCCTGTACGATCAGCTCTCTGCCATCGCCCCGGTGCTGGTGGTCAATTACGACGACAAAAGCTGGCAAGAACTGGCCGCAGAGCTGGGCCAGGCCACCGGGCATGAAGCCCAGGCGCATAAGGTCATTGGCGATTTCGATGCGCGTGAAAAAGCGCTGAAACAGCGCATGACGCTGCCTGAACAGCCGGTCTCCGCGCTGGTGTTTGGTTCGGACGGCAAAACCGCCAATCTGTGGACCGCCGACTCCTCTCAGGGGCAGATGCTTAAACAGCTCGGCTTCACTCTGGCGGTACCGCCCGCCAAATTGAACAACAGCCGCAGCATGGGCGTGCGCAAGGACATTATTCAGTTGAGCGGCGAGAACCTGGCGGAAGGCCTGAACGGCCAGACGCTGATGCTGTTCGCCAACGGCGACGCCGACGCGCAACGCCTGCTGGCCAATCCTTTACTCGCTCACCTGCCGGCTGTGCAGCACAAACGGGTTTACGCGCTGGGCAACGATACCTTCCGGCTGGATTATTACAGCGCCGGCAACTTGCTGACGCTGTTGGAAAAACAGTTTATTTCTCGGTAGTCTCGCTGGCGGGCTGGAGCCTTTCTTCCTGCCCGCCGCTGCCCACCTGGCGCAAACCGCGCATGGCGAAAGCCAATACCACACCCAGCACCGCCACCCCAAAACCAAAACTGGTCGACGTCATCGCCGGCAGCATAAACGCCCCCATTGCCCCCAGCAGTAACGCCCCCAGCGCATCGCCCACGACGTTTTGCGCCGTCCACAGACCATTGATGCGCCCCAGGAAGGCGTCCGGCGTCAGGTTCTGAATCAGCCCGTATTGCAGCAACGAGTTCACCGCGCTCAGGTAACCAAAAATCACCAGGAAAAACAGCGCCAAACCGTACCACGGCATCAGACCGAACAGACCTATGGCGACGAACGCACCTATCGCCGTCGTCAACATCATCCAGCCCGGCCGCGCTACGTGAGCGACCCGGCCGCTGGTGAACGCGCCAATCGCCGCGCCGAGCGGGACTGCGGAATACATAAAGCCCAATTGCGCTGCGCTGACGTGCCACATGCCGGACATCGCCGGATATAGCACCCGCACCGCGCTGGCCATGGTCAGCAGCGCGCCGATCAACGCCACCATACCGATTACCCGGTTGCGGAACAGGAAGCCGAAACCACCGGCCAATGCGCGCAGCGGGTGTTCGCGCGGTTGTGGTGGCGGTGCTAGCTGCGGCAGACGCAGCAAGGGGATCAACGTCAGCAAAGTGCCCAACGCCGCCAGGCCGTAGTTCCACATCACGCCGGAGTGAGCGATCACCAGGCCCCCGATCGCCGGCGACAGGATCGAGCCAAAACGCACCGTCAGCATACTGATGGCACCGGCCTGAACGATGTTTTCACGCCCCACCAACGCCGGCGTAGCGGCCAACAGCGCCGTCACCCCGACCGCGCCGAAGAAACCGTCCCACACGGCCAGCAAATAAATCGCCGTTAACGAAGGGGCCGGCAAGGCAGCGTTCAGGCACAGCCCGATAAAGCCAATGCCGCAGGTGGAGCGAGCAAACAGAATCAAACGGCGGCGCTCGTAGCGATCGGCCAATACGCCCCCCATCAGCAAACCGGCAAACATACCGCTGCCCGCCAGCGTCACGGACAGCCCGACCAACAGGGTCGAACCGGTCAACGCCTGGATCTGAACCGGGATCGCAATGGCCATCAATCCCAGCGCCAGAATGGAAATAAAACGTGCGCAAAATACGGCACGGAACGCGCCATTGGTCTTAAGCAGGCCAAAATCCAGCAAAATAGAGGGCTTACTCATCAGCTTTCTCACCACAACTTAGGAAAAGGGACAGCGTCTATAGCCAAAATAATTGGAGTTGAATCAAGGCGGCAACCAAGCGCATCCCCATGAACGTACAGGAAGTACGTGATTGGGGGGTAAGTGCAAGCAGCCAACGCAGAGACAGCTTCAAGAATGAAGGGTATGTGCTGCAATAGCGAAGGGAGTCATGGTAACATAGATGAAAGCAATCAATAATGATAATAAATATCATTTATATTCAATTAAATAACGGATTGTTATGTTACGGATTACACGCAATGGCGCACCGTCCATTCCGGCCCCCAGGGATCGTCTTATTAGCGGCACTCCCCACTCATTTCATCGCAAACTGTTTGGTTTGCTGCTTGCCGTTTGCGCGCTGTTGGCCGTTATGCTGCTCAGCCTGTCGCTCGGCGCTAAATCCATTCCTTTTGACACGGTTATCCAGGCGCTGAACGGTCAATGCAGCGGGGCAGACTGCACCATCATTACCGAAGCCAGGTTGCCGCGCACGCTGGTAGGCGTATTGGCCGGCATTGCGCTGGGCCTGTCCGGCGTATTGATGCAAACCCTCACCCGCAACCCACTGGCCGATCCGGGCATTCTCGGCGTGAACGCCGGGGCGGGATTTGCCGTGGTACTGGGCATCACCTTCTTTGGTGCCGCCGAGGTTAGCCAATACCTGTGGTTCGCCTTTGCCGGGGCGATGTTCGCTGCGCTGCTGGTCGCGTTGATCGGCGCGCTGGGCGGCAGCAGCCTGAACCCGGTCCGCCTGACGCTGGCCGGGGTCGCGATGGCGGCGGTGCTGGAGGGAATGACCTCAGGGATTTCTCTGCTCAATCCGCTGGTGTTCGATCAACTGCGGTTTTGGCAGGCCGGTTCGCTGGATATTCAAAATATGCAGGTGGTGCGCACCGTCACCCTGCCGATCCTGCTCGGCACGCTAATCACGCTGTGGATGAGCAAATCGCTTAACAGCCTGAGCATGGGCAACGAATTAGCCACTGCGCTGGGCACCGGCATCGTCCGCACCCAATTGCTGGGCCTGCTGGCGATCACCCTGCTGTGCGGCGGCGCCACCGCCGCCGTCGGCCCGATTGCCTTCGTCGGCCTGATGATGCCGCACATTGCCCGGCGGCTGGCCGGCTCCGAGCTGCACTGGATGCTGCCGTGGACGTTGGTATTGACCCCCATCCTGTTGCTGAGCGCCGATCTGATTGGCCGCTTCCTGGTGGCCGGCGAACTGCGCGTTTCCATCGTGACCGCCCTGATTGGCGCACCGCTGCTGATCATGCTGGTGCGCCAACGCCATATGTTCAGGAGGCAACGCTAATGTCGATGCTGGCAGCCCGTCTGATGACCGACCAAAAATTGCGTGCCCTGTCGCGGCCGGCGCTGACCGCGTCGATACTGGCGCTTGCCTGCGGGGTACTGGCGATTTACGCCCTAGGTTCCGGTTCCCTTTCGCTTAACGCCACGCAGGTGATCGATGCTCTCCTCGGCAAAGGCCCGGCAAACCTGACGGTGATAGTCACCCAGTGGCGCCTGCCACGCGTCACTATGGCGTTGCTGTTGGGCGCCGCACTCGGGATCAGCGGCGCTATTTTCCAGTCTCTGCTGCGCAACCCGCTCGGCAGCCCGGACGTGATTGGCTTCAATACTGGCGCCTACAGCGGCGTATTGGTCGCCATAGTGCTGTTTAACGGCGGTGTTATCGGCATCACCTCCGGGGCGCTGGCCGGTGGCCTGCTGACCGCCGCGCTGGTTTATCTGCTGGCATGGCGCAACGGTGTCGAGGCTTTCCGTTTGATTATCGTCGGCATCGCCGTGCGCGCCCTGCTGGTGGCCGGCAATACCTGGCTTATCATCAGCGCCTCGCTGGAATCCGCCATGACCGCCGGGCTGTGGAGCGCAGGGTCACTTAACGGCATAAGCTGGGCAAAAAGCCTGCCGGTGCTGGCGGTGATCGCGCTGTGCTGCCTGCTGTTGCTGACGCTGTCACGCCGCATGCGGCTGCTGGAAATGGGTGACGACACCGCCTGCGCCCTCGGCGTACCGGTGGAACGTTCGCGCGTGCTGCTGCTGCTGATCGGCGTAACGCTGACCGCTGCCGCCACCGCCGTGGCCGGGCCGATCTCCTTTATTGCACTGGTGGCGCCGCAGATTGCCCGCCGCCTGTGCGCCAACCGCAGCGTCCTGTTGCTGACCGCCCTGACCGGCGCGCTGTTGCTGCTGATCGCCGATGTCGCCGCCCAGCGCCTGTTTATGCCTTATCAACTGCCGGTAGGCGTGCTGACCGTCAGCCTCGGCGGCATTTATCTGATTTGGCTGTTAATCCGTGAGTCACGAAAAAAATGAATGCTGAACCCCTGCTGCCCGCGCCGCTGCGCGCTGAACACCTGACGCTAAGCTATGACAAGAAAATCGTAGCGAGCGATCTTTGCGTCTCTATCCCCCAGGGCGAACTGACGGTGATTATCGGGCCGAACGCCTGCGGTAAATCTACCCTGCTGCGCACCCTCAGCCGCCTGATGCAACCGCAAGCCGGAACGGTCTGGCTGAACGGCAAGCACATCAGCGAATACGCCACCAAAGAGGTGGCGCGCCAGTTAGGCCTGCTGCCGCAAAGTTCGACCGCTCCCGGCGACATCACCGTGTTTGATCTGGTGGCCCGTGGCCGCTACCCGCATCAGCGCCTGTTCAGCCGTTGGCGCGAAGAAGACCAGCAAGCGGTGGAGCAGGCAATGCGTTCCACCGGCGTGTTTGAACTGGCCGAACAGCCGGTGGATACGCTTTCCGGCGGGCAGCGTCAGCGGGTCTGGATTGCGATGGTGCTGGCGCAGCAAACGCCGCTGCTGTTGCTGGATGAACCGACCACCTGGCTGGACATTAGCCATCAGATCGACCTGCTGGAATTGATGCGTCAATTAAACCGTGAAAACGGCCACACGCTGGTGGTAGTGCTGCACGATCTCAACCACGCCTGCCGTTACGCCACCCATCTGATCGCCATGCGCGGCGGCAAAGTGGTGGCCGAAGGTGCACCTAAGGATATCGTGACGCCGGAGTTGATCGAAGAAGTGTACGGCCTGCGCTGCATGATCATTGACGATCCTGTCTCGCACACGCCGCTGGTGGTGCCGCTGGGGAAATGATTTCCCGCAGATTTGAACGCGGTTCGCAGCGCTCCTAAAAGGACAAGGCCCACGAATGGGCCTTGTCGTACAACTAACAACGGGGCGGCTTGAAAGACGACGGGTATTACAGCGCTCTTAGAATGCGGTTCAGCAAGGGCCCCAGCACCTTAAACGACGCCGGTGAGACGATATCTACGTGCGCGCAATCCAGTTCATGAACCTGCAAGGCATCCACATATTCCGCCCAGGTTTGCTGCACGTCCATCCCTTCCTGCAACGTCTGACGCGCGACAAACAGCGTCGCCTGCCCGCTGAAATTCGCCGTATGGGTCGCGGAAAGCAGACGCACCGAATCAGCATAGTTGGCTTCGATATTATCGAACATCGCCACCCGGGTTTCGCCCAGTGCCGGATCCAGCGTATCTTCCGATACCGCCAGGAACTGCTGGCGTTCGCGCTGCACTTCTTTCAGCACGTTGTCATCCAGCATCACGTCCCAGTTTTGCGTTTCCGGCGGATAGGTATCCAGCAGGCCGAGAAAGGCCACTTTTTCGCCTCGCGCCTGCAACCTAGCGGCGATCCCCTGCGCCAAGGTGCCACCCAGCGAATAACCGATAAAGTGGTAAGGCCCCTGTGGCTGAACCTGCAATACCGTCGCCAGATGCGCCTCGCACACCTGATCCATATTCTCGCTGAGCGCCAGCGGGCCATCCGGACGTGGCGACTGAATGCCCACCAGTGACCAATGTTGATCGATATAGCGCGGCAACACGCTGAACTGCCAGGAGAATCCGGAAGCCGGATGCAGGCAGAACAGCGTCGGGCCATCGGTGGTGCGCAGCGGCAATACGCTGTCAAAACCGGTTTGGTCGGCTTCTTCCTGGGTGCGTTCTTGCGTTAGCAGTTGCGCCAGCTGTTCCACACGGGAAGCGACCATCACCTGCCCTACCGAAACCGCCTTGCCCAACTCACGCCGCAGCTCCGCCGCCAGCCGCATAGCCAGCAGCGAGTGGCCGCCGAGGGCGAAGAAGTCATCGTCGGCAAATACGGTTTCACGTTGCAGCAAGCGCGCAAATACCGCAGCGATCGCCGTCTCCAGCCCGGGTTCAGGTTCACGACCCGCAGCCCTGACGCCGTTTTGCGGCTGCGGCAGCGCTTTGCGATCCAGCTTGCCGTTAGCGCTTAGCGGTAAAGAGTCCATCTCAACCAACGCCACCGGCACCATGTGTGGCGGCAGGCGATCGGCCAAGGCGGCACGCAGGCCGTCGAGATCCAGGCGCACGCCAGGCTGGGCCACCAGGTAACCCACCAGTTGGCGGGCGTCCCCACCGCCGGTGTCTGCCGGCGTATTGCCCAGTACCAGCGCATAGGTCACCGCCTGCTTAATGCCAGGCAGCGACAGCAATGCATGGTCGATTTCGCTCAGCTCAATGCGCTGACCACGAATTTTTAGCTGATCGTCGCTGCGGCCGAGGTATTCCACTTCGCCACCCGGCAGCCAGCGCGCAACGTCGCCGGTACGATACATCCGTCCGCCGTTGCCTTCGGGATCGGCCACAAAGCGGCTGGCGGTCAGTTCCGGGCGGCCAAGATAGCCCTGCGCCAGCTGCACGCCGGTAAGATACAAATCGCCGGCCACGCCCGGCGGCACCGGCCGCAGACGCGCATCCAGGATGCGCAGCCCGGTATTCCACACCGGCAGGCCGATCGGCACATTGGCGCCCGTGATTGCCGCCAGCGACTCGCCCCAGGCCGGATGCCAACTGACATCCACCGCCGCTTCGGTCGGGCCATACAGATTATGCAAGGGCACGCCAGTGCGGCTTTGCCACAGGCGACACAGCTCAGCCGGCAGCGCTTCGCCGCTGCAAAAGACCTGCCGCAACGGCGCACAGCAGGCCACCGCCGGCGAGTTGTCCAGCGCGCCGACAAAGGCCGCCAGCATCGAAGGCACGAAATGCAGCGTGGTAACCCGATGCCGGTCAATCAACGCCAACAGCTGTTGCGGGTCGCGGTGCGCTTCCGGCGGTGCCATCACCAACTGGGCCCCCACCATCAACGGCCAGAAAAACTCCCACACCGAGACGTCAAAGCTGCATGGCGTTTTCTGCAGCACCACATCGTTCGCCGCCAGTGGATACTGATGCTGCATCCACAGCAAACGGTTGACGATCGCCTGATGCCCCACCAGCACGCCTTTCGGCCGCCCGGTAGAACCGGAAGTAAAGATGATGTAAGCCGGGTGATGCGGCGTTGGCCCGCTGAGTATCGCCTCAGCCGCGCAGTCGACGGCCAGAGGCGAATCAAACAGCAGGATTTCTCCCTTGTCGGCAAAACGCGCCTGCTGGGTAGGTTCGGTGATGATCAGTCGCGGTACGGCATCTTCCAGCATCATGCCGAGGCGTTCGTCAGGGTAGCCGGTGTCCAGCGGCAAGTAGGCGGCCCCCGCTTCGACAATCGCCATCAGCGCCAGCGACAGGAACACCGAGCGCGGCAGCGCAACGGCAACGATATCGCCGGGCTGTACACCCTGTGCCGTCAGTTGGCGCGCCAGCGCGGTGACCTGTTCACGGGTTTCGCGATAACTGAACCGGTATTGCGCGTCTCTCAGCGCCGGGGCGTCCGGGGTTTTCTGCGCCTGTTCGGCCAGCAGGCCGCTGAGGGTTTGCGCCGCCACCGGATGAGCGGTGTCGTTAACCCTGGCCAGCAGTTGGCGGTCCTGTTCGGTCAGCAAATCGGCTTCGCCAATCGGCATTTGCGGCCGGGCGGCAAACTGACGCAGCAACAGCGGCAGGCGCTGTAAATGCGCCGCCAGCTCATCGCGCTGATAACGTTCGGCATTGGCCAGCAGATCCACTTTCAGCGTGCCGGCCTCGTCGAGATACAGCGCGATCTCCAGATCCCGTACCGGCCCCGAGGCCAACTCGTGAGTAATGCCTTCGATACCGCCGAAATCCAGCTGGAAATCGAACATTTTAAAGTTGAAAACGGTGCCGTACAGCGGCTGAGCATCGCCAATCCGTCCCAAATCACGCTGGATTTGTTCCGCCTCGTAACGCTGATGACGACGGACGGTTTTCAACTCACGGCCGATGCCACCGGCGATCTCGCACAGCGTGGCCTGGGGATCGAGGTGCATTTCGATCGGCAATACGTTGATCACCGGGCCGTTGGCGCACAGCGCAGCAGAACCGGTGCGGCGCATAAAGATGAAACCGGCGCTGAAGCTGCCGTGGCCGCTCAGGCGAGACACCCACAGCGCCACCAGCGCCAGCGCCATATCCGCCACGCTGAACTGCTGCGGGCTGGCGTTCACCAGTTGGGTAAAATCTTGACGATCGCACAGCTGCGATAACCGGTGGATGCGGGTGGTTGGCGTCTGCCCGGCCAGCGGCTGCGGGCAAAGCGTGGCCGGCGCAGGCAACTGCTGCGCCTTGTTCAGCCAAAAAGCGGCATCGCGCTGGCAGGTTGCCGACTGCTGGTAGCGCTGATATTCCGCCACCACCTCGCTGAAGGAGGTAAACGGCGTCGGATCAGGCTGTTCATCGTTCAGTATGCGGCTGTAAATATGAGCGATTCTGCGGGCAATGGCGGTAAAACTGAAGCCATCGACCAGAATATGGTGGTAGCGCTGATACCAGAACCAACGCCGGTCCGACAGGTGGATCAACATATGGCGGTACAGCGCCTTGCCGCTGCCGATGCGCAAATCACCGGACATATCCAACTGCATCACCGCCTGCGCCGCCGCCAAGGCATCGGGAGAGCCGCGCAGATCGAGATATTCCGTCGGCAGGATCGCCAGGTCGGCGTCATGCCACTGTACCGGCACCCCGTCCCGCTCTTCAAAGCGGAGCTGAAGAGTATCGACTTCGGACAACCCCTGCGCAATCGCCTGCAATAGCCGCTCTTCGTTCAGTGGGCCGCTGAGTTCGATATAGTGGGAAACCGCATAGGCATTGGCGTACGGCGATATTTGATCGGCCACCCAGATGCCAGGTTGCGCGGCGACCAGCGGCAATTCAGTGGCAGGCCGCGCTTCGGTCGGTAATAAAATAGGGTCTGACAAGGGAGTGACTCCTGTTAACGGTAATGGCGCCATCACGCCTTACGCAGCGATGCGGGCCGCATATCCTGCCAATGCTGTTCCAGCCAGCTCACGCACAGCGAGCGTACCGCCGGGCCGAAAACCGGCGTCCACCCCGCCGGTACTGCGCTGAAATCAGGCCACAGGCTGTATTGCCGCTCATCGTTTTGCAGAATCAGGCAGATTTGGTGTTCATCATCGAACGGGTTCAGAGTTTCCATCACGGACTCCTTGGACTTTGAAAGTTAGCCTGGCGAATGGCGCCGCAGGCTGATCCGCCCACAACGCCTGCAGCCCGTCGATCAACCCGCCGCGCCAGCACAGAGAGTCGTGCCCGCCTTCCACCACCCGGTATTGCACCTGATGGCCGGCATCACGCAGCACATCCGCCATCCGATCATTTACCCTGCGCGCCACCTGTTCGTGGGTGCCGGCCTCCATGAACACCTTCAATCCACCCTTGCGGCCAACGCTTCGTTCGGCCTGGCGCAGCAGCCAACCGGCATCGGCCGGCACGGCAGGTTGCTGGTACATGTCGCGACGCGGCCACCAGAAAGAGCCGGACTGAGCAATCACGCCGCCAAAACGCTGCGGCCAGTGGAGACCGGCATACAGCGAAGACAGGCCGCCGAAGCTCTGGCCACACACCAGCGTGCTTGCAGGGTTGCCGCTGTGGGGTGCCCATTCAGCCAATTGCGGCAGCAGTTCTTCCTGCACCGCCAACCAAAAATCCTCATTGCAGGCTAACTCATGCGCACGCTGTTTTTGATCGATGGCATCGATCAACAGATACACCGCCTCCGGCAGTTTACCTTCACGAGTCAGTTGCATCAGCGGATCCCAGACCGGCATGTTGCTCGACCAGAACTGGCCGTCCAGCAGCAGGGCCAACGGCCGTTGCGCCGGGTTGCTGTCGCCGGTGGTGTAAACCCAAACGTTACGGGTATTGCCCAGCCGCGCACTGTGCCAGCTGTGGCGTTGCAGCCTGGCGGGCGGAGCCGGGGTACAACGCCCGCAGGCCGACGCATAGCGTTCGAAATCCTGCCAGGCCGGCTGCGGCAGCGCCGCCGGCATATGCAGGCCGGACAAGACGTTGCCGTTGGCGCCGAACCAGGAGCGATGAGGATTAAGCAGATCGTGGGTGGCGCTGGCAAACACCTGATGCCACCAGTGACGGACCGAATGCATATTGGCGTGCGCATCGTTATCGCTGAGCGTCAGCGGCCGATCGTCCATGCAGGGCATAAAGCAGTAACTGCCACGCCAGTCGGCGTTCAGCTCGGTTTGCCAATACCAGACGTCGGTCCCTTCCAGCCGTTGCAAGCTCTGCGGTGGCGAGGGCTGATGATGATCGGTGAGGCAGTTGATGTGGATCCAGACGCGTTGATAGGCTGAAGTGAGCTCACATCCCTGAGGATCACGCCATAAAAATGTGACCTTCCCTCGCCCATCTCCTTGCAGCTCCACCAGCGGCGTACCGCGTTTGGCGATATTCAGCCACCATCCATGACGCCCGGCGTGCTTGCTCGATAATAATCTGCTGCTTTCTGACTCGGATTTTGTTTTCAAAACGCCTATTCACTTTTAGCTGGCAGCTTCAAGAACGCCGGCACATTCGCGGCGCGAGGCGCTGCCTAAAAACGGTAAACCGAATACTATTGATAATTATTTGCGTTTGCAATAGTGTGTTAAGGCTCGTAAACAGAGCAGGTATTCTTCAACAGGGACGGATATCGCTTTTTAGCGCCGAATCCAATGCCGTTGCGTCTCGGTCTGTTGGATTTTTATTTCCGCGATCACAAAAACTACAACCGCCCTTCTCTCTGCTGGAGGCCTGTCTTCGGCCCCGGGAAAGGCAGCAAGGTAGGAACACTCAAATGAACCGCAAACTTTCACGTTATTCTTTAGCCACACTCATCGGGTTAGGGTTAGGCGCGTCCGCCTTTGCGCACGCCGCACAGCAAACTGATACCACCGCAGAAACCGATACCGCCGCCAAAAGCAAAAAAGCCGCCGCCGAGGACACCATTGTCGTCACCGCTGCCCGACAAAACCTGCAGGCTCCGGGGGTATCCACCATCACCGCCGACGAAATCAAAAAACGCCCTCCGGCGCGCGATATCAGCGAACTGATCCGTACCATGCCCGGCGTTAACCTGACCGGCAACTCCACCAGCGGCCAGCGCGGTAACAACCGCCAGATCGATATTCGCGGCATGGGCCCGGAAAACACCCTGATTCTGATCGACGGTATTCCGGCCAGCAGCCGCAACTCGGTGCGCCAGGGGTGGCGCGGCGAACGTGACAGCCGCGGCGATACCGCCTGGGTGCCACCGGAGATGATCGAACGCATCGAAGTGCTGCGCGGTCCGGCCGCTGCACGCTATGGCAACGGCGCCGCCGGCGGCGTGGTCAATATCATCACCAAAAAGAGCACCAAAGATCTGCACGGCTCGCTGAACACTTATTTCAACGTGCCGCAGCATAAGCAGGAAGGATCTACCAAGCGCACCGACTTCAGCCTGTCCGGCCCGCTGAGCGACCAGTTGAGCTTTCGCCTGTTCGGCGGCTACAGCAAAACGCAGGCCGACGCCTGGGATATTAACGAATCGCACAAATCCGAACGCGCAGGCGCTTATGCCAGCAGCATTCCCTCCGGGCGTGAAGGGGTGGTCGACAAAAACATCGACGCCCTGCTGCACTGGGACTTCGCCCGCTTGCAGTCGCTGGAGTTTGAATATTCCTATGGCCGCCAGGGCAACCTGTACGCAGGCGATACGCAAAACACCAACACCAACGCGCTGGTGCAAAGCAACTACGGCAAAGAGACCAACCGCATCTACCGCGAAACCTTCGGCCTCAACCATCGCGGCGCCTGGGACAACGGAGTCAGCACCAACAATTACGTTCGGTTCGAGCGCACGCGTAATACGCGTCTGAACGAAGGTTTGGCCGGCGGCACCGAGGGTATTTTCGACACCAAAAATGAAGGCTTCGGCACCACCAAGCTGGACGATTTTCTGGCGCACAGCGAAGTCAGCGTGCCGTTTGAATTGGGCGTCACGCAAACCGCCACGCTGGGCACCGAGTGGAACCAGCAGCGCATGAAGGATGGCACGTCAACCAGCCAAACGCTGATGGGCGGCACCATTCCTGGCACAGAGACCGGCACCCGTAGCCCTTACGCTTCGGCGAATATCTTCTCGCTGTTCGCCGAGGACAATATCGAGCTGACCGACAGCACCATGCTGACGCCCGGCCTGCGTTACGATCACCATTCCGAGTCCGGTAATAACTGGAGCCCGGCGCTAAACCTGTCGCAAGAGTTGGGCGACAACTTCACGCTGAAAATGGGCATCGCCCGCGCCTACAAAGCGCCGACGCTGTTCCAGACCAACCAAAACTATTTGCTGTACAGCAAGGGGCAAGGTTGTGCGGCCAGCGATACCAAAAATGGCTGCTATCTGCTCGGCAACGACGATTTGAAGGCGGAAACCAGCGTCAACAAAGAGATCGGGCTGGAATTCCATCATGAAGGCTGGCTGGCCGGGGTGACTTACTTCCGCAACGATTACCGCAACAAGATCGAGGCGGGCAACAGCAAAATCGCCACCAGCAGCACAGGTACGGCAGTTTATCAGTGGGAAAACGTGCCGAAAGCGGTCGTACAGGGCCTGGAAGGTACACTGAACGTACCGATCAACGAGACCCTTTCCTGGAGCAACAACGCCACCTACATGATCGAGAACAAGAACAAGAGCACCGGCGATTATCTGTCGGTGATCCCTAAATTCACTATCAACTCGACGCTGAGCTGGCAGGCAACCCAGGAACTGTCAATGCAATCGACCCTGACCTGGTACGGCCGTCAGAAGCCGAAAAAGTACAACTATCAGGGTAAACCGGCGACCGGCAGCGAAACCCGCGAGGTCAGCCCTTACGCCATCGTCGGCGCCAGCGCCACCTATGACGTCACCAAAAACGTCAGCGTCACCGCCGGCATCGACAACCTGTTCGACAAACGCCAGTTCCGCGCCGGCAACGCGCAAAACGTTGGCGATCCCAACACCGGCGCCATCAACATCGCCGGAGCGGGTGCTGCAACCTACAACGAACCGGGCCGCACTTATTATATGAGCATCAACACGCATTTCTGATGCCTGTTGAGAAAGACCGGGGGCTGCCACGCAGCCCCTTTTTTATCAGGTGCGCCGTAAAACCCCGTCCTTCAGGGAGGGGATATAAGGCGCGGTTTTCCGACTAACCTGGTGTTTGCTGCTGCTCAATGTATTGCCGGATGAGCGATATCGACGCACCACCGCAACTGCTTGCAAAATAACTCGGTGTCCACAGAACGCCTTTGTAGTAATAGCGTTGAGCTATATCGGGCCGATCCCGGCGAAGTAATCTGCTGGATACCCCTTTAAGACTGTTGACCAGGTTGGAAACTGCCAATTTTGGCGGGTAGTTGATCAACAGATGCACGTGATCGTGTTCGCCGTCCATTTCGACCAGCTCAACGTCAAAATCAGCACATACACTGGCAAAGTAACTGCGCAGCTTCTCGATGGCGTCCTGATCAAATACTTTTCGTCGATATTTGGCAACGAATACCAAGTGAATATGCATCAGAAAAACGCAGTGTCTTCCCCGGCGAATATCGGTTTCTTTTGTCATAGACCAAAGTATAATAATAGTCATGAAACGACTTCAAGCCTTTAAATTCCCGTTAAGACCAAAGGGTCAGCAGGAGCGCGAAATGCGGCGCTTCGCTGGGGCTTGTCGATTCGTTTTTAACCGTGCTTTGGCACTTCAGAATGAGAACCACGAGGCGGAGAATAAGTATCTTCCCTATACAAAAATGGCTTCATGGCTCATTGAGTGGAAAGCAAATCCTGAAACACAATGGCTCAAAGAGGCCCCATCTCAGCCATTGCAGCAGTCACTGAAGGATCTGGAGCGCGGCTACAAGAATTTCTTCCAGAAGCGCGCCGCATTCCCGCGCTTCAAAAAACGCGGGCAAAACGATGCATTCCGCTACCCGCAAGGGGTGAAGCTCGATCACGTCAACAGTCGGATATCGCTGCCTAAGCTGGGGTGGATACGTTATCGCAACAGCCGTGAAATCATTGGCGTAGTAAAAAACGTGACGGTCAGCCAGTCATGCGGCAAATGGTACGTCAGCATTCAGACAGAATACGACGTTCCAGAACCCGCTCACAACGCGGCTTCAATGGTCGGTCTGGATGCCGGAGTCACGAAACTCGCCACGCTTTCAGATGGCACGGTATACCCGCCCGTCAACAGCTTCAAAGCAAACCAGTGCAAGCTGGCAACACTCCAGCGGCAGTTAAGCCGCAAAGTCAAGTTCAGCTCAAACTGGCAGAAACAGAAGCGGAAAATCCAGCATCTGCACTCGCACATAGCCAATATCCGGCGCGACTACCTTCACAAAGTCACCAGTGAAATCAGCAAAAACCACGCGATGATCGTCATTGAGGACTTGAAGGTCGGTAACATATCGAAATCGGCAAAAGGCACGTCAGATCAACACGGGCGAAAGGTGAGAGCCAAATCAGGTCTAAATCGTTCGATACTGGATCAGGGCTGGTATGAAATGCGTCGCCAGCTTGAGTACAAGCAGCTCTGGCGAGGCGGTCAGGTGCTGGCGGTTCCTCCCGCATATACCAGCCAGCGGTGCGCCTGCTGCGGTCATACAGCAAAAGAGAACCGCCTATCTCAGAGTAAGTTTGAATGCCAGATATGCGGCTACACCGAGAACGCCGATGTCAATGGCGCACGTAACATTTTAGCGGCAGGACATGCCGTACTTGCCTGTGGAGGGAGGGTGCAGTCAGGCCGCCCGTTGAAGCAGGAACCCGCCGAGGCGAGTCAGGCTAGGGTCTGAACGCGGTAGGGATCCCCGTCCTTCAGGACGGGGAGGATGTCAATATTTCTCCAGCGATACCTGTTTGAAGATGTGCTTGCCGAACGGGTCGATTTCGTAGCCTTTCACTTCCTTGCGCACCGGCTCAAAAATGGTCGAGTGGGCAATCATCAACGCCGGCATCTGCTCATGCATCATTACCTGCGCCTGCTCATACAGCGCCACCCGCTTGGCATGATCCTTCTCTTCATTGTTGGCGGGCACAGCGTCAAATTGAACGTTTACTCTGGTATTGAAGCAGCAATCACTGTCGCAGGCGCATGGCGGTGCCTGGGAGAATGGGGTTGTTTTAAGGTCTAAAATCCGCTTGATTTATACATTCAATCTGCTGGCAAAGCCCGTTATTAGGGAGAGCGTGCCGAAGGGGTCGTAACGGCCTTGGCCGTCGGAGCGCCCCTCGGTGCGCTAGGCCCGGGTATCTCGGTCGTAAAAACACCGTTGTCATCAAACTCGTTTATCTATTTTTCTCTTTGCGGCGGGATCCCGGTTCGCTCTTACCGTCCGTAAGCCCCAGAAAAAGAGTAACCGCAATGCGGTGGGCAGAGAACACGGTATTCATAAGAAACGCTTTTGCATATAATGCAAAGATGAATGACGCCCGCTATGTTGAACATCTGCCGATATTTCTCGAAGTGGCCCTGCTGGGCAGCTTCTCCGCTGCCGCCCGTAAACTGGGCATGGTGCCCTCTTCGCTGGTTCGCCACATCGACGCGCTGGAAAGCGCCCTTGGCGCCACGCTGTTTATCCGCTCGACGCGTGGCCTGATGCTGACGGATGCCGGGGAAATGCTGAAGGCGCGGGCGGCGGCGCTGCTGTCGGACATCACCGATATCCGCGCCGAACTGGCCTCGCTGAGTGATGTGCCGCAGGGAACGTTGCGCATCAGTTGCCTGCCGACCTTTGGCAAGACCTACATCCTGCCGCTGTTGCCGACGCTGGCTGAACGCTACCCGCAGCTGTTTGTTGACCTGGATCTGACCGAACGCCAGACCGATCCGACGCAGGAATTGTTGGACGCCGCCATCCGCATCGGCGAACAGAAAGACAGCGGGCTGTACGCCAGCCGAATAGCCACTCAGCGCTGGGTCATGTGTGCCAGCCCCGACTATATCGCCCGCTATGGCTGCCCAGAGGACCTGAACGCGCTACCGGAACATCGGCTGATTGCCCGTTATAATAAACAGCAACCGGCCTGCTGGACGCAAATCCTCAGCGACCAGCTACTGAACCGTTGCAGTATGGTATTGCGCTGCAACGACTTTACCGCCCAGCGCCAGGCGGCGCTGCTTGGATTGGGGATCACCTTTTTACCCAACTGGGTGGTTGGCCCGGATATCCAGGCCAGCCGCTTGCAACCCGTGCTGGAGGATCCGCGCCAGGAACAACAGGGCATCTACCTGCTGCGGCCGGTGGCCAAGATCTCCGCCCGGTTAAACGCATTCACCACCCTGCTGCAGCAAAGTATCGGTCAGCCCCCCAGTTGGGAATGAAGCGGCGATACCCGGCCATACAACGCCGGGTTATCGCTTTCGTCTTTCAGTTCAATCCCGGTCAGACCCCGCTGGAACGCCTGTTCCAGCAGCCACGCCAACTTGAACGCCGCCTGCGGGTAATCCAGCCCTTCCGGGCGAACGTTGGAAATACAGTTACGCTCCGACTCGCGCCGCCGGGTGTTCGGCCCCCAGGTGAGGTAAATGCCCAGGCTGTCCGGCGAGGACAGGCCCGGCCGCTCGCCAATCAATATCGCCACCGCTTTTGCCTGCAGACACTCGCCGATATCATCCCCCAGCGCCACCCGCGACTGATGCGCCAGCACCACGGGCGCTACGGATAGCCCCAACAGATCGAGATAAGGCCGCAGCGCCTGCAACAAGGGTAACGCCTGACGGTGCACCGCCTTGGAAGACAGACCGTCCGCCACCACCAGCAGCAAATCGGCCGCCTTGTCCGGCAGGCCCAGCAGCAGACTGCGGCTGTCCGCCGCCAACCGCCGCCCCAGATCCGGCCGGCTCAGGTAGGCGGTGCGATCAGCGGCCTGACTGTGCACCGTCAGCGTCTGCCAGCCACTCTCCTGCAACGCCCCGCCCAGCGTATCGCTGTCGAACGGTTGGTGTACCGCATCGCGCGCCTGCGCATGCGCCAGACCGAATTTAAGCAGCTCCCCGGTGGGCAGGCTGGCACCGGTGCGCCCCAACGCGATACGCGCATCGGTAAAGGCGCGCAGCGCATCCCAGCTGTTGACGTGAACCGGTTTATTCATCAACTCTCTCCCTGCAACGCCAGCAACAACGGATGGTTGGAGGCCGTATCGCGCAGCCGCCCCAGTTCGTCGGTGATATGCATTTTCACCAACCAGTCGGCAAACTCCGGTGCGTGTTTGAGCCCCAGCAGTTCGCGGATATATAACGCGTCGTGGAAGGAGGTGCTCTGATAATTGAGCATGATGTCGTCCGCTCCCGGCACGCCAATCAAAAAGGTTAATCCGGCGGTGGCCAACAGCGTCAGCAACGTGTCCATGTCATCCTGATCCGCCTCCGCATGATTGGTGTAGCACACGTCGCACCCCAGCGGCAGGCCGAGCAGCTTGCCGCAGAAGTGATCCTCCAACCCGGCGCGAATAATCTGTTTACCGTCATACAGATATTCCGGGCCGATAAATCCGACCACGGTATTGATCAACAACGGAGAGAAATGGCGCGCTACCGCATAGGCGCGCGCCTCGCAGGTTTGCTGATCGACGCCGTGATGCGCATTGGCCGACAGGCAACTACCCTGCCCGGTTTCGAAATACATCACGTTATTGCCCAGCGTGCCGCGATTGAGGCTCAACGCCGCCTGCTGCGCCTCCGCCAGCAGCGCCAGATTAATGCCGAAGCCGGTGTTGGCGGCTTCTGTGCCGGCGATCGACTGGAACACCAGATCCACCGGCGCGCCGCGCTCCATCAGCCGCAGCGTGTTGGTGACGTGCGTCAGCACGCAGGACTGTGTGGGAATGGCGAAACGCTGGATCACGTCATCCAGCATGTAATTGAGCTTTTCCAGCAGCGGCAGGCTGTCGCTGGCCGGGTTGATACCGACCACCGCGTCGCCGCTGCCGTACAACAGGCCATCGAGCATGCTGGCGGCGATGCCCTGCAGGCTGTCGGTCGGATGATTGGGCTGCAAGCGCACGCTGATGCGGCCTGGCAGGCCGAGAGTATTGCGAAATCGCGTCACCACCCGGCACTTCTTCGCCACCAGGATCAGATCCTGATTACGCATAAGTTTGCTCACCGCCGCCGCCATTTCAGGCGTAATCCCGGTGGCGACCTGCGCCAGCATTGCGCTGTCCGCTTGCTCGCTCAGTAACCAGTCGCGGAAATCCCCCACCGTCAGGTGGGAGATCGGCGCAAAGGCCACGGCATCATGGCTGTCGATAATCAGCCGCGTGACCTCATCTTCTTCGTAAGGCACCAGCACCTGCTGCAAAAACGTTTTCAGCGGTACCTCCGCCAGCGCAAGGCGCGCCGCCATGCGTTCCTCCGCGCTCTCCGCCGCCACCTCCGCCAGATAGTCGCCGGAACGGGCCGGTGACGCCTTTGCCATCAGTTGGCGTAAATCATTGAAACGGTAGCTGCGCCGGCTAAGCGTTGCCTGATACATCGCGCTCCCCTGTTCTGCCCGGAATGATCACCGGAAGTTGCAAACCCTGTACCAAGTGTAGTCAGTCGACAGATGAATTTATTTTTTACAGGAAATCATTCAGTTAATGCCGTTTACCGCCAGGCTCCGGGCAGCCTGAGCCTGCACTAAAATCATGCATTGCATTCCGCCGGCGAGCGCTTCGGGTTACAGTAGCCGCAACAAAGGAGAGGTAATGAACCGGCATCAGAAAATTATCCAGTGGTTACAGCAAGATAACGAAAGAATGACCCTGTTGCGCACCGTACGGCGGCTCGGCCTGAACGACTGGTGTCTGGGCGCCGGATTTGTACGCAATCTGGTGTGGGACCGGCTCCACGGTTATGCCTCCCCGACACCGCTCAACGACATCGACGTGATTCATTTTGATCCGCAACGGTCGGAAGCGGAGCGCGATAGGATGCTGGAGGCGCGGCTGCAACAGTGGTTGCCGCAGCCGTGGTCGGTGAAAAATCAGGCTCGCATGCACCTGCGCAGCGGGCGGGCGCCCTACCTCAACAGCGAGGATGCCATCAGCTTTTGGACCGAACTTGAAACGGCGGTTGGCGCGCGTCTGAACGCCGATGACGGCATCCAACTGGTAGCGCCTTTCGGCCTTGAGCGACTGTTCGACGACACCATTACCTTCAATGCCAAAAACGGCGATATCCACACCTTCGAGCAAAGGGTGGCCGACAAAGGCTGGCTGCAGCGCTGGCCGCGGCTACGGCAAGTTCGCGGGTAAAGTTTTACCCACCGCTGCCGATACCTTGAGCAGAAACATCAAGACTCAGGGAGAGCATCATGTCCACCAGCATTACCATGATCGTGCCGGTAAAAAACACCGTACCCGGCGTCAGCAACGTCTTCAGCGCCCCCGGCAAACAGGGCCAGGTGCTGATGGCCAAGCCTGTCAATCAGCAGCCCGAAGGCGGTAAACCCAAAGAAACCGAAGGCGCCGGCAGCGAGGAACAGGTCAATATCTCGGACAGCAGCGCCTCGGCACGCATCAAGGCGCTGAATAAACAGATCCAGGATCTGCAACAAAAACTGGTGGCTCTCAAAGACTCGGGCGGCGATGCCAAAGAGATCGAAAAACAGAAACAGCTGATCCAGGCGCAGATCAAAATGCTGCAGGCCGAAATCGAACGTATTCAGAAAGAAGAAATGGAAAAGCAGCAGCAGGAACAGATGGCGAAAGCCGCCTCCGGCAGCGCCCCGGTCAAAGGCGATGGTGTCAATCGCCCCACCGCGCTGAATGCCGTGGATGTGTATATCTGATTCAATAATCCACCTGTTGGCGGCGTTGCTGTTGCAACAACGCCGCCTGCTGCCCCACTACCTGCCAAATCACCTCCGCAGCTGGCGTCAACGAGCGGTTTTTACGCCGCACCAGCATCAGCGCACGATTAATTTCCGGCACCAGCCGACACACTTTCAATTGCCCGCCTTCCGGTAGCGGTAACGCCAGCGCCGGGAAAATGCTGATGCCGATACCCGCCGCCACCATGGGAAACAGCGTCGCCGGGTGACCGATTTCCTGCACCACCGGCGCTTCCACTCCCTGCTGACGCAAAGCGCTGTCAATCAATGGCCGACTGCCGGATGCATAATCCTGCAACACCAAACGGCTGCCGTTCAGTGCCGACCAGTGCACCTCGGGCATTGCGGCGAACGGGTGATCGCGGCGGCACAGCAGCAGGAAGGGTTCATGCAGAATCGGCTCGCAGTCCAGATCCACCGCCTGGACCGGATCCACCACGATGCCAAAATCCACCTCGGCGTTACGGATGCTGTGCAGCACCTGCTGTTGCGCCTGGTCACGCAGCATGATGCGAATATCCGGATACTGCTGCTCCCCGGCGGCGATGCATTGCGGCATCAGGTGGGCGGAGATGGTCTGGCTGGAAGCCACGCGCACCGTGCCGCTGCGTTGCACGCCAAAGCTACGTGCATCCAGCAACGAGGTTTGCAATTCATCCAGCAGCCGTTCCACGCGATTGGCCAGCCGCTGCCCGGCGTCGGTCAGCACCACTTCGCGCGTGGTACGGTCCAGCAGGCGCACACCGATCTCCGCTTCCAGTTCTTTCACGCTGTGGCTGACCGCCGACTGGGTCAGGCCAATAGCCTCACCGGCCCGGCTGAAGCTGCGATGCCGGGCAATGGCGACAAAAACTCTGAGCTGCTTGATGGAATAATTCATGTATTTTTTTCATAAATAAATTAAATAAATCAATTTAATTATTATATCCCGCAGCGCCACAATAAGCGCATCATTTTTATTCGAGTACGCCACCATGAGATTCCTGCCCGACCGCTTTACCCTGACGCTGCTCGCCACCGTATTGCTGGCGTCGTTCCTGCCTGCGCGGGGCGAATTTGTCGGCTGGCTAAACGTGCTGACCATCGCCGCCATCGCCCTGCTGTTTTTTATGCACGGCGCCAAGCTGTCTCGCGAAGCCATTCTGGCCGGCAGCAACAACTGGCGGCTGCATCTGTGGGTGATGTTCAGCACCTTTATCATTTTTCCGGCGCTCGGCGTGCTGTTTAAATGGTGGTCGCCGATCGACGTCAGCCCAGAGCTGTATTCCGGCTTTATCTACCTGTGCATTCTGCCCGCCACCGTGCAATCGGCCATCGCCTTTACCTCGCTGGCGGGGGGCAACGTCGCCGCCGCGGTGTGCAGCGCGTCGGCCTCCAGCCTGCTGGGGATCTTCGTCTCACCGCTGTTGGTCGGGCTGCTGATGAACGTCCACGGTGAAACCGGCAGCCTGCAACAGGTCGGCTCGATTGTGCTGCAACTGTTGGTGCCCTTCGTCGCCGGCCATTTGTCACGGCCGCTGATCGGCAAGTGGATCGAACGCAACCGCAAGCTTATCGGTAAAACCGACCAGACCTCGATTCTGCTGGTGGTCTATGCCGCCTTCAGTGAGGCGGTCACGCACGGTATCTGGCATCAGGTGGGCATGGGTTCGCTGGTGTTTATCGTGGTGGGCAGCATCGTCCTGCTGACGATCGTGCTGGTGGTGAACACTTACATGGCGCGCTGGATGGGCTTTAGCAAAGCCGACGAAATCACCATAGTGTTCTGCGGCTCGAAGAAAAGCCTGGCGAACGGTATCCCGATGGCCAATATCCTGTTCCCGGCTTCAACCGTGGGGATTATGGTTTTGCCACTGATGGTGTTCCATCAGGTGCAATTAATGACTTGCGCAGTGTTGGCGAGACGTTATCAGAAGAAACAGCAGGAAAAACAGGGGGCGCTCAACGCAGAAGCGTCGCGCGGATAAACGAAACGGGCTTTCGCCCGTCTGTCTGTTCAACTCTTTTTTAACGGCTTGACCAGGTGGTCAAGCCCTTCGATTTTAATCGCCAGCGTCATTTCCATCAGCATGCCGAGTTTGCCGTTGGGGAACTCGCCTTTGCGGGCGAACCACAGCAGATACTCTTCAGGCAGGTCAATCAGCGCCCGCCCTTGGTACTTGCCAAACGGCATCAGGGTATTGGCGATCTCGATCAGATTCTCTTTTTCCATCAGACACCCAGCAGGCGGATCATTTCCGCTTCATCGATCACTGCAATGCCCAATTCCTGCGCCTTCACCAACTTGGAGCCGGCCGCTTCGCCGGCAATCACCAGATCGGTCTTTTTCGAGACGCTGCCGCTGACCTTGGCGCCCAGCGCCGTCAAACGATCTTTAGCCTCATCGCGTGAAAGTTGGCTCAACGAACCGGTCAACACCACGGTTTTACCGGCAAACGGGCTGTCGATCTCTTCCGCCGCTACCACCACCACTTCCGGCCAGTTGATGCCAATCTCGGCGCCAATCAGTTCGTCGATCACCTTCTGGTTAAGCTCTTCGTCGAGGAAATGACGCACATGCTTCGCCACCACCTCACCGACGTCCGGAACTTGTTTCAACGCGTCGATATCGGCGGCGTACAGCTTTGAAAGCTCACCGAAGTGCGCCGCCAGGTTGGCCGCCGTGGCCTCGCCCACTTCGCGGATGCCGAGCGCATACAGGAAACGGGCAAAGGTGGTCCGCTTGGATTTCTCCAGCGCGTTGACCAGGTTCTGCGCCGACTTCGGCCCCATGCGATCCAACCCGGTCAGAATACCTGCGGACAGGCGGAATAAATCGGCCGGATTCTTCACATATTCTTTTTCTACCAGTTGCTCGATGATCTTGTCGCCCATGCCGTCGACGTCCATCGCGCGCCGGGAAACGAAGTGCTTCAGCGCTTCTTTACGTTGCGCGGCGCAGATCAGCCCACCGGTGCAACGCGTTACCGCCTCGCCTTCAACCCGCTCCACATCGGAACCACAGACCGGGCAATGCAGTGGGAACACTATTTCACGCGAGTCCTGCGGACGGCGATCCTCAATCACCCCGACCACCTTCGGGATCACGTCACCGGCACGGCGCACGATCACCGTATCGCCGATGCGCAGGCCCAAACGTTCGATCTCGTCGGCATTGTGCAGCGTGGCGTTACTGACGATCACGCCGGCAACCTGCACCGGTTCCAGTCGCGCCACCGGCGTTATCGCCCCGGTACGCCCAACCTGGAATTCCACTTCGCGCACCACGGTAATTTGTTCCTGCGCCGGGAACTTGAATGCCGTCGCCCAACGTGGCGCTCGCGCCACAAAGCCAAGCGTTTCCTGCAGATCGATATCATCAATTTTGACCACCACGCCGTCGATATCGAATCCGAGCTGCGCGCGGTCCTGCTCCACCTGGCGGTAGAAAGCCAATACTTCGTCGCTGCCGGTGCAGCATTTGGCGCGATCGCTGACCGGTAAGCCCCAGTTTTTAAACTGCATCAGGCGCTGCCAGTGACTGCGCGGCAGCTCGCCGCCTTCCAACAGACCAACGCCATAGCAGAAAAAGGTCAGTGGGCGTTTGGCGGTAATGCGCGGATCGAGCTGGCGGATAGAACCGGCGGCGGCGTTACGCGGGTTGGCAAATATCTTGCCGTCCTTGCGACGCGCCTCTTCGTTCATCTGCTCGAAGCCGGCCTGCGGCATAAACACTTCGCCGCGCACTTCCAGCCGACGCGGGATATTGTCGCCGCTCAGACGCAGCGGGATGGCGCGGATGGTACGCACATTGGAGGTAATGTTCTCACCGGTGGTGCCGTCGCCGCGCGTGGCCGCACGCACCAGTTCGCCGTCTTCGTACAGCAGGCTGACCGCCAGACCGTCCAGTTTCAGCTCGCAACAGAAAGTGAGCGGATCGCTGCTCTTCAGGCGATCCTGTACGCGTTTGTAGAACGCCAGAAAGCTTTCTTCGTCGAATACGTTATCCAGCGACAGCATCGGCACTTCATGCCGCACCTGATCGAACGCCGCCAGCGGAGCGGCGCCCACGCGCTGGGTCGGCGAATCGGCGGTGATCAGCTCCGGGTGCGCGTTTTCCAACTCACGCAGCTCATTCATCAGACGATCGTATTCCGCATCCGGCACTTCCGGCGCATCAAGCACATGATATTGGTATTCGTGATGGCGCAGTGAGGTTCGTAGTTGATTGATTTGTTGGATTATCGATTCCATGGCTCACCATCAAAGATAAAAAACCCCCGGCAAGCGGGGGCTTTGTTGTTACGGATATTCAGTGCGCGTCGCTACCGGTCAGGCGTTGCTTTCCAACACTTCGCGGATGCGCGCTTTGTAGGTTTCCAGCTTCTGCGGGGTCATCATACGGCGCTCATCGTCCAGCACCACACCGCCCACGTCGTCGGCGATTCGCTGTGCCGACTGCAGCATCAGCTTGAAGTTCTGATTAGCGTCGCCATAAGACGGCACCATCATGAACATCGACACGCCCGGCGTGGAGAAATCGGACATCATGTCGGGATCAAAAGATCCCGGCTTGACCATATTCGCCAGGCTGAACAGCACAGGGCCGCTGCCTGCCGGGCTGATATGGCGATGGAAAATCCCCATTGCGCCAAACTGGAAGCCCGCTTGCAGCACGCTCTGCAGCAGAACTTCGCCGCCGATCACGCCACCCTGATGTGCGGTAACGTGCAGCACCAGTACGGTTTCTTTCAGTTTTGCCGGTTTAATGGCTGCCGGAGCCGGCTGAGGTTCCACCGCCGCTGGTTTCACTTCCGGCTGCGGCTGATGCGCAGGTTCGGCGCGGAACGCCGGCTCTGCTGCAGTCGCCACAGGCGGCAGATCGTCAACGCGCGGTTCACGGCGCGGCGCAGGTTGCTGCGGCTCGTCGTCTGCGTCCTGCGCGTAGTTGTCCAGCAGGATGTCATCATAATCCGGCCGCTGAGACAGCGGTGGCGGAGACTGATGAGCAGCCGGTTGAACGGCACGTGGCGTAAGCTCGGCCGCCGGAGCAGGCTTCGGCGCAACCACGGGTTCTTCGCGTGCGGCATCAAAATGACCAAACGACGGCTCATCGTGCGGGTTGACGGCGCGTACACGCACCTCTCCCACGCCTTCATCGAGATCGTCGATCGGGGATTGTTCACGTTCTTTTTTAGAACGCTTGGCTGGGCGATCGCGGAAAAGCGACGAGCGTTCTTTGCGACTGGTCCACAGACCGTGCAATAACAACGCTATTATGGCGATCGCGCCAACAACGATTAATATCAGACGCAAATCCTGCATCATTGCTATCTCTGTTGTTCCAATACATTGCCACCGCGGCAAACATTCACTCTTTAACTCTATTTGCCCGAGCACACAAGTGCAAGTCCGTGCTGAACTTTATGCCAATAAAGATGATTATACTGCCTTTTTTTGCTGTTTTTTCAGCCAATGACACCCTAGCCAGTAGAAAATCATCCCGATATGATAGCGATGCCTGTTCAGACAACGAGATAACTTAAGATATGTCCTATACGCAGTCACCTTCTCACTCCACCAGCGGCTTTCATTATTTTGCCGAAGGTTGGCGCCTGATTTCGCGCCCGGGGATTAAACGCTATGTCGTCCTGCCGTTGCTGGTCAACGTGCTGCTGATGGGCTCCGCTTTCTGGTGGCTGTTCAGCCAACTGGGCGATTGGATCCCCAGCATGATGAGCCACGTGCCCAACTGGCTGCAGTGGCTGAGCTATCTGCTGTGGCCGCTGGCGGTCATTTCCGTCCTGCTGGTATTCAGCTATTTGTTCAGTACCCTCACCAACCTGATTGCCGCACCCTTCTGCGGCCTGCTGGCCGAACATCTGGAGGGCAGCCTGACCGGCAAGCCACTGCCGGACACCGGCATCTTCGGCATAGTGAAGGACCTGCCGCGCATCATGGCGCGTGAATGGCGCAAACTGGCGTACTACCTGCCGCGTGCTCTGCTGTTGCTGATACTCTATTTCATTCCGGGGATCGGCCAAACGGTGGCGCCGGTGCTGTGGTTTTTGTTCAGCGCCTGGATGCTGGCGATCCAATATTGCGACTACCCTTTCGATAACCATAAGGTGAGCTTTGCCGATATGCGTCGTGCGCTGCGTCAGCACAAAACCGACAACCTGCAATTTGGCGCGATGGTCAGCCTGTTCACCATGATCCCCATCCTTAATCTGGTGATCCTGCCGGTCGCGGTTTGCGGCGCCACCGCCATGTGGGTCGACCGTTACCGTACACAATTCGTTCGTTCCTGAGCCGTTTCATTCCCCGCATTACGATTAATTCTTCGACAGGGCGCGCAATTTGCGCCCTTATCGTTGTGCTTAAAACTTATTTCCTAATAACATATCGATATACCAATTCTTTACTTCCCTGCCGGTACTGTTAGCGTATGCTTTCGATGTTCCCCACATTTTCATAGAGTTAAAGGACGGGCTATGAGCAAGATATACGAAGACAACTCATTAACGATCGGCCATACGCCGCTGGTTCGTCTGAACCGTATCGGCAACGGACGCATTCTGGCCAAGGTTGAATCACGCAACCCAAGCTTCAGCGTTAAATGCCGCATCGGTGCCAATATGATTTGGGACGCAGAAAAACGCGGCATCCTGGTCGCCGGCAAAGAACTGGTAGAACCGACCAGCGGCAACACCGGTATCGCTCTGGCCTTCGTCGCCGCCGCACGCGGCTACAAACTGACGCTGACCATGCCGGAAACCATGAGCATCGAGCGTCGCAAGCTGCTTAAAGCGCTGGGGGCCAACCTGGTGCTGACCGAAGGCGCAAAAGGCATGAAAGGCGCCATCGCCAAGGCGGAAGAAATTGTCGCTACCGATCCGGAGCGTTACCTCATTTTGCAGCAGTTCAGCAACCCGGCTAACCCCGCCATTCATGAGAAAACCACCGGCCCGGAAATCTGGGAAGACACCGATGGCGAGGTCGACGTTTTCATCTCAGGCGTCGGCACCGGCGGTACGCTGACCGGCGTCAGCCGCTACATCAAAAACACCAAAGGCAAAGCGATCACCACCGTGGCGGTAGAGCCTACCGATTCCCCGGTGATCACGCAGGCGTTGGCCGGTGAAGAAATCAAACCGGGCCCGCACAAGATTCAAGGCATCGGCGCAGGCTTTATCCCCGGTAACCTGGATCTCGATCTGGTTGACCGCGTAGAACAAATCACCAACGACGAAGCCATCAGCATGGCGCGCCGTCTGATGGACGAAGAAGGCATTCTGGCGGGCATTTCCTCCGGGGCGGCCGTGGCGGCAGCGGTGAAAATCGCAGAAGAAGCCGACTTCGCCGACAAAACCATCGTTGTGATTCTGCCATCCTCCGGTGAACGCTACCTGAGCACTGCATTGTTTGCCGATTTGTTCACCGAGCAAGAATTGCAACAGTAGTGCCAGCTGTGCACAAATAGCTAAAAAAGCACCTTTCGGGGTGCTTTTTTGTGGACTGGATCAAAGTTTATAGCAGTTGAAGATTGATTTTACCCGCCAGCTTTAGTATTTAACGGTGCATTATTTCGATGCACAAAATTAATCACCCTCCGCCCCATGTTTTAAGCTGAATCGATTTACTCGTTTGTCGCAGCTGCGTTAAACACGGCATAATGGAGAGCTGATTGAAACGACGGCAGAAGCCAATTTTTTTTGATCTGAAGGGCCAAATTCGTCGTTTTCTGTTGCATCAATACTCGCCCCTGTACCATAGTCAGGCGCTAACCAGACAAGCTAAAGTAATACCCTTGGGCTAAACTTTAGCTCCACAACACACCAATAAGTTGGGGAAACATCAATGTTCCAGCAAGAAGTTACTATTACCGCTCCGAATGGTCTGCACACTCGCCCTGCCGCTCAGTTCGTTAAAGAAGCCAAAGGCTTCACATCTGACATCACCGTGACTTCCAACGGTAAAAGCGCCAGCGCCAAGAGCCTGTTCAAACTGCAAACTCTGGGGCTGACCCAAGGGACCGTAGTGACCATCTCTGCTGAAGGTGAAGACGACCAGAAAGCCGTTGAGCACTTGGTAAAACTGATGGCAGAGCTTGAGTAATCGGCCCGTCTTTTTAGTTAAAACCAGTCAAGAGTAAGGTAGGGTTATGATTTCAGGCATTTTAGTATCACCGGGTATCGCTTTTGGTAAGGCTCTCCTACTGAAAGAAGATGAAATTGTCATCAACCGGAAGAAAATCTCTGCAGACCATGTAGAGCAGGAAGTCTCGCGTTTTCTGGCTGGCCGCGCCAAAGCGTCCGAACAGCTGGAAGCGATCAAGACCAAAGCTGGCGAAACCTTCGGCGAAGAAAAAGAAGCCATCTTCGAAGGCCACATCATGCTGCTGGAAGACGAAGAGCTTGAGCAGGAAATCATAGCCCTTATCAAAGACGATCTGGCTTCTGCCGATGCGGCAGCCTACACCATCATTGAAGGCCAGGCGAAAGCGCTGGAAGAGCTGGACGATGAATACCTGAAAGAACGTGCGGCTGACGTACGCGACATCGGTAAACGCCTGCTGCAGAACATTCTGGGCCTGGCTATCGTCGATTTGAGCTCCATCCAGGACGAAGTGATCCTGGTTGCAACCGATCTGACCCCGTCTGAGACCGCACAGTTGAACCTGGACAAAGTGTTGGGCTTCATCACCGATCTCGGCGGCCGTACTTCGCACACCTCTATCATGGCGCGCTCCCTGGAACTGCCGGCAATCGTAGGCACCAGCGACGTAACCAAGCAGGTGAAGAACGACGATTACCTGATTCTGGACGCGGTTAACAATAAAATTTACGTTAACCCAACCGCTGACGTTATCGATCAGCTGAAAGCCGCACAGACCCAGTACGTTACCGAGAAAAACGATCTGGCCAAGCTGAAAGATCTGCCGGCGATTACGCTGGACGGCCATCAGGTTGAAGTCTGCGCCAACATCGGCACCGTGCGCGACGTCGCGGGTGCAGAGCGCAATGGCGCTGAAGGTGTCGGCCTGTATCGTACCGAATTCCTGTTCATGGACCGCGACTCGCTGCCAACCGAAGACGAGCAGTTCCAGGCCTATAAAGCCGTTGCGGAAGCCGTGGGCGCACAAGCCGTGATCGTCCGCACCATGGACATCGGCGGCGACAAAGACCTGCCGTACATGAACCTGCCGAAAGAAGAGAACCCGTTCCTCGGCTGGCGCGCCATCCGTATCGCCATGGACCGCAGAGAAATCCTGCACGCCCAGCTGCGCGCCATTTTGCGCGCCTCCGCGTTCGGCAAGCTGCGCATCATGTTCCCGATGATCATTTCCGTCGAAGAAGTACGCGATCTGAAAGGCGAACTCGAGACGCTGAAAGCGCAGTTGCGTGAAGAAGGCAAGGCGTTCGACGAAACAATTGAAGTGGGCGTAATGGTGGAAACACCAGCTGCGGCGGTGATTGCCCACCATCTGGCGAAAGAAGTCGACTTCTTTAGTATTGGGACAAACGATCTAACCCAGTATACTCTGGCGGTAGATCGCGGCAACGAGCTGATTTCTCATCTCTATAACCCGATGTCCCCATCAGTGCTTGGCCTGATCAAACAGGTCATTGATGCATCTCACGCAGAAGGCAAGTGGACCGGCATGTGCGGTGAACTGGCTGGCGATGAGCGTGCTACACTGTTGTTATTGGGCATGGGGCTGGATGAGTTCAGCATGAGTGCGATTTCAATCCCGCGCATCAAGAAAATTATTCGTAATACGAATTTCGAAGATGTGAAGGCGTTGGCAGCGCAAGCCTTGGCACAGCCAACGGCGCAAGACCTGATGAATTGCGTGAATAAATTCATCGAAGAAAAAACGCTCTGCTAAACTTCCACGACACTGGAACGCCGCCCAATTTAATGCTTAGGAGAAGATCATGGGTTTGTTCGATAAACTGAAATCTCTGGTTTCTGATGACAAGAAAGACACGGGCACTATCGAGATCGTAGCTCCACTTTCTGGCGAAATCGTTAACATCGAAGATGTACCTGACGTAGTTTTCGCTGAAAAAATCGTTGGCGACGGTATTGCCATCAAACCGACAGGCAACAAAATGGTTGCCCCGGTTGACGGCACTATCGGTAAAATTTTCGAAACCAACCATGCTTTCTCTATCGAATCCGACAGCGGCATCGAGCTGTTTGTCCACTTCGGTATCGACACCGTTGAACTGAAAGGCGAAGGCTTCAAACGCATCGCTGAAGAAGGCCAGCGCGTCAAGAAAGGCGACGTGGTTATCGAGTTCAACCTGGCACTGCTGGAAGAGAAAGCCAAGTCTATCCTGACGCCGGTTGTTATCTCCAACATGGACGAGATCAAAGAACTGATCAAACTGTCCGGTACCGTAATCGTTGGTGAAACCCCGATCATCCGCATCAAGAAGTAATTGCGAATGTGAAAGACAAACGGCGCCCAGTGCGCCGTTTTTTTTACGTCATTCTTGCCGCGAAAAATCACTCCTCGCGAGCTTGCCAACCCCCATTGATCAACCAATGCGCGCAGGCTTCACCAAGCTCATGATTCGCTTTCGCCTCATAGTCGGCGCATTCCTGTGCGGACAGCACCTCTGCCCAACGCTTATTTACACCTTTATTGATAAATGTATTGCCGCCGCCCTGCCACAAACTCCCGTTCATTGGTGCAACCTTTTCCCCATTCTGTTTCATCCAGTCAAACGAGCAATGCAGTACAATGTCATGCCAATGCGCGTCTTGAATGGGGATCTCTAAAAACCTGGCGATTCGTCTGATGGTACCGGGCGTATCTTGCTTAATATCGTTAAAATGCAACAACAGTAAATTGGGCAGATGGCGAATCGACCACCAACTTTTGATATTCAGCCAAAAAGCCTCACCCTCTAGGTTTAACCACTGCTGCCAGTATTGTTTAACGTCCACAGCCGCTTGTGGCGGAGCCTTGGCGATCTGCCCTTCGGCATTATCGAGCCCTTGACGAAATTGTTCGCTAAGGTTTAATTCCACATTATGCCGACTCCAGGCGCAATCGCGCCCGTCACGAGCGACATAGATATATTTGGCCTTCGGCGAATACACCAATGCATCGACCGGAAGATGCGTTTTTATGATCCTCCGATGCTGCTGTTGCTCATATAACTCAAGCAGGATTTGTCGACCTGGAAGGCGAAAATCCAACCAGGGTGAAATATCGGCAATAGCTACGTTCTCATCACCATTAAACACCAGTTGGGCCACAATTTGTTGTGTCAGCGTCGTGCCCGCTTTAGGTGATGAAGCGATAATGATGTCGTCACCACGAAAAACAAACTCATTCCAAATGCTCGAGTCAGAAAGGTAGCACTGCTGTTCGCGCTGTTTTACTGGCCAAATCGTTGGGTTCATGTTGTCTCCGCTAAGCTGTGATCAAATCAACTCATAACGACATCATTATCACGCTAACTTAAACCATAAAAACACCATATTCCAAGTTTTTATGTCGCGTTAACCAAGAATAGCAAAGTATAATTCCAAATCAACATGATTACCCACAAACTGCATGGCTTTACCCCCAACGCGGGATCCGGAGGGTAATGATTAACCCCTCTTGCTCGCCGTTGCGCGCATCAACCTGGCCGCCGTGCGCCAGCACCACCTTGCGGGTGATCGCCAGCCCCAGCCCATAACCCTTGCCCGACATCGCCGATTTCACCCGAACGAACGGATCAAAAATACTGGAAAGCTTTGCCTCTTCCACCCCAGGCCCCTGATCGCTGACCTCGATCTGGAACAATTGGTCGATACGCGTCAGCACCACTGTGACCCGCTGCCCGTGGCTGGAGAAACGCAATGCGTTACGCACGATGTTGTCCACCGCGCGCCGCATCAGTTCGGCATTGCCTTTGACGGTGTACTCCACGTCAGAACTGGCCTGCAACACGATCTCGACTCCGGGGATCTGCGCTTCGTAGCGTGCGTCGTTGACCACCGCATCCACCAGCCCGTAAAGATCGAAATACTCCTCGTCCGGCAGGCTGTTGCTCTCGGCGCGCGACAGCGCCAGCAACTCGCCAATCATCTTGTCCAACCGCCCCGCTTCGTGCTCTATTCGCTGCAACGAGCTCTCAACGTTGCCGTCATTCTGCCGCGCCAGCCCGATGGCCAACTGCAGCCGGGCAAGCGGTGAGCGCAGTTCGTGCGAGACATCGTGCAGTAACTGCTCGCGAGCGCTGACCAGCAGTTCCAGCCTTTCGGCCATGGTGTCGAAATCGCGTGCCACTTCAGAAAGCTCATCATGCCGCCGGCGCATCGCCGGGAACAGCCGCACGGACAAATCCCCCTGCGCCACGCGATCAAAACCGGCGCTCAATTTGCGCATTGGCCGGGTCAGGTTCCAGGCCAGCACGGCGCTGAACAGCAGCCCACCCAGTCCGCCCACCCACAGCATCGGCGCCGGAATATTGAAGAAATGCGAACGCTTGCTAGGACGGTATTGTTCGCGCAGAGTGCGCACATCATAATTCAACAGATAGCCGCTATTGTTCCCCGTTTGCACCCATGCCGTGATATTTTCCGGCATGCGGCGAACCTCGAAAGGCCCCTCCACCGTCGCAGGCGGATGCGCCATCGGGGTTACCGACAAAAAACGCCGGTCATCGTCCGACCAGTCTTGCATTATGGCTTCCAGGGCGGGCTCGCCGCCGCTGCGCAGCAAAGTGCCGGCCGTTGCCAACTGCAGATTGATAAGCCGCCGGGCCACGGCATTTTCCGGGGGTTCATAGCGATCGCCGTACAGGGAAAAAGCGACCCACAGCGCCTGGGTCATGATGATAAACGTGAGCCAGAAACCCAGCAGAATTTTCCAGAATAGTCTTCCGCGCATGGGCATTACCTGATGCGGTAGCCGATGCTGCGCACCGTTTCAATGCTGAGCATGTTGTCCGTCAGCGCGCCCAGTTTCTGGCGGATGTTGCTGATATGAACGTCAACGCTGCGGTCATAGGCTTCACGTGGGCGCCCCAATCCTTTTTCCGACAGCTCGTCCTTGGACACCACACGCTCCGGCGCGCGCAACAGCAGTTCCAGCAGGTTGAACTCCGAAGCGGTCAGATCAAACGCCTTGCCGCGCCATTCGCTGCTGCGGGTTGAGGGGTTAAGCGTCAATTCACCGAAGCTGATGGCAATCTCGTCATCCACTTCTTCCGGACGCTCGTCGAAACGGCGCAACACTGCGCGCAAGCGCGCCACCAGTTCACGCGGATAGCACGGCTTGGGCATGTAGTCATCGGCGCCCATCTCCAGGCCGATAACCCGATCGATATTGTCGCCTTTGGCCGTCAACATGATGATCGGCATACGGCTTTTTTTACGCACGTCGCGCAGCACATCAATACCGCTCATGTCCGGCAGCATGATGTCGAGGATCATCGCGGTATACTCGCCCGATAGCGCGCCTTCTACCCCGGCCTTGCCGGTCAGCACCAACGTGGCGTTAAACCCTTCGCCGGTCAGGTATTCGCTCAGCATGGTGCCAAGCTCCAGGTCGTCATCGACCAATAAAATTTTCATGCCTTGCTCCTTCGCGGATTTTCGTCATTTTTACGCCTATTTGCCTGCTTCGCAGCCGGTTTTACTCAATCCTTACACATTCCTGAACGCCACTTAACCGCAGCCTGGCCGAGGGCGCGCTAAATTAGTGCAAATAGATTTTTGCCGCGCTTTTATGCCAGGGAACCTCTTCGTCATGCCATCGTTTCAACGCTCAAAACGCTATCTGTTGCCCACTGTTATTGTGGCTGCTATCGCCTTATTTCTCTACTTCAGAGCGCAAGGCACCGCCGAAACGCCCCGTTATATCACTGCGGTAGCGCAAACGCGCGATCTGGAACAAACCGTGCTGGCCGATGGCACCATTGAAGCGCAAAAACAGGTCAGCGTCGGCGCGCAGGTCTCCGGCCAGATAAAGGCCCTGCGCGTGGCGCTGGGCGATAAGGTGCATAAAGGGCAACTGGTGGCCGAGATCGACGATTTAACCCAGCAGAACTCGCTGAGGGACGCAGAAGCGGCATTGAAGAACGTACAGGCGCAGCGTGCCTCAAAACTGGCGGCGCTGCGCAACAATCAGCTCGCCTATCAGCGCCAACAGGCCATAGTGGCGCGCGGCGTCGGCGTGCAGGCGGATTTTGACAGCGCCAGAGCCACGCTGGAGGCCACCCGCGCCGACATCAACGCACTGGACGCGCAGATCGTGCAGGCGCAGATCGCGGTGAATACTGCGCAGGTCAACCTCGGCTATACCAAAATCACCTCCCCGATCGACGGCACCATCGTCGCGCTGCCGGTTGAAGAAGGGCAGACGGTGAATGCGGTGCAAAGCGCCCCGACCCTCGTCAAAGTCGCCCGGCTGGACACCATGACCATCGAAGCGCAGATTTCCGAGGCCGACGTGGTGAAGGTGAAAACCGGCATGCCGGTCTATTTCACCATTCTCGGCGAACCGGGCAAACGCTACCGCGCCACGCTGCGGGCGATAGAGCCCGCCCCCGACTCGATCAATGATGAGACCACCACGTCGAGCTCCAGCAGCAGTTCCAGCAGTTCTTCCACCTCCAGCACCGCGATTTACTATAACGGCCTGTTCGACGTGGCGAACCCCGACGGCGCGCTGCGCATTTCCATGACCGCGCAGGTGTATATCGTGCTGGACAAGGCGAAAGGCGCAGTCGTGATCCCCGCCACCGCGTTACAGGGCGACTGGGTGCAGGTGGTGGACGAACAGGGCAATATCGCCCGCCGCCCGGTGAAGGTCGGCATCAATAACAACGTCGACGCGCAGATCATCAGCGGTGTGCTGGCCGGCGAAAAAGTGATTGTCAGCCAGGTCAGCGCGGCGACGCAAAGCAGCACGCGGCGCATGGGCCCGCCGCCGATGGGGATGTGATTGATGAACCCACCTCCTCTGTTGCAACTGCGCGGCATCAGCCGCCATTTTCAGGCCGGCGAACAACGCGTGACGGTGCTGAACAATATCAATCTCACCATCGGCCAGGGCGAAATGGTGGCGATCGTCGGCGCTTCAGGCTCCGGTAAATCGACGCTGATGAACCTTCTTGGCTGCCTGGATCGCCCCAGCGAAGGGGATTACCAGGTTGCCGGGCGCAGCACCGGGCGGTTGGATCGCGACAGCCTGGCCGAACTGCGCCGCGAGCATTTCGGTTTTATCTTCCAGCGCTATCACCTGCTGGCGGAACTCACCGCGCAAGACAACGTCGAGGTGCCGGCGGTCTACGCCGGGCGTCAACGCGCCGCACGCCGCCAGCGTGCCGCCGATCTGTTGCAGCGACTCGGGCTGGCGGACCGTCTGAACTACCGGCCCAGCCAGCTCTCCGGCGGCCAGCAGCAACGCGTCAGTATCGCCCGGGCGTTGATGAACGGCGGGGAAGTGATCCTGGCGGACGAACCGACCGGCGCGCTAGACAGCCACAGCGGACAAGAAGTGCTGAGCATTCTGAAAGACCTGCATGCACGCGGTCATACAGTGGTGATCGTCACCCATGACATGCAGATCGCCGAACATGCTCAACGCATTATTGAGCTGCGCGACGGCGAAGTTGTCGCCGATCGGCAAAAAACCGCCCAGACCAACGCGCTGCTGCCGAAGGTGCCTGAAAGTGCCGGCAGCCGCTGGCAATCGCAGCGCGACCGCTTTTACGAAGCCTTCAAAATGGCGGTGTTGGCGATGGCGTCACAACGCCTGCGTACTCTGCTGACCATGCTCGGCATTATCATCGGCATCGCTTCGGTGGTGTCGGTGGTGGCGCTGGGCAAAGGTTCGCAACAACAGGTGCTGGCGAACATCAATGCCATGGGCACCAGCACGCTGGAAATCTACCCGGGCAAGGATTTCGGCGATATGCGCTCTGCGGCGATCCAGACGCTGCGCGCCACCGACGCCGACGCGCTGGCACAGCAGGGATACGTCCACAGCGTGACGCCGACGCTGTCCAGCAGCACCACTTTTCGCTATGGCAATCAGTCGGTCAGCGGTACGGTCAATGGCGTAGGCGAGCAATATTTTCTGGTGCGCGGCTACAGCATCGACAGCGGCATGGCATTTAACCGTCACAGCGTCGACAACCTGATGCAGGAAGCGGTGATCGACGAGAATACCCGCAATAAGCTGTTCCCCAACGGGGCCAACCCGATCGGCGAAGTGATCCTGCTCGGTTCGCTGCCGTGCCGGATTATCGGCGTGGCCGCCAAAAAGCAGAGCGGCTTCGGCAGCGATGAAAACCTGAACGTCTGGATCCCCTACACCACCGTCATGAAACGCATGCTGGGCCAAAGTTACCTGAAGAGCATCACCGTGCGGGTCAACGACGATGTTGATCTCGGCAGCGCCGAAGACGGCGTCACCCGTTTGCTGAGCCAACGCCACGGCACCAAGGATTTCTTCGTCATGAACACCGACAGCATCCGTCAAACCATTGAGAAAACCACGGCTACCCTGACGCTGTTGGTGTCGATGATCGCGCTGATCTCGCTGGTGGTGGGCGGCATTGGGGTGATGAATATCATGCTGGTGTCGGTCACCGAGCGCACGCGCGAAATCGGCGTGCGCATGGCGGTAGGCGCTCGCGCCGGGGATATCATGCAACAGTTTTTAATCGAGGCGGTGCTGGTGTGCCTGCTGGGCGGCGCATTGGGGGTGCTGCTGTCGCTGGGGATCGGCGTGCTGTTCAGCCAATTCAGCAGTAACTTCACCATGATCTATTCCGGAGCCTCGATCGTCGCCGCGTTTGTCTGTTCGACGCTGATCGGGGTGATTTTCGGCTTTTTCCCGGCGAAACGCGCCGCCGGGATGGATCCGATACATGCGTTGGAAAGGGAATAACCTTCAGTCAAAAACGCCGGTGGAGAGATAACGATCGCCGCGATCGCAGATAATCGCCACAATCACGCTGCCTGGGTTCGCCGCAGCAATGCGTAATGCGCCGGCCACCGCGCCGCCGGAACTGACGCCGCAGAAAATGCCTTCGCGCTGAGCCAGCTGGCGCATGGTCTGCTCGGCATCGGTTTGCTGGATATCCAGAACCTGATCCACCAGCTCCGGGCGGAATATGCCCGGCAGATAGGCCGGTGACCAACGGCGGATGCCGGGGATGCTGCTGCCCTCCGCCGGCTGCAGGCCAATGATTTGCACCTGCGGGTTTTGGCTCTTGAGGTAACCGCCTACGCCGGTAATGGTGCCGGTGGTGCCCATGCTGGAGACGAAGTGCGTAATGCGCTGCTGGGTCTGTTGCCAGATTTCCGGGCCGGTGGTGGTGAAGTGGGCGTAAGGGTTATCCAGATTATTGAATTGATCCAGCACCTTGCCCTGCCCTTCACGCTGCATTTCCAGCGCCAGATCGCGCGCGCCTTCCATCCCCAGTTCACGGCTGACCAGAATCAGCTCTGCACCATAGGCACGCATCGCCGCCTGGCGTTCCTGGCTCATGTTTTCCGGCATCAGCAGCTTAAGGGAATAGCCTTTCAGCGCCGCGATCATGGCCAGCGCAATGCCGGTGTTGCCGCTGGTGGCTTCGATCAGCTTGTCGCCGGGTTGTATTTCGCCGCGCAGTTCCGCCTGTTGGATCATCGCCAGCGCGGCGCGATCCTTTACCGAACCCGCCGGGTTGTTGCCTTCCAGTTTGAGCCAGACCTCGCTGCCCAGTCCTGCGGCCAGACGTTGTACTTTTACCAGCGGGGTATTGCCGATGCATTGTTCGAGCGTTGTCACGATCTTTGCCTGTCTGTTGGAGTGCGGAATGTAAAAAGGCAACCCTGGGGTTGCCTCAGACTGCTGACAAAGCCGATTATTAGGGAGAGCGTGCCGAAGGGGTCGTAGCGGCTTGCCGCCGGAGCGCCCCTCGGTGCGCTAGGCCCGGGTATCTCGGACTCAAAAACAACTTTGTCATCAACCTCAGGCAACCCTGGGGTTGCCTTTAAAATAATATTGGCCGCTAAAAACTATCAGGCGCTTTTGGCTAACGCAACAGGTTGTAGCAGTTGATCGCCGGCATACAGACGCGCATTCAGGCTGCCAACATAGTAACGGCCGCCGCGCACCGGGGGTTGGTTGCCCTCTGGCAGCACCACGCTGATCGGCTCCTGATGCCAGCCGATCGGTTGTACGATCAACTGCCAGAAGTGGCCGCGTGGGCTGGCTTCCAGCACCTGCACCGGCAACGGGCAGCGCTCGCTGCTCTCGGTTCCCACTTCCATTTCCCACGGCCGCAGGAACAGATCGACGCTGCCCTGATGCATCGGCTGGAACGACAGCGGCCACTGGTGCGCACCGACAAACAGCTGCGAACCGCGGATTTCGCCACTCAGGCGGTTCACTTCGCCCATAAACTCCAACACGAAGCGACTGGCCGGTTCACGCATGATTTCATTCGGTGAACCAACCTGTTCAATATTGCCCTGGCTCATCACCACGATGCGATCGGCCACTTCCATCGCCTCTTCCTGATCGTGGGTCACGAACACGCTGGTGAATTTCAGCTCTTCGTGCAACTGACGCAGCCAGCGGCGCAGTTCTTTGCGCACCTGCGCGTCCAGCGCGCCGAAGGGTTCGTCCAGCAGCAGAATTTGCGGCTCTACCGCCAGCGCACGCGCCAACGCCACACGCTGCTTCTGGCCGCCGGAAAGCTGCGACGGGTAACGGTTGGCCAAATGACCAAGCTGCACCATTTCCAGCAATTGGGTCACTTTCTGTTTAATCGCCGCAGCGTTCGGGCGCTCACGGCGCGGCAGCACGCTCAGACCAAAAGCGATATTGTCGAACACCGTCATATGGCGGAACAGCGCGTAATGCTGGAACACGAAGCCCACGCGGCGATCGCGTGCATGCACATGGCTGACGTCGGTGCCGTGGAAGCCCAGCTTGCCGCCGCTCTGGCTTTCCAGCCCGGCGATAATGCGCAGCAGCGTGGTTTTCCCGGAGCCGGAAGGCCCCAGCAGCGCCACCATCTCACCGGAGGAAATATCGAGCGAGATATCGTTCAATACCTTGGTACGACCGAAAAATTTGTTGATACCGCTAATCTCAATGCTCATGATTTTCCTCCCGCTCGAGGCGCGCATTTTGGCGTTCCAGACGCCATTGCAGGCCACTCTTCAAAAATAGGGTAATGATCGCCATCAGGGTCAACAGCCCAGCGGCGGTAAAGGAGCCGACGGTGTTGTAATCCTGTTGCAGCAACTCCACCTGCAGCGGCAGGCTGAAGGTTTCGCCGCGAATAGAACCGGACACCACAGACACCGCACCGAACTCGCCGATGGCGCGCGCGTTGGTCAGCACCACGCCGTACAACAGCGCCCAGCGGATGTTAGGCAAGGTAACGCGGCGGAACATCTGCCAGCCGGATGCACCCAGCAAAATGGCGGCCTCGTCTTCCTGGCTGCCCTGGCTGAGCATCATCGGCACCAGTTCGCGCACCACGAACGGACAGGTCACGAAAATGGTCACCAGCACCATGCCCGGCCAGGAGAACATCACCTGGATATTGTGTGCATCCAGCCAACCGCCCAACAGGCCATTGCTGCCGTAAAACAGCAGATAAATCAGCCCCGCCACCACCGGTGAAACGGCAAACGGAATGTCGACCAAGGTCAGCAGCAACTGGCGGCCCGGGAAGGTGAAACGCGTCACCAGCCACGCCAGCAGCGTGCCGAAAATCAGGTTGAACGGCACGGTGATCAACGCGATCAACACCGTCAGCCAGATGGCGTGCAGCATGTCGCGATCGACCAGGTTACTCCACATCGCGCCAACGCCTTTGGAAAAGGCCTCGGCGAAAATCGACATTATCGGCACCACCAGCAGCAGCACCGAGAACAGCACGCCGATGCCGATCAGCGTCCATTTGCCCCAGTTGACGCGCGGGCGTTCGACGCCATTGAACTCAGAGATATCAGCCATCAGTGCCCCCCGATGCGTCGGCCGAAGCGGCTCTGCAGAACGTTAATGCTAAACAGCAACAGCAGCGACGCCGCCAGGATCACCGAAGCAATCGCGCTGGCCGCCGGATAGTCGAACTCCTGCAAACGCACAAAGATCATCAGCGACGTCACTTCGGTCTTCCAGGCGATATTGCCGGCGATAAAGATCACCGCGCCAAACTCACCCAGGCTACGGGTAAAGGAAATCGCCGTGCCGGCCAGCAGCGCCGGCGCAAGCTCAGGGATCACCACGCGGCGGAAACTCTGCCAGCGGGTTGCGCCCAGGGTTTCGGCCGCTTCTTCATATTCCGGCCCTAACTCTTCCAGCACCGGTTGAACGGTGCGCACCACGAACGGCAGGCTGGTAAACGCCATCGCCACCGCGATCCCAAGCCAGGTGAAGGTCACCTTGATGTCGAAATGCGCCAGCCATTGGCCATACCAACCGGTGGTGGAGAACAGCCCCGCCAGCGTCAGGCCGGCCACCGCCGTCGGCAGCGCGAACGGCAGATCGATCAGGCCATCCAACAGCGTACGGCCGGGAAAACGGTAGCGGGTCAGGATCCAGGCCATCAGCATGCCGAACACCGCGTTAAACAGGCTGGCGACGCCCGCCGACAGCAGCGTCACCTTATAGGCCGCCACCACCTGCGGATTGGAAATCACTTCCCAGTATTGCGCCAGGCTCATCTGCGCCAATTGCATGACCAGCGCGCTGAGCGGCAGCAGCAAAATCAGGCAGGTGTAAAACAGACTGCTCCCCAGGCTGAGGCCGAATCCGGGCAAAACCCGTTTACTGGACAACGACAACATTACTTATGCCCTGCCGCTAACAGTTGATCCAACTCGCCGCCGGTGGAGAAATGCGTTTTCATCACCTGCGGCCAGCCGCCAAACTGATCTTCCACCCGGAACAACTTGGTGTCCGGGAACTGGCCCTTCGCCGCTTCCATCGCCTTTTTGTCGTAAACGCGATAGTAGAAGCTGGTGATCACCTGTTGGGCCGCCGGGCTGTAGAGATAATTGAGGTAGTCTTTGGCTGCCTGTTCGGTGCCGTTCTTTTCCACGTTTTTGTCCACCCAGGCCACCGGGAACTCCGCCAGAATATCGACCGGCGGTACTATGACCTGGTATTTGTCTTCCCCATACTGCTTGCGGATGTTGTTTACTTCCGACTCAAAGCTGATCAGCACGTCGCCCAGGCCACGTTCCACAAAGGAGGTGGTCGCGCCGCGACCGCCGGTGTCAAACACCAGCACGTTTTTCAGGAAACGGGTCATGAAGGCGCGGGTTTTGGCCTGATCGTTGCCGTCGGCCTGGCTGGCGGCGCCCCAGGCGGCCAAATAGGTGTAACGACCATTGCCGGAGGTTTTCGGGTTCGGGAACACCAGCTTCACGTCGTCACGGACCAGATCGTTCCAGCTGTGGATACCTTTTGGGTTGTCCTTGCGCACCAGGAAAGCCATGGTGGAATAGAACGGTGAGCTGTTGTTCGGTAAACGGGCCTGCCAGTCGGCCGGGATCAGTTGGCCGCGTTCATGCAGGATTTGCACGTCGGTCACCTGATTGTAAGTCACCACGTCGGCGCGTAACCCTTGCAGGATAGCTAGCGCCTGCTTGGAAGAACCGGCGTGGGACTGCTTGATGGTCAGCTTGTCGCCCGGATGCTGCTGGTTCCACTGCTGTTCAAAGCCAGGATTCAGTGCGGAAAACAATTCACGGGAAACGTCATAAGAGCTGTTCAGCAATTCAGTTGCCGAGACGGTGCCGCTGGCTAACAGAGCCGCTGCCAACCATCCTTTCAGCACGATATTTTTAACCCGGATTTGTTTCATTCTGCACCTTAGCTCACTGAGTCAATCTTTCAGGCTTTCGCCTTATTGATGACCAGTGTATTTATAACTAGGCGCGGAGCTGTAACGCTTTTATATACCGTTTAGTGATTTTCAAGCATCAAACGCTATAAGGCAGGAGCGGAGCGGTTTCGCTGGGGCGGGAAAAGCGTACCGGGGCCGACATGGCCGGCCCCGATGAGGGCATCAAAGTGACAACAGGCGCGTCAACGAAGGGGCAAAGTAATAACTGCCGGTCACCGCACGGCTAAAACGCAGCATTGCATCGCGTTTGCCGTCCAGATCGCCAAACATGCTCAGCAGCTGTTTTTCGATATTATGCAGACGTGCGCAGTAGGCGATAAAATAGAGCCCATGCTTGCCGCTGGCGGTGCCGTAAGGCAGGCTTTGGCGCAGAATTTTCAGACCCTTGCCGTCTTCTTTCAGATCAACCCGGCTGACGTGCGACGTCTCTGGCCGCTGATCCGACGGCAGCTCTTCGCTGTCGTGCTTGGTGCGGCCGATAATCTGTTCTTGCTGCTCGGTGGTGAAGCGCTGCCACTGACGCAGATTGTGTTCGTAACGCTGCACCAGCACGTAGCTGCCGCCCGCGTCTTCTTCGCCTTCGGCAATCACCGCCACTTCTGGGCGTTGGTCGCCCTGCGGGTTTTCGGTACCGTCGATAAAGCCGCTCAGATCGCGCTCCTCCACCCAACGGAAGCCGTGGGTTTCCTCTTCAATCTTGATGGCGTTGCCGAACGCCGCCAGCGCCGCCTGCGCCAGCGAGAAGTTAACGTCATGACGCAGGGATTGGATATGGATCAACAAATCGCGCTGGGTGGCTGGCGCCAGCCCTTTGCCCAACGGGGTAAACGGCTTCAGCTCTTTTGCCCCCTGGCCGCTGGACAGATCGTGCCAGACGTCGTAGCCAAAGGCGATGACCGCCCCCAAATGCGCATCCGGGAACTGCTGCTGCAACTCAATAAGCCGCTGGCAAAACTGCTTGCAGCCCTGACGCAAATCAGCGAATTCGCCCTGTACGGTAGCTTCCATAAAAATGGCGAAACGGCAGTGCTCCAGCAAAATGCCGCTCTGAACCTGTGTCATGTCGTTATCCTCAGTATCGCAATCGGGTAACAGGCTTGGGTTTCCTGTTACAAATGCGCGATATAATAACGCATGCGTGCAAGATTGCCTTAACGGAACGCAAAGAAAATAGGGTTACTCGTCGCTTTTCAAGCTGCAGCGTTGCCGGCTGCGCCCGGTGAGGGTCGGAGCGAATATATTCGCCCCGAACACTGTGTCAGGCTTACTGCGGTTTGGCGTGCCAGATGATCTTGCTGACCGTCCAGCTTTTCAGCGTGTCGTCCGGCGGGATGATGTCCTGCGGGCCGGCCCATTTGCCGCTGAAGATGTAGGTGACGTACTTGCTCTGCTCCGCCACGCACTCCACCTTGCCTGCGTCGTCGCCGTCGGCCGGTTTGCAAGCGCCAAACGCCTTGCCGTACATATCGCTGAACGGCGTGCCGAGCTTATTGCCCCACTCGGTGGCCACTTTGCTGTCCATCACGGCCACACGCTGTACGTTGCCCTTGGGCTCGCCGGTGATCACCAGCTTCACGTCATTGCCGTCCATCGCCTGGTAGTAAGAAACAATCTGGCCCTTGTCGGTGGCCATGCCGCCGCGCAGGCGATAATCGCCGTTCAGCCCGTCGTTGATCGCGCTTTCCGACATCGGGGTGCCGGCGTTGAGATCGCCAACGCCCTTGGCGCTGACCTCAAGGCTGCTGCCGAACCAGTTAAACGGTGACAGGCTCGACCAAGAGAAGTTGGACATCGTCGAACAGCCGGTCAGTAACAGCGGGAGCCCTAACAGCAGTGGGCGAATATTCATTTATAGCTCCTTAACATCAAAGGCATGGCTCAGTCAGGCCGCGTGCCAGCCTCTCACAACTGCCCTCGCGACGCCATGGGTTGCGAGATTGGAGTGCGGAAAATGAGAAAAGTGCCGCAGCGTTCGGCATTTAAGCGGCCTCTTCCTTTGCAGTGAAACAGGCCTTCAGCCGCGCGTTCAACAGCAGGTAGGCCAGTGCCAAAGCATCTAGCAGCGCTAAAACCCCATCCAGCGCCGGCAGATTGCCGTCCTGCTGCCACAGGCTGAACAGGGAGCCGCCCAGCGCCGCCAGCACCGAGGCTCCGAGCACCCAACGCCAGGCTCGCCACAACCTTGGCCACAGATGCCTGCGCGGGGCAATCAAAAATGCCAGTGCAGCCGGTAACCCCAGCAGGATGCCGTACCAGAATCTTTGGGTATCCGGGTAAAACAGTTGCAGCAGCCCTTCCCCCTGTTGCTGCGAAACGCCGGCCATCACAAACAGGAGCCAGGTGCGGGCCTGCAAAACCAGTACGCCCCAAAACCACAACGGCAGACGCAGCACGCCGTGATGATCGTAATCGTCGGGGGAAAATCGGTGTGGGTGTGGCTTCAACGTCGGTTCCTTGCCTGTTTTATCATTACTTCTTCAAATGGGAGCCGTAATGATTGTTTTCAATCCGCCCGCTTAAGAAGCTCTTAAGATCTTTATGTTTTACTTGCCTCATCACCCCAGCAGTCCTGATTGGCAGGGCTTTGATTCTCGATTGAGATAAGGAAGCTTCAAATGAAAAAATATACCCTGGCCGCTTTGATTGCCCTGTGCAGCGCACCGGTTCTGGCACAACAAGGCGGGTTCCTGGACCCTTCCGCGCCGCAGACGCAAACCGCTCCGCAGGGCGGCTTTTCCGGCCCCAGCGCCGCACTGACTACGGTGGATAAGGTGAAATCGATGAGCGACGACATCTGGGTAATGCTGCAGGGCAACATCGAGCAGCGCGTCGGCGACGATACCTACACCTTCCGCGACGCCAGCGGCACCTTGACGGTGGAGATCGACAAAAAACGCTGGAACGGCCAGACCATTACCCCGAAAGATAAAGTACAGCTGGAAGGGAAAGTGGATAAAGACTGGAGCAGCGTGGAAGTCGATGTGAAAAACATCAAAAAGCTGCCGCAACGCTCAGCAACGGGCGGTGAAGGTTCACCGCCTTATTGACTCAATATTCCTGGTCTTCGATCAGCCGCTTACCCAGGCTGGTGATGTTTTGGATCTCGTAACCGAGTTTTTCGTACATCTCGATCACCGTGTCGTTGTCTTCACGCACCATCAGTTGGATCTTCGGGCAACCGCGCGCGACCAACTTTTTCTCCAGACGGCTAATCAACGCATTGGCGATGCCGCGCCCGCGATAATCCGGGTGCACACCCAGGTAATACGCCGAACCACGGTGGCCATCGTAGCCGCCCATCACCGAGCCGACCACTTCTCCGCCCACTTCCGCCACCAGAAACAGATCCGGATCGTGATTCAGTTTGCGCTCAATATCCATCTCGGGATCGTTCCAAGGCCGCAGCAGATCGCAGCGCTCCCACAGGGTAATGACTTCTTCAAAGTCGTCTTGTCGAAATACGCGAATTTCCATCGATGTTCGCCGCTGTTAATTAAGGTGTTTATCTGATTATCGCGGGATTATTCACTTAAGCAATATCAAACTGCGATTTCCCACGCCAATCAGGCAGAAAACGGCAGTAACTGGCGTAATAAATGGACATAGTTAACCGTTCGATTAATGATTATCAATACGATATAACGTCGCAAAATAGAATTTATCGATGGAGCGTCGCGTTATGAAAAAGCAGGTTAAGCAATTCCTCAATTTTAAACCGCTCTCCACCTCCCCCACGCGACGTCAGTTACTGCTCTCCGGCCTGGCGCTGGCACTGGTCGGCTGCAAAAGCCAACCGGCCAAAGCGGAGTCCGGCGGCATGCTGCGCAACCAGCACGCCAAACCTGCGGCAAAACCGACCGGCAGCAAACGGCTGGTGATGATCGATCCCGGCCACGGCGGCATCGATTCCGGCGCGGTCGGCAGCGAAGGTTCGCAAGAGAAACACGTGGTGCTGGAGATCGCCAACCACGTGCGGCGCATGCTGCATGAACACGATCACGTCGAAGCCCGTCTGACGCGGGAGGAAGACGAGTTTATCCCGCTGTTCCAGCGGGTCGAAATCGCCCACCAGCATCAGGCCGACCTGTTTATTTCGATTCACGCCGACGGTTTTACCAGCCCCGAAGCCTCCGGCGCTTCGGTGTTCGCCCTGTCCAACCGCGGCGCCAGCAGCGCCATGGCGCGCTATCTCTCCAACCGCGAGAACGCCGCCGATGACGTGGCCGGCGGCAAATATAAAAATCAGGATAACTATCTGCAGCAGGTGCTGTTCGATCTGGTACAGACCGATACCATCAACAACAGCCTGACGCTCGGCCGCCACGTGCTCGGCCAGATCCGCCCGGTGCATCACCTGCACAGCGACAGCACCGAGCAGGCGGCGTTTGCGGTACTCAAATCCCCGTCCATTCCTTCGGTGTTGGTAGAAACCTCTTTCATCACCAACCCGGCAGAAGAACGCCTGCTCGGCACCACCGCATTTCGCGAGAAAATCGCCCGCGCCATCGCCGACGGCGTGATCAGTTTCTTCAGCTACTACGACGCGCACCAACGAAAAACCGGCTGATAAGCAGCAGCGAATACGGGTATACTTTGCGCCTTGTTTCGTCAGACGCGTAAATTATCCGTATGAGCTTACCGACCATCGCAGAAGTAAAATCTTTCCTGCTGTCGCTGCAGGACAGTATCTGCGCGCAACTGGCCCAGGCCGACGGCGGTGCCGTTTTCAACGAGGACCGCTGGACGCGCGAAGAAGGTGGCGGTGGCCGCAGCCGCGTATTGACTCAGGGTTCGGTGTTTGAACAGGCGGGGGTAAACTTCTCGCACGTCTCCGGCGCCACCCTGCCCGCTTCCGCGACCGCACACCGCCCCGAGCTGGCCGGCCGCAGCTTCCAGGCGATGGGCGTGTCGCTGGTGATCCACCCGCACAGCCCTTATATCCCCACCAGCCACGCCAACGTGCGTTTTTTCATTGCGGAAAAACCGGGCGAAGAGCCTGTGTGGTGGTTTGGCGGCGGCTTTGATCTGACGCCGTTTTACGGTTTCGAAGAAGACGCCGTTCACTGGCACCGCACCGCCGAGCGGCTGTGTGCGCCCTTCGGTGACGAGGTCTACCCCAAATACAAAAAGTGGTGCGACGACTACTTCTTTATCAAGCACCGCAACGAGGCGCGCGGCATCGGCGGCCTGTTCTTTGACGATCTCAACACGCCGGGCTTTGACAGCAGCTTCGCTTTCACCCGCGCGGTGGGCGAAGGTTTCCTCGATGCCTACCTGCCGATCGTGGAAAAACGCAAAGCATTGAGCTGGGGCGACAACGAACGCCAGTTCCAGCTCTATCGCCGCGGCCGCTATGTCGAATTCAACCTGGTGTGGGATCGGGGCACGCTGTTCGGCCTGCAAACCGGTGGTCGCACCGAATCCATTCTGATGTCTATGCCGCCGCTGGTGCGCTGGGAATACAACTATCAACCGGCAGAGGGCAGCCCGGAGGCGGCGTTGTACCGTGATTTCCTGCCGGTGCGCGACTGGCTGAAGGAGCCTGAGTAATGCAGATTTGGGTCGATGCGGACGCCTGTCCGAACGTGATCAAAGAAGTGCTGTTCCGCGCCGCCGAGCGCACCGCCATGTCGGTGACGCTGGTGGCCAACCAACCGCTGAGAACGCCGCCGTCAAAACACATCCACACCCTGCAGGTGGCGGCCGGTTTTGACGTGGCGGATAACGAAATCGTCCGCCGCTGCGAAAAAGGCGATCTGGTGATCACCGCCGATATTCCGCTGGCGGCCGAAGTGATAGAAAAAGGCGCAGTGGCCCTCAACCCGCGCGGCGAACGCTACACGCCGGACACCATCCGCGAACGCCTGAACATGCGCGATTTTATGGATACCCTGCGCTCCAGCGGGATCCAGACCGGTGGCCCGAATACCCTGAACCAGCGCGACCGCCAGCAGTTCGCCAACGAGTTGGACAAGTGGCTGCAGCAGGCGAAACGGGCGCAGTAACAGCGCAGCTTTCCGCTGGCGGCGCCGTCATTTTACCGGCGGCGTGACCCACAGGTAATCCGCCATCTGGCCATCAACCTGCGCACCCTGCTCCGCCAGCATCAACACCGTCGGCTGCGCGCCCGGTTGCAGATCCTGCACATGCAGCGGTACGCCCACCCATTTTGAGGCGTGATAACCACCGGCAATCAACAGCGCCGGCGTTGGGGCAGCCAGCAGGCGCTCGGCCATGCGCCGATCGCGCTGTTGTTGGATTGCCAGCATCGCGTGCAGCTGTTGGGGTTCGATTTTTCCGCCGTGCGAAATGCGAATGGTATCTTCCAACGCCTTCTGCACTGCCGGGCGTACCGACAATTGCCCCTTCGGAAACACAGGCTGCCGGTAAAACGCCATGATCTCCTCGCGATCCAGATTGGCTGACCAAAGCGGATACGGCGCCCGCATCGCCGCCATCACCACCTCGCCGTACAGCGACCATTTCCAGCCTTTCTGCCAGTCAATCCACTGCGCCACGCGCTCATCACGCAGGGCAGAATCCTCCCACAGTGCCTGCTTGACCTTATCCACGTTAGCCTGCTGACTCGGGGTAATCATCTCCATCAGAACGCTGCCCTGCGGCCGCCGCTGCGGCAGATTTTGCACCAGCCACAGTTCGATTTGATGATGATAGGGATTGTCGTGTTTTTCCCCGACCATCACCCTTGGCTCGGCAGCCAGACGGGCAAGAAGCTGTTCAGGCAACAGGGTTTCGCCGCTGCGTAAATCGGTAATTTTCCCCAGGCCGTCAAGGGTGTTTTTCGGTACGGAAACCGGGGCCTGGCTACAGGCACCGAGCACCAAGGCGGCCAGTAAAACAAGTAATCTCATGACATTACCCTGCAATAAAAAGTGGCGACATTATAGATAATAATTATCATTTGCATATAACCACACACCCCGCCTGAGACATCGATAACTATTTTTTACTTTATGACTTCTGGTCTTACATTGATTTCATGAAATATTACGGGTATAACCAATAGCCATTTAGCTGCTTAGACGTCTATACGGATGAAATATCATGCACTCACCTGAACCCGCCGAAGGGCACTTCAAACGCACCATGAAAGCCCGGCATCTGGTGATGCTGTCGCTGGGTGGCGTGATCGGTACCGGGCTGTTCTTCAACACCGGCTATATCATTTCCACTACCGGCGCACTGGGCACCCTGCTGGCCTATCTGATCGGCGCATTGGTGGTTTATCTGGTGATGCTGTGCCTGGGTGAACTGGCCGTCGCGATGCCGGAAACCGGCGCTTTCCACGTCTATGCTTCACGTTATCTTGGCCCGGCTACCGGCTATACCGTTGCCTGGCTGTATTGGCTGACCTGGACGGTGGCGCTGGGCTCCAGCCTGACCGCCGCCGGTTTTTGCATGCAGTACTGGTTCCCGCAGTCGCCGGTGTGGCTGTGGTGTTTGATCTTCTGCGCAGCGATTTTCCTGCTCAACGTGATCACTACCCGCTTCTTTGCCGAAAGCGAATTCTGGTTCTCGCTGATCAAGGTCGTCACCATTCTGGCTTTTATCATTCTGGGCGGTGCTGCGATGTTCGGCCTGTTGCCGATGAAAGACGGCACGCCTGCGCCCTTCCTGCATAATCTGACCGCCTCCGGCTGGCTGCCGAACGGAACGCTGCCGATCCTGATGACCATGGTGGCGGTGAACTTCGCTTTCTCCGGCACCGAACTTATCGGCATTGCCGCCGGCGAAACCGAAAACCCGGAAAAAGTGGTGCCCTGGGCGATACGCACCACGGTGATCCGCCTGATGCTGTTCTTTATCGGCACGGTATTTATTCTGGCGGCGCTGATCCCGATGGATCAGGCCGGGATTGTGAAAAGCCCGTTCGTGCTGGTGTTTGAACGCATTGGCATACCTTATGCCGCCGATATCTTTAACTTCGTGATCCTGACCGCCATCTTGTCGGCCGCCAATTCGGGTCTGTACGCCTCGGGGCGCATGTTGTGGTCGCTGGCCAATCAGCGCACCCTGCCGGCCTATTTTTCACGCGTGAATAAACGCGGCATCCCGGTCAATGCCTTGACCTTCAGCATGCTCGGCGGCGTTCTGGCGCTGCTGACCAGCGTTATCGCGCCGGACACGGTGTTTGTCGCCCTGTCGGCCATTTCCGGCTTTGCGGTGGTGGCGGTCTGGCTGAGCATCTGCGCGGCGCATTACGCCTTCCGCCGCCATTATCTGCGCAGCGGTCAGCCGATCGAGGGCCTGAAATACCGTGCGCCGGGTTACCCCTTGACGCCGATCCTCGGTTTCGCCCTGTGCCTGCTGGCCTGCGTAGGGCTGGCTTTCGATCCGGCGCAGCGCATCGCGCTTTATTGCGGGCTGCCGTTTGTCGCACTGTGCTACGTCGCCTATTATCTGACCCGCCGCGCCGGGCAGAAATCTTCGTTGGGAGAGAATCATGTCCGTTAACAATACCGTCGCCGCCTTATTGGCCGCTAACCGCACGCTGATTTTAGACGGTGCGCTGGCTACCGAACTGGAGGCGCGCGGCTGCGACCTCAGCGATCCACTGTGGTCGGCAAAAGTGCTGATTGAAAATCCTGAGCTGATTTATCAGGTTCACCTCGACTATTTCAACGCCGGGGCGCAATGCGCCATCACCGCCAGTTACCAGGCCACGCCGCTGGGTTTCCTGCGCCGCGGCCTGAACCAACAGCAATCGCTGGCGCTGATCGCCAAAAGCGTGCAACTGGCGCAACAGGCGCGCAGCGACTATCTGGCGCAGCATCCGCAGGCCGCACCTTTGTTGATCGCAGGCTCTGTGGGGCCGTATGGCGCCTACCTCGCCGACGGTTCCGAATACCGCGGCGATTACTCGTTGCCGCAAGAAGAGATGATCGCTTTCCATCGCCCACGCATTGCCGCGCTGGCCGAGGCCGGGGTCGATCTGCTGGCCTGCGAGACGCTGCCGTCGTTCAGCGAGCTGCAAGCGTTGCTGGCATTGTTGCAGGAGTTCCCGACGCTCGGCGCCTGGTTCGCCTTTACCCTGCGCGATAGCCAACATCTCAGCGACGGCACGCCGCTGACGCAGGTGCTGGCAGCACTGCACGGCAATCCGCAGGTATTGGCGATTGGCATCAACTGCATTGCGCTGGAAAACGTCACCCCGGCGTTGCGACAGTTGGCCACACTGACCGACAAACCGCTGCTGGTCTATCCGAACTCCGGCGAGCATTACGACGCGGTCACCAAAACCTGGCATGCCTGCGGGGGCGAGAATGGCAGCCTTATCGATCAGATTGGGGAATGGCAACACATCGGCGCCCGGTTGATTGGCGGCTGCTGCCGCACTACGCCGCAGGATATCCGCCAGATCGCCGCACGCTGCAAGGCATAAAAAAAGCCCCCTGCGCCAGAACGCAGGGGGCTTGTCGTCACTCAAGGCTTATAGCGGTTCGGTCTGCGCTTCCACCACCGCCAACGCCACCATGTTGACGATGCGGCGCACCGAGGCGATTGGCGTCAGAATGTGTACCGGTTTCGATACCCCCATCAGCACCGGCCCCACGGTCACCCCTTCCGAAGAGGATACGCGCAGCAGGTTGTAACTGATGCGCGCCGCTTCCATATTCGGCATGATCAACACGTTGGCCGCGCCTTTCAGCGGGCTGTCCGGCATCAGATCGTGGCGAATACTTTCAACCAGCGCGGCGTCGCCGTGCATCTCGCCGTCAATCTCCAGTTCCGGCGCCATCTGGTTCACCAGCTCCAGCGTTTTGCGCATTTTGCGCGCCGCCGGGCAGTCGGAGGAACCGAAGCTGGAGTGGGACAGCAACGCGACTTTCGGCTCAATGCCGAAGCGGCGCACGGTTTCCGCCGCCATCAGGGTGATTTCCGCCAGCTGTTCCGGCGTCGGATCGTCGTTGACATAGGTGTCGGCAATAAAGGTATTGCCACTTGGCAGCAACAACGCATTCATCGCCCCGGCGACGTGCGCACCTTCGCGGAAGCCGAACACGTTTTTCACGACTTCGTAGTGCTCATGGTAGCTGCCGATGGTACCGCAGATCATCGCGTCCGCCTCGCCGCGATGCAGCATGATGGCGGCAATCAGCGTCGGGTTGCCAATTACCGCACGGCGCGCCTGCTCTTGCGAAACGCCGCGACGCTTCATGATCTGGTAATACTCGCCCCAGTATTCGTTGAAACGCGGGTCGGACTCGTTGTTCACCACTTCAAAATCTTTGCCCGGCGTCAGTTGCAGGCCGAGTTTTTGCAACCGCATTTCAATCACGCTTGGGCGGCCGACCAGGATCGGATAGGCCAGGCCCTGTGACACCAGCTCTTGAGTCGCATGCAGCACCCTTTCCTCTTCGCCTTCCGCCAGCACCACACGCTTCATTTCCTTCTTCGCCAGGGCAAAGATCGGCTTCATGAACAGGTTGGTTTTGTAGACGAACTCGGACAGTTTCTCGACGTAGGCGTCGAAGTCTTCGATCGGACGCGTCGCCACGCCGGACTCCATCGCTGCTCTGGCCACCGCCGGGGCAATTTTAACGATCAGGCGCGGGTCGAAAGGTTTTGGAATGATGTATTCAGGGCCAAACGACAGGTCCTGATCGCCATAGGCGGAAGCCACCACGTCGTTCTGTTCCGCCAACGCCAGATCGGCAATCGCATGCACGCAGGCCAGCTTCATCTCTTCGTTAATGGTGGTGGCGCCCACATCCAGCGCCCCGCGGAAGATGAACGGGAAGCACAGCACGTTGTTCACCTGGTTCGGGTAGTCGGAACGGCCGGTACAGATAATGGCGTCCGGACGCACGGCCTTCGCCAGCGGCGGCAGAATTTCCGGTTCCGGGTTAGCCAACGCCATGATCAACGGATCCCTGGCCATGGTTTTCACCATGTCCTGGGTCAGCACGCCCGGGCCGGAACAGCCGAGGAAAATATCGGCATTGGGGATCGCATCCCCCAGCGTGCGCTGGCCGTTATCTTCGATGGCATAGGCCGCCTTGGTTTGCTCCATGTTGGCGTCGCGGCCCTTGTAGATCACCCCTTTGGAATCGCAAACGGTGATGTTTTGCTGACGTAGCCCCAGTGCCACCAACAAGTTCAGACAGGCTATCGACGCCGCACCGGCGCCGGACACCACCAGGCGCACGTCGGAGATATTCTTTTTCACTACCCGCAGGCCATTCAGCACTGCGGCGGTGGTAATAATGGCGGTGCCGTGCTGATCGTCATGGAACACCGGGATCTTCATGCGCTCGCGCAGTTTTTGCTCGATGTAGAAACACTCCGGCGCCTTGATGTCTTCCAGGTTGATGCCGCCAAAGGTCGGCTCGAGGGAAGCGATGATGTCGATCAGCTTGTCCGGGTTAAGTTCATCCACTTCGATATCGAACACGTCGATACCGGAAAACTTCTTGAACAAAACGCCTTTACCTTCCATTACCGGCTTACCGGCCAATGCGCCGATATTGCCCAGCCCCAGTACCGCCGTGCCGTTGGAAATCACCGCGACCAGGTTACCACGGGCGGTGTATTTGTAGGCCGCCAGAGGATCGGCGGCAATTTCCAGACAAGGGGCAGCAACGCCCGGTGAATAGGCCAGCGCCAGATCGCGTTGCGTTGCCAGGGGTTTGGTTGGAGAGACCTGGATCTTCCCTGGGACCGGAAACTGATGGAAATCAAGGGCACTCTGTTTGAGCTGTTCGTCCATTATGGGTTCCTTTGCTTTTTGCTTTTATGTTGAGGTAAGGCTTTTAGGCTAGACCAGTATAGTGAGAGAAACGTCACAAACTTTGAAGCGGGCCATAACCTTGATCGAAATAGTTTTATAAAAGCAAAAAAACAGGCCCCCCCTGGACGGGAAATAACAAAACCGCCGTCAAGGCAACGGCAGTTTTGCTCGCCAGGCGTTGAGCGTCGCCACCCGACCCGCACAAATTTGCAACGCGGTCTGCAATGCCAGCGTATAGCTGACGGCATCGCCCCAGGTGTCGCCCTGCAACAGAGGCTGCTCGCAGGGCGTAAAGACGGATTCAGGGGGCTGCAGCACCACGGGCGTCGGTACCGTCGGCGGTTGGGCGCAGGAGCTCAAGCACAGCGCCAGGCATAGGCTGCCCAGCGCAGGCATCATTTTTAATCGCTTCACGGTATTTCCTCTGGTAAACGTCGCTTTGCCGGCGCAACTGCTGTTCCTGTTGCTGCTGAGCGGCCATCAGCGCACGATTCTGCGCATCCTGGGTTTGCAGCGTGGCAATAAGCCCGGCCTGCTGCGCCAAGGTCTTTTGCTGTTCGGCCGCCTGCTGCCGCGCCAGCGCCAGCCGGTGCGACAGCAGCGAGCTGTAACCGCCGAGGCAAATCGCCACCGCCAACAGCAGCAGCAACCCACCCTGTATCAGCTTATTCAGCCAACCGCTCATGCCGGGTAATCCTTGAAAGAGAGCTGGAAATGCGGCCCGTCCTTCAGCGTGCGCCACTCGCCGCCCCACTCGACGCTGACTGCGCATTCACGCGCCGCGCGGCGCACCGCCACGGCAATTTGCGCGTAGTAATCCCACTCCCAGGACACCACGCCCGCCGGCATCGCCACCACGTCCACCGCGTGACCGGTCAGATGCCGGCTCCTCAGCGTCTGGCTTTTGCCGGTGCGCAGCATGTCACGCTGCCGCGCCATGCTGCGCACCCCTTCGCTGATGGAAAAAGGCACCAGCGAATAATTCAACGCCAACCGCATCACCCGCACCAGATCCGGATGCACGCCAATTAAGTTGTCCTCACTGCGTGCGGTAAAGCGCATTTCCTCAATTTCATTTAACATTTTTTAACCCCGTCTTCTTGCCAATGATTTTTTTAATTAATGCGCTAATATAATCAGCGCCCAGAAAGCCAATCAGCACGCTGGCAAGATTCGCCCATTTTAACTCCAGGCCCGCCAGCGCCAATGCATCACGCACCGTCCAGGCCAATAACGCGCACATGCCTGCATTTAATAACCGACGTCGCATCCCTACGTTGCGATAGGCGCCATGCAAAAGCGCCATAATGCCAGCCAAAATGGCATTCATTGCCGGCTGAAGGTATTCACACGCTCGCTGAATAATTAATCCAACAGCGTCTGGCTCTATGCTGGACATAGCTACTCTCCTATTTTTAATTTTAATTAAATGCCAATCACGGCCGGCAGGATATCGGTACAGTCAGAATCTAGTTAAGGATGCTATAACAAAGCAAATGAATAAAAACAGCGTCTATGGTCAAATTCATTCACGCTCACCCTTGGCACAACAGCCTTCAGGAATAATGGCCAACACCGAATGAAAAATTCATCTTTACTGTGATTTATTTCGACTTTTCTTTGCCGGGAAAATAAACATTTAATAGCGGCGAGAGAACCGCTCTCGATAACAAAACCTCAACTCTGGAGAAATACTATGTCTGCACGCAAAGCGGTGATTGGTTATTATTTTATTCCGACCAACCAAATTAATAACTATACCGAAACCGATACCTCAATCGTGCCTTTCCCGGTGTCCAATATCACGCCGGCCAAGGCCAAACAGCTGACCCACATTAACTTCTCGTTCCTGGACATTAACAGCAATCTGGAGTGCGCCTGGGATCCGGCAACGATAGATGCCAAGGCACGCGACGTGGTCGGTCGGTTGACCGCGCTGAAAGCGCACAACCCCAGCCTGCGCATCATGTTCTCCATCGGTGGCTGGTATTACTCCAACGATTTGGGCGTGTCCCACGCCAATTACGTGAATGCGGTGAAAACTCCGGCGGCGCGAACCAAATTCGCGCAATCCTGCGTGCGCATCATGAAAGACTATGGCTTCGACGGCGTGGACATTGACTGGGAATACCCGCAGAGCAGCGAGGTGGACGGTTTTGTCGCCGCGCTGCAGGAGATCCGCGCTTTGCTGAACCAGCAGACCCAGACCGACGGTCGCCAGGCGCTGCCTTATCAGTTGACCATTGCCGGCGCCGGCGGCGCGTTCTTCCTGTCGCGCTACTACAGCAAGCTGCCGCAGATCGTCGCCTCGCTCGATTACATCAACCTGATGACTTACGATCTGGCCGGTCCATGGGAAAAAATCACCAACCATCAGGCTGCGCTGTTTGGCGACAGCGCCGGGCCGACCTTCTATAACGCGCTGCGCGAAGCCAATCTGGGTTGGAGCTGGGAAGAGCTGACCCGCGCCTTCCCGAGCCCGTTCAGCCTGACGGTGGACGCCGCCGTACAGCAACACCTGATGCTGGAAGGCGTGCCAAGCAGCAAGATCGTCATGGGCGTGCCGTTCTACGGCCGTGCGTTCAAGGGCGTCAGCGGCAGCAACGGCGGCCAATACAGCAGCCACAGCACGCCGGGGGAAGATCCGTTCCCGGGTACCGATTACTGGCTGGTGGGCTGCGAAGAGTGCATCCGCGACAAGGACCCGCGCATCGCCTCTTACCGCCAACTGGAACAGATGCTGCTCGGCAACTACGGCTATCAGCGCCTGTGGAACGACAAAACCAAAACGCCGTACCTGTACCACGCGGCCAACGGCCTGTTCGTTACCTATGACGACGTCGAAAGCTTCAAATACAAGGCGAAGTACATCAAGCAGCAGCAACTGGGCGGCGTGATGTTCTGGCACCTGGGGCAGGACAACCGCAACGGCGACCTGCTGGCCTCGCTGGACCGCTATTTCAACGCTGCCGACTATGACGACAGCCAGTTGGATATGGGCACCGGCCTGCGCTATACCGGCGTCGGCCCCAGCAATCTGCCGATCATGAGCGCGCCGGCGTACGTGGCGGGCACCACCTATCCACAGGGCGCGCTGGTGTCTTATCAGGGCTACGTCTGGCAGACCAAGTGGGGCTTTATCACTTCCGTACCCGGCTCCGACAGCGCCTGGCTGAAAGTGGGCCGCGTAGCTTAACGGCATAAAAAAACCCCGTAGCCTGATGCTGCGGGGTTTCTTACTCTGTTAACCGTTTAATGATCGCATTCCTTTGCCGTTAGCATATCGCTGCCCTCAGTTATTGCACCAAGGGTAACCCCCATCGCGAATCACTTCGCGCCCCATCAGGCTGAAAACGTCGCTTTTACGCGTCAGGCGTTCATGCCACCAGGTAAAACCTGTCCCCTTGCTGGCCGGGTGCCAGGCCAGCCAAATCATTTCGTCACCTTTTTGCATATCGACGGGAACCGTCACCAGCTCGCCGCTCGCCAGCTCTTTTTCGATCAGCGAAGGCGGCAAAAAGCCGTGGCCGATACCGCGCTTCAACAGCGCCAGCTTGCTCTCGACGTCGCAAACCACCAATTGGCGCTGCAACGGCATAGTGCCGTGGTTGCGCTTTGGCAGTTCGTGGCTGCTGTCGGCAATCACCACCACGATGTCATTCAACCGCTGATTTTTATCCACCGGTTTTTTCTGCGCCGCAAAGGGATGCGAAGGCGAAACGCACAGCACGAAATTCAGCTTGCCGAGCATCAGCGTCTTGGCCTGCACGCTGTCCGGGATCTGGCCGATGGCGATAATCAAATCCGCCCGGTTGTTCTTCAGCGCATCCCAGGTGCCGTTCAGCGCTTCCCGCTGCACCGAAATGTTGGCGTTCGGGCTGTGCTGAATATAGTCACGTATATCCTGGGTGATAGTTTCCAACGGAAAGAACTTGTCGACGACGATGCGGATATTATTATCGAGTTTCGGGATATTCCTCACACGGCTCTCGAGATCCTGCACCGCATTTAAAATCCAGCTGCCCTCTTGCAGCAGGAATTCCCCTTCATCCGTTAGGGTAATCATCGGGCCATTTCGATGAAATAGTTTCACGCAGAGTTTACTTTCAATATTGGAAACCCGGTAGGATATCGCCGAAGGCGTTTTATGCAGCGCCTCCGCCGCCATAGAGAAAGAGCCGGTACTTTTTATGGTGCTGATTATTTTAATCGCATCCAGGGATAATCTAGTCATACTAATTCCTCTTTGACATAAAATAAGAAAAATTGACACTAAATTCCCAGGCAACTGGCGCGTAAAAAACGTTCAAGTCGAACAAGAGTAAACAAAACCACAAGCAATATACTCCATATCGGAGAGCGTCATCTGAAAGAGTATTCATCAATCCATTAAGTAAAATTCATCATGATGCTGCGTTTTTAGACAGCAGCGTTTAAATAAATTCAATCAACGAATAAAAGACATTCATCATAATAATTTTAGTTAATAGCCTATAAAACTTTCCATCCCCATCCATGCCACGAATGATAAAAATAAAACAAGCCATCAATAATGATGTTTCTTAATTTCGTTAATGACCTCTCATTTAAGTGGCGAAAATACACTCAACTTACAATATAACTTCTGTCCGGAGTGACTTATGAACAATACTTCTCGTACCCTTCTGTCCCTCGGTTTGCTGAGCGCCGCCCTGTTTGGCGTATCCCAACAAGCTAACGCCCACGGCTATGTCGAAACACCGGCCAGCCGTTCTTACCAGTGCAAGCTGCAACTCAATACCCAGTGCGGCAGCGTGCAGTATGAGCCGCAAAGCGTCGAAGGTCTGAAAGGCTTCCCGCAAAACGGTCCGGTGGACGGCCATATCGCCAGCGCCGACAAGAGCACCTTCTTCGAGCTGGATCAGCAAACGCCAACCCGCTGGAACAAGCTTAATCTGCACACCGGCGCCAACTCCTTTACCTGGAGGCTGACCGCCCGTCACAGCACCACCGGCTGGCGTTATTTCATTACCAAGCCAAACTGGGATGCGTCGCAGCCGCTGACCCGCGCTTCCTTTGACCTGACGCCGTTCTGCCAATACAACGACGGCGGCGCGATCCCAGCCGCGCAGGTCACCCACCAGTGCAACATACCGGCAGACCGCAGCGGTTCGCATGTGATCCTCGCCGTGTGGGATGTAGCAGACACCACCAATGCCTTCTATCAGGCGATTGACGTGAATTTGAGTAAATAATCGGAGGACGTCCCCTGGGGTTCAGCCGGGCTGAACCCTTTTTATTGCCGTTGCCCCCTCTTCTTCTCGCCGTCTCCCCCACGCCAAAACCGCATTGCCGCAGGTGCAACCCGCAGCCCGCCTGGCTCGTTTCGGGATCCATTGTTCTTATCCATCGCAACAATCAGAAAAAGCGCATTTTATTCATCAGGCTTATGATGCAGTGTGTTCACCCTATGATGAAAAAGGTTCTCATTTCCCTACATGTTTGGCACTGATCAAGGAGCGTATAAATGAACCAATTAGATGCACTCAAGCAGCTGACGACGGTTGTGGCCGACAGCGGCGATATTGAATCCATCCGCCAGTTCGAACCCCAGGACGCCACCACCAACCCTTCACTGATCCTGAAAGCCGCGGCGCTGCCGCAATATAAGCCACTGATCGTCGAAGCGCTGAACTATGCCCGCCAACAGGGCGGCAGCAAAGAAACCCAACTGATCAACGCCGGCGACAAACTGGCGGTGAACATCGGCGTCGAAATTCTCAAAAGCGTGCCGGGCCGCATTTCCACCGAAGTGGACGCACGCCTGTCCTTCGACCGCGGCATGTGCGTAGCCAAGGCGCGCAAGCTGATTGGCCTGTACCAGGAACAGGGTATTGATAAGTCGCGTATTCTGATCAAGCTGGCCTCCACCTGGGAAGGCATCAAAGCCGCCGAGGAACTGGAAAAAGAAGGCATCAACACCAATCTGACGCTGCTATTCTCCTTCGCCCAGGCCCGCGCCTGTGCCGAAGCCGGCGTGTTCCTGATTTCACCTTTCGTCGGCCGCATCTATGACTGGTACCAGGCCAAGCAGCCTGCCACCGAGTACGACGCCGAGCAGGATCCGGGCGTGAAATCGGTGCGCACCATTTATGAATACTACAAACAGCACCGCTACCAGACGGTGATCATGGGTGCCAGCTTCCGTAAGGTGGAGCAGATCCTGGCCCTGGCCGGCTGCGATCGCCTGACCATAGCGCCGAACCTGCTGGAACAGCTCAAACACAGCGAGCAACCGGTCGAGCGTAAGCTGACGCCGTCCACCGAAGGTTTCTATCAGCCCGCCCCGCTTGCCGAAGCCGAATTCCGCTGGCTGCATAATCAAGACGCCATGGCGGTCGAGAAACTGGCCGAAGGTATCCGCCTGTTCGCCGTCGACCAGCAGAAGCTGGAAGACATGCTGGCCGCTGAACTGTAATTATTTTGGAGTTATGAATGTCCTCTCGTAAGCAACTCGCC
>NZ_BCTU01000025.1 GCF_001590925.1 Serratia plymuthica NBRC 102599
AAAAAAAACCCCGCCGATACGCGCTATCGGCGGGCTTTTTTCAATGGGTTGTCAGCCCAGGCGAGCGTTAATCGCCGCAGCGAAATCACGGCACATCTGCTCGTCGCCCCCGGCGTTATCCGCCAGCACCTTATCGCCATCCACCACCCGGATATGCGCCGCCAGGTCGAAATCCGCCGCCGGCTGCGGCCGGGCGGCAGCATCGGCAATGGTCTGCCGCGCCTCCTGCCATGCCTGCGCTACCGTCTGGTTACAGGCCTGCGCCAGGTAATCCGGGTTAAAACCTTCGCCGGTCAGGCTGCGCAGCGTATCGTCGTGGCTGACGCCGTTGCCCGGTAACCAGTAGTGGCGCGCCAGATCCGGGCCAATCGCCGGGTTGTCTGTCAGATAACCGTCGCGTTGCAGGAAAAATTGGCGCGTCTGCTCGACCGCCATCAACGCCAGCAGATAGCCCTGATAGGAACAGGCCGACTCCAATGACAACAGATGCGGGATCGCCAGCGTCGGGCGCGGGCTGCCGCTGATACCCAATATCTTGCTTTCTACCTCGCGCGCCAACGCGGTAATCGCCTCAGGCGTGCGTTGTTCATCCTCCCACTGGTACAGCGCCCATTCAAAGTAAGGCACCAGCAAGATATGACGCTCGTTGAAGGCCCGCATCGGTTGGCGCGCAGCGATACTGGCCTCAATCAGCGCATCCGGCACCGGTTCGCCGGCGGCGTTCTTCGCATAACGTTTCAGCCAATCGGCGTCGTCCAGCAGGCTGTCGCAAAACATCGACTGGGTTTCGGCATAGGCCATTGACGTCGGCGGAAACTCCTGCGAGAAACAGGGCGCGTTCTGACAAATATTGGCGAAGTGCGCGGCGTGGCCGCCCTCGTGGAACAGGGTGTTCAGGCCATGAGCGCCGCTGCCTACCTGATCCGGCTGCGCCAGGCTGGTAAAGTTAATCCGCGCCGGCAGCCATTTGCCCTGCTGGATAAACGGCGGCACCGGCCCGTGCATAAAGCCGTTTTCATACTTGCCTGGGCGCACCAGCAGATCGAGATCCATCTGCGCGCCGCGAAAACCGATGTGCAGCCGTTTGAAACTGTTGATCCAACGTTCCAGCGACTGAGCAAACGGGAAATAGGGATCCAGTTGGCGGGTCACGTCACCGGCGCTGGCATAACGCAGGTTCCAGGGTTCCAGCGCCTGCGCGCCCTTCTCCGCCGCCAGCTGTTGCAAGCTGCGTGCATTGGCCTCCCGGGTCTGCAGCTCGAAACGATCGAGGATGGCGAACAGCTGTTCCGGCGCCATGCGCTCGGTTTTGTTCACCTTATAGTCGAAATAGTTGCGAAACCCCATCTGGCGCGCAAAGCGGTTGCGCAGACTAATCAGCTCCGGCAGGCCGTTGTGCAACAACCACTGTTCCAGCTCGCGCAGCGCGTCTTGCGAGCTGCGGCGGCAGTCTTCGTTTTCATTGGTGGCCTGATTGGTCAACAGCTCGCCGAGCGAAGCATTGACCCGTTGCCCTGCGGCATTCAGGTGGCTGACCGGGTTGGCCTTGCGCCGGGTATAAAGGTCCGCTTCGGCGCTGATGATCTGATCCAGCAACGTTTGCGCCTGCGCATCTTCAATCGCGTTGCAGTCAAAGAAACGCAGCCAACCGTTCAGCCCGTGTTGCAGCGCATCACGCTGCGCATCCTGCGGCAGGAGCTCCAGCCCGGCCAGCAGCCGGCGAATTTCAGCCAGCCGACGCGGTTCACCGATAAAGCGCTTGTAGGCACTTTCCGCCGCCGAGAAGCGCGCCGAAACCGCATCACCGCCCGTGCCCATATAGTTCTGCCAGAACAGATCTTCTTTGGTGCGGTGAACGTCGAGGTAGTCCTGATTCAATTGATTGAAGTAATCGAGAGCCTGTTGCATAACCATCCTTTCGGCCAATATGCGTGATGTTCCAGTATAGCCAAGGGATTTACGCGCTGCGTAAACGCGCCAACCCTTGCTCCAGGCTGTCAACTTCACCGGCAGCCAGCAGACAGCAGGCAATCTGGCGCTGGATCGCCAGCGGAATGGCCACCTCCCCCGCCAGGCAGCGTTCGGTCCAGCGCGCGGTGGTTTCGGCATCCTTCGCCGCCGGCAGCTCTGGCGTCTCGTCCTGTGCCGGCCGCTCCAGCAGCACCTGCTGCTCACCGTCGACGATGTAATGGATTTGCGGGCAGCGCTGCGGGTTGGCGTAGGCTTCCCCTTCGGTACCGTGCATCAGCAGCCCGCGGGCGCCAATCTGGCGAAAGAAGGATGCCACGCGGCCGACATATTCCGGGTGCGACACGCTGGCGATCCGCAGCACATCCTGCTCGGCGAAGGGCGTCGCCAGTTTGGCCAGCGTATGGGCGCTGTTACGCACCCCCATGCGCCAGCGCAGGCCAAGCTGCCTGTCCAGCGGGGCGGATAACGCATTGACCGGGATAAATACCGTTTCGCCGTTGTCCAGACGTTGCTGAGCATGCGCGGCATCTTGCGACCAGGGCAGGCCCAGCGCACGGAAGGTTTCCGCGCTGGTAACGCGGGTGCTGTCATCCAGCACGCCGTGTACCACCACCGGCAGGCCGACTCGCGCCAGCAACAACGCCAGCAGCGGCGTCAGATTAGCCTGTTTGCGCGCGCCGTTGTAACTGGGCAACACCACCGGCATCGGCCGCCCCTGCGGCGCCTGCAGGCGCATCACCTGCTGTTGCATCGCCTGGTAAAAGCCCAGCATTTCCTCCTCGGCTTCCCCTTTAATGCGCATGGCGATCAGAATGCCGCCCAACGCCAGTTCACCCACCTCGTCGGCCAGCATCTTTTGATAAAGCTGGAAGGCGGTTTCCCGGTCCAGATCGCGCGCGTGGTTCTTCCCACGGCCTATTTCTTTGATAATTTTGGTGTAATCCATCGCCTGTACGTCCCCTGATTCAGTCTGGGATTAGCATACCCTATCCACGCCGCCGCTCAACCTCATCCGCCAACCGCTGCTGGTCGGCATTACCCGCGCGCAGTCCGGCGATCACGCCGTCGACGTCATCAGGGCTACGGTTCTGGCTCATCTTCCATTTGCCCTCGCGCCGGGTCACGGCGATTTCGATACCGACAATGCCCTTGATCTGCGCGGCGATATAATGCGCCGGGGCATCGTCAATCCCCCAGGGTTCAGGCTGCCGCCCTTCCTGCAACGCCGTTAACCCTGCCAGTTGCCGGCGCAACCAACCCGCATCTTCGGTTACCGTCGGTACGCCATATAGCTGCACCAGGCTGTAATTCCAGGTCGGTACCGCCTTGCCGGTCTGGCGTTTGGTTTCGTACCAGCCCGGCGAGATATAGCCATCAACGCCCTGAAACACCACCAGGCATTCCCGCACCGCCTGTAACCCTTGCCAGTGGCGATTGGCGCGCGACAGGTGCGCCCGCAAGCAGAGGTTTCCCTGCTCGTCGGCATCAATCAAAAACGGCAGCGGATCCGCCACCAGCCCTTGCTCACCCTGGCTGATCAACATGCCCAGCGGGTTGGCGCGCACCAGCGCAATTTGGGCTTCCAGGTCATCTTCACGGAATGAGGCAGGTTGATACATGCGTTTGGCTCCTTTGACGTCGGGTAGAAGCCACCAGCAATAACACCCACCGGCGGTTTGCTAAAGAGCCAGTTTAGGCTGTTGTTGGATGATCCACCTCAGCAGCACAAAGGCCACCCCCATCGCCGACAGGTTGTAGATCATGGCGCCGGCAAATGCCTGCCCATAACGATCCGCTCCGCCGCCCGCAGCCAACAGCGGGACAAAAAATGCGCCGCTGGCGGCGATGCCCAGTGCGCCGCCCACCTGCTGCACGGTGGAAATCACCCCGGCAGCCATGCCCGCCTGCTGTTCCTTTACCAGCCCGAGCACCAGATTAAGCAGCGGCGTCATGCTCAATGCCTGTCCAAACCCCAGGATCACCAACCCCGGCAGCAGCCGGAGCGGATTCACCAACGCCGTGCCCCACAGCACCTGCGCCACCAGCCACGCCATCCCGGCGGCGTAGACCGCCACACCGCCGGGCAAGACGCCGTTACCCCAACGTTGCGCCAGCCTTGGCGCCAGAAACGAGGCTAGCATAAAGGCCGCACTGGCGGGCGCGAACAGGCTGCCCGCCTGAAACGGTGTCAGGCCAATCCCCGCCTGCAACAGCAGCGCAAAACACAGGAAGAACGAGGAGGCGGTAGAGTAAATCGCCAGTACCACCGCGACCCCAAGGCCAAAGCTTCCCTGCCGGAACAGCGCAGGATCGAGCACTGCATCTCCGGTATGCAGCGCCAATCGGCGCTCCCAGCGCACAAAAACCCAGAGTACCAGCACCGCCATTGCCAGCGCGGGCCACACCCACCAGGGCCAGCCGCGCGACGGCCCTTCCAGCAAGGGCACTAACAGCAACAACAAGCCCGCTGCAGCCAGCAGCAGGCCGACGCCATCCAGCCGCTGCGCCTGCTCGAGGCGCGATTCGGGAATGCGCCGCGCCGCCAGCAAAGCCAGCGCGCCAATCGGCAGGTTGATCAGGAAAATCATGCGCCAACCGCTGCCGAAAATATCGGCCTCAATAATGAACCCGCCGAGGATCTGACCGAAAATCGCCGCCAGCCCCAGCGTCATGCCCAGCCAGGCAAAGGCGCGCCGCCGCTGTTGCGGGCCGTACAACACGCGCAGCAGCGCATAAATCTGCGGGAACAGCAGCGCCGCCGCCGCCCCTTGCAGAAAACGCGCCGCGATCAGCATGCCGAGCGACGTAGCCATGCCGCACAGCGCCGAAGTCAGGGTAAAGCCCAGCATGCCCAGGCTGAACATCCGGCGACGGCCAAAGCGATCGCCCAAACGCCCGCCGGCTATCAACAACACGCCGAAAGCCAGTTCATAGCCGGCGATAATCAGCCCCACGCCGGCAAAATCGGCGGCGAACTGCTGCTGGACAACCGGCGCCGCCACGTTCACGACAAACAGGTCAAACACCGTCACGAATCCACCCAACAACAACACCGGCAACCCAGGCAAGCCCCGATCGCCGCAAGATAATGACTGTTCCATAACACCTCCGAGATTAGGATGGCGGCAGTATGGAACATGTCTTAAACTGTTACTATATAGCCATTTATACTATTACTGAAAACAACAGGACAGCCGTATGCCGCCACGTACCCTCAATCGAACCCGTCAGGATCTGGCGGACTTTCTGCGTCAGAAGCGCGAGAAACTGTCGCCGCAGGCTGTCGGCTTGCCGAGCGGTAACCGACGCCGTACGCCGGGGCTGCGGCGCGAAGAGGTTGCGGCGTTGGCGGGCGTGGGCCTCACCTGGTACACCTGGCTGGAACAAGGGCGGGAAATCAACGCTTCGGTGGATTTTCTGGAAAATCTGGCGCGGGTGCTAAAGCTGGATGCGACCGCACGATACCATCTGTTTTTGCTGGCGCATCAGCGCCCGCCGGTACCGGTCGGCCATCAGTGGTGCCAGGTTTCACCGCTGGTGCGCCGCCTGCTGGACGACCTGCAGTTGCGCCCGGCTTACGTGATGAACCTGAGTTGGGACATCATCGCCTGGAATCCGGCGGCGGAAAGGCTGTTCGCCATCGGCGAGCGTCCGGCGGAGCAGCGCAACATGCTGTGGATGCTGTTCGCCGATCCGCAGCTCAACCAACGGCTGGTGGAGTGGCAGGCGCAGGCGCCGCAAATCCTCGCCAGCTTTCGCCGCGACTATGCCCGCGCGCCCGATGACGCCACCATGCAGCAACGGATACAGGCGCTGGAGCAGGTATCGCCGCAGTTCCGCCAGCTGTGGCAGCAGCATGACATTCACGGCCGTTGTCAGGGGCAACGCACCTTTAACGTGCCGGGGGCCGGTCAGGTGACCTTTGAGCACGCGTCGTTTATCGTCGATGAGGAAAATCATTTGCGGCTGGTGATGTACAGCGCGCTGGCGCAATGCCCGGCCAGCGCAGCGTTTGAGGCGTTGTTGCAGGCGTGAGGCTATTTACGGCTGTCAAAAATCAGCTTGCAGGCCAACCCGGCGAACACGCCGCTGAGCAGATAGTTCGGCCAACGCGCGCTGAAGCGGCGGCCGACAAAACGGCTTTTCATGCCGCTGACCGCCAGGATCACCCCGCCGTTAATCAGCAGGCCCACCAGATTCAGTACCGTCGCCAGCAGCAGCATCTGCACCACCACTGAACCGGCATGCGGATCGAGAAACTGCGGGAACAGCGCCAGAACGAACAGCGCCATTTTCGGATTGAGCAGGTTGGTGAACAGCCCCTGGCGGAAAATTCGCGCTGTCGGCACAGCCGCTAATCCGGAAGATGCCTGTAAACTGCTGCCCGATCGCAGCGTTTTCCACGCCAGATACAGCAAATAAGCCGCACCCAACAGTCTCACCGCATCATAGGCCAGCGGCACCGCGACAAACAGCTGCGACAGGCCCAACGCCGCCGCCAAGGCGTGGCAGTATGTGCCGAGCTGGATCCCCGCCAGTGACGCGAAACCGGCGCGGCGCCCCTGGCTGACGCTGCGCGAAGCGATTAGCAGCATATCCGGGCCTGGAGTTAGCGTTAACGCCAAACAGGCGCCGGAAAACAATAAAAGCGTGGAAGCATCAACCATAAATCACCTGAGTGGAACGTGACGGGAGCGAAGCTTTATCATAGCCACGCCATCGGCTTTTACCAGCGCCAAATCATTGCCACGGAGCCTTGGGCAGGAAGGCCGCCAACAGAGCGTCGATCGCCACCCTCACCCGTAGCGGCATCGCGGTCCCCTTCAGCCAGACGACGTTAATCGCCAGCCCCGGCCCACAGCTGCCTGGCAGGATTTCCCGCAGCGTTCCCGCCGTCAGCGCGTCGTGCGCCAGCCAGCGCGGCAACATGGCAATGCCGTGCCCGGCGCAGGCGGCACTCAGCACCGCCTCCATATTCCCCAATCGCAGGCGGGCCGGCGGTTGCAGCCGCTGAGTTTTCCCCTGCGGGTCCAGCAATTGCCAGGGCTGGCTATGCCCGTCACGCAGCATGCCGATCGCCTGATGCTGCAACAGCTCAGCTACCGCGCCAGGCTCGCCCTGCCGCGCCAGATAGGCCGGTGCGGCGCAAAGTATCTGCTTCTGCTCCCCCAACTGGCGTGCGGTGATGGCCACCGCATCGCCGGGCGAACCGATTCGCACGGCCAGATCGATGCCCTCTTCCGCCAGATCTGACGCCCGATTGGAAAACAGCGCTTCGAGATGCAACTGCGGGTAGCGGTCCGTCAGCGCCAACAGCGGCGGCAACACCCATTTTTGACCAAACAGCACCGGCAGCGATACCCGCAACCGTCCTTCCGGCGTGCGGGCTCGGGCTGCCAGTTGGCTTTCCGCCGCTTCCAGCGCCGCCAGCGCTTTAAGGCAATCGTCATAAAACAGCTGCCCTTCGTCAGTCAGCGACAAACTGCGCGTGGTGCGTTGAAACAATCGCACCTGCAACCGCTGCTCCAACCGCGCCACCGCTTTACCCACGGTTGAACGAGAAAGCCCGAGCTGTTCCGCCGCGCGACTAAAACCGCCGGCCTGAACGGCCTGCACAAAGGCGCGGATCGCATGTAATCGTTCGCTGGAGATCATGAGCGCTGCCCTATTGGCGATATTAATTCGCTTATTAAACGATGAAACGCCGCCACTGGCTACTCTCTGCGCTGAGTAAACTGAACACATTATTTTCAGCCGAGGAAAACCCATGAGCGAACGCAGCGAAGTCCTGACCGAAGCCGGCACACCCCGTCTGTGGCGATTGCTGATCGGCATCAGCATCGCCAGCTTTTTGGGCTGTATCGATTTCACTATCGTCAATACCACAATCCCGGCCATTCAGCGCGAGCTGGCGGCCAGCCTGGGCCGCGTGCAGTGGGTAATGGCGCTGTTCGTGATGGCGCTGTGCGCCTTTATGGTCAGCGCAGGGCGGCTGGCAGATTTGTACGGGCGCCGTCGGGTGCTGTACAGCGGGATGTTGGTGTTCGCCGGCGCATCGCTGGGCGCCGGGCTGGCGGGCAGCATTGAGCTGCTCAATGTCTGGCGCTTCGTGCAGGGTGCGGCCTGCGCCGTGTTGTACACCGCGACCACCTCGATCGTCGCCGATGCCTGGCCGCCGCAGCAGCGCGGTCGTGCCATCGGTATTTTACTGGCGGTGAACGGACTGGGCCTGGCGATCGGCCCGGTTGCCGGTGGCCTGTTGGTCGGCTCGCTGGGCTGGCGCTGGGTGTTTCTGTTGAACGTGCCGTTGATCGCGCTGAGTTTCGCGTTCTGTCTGGGAACGGTGCGGGAGTCTCGCGCACAGCAAGGCGCACGGCTGGATATTCCCGGTCTGTTGTTGTTGATCGTCGGCGTCGCCGGGTTGTTGCTGGCCATCAGCCAGGGCGGCCAGTGGGGTTGGCTGAATGCCAAGACCCTGCTGACAACCGCGTTGGCGGTGGCCGCGCTGGGCCTGTTGTTGCCGGTCGAGCGCCGGGCGCATTCACCGTTGGTGCCGCTGGAATTGCTGCGAAGCCCAGCCTTACTGCGCGTCTGCCTGCTGAGCGCGCTGCTGGCCTTCTTCTACTGCGCCGCTTTTTTCCTGATGCCGATCTATCTGGAAAGCACCCGCCACTACGGGGGCGTAATGCTGGGTTTATTGCTGTTGCCCACCACGGCCGTGATGGCGTTCATCTCGCCCTGGGTAGGTCGATGGGTGGATAAATCCGGCCCACGGCCGGCGTTGATCCTCGGCTTTGCGGCGCTGGCCGCCTCCGCCGCGCTGCAAAGTCTGTTTACCGCCGCCAGCCCGTTGCCGCTGCTCCTCAGCGCCTTCGCTCTGATGGGGCTGGGTTGGGGTTGCATTCTCGGCCCGCTGGTGATGGCGACGCTCGGCAGCGTCAACGAAGCGCAAAGCGGCGGCGCGCTGGGCATCACCTGGACGCTGCACAACCTGGGCGGCGCGGTAGGTCTGGCACTGGCTGCGTTGATTTACCCGGCCTACGGCTACCGGGCGGTGATGTTGTTACTACTGACGTTGTCACTGTTCGGATGCCTGCTTGCCGCCTGGCGTAGCCGTTAATTTCACCTTGCGTTCTCCCAGCAGGTTCATGCCCGCAGCCGCCAACAGGATAATGGCGGCGCCGGCAAACTGCAGCGCGACCAGCCGATGACCGAACGCCAGCCGGTCCACCAGCATGGCGGCGATCGGATAAATAAACGACAGCGATCCGATGAGGTTAGTCGGCAGTTTTTGGATCGCGCCGTACAGTAGCACATACATCAACCCGGTATGCAGCACGCCAAGCGTGGCCAGCATGCCCCATTGCCCGGCCGTCGCCGGCGCGTGGAAATCCACCAGCGGCAACAGCATCACCACGCCGACAGTCACCTGAATCAGTGCAATCAGATGCGGCGGAGTGCCTTTCAGCCGTTTGGCCGCTAACGCCATCAGCGCATAGAAAAATGCCGCTCCGAGCGACAACAAAATGCCCATCAGGTAGTTGCTCTGCTCGCCGGCCTGTTTGGGCTGAGACAGCACCACCAGCATCATGCCGACAAACGCCAACGCCAGCCACAGCAGCTTGCGGGCGGTGAGTTTCTCACCGAGAAACAGCGCGCCCAACGCGACCAACATAAACGGCTGGGTGTTGTACACCGCGGTAGCAATGGATATAGAAGCATAAGAGTAGGCGGCAAACAGCAGCAACCAGTTGATCACCAGCGCCACGCCGCCGGCTACCGCCAGCAACAAAGTCACGCGCGTGAGGCAATCGCGCCGCAATTGGCCCAGCGCTCCGCAGATAGCCAGCAACACCAGCGCACCCACTGCACAGCGCCAGAACACCACATTGATCACCGGCTGGCCGGACATCAGTACGAACCAGCCAATGGTGCCGGAAATCAGCATTGCGGCGATCATCTCCAGCGAACCGCGCTTTATCTCTGCATTCATGGTTATTTCCTCAAGGTTAAGCCTATGCCCTTAGCTTGAGGTTTTTCCACACAGGTTTCCATCGCATAAAAAAGGCCAATATGCTTAACTGCCTTTTTATCGCAGGCATAATAAACAAAATACCTAATGGAGAGCTTATGGATGATATCGATCGCCAGATCCTGACCATTCTGGCGGAGGACGCGCGAGCGTCGCTGAAAACCCTGAGCGCCAGGGCTGGGCTGTCGTCGCCCAGCACCTCAGAGCGGCTGCGGCGGCTGGAGGAAAGCGGCGTGATCCAGGGCTACACCCTGAACGTCAATCTACAGGCGTTGGGTTACGCTTTTCAGTCGCTGGTGCGCATCAAGCCGCTGCCGGGCATGCTGAAGAAGGTCGAGCAGATGATTCAGGAGATCCCCGAAGTGATCGAGTGCGACAAGGTGACCGGCGAGGACTGTTTTATCGTGCGCCTGGTGGCGCATTCGATGGAGCAGCTCGACCAGATCCTCGACCGGCTGGCCGAGCGGGCGCAAAGCAACACCTCGATCGTCAAAACCACGCCGGTGAAGCGCCGCTTGCCGCCGCTGCTGTGATTAACGCGTGCGTCGGCGGGTAAAGGGGTTCTTGCGCTTTTTGTCTTTTTTCTCCGCTTCAGCGGCAGACTTGAGCGCAGCCTTGTGGGCCTTGTCCGCTTCCGGCACCTCGCGCTGCTCAATCGGAAACACCGGCAACGCCGCCAGCAGCCGCGACCCGTAGCTTTTGGTCAGCAGACGGCGATCGTAAATCACGATCTCGCCGTGGCACTCATTGCTGCGAATCAACCGGCCAACCTGTTGGATCAGGTTGAACGACGCGCTGGGCAGGCTCTGCACTTCAAACGGATAACGTTTGAGCGACTTTAGCCACTCGCCCTCGGTGAGGATCACCGGGCTGTCGATCGGCGGGAACGCGATTTTGTGGATATGCACCTGGGTCAGCAGTTCACCTTTCAGATCCAGCCCTTCGGCAAACGACTGCAGGCCAATCAACACGCTGGCCGTGCCCTTTTCAACCCGTTTACGGTGTTCTTCAACCAGCCGGTAGCGCGGCTGATCCCCCTGCACCAGCAGCATCAGGCGCAGATCGGTAACGTAGCTGAGGAAGGTTTGCATCGCCCGGTGGCTGCTGAACAGGATCAGCATGCCCTTGTGTTTACCGCCGGCCTGCTCGGCGCGGAAGAAACGCGCCATTTCTTCCAGGTGCTCGGCTTCGTTGGCCATCGCCGGTTCAAAGCGCATGTTCGGAATGACAATTTTGCCCTGTTCAACGTGATTGAACGGCGAGGACAGGGTTTCGAAGCGGTCACCGGCCTTTTCGCTCAGCCCGCTCATTTCCTGCAGGCGCGCAAAGCTGTTTAGCGAACGCAGCGTCGCCGAGGTGATCACCACGTGCGGCACTTTGCGCCACAGCAGCTTTTCCAGCTGATCGCTGACGCGAATGCCGACGCAGTGCAGATACAGGTGCGTCACGTTATCGCGCAGGTCACGCGTGACCCATTTAGAGATCGGCGCGTTGGAGGATTTGTCCAGCGCCGCCAGCCGCCACAGTTTGCTCATCGCCTCCAGATAGCCCAGCGTGCGGCTCATCTGAATGATCGAACGGTGCAGGCGCACGATATCGTGCTTGCCGGTCTGTTCGGTGAGATCGTTCAAGATGAACTCCGCCACCCCACGCAAGGCGTCGGTCAGCTTAAACAACCTTGCACTGGTCTCCACCATCTCCGCCGGCAGCTCGCCCATTTCAAACCGGTGTTCGGCGATGACGCTGTCGGTGGGCAGATAGGCGCTGACCTGATGTTCGAAGATCTGGATCAGCTCACGCAACTCTTCGCAGTGATTTTTCAGCCGCTCGTCATTTGCCAGCCCCGGCGGGTTTTTCGGCCGGTATTGCGTCATGCACTGTTCGACGTGGCGCACGATCATATCCAATTGCAGGTTGGTCGACAGTGCGGTGATTTCGCCGTCAATCTCCAGCGCGTCGCGCGCCACCTCGGGTAAATGATGGCCTTCGTCCAGCACCAGCAACAGCTCTTTCGGGTTCGGCAGCACCGATTCGGTTTCCAGCGCCGCCATCACCAACGCATGGTTGGCCACCACCACGTCGGCGGTTTCAATCTCTTTGCGGGCGATATAAAACGGGCATTCGCGGATGTAATGGCAGTTGCGCCCCAGGCAGTTGGCTTTGTCGGTGCTCAGTTTGCCCCACAGCGGATCGTCGATCGACAGCTGATAATGGTCGCGCAGCCCATCCCACTCATGGCGGTTGAGCGCCTTGGTCAACTTTTGGCACAGCGCCTGCTCTTCGCCGCTGGACGGCGCCAGTTCGTCATCGAGAAACAGCGTAAGGTCACCCTGCTCGCTGACGTCAGTGCTCAGCGCCGCCAAATTGCGCGGGCACACGTAGCGCCCACGGCCAAAGGCACCGGTGAATTTCAGATCGGGGATGATCTTTTTCAGCAGCGGCAAGTCTTTGCTGTAGATCTGATCCTGCAACGCCACGTTGGCGGTGCTGACCACCAGCGGTTTGCTCTCCGCACGGCCGACGGCGATCCCTGGGATCAAATACGACAGCGTTTTACCGACGCCGGTCGGCGCCTCAATCGCCAGGTGGCGCGGGTAATCGCCGGCCAGCGTCTTGGCGACTTCGGCGATCATCTGCCGTTGCGGTGCACGGGAAATAAAATCCGGTATTTGTTGCTGCAGGGCTTTGTACCACTGGCCAATCTGATCTTTTACTGCGGGGGAGAGCGCCATTCAACTCTATATCTAAACGAAATGATGGCGCTATTGTCCCACAGACCGCCGGCCGAGTCAGCCCGAGTTATGGCTGGGTTTCAATCATTGAGGCACGGCCCGCACTGAACGACCACTCATCCAGTTGAGTGGTGGTGATGACGATCATCACATCTTCCGGACGCAGTTGCAGGTTCTCCTCCAGCAGCGCCGCCAGCCGTTGATAAAAACGCTGTTTGGTGGCGGTATCACGCGGGCGGCCGATGGTGATGTAAAACAGCACATAATCCGCCGAACGCGGCCCGCCAAGGTAATCGCGGTCGTATATCAACTCGCCGGGGCGGTATTGATCGATGGCCTGAAATTTGTCGGCCGGCGGCACGTTGAAGGTGTCGACCAGCGCCTGATGCAGGCTGTCAGACAGGGTTTGCAGATATTCCGCTGATTTTCCCTGATGCAAGGCAATGCGGCTGAAAGGCATAACGTTACTCCTGTTCCAATTCACGCAGGCGCGCCACGGCGCTAGCCGCCGCCGGCCAGCCGGCATAGAACGCCAGATGGGTGATCAATTCGGCAAGTTGCTCGCGGCTCACGCCGTTGCGTTGCGCCAGTTGCAAGTGAAACGGCAGTTGCTCTACGCGGTTCAGCGCCACCAGCGCGGCGACGGTAATCAGGCTACGTTCGCGCGGGCCAAGCTCCGGCCGCTGCCACACGTCGTCGAATAATACGCTGTCGCTGAGCTGCGCCAGCTTGGGGGCTATATCGCCGAACGCCTGTTGGCCGGCCTGTTGGGAAGGTTGCATCATGTTCTCCTGCTGTTTAACGGATAGCCTTAAGCTACTCGCCGCCATGACAGGTGAAAATCGGGATTTTTGACAGTCTTAATCCACAAAATCAGAACAGTTGGATCATTGAACAGCGCTCGGAACTGCGCGGTGCATAAATCTCGCGCATGATTCTTCCGGAAACCTGGAGAGAGATTGTTAGCGGTAAATTGGCCGCAGACACCTGTCCGTTGAAGAAATTCACTCTTTATGCAACTTTTTTAATCGTTCGATATGGAAATGAATATTTTGTCATAAATAGATCACATAACTGAGGTAAAAAATCCTCGCTGCAAACATTTGGGCAGCGAAGCAAAACAGCAATGCAACTAATGATAAGCGTCTTTCAATCGAATAAAGCAGGGTAAATCATGAAACGTAATCTTCTGGCCGTTATTATTCCGGCACTTTTAATTGCGCAGACAGCACAGGCAGCAGAAATCTACAATAAAGACGGCAACAAGCTCGATTTTTACGGCCGCGTAAAAGCACTGCACTATTTCTCTGACGATACCGGCAATGATGGCGATAAAACCTACGTGCGTATCGGTTTTAAAGGCGCGACTCAAATTAACGATATGCTGACCGGCTACGGCCAGTGGGAATATCAGATTTCGGCTAACCATGCCGAATCCGACAGTGCGAAAGACACCAAGACCCGTCTGGGCTTCGCCGGTCTGAAATACAAAGATCTCGGCTCATTCGACTACGGCCGCAACTACGGCGTTATTTATGACGTGGGCGCCTGGACCGATATGCTGCCTGAGTTCGGCGATGACGCTTACGTCAAAACCGACAACTTCATGAACGGTCGCGCCAACGGCGTGGCAACCTACCGTAACAACGATTTCTTCGGCCTGGTCGACGGCCTGAAATTCGCAGTACAGTACCAGGGCAAAAACGAAAACGATGGCCGCGCCGGCAGCAAGGCGAACGGCGACGGTTGGGGCCTGTCTTCCAGCTACGAAATCATCGACGGTCTGAGCCTGGGCGGTGCCTATGCCTCTTCCAACCGTACCGCAGACCAAAAAGCAGGCACCTTCGGTAAAGGCGATAAAGCCGATATCTGGGCCGGCGGTCTGAAATACGACAACAACAGTGTTTACCTGGCCGCGACCTATTCGCAGAGCCATAACATCGTGCCTATTTCCGGCACCGCAACCATCAATAACAACTCCACCTCCGTTAGCGGCTTCGCCAACAAGGCGGAAGGCGTGGAATTGGTTGCGCAATATCTGTTCGACTTCGGCCTGCGCCCATCGCTGGGTTATGTTCAGTCTAAAGGGAAAAATATCGAAGGCGTCGGCGATGCCGACCTGGTGAAATATTTTGACGTTGGCGCTTACTATTATTTCAACAAGAACATGTCGACCTATATCGATTATAAAATCAACCAACTCGACGACAACAATAAGCTGGGCCTGAAAACCGACGACGTTGTCGCCGTCGCCCTGACTTACCAGTTCTGATGTGACGAATAACCACCACTGCAATCTTTAGCTTCGGCTACTTGAAAAGATTTATTTCGCCGGGCGGCTGCGCCCGGTTTTTTTCATTTGTGCTTTCTGCCCCCAGGCCCCTGCCCGATTCCCACTCTGCATCCCGTAACCGCACGCAGAAACTTGCCTTGTAAAACAATCGGGTCTAGATGTAATACCCTACGGCTTTCACGTTGCAGACCACAAGGTTGCAGCCTGAAAGATGACGGTATCGCCTCCCTTTCCCACAGGAATAAGCCATGCTCAACGATGGACGGTTCGAGTATCAAAGCGCCTTGCGCTACAGCAGCGACCAATTGGCGCAGATCCTCTGCCACTGTTTTGAAAACTACATTGTGCGTTTTGTCATTGATGGCGCCACCTTCGCCAGCCGCTTTGGCGCCGAAGACCTCAGCCTGAACGACAGCCTTATCGTTACCCATCAACAACAGCCGGTGGCGCTGGCGCTGATAAGCCGCCGTGGCCTGCACAGCCGGGTAGCGGCGCTGTCCATCCGCCCGGAAATGCGTGGCAAAGGGCTGGGAAAAGCGCTGATGCAGCGTATCGTCGCCGACGCGCATAAGCGTGGCGATCGTCAGCTGTCGCTGGAAGTGATCGAAGGCAATGACGCCGCACTGGCGCTTTACCATCAGGCTGGCCTGCGCATCGTCCGCACTCTGACCGGCCACCAGGCCGATGAGCCGACAACCGCCGGCGTAGCGATGCTGCAAGAGATTGATCCATTGACCGTCTCGCACCGCCTGACGGCCGAAGGCGCCACCGACCAACCCTGGCTGATCGCGCCGGAATCGCTTTACAAGTTGCCCGGCCAACCGCACGCCTTCACCCTTGACCGCCAGGCCTATGCGGTGGTGCAGGCCGGGGCCGAGAAGTGTTTCCTGCGCATGATCTACGTGCCGCCGCAGCACCGCGGCAAAGGGCATGCCCGGTCGCTGCTGGCTGCATTGCAGGCACACTTTTCGCCTCTACCGCTGGCGGCCAACGTTTACGTTCCCGACGTGGCTGCGCCCTTCTTTGACCGGCTCGGCTGGCGGCAAGACGCGTTACGCCAGTTCGAGATGGCGATGACGTTGAATACCGCACAATAACAACCCGAAAGTTATCCCTCTATGCAGGGCAGGAGAAAACATGCAGAAAATGACCCTTGGCGCGGCGATCGGCATTGCGCTATTGACGCTGACCGGCTGCGCACAGCCGCCGAAAACCGATCTGCAGGCCCAGCAGCGGCTGGCGGACCAGTCGGTGCTGGCGCTGAACTGGTTCCAACAGTCCGGTGAATATCAGGCGTTGGCGCACCAGGCGTTCAACAGCGGAAAACGCGCCTTCGATCAGGCCAAGGCCGCGCCGGGCAAGAAGAAGGCCGTGGTGGTCGATCTGGACGAAACCCTGCTGGACAATAGCCCGTATTCCGGCTGGCAGGCGCAGCAAGGCAAGCCGTTCGCCGCCGCCACCTGGGCGAAATGGTCACAGGCCGAACAGGCGGGGGCCGTGCCGGGCGCGGTGCAGTTTGCCCGTTACGTCAACAGCCACCAGGGCACGATGTTCTACGTCTCCAACCGCAAAGTGTCCGAATACGCCGCTACGGTCGCCAATATGCAGAAACTGGGCTTTACCGGCATGTCGGAAAAAACCGTGCTGCTCAGCAGCGACACGTCCAACAAGCAGGCGCGCTTTGACGCCATCAAACAGGCAGGTTATGACATCGTGGTGTACGCCGGCGACAACCTGAACGACTTCGGCGCGGCAACCTATCACCAGGATAATGCGCAACGTCGGGCCTTCGTCAGCGATAATCAAAGCAAGTTCGGCACCGAGTTTATCGTGCTGCCTAACCCGCTGTACGGCGACTGGGAAAGCGGTATGGCCCGCGATTACAACAAGCTGACTCCGGAGCAAAAGCTGCAAATCCGCCAACGGGCCATCAAGGCCTGGAACGGGCAGTAATCGCGTTTGTGGCATTGCCGCAGGGACGTTGCGCCTGCGGCATAGTCACAATGTTTTTTCGAAACACACTGCCAGCGGATTGCCGCGATAACGGCCATAATTTTCACGCAGCTGATAACCCTGTGCCAGATAAAACCTCACGGCACGCTGGTTAACCCGACGAGTCTCCAGCCACAATTGCCGATAACCCCGTTGCCGCGCCTGCCGTTCAAGCTCTCGAAGCAAACGGCCGCCCGTGCCGGCACCGGCCTCACGCATGTACATGCGCTTCACCTCGGCAATCCCCGGCGCCAGCCAACGGAAGGCGCCGCAGCCTACAGCCACACCTGCCGCATTGCGCGCCAGTAAAAAACAGGCGTTGGCCGCCCGCATTTCGCTCACGTCGAACGACGCCGAACCGCTGTCACCGGTAATTTCCACCAGCCGCGCCGACAACTCGGCCATCAGCGCCAGCGCCTCCGGGCTGTCGGCCTCGGCGGGTACAATGCTGAGCGTCACAATAATTTGTACATATAACTGGTGGCATCCAGCGCGCTACCGTTGCTGGCTCGGGCGTACTGCGGAATGCTTCCCGCCAGTTGAAACCCCAGTTGACGATACATGCCCTCGGCCGTGTCGCCGGTCAGGGTATCCAGCACCAATAAATGCCGCTGATGCTGAATCGCCCTTTGCTGAATTTGCAGCATCAGCTCACGGGCGATGCCCTGGCGGCGAGCCTGCGGATGCACCATCAATTTCACTACCTCGGCGCGGTGGCGGCCGTTGTCAGGCATGTCCAGCAGCAGTTGCACCGTGCCGACCACTCGCCCCGCTTGCCGGGCGACCAGCAGGATCCTGTCTTCACGCTCAATCGCCGGCAGCAGACGGTGCCAGAACGCCTGCGCCTGTTCCAGGGTGAAAGGCATGACAAAACCAATGCTCGCGCCTTGCGATACGCTGGCTTGCAGCATCTCGGCCAGCTCGGGAAGAGCGTTTTGTACCGCGTCGGCGTTCAATTGCTGTATCTCAATCATGATTAGGGCCTGCAGATAACAAGGGTGTAATGGGCCGGCACGGTGCCGGGCACAGCAAACTTAGAAGCGCCGAACAGCCGGTAACGCAGACAGTCGCCCGGCTCAAGCTGGAAGGTGCGGTCCTCAAGCGTCAGTTCAAGCCGGCCTTCCAACAGCCAAAGATGGTGCTCGAGCGCATGTACCGAAGGCGCGTCATAGGCAATTTCAGCCCCGGCTTCAAGCCGGCCTTCGATAAACTCCGCCTTGAACAGCGCGGCGGGCGGCGATACCGAACGGCGGTGAAAGCCGCTGGCGCGGTCGACCCACACCGGTTGCTGCTCACGGCGCAACAGTTCCGGCGGTTCATCCTCGACCTCGCTCAGCAGGCGTGACATGGTCAACCCATACGCCGAGCACAGCTTGTTCAACAGCGAAGCGGTCGGGCTGGTTTCCGCGCGTTCCACCCGCGACAACGTCGCCCGGCTGATGCCGGTTTGCTGCGCCAACTCCTCCAGCGACCAACTCTGCCGCTGACGCAGGTCAGACAGCCGCTGCGCCAAACGGAGATCGGCGCTTTCCATTCCGTTATCCATTCTCGTGCTCCTGATGATAAATCCCATATAAGAGAAATAATCTCAAATAAGGGATTCGTCAACCGGATTTTAAAACAGGCCGCACAGGGCGATAAAAATCAGCATGCTCAGCAGCACCACCGCCAACATATTGCGCAAGAAAAACGCCAGTATCACCGCAAACAGCGCGCCCCACAGATAAGGATTATCCGGCATCGCACGCAGGGTATCGCCGCTGAAAGCCAGGATCGGCCCGCAGATCGCCGTCAGCACCGCCGGCACGGAAAAACTGAGCAGGCGCCTGAAGCGTGGCAACAGCCGCACCGGCAGGCCCGGTGCCAGAAAACAGTAACGGTTGAAAAACACCACCAGGCCCATCAGTACTATCGTCAGCCAAATCATGGGCGCCCCTTGCTGCACAGCAGGCCGGCGCCCATCGCCGCGACGGTGGTGATAATCAACGCGCCCGGCACCTGAAAATAATGCAGCGCCACCGACAGCGGCAACGCGGTCAGTACGCACGCCAGCACCGGCAGGCTGCGGATCATCGGTACCACGATGGCGATAAACGTGGCGGCAATGGAGAAATCCAGGCCATAACGGTCCAGATCCTCGGCGCTGCCGGCGGCCAGCACGCCCAACAGCGTGAAAAAAATCCAGCTCAGGTAAAAGGTCAGCCCGGCACCCAGCGCGTACCAGCGGTTAAAGCGCGCCGGCGCCTGGTTGCCGGTGAGGGCAAACAGCTCATCGGTCAACAGGAACCCCAACAGCAAACGCCAGCGCAAGGGGAGCGGCGCTACGCTTTCCCGCAGCCGCAGGCCATACAAAAAATGTTGGGCGGTGACAAAAAAGGTCGAGACCAAAATGGCCAGCAACCCCGCTCCGCCTTTGATCATGCCCATCGCCACCAGCTGCGAGGCGCCGGCAAAGACAATGGCCGACATGCCCAGCCCCTGCGCCGCCGTCAGGCCACTCTGGATGGCCATCGACCCCGCCAGGATACCCCAGGGCAATACCGCCAGACACAGCGGCAGAATCGCCGCCGCCCCTTGCAGCGCCGGGCGCAGCCGGGACACCGGCGGCTCGGTGAGGATTGATAAGTGCGTCATGCTGTTCTCCTTCGTTTGAAGGCACAGCCTAGGGCAAGATGCTTCCGGGGTATTGCACAGGATTGCGCGGCTATTTCAGCGATTTAACATAGTCGCCGGGCGTGATGCCCATCGATTTGCGGAAATGGCGGTGGAAATGGCTTTGATCGTGAAAACCGCTGCTCAGCGCACTGTCCAGCACGCCATGGCCGGCCTTCAGCATTTGGCGCGCCTTGCGCAGCCGGGCCTGGATTTGGTAAGCATGCGGCGGCAAACCGGTGGCCAATTGAAACTGACGCAGCAGATAGTAAGGGCTGAGCGCCACCCGTTCCGCCAGCTCCAGCAACGAAATGTCCGCCTCGGGGAAATCATCCAGAAAAGCCTTTACCTGCGTGACCTGGCGCTGCGCCTTACTCTGCGGCGCGGGTTCGATGCGGCTTTTACCGTGCCGCAGCATCAGCCAGGTGAGCGCAGAAAACACCATGGTTTCTTTCAGCAGACGGTTTTCATCGCTGCGCAGCAGGCTGAACGCCAGCCGCAGTTGGCCGGCAAGGCCGACATCGTGAATCACCGGACGGGGGAAATAAGGCGTTGCCCCGGCGCCGGTTTTCAAATCTCGCGAGAGAAACGCCAGTAGTTCCGGGGTGGGATACATCGCCTGATAAGACCAGCCGTCTTCGCTGGCGGCGCTGCCGGTATGGATATCGTCGGCGTTGACCAGAATGATGCTGCCCAGCGGCGCCACGTGCTCGCCGCCGGTCCGGTAAAAACGCTGGGCGCCGTCGTCGATCACTCCTACGCAGAAGCCTTCGTGGCTGTGGCGCGAGAAAGTCTGTCGGCGATAGGTAGCCTGCAGCACCCCCAACCCGCCGAGTTCGTCGACGTGCATGAAGCTCGCCTGCTCCCGACGAGCGTTACGCCCTGCGCTTTCCACCATAATATCCGCCTCCGCTGAATGAAGTTTATTCTATCATTCAGTGGACGGATGGTTTTGTACAAAATTGCCCGTCTCGTCGGCCGGCGGCGCGATTGCCGCACAGCGCCAGGCGCTGAACATCGCCAGCAATGGCGCCAGGGCAAACAACAGGAACAGCCAGCGTGCGGCATTGGCCGCCCCCACTGCCCCGCCCGGCTCATTAAGCCCGGCCAGATTCGCGATCATCCCGGCCAGCGCCGCGCCAAAGGCGGTGGCAAACAGTTGCACCGTGGTGATGGATGCGCCGGCGATATCCTTATCCGCTTCAGGGGCGACCTGCAGGATACGCGTCAACAGATGCGGCCAGCCGAAACCGATGCCGAATCCCACCAGCGTCAGCGCGATAACGATCGGCGTCAGCGCCAGCCAGTGGCCGCCGGAAGGGGTCGGCATCAAAATACCCAGCGCCAACAGCCCCACCAGCACGAACAGCGGCCCGCTGATGATCGCCCGGCGGATGCCCGCACTGCGCCAGCCGGAACTGAGGATCTCCGACAGCGTCCACCCCGCCGCCATGGTGGCCGCAATGTAGCCGGAGATCAGCGGCGATTGACCATGCAGGGTTTGCAGGAAGTAAGGCACGAAGATTTCGCTGGTCATGCCTACCACCAGCAGGGAGACGGTGATATACAGCGAGGCCAGTTGGGAGCCGCGACGCAGAGCGCCATGCGGCAACAGCCGTGCGCGAGAGTGCGCTTCGCGCTGTATCAGCCAGGCCATCAACAGCAGCGCCAGAGCAATGCCGCCCAGATTGATCCACGCGCTGTCCGCCAGGCTACCGGCAGATACCACCAGCACCGCCGTCGCCAACAGCAGCAACTGAGCCACCGGCAACGGCGCCGCCTGTTGCTGCGGTTTACCCTTGGGCAGGATCAGGAAAGTGAAACCGGCGTACAGCACCATGATCGGCAACAGGATGCCGAATGCCCAGCGCCAGGCGTTCAGTTCGGCAAAAATCCCGCCCACCGCCGGCCCCACCAGCGTCGCAATGCCCCACATCGCCGACACCAATGCCATCGCGCGCGGCCACAGCTTTTGCTCGAATACCAGATTGATCATGGCGTAGGACAGCGCAAAGATCAGACCGCCGCCAAACCCCTGCACCGTTCGGCCGATCAGCATCACCGGCATCGACGGCGCCAGCGCGCACAGCATGGCTCCGGCGATAAAGAACAGCGACGCCACCAGATAGGCGCTGCGTGCGCCATAGCCGCTGAGCAACCGCGCAGATAACGCAGAACCGAGAATGGACGCCACCACAAACAGCGTGGTGTTCCAGGCATAGAGATTCAGGCCGCCGATATCCTGCACCACCGAGGGCAAAATGGTGGTGGCGACCAGAATATTGATGGCGTGCAGCGCTACGCCGAGTGAGAGCGCAATCGCGCTGGCGCCATTTTTACCGGAGAAAAGATCGCTCCAGCGACTATCATCGTTAGTTATCACGGTTGTCGTCCTGTTTTCAGAGTAATGGCATTGAGTTGCGGATGATATTGCGTTAAATTTAACAAGCATTAACTTGGAATAATGGTAGGGCGAGGCGGAGAAATATGTCAAGAATAAACTTGGAAAATAGCGGTAACACCGCACAGTCGGTCAGTGACCGTTTGCTGACGCTATTGAAAACCCGCGGCCCACAACAGGCGTCTGATGCAGGGAAAGTCCTTGGCACCACCGGTGAAGCCGCACGCCAGCAGTTCGTCAAACTGGCGAAAGAGGGCTTGGTTGAAGCGGTGGCGGAAACGCGCGGCGTCGGCCGCCCGGTGCAGCTGTGGCACCTGACCGTCGCCGGCAATGCGCGTTTTCCGGATACCCATTCCGAATTGACGGTGCAACTGCTGCGCACCGTGCGCGATAAACTGGGCGAACAGGCGATTGACTTGCTGATCGACACCCGTGAACAGGAAACGCGCATTAACTACAAACAGGCGATGATCGGCGCGACCGATTTGCAAGAGCGCGTCGCGCGCCTGACGGCCATCCGTACCCGCGAAGGCTACATGGCCGAATGGCGCACCCAGGAAGACGGCACATTTCTGTTGGTGGAAAATCACTGCCCGATCTGCGCCGCCGCCACCGTCTGCCAGGGGTTCTGCCGCGCTGAACTGAGCATTTTCACCGAGGTGTTGCAGGCGCAGGTTGAGCGATCCGAGCATATCCTGGCCGGCGCGCGCCGTTGCGCTTATCGCATCTCGCTGCTGTAAGCAGGCCCTCCCCCATGTACTGGGCAAACCTGCAATGAAACCGCACGCCGGATTCTGGCTGGCGACGCTGGGGATCAACGCCGCTTGGCTGCTGGCGGTCCTGGGCCGCGATAGGGTCAATGCCGTACTGCTGGCCGGCGCGGTGCTGGCGCTCATCTTTACCCCGGCGCACCGGCGGCGATGGGCGCTGTTGACCGCCCTGACAGGTATCCTGATGGACAGCCTGTGGAACTACGCCGGCGTGCTGCATTTCAGCGGCCACAGCCTGTTGCCGTTATGGATGGTTGCCCTGTGGCTGGCCTTTGGCTGCTGGTGGTTTTGGTTGCTGGATCTGATCAAAGCCGCCCCTTTGCCGCTGGCGGTCCTGGGTTCCATCGCCGGGCCGCTGGCAGGCATTATCGGCTGGAAGTTGGGTGCAATACAGCCGGGTACCGCGCCGGAAATCATGCTGTTGCTGCTTTCTGTCGGTTGGTCCGTCTTTCTGCCCGCCGTAAGTTGGCCGCGTCTGAACAAGCCGGCCCCGTAACCGCGCGGGTTGCCTGCCATTCGGTGGAATATCGCTTTTTCACTGGCCCTTTTTCCATTAAAAAACTGCTGAAAAGCGTTGCTTATCCTCCACCCGATCGGGTTTACTGAGTCCTCTAATAATAACCTTCCCTGCAGAATAAAAACCCATGCTTAGCCAAAATAGCCGTAACGTCCTGCCGTTAATCGGGGCGCTGTTCACGTTATATATTGTTTGGGGGTCGACCTATTTCGTGATTCGTCTGGGCGTAGAGAGCTGGCCGCCGTTGATGATGGCCGGTATCCGCTTTCTGGTCGCCGGGATCGTGCTGTTCAGTTTTCTGGCGCTGCGCGGCCATGCCCTGCCAACGCCAAAGCAGTGGCTGGCCGCCGGCACCATCGGCATTTTGCTGTTGGCGGTGGGCAACGGCCTGGTAACCGTGGCGGAGCATCAGAACGTGCCTTCCGGCATTGCCGCGGTGATGGTGGCGACGGTACCGCTGTTTACCCTGTGTTTCAGCCTGCTGTGGGGCATGCGCAATACCAAACTGGAATGGGCGGGCATTGCGCTGGGCCTGGTGGGGATCGTGCTGCTGAATACCGGCAATAACCTGGTCGGCAACCCGACCGGCGCGCTGCTCATCCTGCTGGCCTCCGCCAGTTGGGCGTTTGGATCGGTGCTGGGGTCACGCATCTCACTCCCCGCCGGGCCGATGGCCGGCGCGGCGGAAATGCTGGTCGCCGGCGTGGTGTTGCTGGCGGTCAGCCAATTGAGCGGCGAACGCCTCACGCAGATGCCCAGCGCCAAAGGCTTCTTCGCGCTGGGTTACCTGATCGTCTTCGGTTCCATGCTGGCGATCAGCGCCTACATGTTTTTGCTGAAAAACGTGCGCCCGGCGGTGGCGACCAGCTATGCCTACGTTAACCCGGTGGTAGCCGTGTTGCTCGGCATCGGTTTCGCCGGCGAGACGCTGGCACCGCGTGAATGGGCCGCGCTGGTGATTATCGTCGCTGCGGTGGTGCTGGTGACGCTGGGCAAATACCTGTTCACCCGCCCGGCAAGCCGTATAAACAGAAAATAGCCTGACTCGGGGCGAAGATATTCGCCCCTATGCCGCAGTCAACAATGCGGCATCTGGTAAGCCCACGGGTATAAAAATGCGTCTTGTTTCACCCGACAAAGGGTCTATAATTCCCGCTGTTCCAAACAACCTGCGAAATTATTCCTATGCTGAAAAAAGCCTTTATCATCGTTATCGCTCTGGCCGCCTTTGGTTCGTTGGGTGGCGTATTCCTGGCCGGGCTGAATATGTACACCCGTTCCACCACGCCGCTCGAAGAGAGCACCACCACCAGCGATGCCACCGTCAGCACGGCTCCGGCGGACAGCATTCAGGCCAAGTGATGTTCCATCCAGCCCTGGCAACGTTGCTGTAAAAAGCGTTGCAACAGCCTGACGCGCTCCGACACCTGCGAACGGTGCGGACACACCAGGCTGATGGGCACCGCGTCGCTTTGCCATTCCGGCAATAGCTGCACCAAACGCCCCGCGTGAATATCCGCCACCACATCGATAGCCGATTTACGGACAATACCGTGCCCGGCCAGCGCCCAACGCCGCGCCACCTCGCCGTCGTCGGTAAAATAATGGCCGTTCAACGGCACTTCAATGCACTCATCCCCACGCCACAAGCGCCATTCGGCCTGCCTGCGCCCGCTGGGCTGATAAATCAGAATGCCGTGTTGCGCCAGTTCTGCCGGCGTCTGCGGCGCGCCATACCGTTGCAGGTAAGCCGGGCTGGCGCAGATTAAGCGCCGGTGCTGCGGCAAAATGGGCAGCGCCACCAGCGAAGAATCCGCCAGTTGGCCAAAGCGCAGCGCAATGTCTACCGGCTCGCGAAACAGATCGGCCTGGCGGTCGTTAATCAGCAATTGCAGCTGAATATGCGGGTGCTGTAGCTTGAATTCGTCCAGCCACCCCAACAACAGGTTGCGGCCAAAATCCGACGGCGCAGAAATTTGCAGCACGCCGGAAAGCCCCTGGTGTTTCTCGCGTATCGCCTGCTCCCCTTCCGCCAACGCGCCTAACGCCAGCCGGGCGCTATCAAGATAACGCCGCCCTTCCTCCGTCAACCGCAGGCTGCGGGTGGAGCGCACCAACAGCCGTACCCCCAGCCGCTGCTCCAGCCTTTTAACCGCAATGCTGGCCGCCGCCGGGGTGATATCCAGCGCGCGTGCCGCCTCTGAAAAACTGCCGCCGTCAACCGTACGAACGAACACGTCGAGATCGATAAAGGATGTCATGGAGATCCTGGCGTTACGCCTATTATTAAAAATAATTTATAAGTGTTTGCCATTTAGGCTGATTGTTCGCGGATTTTCAATGCCTGATGATAGATAACATCGACATTCATGGCAATCGAGGCACTATCATGACCCTCTCTTCTTCCCTGAACCGGCAAAAGCTGGTGATCCTTGGCGGTAACAGCGGTATCGGCGCGGCGGTGGCTTACGCCGCCGTGGCAAACGGCGCCAGCGTAGTGCTGGCCTCACGCCGCACCGGGTGCATGCAACAGTACCAGCCCGCCGACGGCGGCAACCTGCGGGTAATGCAGGCGGACGTCACCGACGAAAGTTCGTTGCGTGCGCTGTTCGCCGAGGTCGGCGAGTTCGATCATCTGGTGTTCACCGCCGGGCCGGTCGTCCAGGCCAAACTGCTGGCGGATACGGATTTTGACGAGGCGCAGGCCAATTTTGACGTCAAACTGTGGGGTGCATTACGCGCCATTCAGGCTGCACTGCCCACCTTGTCACCGCAAGGCTCTATCACCCTGACCTCCGGCCAGCTCTCGCGCAAATACCTCAGCGGGCAGTTGATTAAAACCGGCATCAATGCGGCGCTGGAAGCGATGGGCAAACAGTTGGCGAAAGAGCTGGCGCCGCGACGAGTCAACGTGGTCAGCCCCGGCGTTACCGTCACCGAGGCTTACGACGCCCTCGGTGCCGAACAACGTCAGGCGATGTTCGCCAAAATCGGCGCCGGGCTGCCGGTCGGGCGCGTCGGCCAGGCGGCGGACGTGGCGGCAGGGTATCTGCTGGCAATGGAAAACGGCTTTATCACCGGCAGCGTGATTGATATCGACGGCGGTGGCCTGCTGTAAATTCGGCAAGCGCCGCCTGGGGGAAAGCTTACAACGCCGTCACCCCCAGCGCGGCGGCCTGTTGTTCCAGTACGGTGATTTTTTGGTACGCCGGTGGCATTGCACAAGATATTGCAGAAAACCTGAAAGATGATGCGTGGCATTTTGATGATGGTTCAAGAGCGTAACGGTAATACCCACTTTTTCCCTTGAGCGGAAACGGGCAAAAATCCGAATCCAGGTCAGAGGAACTGCGCAACATTTACACCGCCACATGTCACAACATATTATCCTCCTTGTGAAAACCCAATGGACTGCAATACAAGGAATGTATCACCATGTCTGCATTAGAGTTTCCCTGCATTATATTCAAGACCAAAAGGCGAATGGACGATTATGGTGCAGAGGATATGCGTTGCGGGGACTTATCCGAAGCGCAGTTAAAAACGCATTTCCGGCTGGTGGATGTTTCTGCCAAAGTGAATCCTTACACGCTGACAAGAATCATCCCATCTAGCCAGCCGCAGTTGATGTTTCATGGATCCCGTGAAGAGGGCGAAAAAATCACCCGACAGGAGTGTGCCAAAATATTGTTTAATGAGTTCCGCCACCTCTCTCAGTCTTTTGCCATGTATGGCCCCTACAAACACCTGATCGAGAAGATGATTACCCATATGCAAAGCAGCAACGGCTCTGCATTCGCTAGTGTGCACCTGGACGCTGCTTTGAAAGAGCAGATACTTAACGATAGATCGCCAGATAATAGCTCACGCCTGTTGTTGAAAACAGTGCTAGATAAGAATATAGATTGGGAGGAAAAATGTTATCCCGCAGAAAAAATCAAAAGCTAAAAGACGCTATTCTTTTTAGTAAACTGCCTAAGTTTGACAGATTTGAGGATAATTTTAACGGAATGGGTATCACTGTTCATGATACTTGGGCTACACATGTCACAATAAAATCACTGCATATTGATAATGACCACTACCGTGCGATTGTACATTACAAAGTACAGGATCATTTCGGCCTGGATAGCGACGACATTTCAAAGTTTAAATTTAACCAGTTCCGCTTTTTCCGTATCTGGTTTGTGCTTCAGCGATACAATCAGTTTGGCTTTAATCCCTTTATGACTAATATGGAAGCCACCATAGAAATCACCGGGGGACCCAATGAAAGCAAAAAATAAAAAAACTTTCCTTGTCCTGATGCTGACTGCATGTGCTCTGTCAGGATACTTCCTCTGGTTATCGCAGCGTACGGTAGAAATCATAGCCGTTCATCAAAGGCATGAAATCAGTTCTATATTGGTTAATAACTTCCCATTTACTGATAGAGGTAAGATAGCCTGGTGGTTTAAAAATAAAGACATGCTAAAAAGCCGCTACGGAGCCCCCAGGCCAGATCGCGATGGAGGTTTTACTGTTATTTTTTGGGATTTTGGCGATGGATATAAAGAAGAAGGCAAGTATGACAGACTGTGTTTTGACAATATGAAAGCGGTTAAAAATTGCATAGAAAAAGAAAGATACATGACAATTTACAAATTTAACAATGAAGAGCCTTTATTTTCTTTCGATGGTAAACGATATATAGCCAATGCAAAAGGAGAAATAGTAAAACTCAAAGATGAGTAAATCACCGTTCATGATACTTGAGCGACAGATATCACAATAAGTTAACTGCATATTGATAATGTTCGCTATCGCACCGTTGCGCATGACAAAGTGCAGGATCATTTCGGTATAGAGATTGCTGGAAGAATGAGATAAAAGCGGTAACCTCTTCCCGCCAACGTCAATGCATTTCAATACGGCGATTACCCCCTATCTCGACTGGCGGCAATCGCAGCCCGGCACACTCGCGGCGTCGATCACAATCACATGCGATTTTTTGTATGTAAAAATAGTTTTAACCTGCCCACTCGCCCAGGTGGGGGACTGTAAATTTACAACGCCGTCACCCCCAGCGCGGCGGCCTGTTGTTCCAGTGCGGTGATTTTTTGGTACGCCGAACGGGGGACCAGCGTGAAATCGCCGATCAGCAGGCTGTCGCTCACCGCTTCCCCCACCATCGCCTTCGCTCCGGTGCGCAATATTTCCAGCTGTTCCGGCGGCGTATGCGCTGAGGTAATCAGCGGCAACCCTGGAACGACGGCCGTCCGGCCAATAATTTTCACCCCCGCCAGCGCCTGCGGTTGCGCCCGTTTGAGCAATTCCAGGCTGACGCAGTCAATGGCCGCAATGTCCGCTTCGCGGCTTTGGATCAGTTTGAGCGATTGATAATGCGCGCCGGAGGCAATGGCGGCGCGGAAGAATTTCCCGTCTTGCGCCAGAGGCGCGATCAGGGCGCGCAGGCTGTTATGACCAGACTGCGAATCGGTGCTGTTATAGGCCGCTACCCGGCCGCGAAAATCCGCCAGGCTTTCGCCCGGCTCATCATCGCGGACCACCAACCAGCTACTGTACTCCGGCCCCTCGCAACCCTCGACGCGATAGTGATAAGTGCCGACCAGTTGTACCTGCGGCAGGCTGCTGACCAGCGGATAACCGCAGGTCTGGCTGAGCAAGACATCGTCCTGCTGCCAGTGCCGCGCCAAATCCTGCGGCCAACTCAGTTGCGGCGGCAGATCCGCCAGCCCCAAATCTTGAAGTTTTTCGCGCAGCACCTGCCAAAAGGCCTCGGCCGGTTGATGCGTAACGCCGTACATCGGCAAAGATACCTGCTTCATGTCCCTTACCCCACAGAAGGATCCGCCGGCGTCTGCTGACGCCAGGCGGTGAGATAGCGCACCCAGCGCTCAAACAGCATATCGGTGATGATCGCCAGCAAGGCCACCACCGCTGCGCCCTGGATCACATAGGCGGTATTGAAACCGCTCAGGCCGATGATGATCGGCGAACCCAGCGTTTTGGTGCCGACGGTGGAGGCGATCGCCGCCGTGCCGATGTTAATGATGACCGACGTGCGGATACCGGCAACAATCACCGGCGCCGCCAGCGGCAGCTCGACCCGCCACAGGATCTGCCTGGCGTTCATCCCCACCCCCTGCGCAATCTCGCGCGTGGCGCTGGGCACCGACTCAATCCCCGCCAGTGTCCCCTGCAAGATGGGCAGTAGGCCGTACAGCACCAGGGCAATAATCGCTGGCTGCTCGCTAAAGCCCATCACCGGCACGGCAACCGCCAGCACCGCCACCGGCGGGAAGGTCTGACCGACCGCCACCAGGGTTTCCACCAGCGAGCGGAACTCCTTGCCGGCCCGACGGGTCACGCCGATCCCGGCCGCCACGCCAATCGCCACGGCGATCAGGCTGGAAACTGCCACCAGCAACAGATGCGCCCACACCAGCGAGATAAAGCTGTCTTGCTGATAGACCGGCCGGTCCAGATCGGGGAACCAGGCGGCGAACAGCCCGTGCAAATGATTCATGCCAAACACCAGCGCCAGCAGCAAAGCAAAGGTCCAGGGCAGCGGATCGCGCAGCCAGCGCGTGAAACGCTGCGCACTCATGACAGCGCCTTTTGGCTAATCAGATCGTTGAAATGCAGCACGCCGAGCGCTTCGCCCTGTTCGCCCACCACCGGTAAACGTTCGCTGCCGCGCGCCACAAACACCGACAGGGCTTCGCGCAGGCTCATGGCGGCAGCGATCGGCTCTCCGTCGGCACTGCCGGGGCGCACGCGCTCCGCTACCGTTCCCAGCGACAGCAGCTTGATGCCGCGATCGCTGCGGCCGAAGAAATCGCGGACAAAATCGTTGGCCGGCGCGGTCAGCAGTTCCAGCGGCGTACCCTGCTGCACAATACGCCCCTGATCGAGCAATACGATGCGGTCCGCCAGCGCCAGCGCTTCGTCGATATCGTGCGTCACCAGCACTATGGTGCGCCCGGAAAGATGATGAATGCGCGCAATCTCCGTTTGCAGCGCCGCCCGCGTCACCGGATCCAGCGCACCGAAAGGCTCATCCATCAGCAGCACCTCGGGGTCGGCGGCCAGCGCCCGCGCTACTCCAACCCGCTGCTGCTGCCCGCCGGAAAGCTGGTGCGGGTAGCGGCGGCGGAACAGATCCGGCTCCAGGTGCAACAGCTCCAGCAGTTCGGTCACCCGGTCACGGATGCGCGCCCGCGGCCATTTCAGCAGTTGCGGCACGGTGGCGATGTTCTCCTCCACCGTCCAGTGCGGGAACAGGCCAATCGACTGGATGGCATAGCCCATCCGACGGCGCAGATCCTGCGGTTTGAATTTCTGGATCTCCTCGCCGGCAAAATAAATCTTGCCCTGATCGTGCTCGATCAGCCGGTTGATCATTTTTAACGTCGTGGATTTACCGGAACCCGAGGTGCCGATCAGTACGGCAAACTCGCCCTCGGCAATCTGCAGCGTAAGGTCGTCCACCGCCGGCTTGCCCTGAAAAATCTTGCTGACCTGGTTAAAGTGAATCATCGGCGTGACACGTCCAATAATGAAACCATAAATTTAAACAGCGAATCGACGATTACCGCCATCACGATCACCGGGATCACCCCCAGCAGCACCAAATCCAGCGCGCTGCTGAGCAGACCCTGAAAGACGATGGCGCCAAACCCCCCGGCACCGATCAGCGCCGCCACCACCGCCATGCCGACGGTTTGCACCGCCAGAATGCGCACGCCGGTCAGAAACAACGGTAACGCCAACGGCAACTGCACGCGCAAGAAAATCTGCCCGCGCGTCAGGCCCATGCCGCGGGCAGACTCGATCACGCTGGCCGGCACGCTTTGCAGCCCGGCCACCACGCTGCGCACCAGCGGCAACAGGGCGTACAACACCAGCGCAACGATCGCCGGCGCCATGCCGATACCGCTCACGCCGTGCTCCGCCAGCCAGGGTACCGCCGTCGCCAATCCGGCCAATGGCGCTATCAGCAGACCAAACAGCGCAATTGAGGGCACGGTCTGGATAATGTTCAGGGTCGAGAAGATCGGCGTTTGCCAGCGACGGGAACGGAAACACAGCACCCCGAGCGGCACGCCAATCAGCAGCGCCGGCACCAGCGTCGCCAGCAGAATGGTCAGGTGCTGCAACAGCGCGGCGTCAAAGACGTCCTGCCGGTTGTAGTACTCCTTCAGCAACGAAAGCTGATCCAACTGATGCCCAAACAGCAGCGCTAACGCAGGCAGCACCACCAGCAGATTGCCGAGGATACGCCACAGGTGCGAGGCAGCAAGACGGGTCATGGCGTCCGCGGCCATCAGCAGGCTCAGCGCCAACATCAACCAGCAACCGCTGCCCCAGGAGGTACGCGCCAGTTTGGAGCCTTCCTGCGCCAGTTGTTGTGCGGCATGGCCGCTCAGCCAGAAGGCCAGCGTCAGCAACGCCGAAGCGGCCAGTGCGGTGAGCAATGCGTTGCGCCTGCTCGGCGCCAACAGGCTAAGCGCCGCCAGCACCAGCATCGGCGCCAACAGCCACAACGCCGGGCCATGCAGCAGGGAGATCAGGGAAATGGGCTTGCCCGACAGCAGGCGATTGGGGGCATAGCTGAGAAACGGCAGGCCAAATGCGGCCAGCAGCAACAGGATAAGCAATGTCAGTAAAACGCGGTTTTTTACGGCAATAATCAAAGAAACTCTCCGGCTCCATGTCTGGTGGGCCGTATCCCGCCCCTCTCCCAAGGGGAGAGGGGGAATATCGGCATTATCCCTTAACAAATCCTTTCTCTTTCAGATAAGCGGCCGCAACCTGTTTGGCATCCTGGCCTTCTACCGCGATCTGCGCGTTGAGTTTCTGTAGCGTCGGGCCATCCAGTGAGGCAAATACCGGCTTCAGCAGTTCGGCGATATTGGCGTGCTGTTTCAGCGCCGCCTCGCGAATAATCGGCGCCGGCGCGTAAATCGGCTGCACGCCTTTTGGATCCTCGAGCGTTTGCAGCCCCAGCGCCGCCACCGGGCCGTCGGTGCCGTAGGCCATCGCCGCGTTCACGCCGGAGGTCTGCTCCGCCGCCGCCTTGATGGTCACGGCGGTATCGCCGCCGGCCAGCGACAGCAGTTGATCCTGGTTCAGTTTAAAACCGTAGGCATTTTGGAACGCCGGCAGCGCATCCGGGCGTTCGATAAACTCCGCCGAAGCCGCCAGCTTGAACTTGCCGCCGCCGTTGATCCACTTGCTCAGGTCGGCCAGGGTTTTCAGGTGGTTGGCGTCCGCCACGTCCTGACGGATGGCGATGGTCCAGGTGTTGTTGGCCGGCGATGCCGCCAGCCAGACGATTTTGTTCTTGTCATAATCGAGCTTCTTCACCTTCTCGAAACCGGCCTGAGCGTTTTTCCACGCCGGATCTTTTTCATCGGAGAAGAAAAATGCGCCGTTGCCGGTGTATTCCGGGTAGACGTCAATCTCGCCGGAGGTGATCGCCCCGCGCAGCACCTTGGTGGTGCCGAGCTGCAATTTGTTGGTGGTTTTGATGCCGTTGGATTCCAGCACCTGCACGATGATGTTGCCGAGCAGCGAACCTTCGGTGTCGATTTTAGACCCGACGCGCACCGTATCGGCCGCCTGCGCCACGCCGACGCTCGCGGCGAGCAAGGTCAACGCCAGAGCAAAGAAACGTCCGCGTGATGGAGTGATAGCCATACTTTTTCCTCTTGTAATGTGTTTTCCGGCTATTTGGCCAGATCGATTGGAAAATCCTGAGAAACGCGCTTCCATCGCGCAATCAATGTCTCTGCCGGCCAGGCGTCATATTCGCGCTGGTGCGCCGCCGGCGTTTCACCGCCGCTGAAAGGGTGAACCTCAACGGCAACCGGGGTAAACGCGTAGTCACTCACCCATTGGCCATAGCCCTGCACCACAAATCCCTGGCTGCGCTGCCGGTACGCGCCGCGCTCCGCCAGATACACTTCCCGTAAACCGTACCACGGCAAGCCGGGCAGATCATGGTGAACTAAATGATAGTTCAGATTGAGAAACAGCAGCCGCCACGGCCACGCCGCCTCATTAATAATAGAACGTGCCTGCGGAGCTTCAACGGCGCGATGCTCAAAAAACGATCTCACCTTGGTCAGCGCCAGCGCCGGGTAGCTGACGGCCAACAGGTAGAACGCCGCGCCAATGCCCTGCCGTTCCAGCCAACCCAGCACCGCCACCAACAGCAGCAGGTGCACCAGCCACATCGCCAGCGTGCGCAGTTCGCCGGCGGCGATAGCTTTCAATGCGTTGACCAACGTAGCGGCGATATCCAGCGCCGGGCCAAGCGCAATCCGCCCGGCCAGCGTATTGCGTACCTTCGCCAACAGCGGAAACAGCCGTGGGAAACGCCGCCATTGGGCCTGGCTGAAATAATAGCTTTCGGGATCTTCATGCGGATCGGTCAGGTGTTCGTTACGGTGGTGCTGAATATGCGAATCGCGATACAGACCGTAGGGATACCAAACCGCCAGCGGCAACAGGCCAAACAGCTGATTGACTCGCGGCCAGCGCGTTGGGTGGCCGTGGATAAGTTCATGTTGCAGCGACATATACCAGGTGGTCAGCAGGATCAGCAGCGGTGTGCCAAGCCACGGCCCCAGCGTCTGCCAGTACTGCACCACGCCAAACCAGCCGCCGTAGACCGCCGCCATAATGCCCCAGGTCGGCAGCTCCAGCCGCCAGTACCAGCGCCGGTTAAGCTGCCGGATCCAACTGCGCTGGGCAGAATGCAGATAGTGGCTGTGGCGTTGGGTTGAGGACATGCTGCGGCTCGCTGTAGGAAATTTTCCTCAGTATCTGCGAGCCGCTGTGGCGCTCAAAATAACGAAAGCGGTAAAGCAAAGTTAAAAATCAGCTATTTGCGTAAACGGCCTGCGGCTGACATTCGATAGGGAAATTGACCGAGTTGGCGATAAAGCACAGGTGGTGCGCTTTTTCATGCAGTTGTTGCGCCAGTTGCAGATCGTCGCCGTCCCGCACCGTTACCCGCGGGCGTAGCGTAACCGAAGTAAAAAACCCGCCGCGCTGGGCGTCTTCGCGCATGATGCCGACGGCGTTGTCCTGATAGGCCAGCACCGAAATCCCCGACGTGGCGCACAGGTGCAGATACCAAAGTTTGTGGCAGGCGCTGACTGACGCCACCAGCAGATCCTCCGGGTTCCAGCGGGCGGCGTCGCCGCGAAAGGCCGGGTCGGCGGAACCGGCAATATCCGCCTTGCCTGCGGCGCTGATGCGATGATCGCGGCCGTAAGATTTGTAATCCAGCGTACCGGCACCCAGATTGCCTTCCCAGTTCACTTCCACGTCGTACTGATGTTCACCTTTCATTACCCGATTTTCCTTTTGCCATGCATCAAAAAACGCTAATCAAAGAAAGACCCGCGACAACTATTGGCGGAAAAAGGCCAAGGGGCAAGCGACGTTTTTATCCGGCAGCACGATAGTGACGCTTTCTCACGATCGCCGCATTTTTTATGCACGTACCATCCCGTATCATCTCTGATGATGAGCGTAAAATTACAATATAATGACCCAAAAAACATAATGAGAGGATGACCGATGCCCCACAAAATGTACCAGGTTGACGCCTTTTCTGAACGGGTGTTCGGCGGCAATCCTGCTGCGGTGCTGGTTCTTGATGATTGGTTGTCGGATAGCCTCATGCAGGCCATCGCCGCAGAAAACAATCTTGCGGAAACGGCTTTTGTTAAACCCGGCAAGGAAGGTTGGGATCTCCGATGGTTTACGCCGACCCTGGAAGTCGATTTCTGCGGCCATGCTACGCTGGCCGCTGCGCATATACTGGTAACGGAATACGGTATCGCAGGGACATTGTCGTTTTCAGCCCGCGTCGGCCAGTTGAAAGTGAACGTAATGGAAAACGGCTATCTGCTGGATTTACCCTGTATTCCCCCGGAACCTCTCTCCCAGCTTCCGGCCGCTATCGCCCCGCTGTTCAGTGAGTTGGCCGTCAGCCACTTCCGCAGTTTCGAGAATATTTTCGTGGTATTGGCAGACGAAGAGGCGGTCAGAGGTTACCAACCCGACCTCAATAAGCTGGCGGAACTCGGGCCGGTCGGCGTGGTGATCACGGCAGAAAGCAAAAACTATGATTTCGTGTCGCGCTATTTTGTCCCCGGTGCCGGTATTCCTGAAGATCCGGTCACGGGGTCGATACATGCCACCCTGGTTCCCTTCTGGGCCGCCCGCCTCGGCAAGACCCAACTTTCTGCCTATCAGGCCTCCGTTCGGGGGGGCCATTTAGTGTGCGAATTAAAGGAAAGCAGAGTCACGATCGAGGGCCAGGCCGTCACCTTTATGAAAGCGGAAATCAACCTGCCTGACTAACGCCAGTGTAAACCTCACCCTCGGCAAAGCCGAGTACCTGCGGGCAATAAGGCGTACTCGGTTTCACTCTAAGGGGTACGCATCCCCGGCATCGGCATACTGCTGCAACCGTTCGCGCCACCATTTCGCCGCCAGGCCGGTGGCGCTTTCACGCCAGCCAAAATAGGCGATATCGCTGCAACGCTCCGCTTCGACGGTCTTTGCCACCAATTCGCCGCTTTTAAGGTAAGGCTCGGCCAGGTAGCGCGGTAGATAACCGCAGCCAAGGCCGCTAAGCTGCGCCCGCAGTTTGGCGTCGAAGCCAAAGACCGTCAGTTGGTCTTGCTCCTCGAGGATATTGAGGTTCTGCGGTGCGTTCACCCGCGAGGTATCCCGTACCACCACGGCCCGGTGCTGCCGGATATCGGCCTTCTGCAAGGGCTCTGCCAGCGCCGCCAGCGGGTGCTGCGGGGCCACGGCAAACACGTAATCCAGCCGGCCCAATTGACTGAAAGCATAGCCAACGCGCGACGGCGGTTCACAAATAGCGCCGATGATAATGTCCGCGCAGCCATAAACCAGCGACTCCCAGGAACCGGCCAGCACCTCATGACTAAAGGCCAGGCGGGTATGATGATGGCGCTGATAAAACTCTTCAATCAGCGGCAACAGCCGTTCGAACGGGAAGGATGCGTCAATGCCCAGCGTGATCTCGCTTTCCCAGCCGTTTTCCACATAGCGCGCCTGCTGTTCCAGATCCTGCGCCGCCCGCAGCAGCACCCGGCCCTTTTCCAGCATCAGTTTACCGGTATCGGTGAATTTCGCCCGGTGGCCGGAACGGTCGAGCAGGGTAACCTCGAGGTCGCTCTCCAGTTTCTGCACCATATAGCTCAGCGCCGAGGGCGTTTTGAACAGCGCCGAAGCCGCAGCGGCGAACGAGCCGTGTCGATCCAGCGCATCCAAAATCAGTAACGCTTCCAGGTTTAGTCTCACCGCATTCCCCCGTGTATAAAAAAACTCAACAAGATGGCAAAAATTCTGCGCTATCTTTGAAATTGGCCCCTGTCTACCCTGCATTTTATCGGCTTTGCATTACAGCGGTTAATTCGCAGTAGGATTGGGAAAGTAAATCATGTCTGAATTTCAATTACTTGATAAAGATAACTCCGCGCTGATTTTTATCGACCACCAGCCGCAGATGACCTTTGGCGAGGCTAATATTGATCGTCGGCTACTGAAAAACAACGTTGTCGGTTTGGCCAAAGCCGGCAAGATCTTTAACGTTCCGACGCTGTTCAGCGCGGTCGAAACCGAGCGTTTCAGCGGCGCTATTTGGCCGGAACTGCTGGCGGTTCGCCCTGAGATCGCCCCCGTTAAGCGCACCACGATGAATGTCTGGGAAGATGCCGCTTTTGTCAGGGCCGTTGAGGCCATCGGCCGCAAGAAGCTGGTGATTTCCGCGCTGTGGAACGAGGTCTCTCTGACCTGTCCGGCATTGATGGCACTGGAAGCCGGTTACGAAGTTTATGTGGTGACCGACACTTCCGGCGGCAGTTCGGTCAATGTGCATGATCGCGCTATCGACCCTATGGTCCAGGCCGGTGCTACCCCGGTGACCTGGCAGCAGGTGCTGTTGGAATATCAACGTAACTGGGCGCACAAAGAAACCTACGACGCGGTGATGGCGCTGGTGCGTGAGCACGGCGGCACTTACGGCATGGGCGTTGACGACGCAGCCCCTCTGACGCCCCTTGCACCGCTGCGAGTGATGAAATAATTGCCCGCCCCGGCCGCGCCGGGGTCTTTTTTGGAGTCGACTTAATGGTTCATCAGCAGCATGTCACGTTAGTGATCACTCATCGTCTGGCACCGGGTCAAGAGCAGGCCTACGAGGCCTGGCTGAAACGCATTATGCCGGAAGCCGCCGGCTTCGCCGGCCACCTGGGCGTTAACGTGATCCGCCCGACCGGCAGCGAGCAGATCTATACGATATTGGTGCGTTTCGACAGCATCGACAATTTGAACCAGTGGAACAACTCGCCGCTGCGCAAGAAATACATCGAAGAAGTGGCGCCGCTGTTGCTGGAAGACGACCACGTAGATATTCGCCCCGGCGCGGAATTCTGGTTCACGCCGCCGAGCGCCACGACCCGGCCACCCGCCAAGTGGAAACAGTTTTTGATCACCCTGCTGGTGATCTTCCCCTCCACCAATCTGGTGCCCTGGTTCTGGGGCAAGCTGCTGCCACAATTGGGCGGCACGCTGCCCGGCCATTTTCTCAATGACGCTACCGTGGTCGCACTGGTGGTTTTCCTCTGGATGCCGATCGTGACCCGCGTCTTCCATCAATGGCTTATCCGCCACTAGGCCGTCCGGCAGGAGAGCAGCGAATGGGCATTAGCCCGGATTGACATTGAGGGGGGGGGATTACGCCGTCGGCGGCTTGGGGCGCGTTCGGTTGTTCATGCCTGGCGTTTCAACCATATCAAGCTACCAACTTAACAGCTTATTAAGTTGGTAACTAATGAAGTTGGTAGCTGATTAACATCCTAAGCTATGGCGCTTTCAGCCTGAGTGCGCCATAACCCGCCGCCTAGTCGCGATTGATATCGAGCCAGCGACGCTGCTCGGCGGAGGCGGCTATCGCATCCAGCACGCAGGACACTTTCCAGCCTTCCTCGAAATCCGGCCACATGCGGTCGCCGGCGGCAATGCCGTTGACCAGATCGCGGATCTCCACGGTTTTCTGATCGTTAAAACCGATGCCGTGCCCGGCGCTGATGCAAAATGCCGCGTAGTCCGGGTGCTTCGGCCCCACCAGCAGCGTTTTGAAGCCCTGCCGCTCTGCCGGTTCGTCATGACGATACAGCTTCAGTTCCGCCATCCGCTCCTGGGTGTAGCTGAGCGTGCCTTTGGTGCCTGTCACCACGTAGGTCAGCCCCATCTTGCGCCCGCAGGCAATGCGCGAGGTTTCAATAGTGCCCATGGCGCCGCCGGCAAAACGCACCAGCGCACTGGCCTGATCTTCGTTTTCCACGTCGTGCATCACCGTCGGGTCTTTGGCATCCGGCCGCCGTTTGATGATGGTCTGCATGTCGCCGGAGACCGCCACGATATCGCCCACCAGGTAATGCGCCATGTTGACGATGTGCGCCGCCAGATCCCCCAGCGCGCCCAATCCGGCGCTGGCCTTGCGGCAGTGCCAGTCTATCGGGGTGCGCGGATCGGCGAGATAGTCCTCATTGTGGGTGCCGTAGAAATGCACCACCTCGCCAATCTCGCCGTTGGCGATAATTTCGCGCGCCAGTTGGCTGGTCGGATTCTTCATGTAGTTGAAACCCACCAGCGTTTTAACCCCTTTGGCGCGGGCGGCCTGCACCATTTCGGCGGCATCATTGGCGTCCAGCGCCAGCGGTTTTTCGGAATAAACATGCTTGCCGTGGCGGATCGCCTCCAGCGCCATCTCCTTGTGCAAGAAGTTTGGCGCGCAGATATCCACCACATCAATAGCCGGATCCGCCACCAACTGCCGCCAGTCGCCGGTAGAGCGTGAGAAACCAAATTCGGCGGCGCGCTGTTGCGCCAACTCCGGCGTCACTTCCGCCAGCATTTCCAGCACCAGTTCGCCTTTCAGTGGAAATACCGTGGCCGCCTGCGCATAAGCAATAGCGTGGCAACGCCCAATGTAGCCGGTGCCGATTAACCCAACGCGTACCTGTTTCATCACCTTCTCCCCTGCCGATATCCATAATATGACCGGCGCGCCGCTTAATGAAACGCGCCATCTGATACAAGGTTATATGGAATATAAATTTCAATAACAAGTCAGGAGAAAAATAAAACTCATATCCGTGATGCCGTTCATGAAACCCTGCAGGCTATGATGCAACGGCGCGACGATCGCGATACGCTGCACCCGGCAGTGAAGAACGCACGAATAAAATGGATATTTTATTTCATATCACGGCAAACCGTTGGCGCCATACAGCAAGAACCCCGGCCGTTGCTTAAGCCGTTGCAGATACGCATTCAGCCCCGGGTAATCCGGGCGCGAGAACGGCGTCATCAACCAGCGGTTCAACGACAGCCCTATCACCACGTCCGCCAGGCTAAAAGCCGCACCGGCCATATAAGCCTGGCCCTGCGCCAGGTGCTGCTCCAGTATGCCCATCAGCCGGTTCCACTCCCTTTCGGCGTCCGCCAATCGGGCCTGATCCTGATAAGCGGCATCCTGGCGCACCCGCGACATGAACACATAGCGCCAGGCGTTGTTCAGATCGGTAGCCTGCCAGTCCATCCACATCTCGACCCCGGCACGCGCGCCCGGCTCCAGCGGCAGCAGATCCTGGCGCCCTTCACGGCCCACCAGGTAGCGGCAAATCGTATTGGATTCCCACAGCACCCGCTCGCCGTCGATCAGTACCGGCACCAACCCGTTGGGGTTAAGCGCCAAAAACGCCGGTTCCTGGGTGGAGCGAAAACCGCTGCCCCAATCCTCCCGCTGCAATGCCACATCCAGTTCATGGCAGGTCCACAGCACCTTGCGCACGTTAATCGATGACGCCTTACCCAATAACTTCAGCATGCCGTTTCCTTATTATCCCAGCCAAAAAGGTTTGCGCCCTTCCCGTTGCGCATCGGCGCGCGTCAGACCGACATCCGCCAACTGCGCGTCGTCCAGCAGCAACAGCGATTTACGCGTGCGGTGGCGTTGCAAGTACAAACGCCAACGGAAAAAGAGTAACCGGCTTTGCGCCGGCGCGCCATCTGCAAACAGGGTCATCATTGCGTTCTCCTTCGGTTTAGCCTCGACGTTCATGATGCGGCGCGGGTGAAAAACGGTACAGATTCAAGTCAGGGGTATTTTTTCCATACAAAAGCTGTCTCTGCGTATCTGAATGGTCTAATTTAATCCCATCTGTGCCGGTTATTTTCCCATTCACTCTCATTTTGGGTATCTGTATGACACGCTACGCCACGCTGGCCGCCATCCTTAGCCAACGCATCGAACAGGGGCTTTATCCCGCCGGCGACCGCCTGCCGTCGGTACGCATGCTGAGCCAGGAACACGGCGTCAGCATCAGCACGGTGCAACAGGCTTACCGCCTGCTGGAAGAGAGCCAACTGGTGGAAGCACGGCCGAAATCGGGCTACTTCGTGCGGGGCTTGCGCACCTTAGCCGAACTGCCTGCCGTCACCCGCCCGGTGCAGCGGCCGGTGGACATTTCGCAGTGGGAACAGGTGCTGGAACTGATCCGCACCAAACCGCGTGAAGACTTGGTACAGCTGGGGCGGGGCATGCCGGATATCAGCGAACCGACGCTGAAACCGCTGGTGAAGGCGCTGGGGCATATGGGCCGCCACGGCGATCTGCGCAGCCTGTATTACGACAATATTCAGGGCGTGATGGGATTGCGTGAGCAAATCGCCCGCCTGCTGCTGGATTCCGGCTGCCAGATAAGCGCCGATCAGTTGGTGATCACCACAGGTTGCCATGAGGCGCTGTCCGCCGGGCTGCGCGCCGTGTGCCAGCCGGGGGACATTGTGGCGGTGGACTCCCCCTGTTTTCACGGCACCATGCAAACGCTGAAAGGGCTGGGCATGAAAGCGCTGGAAGTCCCTACCGATCCGCTGACCGGCATCAGCCTGGAAGCGTTGGAAATGGCGCTGGACCAGTGGCCGATCAAGGCAATTCTGCTGACGCCCAACTGCAACAACCCGCTGGGCTACATCATGCCCGAGGCGCGCAAGCAGCGTTTACTGACGCTGGCGCAGCGCCATGATGTGGCGATCATCGAAGATGACGTCTACGGCGACATCGCCTACCAGTATCCGCGGCCGCGCACCATCAAGTCCTTCGACGACGATGGCCGCGTGCTGCTGTGCAGCTCCTTCTCCAAAACGCTGGCGCCCGGCCTGCGCATCGGCTGGATTGCCCCCGGGCGCTATCTGGAGCGTGTGCTGCACATGAAATATATCGGCACCGGCTCCACCGCCACCCAACCGCAGTTGGCGATTGCCGACTTTATCCGCCACGGCCATTACCTGCAGCATCTGCGGCGCATGCGTACCCGCTATCAGCAAAACCGCGATCGGATGACCGGTTGGATCATGAAATATTTCCCGCCCGGCACCCGCGTCAGCCAGCCGCGCGGCGGTTTCATGCTATGGATTGAGCTGGACGACGAATTTGATACCCTGAGGCTGAACCGCTATCTGGAGCAACAGGGCGTCCAGATCGCCGTCGGCAGCATTTTTTCCGCCTCCGGCAAATACCGTAACTGCCTGCGCATCAACTACGCCCCGAAACTGACGCCAGAGATTGAACAGGCGGTTCGCCGGGTCGGCGAGACCATCCAAAGTCTGCTGTTGGCGCCGGTAGCCGGCATCGAAAGCGCCCAGGCGCTGCGGGAGTAAAGCTTGTCGCAATCGGATTATCCGCGCCTGCCCTAACCTTTTACACTGGAGCCTTTCTCAACAGGCAGCCAAAGGAATCATCATGAGCAGCGATCAAATTCCGGTTTCCGGCGCGCTGGCGATTCGCTTCGCGGCGCTGGGGGTGGATATTGAACAGGTTAGCCAACTGGCCGGCCTTCCCGGCGGGTTGCTCAGCGACGGACGCGAAAAAGCCAGGCTTTCCACCCACCAGTATTTTGAAATCTGGCGCGAGCTCGCCAGACTGACCACTGATGCCGCATTCGGTTTACGCCTCGGCGGCGACGTGGCCCCGGAGCACTACGATATCGCCTCGGTCGCGGCGCTGCATTCCGCCACCTTAGGGGAAGCCTTGCAGAAGGTGGCCCGCTATAATCGGCTGGTGTGCCCGGAGGAACTGGTGCTGACGGAACACGGCCATGGCGTGCGGCTGCATACCCGCTGGCTTATGGCCGAAGGCCACGCCCCCGATCTGCTGATTGACACCATGTTTGCCTACATCACTACCCTGTGCCGCCGTGGTACCGGCATGGCGATCCAGCCCCGGGCTATCGAACTGACGCGCCGCCAGGATCCCGCTTCCCCGCTGTTGCGCTATTTTTCCTGCCCGATCCATTTCAACGCGCCGCTGGACGTGCTGGTGTTCGACCGCGCGCTGATGAAGCAGCCGTTTATTACCTATAACCAGGACAGTCTGGCCGTTTTGCTGCCCGGCCTGGAAGCCGAGCTGGCCAGAGCGCAGCAGGATGACAGCCTGCCTGCACAGGTGATGGCGATCCTCGCCCGCAGCATGCGCGGGCAACGGCCCAGCGTGAACAGCGTGGCCGCCGAACTGTACATCAGCCCGCGTACCCTGCAACGACGGCTGCAGCAACAGGGCTACAGCTATCAGCAATTGCTGGACAAAACCCGCCACCGCACCGCCTGCCACCTGCTGTCAGACACCGATCTGGAGCCGGGCGAGATTGCCTTCGTGCTGGGATTTGAAGAGTTGAATTCGTTCAGCCGCGCCTTTATGCAGTGGGAATCGCAAACGCCTAACCGTTGGCGCAGCCGGCGCGTGACCGCCAGTCAGGAGAACAGATGATGAGAGTGATAATCTTTGGTGCCAGCGGTATGGTCGGCCAGGGTGCGTTGCGCGAATGCCTGCTCGACCCGCAGGTCACAGAAGTGCTCAGCGTCGGCCGCAGCCCGCTGACGCAAAGCCACGCCAAACTCAGGCAGTTGACGACGTCCGCCCTCAACGACCTGTCGGCGCTGGAACCGCAGTTCGCCGGCTATGACGCCTGTTTGTTTTGCCTCGGTATCTCGTCTTTCGGCATGAGCGAAGCCGACTATCGCGCGGTGACCTACGATCTGACGCTGGCCGCCGCCCGTCCACTGGCGCGGCTGAACCCGGCCATGACTTTTATCTACGTTTCCGGCGCCGGAACCGACAGCAGCGAACAGGGCCGCAGCATGTGGGCCAGGGTCAAGGGGGCGACCGAAAACGCCCTGCTGGCGCTGCCGTTCCGTGCGGTGATGTTCCGCCCTGGCGCTATCATTCCGCTACACGGCATCCGTTCCAAAACACGTGCTTATCATTTGCTGTATACGCTATTTAAACCGCTGTGGCTGGGTGCCTTGCGGCTCTTCCCCAAGCAGGTCACCACGACCGAAAGGATCGGGCTGGCGATGCTGGCGGTTGCGAGGCATACGACGCCGCTGCTAATCATCGAACCGGCAGAGATTAACCGGTTGGCGCTGCCATCGGCGGTATGATTCTGCTATGTTAAAGCCGCGCGTGCGGGCTGTTTGCCCGCGCTTTCGCCCCTGTGACAGAAGACAGAGATCATGCCGTCAAAGATTTTATTCAGCGCCTGCCTGGCCGGTTTTAAAGTTCGCTATAACGGCTCCGACAAACCGCTGGTCAACGCGACCCTGCAACGCTGGCAGCGCGAAGGCCGCCTGGTGGTTTGCTGCCCGGAGTTGGCCGCCGGTTTTTCCACCCCGCGCCCCAACGCAGAAATTACCCCGGCCGCCAATGGCGCCACCGTGCTCGCCCAGCAGGCGCGGGTGATGGAGGCCGGCGGCAACGACGTCACCGACAGCTATCTGCTTGGTGCCCATCTGGCGCTGGAAACCGCACGGCGGCACGACTGCCGTTTTGCGCTGCTCACCGACGGCAGCCCGTCCTGCGGCAGCCAGTTCATCTACGACGGTTCGTTCAGCGGCCAGACCAAACCCGGCAGCGGCGTTACCGCCGAATTGCTGCGCCGGCATGGCATTGAAGTGTTTTCCGATCGCCAGCTCGCGGCGCTGATCGCCCGGGTTGAGACGGTGGAGCAGACCTAGCGGCGCAGATACGCCGCCAGCCGCTGCTGCAGGTGCGAAATGCCCTGCGGATGGTCGATAAAGCGGTCGATGACCATCATCTGCCAGCATTGCCCCTCATCGCCAAAGCGGATGGCGGCAATTTGCGCCTGCGTGATTTCGCCCACCATAAACCAGGTGGGCGGATAGCCGGCCAGAATGCCGTCATAGCGCTGTTGCCAGTTCACCTGCCGAGCGGCAATGCGCAGGCCAAATTCCTCGAAGGTTTCCCGTTGCACGCATTGCAGCGGCGTTTCATCGCCCTCACGCCCGCCGCCGGGCAGATCCCAGCAGCCGGGCCAGGGGATACCGGTTTTGTCATCACGCCGATAGGTCAGCAGGCTATCGCCGCACAGCAGCGCGATTTTGGCGCCGCCGAAGCTGTTGTTCTCCATTAGGCCTCATGATTCTCCGCCCGTTTGCCAATCATCTTACCTCATCCTCCTGCCCGCTGGTGTATAGTGAAAATCCGTTTTCACAACAGGCGAACAATAGCGATGAACTCTCCGTTTCTGGTTACTCCACAATGGCTTGCGCAGCATATCAACGATGAAGATCTGGTGGTGGTTGATGTCAGGATGTCCCCGGTCGGCCTGGTGCCGAAAAAGGATATGATCGCCGAGTTTGAACGCGGCCATATCCCGGGTGCGGTGTACTTTGATATCGACGACGTAGCCGACAAAAACACCGCCCTGCCGCACATGTTGCCGACGGCGGAAGCATTCAGCGCGGCGGCAGGCAAGCTGGGCATCAACGATAAGCACACCATCGTGTTTTATGACGAGGGCAATCAGTTTTCCGCACCGCGCGGCTGGTGGACCTTCCGTAACTTTGGCGCGCAGCAGGTTTACGTGCTGGACGAAGGCCTGAACGGCTGGAGCGCATTGGGCCAGGCACTGGAAACAGGCCCGGCACAGCCTGAACCTCAAACTTTTAACGCCCGCTTCAACGCCGACGCAGTCGTGAATATGCAACAGGTGGAGCAGGCGCTGAACACGGAAGTACAGATTTTGGACGCCCGCGCCGCGCCGCGTTTTTACGCCCAAGCGCCAGAACCGCGCCCAGGGCTGCATCGCGGCCATATCCCCGGCAGCATCAATATTCCTTACGGCGAACTGCTGGAAAACGGCCACTTCAAATCGCTGGACGCGCTGAAGAAAACCTTCAGCGATAAAGGGGTGGACATCAACGGGCCGATCGTCACCAGCTGCGGCTCCGGCGTCACCGCCGCGGTGCTGGCGTTTGGCCTGCTGTCGCTCGATGCCCCGCAGGTGAAGCTGTATGACGGCGCCTGGACCGAATGGGGTGCGCTGAGCGGCAATCAACCGATCGAACAGGACTAGCCGTCGATCCGTTCGGCCACGATCTGCGCCAGCCGCCCAATAGCCGCAGAGGGGTTTTCTTCGGCGCGGTGCAATACCACGCCGATGTGACTGAGCGCCGGCAAAGCGCCGGGTGCCAGACGGAGTAATCCCGAAGGTAGCCCGGCGTCGGTACGTACGGTGACCCCCAGCCCAGCGCTGACCGCCGCCCAGACGCCGTTCAGGCTGCGGCTGGTGAAGGCGATACGCCACGCGATACCGGCGCGATCCAGCGCGTTGGTGGCCGCACTGCGCATCAGGCAGGGGGCATCGAACATCACCAGCGGCAAGGGTTCATCGCCGCCCTGCCACTGGCTCAGATCAAAGTTCGGCGAGGCGATCCAGTGCATCTTGCGCTGGCCTAAATCCTGCTGAAACGGCGTGCTGATGCCGCCGTCCCACGCCAGTGACAAATCCAGTTGCCCTTTCAGCACCCAGTCAATCAATTCGGCGTTGCGGGCAATACGCGCCTCTATGCGCACCTTCGGATGGGCACGAGCAAAACTACCCAACACCTGGGGCAAAAAGGTTTCACCGAAGTCTTCCTGCAACCCAAGCCGCACGGTTCCTTGCAAATCCAGCCCGCGCACCGCAGCGGCAGCCTCGTCGTTCAGTTCCAGCAGCCGACGGGCGTAGCCCAACAGCGTTTCACCGGCCTCGGTCATCACCATACCCCGCCCGGATTTTCGCAAGATCGGCGCGCCGATCTGCTGCTCCAGTTTTTTCAGGTGTGCGCTAACCGCCGAGGTCGATCGCCCCAGCCGTTCCGCCGCCCTGGCGAAACTGCCCAGCTCAATGCCGGTAACGTAACTGCGCAGATCGTCGAGATCGAAGGTGACTCGCCCCATGCTGACCATCCCGTTTTCAAGAACCATTAATCAAAATAATGCCGATTTTACTGATAAAGATGGCGTGTCATGCTCGCCGGGTCAATGCCTTTCAGGAGAATCATCATGCTTGCCATGCAATACAACTTCGCTCTGCCCGCCGATTACGATATGGCGATTATCCGCGACCGCATCGGCCGTTTTGGCCACCTGCTGGATAACTGCCCGCAGTTATTGATTAAAGCCTATCTCTATGCACAGAAAGGTGAGCACAGCGGCGAAAATCTCTATGCGCCGTTTTATCTGTGGAACAGCAGCGCCGGCATGAGCGATTTTCTGACCGGCGACGGCTTCAGGGGCGTAAGCCAGGCCTTTGGCTGGCCGCAGGTGACTCACTGGTTGCCGTGGCTGGCACATTTTGACCGCCAAAGGCTCGCCGAAGCCACCTGCGCCACGCGCCAAACGCTGCCGATTGCGCCTTACAGCGATCTGGCTGCGTTGCGCCGCCAGCAGCTGGCCGATCCCGCCGCCCTGGCCAGTATAGTGGCGTTTGATCCCGCTGCCTGGCAGCTGGTGCGGCTGCATCTGTGGCGGGAACTGCCGCCGGCGCGGGAACCCGGCACCCAATGCTACCGGGTTGGCCACCTTTCCGCCCCCTTTGACCACACAGCACCGCGGGTTGACAGTCAGACTTGATATTGATAATCATTATCAAATAAAGTCATTCAATCAGGATCCGCAGGATGCGGATCGTCAGGGCCAACCGCTATGTCACAGTCGCCTATCACACCTTACGCCACCTCTTGCTGCATTGTCGGTGGTGGCCCCGCCGGGCTGATGCTCGGCTACCTGCTGGCGCGGGCGGGGATTAACGTAACGGTGCTGGAAAAACACGCCGATTTCCTGCGAGATTTTCGCGGCGATACTCTTCACCCTTCCACGCTGGAAATCATGCATCAGCTTGGCCTGCTCGATGAGCTGCTGGCGTTGCCGCACCAACGCGCGGAGACGCTGCAGGCCGAGATCGCCGGTCGCGATATCACGCTGGCAAACTTCACCCGGCTACCGACGCGCTGCAAATTTATCACGTTCATGCCGCAGTGGGAGTTTCTCAATTTTCTGGCGGAAAAGGCGGCGGCCTTTCCTGAATTCACGCTGATCAAATCGGCGCAGGCGCACCGGTTGCTGTACGATCGCGGTCAGGTATGCGGCGTGCTGGCGGATACCCCCGAAGGCCCGATCCGCGTGCGCTGCCAGTTGGTGGTCGGTACCGACGGGCGCAACTCGGTGGTGCGCGAACAAGCGGCGCTCGGCAGCCGCGCGTTTGGCTCGCCGCGCGATGTGCTGTGGCTGAAGCTCGATAAAAAACCCGGCGATCCAGCCTGGTCCATGGGCCACACCGGCCCGAAGCAGAACTTCATCATGATCGACCGGGGCGAATATTGGCAGTGCGGATATTCCATCGATAAAGGCAGTTTCGAGGCAATTCAGCAAGACGGCCTGGAGAGGTTTTTGCTGCACATCGCCGAAGTGGCGCCGTTTCAGGACGATCGCCTGCAGGACATCCAAAGCTGGCAACAGGTAAAGCTACTGAGCATTCGCATCGACAGGCTCGACAGCTGGGCCAAACCCGGCGTGCTGTGCATCGGTGACGCCGCACACGCCATGTCGCCGATTGGCGGTGTCGGGGTGAATCTGGCGATTCAGGATGCGGTCGCCACCGCCAACAGCATCATTCCTCCGCTGCGCAGCCACAGCCTGCAACTGAAACACCTGCAGCAGGTACAGCGCCGGCGCAATTTCCCCACCAAAGCCACCCAATTCCTGCAGATCAAGATGAGCCAACGCAGGCCGAAAAAACGCCGCACCGGCGGCAGTTCCAGCCTGATGACCCGCGTCGGCAACAGCCGCTGGCTGCCGCACCTGTTCGGCCGTATTATCGGGCTGGGGTTCCGCCGGGAAACGCCGAAGCATCTTGACGGGTGAATCACTACTGCGGGCTGGAAACTTGACAAAAATGGACGACAGAAGGCATTACTCTACAGATCCGGTAGGCTGTGCAAAGTCTGCGTTAAATCACTCCTCTTCCAGGAGGGTAATCCCCATTTGATCCGCCAGTTGCAGGAGATGTATTACCACTTTTCTATCCGTTACAGGCAGGGTTTCCCCCACAATAGAGAATGCATTTTCGCTCAAGCGATCGCCAAAAAACACGTATGCATTGCCAGGATGCTGTTTTGATGGCCAGACCAGCCCCTGAACTTCTTTATACTGTTTGTGAATAGCCTCAGCCCATTGACGGGTAACGCCATACTGTGCAGCATCGCAATGGGTTACCTTTTTTGATGCCCGCATCTTGGCTAAACCGGGTTGATCCAGTTCGGCCAATTCCAATGCCTTATTGACCACCAGTTCGGTGTGAACCAGCCCTGCAAGCCGTGCAGTAGCGAACTCAACTTTTACTTGAGAAAAATCAACATCGTGTAACGGGACTTCACAAAAGGCTACCTTGGTGCTGTCACCGGCATAAGCCGTGGCAATGACTCGGCTGTCCTCATTAACTATCGGGCTGAATCGCGCGTCTCCTTGTCTGCTGGCATTAAAGGCGTCACCGGCATATTTTTCCCTATGAATACGATAAAGCGGCGTCCCTGCCTCTAAAATACGCTTATTGATATTGATCTTTGCAGCCGGTGGCACCAAATCATCAGCCATGCTGTGCCCCCTCCTTCTCTTTACGAGCAGCATGCAAAACGGCAGCGGGATCTTTCTGCAAGAGTTCTTTAGGTTTTTTCCCGTCAAGCCAGCCGTTTGCCGTCCCCATCCAACTTGCCATTGACCATGGGCTTTTTGTTCCCTCAAAAATGCTCAATATCTCTTTAAGGACTTTTAGCGGCTGATAAGCCTCATCAAGAGCGTAAGCAGGATAACGATCATGGCCCTCAACGTTGATCGCGAAAATTTTTCCGCGCTGCTTCCACCCGTTCGGGCCGGCACTGCGATTACGGTTGCTGAACCCGGCCTTATCGGAAAGATCGGATGAGGTCAGCCAGGTGGAATCTGCCAGTATGTACTGACGAAGATCCTGTTTTCTGACTTCATTTCTGCCACGGAATGCTTCAAAACCATCAAAAATACTGGCTTTTGATCCTCCACCAATAGGAGACGTCTCAACAGGCTCTTCTGCTACTGGCCGTTTCATCCCCACCTCCCTAGCAATCTCCAACATTTGCATTGCCGCGCGGGGATCCAGGGTAGGGTCGTTTACAATGGCTACTAATTTTTCCCGCAACGCCGCATTCCTGGCAGTATCCTTATCACCGCGTTTTGCTTTATTGTTCCCGGCATCGACTTCAATAACCAAATACCGAGTCGTGTGCTTACCCGGTTTAAGATGCTGTAACTGATCGGCAGTCAGCATTTGCATTGAAATGCCATAGCCTGAACGGCGATGAGTCTGTTCTTTAGTCGTCATACTGCCTCCATATACAGATATTGAGTATATTGAGTATATCTCGTATGGAATTGAGTGTCTAAATTTTCACCACCAACCTATCGCCAGTATTCTGGCCATAACCCACAATGAGGCCCCTATGTTCACTATCCGCCAGGCTTTGATCGGTGATTTATTGCTGGTTCGCGATGTCGGCATTCGTACCTATCAGGCGCATTTCGGCGAACTTTGGCACTATAAAGAAGAAATGGACGCTTTCTTGGCGCAGGATTTTGCGGTTGAGGCGTTAGAAAAAACGCTGCAGGATCCGGAAGTTTGCTGGCTGCTGGGTTATGAAGGCGAGGATCTGGTGGGCTATGCGCGGCTGAATTTCAACAGCCTGCTGGCGCCGACGCAAACCACCGGTGCAGAGCTGCAGAAAATCTATTTTCTGCCGGAATACGCCGGCCGGGGTTACGGCCAACTTTTCTTTGAGCAGGTACAGCAACGGGCTGTAGAAAGGCAACAACCCATGCTGTGGCTGGAGGTGTTGCAACGCAATACCAGCGCCCAGCGTTTTTATCAGCGCCAGGGGCTGAGCCTTTGCGGCGAGACCTGCTACACCAGCGCGCAAGGTTCCATCGGCATCTGGTATATGAACAAAGCGCTGTAAACACAGCGCTTGCCCCGCCCTATCAGGCCGGAAACTCCAGCGCGTCGGTCAAATCCCCCAGCGGCTTTTGGCCGCGTGCCGCCATCGCTTTATCGCGCTCGGCCACCCCTTCCAGCGTCGGCAGATCGAATACCCGGCTGATCAAGCGCAGGATCGAGCCGGTATCGTATACCTTGTGATCGACATAGCCTTTACGGGCGAACGGCGAGATGATCAACGCCGGAATGCGCGATCCCGGCCCCCAACGATCGCCCTGCGGCGGCGCAACGTGATCCCACCAGCCACCGTTTTCGTCGAAGGTGATCACCACCACGCTGTTGTTCCACTGCGGGCCGTTACGCAGGCTGTTGATGATGTGGGCGATATGACGATCGCCGGCTTCCACATCGGAATAGCCGGCATGCATATTGAGGTTGCCTTGCGGCTTGTAGAAAGTCACCGGCGGCAGCGTACCTGCCTCTACCGCCGCCAAAAAGGCGTTGGTGGCAGGTGAGTCGCCAATGCCGCCGTCGCGCAAATGGGCTTCGCGTGCCTGTGGGTTGCCCGGCCCCAGATTTTCGAAGTAATTGAACGGCTGATGGTGATACTGGAAGTCCGGCGCGCCGGGGAAATCGCCCTGATCCTTGCGGTTGTCCAGCGCATACTGCCAGCCGCCGGCGTACCACGCCCAGTCGACGCCCTTCTGATTGAGCAAGTCGCCGATGTGCAGGTGCTTTTGCGGCGGCAACACATTGGGCTGGGCGGCATCCGCCAGCGTAGGGTCTTTTTCATCCCGGGTCCACGACGGCCAATACGGCGGCGCCATGGTGTTTACCGCATAGCCGTCCGGCGTCAGCAGGCTCTTGCCAAACAGCGGGATGCCGAACGACGCACTGACCGGCGAATCGCCCAGCGGCTTCAGGCGCGGGTCGGCCGCGTCATCGCTTTCAAGCTGGGCAATGCCCTCTTTGGCGATAGAGTTTTGTACGTCGGGGTAAAACGGCGGGCGGGCGCAGACCAGATACTGATGATTGAGAAAGGAGCCGCCAAAGGCGCCCTGGAAAAAGTTGTCGCACAGGGTAAATTCCTGCGCCAGCGTCCACAGCCGCAGGTTATAGGCGCCGTCACCGTAGTAGCCCATGGTCAGCGCGCCGGAATCCGCCCAGGCGACAAACTTGTCGTTTTTACCGCCGTTGATCTGCATCTGGTTTTGATAGAACACGTGCCACAGATCACGCGTCACCACGCCGTGCGGCAGGTTCTCCCCTTGCGGCCCGGTCAAGACAAACGGCTGATTCGGCAACTGATTGGTGAATACCGCATCCTCGCCAATGCTGTAATTAACGTGCCCGACTTCCTGCGCCTTCGGTACCAACCCTTTCCAGATTGGCGGCAGCGTATCCAGCAGCCGATCGTCGCGGTCACGCTGCTGGTACTCTTCGGGCTTGAGCGCCGACAGCGGTTTTTCCACGCCGGGGAAATTGGCGAACAGGTTATTGAAGCTGCGATTCTCGGCATAGATCACCACCACGTTTTTCACATGGCGGCGCAGCAGCGGGTTTTGCGCACCTTCCGGCAGGCCGCTCAACAGCAGTTTCTTATTGCCTTCACCGGCTGCATTGGCCAGCGGCGCAAGGGTGGCGCCGACGCTCAGCGCCGTCGCCCCCGCCAGAAAACGGCGGCGCGCCGGGTTAGCGGGTTGTTGCTCGTTGTCGCCGGCGGACGGCGGCAGATCGTTATGCGGTTTATCGCTCATGTGCCTTCCCTATAAAATTTTAACTTATTGATTTGTTATAAATTTATTTAAGAGTCATTATGCTAGGACACAGTTATGAACGAAATGTGACAGTGGGCGGCAGGTTAGCATTTGGCAACAATTTCGCGAGGATTGCCGCAGTTTAATCACTCGCCCGCCTGGCTGCCGGCTCAGCGCGCGTCCCGTTGCACCATCAACAACATCAACGCCAGCGCGTTGGGCAACATATACAGCAGCGCGCCCAACTGCACCGCCAGCGGGTTGTCCCTGGCCTGCCAGGCCATAAACCAGTCGCCGGCCACCACCATAAAACCGAGGCCCCACACCGCGATCGCGCAAAGCGCGCCCAGCATCGCCCAGGCCTTGCCTTTGGCAAACGCCGCATAAGGGTGGCCCAGGTGTTTCACCATCAATACCATGCCAAAGGCTGCCGTTATGCCGGCCAGGGATTCCAGCAGGGTAATCAGCGCCAACCCGACCATCCCGGCCCAGGGCGCGGTAACGGCGCGCCACATCAACCCAGGCACCTGATAGGTATCCTGCATACTGAGCAGCGGCGCTACGGCATGGCGGGCGGTTCCGGCAAAATCCGCCGTATTGTTCAACAGGCTGAAGATGCCCCACAGGGCCGGGAACAGCGACAGGACGATGCAAGACAGGCGTGATACCGTGACTTCGTTCATAATTATCCTTAATTATTTTATGTGCATACCCAATTCCCGAGATGACTGCGGTTTACAGTCGGTAACTTGCTGGAGTATCTTAACGAATATAGTGTAAGAATTAATCTTACAACAGTAGACACCTTTGACGGAGGCTCACAATGGGCAGAACACTAACGGTAGATCTGGGTGAAGAGCTGCGTAGTTTTGTCGAAGGCCTGGTAGCCAGCGGCGACTACCGCACCCCCAGCGAAGTCATCCGCGAATCGGTACGTACCCTGCGTGAACGTACGGCAGCATCGAAGCTGGAAGAGCTACGCCGCTTGATCGCCGAAGGTGAAAATAGCGGTGATGCCGTAGAATGGGATCGTGATGTGTTCATGGATAAATTGAAAGGTTACTCTCAACGTCCAGCCTCAAAATAAACCCCCAACCCGTTAACAAAACTCAGATCGCCACCAGCCCGCGCACCCCGTCCTGCTCCATCGCGCTGCCGGCGCCGCGCTGTACGATGCTGCCACGCGACATCACCAGATAGCTGTCCGCCAGCTCGGCGGCGAAGTCGTAGAATTGCTCCACCAGCAGGATCGCCATGTCGCCACGCGCCGCCAGCTGTTTGATCACCGCGCCAATCTCTTTGATCACCGAAGGTTGGATCCCCTCCGTCGGCTCATCGAGGATCAACAACTGCGGCCGGCAGGCCAATGCGCGGCCAATCGCCAATTGCTGTTGCTGCCCGCCGGAGAGATCGCCGCCGCGCCGATCCTTCATCTGCCGCAGTACCGGGAACAGCTCATAGATGTTCTCCGGCACGCTGCGTGCTTCGGCGCCGGAAAAGCGCGCCAATCCCATCAGCAGATTCTCCTCCACCGTCAGGCGTGGAAAGATCTCCCGCCCCTGCGGCACATAGGCCATGCCCGCCTGCACCCGCTGATGCGGTTTTCTGCCGTTGATCACGCTGCCCTGCCAATGGATGGTGCCGCTCTTGGCCGGGATCAGCCCCATCAGGCATTTCAGCAGCGTAGTCTTGCCCACGCCGTTGCGCCCCAGCAGGCAGGTCACTTCGCCGATATTGGCCTCAAACGACAGGCCGCGCAGAATATGGCTGCCGCCGTAGTATTGATTCAGTTCGTTTACTTGCAACATAGCGACTCCTCAGCGTCCCAGATACACGTCGATCACCTGCTCATTGGCCTGCACCTGCGCCAGTGAACCTTCCGCCAGCACCTGGCCCTGATGCAGCACGGTGACGTGGTCGGCGATGGTTTCGACAAACCCCATATCGTGCTCCACCACCATCAGCGAATGCTTGCCCGCCAGCGAGCGAAACAGCTCGGCGGTGTACTCGGTTTCCGCATCGGTCATGCCCGCCGCCGGCTCGTCGAGCAGCAGCAAATGCGGCTCCTGCACCAGCAGCATGCCGATCTCGAGAAACTGCTTCTGCCCGTGGGACAGCAGCCCGGCAGGCCGGTGCCGTTCGTGGCTCAGCCGCAGGGTTTGCAACATTTCATCGATACGATCGCGCTGTTCGCTGCTCAGCCTGGCACGCAGGCAGGCCCACACCGACTTCTGGGTTTTCTGCGCGATCTCCAGGTTCTCGAACACCGTCAGCGCTTCGAACACCGTCGGTTTCTGGAACTTGCGGCCAATGCCGGCCTGGGCTATCTGCATCGGGTCCAGCGCGGTCAGATCGACGGTTTGATCGTAAAACACGCTGCCGCTATCCGGCCGGGTTTTGCCGGTGATCACATCCATCAAGGTAGTTTTGCCCGCGCCGTTGGGCCCGATCACGCAGCGCAGCTCACCCACGCCGATCTGCAGTGAAAGATCGCTCAGCGCGCGAAAGCCGTCGAAGCTGACGTTGATGTTATCGAGCACCAGCACCGGGTCGGTTTGTTGGCGGTGCCTGTCGGCCGGCAGCGGCTGGGTAAACAGATCGTCGGTCATTTGCAGCGAATTCATTGCGGTTTCCCCTTGCGCAACAGGCCGATAACCCCTTTCGGCAGGAACAGCGTGACGAGGATAAACATCAGGCCAAGGAAGAATTGCCAGTATTCCGGGATCGCCACGGTGAACCAGCTCTTGGCGCCGTTAACAATACCGGCGCCGAGCAGCGGGCCCACCAGCGTGCCGCGGCCGCCCAGCGCCACCCAGATAGCGGCTTCGATCGAGTTGGTCGGCGACATCTCGCCCGGGTTGATAATGCCCACCTGCGGCACATACAGCGCCCCGGCCAGCCCGCACAGCACCGCCGACAGCGTCCAGACAAACAGCTTGAAGCCTTTGGGATCGTAACCGCAGAACGTCAGGCGGTTTTCCGCATCGCGCACGGCGGTCAGCACCCGGCCGAACTTGCTGCGCGCCAGGGCGAAGCCGATAGCCAGGCTGGCGGCCAGCAGCAGCACCGTCGCCAGAAACAGCGCCACCCGCGTGCCGGTGGCGGTAATCGGGAATCCCAGGAGCGTGGTGAAACCGGTAAAGCCGTTATTGCCGCCAAAGCCGGTTTCGTTACGGAAGAACAGCAGCATGCCGGCGTAGGTCAGCGCCTGGGTCATGATCGAGAAATAGACGCCCTTGATTTTTGAACGGAAGGCGAAGTAGCCAAAGACAAAGGCCAGCACGCCGGGCACCAATATCATCAGGCACAGCGCCCAGGCGAAATACTGGGTGCCGCTCCAGAACCAGGGCAGCTCACTCCACGACAGAAATGACATGAACGCCGGCAGGCCGTCTCCCGCCGCCTGGCGCATCAGATACATGCCCATCGCATAGCCGCCGAGAGCGAAAAACAGCCCGTGCCCCAGCGACAGCAGCCCGGCATAGCCCCACACCAAATCGAGCGCCACCGCCACCACGGCGTAGCACAGGATTTTGCCCGCCAGCGTCAGGGTATAGGTAGAGATCGCCAACGGATGGTCCGCCGGCAACAGTGCGAGAAACGGCATGATTAACAGCGCCAGCAACGCCAGCCCGCCGATGCCCAGCGCCAGTCGGGGTGCCTTCTGCACGCCGGTGAGAGTTAATGGTTGGCTCATCAGTCGATCACCCTGCCCTTGAAGGCGAACAGCCCCTGAGGACGTTTTTGAATAAATAGAACAATCAACGCCAGGATCAGGATTTTACCCAGCACGGCGCCAATCTGCGGTTCAAGAATTTTGTTGACGATGCCGAGACCAAAGGCCGCCACCACGGTGCCGGCCAGTTGCCCCACACCGCCGAGCACCACCACCAGGAACGAGTCGATGATATAGCCCTGGCCCAGCTCCGGCCCCACATTGCCCAGTTGCGACAACGCCACCCCGCCCAACCCGGCGATGCCGGATCCCAGACCGAACGCCAGCATGTCGACACGCCCGGTGGGCACGCCGCAGCAGGCGGCCATCGCACGGTTCTGCGTCACGGCGCGCACGTTCATGCCAAGCCGGGTTTTGTTCAGCAGCAACCAGGTGAGCGCCAGCACCAGCACCACAAACACAATCACCGCGATGCGGTTCCACGGCAGCACCAGGTTAGGCAGCAGTTGAATGCCGCCCGACAGCCAGGCCGGGTTGGCAACCTCCAGGTTTTGCGCGCCGAACAGCACCCGCACCCCCTGGATCAGCACCAGGCTGATGCCCCAGGTCGCCAGCAGGGTTTCCAGCGGCCGGCCGTACAGATGACGGATCACCGTGCGCTCCAGCGCCATGCCGATGCAGGCGGTAATGGCAAACGCCACCGGCAGCGCCACCAACGGATACAGCGCCAGCCACTGCGGCGCAAACTGTTGAAACAGCCCCTGAACCAGGTAGGCCGAGTAGGCGCCCAGCATCAGCATTTCGCCGTGCGCCATGTTAATCACCCCCAGCAACCCATAGGTAATCGCCAACCCGAGCGCCGCCAGCAGCAGGATCGAACCGAGCGAAAGGCCGGTAAACGCCTGGCCGATCAGATCGCCAATCATCAGCCGGTGTTTCACGCTGGTCAGGCTTTTCAAGGCTTCGGCACGCACTGCGGCGTCCGGTTCGTGGGCGGCGTCGGTCAATGCCTGTAACCTTGGCTGCGTCTCTGGCGAGCCCGAGCTGCCCAGCAGCCGCACGGCGTTGAGGCGCACCTGCGGGTTGGCGTCGGCCAATTGCAGATTCGCCAGCGCAATGCTCAACGCATCATGCACCTGGGTGTTTTTTTCCTGCGCCAGCCGCTGGGCCAGCAGCGGCAGTTGATCGCTTTGCGCCTCGCGTTGCAGGGCCTGCGCCGCCTGTAAACGCACCGCAGGATCGTCGCTAACCAGCCGATGCGCCGACAGTGCGTTGGCGATCAGAATGCGCAGCCGGTTGTTCAACCACACTTTTTTCGGTGTGCCGACCGGCGGGGCAACGCCATCCAGCGGGCGATAAGCTTCGCCCTGCTGGATAAAGGCATGTTTGGCCTCGTCGATCACCACGTTTTCCTGCTTCAGCCCCTGCAATAACGGCAGGCGCGCAGCGTCCGGCGCGGTCGCCCACGCCTGCAACAACCTGGCCTGCTGCGTGCGGTTGGCCGCAGCAAAGTCATCGGCCGGCCCCGCCTGCGCGAACATCGGCAGGCAGCACAGCAACCAAAACCAGGAGCGGAAATGGAACAAGAATGGGGATTGCATCAGCGGCCTCCTCTGTAGGGGCCGGGTATACCCGGCCCCTACCGTTACGACGGGCGCAGCCTGCGGCGCCCCTACGGGAATGCGACGGTTACTTGCCGCCTTTTACCGGGTGATCCGGCTTTTTGTCGTTGCCGGCGATGAACGGGCTCCACGGCTGCGCGCGCACCGGGGCGTCGGTCTGCCACACCACGTTGAACTGGCCGTTGCCTTCAATCTCACCGATCATCACCGGTTTGTGCAGGTGGTGGTTGGTGGCGTCCATGGTCAGGGTGAAGCCCGACGGTGCGGCAAAGGTCTGCCCTGCCATCGCCGCGCGTACCTTGTCGACGTCGGTAGTGCCGGCTTTCTCCACCGCCTGTGCCCACATATGGATGCCGACATAGGTGGCTTCCATCGGGTCGTTGGTTACGGCAGTGGCGTAGTTCGGCAGGTTGTGCGCCTTGGCGTAGGCTTTCCATTCGCTGACGAACTGCTTGTTGGTTGGGTTATCCACCGACTCGAAGTAGTTCCAGGCCGCCAGGTTGCCCACCAGCGGTTTGGTGTCGATGCCGCGCAGTTCTTCTTCACCCACCGAGAAGGCGATCACCGGCACGTCGGTCGCCTTGATGCCCTGATTGGCCAGCTCTTTGTAGAACGGCACGTTGGAGTCGCCGTTGATGGTGGAGATCACTGCGGTTTTGCCGCCGGCGGAGAATTTCTTGATGTTGGCGACGATGGTCTGATAATCGCTGTAGCCGAACGGCGTATAGACCTCTTCGATGTCCTTGTCCTGGATCCCTTTGGTGTGCAGGAAGGCGCGCAGGATCTTGTTGGTGGTGCGCGGATACACATAGTCGGTACCCAGCAGGAAGAAGCGCTTGGCCGAGCCGCCGTCTTCGCTCAGCAGGTATTCCACCGCCGGGATCGCCTGCTGGTTAGGGGCGGCGCCGGTGTAGAACACGTTTGGCGACATCTCTTCCCCTTCGTATTGCACCGGGTAGAACAGCAACCCGTTCAGTTCTTCAAACACCGGCAACACCGATTTGCGCGAGACCGACGTCCAGCAACCGAACACCGCCGCCACTTTGTCCTGGGTCAGCAACTGGCGCGCCTTTTCGGCGAACAGCGGCCAGTTGGAAGCGGGGTCCACCACCACCGGCTCGAGTTTTTTGCCCAGCACGCCGCCCTTGGCGTTGATGTCATCAATGGTCATCAGCGCCACGTCCTTCAGCGGCGTTTCAGAGATGGCCATGGTGCCCGACAGCGAGCTCAGAATGCCGACTTTAATGGTATCGGCCGCCTGCGCGCTCCAGGCCATGCCCATGCCGATCACGGTGGCGGACAACGCAAAAGCTTTTATAAAGTGACGACGTTGCATAATTAAAACTCCTGATGTGTGTTGGAAAACAGGTTCAGAAAAATTCACGCAGGGCTGTCTGGGGTATGAAGACGCGCCTGGTGCAACATATGCAGGGTTATTTTCCGTACTTCCGCCTTACTGACGGCAATGTGGTTGCTGAGCAGCGTTTGCGCCTCCTCGGTCTGGTGTTGCAAGATCGCCCGCAGAATGGCGGCGTGTTCGTTGTAGGTGGCCTCGACCCGGGTTCCCTGGGTGAAGTCCAGCCGGCGAATGATGCGGATCTTCTCGGTCAGGTCGCGATGAATGCGCGCCATTTCCCCATTGCCCGCCGCCTCCACCAGCGTCATATGGAACTGCTCGTCGTGCAGCGAGACGGTTTTGCCGTCCTCCAGCCGCGGCTCGTCGATCCAGAAGCCGTTGAGCGCCGCCAATGGCAGCGGCACGTCTCCCGCCGGGCGTGCGCACAGCCGTTTAACCGCTTCGCACTCCAGCACGATGCGCAGATCGTAGAGTTGCTCGAAGTAGTCGAAATCGAAGGGGCGCACCTGCCAGCCGCTGCGAAAATGCACTTCGACGTAGCCCTCGCGCTCGAGCCAGAACAGCGCCTGACGTACCGGCGTACGGCTGACGTCCATGCGCAACGCCACTTCGTTTTCGCTGAAGCGATCGCCCGGCAGCAGATGAAAATCAAAGATGTCATCCTTGAGCTGGAGGTAGATACGCTCCGCCAGCCCCTCCGGCCGCGCCTTGCTGCGGTTATTGGTGATTTGCATAGTTTTCCTCTTGCCGGGCGCAGCATGCGGCGCCCCTGCGTTAAATCCTGAAACAGGCTGAAGCCACGATGCTCAGCTGGCGTGTTCCAGCCACAGCAAAGCATCGCCTGGCCCCACCGGCCGCCCTTGCTGGCAACTGATGCGTTTGATGATCCCGGCGCGCGGCGCGGTGACCGCCAGTTCCATTTTCATCGCCTCAACCACAATCAGCGGCTGGCCGGCTTCTACCGTCTGCCCCGGCTCCACCAGGATCTTCCACACGTTGCCGTTCAGATCGGCGCTGACCAGATAGCCGTCGACCTCTTCCTCATCGCTCTGCGGCGGCAGCAATTGCGCCTCGGCCTCGCTCTCTTGCGCCTGCCAGAGCGTCACTTCATGGCTGAATGCCTGCTGCTGGCGCTGCTGGAATGCGGCGATGTCTTCGGCGTTGTCCGCCAGAAAACGGGTGTACTCGGCAAAGTCGAATTCGCTGTTTTCGATGCGGACCTGCGCACGCCCTTCACGGAATGCCTCGCGCTGCTCATCCAGCTCCTGCTCGCTGACCGGGTAGAAACGCACCTGATCGAAGAAGTGCAGCAACCAGGGCTCACCGGCGTTGAACTGCGGGTTTTTGAGGAATTTGTTCCAGATCGGCAGCGTACGCCCGACCAGCTGATAGCCGCCCGGCGAGTCCATGCCATAAATGCACATGTACATGCCGCCGATACCGACCGTGCCTTCGGCGGTGTGGGTGCGCGCCGGGTTGTATTTGGAGCTGAGCAGCCGGTGGCGCGGATCAATCGGCACCGCGCAGGGCGCGCCGAGATAGACATCGCCCAACCCGAGGATCAAATAGCTGGCGTCGAAGATAATGTCGCGTACCTGTTCGCGGTGGCTGAGGCCATTGATGCGCTGGATAAAATCGACGTTGTTCGGCAGCCAGGGCGCAGAGCTGCGTACCGTCTGGCTGTAACGCTCCACCGCGCCCAGGGTGGCGGAGTCTTCAAACGCCATCGGCAGATAAACCGTGCGCGTCGGCACCTTCAGGCGGCTGACGTCGCCCAGCGCCTGTTCACGCGCCAGCAGGCGCTGGAGCAAATCGGCCTGGCCGATAGTGCGGCTGTCGTAACGGATCTGCAGCGAACGCACACCAGGTGCCAGTTCCTCAACGCCGGGGATCGCGTCCTGTTTGAGCGATTGCATCAGCAGATGAATACGCAGCCGCAACGCCAGATCGAGCAGGTTGTCGCCGTACTCCATCAAAATGTAGCCGTCCCCGGCCTGGCGATAGACGACCGAGGGGCGGCCCTCCCCGGCCGGCAACGCGGCGACGATAGCCGCAGAAGCCGTGGCGCCCGGCGTCAGATCCGGCGTCGGCAGGGTTATCGCCTTCACCGCCGCCAGCGCTTCGATGCTGCCAAGCTGCGCCTGCTCCAGCGATTGCGCCTGTTTGAAACCGATAGGATGGAAGCGGATGCGGTCGCCCGGCTTCACCTGGCCCACCTTCCACAGCTCGGCTTTGGCGATGGTCACCGGGCAGACAAAACCACCGAGGCTCGGCCCGTCGCGGGTGAGGATCACCGGGAAATCACCGGTGAAATTAATCGAACCGATGGCGTACTCGCAATCATGTACGTTAGAAGGGTGCAGCCCGGCCTCCCCGCCGTCCTGCCGCGCCCAGCCGGGTTTCGGCCCCGACAGGCGCACGCCCAACCGGTTAGAGTTGTAGTGCACCTGCCATTCGGCGGCAAAAAAGGTGTCGATCGACTCCGGGGTAAAGAAGTCCGGCGCGCCGTGCGGGCCATAGAGCACGCCGATGTTCCACAGGCTGCCGTATTGCGGGATCAGGCTGTCGTCCATCGCCTGCGGCGCCGCGATGGGGGCCGGGGTGGTGCTGGCCGCCAGCGCAGGCTGGGATACCGCCAGCATATCGGCGACCCGCAGGGTGCGCCCGGCGTGGCCGCCAAACTGCCCAAGGGCGAAGGTCGAACGGCTGCCCAAATACACCGGCACGTCGAACCCATTACGCACCGCCAGATAAGTGCGGCAACCGTGCGCGGCGCGGCCCAAGCTCAGGACCTGCCCGGCGCGAACCGCCACCGGCTGCCAGTAGGCTACCGCTTCCCCATCCAGGTTCGCCGGGCAGTCGGCGCCGGTCAGGGCGATGATCGCGTCGCAGTGGAAGCGCAAGGTCGGCCCCTGCAAAGTAAACTCCAGCCCGGCGGCGCTCGGGTCGTTGCCGACAATGCGGTTGGCCAGCCGGAAAGCGAAATCGTCCATCGGCCCGGAAGGCGGCACGCCGATATCCCAATAGCCAAGACGGCCCGGGTAATCCTGCACGCTGCTGTAGGTGCCCGGTTGCAGCACTTCAATACTGCTGGGCTGGAAACGGAAGCTGTCCAGCATGCGGGTCCAGACTTCGCCGCTCTGGAATTGCGCCGTGGCGATCACCTGACGCAGGTAATCGAGGTTGGTGGCGATGCCGTGCAAACGGGTAGCGCCGAGCACCGCGCGCATTTTCTCCAGCGCCTGTTGGCGATCTTCGCCGTGGACGATCAGTTTGGCGATCATCGGGTCGTAAAATGCCGACACTTCACTGCCGGTCGCCACCCAGCCGTCGACGCGCACATTTTCCGGGAAATGCACCTCGGTCAGCACGCCGGGGCTGGGCTGGAAATTCTTCAGCGGATCTTCGGCATAGATGCGCACCTCGATCGAGGCCCCCTGTGGTGCGCGTTGCAGCGCCGCCCAGTCCAACGCATCGCCCGCCGCCACTTGCAACATGCATTCGATCAGATCCAGCCCGGTCACCATTTCGGTCACCGGATGTTCCACCTGCAAGCGGGTGTTTACCTCGAGGAAATAGAACTCGTCGCGCGCGCCGTCGTAGATAAATTCCACGGTGCCGGCGCTGCGGTAATTCACCGATTCACCCAGCGCTACCGCCGCCTGATGCAGCGCCTGACGGGTCGCCGCCGGCAGGTTCGGCGCCGGGGTTTCTTCCACCACCTTCTGGTTACGGCGCTGCAACGAGCAATCGCGTTCACCAAGCGCCACCACCCGGCCCTGGCCGTCGCCAAAGATTTGCACTTCCACATGGCGCGCCTGATCGACAAAGCGCTCGATAAAAGCCCCGGAGTCGCGGAAGAACTGCTCACCCAGCCGCTTTACGCTGTCGTAAGCTTCGCGCAGCACCGCTTCGTCGTCGCAGCGTGTCAGGCCAATGCCGCCACCGCCGGCGGTGCTTTTCAACATGACTGGGTAGCCAATCCGTGCGGCGGCAGTGACCGCTTCCTCAATACTGTCCAGCAGGCCAGTGCCCGGCGTCATCGGCACCTGCGCCACCGCCGCCAGCTCACGCGCCCGGTGCTTCAGGCCGAACTCACGGATCTGCGCCGCCGTCGGCCCGATAAAGGCGATACCCGCCGCTTCGCAGGCATCGGCGAACTCGGCACTCTCGGAGAGAAAACCATAGCCGGGATAGATCGCCTGCGCGCCGGTTTCCACTGCGGCGGCGAGGATTTTATCAATGCACAGGTAGCTGTCGGCGGCCTTTTCGCCGCCGAGCGCCACCGCCAGATCGGCCTCGGTGACATGTGGCGCATTGCGGTCGGCATCGGAATAGACCGCCACGCTGGTCACGCCCAGGCGTTTCAGGGTACGGATCGCGCGGCAGGCAATTTCGCCGCGGTTAGCGATTAATACAGTGGTAAACATATGCAATCCTCATAGAACGATACCCAATAGCTTTCAGGCTGTGGCCAGACGGCAAGCAGGCACATCACTCAGGTCAGTGACTGGGGTGAGTCAACGCTGCCAACAACGCCAGGGTCGGAAAGATGACGGGTATAGTTGCGCCAGCCGCCAAATTCAGTGATATCCAATGCGCCTTCCAGCGCCCAGGGTTCGCAGATAAAACCTTTTACCCGGCGGCCATCCGCCAGCAGCAGCGTGCCGATGCCCAGCGGCGCCGGGATCTCCGCGACAAATTCGCCGAAACGCGCCAACGGGATGTCCCACAGCTCAACGCTGATGGCGGCCCCCTGCCCGGTTTTGACCAGCCCCGGTTTGGGCGGCTGAGTATTGGCCAGGGCGTAGAGCCGGTAGCACGGCGCGGTGGCGGTTTGCTCCACCCATACCGCGTCGCGCTGGGTAAGCTGGGCATTCAGCGGCATACCGCTGAGGTGAGCGCCCACCACCGCCACCCGCACATGTTCCACCGATGGCGTCAGCGGCGCCGGCGGCGGCAAGGTGCGGCCGGTGGCGCCGAGCGGCAGGTTCTGAGCCTGTTGCCAGCGCAGGCCGAAGGCCGCCAACGCACGATCGTGCCAGGCCGGCGCGATCAGCGTGATGCCGGCAGGCAGGCCGTCGTCGCGCATCGGTCCAGGCAAGGCCAGCGCACTCAGATCGGCCAGGTTGGTAAAGTTGGTGTAGGTACCGAATTGCGAATTGAACAACACCGGCTCCTGCTCCATTTCCGCCAAGGTGCGCAGCGTCGGTGAAGTCGGCACCACCAGCGCGTCGTACTGCGCCAGTTGTTGGCCAATTTCCCGCGCCAGCTCGGCACGCAGGTATTCCGCCTTGTAGGCGTCGCAGGCGCTGTACTTAAGGCCGTTATTGAGGATGCCGCGCACCACCGGGTTGATGGCCTGAGGATTGCTGTTCAGCATCGCCTCGACCGCCACGGTACGCTCCGCGACCCAGGGGCCGTAATAGAGTTGCTCGGCCAGTTGGTGAAAGGAGGTGAAATCTATGGGTTCAAGCGCTACGCCACAGCGTTGCAACTGCGCCAGCGCCCGTTGAAACGCCTGCTCGGCCTGCGTGTCGCCGAAAAACTCGGGCTGCGCGGGGACCGCAAAACGCGGCGTGGCGGGCAAATCCGCCGGGGCGGTGCAGGGATTAATGCGCGAATAGGCATCGGCTGCGTCATAACCGCCGGCCATCTCGGCCACCAGAGCGGCATCCGCCACCGTCAGGGCAAAGACCGAGACAGTGTCATTCAGGCGACACGCGGGCACCACGCCACGGTTCGACAGCCAGCCTTTGGTCGGTTTCAGGCCGACGATATTATTGAACCCCGCCGGAACGCGCCCTGAACCTGCGGTATCGGTCCCCAGCGAGAACGGCGTCAGGCCGCGCGCCACCACCGAGGCCGAACCGGAACTGGAGCCGCCGCTGACGTAGCGGCTGTCAAAGCTGTTGACCACCGCACCGTGCGGTGAGCGGGTGCCGACCAGGCCGGTGGCGAACTGATCGAGGTTGGTTTTACCGATAACGATGGCACCGGCGGCGCGCAGATTGGCGACGACCCTGGCATCCTCTGCGGCCTGGTAGGTAAATTCCGGGCAGGCGGCGCTGGTCGGCCAGCCGCCGACGTCGATATTGTCTTTCACCGCAAAGGGCACGCCGAACAGCGGCAGGCGGCTGATATCCCCGGCGACCGCGTCCAGTTGCTGCGCCAACTGCTGGTATTGCGCTTCCAGCTGCGCGGCGGTGGCAAGGTAAAGCCAGGCGTTGTCGTCCAGGCTCAGGCTCGACGTCAGCGCCTCCAGCGTGGCGCGCACGCAGGCCATGCGCTCGCCGGCCGGCCTGGTGTGATAATGGTGCTGCCATTCACTGAGGGTGAAACCGCGTTGTTTAACTGGCTGGGTCATCGTCTGAATTCCATCTAGTACACAAGATGGGATTCAATAGAGCAACCGGCGTGCCAATTTTTAATCCACTGATTTCAATGAATTATAATTAAAACTTATGACGGGAGAGTAAAAAACCTGCACCAGCGGCGCGCAATCATCGGACAAAAAAGGTGCAAAAAAAAAGCGCCGTCTTGCGACAGCGCCTGATGATTTTTCCTGCGGTTTACTCGCCGCGAATGCGTTGCGCCAACCCTTTGAGGAAATAACGCAGCATCTGATCGCCGCACGGGCGGAAGTTTTTGGTGCCTTCTTTGCGGAACAGCGCGCTCAGCTCCGGCTTGGAGATGCGGAACTCCACGGCGGTGAAGATCTGGTGCATGTCGGTGTCTTTCAGTTCGAACGCCACGCGCAGCTTTTTCAACACCAGATTGTTGGTGATCGGCAACTCCACTTCCGGTGCCGGGAACTTGTCGTCCTTGCCGCGCTTGAGGAACACCAGGCCGTTCAGGAAGTGCGCCATCACTTCGTCCGGGCAGTTTTCGAAACCCGGCTCGCCTTCTTTGATGACGTAAGCGCGCATCGCAGAGACCTCAACGTCGAAATTATCCAGCTTGATAATCTCGGTCATTTTAGCGTCGTTAATACTCAGCATGTAGCGCACGCTGCGCAGCACATCGTTGTTGATCATGGAGTTAAATTGCCTTTAGCTTGTAAACCGGGGAGGTGCGCATTTGATATATCCCCCATGGCTTTCAAGTTGCAGCCAGGCACCCGGCTCGCTCATCCCAGACGCTTACTCAGGTAAGTCACTGGGGTGAGCGAGTGCAGGTAACAACGCTGCGGCTTGAAAGACGACGGGTATGGCCGCACACCTTGAATATGTGCGGCAGTATAGGGATCGGTGAAGGGTTTCTCAATCGATTTGGCTTTTTTGCCGATACAGCGGGATGTCTTCGCCAATAATGTATTTGTTGCGCAGGAGCGACGACACCTTATCCATCACCATCACTACTACCACCAGGATCAGGGTGATGAACATCACCACGTCCCAGTTCCACAACCGCATGTTCTCCGCATACACCAGGCCGATACCGCCGGCGCCGACGAAGCCCAGCACCGCCGCAGAGCGGGTGTTGGATTCAATCTGGTACAGGCTTAGCGCCAGGAAGGTGGGAAACGACTGGGTGAAAATACCGTAACGGTGCTTCTGCAAACCGTTGGCACCCACCGCCGTCAAGCCGCGGCTGGGGGATTTATCCACCGCTTCGTGCCCTTCGGCATACAGCTTGCCGAGCAGCCCGACGTCTTGCATCACAATCGCCAGTACCCCGGCCAACGGCCCCATGCCGACAGCGCGCACGAAGATCAGCCCCCAGATCGCCATATCGATGCCGCGTAAAATATCCAGCAACCGCCGCACCGCCACCGAGATCGGCCGCAGCAGCGGCGTCGACATCACGTTGCGCGCCGCGAAGAACGACAGCGGCAAGGCGATAAGCGAAGCGGTGATGGTGCCGGCAAACACTATGCCGATGGTGATGAAGATCTGCTGGAAGTAATACATAAACGGCCAGTTGACGAAATCGTGCCAGACGAACATGCGCACAAAGTAACGGCCCAGTTGTTGGCAGCCGTTAACGAACTGCGGCCAGGAGATGCCGAAGAACTGGAAGAAGAACAGATAATACAGCGCGATCGCCACGGCGATAATACCGAGGGTACGCAGATAGCGGCGCTGCTGCGAGAATATTTCCGGGTGCTGCTGTTTGAGCGTTTGCAGCTCTTGTGCCGAGAGCGTTGGTGCGGTGATCATTTTTTCCCCTCCACGACCCGTTTGCGCAGTTCGCCGGAGGTGTAATCCAGCAGCGAGACCACCAGGATAATCAGCAACAGCGTCATGCTGACCTGATCGTAGCGATCGAGCTTGATATTGGTCATCAGCTCCTGGCCGATGCCGCCCGCCCCCACCAGCCCCAGAATGGTCGACTGACGGAAGTTGATTTCCAGCCGCATAAAGCTGTACGACAGAAACACCGGCTTCACCTGGGGCCACAGACCGAAACGCATGCGTTGCAACGGCGTCGCGCCGCAGGCCGCCAGCCCGCGCACCGGCTTGTTGGACGCGGTTTCGATCGACTCATAAAACAGTTTTGTCAGGCTGCCGATAGTGTGCAGCGCCAGCGCCAAAAAGCCGGGGATGGCGCCAATGCCGAATGCCATCACGAACATCACCGCCCACGCCAGCTCGGGCATGGTGCGCAAAAATGCCACCAACGTGCGGATCGCCAAGCGCAGCGACGCCGGGCTGTGGGTATTGTTAGCCGCCAGAAACGCCAGCCCCCCCGCCACCAGCACCGAAAGAATAGTCGCCGCCAGCGCCAGTTGCAGCGTTTCCCAGATCAGCGGCAGCTGAATATTGAGCCGATAACCCCAGTAGGCCAATGAGCCTTCGGTATGGCCATCGGCGAACAGCAGCTTCCAGTGCAGCGTCGGGACGGTTTCCGCCAGGTAATCGAAGAAGTGGGGAATGGACACCCACACGGTATGCAGGTTGAACTCGGCGATGTTGCCGGCGCCCAGGTAGAGCGCCACCAGACCGAGCGACCAGAACAGCGTCTCGCGCTTTTGCTTGCTGCGGATCTGTTGGTAGTAGTGCGCAAAATCTGTATTCAAAATAGGTTTCCGACGTGTGGAAATCAGCGGGGCTCAGCCTGGCCAAGCCCCGGCAGCATTAACGGTCGCCTTTGGTCAGCTCACGCTTCATATCGATGATGTTCTGGTATTCCGCCAGAGTGGTGTCGCCGATGTGCTGTTTGCCGCCCATCGCCTTGATAAAGCACTGGTGATCGTCCTTATCCAGCTTTTTGATGGCGGTCACGACTTTGGCTTTAAAATCGGCCGGCAGCGCGTTGCTCACCAGGATTGGGCCATTCGGGATCAGCGGCGACTGCCAGATAATGCGGATCTGTTTCATCAGGTCCGGGTGATCCATGCGGATCATGCGGGTGAACGCGCCGCTGGTGTAGCCGGTGTTGTAGTCGCCGATCATCGAAGCCCAGGTCACCGCGCCTTCGAACTGGCCGTTCAGCACGCCGAGAATGTCCTGCTCATGGCCGCCGGAGAAGGTGACGCTGGAGAAGGCGTTGTTGTATTTGTTGTCCACCGTGCCGCCGAACAGTTTTTTGAACGCCTGATTCGGGATCAGGAAGCCGGAGGTGGAATCAGGATCGGCGAAACCGATAGCTTTGCCCTTAAGATCTTCCAGCTTTTTATACGGGCTACCGGCTTTGACCACCACCACAGAGTGGTAGCCGCGAGATTGGTCAACGTCATCGACGGCGATACCGACGATGTCCACCGCTTTCGGATCCTTGATGTACACCGAGGCGAACGACGATGGCGACATGCTCAGCACCAGATCAATTTTGCCGCCCAGCAGGCCCTGGATCACCCCGGAATAGTCGGAAGAGTTGCGCAGCTTGGTGTCCACGTTCAGCTCTTTGTCCAGGAACTGCTTCACGCACTGGTTATCGCCGATCTGCTGGGTGGCGTTTTGGCCGCCGAGAATGCCCAGGTTCAGTTCTTTAGGTGCGTCCGCTGCGGCAGCATTAAATACCATCATCGCGCCGGCCATCAGGGTGGTCAGACTCAATACTTTTTTCATTACGGGTGCCTTGTGTGTGTAAAGGTAAAAGTGAATCAATGGATTTGATTGGCTTCTTCGCCATACAGCTGGTGCAGTATCCGTTCGTTCAGTTGCGACGGGTGCCCGTCAAACACGATTTTGCCCTGGGCGATGCCGATGACCCGGGTGCAATATTCTTTCACCAGTTCAACCGAGTGCAGGTTCACCATCACCGCGATGTCGTTTTCGCTGACTTTTTGCAGCGCATCCATAATGCGGCGGGTGTTTTTCGGATCGAGGGACGCTACCGGCTCGTCGGCCAGCAGAATTTTAGGGTTTTGCATCAGCGCACGGCAGATCGCCACCCGCTGCATTTGGCCACCCGACAGGTTTTCGGCGCGCTGCAGGGCATGCGGCAGCATATTGAGCCATTGCAGCAGCTCGATGGCGCGCCCGCGGTCGGCGTCGTCAAACAGTTTGAAGAAGGACTTCAGGGTAGAGGTGTGGCTCAGGCGGCCCAACAGTACGTTGGTCATGACGTCCAGGCGCGGCACCAGGCAGAAGTCCTGGAAGATCATGCCACAGCGGGAACGCCACTGGCGCATCTGACGGGCGGAAAGTTGGGCGATGTCCTGCGCCACGCCGTCATCTTCAAAATGCAGCATTTCGCCGCAGCTCGAAGGAATGGTGCCGTTCAGGGTATGCAGCAAGGTGGATTTGCCTGCGCCCGAGCGCCCAATCACCGCCACGAACTCGCCTGCGTGCAGATCGAAGTTGATGTCGTCCAGCACGCGCTGCTGGGATTTATAGGCTTTGCCCAAGCCTTTCACCGACAGCACCTTACGTGAGGAGATCGGTTGCTGCCCTGGAAAATCGGTTGGTGCAAGTTTTAACTGTGCCTGAGCCATATGATTTCTCTGGTTTCAGTGGCTAATCATTATGGGCACCTATTAACGAATAAATTTATGACAGCGGGATGATGGTTTTATGGCTGGGAAGTGACGTATGCCGCCCGCTCAACATAACGCATTGAGGAGCGGCGTCGGGTTAATTGAAATGGATTACGCCTTTGATCAGCTGCTTATTGTTAATCACCTGCTGTTCGTAATGTTCTGCCAGGGTGTCGAAATCAAAATGGTGCGAGAGCATCATCTGCGCGGTAATTTTCCCTGCCGCCATCAAACGGCCCACCTTGGCGAAATCCTCCTGAGTCGCATTGCGGCTGCCCATCAGGGTGGTTTCTTTTTTATGGAACTCCGGATCGGAGAACTGAATATCGCCCTTGAACAACCCGACGAAGACGATGCTGCCGCCATGGCGGATCAGGTTCAGACTATTATTCATCGCGTGCGGGTTGCCGGTGGCGTCAATCACTTTGGCCGCCAGCATGCCGCTGAACCGATCGCGCAGCGTCGCGTCAAATTGCTCATCCGCCGGGTTGAGCGTCGGCAGCCCCAAGGCTTTTTCAACATGCGCCCGCCGCTCGGCGCTGGTATCGGCGACCACCACCTGCGCGCCGTCGGCGCAGGCTATCGCCGCCACGCCCAGCCCGATCGGCCCGGCCCCCACTACCAGCAGGTGATCGTCCGGTGCTATTGCCGCCCGGCGCACCGCGTGGGCGCTGATGGCGAAGGGTTCAATCAGCGCCGCCGTTTCCGGCGGCAGGTCGTCCACCGCCAGCAGGTTGCTGGCCGGCACGCTCAGGAACTCGCAGAAACCGCCATCCTGATGAACGCCAATCACCGAAATATTCTCGCAGCAGTTGGTTTTGCCGCTCTGGCAGGCACCGCAGCGCCGGCAAGAAAGATACGGCATTACCGTCACGCGCTGGCCCACCCGCCAGCCGCTGACATTATTGCCGATGCTGACAATCTCGCCGCATATTTCATGGCCCAATACACGGGGATAACTAAAGAAAGGCTGATGACCGGACCAGGCGTGAATATCCGTTCCACAAATGCCGACGGTGATTATTTTGATCACCGCCTCCTGGTCTGCGGGCAAAGGCACCGGGCGCTGTTGATAAACCAATTTCGTCGGCTGCTCGCACACTAATGTTTTCATTGTCGTCATCGTCTTTCCTCCAGTCAGGTGAGAAGGTTATTCAATAAAAACGCGGCGACCGGTTATGCCATTGAGCAGATCTGTGAGGCAGCACTAAATAAACCGATTTAAATTGGTTTTAAATGCATAAAAAACACCAGAGACAGCCCATGAGCAGAACCCAGAACCTGCGGCACAACGTGGTTAACCAGATGATTGAGGGTATTCACGGCGGCCATCTTCGTTCGCCGCTGCCGTCTCAGGCGGCGCTGGCCGAAATGTATAACATCAGCCGCACCACGGTGCGCCACACGCTGGCCCACCTCGACCAGCGCGGGGTATTGGAAAAGGTCGGCGACGACTATGTGATTGTTCGGCCGCCACAGGCGGAGGACGGCTTCGAGTGCGTGAACCCTTCGCTGGAAGACCAGGACAAGCAGTTCAAGAAAAGCTTCTATCAGATGATTAACCAGAAGCAGCTACGCGCCGGTGACAGCTTCAGCGAGCTGCAACTGTCGCGCATCGCCAACGTCAGCCCGCTGGTGGTGCGGGAATTCCTGTTGCACTTTAGCCGTTATAACCTGATCGAAACCGTCAAGCGCGGCCAGTGGCGCATGAAAAAGTTTGATCAAAACTATGCCGAGCAGTTGTTTGAACTGCGCCAGATGCTGGAAACTCACGCCCTGTCGCGCTTTATCAACTTGCCCGCCGACGACGAACGCTGGTTGCAGGCCAGGGAGCTGTTGAGCCGCCACCGCCAGCTGCGGGAAAGCATCAGCGACAGCTACCGCCTGTTCTCCCAGTTGGATCGCGACTTCCACGGGCTTATCCTCTCCGCCGCCAACAACCCGTTTTTCAATCAGTCGCTGGAGATCATTTCGGTGATTTTCCACTTCCACTACCAGTGGGATGAAACCGACCTGAAACAGCGCAATATCATTGCCATCGAAGAACATATGATCATCCTCAGCGCGTTGATCTGCCGCAATGACCAGGAAGCGATCAACGCGCTGCATCGCCACTTGGACACCGCCAAGCAATCGATGATCCGTTCCATCAATCAGGACGTCGCCTGATCGCTTTTTATCGATAAAAAACACCCAAAGCGGCATTTAAAACCGATAAAGAGCAGCAAAATAGTAACTGCCGCACGGAACCGCGACAAAAACGCATCGCTAAAATATCCCCCCATCTAGGCTTACTGCCGATCGCCTGCTCATGCACCACCCAGGGGAATACCCGGAATAATAAATATTATTAATGCGAAATTCTGGAGGCAAAGATGGAAAGAACCACTACCGTTGACAGCGGAAAAGAACAGATTGACCCTTATTCAGATCACATCATTCCGATGCCGCCAAACGGCCTGCTGGTACGTTCGGCGAGAATTAAAAAAATCCAGACCACCGCCATGTTGCTGTTGTTTTTCGCCGCCATCATCAACTTCCTTGACCGCAGTTCGTTGTCGGTCGCGAACTCCACCATCCGGGAGGAAATGGGCCTGAGCGGTACCGAAATCGGCCTGCTGCTTTCGGCGTTCTCATTGGCTTACGGCATCGCCCAACTGCCCTGCGGCTTGCTGCTGGATCGCAAGGGCCCGCGCATTATGCTGGGGGTGGGAATGTTCGTCTGGTCGGTGTTCCAGACGCTGTCCGGCATGATCCACAATTTCACCCAGTTTATCTGGGTACGCATCGGGCTGGGGATCGGCGAAGCGCCGATGAACCCGTGCGGCGTGAAGGTGATCAACGACTGGTTCAACATCAAACATCGCGGTATGCCGATGGGGGTGTTCAACTCGGCGTCTACCATTGGCCTGGCGATCAGCCCGCCGATCCTCACCGCCATGATGCTGGCCTTCGGCTGGCGCGGGATGTTCATCACCATCGGCGTGCTGGGGATCGCACTGTCGATCGGGTGGTATATGCTGTATCGCAACCGCCAGGACATCGACCTGAGCGCCCAGGAACAGGCCTATCTGAATGCCGGCAGCGTCAGCGCGCGGCGCGAACCGATGAACTTCCGCGAGTGGCGCTCGTTATTCAGGAACCGCACCATGTGGGGCATGATGATCGGCTTTAGCGGCATCAACTACACCGCGTGGCTGTATCTGGCCTGGCTGCCGGGCTACCTGCAAACCACCTACCATCTGGATCTGAAAAGCACCGGGTTGATGAGCGCCATTCCGTTCCTGTTCGGCGCTGCCGGCATGCTGTCGAACGGCTTTGTCACCGACTTCCTGGTTCGTCGCGGCATGGCGCCGCTGAAAAGCCGCAAAATCTGCATCGTGGCCGGCATGTTGCTGTCCGCGTCCTTCACCGCCATTGTGCCGCAGGCCACCACCACCTACAGCGCCGTAGTCCTGATCGGCATGGCGCTGTTTTGCATCCACTTTGCCGGCACCTCCTGCTGGGGCTTGATCCACGTGGCGGTAACCTCGCGCATGACCGCCTCGGTGGGCAGCATTCAGAACTTCGCCAGCTTTATTTTCGCCTCGTTCGCCCCGGTGATCACCGGCTTTATCCTGGATACCACCCACTCCTTTAAACTGGCGCTTATCCTTTGCGCCTGCTTCACCGTCATCGGCGCGCTATCCTATCTGTTGGTGGTGAAACACCCGATTGTCGACAACGCGGCCTGACCTGCGCCTGAAAATGCCGCCGGTACCGGCGGCATTGCAAGCAACCTTCGGGCAGGTTTTTTCTTCCGCCTAAAGCGTTTTGAGATAATCTTCAAACAGCTTTCCATTCTCGGGCCTGAAACTTAGGCCCGTCCCCACGACAGACGTTATGTTATCTACCCGCAGATTACGAAAATCGGAGCGTTTTTCGCACCAGACCGTCAATAACCACACAGAGTCGAATACCGTCAAACCCAGCGGACGGACTATCCGGTCGCTCTCTCTTCCTTGCAGATCGACATAATTGATATTCAGTTGAAGTTTCTTACGCATCGCCTGGCGGAGAAACGCGAGGTGTCTCATCGCTTTCTCACTTTCCTCCGTAGGCCGAGAGACGGCTCTGAGAGGGAGTCGCTTATAAATGTCTATTTTTTTGACATCGATGACTGAACCGATCTTTGCTGAAACCCGGGCTGCCGCCGCGGAAAGTACGTCATCGCCCCGCGCCCCTATCAGCCGCATTCCGAGCATAATCGCGTCCAATTCGTCGGGATCAAAATTAAGCGGCGGGAGAAAGTAATCTTTTTCAAGCAAATAACCCAAACCCGATTCGCCACGCACGGGAGCCCCAATCGCCTGCAGCGTTGCCATGTCCCTGTAGACAGTTCTTACAGACACATCTAAAGCCTGAGCCAATACTTCAGCCGATACCGGGTGTACGCGACAGCGAAGATGCTCAAGTAAAGTGAAGAGCCGAATAGTTTTCATCGCAAGAGCTTACATCACCCTGACAAGAACTGTCAGGGTGATGTCATAGGATCAAGACTTCATATCATCCTGATAACGGAGTTCATCATGACGACCCCTTGTTACGAAATAGTCACCTATAAGGTGAAAAACCCACAAGCTGCGGACTCGGCCAGAGCGCTTGCGCAGAGCCTGCTGAAACATTTTCCTGGATTTGTCGACTGGATTGCATTTTCAGGGAGGGATATGACTGACGAACGCGTTGACCTCGTCGTCTGGAACAGCGCTGAAGACGCGCTGGCGGCAGCAAAAGCCGTTGGCAATCAACCTGAATTCTCCAGTTTCAGATCTTCTGTCAGCGATTTGCACAGCATGGGGCACTATGCCGCTGACACCGAACAAACCCCGTCGATGAAAACAGGACATGGCATCGAAATAGGGAGATTTCGCTTGAAACCGGGTATTCGCGAGAGTGACATGCGTAACGTTTATAATCGAATGGTGGAAAATCACCTTGCGCTTCAGCCTGGATGGAAAAGCCAGCATCTGGTCAGTCTGGGCAATGGGGTATTTGTCGATCTCGCCTTTGCCGACGACCGGCAGCATGCAGAAGCGATTTGCGCATCCTGGCAGGGACAGGCTGTCTGTGACGCCTTTTTGGACATGATTGAACCAGAGAGCATGGAATTTGGTTCGTTATGCTAAATCTTGAAGAGAGGCAAACCGGTCTATCAAGATAAAGTAACGGGCTTCTTGCTGCCGCATGTCCGTAAACTGGCACTGATCCTTTGTGCCTGCTTCACCGTTATCGGCGCACTGTCGTATCTGTTCATGGTCAAACGCCCGACTGTCGACAGCGCGGCCTGAACCCCGTTCTGAAAATGCCGTCGGTACTGACGGCATTGCAACATAATAGTTTTGGATGGGCACTGAATCCAAAGGTCAGTATTTTTACACAGCAATTTTGTAAAAAGCAGTACTCATGCAAAAGTCGGAGGGGCTTTCTATCGCATCAGACATTCCCTTCCCGCGCACCGAAAAAAATTTAAACAGGACGTCAGCGGAGTTGACCCCGTATCATCAACCAGAAATAAAAATCCGCAATTAATCGGATTAAATTCATACCGGTGACATACTCAAAAATCATATCCATACAGGACGGTTTTACGCACAGCCAAGGCATTTGGTTCTGTAACATGTTTTCCGATTGTGGTATACCTGCATCGTCAATGACAGGGTAAAAACTTATTATTACTTCAGGGAATTTTCGTTATGGATAACTATCTGGATAAACAAAGACTCAACGGCTATTATCTTATGCTTGCTCAGCGGGAAGCCGATAACCTCAGGAACTATGCCCGACAGGTATCGTCATATCATCTAAAAAACCTTATCCCTTACCTTAATTTCAACAATGAAATCGCCAAGCTCATTCAGGCACAAATGGAACGTATCCACTCGGCGGGCAGCGAATCCGAATGTAGGGAATGCCTTTTTAACCTGAGGGAAGAAAAAAGATTTATCTCCCAACAGGACATGGCACTAAGAACCGGTAGCGCTAAAATCATTGCCTCCGCAGAGCTCGTCCACACACTTGATTCCTGGGGCTATATGGTAAATGGCATTGGGGTTGTATTAGGAACTGGTCAGATCATTGCCGGATTGGGGATAACTGCCGCCTCTCTTGGTCATTTAAATATTGTGGGAGTATTTGCTGGTGTTGCACTCATATTGCACGGCACCAATGGTATCCAAGAAAGCGTTAAGAATATAAATTCTGGGCTGAACAATAACACGGGATTTCTGAAGAATGGGTATATTGCTACAGCCAGATTCATAGGTTTTGATGCCAGAATTGGAGCGATTGCATACAGCGTGGCCGATGTCGCCCTGTCAGCCTACGGTCTGGCCAGGATGATAATGAAACCTGACTCATGGCGGTTGTTTCGCTTTTTGCCTTCAGATTTTGTGAGAAATATCAGAACCACCAGCGCCCCCGCATTACTCATCGAGGGTCTGGGTGATGGACTTTCCATCAAATCTGCTTACGATAGCTATAGCAAATAGTTAATCCCATGTTTTCTAACCATAAGAAAGACCTTTACCCCCAGCCACATGGGGGTAAACAGAAAAAGCAAAACCACAGCAATAATGTAAGCAACCAGAAATGCTACAAAATCTTCAGAGTTGAAAAATTCATATACAGCAATACCAGTCAGCAGCAATAAAAGTACGGACATGCCAAAAAAAATCCTGTAGAGCTGCCTGATCGTTTCCACGGGCGGTGTCTTTTCTCTTCCCGAGCATTTATCTATAAAAATTATTTCTTTGTCCGTTAAACCATTTTCCTTTAGCTTACTTTCAAGACCCGCATCATTCATCGTTTTCCCTCTCCTGACTGCGTAAAAACCATTAAAATCCTTCACTGCAAGCAACAATGATGTGTTTTTTCGCCTTCACTTTCAAGCGAGAACGAGCCTCTAGTCAGTGAAAATATTTCCTTGTCAGTATTGATGGAAAGAATCAGAATATTGATCGCACAACAATCTGAAAATGGATCGAAAAACTCATTACAACAGAAAACAGTGAGTCGCCACGAATAAGCCAGTCACCACCGATTATCCGGCACTGCTGAAACAGTATAATCTACGTGATACCGTGAGCGTGAAAACAACCATTGCGATAATGTCTGCATAGAAAGTTTTTTACATTCATTGAAAGTGGGATGCATCCACGGAGAGCGTCTGTTCAGACGAGAAATAATACGTACGACGGTGTTTTATTATATTGAGTACGATTACAATCGGCTCAGTCGTCACAGTATTCCCCAGCCCTGAACAATTTGAAAGCCAAAACCTCGCTAGGGCGTTGTCCATAGATCGTGTGCAAGATAATTGCCGCTACTTGCCTGAAGACCTGCGGCGAACCCGCTGAAGCGGAAAAAACGTACGGCCCGGAACGCAGATTCCGGGCCTGTTTTTATCTGGCGATCAGAAGAGGATCTCTTCCGCCGGCAGCGCGTCGATAAGTACGCCAAAGCTCTCGATATTCGACAGCGTGGCGTTGTGGTGGGCACGGATTTGCAGACCCGTCGCGTGCGGTTTGTCGTGGCTGGTGTGGGCATCCGCCGCCAGCGTGACCGGGTAGCCAAGCCCGGCGGCGCGACGGGTGGTGGTGTCCACGCAGAACTCGGTGGAATAGCCGCAAATCACCAGGTGCGTTACGCCGTTGGCGATCAGCAGCGGCCCCAGCCCGGTACGCAGGAACGAATCCGGCGTGGTTTTTTCTACCCGGTGATCGCCGGCTTTCACCTGCAATGCGGGGTCAATCTGCCAGGCATCGCTGCCGTGCGCCAGCTCTTCGTCAGCCGTGCGATGCTGGATAAAAATCACCGGCACGCCGGCCAGGCGGGCGCGATCGCTCAGTGCGTTAATCCGGCCAAGCGTCGCTTCGGCATCCGCCGGCGGTGGCGTAAACAACCCTTTCTGCACATCGATAATCAACAACGCTGACTTCATGATGGATCCCCCGAGAAAAATTCCCTCTCAGCATACCGGTTGGCGTGGGCGGAAGATATGATCAACGCCCTGCTCGCGCAGCTTGTTCACCAGGTCATGGCCGCCGTTCGGCGTGGCGTGCGCCAGCAGACGCTCGGCTTCAAATACCGGGCTGGCCCAGAAAATGTTCACCGGATCGCCATACTGCTCCGGCAGCCTCAGATGGTCGTTGTAGGGATAAAACGCCGAGGACAGTACGTAGCCCTCATAACCCAGCGGCGCCACCTCCGACTCCAGCGTATGCCCTTCGCCAAACCAGGTGATTTTCGCCCAAGGGACGTGCGCGAACCCGGCCAGCGCGCTGGCCATCTGCACCGCGTTCTCTTCGGTCATGTACTGGCCGTCGATGGCGATGCCCATTTCCATGCGGCGATAACGGCTGGCATCGTCGTTAAACAGAATGTCTACCCATGGCATCGGCCGAATGCTGACGCCCATGGTGAGAAAATAATAAATGCCGTCGCGTTCGTGCTGGGTAATCGCCATCGGCGGCCATTTGCCTTGATCGATGGCGTAGTATTTTACCGAAGGGCCAAAATGCTGCTCATAACGCGCCTGATAATCGCTCTGCATTTTGGGCCACGGGTTGCCCTCCTCGCGCTGCCAACTGCGCCAGAACTGGCGAGTGTTTTCCGCCAGCGCATACTGGGTGTTGGTGGAGGCCGAACCGAGCGGATAAACCAGCGGGCTCTCTTTGATGCAACTGGCGGAATAACACACCGAATGGTCGATATACAGGCTCCAGCCGGGGATCACCGCCAGCAGTTGGCCGTAATACCACAGTGCCGCGCCGTCGTCGCTTTCGCTCCAGACCACCGTCAGCCCTTCCGGGTTCAGCGGCGCTTCCCCTTCCAGATTGCGACAAAACTCGGCCGCCAGCATGGGCGGTTGGCCCCGTTCAAGCGCGGCGCGATCTTCCTGCAAGGGCGCAGCCGCCAGATTACGCAACCAACAGGCGCGTACCTGAAAACGCTCGCCGTTTTCTTCCGCAGGGTAAATGTAAAAATAGGCTGCCCGGTGATCTTGCTGAACCACCGCCACCAGCGTCTGATTCTCATTACTGACTTCAGCAAGTACGTATGACTCGTTCATATCACCTCAACAATGGGGTCACGGCGCAGAATAATGCTGCGCACTAATAAATTGGAATTCGGCTTTTCCCAAGTGTAAAGCGCATCCGTGGCCGGATCACCCGTAAAAGTCTCAAAAATGGCCATAAACGGGGATAAAACATTGGGTTATTGGTAATAACTATAGACCCGCCATACTTGAAGCTGCATCTGTGTTGGCTGCCCCCGCGCCCCCCAGTCACTTAGTTTACTAAGCTCCCGGGGATGAACGGCCTGGCCGCCGAGATGCAACTCCAATTATTTTGGGTAGAGCGCTTATGGCGGCGGGGCTTACGCCGGTTTGTTAATTCGCCGTACGGCACGCTGATAGGACCCGTTGCGCATCGAGGCGCGCAGCACCTTACCGACGCCGCCTACGCCCGCTCTCACCAGGCGCCGCCGCAGCGTGCCGGGATAAAAATCAAACTGCTGCTGCGCCCAATCGGGCAGCAGATCGATGCCCGCCTGCATCACCAGCCAACCCAAGGGCCGTGCCAATGCGCTCGGCGCCGGGGCGGCCAGCAGAATGCGCGCCACTTCACGCGTGCGTTCATCGCACACCAGTTGCGGCCGCATCCGTTGCAGATAGTCGGCCACCGCCGCGCGGGAAGTGGGAATATCGCGTGCACCCAGAGCGGCGGCAACGCGCGCCGTCTCCAGGTAATAGCGATCTTGCAATTCGTGAGAAAGATGCGGGTTGCGGTAACGCAGGTGGCTCGCCAGGAAACAACTGCTTTCCACCACGTGCACCCAGGTAAGCAAATCGGGATCGCTGGCGGCATAGGGCCTGCCGTCGTTGCTGACGCCGGTGACCTGCAAATGAATGGCCCGCACCTTGGCGATCAGCCGTTCGGCTTCTGCGGTGGGGCCAAAGGTGGTGACGGAGACAAACTGGCTGGTGCGGCGCAGGCGGCCAAGCATGTCTTCGCGAAAATTGGAGTGATCCCACACCCCGGCCAACGCCAGCGGGTGCAGCATTTGCAGCAACAAGGCACTGACGCCGCCGCACAGCATTGAGGTGAAATCGCAGTGAACCCGCCAGATGACCGACTCCGGGCCAAACAGGCCGGGGTCACCCGCCGGGTTTTCGAAATCTATGCCGCCGAGCGCCAGCCCGGTCAGGCCGATCACCTGTTTTTCTATCGCTGCGCGTAGTGCTTCCATCCTGCCTGGCCCCTTTATTATCCGGTGGCCAGTGTATCACGCGGCGGTTTTAGTCCTGCTCGTTGAGCAAAACAATCTTGCCGGCAAAGCTGCGATCCTCCAGCCGGCGGTGGGCAGCCGCGCCTTCGCTCAGCGGGAAAGTCTCGATATGCGGCAGAGCAAATTCGCCATTCTGCCAACTGGCGAACAGCCGTTCTGCCCGCTCGCGGCGCGCGGCGCCGCTATTGAGGTAAGTCCAGAGATCACCGCCCACCACGCCTTTGGAATCCATCATCAGGTGATAAGCCGAGATCGCCGGTGCCTCGCCCCCCGCCATGCCGAAAGTCACTACCCGGCCGCCGGGGCGCAGCGCGTCAATGCTTTGCTGTAGCGTGATGCCGACCGAATCAAAACCGTACTCGACACCGCCGTCGGTCAACGCGGCGATTTGCGCCACCCAGTCCTGCTGGTAGGTAAAGGCCGCCGTCGCGCCATTCTTCAGTGCAATCTGCTGTTTGTGCGCCGAAGACACCAACGCATAAACCTGAGCGCCACGCGCCACCAGCATCCGGGTCAATATTTGCCCGACGCCGCCGGCCGCCGCATGCACCAGCGCACGATCGCCCGCCCGCACTTGCACGCTGTCGTTAATCAGGTACTGCGCCGTCAACCCCTGCAACAAAATCGAGGCGGCCTCGACGTCATTCAGCGCCTGCGGCAGCCGCAGCGCATGATCCACCGGCACGTTGATGCGCGTGGCATGGCAGAAAGGCACGTCGGCAAAGCCAACCCGCTCTCCCACCTGCCAACCGTCAACGCCCTCGCCCACGCCCACGGCGATAATGGTGCCGACGCCTTCGTAACCGCCGATATGCGGCGGCTTGCCGTGCAGCACATAATTGCCTTTGCGGCGGTAGATATCGGCGAAGTTAAGCCCGGCGGCCCCCATCCGTACCTGCACCGCGCCTGCCGGTAGCGGTGGCGTCGGCAGCTCAAGGTATTCGAGCACATCTGGCCCGCCAAATCGTTCAAAGGTTAATGCCTGCATGGTGTTACTCCGGGAATTTTTCGCCAATAACGCACTGACGGTCGTTACCCTCCAGTATCCCAGAGCGCTATACTGCCGAAAAGTGGCCCACAGGGCATTCAGAAAACACCAGAGGTTTATAATGGATCGTTTAACCAGCATGGCGGTGTTTGTGCGGGTGGTGGAAAAAGGCAGCTTTGTTGCCGCTGCCGACGAGATGGCGATTTCCCCCACGATGGTCGGCAAGCATATTCGCTATCTGGAACAGCGGCTGAACGCGCCGTTGCTGAACCGCACCACCCGCAGGCAAGGGTTGACCGAGGCCGGTCGGGTCTTCTATGAACGCTGCCGCCGCCTGCTGGCCGATGCCGACGCCGCCGAAGCCAGCGCAAGGGCGCTGTTAAGCTCGCCCAGCGGGCTGTTGCGCATCAGCGCGCCGGTCACCTTCGGTAACCGCGTTTTGACGCCGATCCTCACCGAGTTCCTGCAACAACACCCGGACGTAGAAGCGGAGGTGGTGCTGTCGGACCGCAAGGTGGATTTGATTGAGGAAAGATACGAAGCCGCGTTTCGCATCGGGCCTGTCGCGGATGACGGCCTGGTGGCACGTGCCCTGCCCGATTACCGCATGACGCTGGCGGCCTCTCCCGGTTATCTGGCGCAGCATGGCGCCCCAATGCGGCCGGAACAGCTCCGCGAGCACAACTGCTTTGGCTTTAGTCAGTGGGACGGCAATCATTTTTGGCGGCTGCAAGGCGCGCAGGGGGAAATCAGCGTGCCGGTCAGGCCACGGCTGCGCATGGACTCAGGCGAAGGGGTGCGCCGTGCGGCGCTGGCCGGTTTCGGCATTGCGTTGCATGCCGCCATGCTGCTGGATGAAGATATCGCCGCCGGCCGACTGGTGCGCGTGCTGCCGGACTATTCGCCGCTGCCGCGGCCGATGCATCTGGTCTATCTGCCCGAACGGCGGCAATCGCCCAAGCTGGAAGCCTTTATCGCCCTGACCGTCGCCAGACTGTGGGGGCGCGCATAAATGTGCAACGCGGCGGTTGAAACGGACACCGCACTGAATTACATTTTCTGTCCGACTCACTGCAGAGGCGTTTTTGCAGGGCGTTAACCCACGTTAATTCGGCATTAACCCCACAAAACCTCTATCTAATTTTTGTTTTTCTTCAACTTAGATAGCAGAGACTTCGATGATTACCCTCAGAGCACGCGCGGCGGAAGACAACGCGCAACTGGCAGATATTTGGCAGCGTTCGGTGCGCGCCACCCACCACTTTCTGACCGAAGATAACATTGCCCAACTGTTCCCGCTGGTGTTGCACGATTACCTGCCGGCGGTCGACGTTTGGGTGGCGGAAGATCGCCCCGGTCACCCTTGCGGTTTTATCGGGCTGAGCGGCAACAAGGTGGAAATGCTGTTTATCGATGCGGAACAGCGCGGCAAAGGGGTCGGCAAAACGCTGCTGGCGCATGCTGAAACGCTGCACGATGAGCTGTTGCTGGACGTTAATGAGCAAAACTCGCAGGCCAGCGGATTTTACCGCCACTACGGTTTTGAGATCACCGGCCGTTCCGCGCTCGACGGCCAGGGCAATCCCTTCCCGCTGCTTCATATGAAGCTCGACAAGCGTTAAATAAAACAAATCGGCCAAGGTTTACCTTGGTCGATTTTTTGCCATCACTTCCTCTCATGATTTGATATACCAAATCAGAATAACTAATAGATTTTACATTCTTCCTGTCACTATAAACCCCCGGTAGGATTGGCCCGTATTCACCAGAAACAGAGGTTCCGCCTGCCTTTTGCCCCCAGAAGCCGCCCCCTGTCCGGCGTGACTCGCTCCGGGCGGAATACTGTGATGTATTAATAAGGATTGGCTGCTCTATGATCGTTCTTTCGAACGTTTGCAAAACTTTTGACAACGCGCAGGGCCGCGTTGTCGCGGTTGATGATGTCAACCTGGCCGTGGAGGCCGGGCAAATCTACGGCATCATCGGCTACAGCGGTGCCGGTAAAAGCACCCTGATCCGCCTGCTTAACGGGTTGGAAACCCCCACCAGCGGCAGTATTGAAGTCGATGGTTTCGATATCGCCCGCGCCAAAGGCAACCAACTGCGCCAGGCGCGGTTGAAAATCAGCATGGTGTTTCAACACTTCAACCTGCTGTGGTCACGCACCGTCAGCCAAAATATCGCCTTCTCCATGCAAATCGCCGGCGTGCCCAAGGCGCAAATCAAGCAGCGGGTGGCGGAACTGGTCGCGCTGGTTGGTCTGCAGGGCCGCGAGGATGCCTATCCTTCGCAGCTCAGCGGCGGGCAGAAACAGCGCGTCGGCATTGCCCGCGCTTTGGCCAACAACCCTGGCGTGCTGTTGTGCGATGAAGCCACCTCGGCGCTCGATCCCCAAACCACCGATTCGATTCTCGAGCTGCTGCTGGATATCAACCGTAAGCTGAACCTGACCATTGTGCTGATCACCCATGAAATGCACGTGGTACGCAAAATCTGCCACCGCGTGGCGGTGATGGAAAACGGGCGCATCGTCGAGGAAGGCCCGGTGATCGATGTCTTTACCCAGCCGCAGCAGCCGATTACCCGGCAGTTCGTTAAACAGGTTTCGCAGTATCAGGAAACCGAAGAGAACTTCAATCCGTTGCTGGCTCAACATCTGCCTGGGGCCATTTTCAAGCTGACCTTTGTCGGCATGCAAACCCATCAGGCGGTGATTTCCGATGTGATCCAGCGCTACCGGGTGACCATCAACATTCTGCACGGCAAAATCAGCCACACCCTTAACGGGTCGTTCGGCGAGCTGTATATCCACGCGGAAGGCAACGACCTGCAAATCGACAACATGCTGAAATTATTGAAAGAACGAGATATCGCCGTTGAGGTCATCAAACATGATTGAGTCACTGTTCCCTCACCTGCGTATTGATCAGTTGCTGAACGCCACCTGGGAAACCCTGTATATGACCGGCATCGCCGGGCTGGCAACGCTGGTGCTCGGCATATTGTTGGGAGTGATCCTGTTTCTGACCTCCCGGGGCCAGCTGTTGCAGAACCGCGCGGTCTATTCGCTGATTTCGGTACTGGTCAACGTGTTCCGCTCCATCCCCTTCATCATTCTGATTGTGCTGCTGATCCCGTTCACCAAGGCGCTGATCGGCACTATTTTGGGGGCCGACGCCGCCCTGCCGGCGCTGATTGTCGGCGCTGCGCCTTTCTATGCCCGGTTGGTGGAGATTGGCCTGCGCGAGGTGGACAAAGGCGTGATTGAAGCGGCGCGCTCCATGGGCGCCAAAACCGGCACCATCATCTTCCGCGTGCTGCTGCCGGAGTCTTCTCCGGCGCTGGTTTCCGGCATTACCGTCACCCTGATCGCACTGGTGAGCTACACCGCGATGGCCGGGGTGATAGGTGCCGGCGGGCTGGGTAACCTGGCCTATCTGGAAGGGTTTCAACGCAACCACGGTGACGTGACGCTGGTGGCGACGCTGACGATTTTATTGATCGTTTTCGTTATCCAGTTCATTGGCGACACCATTACAACAACGCTCGATAAACGATAAATAACTCAGGAATAATGATGATGAAAAAGCAAATAATGATGCTGGCCTTCGCCTCTCTGACCGCGTTGGCGTCCTTTGGTGCGGCGGCGGAAACCAAGCTGGTGGTCGGCGCGTCCAACGTACCCCATGCCGAGATCCTCGAGCAGGCCAAACCGATTCTGGCAAAGGAAGGCATCGATCTGGTGATCAAGCCTTTCCAGGATTACATTCTGCCGAACACGGCGCTGGCCAGCCACGATATTGACGCCAACTATTTCCAGCACGTGCCCTACCTGAATTCGGTATTGAAGGATCATGCCGGCGATAAGACCTATGACTTCGTCAGCGCCGGTGCCATCCATATCGAACCGATCGGTATTTATTCCAAGAAGTATAAAAGCCTGAAAGATCTGCCTGACAACGGCAAAATCATCATGCGTGACGCAGTGGCGGAAGAAGGCCGCATTCTGTCCATCTTTGAGAAAGAAGGCGTGATTAAGCTGAAGCCGGGCGTGAGCAAGGTGGATGCGCGCATCACCGACGTGGTGGAAAACCCGAAACACCTGAAATTCCTGGCTAACGTTGAAGGCGCGCTGCTGCCGCAGATGTACAACAATGATGAGGGCGACGCGGTAGTGATTAACGCCAACTACGCCATTGACGCCGGGCTGAACCCGACGAAGGATCCGATCGCTATCGAAAGCGGTGAAAATAACCCGTATGCCAACATCATCACCGTGCATAAGGCCGACGTGAACAAGCCGGAGATTGTGGCCTTGGTAAAAGTGCTGCACTCCAAGGAAATTCAGGACTTTATCCGCGAAAAATACAAAGGCGCGGTGATCCCGGTTAACCAGTAATTCAGATCAAGGCCGCAGCGATGCGGCCTTATCCTGACGCCTTCCCTAGACCTTATTCCCCACCTGGCTGAGACGCGGCCAAACCAGCATCAGCGCATCCAGCAGACGGAACAACTCCTCGCGGCTTGCCCCTTCACGCGCCTGCACCGACATGCCTTCAATGGTGCAAATAATGTACTTCGCCAGTAACCCGGTGTCGGTTTTTGCCAGCAACTCGCCCTGCTGCACTTTACGGTCGAAACAGGCCTTCAGGCTGGTTTCCTGCGAATGGTGTTTTTTACGCAGCATCATGGCGACTTCGTCAGAAGAAGATGACAGCGCGGCGGACGCACACACCATAAAGCAACCGGACGGCGTGTCCGGATCGGTAAACACCTGCGCTGAAGAGCGGACGTAAGCTTCTACGATTTCCGCAATCGGCAGGTCCTGCTCCAACAGTTGGTTGGTGCAGGTGGTGTATTTTTGCAGGTAACGTTCCACCGCAGCGCGGAACAGCCCTTCCTTGTTGCCGAACTCGGCGTACAGCGTTGGCGCCTTGGCACCGGTCACCTCGACCAGATCGGCCAGCGACGTTGACTCATAACCGTGCCGCCAGAACAGATCGAGTGCGCTTTCCAACGCACGGTCGCGATCAAACTGCTTCGGTCTGCCACGCGTTTTTTTGGCGCAGACTTCTTCATTGATACTCATAGACCCTCTCTTATCCCGCCCCGCAGCAGGGCTTCACAATTAAATTAACGATCATTATAAAAAAATATTGCGCTCCCGTCGAGAAGGGATTAACATTTAGTTATCGATCGTTAAGTAATCTTGACGACAGACATTGAAAACCCAATTCATGCTTCTCGGATAGGAACTAATATTATGAAAAACTTAAAAATTACTCTTGCTGCTCTCGCTCTGGCTTCTGCTTCCTTCGGGAGCTTCGCTGCCGATCTGGTTAACAGCCAACCGACAGATCAGCAAAAATCCGGTGTGATCACCGTCAGCGGCGCTTCCGATATTACCTCACTGGAAGCCAGTTTGGCGGAAAAAGCGGACGCAGCCGGTGCGAAATCATTCCGTATCATTGGCGCCGGTGGCGATAACCAATTGCACGGCACCGCAGTAATCTATCAATAACAATAAGTTAATCGTTATCTACAGGGCCGATGACAGCAATTTACGCCCCCGGAGACGACGATGAAAATAAAATTAATTAACGAACATTAAAAAAATAGTTGCAATACGCCGAACCGGCGTTTAACATTAAATTATCGATCGTTAATCAATTTAACGACCTTACCAAACAAACATCGTACAGAATAGAGATAGGAAATAAGACCATGAAAAACCTGAAAATGACCCTCGCCGCTCTCGCACTGGCTTCCGTTTCTTTCGGTAGCTTCGCCGCCGAACTGGTTAATACTCAACCGGCAGACCTGCAAAAAACCGGCGTGATCACCGTCAGCGGGGCTTCCGACCTGACCAGCCTGGAAAACAAACTGGCTGCCAAAGCGGATGAAGCCGGCGCCAAATCCTTCCAGATCATCTCAACCGCCGGCGACAACAAGCTGCACGGTACTGCGATCATCTACAATTAATTGCTGAATCAGCAGTTGAGCAAAGAGGCGGCTTGTGCCGCCTTTTGTTTTATTCCCCCGCCAAAAATCTGTTGTAAGCTGTGGTTTCCTCTTACAGCGAACCTGACAAACGCCATGACTCCTCTGCTGTTTCATAAATATCACGGGCTGGGTAATGATTACCTGGTGTGCCACCATTCGGTCGCTGCGCGGCTGAGCAACGAGCAAATCCGCATACTGTGTCATCCCCATTACGGCATAGGTTCAGACGGCTTGCTGATCGACAGCGGCGACAATATCAATCCCACGCTGCGCATCATTAACCCCGACGGTTCGGAGGCCGAGAAAAGCGGTAACGGCCTGCGCATTTATGCCCGTTACCTGTTTGATATCGGCCGCGTCGGCCACCTGCCGTTTCTGGTACACACCGCCGGTGGCGACGTGCAGTGCCGGGTCGATGAAGATAAACACCAGGTCCGCGTGGATATGGGGCGTGCCAATTTCAATCCGGCAGCGCTGCCGGCGCTTATCGACTTGCCCGAGGCGCTCAACTATCCGCTGGCGCTGGCGGAGGAAACCCTCAGCGTATCGCTGGTATCGATGGGTAACCCGCACTGCGTGGTGCCGGTGACTCGGCTTGATCTGGCGCAGGTCCACCGGTTGGGGCCACAGATAGAAAATCACCCGCTGTTTCCCAAACGGACCAACGTGCAACTAGTGGAAGTGATAGATCGCCAGACGCTGCGCATCGGCATTTGGGAACGTGGCGCCGGTTTTACCCTGGCTTCCGGCAGCAGCAGCTGCGCGGCCGCCAGCGTCATGCGCAAGCTGAATCGGGTCGATGACAACGTCAGCGTTCAGATGCCGGGCGGCCAGTTGCAGATTAGCTTCAGCGGGGATTTTCACGTCCGCATGCGCGGACCGGTGCATAAAATCGCCAGCCTGACGCTGGACGAAGACTGCTTTATTGGCGGTGAAGAAGCCCTGCGTCAGGGTGGAAAACACTGATATTCAAATAGGGTGGCAGGCGAATAAAAATGGGTTAATCGAACAATGTGCGCAGCCGGTATCTATAGATCAAATGCCGCCGCGCACAGAGTTAACATCTCACTTATAAAAAATCATAAAAATAAAAAACCAGAAAATTAAAGTCATACAAATAATCATTCGGCATAAAAGCACCTCAAGAAAGCCGAAAAACGCAAAATGATCTATATCCACGATCAATCCTTTGTATTTAAATGATTTACTCTCCATCAAATACGCCACATTGCGACGCTAACAGGTTGTGTTTTGCCGCTTATCCATGGCAGGATTACGCCGTTCAAGGGTTGTCGCCTGTTTTCGCGCCTATTTGAACGGTTGGCGCAGGGTGCATCAACCTGTCGCCGTTTTATAATCATGGAGAGATTATTTCCAATGAAAACGACCTTCACTCTTTGTTCCGTAACGCTTGCCGCCAGTTTGCTGGCAGGGTGTGCAACGGAATCCTCCCGCTCTTTGGAAGTGCCAAAAGTGGCTTCCTACAACACCACCTATCAAGGCCAGCGCAGCCCCATCGCCGTCGGCAAATTTGATAACCGCTCCAGCTACATGAACGGCATTTTCTCTGACGGTGTCGATCGCTTGGGCAACCAGTCCAAAACCATCCTGATCACCCATCTGCAGCAAACTGGCCGCTTCAACGTGCTGGACCGCGCCAATATGGATGAGCTGAAAACCGAAGCCGGCATTAAGGGTAAAGCGCAAACGCTCAAAGGCGCCAACTACGTGATTACCGGTGATGTGACTGAATTTGGCCGCAAGGAAGTCGGCGATCATCAGCTGTGGGGCATTCTTGGACGAGGTAAATCGCAGGTGGCTTACGCCAAGGTCAACCTGAATGTGGTTAACGTCCAAACCTCGGAAGTGGTGTATTCCAGCCAGGGCGCAGGCGAATACGAGTTGTCCAACCGTGAAATCATCGGCTTTGGCGGCACCGCCAGCTACGATTCTACCCTGAACGGCAAAGTGTTGGATCTCGCGGTACGCGAGGCGGTAAACAATCTGGTTGCCGGGATCGAAAGTGGCGCATGGCGCCCTGCTAACTAACGGAATAGAAGCAGCATTATGATAACTAAAAAAATGGGCGGGGTGCTGTTCGCAGCCACCCTGCTGGCCGGCTGTGCCGCGCCAAAAACGATCTACAATTGGGATGGGTATCAAACTTCTCTTTATCAATATTATCAGCAAGATGGGGAAAGCCCTGAGCAGCAGATCGCCACGCTGAAAACCCTCATCGAAAAATCCCGCGCCAAGGATAAAGCCGTACCGCCGGGCCTGCATGCGCAGCTCGGTCTGCTCTACAGCAAAACCGGCAATACCGGCCAGGCATTGGCTGAGTTCAACACGGAAAAATCGCTGTTCCCTGAGTCAGCGCCGTTTATGAATTTCTTGCTGAGCAAAGATAAGGGGAGTTTTAAATGAAGCGTGCATTAGGCTTATTCAGCGTGATTGCCACGCTGCTGCTAACCGGCTGCGCCAAACAGGCGCCTTACGATTACGCCGCATTCCATGAAAGCAAACCCAAATCGATCCTGGTGCTGCCACCGGTTAACCATTCGCCGGATGTCAAAGCCAGCCATAGCGTGCTTTCTACCACCACGCTGCCTTTGGCCGAAGCAGGCTACTATGTGTTCCCGGTCGCGGTGGTTGAAGAAACCTTCCAGCAAAATGGCCTGACTAACGCCAACGATATCCGCGCGGTCAGTATCCAAAAACTGCATAGCATTTTTGGCGCCGACGCGGTGCTTTATCTCGATGTCACGCAATATGGAACCAGCTATATGGTGCTCAACAGCGAGACGCGCGTGACCGTCAATGCGAAACTGGTTGATCTGCGCAGCGGCAAGCAACTGTGGGCCGGCGTCGCCAGCGCATCCAGCAATGAAAACAACAACAACTCCAGCGGCGGTTTGCTGGGTATGGTCATTAGCGCTGCCGTGGCGCAAATCGTCGATACCATCAGCGACAAAGGCTTCGATATCGGCGCCATCGCCAATACCCGCCTGCTGTCGGCCACCGGCAGCAACGGCGCCATTCTCTATGGCCCACGCTCACCACATTACGCCGGCCAACGTTAACCCGCACTCCAGGCGGCCGCTCGCGGCTGCCTGCATTGAATTTTCCCTTTTGCCAAAAATAGCCCATGCTAAAAGAGGATATGGCGGGAACAAGGCCAATCCCTCACCTCTTTCTGGCTAACCGGGATGCTGGTTCATGACGAAAAAAACCACGCTGCTGCAATTTTTTCATTGGTATTACCCCGATGGGGGTAAGCTATGGCAGGAAGCCGCGGAACGCGCACCGCACATTGCCGGACTGGGCATCACCGATCTGTGGCTACCTCCCGCCTATAAGGGCGCTTCCGGCGGTTATTCGGTGGGTTACGACAGTTATGATCTGTTCGATCTGGGCGAGTTCGATCAAAAAGGCAGCCGCGCCACCAAATACGGTGATAAAGAGGCGCTGACCCATGCCGCCGCCACGCTGCGCGACAACGGCGTGCGGGTGATTTACGACGTGGTGTTCAACCATAAGCTCGGCGCCGACGAGAAAGAACAGGTCCACGTGTACCGAGCGGACGTCAACAACCGCAACAATATCCACGATCAGGGTTTCGACGCGCTGGCTTATACGCGTTTTACTTTCCCCGGCCGCCAGGGTACCCACTCCCAATTTATTTGGGATTATAAATGTTTTGGCGGGGTCGATTACATTGAACAGCCGGATGAAAAAGGCGTGTTCAAAATCGACAATGACTACGGCGACGACGGCTGGAACGATCAGGTCGGCGGCGAGAAAGGCAATTACGATTACCTGATGGGCGCCGACGTGGAGTTTCGCAACACGGCGGTGGCGGAAGAGCTGAAGTTCTGGGCGCGCTGGCTGATGGAAACCCTGCCGTGCGACGGGTTCCGGCTCGATGCCGCCAAACACATTCCAGCCTGGTTCTTTAAGGAATGGGCGGACCATGTGCGCGATGCCGCACAGCGCGATCTGTTTATCGTCGCGGAATACTGGTCACACGATCTGGCGGCGTTACGGCAGTATATTGACCTGGTGGACGGCAAAGTGATGCTGTTCGACGTGGCGTTGCACCTGAAGTTTCATCAGGCCTCGAAGCAGGGCGACGGATTCGACATGGCGCAGATTTTTACCGATACCCTGACTGCCGCCGATCCGGCACACTCGGTCACGCTGGTCGCCAACCACGATACGCAGCCGCTGCAGTCGCTGGAAGCCCCGGTCGAGCCTTGGTTTAAACCGCTGGCCTACGCCCTGATCCTGCTGCGCGAACAGGGTGTGCCCTGCGTGTTTTATCCTGACCTGTACGGTGCCAGTTATAAAGACAAAGGCGGCGACGGCAATGAATACCAGATCGATATGCCGGTGATCCCCGAGCTGGAAAAATTGATCCAGGCGCGTCAACGCTTTGCCAACGGCGTGCAAACCGATTATTTTAACGATAGAAACTGTGTGGCCTTCAGCCGCAGCGGCACCGCTGATACCCCCGGCTGCGTAGTGGTGCTCACCAATGGCGCCGAAAACGGCAAAGCGGTTTCTCTGGGCGCGGAGTTGGCGCATAAAACCTGGCGCGACCTGCTCGGCAACCGTCAGGATGAAGTCACCACCGACGATCGGGGGAACGCCACTTTCCCGGTAAACGGCGGCAGCGTCAGCGTCTGGGTGCTGGCCGAAAACCTGTAGCAAGACCGCCGTCGCGGCGATGAGTCACCCCGGCGGCAAAACTAATTTTTGCCTTTCAGGTCTAAATTGCGGTATCACCTAAGCAAACCATTCACACAGGAGCCTAAATAGGGTACAAGGCTGCATGAAAATTCCAAAACGACTCCAGCCATTGGTAGATGATGGTTTAATCGACGACGTCATCCGCCGTTTAAAGAGTGGCAAAGAAGCCGACGTCTTTATCGTGCGTTGCGGCGAAGAGATCCGCTGCGCCAAAGTCTACAAAGAAGCAGACAAACGTAACTTCAAGCAGGCCGTCAATTATCAGGAAGGCCGTAAAGTGCGTAACAGCCGCGATGCCCGCGCCATGAGCAAAGGCTCCAAATTCGGCCGCCAGCAGCAGGAAGAAGCCTGGCAAAACACCGAGGTCGATGCGCTGTACCTGCTCGCCAAAGCGGGCGTGCGCGTGCCTCAGCCGGATATTTGCCTGGATGGCGTGCTGTTGATGGAGCTGATTACCGACGAAGAAGGCCTGGTTGCGCCGCGCCTGAGCGATGTAAGCCTGACGCAGGAACAGGCGTTGGCCGATCACGCGGTGATGATGAACTACGCGGTGCGTATGCTGTGCGCCGGGCTGGTGCATGGCGATCTGTCGGAGTTCAACGTGCTGATGGACAAAAATGGGCCGGTGATTATCGATCTGCCGCAGGTGGTGGACGCCGCCGCCAATAATCACGCAAAAAGCATGTTCGAGCGCGATATCAACAATATGTCGAATTTTTACGGTCAATACGCGCCGGAACTGCTCAACAGTAAATACGCCAAAGAGATCTGGGCGCTGTATCAGGAAGGCAATCTGACGCCGGAAAGCGTGCTGACCGGGAAGTTCGTGGAAAGCAGCAAGCGCGCCGATGTCGGTTCAGTACTGGAAGAAATCCAGGCGGCCAGCGAAGAACACCAGCGCCAGCTGATGGCCCGCAACGAAGAAGATTAATCTGCGCCCCGGTCATTCTGCCGGGGCCTTATTCTATTTTGAAAACGTCGGGGTACCTTTCGGTCGCCGCTTCATGATAAATATCCCCCAGATAGCCGGCAATATCGGCCTCGGTCAACTCCTCCGGCAGCACGATATCGTAACTGCGCACATATTTGCGCTCCGGCAGCGTCACGCGGAACAGTAGCCACTCTCCCTCCCCCCTTTTAACGCCCATCAGGCGGCCGAACACATTAAAAATCATCATCCGTATTCCCTCCTTCACACGTTTTACGCTATAACAAGCTAGCCTCCTCGCACCCAAAAGGAAAACCAATGACCGCTAATGCACCGCAGTTCTGGCGCGACCCGCAGTTGCCCTTTGTGGAGGCCCGCGCCATCGCGGATGGCCGCAAGGTCTGTTATGCCCTGCACAGCCATGAAATCTTTTCCATTGGCACCATCACCGACGGCACCAGCATTTATATTAACGGCCGCCGGCAGTGGCAGGTCAGCGCCGGCGACGTGGTGATTATCAACCCGCAGCAGGCCCACGCCTGCAACCCGATCGGCGACCAGAGTTGGTCATACATCATGTTTTATATCGATACCGCCTGGCTGGGTGAGCTGCAACGGGAGATAGCCGGCGGCGACGGCGATTTTATCCCATTCAAAGAAGTGCTCAGCCGCGATCCGCAGCTGTTCAGCGGCCTGAACCGGCTTTATGGACTCTTGACTGACCCGCAATGCGGCAATCTGGAAAAACACATTGCCCTGGTGGAATATTTTACCGATCTGCAAATCCGGTTGGGCGAAGCGCACCCCTCCGCCATTGTCGCCCACCCCAGACTGGAAGCCGCGGCCGCCTTTATCAGCCAACATTGTACCCAACCGCTGACGCTGGAGGCGATCTGCCAGGCGGCGGCGCTGTCGCCCTCCTACCTGATCCGCGCCTTCAAGCAGCATTACGGCATGACGCCGCACGCCTATCTGGTGAATCGCCGTATCCAGTTCGGCCACCGATTGCTAAAACGCGGCTACCCTATCGCCGCAGTCGCCAGCGAAAGTGGCTTTGCCGATCAGGCGCACTTCCAGCGCACGTTCAAACAGTTGCTGGCCGCTACCCCCGGCCAGTATCAAAACCCGCGTTAAGCACCGTCGGCCAACAGATAACAGGCGCTGGCCGCCAACAGCAGCGCCATCAGCCGATTAAAACGCTGCACGTTGCGGGCTCGCTGCAACAAACCGGTCAGCATCGCGCCGGCGTAGGCCCAGCAGGCCACCGAGGCGTAACAGATAACGCCATAAATCACCGCGAACTGCCACAGCAGCAGCCGGTCACCGTCGGCGACAAACGCCCCCAGGCTGGCCACCGACGCCAGCCAGGCTTTGGGATTCAACCACTGCATTAGCGCGCCGTACCAGAATGACGGCGCCTGACGCTGCTGGTCGTTGCCCAGCCGCCCGTCATCAAAGGCCAGTTGATAAGCCATAAACAGCAAGAATGCGACGCCCCCCCACTGGATGATCTTCGTCAGCACCGGCCACTGGGTCAGCAGTTGGTGCAATCCCAGACCAATCAGGATCAGTAACAGGGTAAACCCCAACGTGGCGCCAAGCACATGCCGCAGGGTAGCGTTAAAACCGAATTGCGCCCCGGCGCTCAGGGCAAGGATATTGACCGGACCAGGGGTGATGGAAGCGGCCAACGCAAAAGCGGCCATGGAAAAGTAAATATTCATGATTACTAGCACCTGAGAAAAATTTCACAGATGCCAGATTGCCGCCCAGGGGCGGCAAAGTATTGAACAAAATTACCCTGATGCCGCTCACTAAGCCGGCATCAAGCCGATAAAGGTGGTTTTCTTGCGCGGGCCGGTCATCAGCGCCTCCAGTTTTTCCACGCATTGCAGATAGTGCGGGGTCTTTTTATGGGCGGCAACCGCCTGCTCATCCTTATAGGCTTCATAGATATAAAACCGCGTCGGGATGTTTTCATCCTGCAGCACGTCAAAGCGCAGGTTACCCGGCTCTTCGATCGCCCCCAGATGGTTGGCGCGGAAAACTTCAATAAACTCGTCGATTTTGTCCTGCTTAACGTTAATTTCGACCAAAGTGACGTGCATGGCGGCTCCTTGTTTAACCTTGAAATCACTGTTCTTTCAAACCATAGGTTTATTCCCTCTGATTTACCCTGCGCGGCGGCAATTTTGCAGCACAGCTCACAAATCCCGCCGCCCCCAGGTTTTGCTCACGCGAAGGCGCGAACCCGGCATCTATAGTTAAGATCCCAACCCCAGAGAGTGTGAACTATGGATAACTATTTGATGGCGCTGGATGCAGGCACCGGCAGCGTTCGCGCGGTAATCTTCGATCTGGCGGGCAATCAGATCGCGCAGGGCCAGGCTGAGTGGCGGCATCTGGCGGTGTCTGGGGTACCCGGCTCAATGGAGTTTGATTTAACCCACAACTGGCAATTGACCTGCCAGTGCATCCGGCAGGCGTTGCAAAACGCAGGCCTGACTGGCCAGGCTATCCGCTCGGTAGCCTGCTGCTCAATGCGCGAAGGCATAGTGCTGTACGATCGTAACGGCGTACCGATTTGGGCCTGCGCCAATGTGGATGCGCGTGCCAGCCATGAAGTCAGCGAGCTCAAAGAGCTGCATAACCATCATTTCGAAAGCGAGGTGTACCAATATTCCGGCCAAACGCTGGCGTTAAGCGCCATGCCGCGCCTGCTGTGGCTGGCCCACCACCGGCCGGACATCTATCGGCAGGCGGCGACGCTGACCATGATCAGCGACTGGCTGGCGAATATGCTGAGCGGCGAACTGGCGGTGGATCCTTCCAATGCAGGCACTACCGGCATGCTGGATTTGGTCAGCCGCGACTGGCGACCGGCGCTGCTCGATATGGCCGGGCTACGCGCCGATATTCTGTCGCCGGTGAAAGAGACCGGCAACCTGCTGGGGCAGGTTACCGCAGCGGCGGCAGAGCAAAGTGGCCTGCTGCGTGGCACGCCGGTGGTGATGGGCGGCGGCGACGTTCAACTGGGCAGCCTGGGGCTGGGGGTGGTGCATGCCGGGCAAACGGCGGTATTGGGCGGCACCTTCTGGCAGCAAATCGTCAACCTGCCGGAACCGGCCACCGATCCGGACATGAACATCCGCATTAACCCGCACGTGATCCCCGGTATGGCACAGGCGGAATCCATCAGCTTCTTCACTGGGTTGACCATGCGCTGGTTCCGCGACGCCTTCTGTGCCGAGGAAAAGCTGATGGCGGAACGGCTGGGTGTAGATGCTTACAGCCTGTTGGAAGAGATGGCGGCGCGGGTGCCGCCGGGTGCCTACGGGGTGATGCCGATATTTTCCGACGCCATGCACTTCAAAACCTGGTATCACGCCGCGCCGTCGTTTATCAATATGTCGCTCGACCCGGAACGCTGCAATAAGCAAACCCTGTTCCGTGCGCTGGAAGAGAACGCCGCCATTGTCTCCGCCTGCAATCTGGAGCAGATCGCCAGCTTCTCGGGCGTGCAGGCGCACTCGCTGGTGTTCGCCGGCGGCGGTTCGAAGGGCAAATTGTGGAGCCAGATCCTGAGCGATGTCACCGGCCTGACCGTTCGCGTGCCGGTGGTGAAAGAAGCCACCGCGCTGGGCTGCGCGATTGCCGCCGGCGTCGGCGCCGGGTTGTATGAGTCGCTGGCGGCCACCGGTGAAAAACTGGTGCGCTGGGAGCGTGAATATCAGCCGGATAGCGCCAATCATGAACTCTATCAACAGCAAAAGGACACCTGGCGGCAGATCTATGCCGATCAGCTCACGCTGGTGGACCACGGCCTGACCACCTCAATGTGGAAAGCGCCGGGGTTGTGATGCCTCTGGGCGCAGTCTGCTGCGCCCGCCGCATAAGCTTATGCCCATTGAGCCTTTAACCTGCCGTTCTGCCGCAACCCGCCGCTTTGCTTGCTTCGCGTGATTATTCCTCCTCAGAAACAGTGTAACTACGGTAAACGGATTTATCCGTCGCCAAGGCCTGCGTAAATTGTGATCTCTGTCACTCCGCGCCTTACTGCGCGGCGTACGTACTCACCTGAGACGAGCGGTACTATGCTGAATAATAAAGATAAACCTGCATCATCACCCTGGCTGGCGATTTTCTCACTGACGGTCGCCTGCTTTGTGATGGTCACCACCGAGTTTCTGCCGATCGGCCTGCTGACCAATATCGCGCCGTCGCTGGACGTCAGCACCGGCAAGGCCGGCCTGATGGTTACCGTGCCCGGCATCGTGGCGGCGATAGCCGCGCCCGCGCTGAGTCTGGCGGCCGGCAGGCTCGATCGTCGCCTGCTGATGCTGGCGTTGAGTTTGTTGCTGGTGGTGTCCAATCTGGTTTCGGCGCTGGCGGTTAACTTCCCGATGATGCTGCTCGGTCGCGTGCTGCTGGGTGTCTGCGTCGGCGGTTTCTGGGCCTTCGCCGCCAACTACGGCCGCCATCTGGTGCCGGAAGCCAGCCAGGGCCGCGCCACCGCGCTGATCCTGAGCGGTATTTCAGTCGGTGCGGTATGTGGCGTGCCCGCGGGCGCGCTGATTGGCGACCTGTTCGGCTGGCGCGCCGCTTTCTTTGGCAGCGCGGTGCTGGCGGTGGGTGTGCTGTTGGCGCAGCTGCGCTTGCTGACGTCGGTGCCGCCCACCCGGCCGGTCACACCGCGCGATCTGCTGCTGCCGCTGCGTTTGCCGATGGCGCGTACCGGGTTGATTGCCATCGTTTTGCTGTTTATCGGCCATTTTGCCGCCTACACCTACCTGAAACCGCTGCTGCAACAGGTGTTTGTCCTTAGTCCGTCGGCGATTTCATTGCAACTTCTGGCCTACGGCGCCATCGGCCTGCTCGGCACCTTCCTCGGCGAACGCTTGGCGGAGCGCAGCCTGCGCGCCACCTTTATCCTGATCGCCGCCATGCTGGCCGCCATCCTGATCGTTTCGCCGTTCCTCAGCGGCATTGCCGGTGCCACGCTGATGGTGATGGTTTGGGGGTTAGCGTTCGGCGCCGTGCCGGTTTGCGCCACCAACTGGATGTTTGCCGCAGTGCCACAGGCGCCGGAGGCCGGCCAGGCGCTGCTGGTCTGCGTGATCCAGATTGCGCTGGCCTCAGGCGCGCTGCTGGGCGGGGAAGTGGTCGACTGGCAGGGCGTCAGCAGCGCCATGCTGTTCGGCGGCGCTCTCACCCTTTCCGCCGCGCTGGTGTTCGGCTTGACCTTGCGTTCCGGCATGATTGGCGCTAAACAGTCATAATCATTGTCTATCCACAGAAACACCCCGGTCCTCCGACCGGGGTTTTGCACTGAGAGCGTTATGGATCATCATTTACTCGCCATCCGGGTGTTTAACCGCGTGGTGGAAACCGGCGGATTCACCCGCGCGGCAGACTCGCTGCGGATGCCCAAGGCCACCGTCACCAAGCTGATCCAGAATCTGGAAGATCACCTGCAGACCAAGCTGTTCCAGCGCACCACCCGTAGCGTGTCTGTTACCCCTGAGGGCGAGTGTTATTACCAGCGCACGGTTAAGTGGCTGGCGGAACTGGAGCAGATGGAAGGCTGCATGACCGAATCCCAGAGCGCGCCGCAGGGCGTGCTGCGCATTGATGCCGGTGGCTCGACCGCACGCCAACTGCTGGTGCCGGCGCTGCCGGACTTTATCGAGCGTTATCCGCAGATTCAGATTGATTTGGGCGTCGGCGACCGCTTGATCGATCTGATCAACGACAGCGCCGACTGCGTGATCCGCAGCGGCCCGCTGGCCGATTCCAGCCTGATTGCCCGCCGCCTGTTCGAGCTGGAATGGGTCACCTGCGCCACGCCATCCTATCTGGCGCGTTACGGCACGCCGAAACACCCCTGTGATCTGGAACTGGGCTACCCGTTGGCGCACTACCGCCATGCGCTGAACGATCGCATCCAGCCGCTGCACTTCGTTGATCGGGGCAAAGAGATCGACATCCAGCACCGCTATCATGTCAGCGTCAACGAAGGCAATGCGCTGCTGGCCGCCGCACTGGCCGGCCTGGGCATCATCCAGACCTTCCGCTTTATGGCGCAACCGCATCTGGACAACGGCGAACTGGTCAGCCTGCTGCACGACTGGCAACCGCCATCGGAGCAAATGTACGTGGTGTATCCCTCTAACCGCCATCTCAGCGCCAAGCTGCGGGTGTTCATCGACTGGGCGGTGGAGGCCTTTAAATAGCCGACAACTGCGGCTATAGTTGTGCATTCTCTGGGCAACAAGAACTTAAATCATGCGTATCGAACGACTTTCCGCACACCGCCAGCGCATTGGCGAACTGGCTACCCTGCTGCATCAGGAGTGGCGTGATTTCTCGCCGTGGAGCAGCCACGAGAAAATCAGCCAACGCTTTGAACAACGCTGTGAACCGCAGCATTCCGGCATGACGTTGCTGGCGCTGTCACCGCAACAACATATCCTCGGCACGGCCAGCCTGGTCATTTACGATCTGGCGGATAAGCCAGAGCGCAAATTCTGGCTGGGCGAAGTTTTCACCCATCCGCAATATCGCGGTCTGGGCATCGCACGCCGCCTGATCGACCAGTGCATTACTCACTGCAAACAGAAAAATATCGCCGAACTGTATCTCTACACGCCGGACCAACAGCCGCTGTATCAAAAGCTGGGCTGGCAAGCGGTAGAGCAACGCCAGGTTTCAGGCGAAGAAGTGACGGTGATGTGTCGCACGCTGTAACCCGGCGCTTTGTGATAGTATTGAACGTAATATCGTTATCATTCTACAGGCACTCACCATGGCATATATTCCCAAAAACTACGCAAGGCTGGAGACCGGCTACCGCGAAAAAGCGCTGAAAATTTTCCCGTGGGTCTGTGGGCGCTGCTCACGCGAATTCGTTTACTCCAACCTGCGCGAGCTGACGGTTCACCATATCGATCACGACCACAGCAACAACCCGGAAGATGGCAGCAACTGGGAAATGTTGTGCCTGTACTGCCACGACCACGAACACTCCAAGTACACCGAAGCAGACCAATATGGCTCAACGGTGATCGCCGGTGAAGACGCGCAAAAAGACGTCGGCGTAGCGACCCATAATCCGTTCGCCAACCTGAAATCGATGTTGAAAAAGTAATGCCGCCGCTGCGGATGCGTACTGTCGCATCCGCAAAAAGCCATTAAGCTAGCAACTTATTAAGCTAATAAAAAAACAAAAAACCGTCCCTTCCTCCATTTCCCAGAGCATTCCTACTTACCCACTTGATAAGTTACCAGCAAAATAAGCTGCAAAGTTAACAGCATACTGGCTTGGCAAGCGGCCACCGTTGGTGCATATTGTCCACAAGTTGTTCTTGTTAACCTGTTTAATTATCAACCTAATAAGCGCACTAACTTAATAAGCAAATAGCTTAATAAGTTAGCAGCTTGATAACTTGAGAGATGGCAGCATGATTGTTTTGATTGGCTCGCAAAAAGGTGGCGTAGGAAAATCGACCAAGGCGGTCAATATCGCCGGATATCTGATCCTCAAACAGGGGAAAACCGCCATCATCGTCGATGCTGACGATCAGAAATCAATCATGACCTGGTATAACGATCGCCAGAATGTGGAGGGCCTGCCGCATATCCCGGTGGTCGCCGCCTCGGGTAAAATCAAAGAGACCCTGCTGGAATTGGATCGTCATTACGATTACGTGATTGTCGATACCGCCGGCCGCGACAGCGCCGAACTGCGCTCCGGCCTGCTGGCGGCCGATCTGTTCCTCTCTCCGCTGCGCCCGTCGCAGATGGATCTCGACACCATAGGTTATCTGTCGGAAATGTTTTCTACCGCGCAGGAATATAACGAGAAGGTGAAAGGCTACATCGTGCTGAACATGTGCCCGACCAATATCTTTATTAACGAAGCCAACGAAGCGGCGCAGGTACTGAGTGAATACCCGGAATTTACCCTGGTCAGCAACCGCCTGTGCGATCGCAAGATTTATCGCGATGCCTGGGGTGAGGCGATCACCGTGCACGAGGCGCACAACGCCAAGGCGCAGGCGGAAATCGAAAACCTGGTGAAAGAGGTGATCCTGTGAAAAAGCGCACCCCTACCCACCGCATGTCGGAAGACGAGTTTATCAATAGCGCCACCTCCCACACCCTGATAGCCCCCGTTGCCGAAGCCAAACCCCAGGGCCGTAAACGCACCTACAAGGCGATTTCGGTCAGTCTGACCGATAACCACGTCGACGCCATCGATGAAATCATTGTGCAGGCGGCACGTAATGGCGTGGTACGCATTACCCGTTCCGACATCATCAAGCTGGCCATTGACGGGCTGGCCGAAAAGAGCGAAGAACATCTGCTGCAACTGCTGAAAAAGCTGTAATTAGCCTCATAGCCTGCCAGCTTAATAAGTTGGCAGGCTAACAATTGGGGTTTTACAACCCATTACCGGCAACCGCGCACTGGTAATCCTGGATCTCTCCGGCGGAGCCCAGATTCAGGTCGGTCAATTTTAAACGGTTGGCCAGCAAAATCATCTCACCTTCAGGAGTCACCGCCAGCGCCAGCCCATAATTGGCTATATTGTCGCCCTGCTCCACCACATATTGTTGCAGCAGCCTGAAAGGGTCTTCTTTGGTTAAATCAACGCCGACCAATTTTCTGGCCAAATATTGATGGCCGACCAATTTTTCCGCCAGCGGCTGCCAGCGTTGATCTATTTCTTTCGCTTGTTGCTCAAGCTGGGCATATACATCCTGACGCAGACAGGCGATATGAATGTGCAATTGATTTTGGGAGCGGCCATATTTTGAATTTATCGCCAACGATAACCAGGCGTCTTTTAGAGGTTTTCCCATCTCTGTGGATATATGGCTGCGATTTCCCCATGCCTGGGAAAAATAAGGCGGCGCTTGTTCCGTTTGCAGCTCTGGGCTCTCAATACCGCTGACCTTTTCGGTTGGCATCGCCAGATCGTGATAAGGACCTTTGTTGTCTTTGAACAGCACATAACCTTCATCTAAATCAACACGTAAGCAAGGATACGGATCATTATTCTCTTGCTGATTGGGCACGCACTGTTGGCTGACAATCTGCCACAACGCATCCTGGTTGCCGCGCCCGAAGAAAAACCATAACACCACTGCCAAGATCAAAATAACAAGCAAGATAATTAATAGCTTTAGAAACCTTTTCATCACCACTCCATGTTCAATATTTCCTTCACCAGAGGCGGCCAGCATAAATCAGCCGGCGATAAACGGCCAGGATATTATGCCGCCTGCGGGATCTCCCTTCGCTTTCCGAACGATAAATAATTAAAAATAAGGTTGAACGCAGGTAATTTAAGGTAAATTAATGCCGATTTGGAATATCGGCATGATATAAACAGGCCCATATATCCCGTTTAACAAGGAACGCTATAACATGCAAGCTACGGATAAGCAGTTTCATTACCTGGATGTCGGTTCAGGTTTCCCATTATTACTTGGCCACAGCTACCTGTTCGATCGGCATATGTGGGAGCCGCAGCTCGATGCGTTGGCCAAACATTATCGCGTTATCGTTCCGGATCTCTGGGGGCACGGCGAATCGCCGCAGCTGCCGGCTTCGCACGCCAGCCTGTCGGACATCGCCGCCGACCATCTGACGCTGATGGATCAGCTCGGCATCAAAGAGTTCGGCATCGTCGGGTTGTCCGTCGGCGGCATGTGGGGCGCTGAGTTGGCGGCAATGGTGCCCGAACGGGTTAAAGTGCTGGCGCTGATAGACAGTTATCTGGGCGACGAAACCCCCGAGGAGCGCCAGCGTTATTTCGGCATGCTGGCCGCCGTCAATCAGGCCGGCGTCATCACCTCGCCGTTACTGGAATACATCGCCGCACAGTTTTACTCCGACAATGTCCCCGAGTCGCTGTTGCAACCATTGATTGCGCATTTGCAAAGCCTTCCCGCCAACCTGCTGCGCAGCAGCATAGTGCCGCTGGGCAAAATGATCTTCGGCCGTCCCGATAAACTGGCGCTGCTGGAAAAAATTACCTCAGCGACCCTGGTGATCACCGGCGAGCAGGATAAACCGCGCCCGCCGGCAGAAGGCCAGCAAATGGCGGATATCCTCGGTTGCAAACATGTGCTGATCCCTGAAGCCGGCCATATCAGCAATCAGGAAAACCCGGAAGCGGTAACCCAAGTACTGTTGGCTTTCCTGGCCGAAAATACCGCCTCTCGGTTTTGATAGCGTTCTACCGGGCCAAATGGCCCGGAATTCCGCCTCAGTTAAGCCCTTTTCAATCGCGGATGCTAAGGAAAGGGTCAACCACAAATCCTCAGGCCCAACGGGATCTCTTCACGCATCCTGTCCAGCGCCTCCAATTTAATCCTCCCCCATCAGGATATTGATTTCTACAATGCTAATGCGCCATCATGCTGACAGTCGCGTTACAGAGTTAATGTCATCAGCAGTAGGGTCAGCGTAGCGAACAGAGAAAATATACCGTCAAAAAAGATGGCTTCAGAAACTATTCATTTTCCAGACACGATACCTGCCACTCAAATTATCAGCCTCATCAATGCTAAAAGTTTTAACATCTTGTTTCTTGTACCCTATTATCCGCAGGATAACAGGTTATAACCTATGGAATAGCAATGATTTTATAAAGTGACAATTTCGCCCGAACAACTCACCGGATAAAAATAAGTTTAAATTTCAATTTAACAGGTAGTAACAAACATTAACACCTAATTAATGAGACTTATTTTTTTGCAAAACTCAAACTAGTGACATAATCTTTTAAAATCCAGTCTACAAATCATTTGCAGGTAATTACATATGAATCTATTGGTAAAACCACCCAGCTGCAATGACCAAAGCATTCTCGATATCACCATGAATTTATACGCATATCCCGCAATTATCATTGCCCACCGATTAGGCATATTTGAATTTATTTCCCTCAGCCCTTGTAGCATAGAGGATATCGGCACTGAAACGCACCTTAAAAAACGTCCAGTGGAAGCCATTATGGCTACGTTACGGGCCTTGAGCCTGGTCGATTACGAAGCCGGGCTCTTTAGCCTCACTGCAGAAACGAAAGAATTTCTGTTAAAGGGAAGCCCCAACTATTTTGGCTATTTCTGGGATATGATGTACGAAAACAGTGAAAACTTCTCGTTAAAGAACCTGGAAGCCGCCATCAAAAAGAATACGGCTCAAGTCTACGAAGGACAGGAACTTTTTGATACTCACACTCTTAATACCGAAAAGGCGGAAAAATTCACCCACGCGATGCACAGTCTGAGCATGGGGTCAGCCAGCGTTTGGCCTACCGCGCTTTCTCTGGCTCAATACAGCGTGGCACTCGACATCGGCGGCGCTTCGGGCGCACACGCTATCAGCATGGCGGCAAACTGGCCTAATCTTAAATGCATTATTTTTGATCTCCCGGAAATTTGCCCTCTTTCGGTTGATTATATTCAGAAATATGGCTTGAGCGATCGGATCGACACCCATTGCGGCAATATGTGGCAACATGATTACCCCAATGCAGACCTGCATTTCTACTCCAACATTTTTCACGATTGGCCAGCGGAAAAAAACCAGTTTCTGGCGCAAAAAAGCTTCGCCGCACTGCCGAAAGGGGGAAGAATCGTTATTCATGAAGTACTGTATAACGACAATGAGCCAGGTCCGCTAGCCGCCGCGGCCTATAGTCTGATGATGTTAGGTTGGACTGAAGGCCAACAATATTCCGGGAAGGAAATTGGCGCTATGTTATCCCAGGCAGGATTCAAAGAAATTGAAATATTTCCCTCCCTTGGGTATTTCAGTATCGTCACCGCGCAAAAAATATAAAAAACCACTTTCAATAACAGTAAAAAACCCATTAAACATTTATATTAAAAATGTGTTTGAGAATTTAATAACATCCGTCAGTATTATTAACAAGGTGAACATCATGTCCTACCCAGCTGAACCTTTTCGCATTAAAAGCGTTGAAACCCTGACACTGCTTTCCAAAGAGGAAAGAGTAAAAAAAATAATATCTGCAGGCTATAATACATTTCTATTGAATTCACGGGATGTTTATATTGATCTGCTGACAGACAGCGGCACTAACGCCATGAGCGACAAACAATGGGCCGGTATAATGTTGGGTGATGAAGCCTATGCCGGCAGTGAAAATTTCTTTCATCTTGAAAGTACCGTACAAGAATTATTTGGTTTCCGGTATCTGGTCCCCACTCATCAGGGGCGTGGCGCAGAAAACCTGCTCTCTCAGGTAGCGATTACCCCCGGGCAGTTTGTCGCCGGCAATATGTACTTCACCACAACCCGCTATCATCAGGAAAAAAATGGCGCGGTTTTCGTTGACGTCATCAGAGACGAAGCTCATGACGCCAGCGCCATTCTGCCGTTTAAAGGTGATATTGACCTGAGCAAGCTAGAGACGCTGATCGAGGATAAAGGGGCGAATAACATCGCTTATGTTTGCCTGGCGGTCACCGTCAATATGGCCGGAGGTCAACCGGTCTCGATGAGTAACATGCGCGCCGTCCGCGCACTGACCCAACGGCATGGCATCAAAGTCTATTACGATGCGACCCGCTGCGTTGAAAACGCTTACTTCATCAGAGAAAGAGAAGCCGGTTACGAAAATACCCCGATTTCCGATATTTTTCATGAAATGTTTAGCTATGCCGACGGCTGCACCATGAGCGGGAAAAAAGATTGCCTGGTGAATATCGGTGGTTTTCTGTGCATGAATGATGAGAAGCTTTTTGGCGCCGTACGGGAGCTGGTTGTCGTCTATGAAGGCATGCCGTCCTATGGCGGCCTGGCAGGGCGCGATATGGAAGCGATGGCCATAGGTCTGCGTGAGGCGATGCAGTTTGAATATATTGAGCATCGCGTCAAGCAAGTGCGTTATTTAGGCGATAAATTGAAAGCCGCCGGCATTCCCATTGTTGAACCCGTGGGTGGACATGCCGTTTTCCTGGATGCCCGACGGTTTTGCCCACATCTGCAACAGGAGCAATTGCCGGCACAAAGCCTCGCCGCCAGCATTTACGTAGAGACTGGAGTACGCGCCATGGAACGCGGTATTGTCTCCTCGGGGCGCAATAAGGAGACCGGTGAAAACTACCATCCCAAACTTGAGACGGTACGTCTGACGATACCGCGCCGCGTATATACTTACGCACATATGGACAGGGTGGCCGATGGCATCATCGAACTGTTTAACCGGCGGGAAAATATCCGTGGACTGCGTTTTATTTACGAGCCTAAACAACTGCGCTTCTTTACCGCGCGCTTTGAATATTTGTGATTAGCGTAGCCGCCCCTTCCTTTCAGGCTGGCGTTATAAAACTGGAGATCGTCCTCGGTGATCGACAGCGCCACTTGCTGCGACTGGCCGACTCGCCCCCTTCCCTACGGAGGTCTCACCCACGGCTTTCCACGCACTGTCATCCGGATGAAACATTATGCCGTTAGATTTATCGTGGCCGCTGAAGACCGCCGAGAGGACGCTGCCCTTACCCCCACCACAGTCAGGCCGTTAAGACCCGCTAGACCACCAGAACCCGGATTGACACATGCGAAAATGCATCCATGTGATGAAATTCTGCAATAAATACTTAAGCAATCGTTTGCTTTGTTAATAATTAGGCATAACATATTGTAAAATATAACAAACATAAATAATGCCATTCTCCGCGCCGATCTTTTTACTGATTATTCTTATTCTCGCTAAAATTGTAAAAAAAAATATCATTGACTATCTAAACACCATTTCTAAAATGAACAAAAAATACAATGTTAAATAAGCCCAGCCTGGTTGTTTTGGCCGGGTTTTTACATTCAATAAAATAAAACACAACATATCTAAAGGAATTAACGTGCCTATAACAAACCCCATCTGGAGTCAGGAAGAACTGGCCGGTGAGATAGCCTACAACCACGATCTTGCCACGATAATTAAGAACAATGCATGGCACGGTTTATTTGAATCGCCAAAATGGATTTTAATGAACCCCGCCGACGAAGTGATAGACTTCTACCATAAATATATTGTTAACCCTTCTCTGGCATTACGCCAACGCTTCTCTCTCCCTGGAAATAAACTCCACGATCTAGGCTGTGGCGGGGGGCGCCATTTATTTTACTTCAATGAGCGCGGTTTTGACGTCACCGGCAGTGACCTGTCTGAAAATGCCATTGCTTTCACTCAAGCCGAGCTGGTAAGACGGCATCAAAAAGCAGAGTTGGTTCTCTGCCCAATGACTGAATTGCCGTTCGAAAATGACACCTTCGATATTACTATTTCGCGCGCAGTGATCAATCATGCTTCATTGCAGGACGTGAAGAAAACCATCTTTGAAGTCGCTCGCACCACCAAAAAAGGCGGTTTGTTCTTTGTCACCTTCTCTTCAGAGCGGGCGTCAGACTGGAAAAAGGGCACGGAAGTGGAAGAGGATGTTTCTTACATTCCTGAATCCGGTCCCGAAAAGGGGCTCATCCACACCTTCCTCAATGCCGCCAATACCGCAGCGCTGCTGGAACCCTTCTTCCGCATAGAAGAGATTTACCTTTATGAGCATCCATCATGGGTAACGGATGCCCCAGGGGCCTCGGACCCAAACGAATACTTTGGTTCTGAATACGTCGCTATCTGCGTGCGCCGCTGAAAATACTGCGTATCCAGGCAGTTTGTCGCCAAGGGCAAACTGCCTTGTCCCTAGGGTGCTCGGGGTATTAAAAAATGATTTTGACCGGAAAATCCATTGAAGCCTGCGTCAAAACGGGGGATATCGTTATTTCTCCGTTTACTGAAGGAAGCATTACAACCAACTCTTATGATTTAACGCTGGGTAATACATTCATTCGCTATAACGAAGAGATTATTGATCCAAAAAAGAATAATCGTCATGAGGTCATTGATTGCGGCCCGGAAGGAATAACACTGGGTAAAGGCGATTTTTTATTGGCCCACAGCGTTGAGAAAATTGGCAGCAACAAATATGTTCCTATCATTCATGCCAAATCAAGCATCGCGCGACTGGGGTTATTCGTTCATGTAACAGCCGACTTGATTGATATTGGTTCATTTGGTTGCGTCACTTTTCAATTGCACAGCACACTGCCTATCAGGCTGTTTCCGGGAATGAAAATCGGGCAGGTCACCTTCTGGAAACCGCTAGGCGATATCGTTCCTTATGATGGCAAATATCAGGGTTCCGATGGGCCACGGGTTTCGATGGCTTATGTGGATTTTAAATAGTCACGCTCAAGATAGAAAATATAACGGAAAATGTCATGATTCTTACCGGCAGCGAAATAAAAAAGAGAACGGCCTGTAACGATATTACCATCATTCCTTTTAACGAGTCGCAACTCAACCCCAACAGTTACAATTATCGCTTGGGGCCCAGACTGGGGATCCCAAGCGTCGAAGGCGAGAAAGTCACCTTTGATTTTATCGATCTCCCCGCTGAAGGTTTTGTCATGGAGGCGGGAACGACCTACCTGGGCCATACCATGGAAATCCTGGGCAGCAGCGTTTTTGCCATGTCATTGATAGGCCGAAGCTCCCTGGGGCGCCTGGGCCTTTATTTGCAGGTGTCGGCCAATTTAGGTCATACCGGCGCATGCCATCAATGGACATTGGAATTGGTGGCGGCAAAACCTTTTCGCCTCTACCCCGGTATGCGCGTAGGGCAAATATCTTTCTGGGTTAACCAGGGTAGCGTTGGCCTCTATCACGGCGGCTACTCCGCTTACAACAACCCGCAGGTGTCAAAAATAACTTCACTGGCAGAAACCCTATGATGAACACCGCTGCCCAGCCAGTGAGCAAAGCCACACTGCGCCTCATTTTGGCGGAGAAACAACGAGCTAAAGACGCGTTTTCTCAGGCATTCGAAGCCAGCGGATTTAGCTTTCACCAGCCTGAAACGCTGATCCCGGCTTATGACAAGTCTACGCTGTTTACCGGCTCCACCATCAGTACCTTTAAGCCTTATCTGATCGAGGCGGAGAAAAAATTACAGGCTTTTTTCACCGTGCAAGACTGCCTGCGCACTCAAAATAATCACGCCATGCAGCAAGAAAACAGCTACCCAAAATGGTCGTCTTTTTTTTGCAGCGTGGGTGCAATCAGCCCCTATGAGGAACGCCGGCGTATCACCCAGGCCACTTGCCGGTTCATTGAACTGCTGGGGCTAAAATCACCGGACGTCTTCCGGATTAATATTTCAAGCCAAGACCGTGATCTCGTAGAAATACTCCAACAGCAGGGCATGACGCAATTTCTTCGGTTTGATACTCAAGCGCCCTCTTATTACCGCCATAAATTTGGCATCGAGGGCGTCAGCGGCCGTAACTGCAATCTGTCGGTGAGCTGCGATGGAGTGACATTTATGGATATCGGCAATCTGATCGTGATTGAAAACCGGGATGCGCCGCTGGCGATCGAAGCGGCTTTCGGCCTCGAAACCATAGTGACACGCATTCACGGGTTGGACAGTTCAATCTTTGCCCTGGAGGCTGCCGGCCATTTTGCCGACTTCACCTCAGACATCCTGTACATCATCGACGCCGTGGTGGCCAGCGTGGCCATCATGTCGCTCGACATCAAGCCGATCGCCGATAACCGTGGGCGGGTGCTGCGCCGCTATCTTCAGGGGCTAAACCGCCTGCGGCTCAATAATGGGATTTCCATCGATGTTATTGCCGAGGTGGCAAGGGCCTTCGAACTCAGTCACTACGGCAGCCGCCACATCCATTTACGCATCGAACAGTACCTGCATGAGCATGAACAACATCTGCTGCAGGACAAGCCGGCCGCATTGATTAATAAAAAAATAACCCATCGTTTATACGAATAAGACAAATATAAAGGCGTGCAAAGGTTATGAAAATTGGCGTTATCTCAGACATCCACGAAGACGTCGTCAGACTGGAAGAATCCTTGAATTTACTGGAAAGTTTGGGGGCTGACGAAGTCATTTGCCTCGGCGACATCGTCGGTTACTCGGTTCCTTTTTATGGTTACCTGGCAACCCGCGATGCCAACCGCTGCCTGGATCTGGTGCAGCGCCATTGCAGCGAGGTGGTTATCGGCAATCACGATCTGTTCGCCATTCGCAAACTCCCGTCTCATGCGGCAGGATTTTCCTATCCTGAAGATTGGTACCGCCGCAGTTTTGCAGAACGTAAACGTCTGGCTGACGGCAAGGTCTTTCTTTATGAGGATCATGAGCTGCCTTCCCTGCTGAACGATAACAGTCTCTGCTATCTCCACTCATTGCCGGAAATCATCGTTAAGCCTTTTGCCACCCATAATGTCCTGTTGTCCCATTATGCCGATCCGGACATTACGGGTTCATGTACCTTCGAAGTCAGCCATCACCATCATCTTGCCGACCATTTTGCCACTATGGGCCGCCATCAATGTCTGCATGGCCTTTCCGGCAACGACCATATTCCCGGCATGAAAATTTTCACGCCCGGGCAAGTTTGGCAAACCGGCTTTGAACGCCATGAATTGGGCCACTCACCGACGTGGATAACCGGGCCGACAGTCTCTCGGGGAACCATGGCCAACGGCGTAATGATCTATGACAGCGCGGCAATGACCCTCTCTGCCGTCGCCCTGGGTACGCCTTTGCATCACCTTCCAGCCAGCATATGACCGTAACGGAATGGACGAGACTCTAACACTATGAATAACTGTATTTTGTACATCAACGGCAGACAAAACCCGCACGAAAGGCTGGCCGAAATGCGCGCGGCCCTTTCTCTGGGCCTGGACATTGTGCTTATCGCCAAGCAGATCCCTTCCTATGCCGCCGAGCTGGCGATCGAAACCGTTATTGTCGATCTGGATAATTTTGCGGCCTGCCTGGCGGTGGCGGCCAAACTGCACCAGAAATATACCTTTGACGGCATTGTCTGTTGGTCAGAAACCGATGTGCCGCTCAAGAATTTTCTCGCACGCGAACTGGGGTTTGCCGGGATGAGCGAACAGGCCGTCCGCCATAGTCGCGATAAAATCACCATGAAACACCGGCTTAAACATTTGGGCCCGATGATCCCCGCATTCCACGAAGTCAGCTCAATGGCCGATGCCCGAATGGCGGCAGCCCGAATTGGCTACCCGGTGATAGTCAAACCCGCATCCGGATCGGGTTCCAAGGGAATTTTCAAGGTAGAAGACGACAGCGCGCTAGAGCAAGCCCTCTCGCTGCTCGCCGAGATCGCCACAGACAAATTCGACTCGGTATTTACCGCATTTGGCGGAAAAATCATTCTGGAGGAATTTGTCGAAGGACCGGAATTCAGCGTCGACGGTTATGCCGCCGATAACCAGATTAGGGTGATTGGCATCACTGATTATCAATCCGATGCAAACACCTTTGTCGAAAACCGGCATATATTCCCCTCCCATTTCAGCAATGACATTCAGCAAGAAATCACCCGCTGCGCCAAAACCATTGTCAGGGAGCTGGGCATCGATAACACCGTCTTCCATCTGGAGGGAAAATATACCCGCGACGGCTTCAAGTTTATCGAATGCGCGGCCAGACCCGCGGGGGGGTATATTTCTACTCACCTGTTACAGCACGCCAGCCGTCAGCAACATTTGCAGAATTACGTCCAGATATGCCGGGGAATCCCCCCATCGTCACTGAGGCTCACGCAAGATTATATTGGCGTCCGTTATTTGTTCGCAGAAAGGCCCGGCACGCTGATCGGCGTGGATAATGTCGCCAAGGTGCTGGCTCACCCTTGCATACAGCACCTCTATCTGCACTTTTCTCCGGGGCATCGCGTAGCGCTTCCCCCTGAAGATTACAGCGCCTACCGGCTTGGCGTGCTTATCGGCACGGCTGAAAACTATCAACAGCTTGCCGATACCCTTGAATGGGCCGCCCGACAAATAAGGTTTACCGTGGAATGAAAAACGTCCTTATTCTTTTCGGTTGCGCTTCGCACCGCCAAGGGCCACGCGCCATTGCTCAGGCTCATGAACTCGGGCTGGAAACCATTCTGATTGATACCCCGGAGAATTTGAATAATCTGGCAATCAAAGCCCCGCAACAAATACCGGTTTACCCGATTGCATCGAAGCAATATGAAGATTGCCTGCCGCTGCTCGAGGAGATTTGCGCCAGGTTTCCAGTGATAGGTATTTATACCTTCGAGGAATATTCGGTGGAGACCTGCGCCCGCCTTTGCGAAAAATTTGGCTTTGCCAACAATACTACGGCGGCAGTGCAGCAGATTCGCAATAAATATCTGTGCCGACAGATGCTCGCCAGGCAGGGCTTGCCGCAACCCTTATCATGCCTTTTCAGCAACCTGGCGCAGGCAGAACACTTTCTGCATGCGCACCCAGCCGAAGACTGGATCCTCAAGCCGGTCGACGCTTCAGGCAGCCAGGGCGTCAGCCGCATCAGGAACAGCGCCCGGCAAGATCTGCATACCGCCTATGCGTGCCTTACCGAACCGCAGCAACAGAGCTTTATCATTGAGCAGTTTATCGAGGGCACAGAATTCAGCCTGGAAGGCTTTTTCCATTACGGCGAAGCCATTTTCCAGGGCGTGACCGAGAAATCGCTAAAGCCCGGTGGGGCTTTTGTTGAAGATATGCATGTATTCCCTGCCGCCTTGCCGCCAGACACGCAAAATAGAGTGTATGAGTGTGCGGAAAAAGCCCTGCGCTGTGTGGGGCTCACCTTTGGGCACTTCCACCTGGAGTTTTGGCTGGCAGACGAGCACATCATTATTGGAGAAATGCATTGCCGGCCAGGTGGAGATTACATTCATCTGTTAACGGAAACAGCAACCCGCATTCCCACCTATGCGGCGGTATTCCAGCAATATCTGTCAACGCAAACGCCGCCCAAATCCCCGCCGGAGATCGCCTATTTTTGCACCGCGGTGGTGAAATATTTCGACGCGCCGGAAGGTCGATTAGTCGCGATTGGCGGGTTGGAGGACGTGCGGCAAAGCGACGATATTTTATTGGCGGAGATGACCGTCAAACCCGGCGACATCATCCCGCCGTGCACGGATTCAGGTAAACGTGTCGGCTGTGTGGTGGTGTCGCAGGAAAAGGGGAATCACGCCAGACAAACCGCAATGGAGATGGCTGCACATGTCCAGTTTGACGTCATTTAAGCACGGCATGACAACGATTTCAGCCGATTCATTTTTGTTTTCTTTCACTTATTTTATGACGCTGTCGATACTTGCGTTCTATATGGACAGATTCCTCGGGCTTTCGTCCCTGGAAACGGCAAGTATCATCATGGTGTCCTCTATCGGCTCCAAAGTGACCCGCTTGTTAATCTCACCCTTTCTGGATTTGATTGCCCCGGCGTATGTCGTGTCGCTGTCCGCTCTGGTGATGAGCATCAGTTGCATGATGATCGCCCTGTCACAACACTATCTCGTTTTACTGTGTTCTATCGGGGCTTTCGGCATTGCATACGGAACAAACAGCATCCTGATCCGTGCGGTAGCCGGCGCAACGGAAGACGCCCATCAACGAGCGTCGGTGTTTGTCAGGTTATCGGTCATCACCAACCTCGCCTCAATGCTGGCCCCGTTAATTGCCATTTATCTGTACAATCACCTGTCCCCGAAGTTGCCTTTCATTATCGCTTCTTTGACGATGCTGTGCTTCTCGCTGTGGGTTGTGTGGGCGCGCGATATTTGGCCAACGCTGGAAGCGCAGAAAAAATGGACACAGGCCTTACGCGATCAAATCCACGATAAAACCCTGCGCCACTATTTTTTGCTGACGGCCCTGTGCTGGATGATTTATTCGCAACTGTTCACCTCCTTACCTTTACACGTAAATAGCCTTTTAGGGTCCACCAGCCCGTTCGGTTATTTGCTGACCTTTAACGCGGTGCTGTCTATCGTTCTCGCACCGAGATTGCAGGCCCTGTTCACTCGCTATAACGTCAGCGCCTTTCAAACCCTGTGTTTTTCCCTTGTCGCGCATGCAGCAGGTTCATTGTGGCTGAACTACGCCGCTAGCCAAACCGACTTGTACCTCGCACTTTTTATTTGGACGCTGGGAGAATTGCTGCTGATCCCAACCCTGCAAAGCTGCATTTCAGGCTATGTGGCCAAAAATATTCTGGTCAGCGTATTGGCGATAAACTCTGTAGCCATGGGCATAGGCGAAGGCATGGGAGGCTTTCTTGGCATCTATCTGGTCAAAAACTCGCCTTATTGTTTCCTGATTTTCAGCGCCCTGACGCTGCTGACGCTGATCTATATCGTCGTGCACAAGCAGCGATTTTCCCCGCAAAGCAAACTGTCCGTTGCCGATGAAAAGTCGGCAACGTAGTGAGTGATTAACTTCGTAAGCTGATAAGCGAAACGCGGCTCTGCGCAGAGCCGACGCGTTTTACCGGCTAGCGGTTAACCGAGCGAGCCATGCGGGTATAAGTGTGGCGCACGCCGCGAATCGCCACGCTGTAGGCGAAGATGTTTTCCGGCAGCGCCAGCCCCAGATAACCGGTATCGCCAATGTGGTGCAGATCGGCCCCGGCCATTTTGCTCATCAGGGCAATCTGGCGGAGGGTTTGTACGTCGGCGCCTTCCTGAGACGTCCCGATAGCCGTCATGGCCAACGCGCCCTGCTGTTGGGTAAACGCAATCAACGCCGCCACCTTTTCCTGCGACATGCCGGGAATGGTGCCCGGCGCCGGCAGCAGGACGATGTCCGCGCCGTTTTCGACAAACAGAGCGATGTCCCGCTCATTGATCAACTGGCTACCGCTTTCACGCACAATGCCGGCGCCGTGCATTTTACCGGTCACCAGCACCAGCTTGTCCCCCACGTCATCGCGAATCTGCTTCAACGCCGCGGCGATAGCCTGATTGCTGACGCCATTATTGGGATTGCCGGTCAACACCACCATGCGGGCGCCGAGCTCATAAAGCTTGCGCGCGTTCTCTGCGGTCGCGGCGCGGCCCGCCGTCATCTGCCAAAACTCATTGTGCGTAGAGGTGAACGCCGGATCCACCGCTTCCAGATTGACCCCGATAACCCGCCCGGTCAGCCGCTGCAGCTCGCGCAATACTTCTTGCGGCGGCACTCCATCGGGCAAGCCTTCGATGCGTGGCTGGTTTACGTCAAACAGGTTCAGCAACAGCATATCGGCGCCCTGGCTGGCCGCCAGCTCCGCATTGGTGACGTTATTGAGCAGCGGCTGCGTCACGGCAATGCTTTCACTGACCAGGATCCGCCCTTCACTGGCGCGAATGGCGTAAAGCAAATTGTCTTTGGTGATATTGGCAAGATCGGTGGCGGTACAGTCGAGGTATCTTTTCATCGTGCAAGCTTCCGGTTATGATCACTAAACCAATTATGTACCACTTAGTTTTCATTGGCACAAGTGGTACACTTAACGGTCATTTCGTGGGGAAGATACGTATGGATGAGAAACTGGCCTTGCTTCAACCGGACTCGGCAGACAGCACGCCGATTTATCTGCAACTGGCAAAAAAAATAAGGGCCGCCGTGGAGTCCGGGCAGTGGCGTTCGGGCGATGCGTTACCTTCGGAAAGAGCGCTGATGGAAGCCTTCGGCATTGCGCGGGGGACGGCTCGCCGTGCGTTTCAACACCTCGAACAGGATGGCACCATCAACCGCAATCGGGGTTCCGGCACCTTTATCGCGCCGCGCTTCGCACCCGCGTTGCCACTGCTGGAAAGTTTTACCGAGATGGTGGAGCCGCAAGGTTTCAGGGCGCAAAGCGAACTGATTGGCTTTCTGCGACGCGGACCAACGGCAGAAGAAATGCAGGCGTTACAGCTGAGTGATGAACAGGATGTGGTCGAATTGGTGCGCTTACGTAAAGCCGGCGAAATCGCCATTGCCTTACAGTATTCGGTGCTTCCCGCCACTATTTTGCCGGCGAGCGGCCTGCCTGAAGAGTCGTTGTACCACTATCTGCACTCCATCGGTCAACCCATTGTGCGTGCGACTCAGCGTTTTCGCGGCGAGATAGCCGACAAATCCGTCGCTCGCTATCTGGCGATGGAGGTGGGGGAACCGCTGCTGCTGGTGACCCGCACCGGGTTCACCCGCGATGAAAGGCCCATCGAGTACACCCGCAGTTGGTGTTTAAATGAGTACTATGATTTTGCGCTGGAATTGAAACATTAAAAACCCTCTCCCACCCAGGTGAGAGAGGGCAATGCGATTTACTGCAGCGTAAAGCTCTGTGCCTGTACGTTGTCGGAATCCAGGCCGACAAACACGTTGAACTTGCCCGGTTCCGCGCCCCATTTCAGGCTGGCGTTGTAAAACTTGAGATCCTCTTCGGTGATCGGCAGCTCCACTTGTTGTGATTGACCGGCTCGCAGCATCACCTTTTTGAAGTTGCGCAGTTCTTTCACCGGGCGGCTGACCGACGCCGTCACGTCCTGCACGTACAGTTGCACCACAGTGGCGCCGTCATATTTGCCGGTATTCTTCAGCGTGACGCTGGCGGTCAGTTTGCCGTTGCGCGCCATCGTCGGGCTGGAAAGTTTGAGATCCGACAGGCTGAAGGTGGTGTAACTCAGGCCGTAACCAAAGGGATACAACGGACCGTTAGGCGAGTCGAAGTAACGTGACGTGTACTTGCCCGGGTTTTCCTTGCCGAACGGCCGGCCGGTATTCAAATGGTTGTAGTACATCGGGATCTGGCCGACAGAACGCGGGAAGGTCATCGGCAGCTTGCCCGACGGGTTGTAATCGCCAAACAGCACGTCTGCCACCGCATTGCCGCCCTCGGTGCCGCTGTACCAGGTTTCCAGCATCGCATCCGCCTGCTGGCTTTCCCAGCTCAGCGCCAGCGGCCGGCCATTCATCAGCACCAGCACCAGCGGTTTGCCGGTCGCCTTCAGCGCGGCGATCAGATCCCGCTGGCTTTGCGGAATGGTGATATCGGCACGGCTGGAAGCTTCGTGCGCCATGCCCTGCGCCTCACCCACGACCGCTACCACGACATCGGCCTGCCTGGCCGCCTGTACCGCTTCATCAATCATCTGCTGCGGCGGGCGGGTATCAAACACCACCGCCGGCTCATACTCGTTCAGATAGTCGATAATGCTTTTGTCCTGGGTAATGTTGGCGCCCTTGGCGTAGAGGATCTTCGCCTTGTCGCCCACCGCATGCTCCAGCCCCTGGCGCAGGGTCACCGACTGCTTGACCACGCCGGCCGCCGACCAACTGCCCATCACATCACGCTGGCTGTCGGCCATCGGCCCAACCAGCGCAATGGTGCCTTGCTTGCTCAACGGCAGCGTCTGCTTGTCATTCTTCAGCAGCACCAGAGTTTTGCGCGCCACTACGCGCGCTTCGGCGCGGTGCAGACGGCTTTCGGCATTAGTGTCCTGCGGATCGGAACCTACCGGGCCAAGGTGGTTATACGGATCTTTGAACAGGCCCATATCATATTTGGTGTTCAACACGTCGCGGCAGGCGCGATCGATATCGCTTTCCGAAACCAGCCCGTCCTTCACCAGCCCCGGCAGGTATTGGTCGTAGTATTCGTCGCTCATGCTCATGTCGACGCCGGAAGTGATCGCCAGCCGCACCGCATCGCGCGCATCTTCGGCCACACCGTGCTTGATCAGCTCTTTAATCGCGCCGTGATCGCTGATGGTAATGCCGCCAAAGCCCCACTGGCTGCGCAACAGATCTTTCAGCAGCCACGGGTTGGCAGTGGCCGGAATACCGTTGATCGCGTTGAGCGATACCATCACCCCACCGCTGCCGGCGTCTACCGCTGCCTTATACGGCGGCAAATAGTCCTGATACATTTTCAGCGGGCTCATATCGACGGTGTTGTAATCGCGGCCGCCTTCGGTGGCGCCATACAACGCGAAGTGCTTAACGCTGGCCATCACTGAACCGGGTTGAGACGGATCACCGTTCTGGTAAGCATCGACCATCACTTTGGCAATTTTGGACACCAGCCAGGTGTCTTCGCCGAAGCCTTCCGATACCCGACCCCAGCGCGGATCGCGGGTGATGTCGACCATCGGCGAGAAGGTCATGTTCAGGCCGTCATCGCTGGCTTCCTGCGCCGATACCCGGCCGCTGAGCGCGATGGCTTCGAGATCAAAACTGGCCGCCAGCCCCAGGCTGATCGGGAAGACGGTGCGTTGACCGTGTACCACGTCGTAGGCGAAGAACAACGGGATTTTCAGGCGGCTGAGCTGCATGGCCTGATCTTGCATCGCGCGGATATCCGGCCGGGTGACGGTGTTGAAGATAGCGCCAATCTGGCCCTTGCTGATGCCGTCGCGGATCGCTTCTTTCGGGTTATCCGGCCCGACGCTGATTAAGCGCAACTGGCCGATTTTTTCTTCCAGCGTCATCTGTTTCATCAGGTTGGAAACGAAAGCATCACGCTGCTGGGCATTAACTCCTTGCGCCGCCCCGCTCTCCTGCGCAAAAACCGGGCTGATCGCCAGGCCGGACAGCAAACTCACCACACAAAGCCATTTCATATTGTTTTGTCTCAGGCATGTTCCCGCCGCAGCCTGCGACGGAGAGGATTAATCAAAGTGGAAAAACAGTGTGACATACTCTTTTTCACCGCAGAAATAATTTGTAATGTTAAAGGTTACAAGCTGTTAGCGGCGGCGGATAAGCCGTTCTTCAGCCGTGCGCGGCTTTGCTCCGCCTCTTCGCCCAGAAAATTGACCAGCGTGGCTAATGTCGCGGGCATCAGTGCCCGTTCAGGGTAGACCAAATAGTAGGCCGCGCCACTGACCACGCTGAGCGGGAACGGCGTAACGACGCGCTGCGCCTGGATATCCTCCTCCAGCAGGCACAGATCGCCGATGGCGATGCCAAAACCTTGCAGTGCGGCGCTCATCGCCAAATCCAGAGTATCAAAATGCTGCGCCTTGCCGGAAGGTAGCGTCTCCAGCCCTGCCGCCTTCAACCACAGCAGCCAGTCGCGGCGATCGCGCGTGGGGTGCAGCAGGGTTTTCTCCGCCAGATCGGCCGGGGTTGGCGGGCGGGCCAAATCGGGAAGATAAGACGGCGTGCAGACCGGCGTGAGGATTTCATCGAACAGGTGATGCACCGCCAGCTTTTTACCCTGCGGCTGGCCGAACACCACCGCAGCATCGAAGTGCTCTGCGCTGAAATCCAACCCGTGCGATACCGAGGCGGTCAGTTCGATATGCATTTCCGGGCGCTCGTTTTGCAACCGGATAATGCGCGGCAACACCCAGCGCATGGCGCAGGTCGGGCACTTGATGCGTAACGTGCCCGGCTGCGCCCCAACCCGCGCCAGCGCCTCGCCCAGTTGCCCCAGCGCCTGCTGCACCGGCGCCAACAACATGGCGCCCTGAGGGGTCAACGTCAGCCCGCGCGCCCGGCGGCTGAACAACGGATAGCCCAAATGCTGCTCCAGCCCGAGGATCTGACGGCTGACCGCGCCTTGCGTCAGGTGCAGTGCCTGGGCGGCATGAGTGAAATTAAGGCGCTGAGCCACCACCACAAAAGTTTTCAAAACGTCGAGCGACGGCAGAGATGTCTGCATAGCGGGCCTCGGTTAGCCATGACTTTAACTCATGGCTAGTATGACAAACATTCCCTTGTTCGCCTACCGTCACTGATGCTTAATCAAGCAATACTTTCCCCTCTCCAGGAGCCAATCATGCAGAGCGCCTGCTCACAACGCTCGAAGTTGCCGGATGTCGGCACCACTATTTTCACCGTAATCGGCCAGCTCAGCGCTGAACATCAGGCACTGAATCTGTCGCAGGGCGCACCGAACTTCGCCTGTCAGCCGCAACTGGTCGACGCAGTGGCGCAAGCCATGCGCGCAGGTCATAACCAGTACGCGCCGATGAGTGGCGTGGCCGCATTACGCGCTGCGCTGGCAGATAAAGTTGAACGATTGTATGGCACACGTTATGACGCCGACGAAGAAATCACGGTCATCGCCAGTGCCAGCGAAGGATTGTATTCCGCCATCAGCGCGCTGGTGCACCCGGGCGATGAGGTGATTTATTTCGAACCGGCGTTCGACAGCTACGCGCCGATTGTCCGCCTGCAAGGCGCCACGCCGGTAGCCATCAAACTGTCGCTGCAGGACTTGCACATTGACTGGGACGAGGTCGCCGCCGCCATCACCGGCAAAACGCGGATGATCATCGTCAACAGCCCGCACAACCCAACCGGCAGCGTGTTCGGCGAGCATGACATTGAGCGCCTGACCGCCCTGACGCGCAATACCGATATCGTTATCCTGTCCGACGAGGTTTACGAGCACGTGGTATTCGACGGCGATATTCACCACAGCATGGCGCGCCACCCGCAATTGGCCGAACGCAGCGTGATTGTGTCGTCGTTTGGCAAAACCTATCACGTCACCGGCTGGCGCGTCGGTTACTGCATGGCGCCGGCGGCGTTGATGGATGAGATCCGCAAGGTGCACCAGTTTATGGTGTTCTCGGCCGATACGCCGATGCAATATGCCTTCGCCGAAGCGCTGGGCAATCCGCAAAGCTATCTGGGGCTGGCGGATTTCTATCAGCAAAAACGCGATTTGCTGGCCGGCGCCTTGCAAGATTCGCGCTTTGAATTATTACCCAGCCGTGGCAGTTTCTTTATGCTGGCCCGCTTTAGCGGTTTCAGCAGCGAAAGCGACAACGATTTTGCGGTGCGTTTAATCCGTGAAGCGAAAGTCGCGACTATCCCGCTGTCGGCGTTTTACAGCGACGGCACCAACACCGGCATCATCCGGCTGAGTTTTTCAAAAGATAACGAAACCCTGCTGGAAGGCGCACGCCGTCTGTGTCAGGTGTAATGCATTCACTTTTGGTTTGACCATGGGAAAAAGGCACTGACTATGAAATCACTGAAAACGCTGATCGCTGTGGGCTGCCTGCTGGCCGCCGGTTCCTCTCTGGCGGCGGAAAACACGCTGCGCTTCGGTCTGGAAGCGCTGTATCCGCCGTTCGAATCCAAATCCGCCAGCGGTAAGCTGGAAGGCTTCGATATCGATCTGGGCAACGCGGTCTGCGCCGCCGCCCAGTTGAAATGCAGCTGGGTCGAGACCTCGTTCGACAGCCTGATCCCGGCGTTGAAAGCACGCAAGTTTGACGCCATCAACTCGGCGATGAACGTCACCGACCAGCGCCGCCAGGCAATTGACTTCACCGACTCCATCTATCAGGTGCCCAACCGCCTGATCGCCAAAGCCGACAGCGGCCTGCTGCCGGACGCCAAGTCGCTGGCGGGCAAACACGTCGGCGTACTGCAGGGGTCGATTCAGGAAACCTACGCCAAGGCCCACTGGGCACCGCAGGGCGTAGACGTCGTCTCCTATCAGGATCAAAACCAGGCGTACCTTGACCTGACCGCCGGCCGCCTCGACGCCACGCTGGTGATGGCGCCGTCAGGGCAAAGCGGCTTCCTGGCACATCCGGACGGCAAAGGCTTCGCCTTCGTCGGCGATGCGGTCAGCGATGACAAGATCCTCGGTGAAGGCATCGCCTTCGGCCTGCGCAAAGGGGATGACGCGTTGAAGAAAAAGCTGAACGACGCGATCGTGAAAGTGAAGCAGCAAGGTACCGTGACCGCGCTGGCGAAGAAGTATTTTGGCGATATCGACGTGACGGTGAAATAAGTAAAAAGGGGCGAATAAATTCGCCCCTCTCAATACCGCCGCAACCTGCCCCAAGCCGATTATTAGCGCTCGAACACCGAGCTGTTCAGCGCGCGATCTTGCTGATGGCGCTCCAGCGCCAGCTCGATCAACCGGGTAATCAACTCGCTGTAGCTAACGCCGCTGGCGGCCCACAGTTTGGGGTACATGCTGATATTGGTGAAACCCGGCAGCGTGTTGATTTCGTTAATCACCACGTTGTTGTCCGGCGTCAGGAACACGTCAACGCGCGCCAGGCCAAAGCATTCCAGCGCCCGGAACGCTTTTAGCGCCACGTCGCGGATTTTGTCGCTGACTTCCGGTGCGATCTCCGCCGGCACCACTACCTTCGCGCCCTGCTCATTGATGTATTTGGTGTCGTAGGAATAGAAAGCATCGCTCAGCACGATTTCACCGCACAGGCTGGCCTGCGGCTCGTCATTGCCCAACACCGCGCACTCAATCTCACGGCCGACAATCGCCGATTCCACCAGCACCTTGTGATCGAAGCTGAACGCCAGCGCCAGAGCGGCGTCAAAGCCGGCCCGATCCTGCACCTTGCTGACGCCCACCGAAGAGCCCTGGTTAGCCGGTTTGATAAACAACGGCAGGCCCAGACGCTCGCTAAGCTGATCGAAACCGTATTTGCCGCGGTTAGTGCGCGTCAGGGTGACAAAGGGGGCCACCGCCAGCCCGGCATCGCGCAGCAGGCGTTTGGTGACGTCTTTGTCCATGCTCACCGCCGAGCCCAACACACCGGCGCCGACGAACGGCATATTGGCCATCCGCAACAACCCTTGCAGTGAACCGTCCTCGCCCAGCGTGCCATGCACGATCGGGAATACCACGTCGAGCTGGCCCAGTGCGCCGGCGCTGCTCGCTTCAATCAGTTGCTGTTTCTCCTGACCGGGGATCAGCGCCACATTTTTATTTGAGCGGTTCAGCGCGATCAGCGCCGGGTTTTCCGCATTCAGCAGGTAATTGGAGGCATCGTTAATGTGCCATTGTCCCTGCTTGTCGATCCCCAGCAACGTGACGTCAAACTTCTCTTTGTCGATAGCGTCCACAATGTTTTTTGCCGACTGCAGCGACACTTCATGCTCAGCCGATTTACCGCCAAAGATCACCCCAACCCGTAATTTAGTCACGCCCTGAATCCTTCTGAAAAATCATGCAAAAAAAGTCGTTTATCACAATAAACGCATTGTCCGACGGCGGCAATCGTTGTCGCCAGGAAACTTCTTATGCCACGGAATGTACAATCCCCACCATCCAAACCATATACACTTCGTATATTATTCCTTTAAGGAGCAGTCTATGGGCATTGTGAAAATTTCAGACGCGCTGCATGACGATCTGCGCCTCGCCAGCCTGACGATGACGCGTTCGATCAACGCGCAGGCGGAATACTGGATCAAGATCGGCATGCTGGCGGAGTTCCATCCAGAACTGACCTACCCTCAACTGGTAAAAAAAATGATGAAAGATAACGCGCTGACGCTGAAGGAGATTGTCGGGTGAAACAGATTGTGATCAAAACGCCGGAAGAAATAGCCAAAATGCGTCACTCTGGCGCACTGCTGGCCAAGGTGTTTGCTATGCTCGATGGGGTGATTGGCGAAGGCATGTCGACCATGGAAATTAACGACCGCGCCGAAGCCTTTATCGTCGATGAGCTGAAATCGCGCCCGGCCAGTAAAGGCCAGTACGATTTCCCTTACGTGCTCAATACCTCGATCGACGACGTGATCTGCCACGGCATTCCTTCGGCCAGCAAAATCCTGCGTTCCGGCATGATCGTGAACGTCGACATTACGCTGGAAAACGGCGGTTACATTGCCGACTCCAGCAAAATGTACTGCATCGGCCAGACAACGCCATTGGCCAAACGGCTGGTGAACAACGTATATGAGTCCCTGTGGCAAGGCATCCGCGCGGTGAAACCGGGCGCGACGCTGGGGGATATCGGCCATGCCATTCAACAGCATGCGGAACAGGCCGGTTACAGCATCGTGCGTGAATACTGCGGCCACGGCATCGGCCGCGATATGCACGAGGAACCGGCGGTGATGCACTTCGGCCTGCCGGGCACCGGCATGGCGTTGCAGGAAGGCATGGTATTTACCATCGAACCCATGATTAACCAGGGCGACCACCGCATTAAGCAGAAGAAAGACGGCTGGACGGTGGTGACCCGCGATAAAAAGCTGTCCGCTCAATGGGAGCACACCGTGGCGGTCACCGCCGACGGCGTGGAAATTCTGACGCTGCGTGACGAAGAGCGTCAGGCCGGGTACGCAGAGCGTTACTAAGCTACCAAGCCAGTAAGTTACCAAGGTATTAAGCCAGCAGGCTACTCAATTAATTTACCCTCTGGATTTCAAACAGCGATAACGGCAAGAACCGCAGGTCATGTTGGGGCGCTGCATGCGGCGCCCACGTGAATCGGGACAACTCTCTTCGTCCCCCAGGGTAACCGCGCCGCCGTTTGAAAGACGACCGGTATGACAGGGAGATCGGCATGACGCAGTCAGGTAATCAGGCATTTCTCGCTCAGCTCAAAGACATCGTCGGCGGCCCGCAGCTGTTGACCGGCGAACGCAGCACCGAACGTTATCGCAAGGGGTTCCGCTCCGGCGAAGGCAAAGCGCTGGCGGTGGTGTTCCCTACCCGCCTGCTGCAGCTGTGGCGGATACTGGAGGCCTGCGTGGCCGCCGACAAAATCGTCATTATGCAGGCGGCGAACACCGGGCTGACCGAAGGTTCGACGCCCAGCGGCAACGATTATGACCGCGATATCGTCATCGTCAGCACCCTGCGGATCGATCACGTGCAAGTGCTGGACAACGGCAAACAAGTGGTTGGCTTCCCCGGCAGCACCCTCAATCAGCTGGAAAAATTGCTGAAACCCTACGGCCGCGAACCGCATTCGGTGATCGGGTCCTCCTGCATCGGCGCTTCGGTGATTGGCGGCGTATGCAATAACTCCGGCGGTTCGCTGGTGAAACGCGGCCCGGCCTATACCGAAATGGCGCTGTACGCCCAGTTGGGTGAAGACGGCCAACTGCGGCTGGTGAACCATTTGGGGATTAAACTCGGCGACACGCCGGAAGAGATCCTCACCCGGCTGGAGAAAGGCGACTACCGGCCGGAGGACGTCGAGCACGGCGAACTGCGCGCCTCCGACAACGAATACGCCAGCAGGGTGCGCGACGTCGATGCCGATACCCCATCCCGCTTCAATGCGGATAAACGCCGCCTGTACGAGGCCTCCGGCTGCGCCGGCAAACTGGCGGTGTTTGCGGTGCGCCTGGACACCTTTGAGAAAGAAGGCAAAGAACAGGTATTTTATATCGGCACCAACGACACCGCCGTGTTGACCGAACTGCGTCGCCATATGCTCGGCAAATTCGACAATCTGCCGGTGGCCGGCGAGTACATGCATCGCGATATTTTCGATATCGCCGAAGTGTACGGCAAAGACACCTTTATGATGATCGACAAGCTCGGCACCGATCAAATGCCGCGTTTCTTCACCCTGAAAGGCCGCGTGGACGCCAGCTTCAACAAACTGCCGCTGCTGCCGCACAACCTGACCGACCGGCTGATGCAGGGCCTGAGCCACCTGGCCCCCAGCCATTTGCCGAAGCGGATGAAAGAATACCGCGAACGCTTTGAACATCACCTGCTGCTGAAAATGGCCGGCCCCGGCGTCGACGAAGCGCAGCTGTATCTGAACCAATACTTTGCCCAGGCCAAGGGCGCATTTTTCGCCTGCACCGCAGACGAAGGCAAAAAGGCCTTCCTGCACCGTTTCGCCGCCGCCGGCGCTGCGGTGCGCTACCATGCGGTACATGCCGACAAGGTAGAGGATATTCTGGCGCTGGATATTGCGCTGCGCCGCAACGATACCGAGTGGTTTGAAACCCTGCCGCCGGAAATCGACAGCCAACTGGTGCACAAACTCTATTACGGCCACTTTATGTGCCACGTATTCCACCAGGATTACGTGGTGAAAAAAGGCGTCGACAGCCATGCGCTGAAAGAGCAAATGCTGGCGATCCTCGACCGGCGCGGCGCGGAGTACCCGGCCGAGCATAACGTCGGCCATCTGTACCACGCCAAGCCCGATCTGCAGGCCTTCTACCAATCCGCCGATCCGACCAACAGTTTTAACCCCGGTCTCGGCAAGACCAGCAAGCGGAAACACTGGGCCGGCAATACCCGGTAACATTTCCGCTTTCAGCCCGCGCCCCCGGCATACGGGGGCATAGCCGATGCTCTCTTCCGCATCTTCGGCCCGCCTCTCCCCTATCGTCTAGACTTAAAGACCGGTGCAGCCGTTTTCGCTGCGCCGTTCAAGGCGTATGTCATGCGTCACCATCCGCGACGAGAGGAACTCTTCATGCCATACCAGACGGTAAACCCTTTTAACAACCAACTGATCAACGAGTACACACCCCATACCGACCAGCAGGTCGAACAAGCGCTGGCAAAGGCTGACGCGCTGTATCACTCCGGCTGGGCCAAGGGCGATATCGACCAGCGGCTGCCGGTACTGCACAAGCTGGCGGACCTGATGGAGAGCCGGGTTGAGGAACTGGCGACAATCGCCAGCCAGGAGATGGGCAAGCTGATCGCGCAAAGCCGCGGCGAAGTGAAGCTCTGTGCCCAGATCGCCCGCTACTATGCCGACAACGCCAAAAAATTTCTCGCCCCGGTGCGCTATGAGTCCAGCCTCGGCGAAGCCTGGGTAGAGCATCATCCGATCGGCGTGCTGATGGCGGTGGAGCCGTGGAACTTCCCGTTCTACCAGTTGATGCGCGTGCTGGCGCCCAATCTGGCCGCCGGCAATCCGGTGCTGGTGAAGCATGCCGGCATCGTGCCGCACTGCGCACAGGCCTTTGAACAATTGGTCGCCGAGGCCGGTGCGCCGCAAGGTGCCTACACCAACCTGTTTATTTCGCAACAGCAGGTGGCGAACATCATCGCCGACGACCGGGTACAGGGCGTGGCGCTGACCGGCTCGGAAAAGGCCGGTAGCATAGTCGCCTCGCAAGCCGCGAAGGCACTGAAAAAATCTACGCTGGAGCTGGGCGGCAACGACGTATTCGTGGTGCTGGACGACAGCGATATCGCCAGAGCCGCCAAGATCGGCGCGCAGGCGCGGCTGAGCAATGCCGGCCAGGTGTGTACCGCAGCCAAACGTTTTATCGTGCAAGAAAAAGTAGCAGAGCCCTTCCTGCAAGCCTTTACCGAGCATTTCCGCGCGGTGAAAATCGGCGATCCGCTGGATGAAACCACCACCTTGGGGCCGCTGTCTTCCCGCGAGGCGCTGGAGGGCCTGGCTAAACAGGTCGACGCCGCAGTGCAAAACGGCGCCAAACTGCATTACGGCGGCAAACCGATACCGCATGACGGCAATTTCTTCGAGCCGACGATCCTGACCCACATCAGCCGTGACAACCCGGCGTATTTCGAAGAGTTCTTCGGCCCGGTGGCGCAGATCTACGTGGTGAAGGATGACGACGAGATCGTCAAACTGGCCAATGACTCTCACTACGGCCTCGGTGGCGCTATTTTCAGCACGGATATCGAACGCGCCAAAAAGCTGGCCTCGCGCATCGAAACCGGCATGGTGTATATCAACTCGTTGACCGACACCGCACCCGAACTGCCTTTTGGCGGCGTGAAGCGCTCCGGCTTCGGCCGTGAACTGTCGGATCTGGGGATCAAAGAGTTTGTGAACCAGAAACTGGTGGTGGTGAGCAAAGGCTAAACCGCAACCTCGGCGGGAGGCGTTAAGTTTATGTTGCGCCTCCCGCCAAACTTCACTATCTTTGATGCCGTAATCACTCCCTGCTTTCAGGAATATCAATGGCTCAGTTTGCGCACATCACAGACCCAACGAACACGCCGCTTCCGGCCGTCGTTCAACTGTGCGCATCTTCCGCCCCTCCAGCCGTTTTCTCTGTCGTCACTGCGGTTGCCGCTTACCCGCCACGCTCTGTGGTTGTGCGCTAAGCCAAACCGAATTTTACCTCCAGCTTTCTTTATTTGCGCTCAGGCGTAGACCGCCGCGCGCGCTGGAACTTGCCATTTTCACGACAGGTGAAACCGAATGCGATTTATCACTCAATGGGCCAATGCCGGCCTGGCTACGCTGTTCGTCCTGCTTTGGAGCAGCGGCGCAATTTTCTCCCGCCTGGGGCTGGAGCATGCCTCCGCCTTCGCCTTCCTTTTCTTCCGCTGCGCCATCGCTCTGGCGCTGCTGCTGGCAATCGGCCTGTGGCAGCGGCAATGCCTGCCCGCCCGCGGCACCCGGTGGCGCGTGGCATTGATCGGGCTGCTGATGATCGGCAGTTACCAGATTAGCTATCTGCTGGCGCTGGAACAGGGTATCACGCCCGGTGTGCTGGCGACGCTGCTCGGCGTACAGCCGATACTGACCCAGTTCATTACCGAACGCCGCAGTTCCGGGCTGCGCAGCCTCGGCCTGTTGCTGGCGATGGCCGGGCTGACGCTGGTGGTGTATCAAAGCCTGGCGATCGCCCACTTCTCCCTGCCCGGCATGCTGTGCGCCTTTATCGCGCTGGGCTGCATGACCGCCGGCACGCTGTTGCAAAAAGGCATGAGTCAGCCACCGCTGGCGGTGTTGCCGCTGCAGTACGCCGTCGGGTTGCTGATGTGCACGTTGGTATTGCCGTTCGAGCCGCTGCGGATCGAGTGGAGCATGGCGCTTATCGTGCCGCTGCTGTGGATGGCGGTGGTGATTTCAGTGCTGGCCACCTTCTTGCTGTACCGGCTGATCCAACGCGGCAATCTGGTGCAGGTCACCAGCCTGTTTTACCTGATCCCGGCAGTCACTGCTTTGCTGGACTACCTGTTGCTCGGCCATGCGTTGGCGGCAATGAGCATATTGGGCATGGTGGCCATCGTACTCGGCGTAATGCTGGTGTTCCGTAAGCCGTAAAAAGCAAAAGCCCCTCATGCCGGGTGGCATGAGGGGCAATATCAAAACATCGTTTTCAGAATAACCAGGAACCATACCCCCACAGCAACACCGTTACCCCGAGCAGAAACTCGAGCAGCAAGATGCCGATGGCAAAGGTAGAGCTGGAGAAGATAAAGCCTTCTTTACTGTCGATATTCAGGAAGTGGGGAATGCCCAGATTCAGCAGATAGCCCGAATAGCACAGGCCAATCACGCCGACAAACAGACAAAGCCACACGACGGGATAGAGCGCGACTATACCGCTCAGAAACATCGGGGTGGCGACATAGCCGGCAAACACCATACAACGGTGCAAACTCGGGCGTGCTTCATAACGCCGCGCCATCCAGTGGATCACTTTACCCATGATAGCCACACCCGCCAGCATCAGCAGATAGAACGCCACTGCGGTATAAAGTGCGGTAAACATATCGAGCCGGATCGCATGGCCTTCGCCGGAGAGCCAGCCCAACTGGGTAGTGCCGATAAAGGCGCAGACCACAGGGATCGCCGCCAGCAGCAGCACGTGGTGGGTGTAAAGGTGCGAGACGCTTTCGTTCTCGCTTTTAATGTGTTCGAACTCGGTGCTTGGATGCGCCAGAAGTCCCCAAACATGATTAACCATGAGACACCTCCTCCATCGCCGTAGGTCGCGATCGGCGAACGAATTTACCCCTCTGACGGATTGTTGACCGTGCGAGGATTGCGGCCACGGGGCTCTCTCCCCTGTACTTATTATAGTCTTTCGCTGAAAAAACGTTCGGAAAACGCAGACGCAGCGGCAGTTTGTTTTATAATCCTCCGATTGAGCAACGCCGTGAGGACTGCCATGTCATCTGCCATCACTCTTCGCCAGGTCGGCATTGTCGAGGTCGACGCCGGGCAAAATGTCACAGTGGTACAACCCAGCAACCTGTACGGTTGCCGGCTCGGCGACGACGTGTTTGTCGGGCCCTTTGTCGAGATCCAAAAAAACGTCAGCATCGGCGCTCGCAGCAAAATCCAGTCGCACAGTTTTATCTGCGAATATGTCACCCTCGGCGAAGACTGCTTTATCGGCCATAACGTGACCTTCGCCAACGATCTGTTTAAAAATGGCGCCCCTAACGCCGATGCCGCCAGTTGGGGCCGTACGCAGATTGGCGATCGGGTTGCCATCGGTTCCGGCGCTACCGTGCTGGCGGTGAACATCTGCAGCGGCGCAGTGATCGGCGCCGGATCCGTGGTCACCAAAGACATCACCCGTAAAGGGATCTACGCAGGCAACCCGGCACGCCTGCTGAGAGAGCTGGACCCATGAGCCAGGCTATCCATATCGCCCCCGTCGCCCAGTTGCCCGACGGCTATCTGGAAAGCTGCGATTTCAGCTTCCCGGTCGCTCACTATGCCCAACCGGTTTTCGATGCCCCGGTCGACAACTGGCCGCTGCGGCCGGTCACCCCGTTTCGCAAGCACTATCCGCTGGCCCCCTTCCTCAATGAAGAGAGCGAAACCTTTCTGGCACGTCATCGGGGGGAAGCCGTCGGTCACGTTACGCTGAGCAAAAACTGGAACGGCTATGCGCTGATTGAAGAAATTGTCGTCAGCGCCCACGTGCGCCGTTTGGGCGTCGCCACCGCCCTGCTGGATGCCGCACGCCACTGGGCGCAGCAGCAGGAAACCCCGGGGTTGATGCTGGAAACGCAAAACAATAATCTGATCGCCTGCCGCTGTTATCAGCGCTTCGGTTTTATTCTCGGCGGTATCGATCACCTGTTGTATCGCGCTCAGCCGGATATTGCCGACCATGAAATCGCGTTATTTTGGTATCTGCCGTTTAATAACGAGATCGGTTACTGATTATTGGCCAGCGTTTAGGCTATGTTTATTTATTAACCACCCGCCTTATGGTGAGAACTGTTATCATTTACATGATCACGGACTGAAACCATTGGAGGGTAAAATGTACAAGGTTGTTCCATTGATGTTAGTTATAGCGATGAGTGGATGCGCAGATAAAAGTCCTCAGCCGCCAATTGATGAATCCGGTGCCGCAGTCACCCCCCCTGCGGTAGCGCCCATAAACCTGGACAGCGAGACGTTAAGCAAGCTCAACGACATTCTCGCCAAGCACGCTACCTGGCCGGCCGGGCAGGCCAACGGCCAAACTATCAATCTGATCTCTCAGCAATTTCTGGGTACGCCTTACGTTGCCAACATGCTGATAGGCTCTCAGGACACGCCGGAAAAGCTGGTGATCGACTTCCGTGGCCTGGATTGCTTTACCTATATCGACTACGTCGATGCGCTGAGCAAATCGCACAACCAGGCTGAATTCGTTCAACGCCTGATCCAGACCCGCTACGCCCATAGCGAAATCAGCTTCCCGCAGCGCAAACATTTCTTCACCGACTGGGCACAGGTCGCCAAAACAAACGTGACCGACATTACCGCTCAACTCAGCCCGCACGCGGTGACGCAGGTGAAAAATCTGAACCAAAAGGCCGATGGCGGCAGCTATCTGCCCGGCCTGAAAAATGTTCGACGCAGCATCACTTATCTGCCCAGCGATGTGATTGACGATAAGGTGCTGGCCCAGTTGCGCACCGGCGATTACATCGGTATCTACACCAATCTTGCCGGGCTGGACGTCACTCACACCGGCATCTTTATCATGACCGAAAACGGCCCGATGTTGCGCAATGCCTCTTCGCGCAAGGAAAACATGAAGGTAGTGGACTCGCCCTTTATGGACTATGTGATCAACACGCCAGGCATCGTCGTGCTGCGCGCCAAATAACCGCCCTTCCAGACCCAATGGCTTTCAGGGTGCAATCTGAAAGCCAGGGTCTCTATACAACTCCCTGTTATTACCTATAACCCTTTGTGCTGAGCAAGCGTTTGACTTCCCTGCAGGTTCAGGCTTAGCTAACAGCACAAAACCAACTGATTTTACTGTTTTTTTCAGGGAGAACACGATGTTAAAGACCTGGCGTTTTACCGCCGTGATGGCGGCGTTTGCCGCCACGCTGGCACTGCAAGGTTGCGATAAGCCGGTAGACCAGAACCTTATCAAGGTCGGGGTTATCAACGGCGCGGAGCAGGACGTGGCGGAAGTCGCCAAACAGGTAGCGAAAGAGAAATACGGCCTTGAGGTTGAACTGGTCGGTTTCAGCGGCTCTCTGCTGCCGAACGACGCCACCGATAAAGGTGAGCTGGATGCCAACGTATTCCAGCACCGGCCGTTCCTCGAACAGCAAAATAAAGATCACGGCTACAAGCTGGTGGCGGTGGGCAATACCTTCGTGTTCCCGATGGCCGGCTATTCGAAAAAAATCAAATCGCTGAAAGAGCTGCAGGACGGCGCCGTTATCGCCATTCCGTTGGATCCGACCAACCTCGGCCGCGCGTTGCTGCTGCTGGAGAAAACCGGCCTGATTACCCTGAAACCGGGTAAAGGGCTACTGCCAACCTCGCTGGATATCAGCGCCAACCCGCATAACTACAAGATTATGGAGCTGGAGGGCGCTCAATTGCCGCAAGTGCTGGATGACCCTAAAGTCACAGTAGCTATCATCAGCACCACCTACATCAACCAGACCGGGCTGACGCCAACCAAAGACGGCATCTTTATCGAAGACAAAGATTCGCCGTACACCAACATCATAGTGACGCGCGAAGACAACAAAGACGCGCTGAACGTGCAAAACTTCATCAAGGCCTACGAGTCGGATGAAGTGGCCAAAGCCGCCGAGAAAATTTTTAACGGCGGTGCGGTAAAAGGCTGGTAAGCAAGCGGTTCCCCTCCTTGCGGGTGCTATTTTCGGCGCCCGCCACTTTCCTGAAAATATCCCCTTCGGCGCTATTGACCCTCACGTCGCGTCAGGCTTTAGTATCCCTGCACGCACTGGGGAGGAGCACGTCATGTTATTAAAAGTGGGCGAACTGGCCCGCCGTTCCGGCATTACCGTCAGGACACTGCATTATTACGACAGCATTGGTTTGCTGATCCCTTCTGCGCGTTCCGACGCCGGCTACCGTTTATACAACCGGGCTGACATCACCCGCTTGCACCATATTCAGGCGTTGCGCCGAATGGGGGTCCAGCTTGCGGAGGTCGGGGCACTTCTGACACGTTCCGGGGTAACGTTAACCCAGGTGATTGAACAGCAGATAACCATGCTGGATCGGCAGTTGGCGCAGACCCTAGCGCTACGCGATCATTTGCAGCATATGCATGCCCAGCTCACCGCCGGGGACGAACCGGAACTGAACGACTGGCTGACTACGTTGGAGTTAATGACCATGTACGACAAATATTTTACCGCCGACGAACTGGCGCAACTGCCCTTCTATCAGGCCGATCAGGCGCGCAATCAGGAATGGGGCGAGCTGGTGAGCAGCATGCGCCAGTTGATCGACAGTGGCGTCGAAGCGCAAGCGCCGCAGGCGCAGGCCCTGGCGCGGCGTTGGATGCAGATGCTGGAACGCGATACCGCGCTTAATCCGGCGTTTCTTACCCGGCTTAACGCCATGCATGCCGATGAGCCCTCAATGCGCGAACAGACCGGCATCACCCCGGCTGTGACCGATTATGTCACCCGGGCCTTTGCCGAAACCAAGTTGTCGATCTACCAAAAATACCTGTCGGCGGAAGAATACGCCTACGTGCGCCAACACTACTTTACCCGCCTGCACGAATGGCCGGCGCTGATCGCCCAGTTCCATCAGGCGCTAAGAGACGGCGTGCCGCCGGAGTCCGTTCAGGCGAAGCAACTGGCGGCCAAATGGCTAGAGCTGTTCCAGTCCTATGCCGGCACTGACCCGGCCACCCAGATGAAAATTCGCCAGGCGATGGAACAAGAGCCGACGCTGACCGAAGGCACCTGGTTGACCCCGGCGCTGCTGAGCTATCTGCAACAGGCAGTGACGCATCTGATGCGCGGCTAGGTAAGGTTATCCACCAGCCGGGTGATCCCCGCCACACCCGCGTAGCATTCCAGTAAAAACGCCGTCACGGCGGCGATACCCGGTGCATGACGAATGTCGTCATGCACCGTTAGCCAGACTTCGCGCCGCAGCCCAAGCGGCGGCGCCAGGCGTTCAAGCCCCAGTTCCTGCGCGGCAAAATGCGGCAGCAGCGCAATGCCCGCGCCGGCCGCAGCGGCGGCAGCCTGAATCATCAGGTCGTTGCTGCGCATCACCAGCGACCGGGGCCCGGCCTGCTCCAGCAACCATTTTTGCTGCGCCGAAGCGGCCCGTTCATCGTGATAACCAATAAATCCCCGCTCCGCCTCCGGCGTGTCTCGCAGATAACCGGCGTTGGCGTACAGCCCGAACTCGACGGTGCCGATTTTTCTCGCCACCAGATCGCTTTCAGTGACGCGGCTGAGCCTGATGGCAATATCCGCCTCGCCACGCAGCAGCGATACGTTGGCGGTATCAGCCAGCAAAACCAGTCGCAAATCCGGATAACGGCGCTGCAACTCGGCAATACGCGGAGCGATCAGTTTCAGCCCCATCACCGGCGGCACGCTCAGCGTCACCTCACCCGCTATGCCCTGTCGCCCACTGAGGGCGGCGCGGCTGACGGCGAAGGCATTGAGCGTCATGCTGTCCCCTTGCGCCGCGATGCGTTGCCCGTCGACGGTGAGCAGGTAGCTGCGCGGGCGGCGATCCACCAGTTTTAACGCCAGCGATGCTTCCAGGCTGGCGATACGGCGGGCAACGGTGGCGTGATCGACCTGCAAACTGCGAGCCGCACCCGACAGCGACTTCTCGCGCGCAAACACCATGAAGTAGTGCAAATCCTCCCAATTGAACATGGGTGTTTTCTCACATCACAAGTGAATAGATAGGGGATTTTACCGCAACAATCCGTGGCGCAAACTGTTTTTGTTTATTCCACACCACAGGAAACCACCATGAAAACTTCGCTGCCGCTGGCCTATCTGGGGGTGATTATCGCCACCTTTTTCTGGGGCACCAACTTCAATGCCGGTGCCTATATCATCGCCCATCAGCCGCCGATCACCGCGTCGATCGAGCGTTTCAGCCTGGCGACGCTGGCGCTGTTGCTATTCTTCGGTCTGCGCGGGCAGTTACGCTTCATTACGCTGAGGAACAACTGGCTGGCCTACCTTGGGCTGGGCGTGCTCGGCTTTACGTTGTTTAACCTGTGCACCTTTTTCGGCCTGCAATCCACCACGCCGATCAACGGTGCGCTGATCCTCGCCACCACGCCGCTGTGGACAATGCTGTTCGGGGTATTTTGGGAGCATGAAAAACTGAGTGGGTCACGCGCCGCCGGCCTGCTGGCGGGTTTTATCGGCGTAACGCTGGTGCTCACCAAAGGCAGCCTGCAAACGCTGTTGCGGTTGGAAATCAACCCCGGCGACGGCATTATCCTGCTCGGCAGCCTGGCCTGGGCGCTGAATATGGTCGGTACCCGGCGGCTGGTGCATAACGCCACAGCCATCGAAACCACCAGCTATTCGATGTTGTTCGGCACGCTGGCACTGCTGCCGCTGGGGTTTATCTTCGAAAACCCGCTGCAAAGTATGGCGTCAGCCAGCCTCAGCGTGCATGCGGCGGTGGTTTATCTGGCGCTGTGCGGATCGCTGCTGGCCTATCTGCTGTGGTTCAACGGGCTGGAAAAAATCGGCTCGATGCACACCGCCATTTTCTTCAATCTGGCACCGGTGTTTACCCTGCTGGTGGCCACCCTCACCGGCACTGCACCCAACGTCTGGCAATTGGCCGGGGCGGTCTGGGTTATCCTCGGCGTTCTGCTGGCCTCCGGCGCAGTAAACCGCCTGGTGCCACGGCACCGGGCCAGCAGACAACTATAGTTTTTTTTATCACCGGCATAAAAAAGCCCAATTTACCTTGGCATCGGACGGGGAGCATAATGCGTTTATCTTCTGATTTTTCAAGGTAAACAAAGAACGCTTATGCCCCTTTCCGCCCCGTTGATCATCACCGACGCCACGCCGGATGACCTGGCCGCCGTACAACAGATCTACGCCTACCACGTGCTTTACGGCGCGGCATCCTTTGAAGAAACGCCGCCCACCTGTGAAGAAATGCAGCAGCGATGCAGCAAGGTACAGGAAGCCGGGCTGCCCTGGCTGGTCGCCAAACGGGAAGATCGCGTGGTGGGCTACTGTTACGCCACGCCCTATCGGCCACGCCCGGCCTACCGGTTTACCGTAGAAGACTCGGTGTATATCGCCGAAGGTCAGCAGGGTAACGGCATCGGCAAAGCACTGCTGGCCGAGCTGATCGCTCGTTGCGAGCGCGGCCCCTGGCGGCAGATGCTGGCGATCGTCGGCAATGCCGAAGACAATCGGGGCTCGCTGGCCTTGCATCAGAAATTGGGCTTTACCAGCGTGGGGACATTGAACGCGGTAGGTTTTAAATTTGGTGACTGGCGCGACACGCATATCATGCAACGCGCACTGGGCGAAGGCGATGCCACGCCGCCTTAATCGTCAATGCGGCGGGCAATTTGCAAAATATCAGCTACAGTAAATAATGATTTCATTAGGTTAGCGAGAGCTCACGTCCCCTTATAACCCCTTGGGAGAGATAAATGAAAATTATTCTGTGGATTATCGCCATTATCTTTATCGTTGGCCTGCTCACCATTACCGGCGTCTTCAAGCTGATCTTCTAAAACTTGCCCGCGCCATCCGGCGCGGGATCGCATCAGGCTTTGAAGCGGCCGCGAATGGCACCCAGAGCCGAAACCACCAGCAGCACCACGCCACCGGCAACCAGGCCGAACACCACGTTGAGCAAAGCGGGGATCGCACCCTGCAGAATATGGCCGAAGGTCGGTACGACGGTAGCGTACGACGCCCAGTCTTCGAACAAATGATGCACCGGAGGCAGACCGTGGGTCAGAATGCCGCCGCCGACCATAAACATGGCGACAGTACCGACGATCGACAGGGTTTTCATCAGGTAAGGTGCGGCACTGACAATGCCATTGCCAATCGAGCGCGCCAGCGCGCTGGTTTTGCGGCTCAGGTACAACCCCAGATCGTCAAGCTTGACGATGCCGGCCACGATACCGTAAACGCCGATCGTCATCACAATCGCGATGCCGCTCAACACAATCACTTGCTGGCTAAAGCTCGCGCCGGCCACGGTGCCCAGAGTGATGGCGATAATCTCGGCGGACAGCACGAAATCGGTGCGGATCGCCCCTTTCACCTTGCGCTGCTCATAGGCCGCCACGTCTTCATTGGCGTCCAGTTCTTCTTTTTTCTCCTCCCCTTGCTTGCCGTGAGTCAGGCTGTGGAACACTTTTTCAAAACCTTCGTAACACAGGTAAGCGCCGCCCACCATCAGCAGCGGCGTGATCGCCCAAGGGGCGAATGCGCTGATCAGCAACGCCAGCGGCACCAGAATCAGTTTGTTGATAAACGAACCTTTGGCCACGCTCCACACCACCGGCAGTTCGCGATCGGCCGTGACCCCGCTAACCTGTTGCGCATTCAGCGCCAGATCGTCCCCCAGCACCCCAGCGGTCTTTTTCGCCGCCATTTTTGTCATCAGCGAGACGTCGTCCAGCAGCGAAGCGATGTCGTCGATTAAAGTCAGTAAGCTACTTCCGGCCAAAATGGTCATCCTTATCAAATTTCATTAAACCCTTACCCGTTTAGCATAGCGGTAAACGCCCCTGAATGTGTATAAGAGGATGGCGCAGTTAGCCTGCCGGCACGTTCAACTGCCAGGAGAGGCCAAAGCGATCGTTCAGCCAGCCGAAACGCGCGCTGAAGCCGTAATCATCCAGCGGCATCAGCACTTCACCGCCCTCCGCCAGGCGGGCGAATACCCGTTCCAATTCGGCTTCGGTCGCCAAATTAACGTGGAGAGACACCGCCGGGGTAAAGCTGAAATCATGGCTGACCGGGCTGTCGCTAAACACCAGATGCTGTCGGTCAAAGTCTATCGAAGCCTGTTTTATTCGCCGCTGCCCGTCGGGCGTCTCGTCGTAATGCAGCAGTTGCTGAACCTTAAAACTGCTGAACAGCCCGCTGTAAAGATCGATAGCCTGCAGGGCGTTGCCCTGAAACAGGATAAAGGTTGCAACCTGGCTCATAGGAATCCTCTCTCGCATACGATAGGGTATTTAGTGATCATAGCGGATGAAGCAACCGCCGCCGCCAAAAAGGAGGAAAGATGGCAATCACCTATCGCCTGGCACAGACAAAGGATCTGGCCGGCCTTCAGGCGCTGTATCAGGAATTGCGCCCACAGGATCCCCCGCTGCGCCCGGATGCCGCCCAGCGCACTTTACAGCGTTTGCTGGACAACCCGGCAATTCGCCTGGTGGTTACCGCCGACGGTGAACAGCCGATCGCGACCTGCATGCTGGCGATGGTGCCGGGGTTGGTTCATCAGGCTCAGCCGTTCGGTATCATTGAACACGTGGTCACGGCACCGCCGTACCGCGGGCAAGGCATTGCCCTGGCGATGCTGGAATACACCTTGCAACTGGCGTGGCGTAAAGGGTGCTACAAAGTGATGCTGCTTTCCGGCCAGCAGCGCACCGGGGCGCACCAGTTGTATCTGCGCGCCGGATTCGACGGCGATCGGGAAAGGGGTTTTGTCATCAGGCGCCCTGAGGGCCGATAGCGGCCTGCGGTGGAAACCGCAGGCCAGACCGGGATTATTCGGTTTCGTTCTTCGCCAGACGGGCGTCTTTTTGGCGGCGATAGTCGCGGGCAGCGGCCGGGATCGGCGTTACCTTGCCGGTTTCGATCCAGGTGCGCAGGCGGTTGGCGTCAGCAAAATGCGTGTACTTGCCGAACGCGTCGAGCACCACCAGCGATACCGAGCGGCTGCCGATCATGGTGCGCATCGCCAGGCAATGCCCCGCTTCGTTAGTGAAGCCGGTTTTGGTCAGTTGGATGTTCCATTTCGGGTTGTACACCAAATGGTTGGTGTTGCGGAACGGCAGCGTGTAGTTAGGATCCTTGAAACTCGCCATGCGCTCGGTGGTGGTGCTGAGCTGGCCAATCAACGGATATTGCTTGGTGGCGATCAGCAGCTTGGTCAGGTCACGCGCGGTCGAAACGTTATGAATCGACAACCCGGTCGGCTCCACATAACGGGTATTGGTCATGCCCAGCGATCTCGCCTTGGCGTTCATCGCTTTGATAAAGGCACCGTAACCGCCCGGATAGTGATGCGCCAGGCTGGCGGCGGCGCGGTTTTCCGACGACATCAGCGCCAGCAGCAGCATGTCTTTGCGCGTAATTTCGCTGTTCAGACGCACGCGAGAATAAACGCCTTTCATTTCTGGCGTCTGGTGAATGTCCACCGACAGCATTTCATCCAGCGGCAGATGGGCGTCCAGCGTCACCATGGCGGTCATCAGCTTGGTGATGGAGGCGATCGGCACCACTTCATCCGGATTGCGCGCATACATCACTTTGTGGGTCTGCATATCCACCACCATCGCACTGCCGGAAGCCAGTTCAGGCTGGGCGGCATGGGCGGCGGCGTTATTTTCGCTGGCCAGCGCGCGCGGCGCGATGCCTGCTCCCGCCTGCAAAGCGAGCAGGGTTAGTACCAAAACACGTATTTTCACATGCATTACTCTGTCACTGGAGAAGAGGAAGGTCTTATTTGGCAGAATTATATGTGAGGGATCTCAAGTTGGCACTGGGATTATGCGCCCCCATTTGTGACAAATTCTGTCGGACAGAATATTGCGCAAACCGCGAGCGCTCTGGGGTGGGCGCCCGCGAGGGAAAAGTTACAGTGCCGGTTGCCACGCAGACTGCGGCAACAGATACAAACCGGGAGCCTGGCGGGCGCCGTCGCCGACGATATGGCCAATGCCCGCCGCCATCACCGCCAGCGTCACATCGAAGGCGTTCAGGCTGTCGCCGTAGCCCGCCGTCAGGTTGAACATCGACCCGTTGGCCAGTAAATAGACCTTTTTCTCGCCCAGTTGGTAGGCGTTCACAAACGGCATAGGCTCGCTGTGCGGCAGGTTCTTCAGGAAGCCGACGTCAATTTCGGCCGCCACGTGGCCGACGTTGAGAATAAACACCCCGTCCTTCACCTGTTGCAAATGCTGCGCCGACAGCACATTTTTCGCCCCGGTCGCCGTGGCGATCACGTCCGCCTGGGTAACCGCCGTGGTCAGATCGACCACCGCCCAGCCATCGTACCGCGCTTGCAATGCCCGCGCCGGATCGATTTCCGCCACGATAACCTGCCCGCCGTAGGCTTTCGCCGCCGCCGCAACGCCCTGCCCAACCAGGCCATAGCCAATCACCAGCACGCATTTTTCATGCAGCGTCAGATGCGTGGTCTGGAAGAAGGTGTGCCAGGCGGTGAGGCCGACCATATGGCGGTTGTGCAGCCCTTCTTTCACCGGCAGATCGTCCCAATTGAAGATCGGGTAGCGCGGCGCCATGCCGTTCAGCCGGCTGATGCCGGAACCGGTCGCTTCCAGGCCGGCGATAATCTGCGGGCCTGCGGCCGACTGGTGCAGGCGGGTCGTCAGATCCGCGCCCATTTCGCACAGGTGGGTCGGTTCCCAGGCCAACGCGCGATCGAAGGATGTCGACCAGTCCGCATCGCTCATGTCACGCCAGGCGTGAGCCTGTGCGCCGCGCCGCTCCAGCCAGGCGACCACGTCATCCTGCACCGTGGTCGGGTTGCAGGTGGTCAGGTAAACCGCCGCGCCCTTGCCCAGCAGGCCCGCCACCAGCGGCGCCATTTTCAGATCCAGGTGCATATTGCACGCCAGCCGCACGCCGTTCAAATCCGGCAGCGCAGCAACCGCCGCACGGGTGCGCGGCATATGGCGCATCGCCCAATCGAGTTCGCTTTCAAAATCCTGATACATCTGTTGCTCCTTTACTGCACCACGCCACTGGGGCATAGCTGAATGAATTAACCGGCGCGGCTCAGAGTTGCTCAATCACCTTGGCCGGCGTCTGACCGGTTTCCGCGCCACGTTAGCCGCCACCTCTGCGCCGAGATCCTCTTCAATCATCGCCTGCGGCCCCGCAAAATCCGGCAGGTTAAAAAATGGGGATGATCACAAAGCCGATGTTTTTCATTATGGCGATTTTTGAGGGTTATATGGCATACCAGCCAAAAACAGGCCAGCTATTATCACTCAGCTCAAAGAACAAAACCGAGGTGAATATCATGTCTGCACCATCAATGATAGTTTTCCGATCTATCAGAGGGTTACCCCGTTGGCTTTCACCGCCCGCTGAAATTATCGTCACCTCGGTTGGCGGTACGGGCGTCAGTTCTGAGGGCCAGCACTTCTCCCGGCTGCAAACGCGGGAAGACATCACGCACAGCGATGTCTTGTCCGATTTAGCCTTGAAGGTAGGGTAAATCCGGCATGGTGTACTGCCGATAATCCTGACTGTCAGGCCATTGTCAAAGCCAGTCACGCGGTTCCAATACGGAATATCTTGCCTCTCTGTCCGCTGCTTTTGAGAGCGTAATCACACTATCTGCGAGGTGATTACGGTATTAAATAAAGCCACCTGCTATATATATCAATACGTTATACATACCAATAAGGATAATGATGAAACTCAACCCTCTGAACATGGCTGTCTCTGCCCTCCTGTTTTCCAGTTATCCTGTCATTGCTGCTCCCCCCCAACCAGAACTGAGTCTGCACGAAGCCACGCTGCTGACCGTTGACGGGCTGAAATTCAAAGACCTTAACCATTCCGGCAAACTTGAGCCTTATGAAGACTGGCGGCTGTTACCAGAAGAACGCGCAGCCGATCTGGTGAAACGCATGACGCTGCAAGAAAAAGCCGGTGTGATGATGCACGGCTCGGCCCCTACCGCCAACAGTCCGATTGGCGCAGGGACGCATTATGATATTGATGCCGCTAAAAAGATGATTGCCGATGCGAAAGTAAACACGCTGATCACCCGGCTTTCGGCGGACGATCCGGCGGTGATAGCGGAAGAAAACAACAAACTTCAGCAGATTGCTGAAGGCACGCGGCTTGGTATTCCGGTCACTATCAGCAGTGATCCGCGCAACTCGTTTGAATATCTGATAGGCGCGAGTCTCTCATCCGGTAAATTCACGAAGTGGCCCGAAACATTAGGTTTGGCCGCTATCGGCGATGAACAGCTTACTCGTCGCTATGCCGATATCGTGCGTCAGGAATATCTGGCCGTCGGTATTCGTGAAGCCCTTTCGCCGCAGGCCGATCTGGCGACTGAGCCGCGTTGGGCACGTATCAGCGGAACCTTCGGCGAAGACCCGACACGTGTTCACAATATGGTGCGCGGTTACATTGAAGGAATGCAGAACGGTACCGACGGCCTGGTTCAGGGCAGCGTGATCGCGGTAGTGAAACATTGGGTCGGCTACGGTGCGGCCGAAAATGGCTATGACAGCCACAACGTTTACGGCAAGAACGCCATTTTCTCCGGTAACAACCTCAAAGAGCACATTTATCCATTTACCGGCGCATTTGAAGCCAACGTGGCCAGCGTGATGCCGACGTATTCCATTTTGAAAAACGCCTCAATCGGTGGCAAACCGCTGGAACCGGTCGGTGCGGGATTCAGCCATCAGTTGCTGACGGATATTCTGCGCGGACAATACGGTTTTAAAGGTGTGATCCTCAGCGACTGGTTGATCACCAATGATTGCAACAGTGACTGTATTAACGGTGTGCCGGAAGGCAAGGAGCCCGTGCCCGGGGGTATGTCATGGGGGGTCGAAAATCTGACGCCGCAACAGCGTTTTGTGAAAGCCGTGAACGCGGGCGTGGATCAGTTTGGCGGCGTAACCGATTCCCAGCTGCTGGTGAATGCGGTCAATGAAAAACAGCTGACGCAGCAGCGGCTGGACGAGTCAGTGGTACGTATTCTGGAGCAAAAATTCCGCACTGGCCTGTTCGAAAATCCATTTGTAGATCCTCAAAAAGCGCTGCACACAGTCGGAAGAGCGGACTGGCAGAAAGAGGCCAATGCGGCACAGGGACGCTCTCTTGTGTTATTGCAAAACAAAGAGGGAGTTTTACCGCTGAAAAGAGGTAAAAAAATCTGGTTGTATGGTATCGAACCTAAAGCTGCGCAGATAGCGGGGTTTAGGGTTGTCGATTCGCCTGAAAAAGCGGATGTCGCGCTGATCCGCGCCCATGCGCCGTATGAACAGCCGCATAAACAATGGTTCTTCGGCAGACGTCATCACGAAGGCTCTCTGGCATTTACTGACGATAATCCTGACTATCAGGCCATTGTTAAAGCCAGTCACGCGGTTCCGACCGTGGTGACGGTGTATCTCGACCGCCCTGCCATTCTGAGCAATGTGAAGGATAAAGCCAAGGTTGTCATCGGTAATTTCGGTGTCAGCGACGCGGTGTTGTTTACCCGCCTGACCAGCAGCGAAGCCTTTACCGGCAAACTGCCGTTCGAGTTGCCTTCATCAATGAACGCCGTGCTCGAACAACAGTCAGATGTGCCACATGACAGCCAATCTCCGCTGTTTGAAATTGGCTTCGGTCTGGCGCGTTAAAGCTCTCACTCAATTGGCAACCCGATATTGGCATTTTAAGGCGGCTAATCACCGCCTTAAAATGCACTGCAGAGGGTCAATCTGCCCATTGCACTCTTACTGCGGTGCCGGGACTGTAAATGACGGTTATCTTATGGAGCCTGGTAGCGTGTCATTTTCATCGATGCACTATCAATGCTTTGCATAAACTTACCGGCCGCTGGCGCACTGGTAAAACTGTTCATGGATGCATCTGCATCCTCAACTGAACGCCAATGTACAATGACCAGCCATTCCTGATTCTGACCTGCAGCGGATTCACGAGAGATAAATCCTGGCTGTTTAGAGACGTGTTGATCTTCAACGGCCTTGTCAATTTTCTTGAACTCTTCGAAAGATACACCCGGTTTTATTTTCAAAGTGACGACTTCGATAACAGGATGACTGTCGGCTGCGTAAACAGACGTTGCCCCGCTCAGGGCAATCAAAGACATTAACACTGTGTTCTTGAGTAATTTCATAGATATTCTGTAGCCTCATACCAGGTTAAGTAAATTGTACGGTTCCCGGAGTCTTGCGTTGTAAAAGCGGGTAACCTAAAACACGTAAAAATTATCGTACGGCTAGCATAGTAGAGGGCTGACCAAGGTGGTCTGATATTCTCTTTCCCAAAGCCAGCTACGTCGTCAAATCTTAAAAGGCATTTCTGCTCTTCGTATAATGATGCGGATATTAGAACTTGCCGTTCTGGTTTTTCCAATCCGGGCGCGCTGGGATAGTTTCTATCGTGTCCCAATGCTCTGCAATCTTGCCATTCTCGACCCGGAACAGATCGTAGAACGCGCTTGGCTGCCCGGCAAAGGTGCCTTCGCTACAGGTGAGGACAAAATTGCCTTCACCCAGTACGCGATGAATGCGATCGTACTTCATGGTGATGCCCTGTTTGGCCATCTCTTGCAAGGCGGCCCCCAACCCGGTTAAACCATCCGCGATCTGTGGGTTGTGCTGAACATAGTTATCGCCATCGTAATACCCTGCCAGTTTGTCCATGCGCCCGTTTACCAGGATGTCATCGACAAAATTTCTGACCACCTCTTTGTTTACCAGCGTTTTATCCAAATCCTGTGCTTCGGTCGGCCCATCAATCATGCTATGCCCGCTTGGATTCAGTGCGTCTGGCTTAACCTGAAGATTGTCCCAGTGCTCGACAATTCTTCCCGCCTCAAAGCGGAAGATATCGAAACCAATTTTTGGCCCAAAAAAGTTATAGTCGGTATGAGCAAATACGTAGTCACCGTCCTGGAATACGCGAACCGTATTGGCCTTTGCACTGCCCTCAGGCAATTGTTGCAACACGGCACCGAAGCCAGCCAGACCATCAGCAACGGCTAAATTATGCTGGATATACTTGTCAGGATTGATATAAGCAACCGGAGCGGTATCACCGGTCTCAATGCTTTTGAGTAGTGCAACAACCTGTTGTTTGGCGGTCAATGACATTTTTTATCTCCTGATAAGAGGGGCCGATTATCCGGGTTTTAATACAACCACGCGGGTTAAATAACAGTTTAGGTGTGACTTTTCCACTTTCCAATAATATCGGTAAGGCATTTATCTTGGCTGTCTGAATCAGGGTGCTTAGTACGGCATTGAGTCACATAAAGACATAGATTTTGTATCCTGTCGTGAACATCGCTATTACCCCTCGATGCGGTAATAGCCGTAATGAGTTCCCTTGCCATCGTCAATCATCTCCGGTTGAATTTGCGTGAAACAGATTGATTTCGACAGGATTAATGCTACTGCTAAAAGTATTTTTATTATATCAAAGAGGTTTGCTCATATTTGTCAAAAAAAATGAATAACTAATGACGAGTGTGTTTTGATTTAGATAGGGCTTGGACCGTTATCGAACTTTTGGCCGCAATCCGGATCAGATCCCCACCTGCATGATGGTACCTATCTGCATGCACTCCGATTAGGTGGATCATGTACGGAAGGTACCGCCCTCTCGTCTCCGTATTCTTTGAAGAGAGGGCGCGCCGGGAGCTGAATGAATTAACCGGCGCGGCTCAGGCGCCGCATCGCCTGCGGAGACAAACCGAAGACGCGAATAAATGCCCGCCGCATACGCTCCGGATCGCTAAAACCGACGGCACGGGCGATAGCCTCCAGCGCTTCGCCGCTCTCTTCAATACTCACCCGCGCCGCTTCCACCCGCAGTTGCTCAATCACCTTGGCCGGCGTCTGCCCGGTTTCCGCGCGAAACAACCTGCCGAACTGGCGTTCGCTCAGGCAAGCGGCATCGGCCAGATCTGTCACCCTGAGCGGCTGATGCAGATGCTCACGGGCGTAAGAAAGTGCGCTGCGGATACGGTCTGAAGAAGGATTAAGCGCCAGCAGCAGTGAATACTGCGACTGCCCGCCAGGACGGCGGTGATACACCACCAGTTGCCGCGCCACGTTGGCCGCCACCTCTGCGCCGAGGTCCTCTTCAATCATCGCCAGCGCCAGATCGATGCCTGCGCTGATGCCGGCAGAGGTCCAGAGGGCACCGTCGCGAATAAAAATGCGGTTGCTGTCGACGCGAATACGCGGATAGCGCTGCTGCAACCGTGCGGCGTGGAACCAATGGGTGGTGGCGCGCTGCCTGCCATTGGTCGATGCGTGACAGCCTGACGCTGTTCGGCGCTATCCCCAGCAGTGCGCGGGTGGAGCGCGACGGCAACGTGATCACCGGTGGCGGCGTAACCGCAGGCATCGACTTCGCCCTGACACTGATCGCCGAGCTGCACGGCGAAGAAACCGCGCAAATGATCCAGTTGTATCTGGAGTATGCCCCGGCACCGCCGTTCCTGGGGGGAACGCCAGAGCTGGCGCCTACTGGGATCCTGGCGCGAGTAGAGGAAACAATGGCGGACAGCCTGCAACAACGCCGGGCGCTGGTCGCGCAGATAGCCGCCCGTCGCTGACGAGCTGGGCGTATACTTAACCTTATGTGTTAAAGACATAGGGGATCAGAATGGCGGATTTAGCCCACTACATTACGGATTACGGCTACTGGGCGCTGTTTATCGGCTGCCTGGCCGAGGGGGAAACCATCACGTTGCTGGGCGGCATTGCCGCGCATCAGGGGCTGTTGCATCTGCCTTGGGTGATTGCGGTGGTGGCGCTGGGCGGCACGCTGGGGGATCAATTGCTGTTCTTTCTGGGCCGCCGCTTCGGCGGGAAAGTGATTTCACGGATGAAAAGCCAGGAAAAGCGCATCGAGCGCGCCAACAAGCTGATTGCCCGCCACCCGATGCTGTTCGTGATCGGCGTGCGCTTTATGTACGGCTTTCGCATTATCGGCCCGGTGCTGATCGGCGCCAGCAAGTTGCCGCCCTCACGCTTTGTGCCGCTGAACATTCTGGGTGCCATTCTGTGGGCGACAATTTTCGTGCTGCTGGGTTATTTCGGCGGTGAAGCCATCGCCCGCTTTATCTCCGGCTTCGACAAAAGGCTGACCAGCCTGCTGTTCTGTGCGCTGGTGATCGCCGCCATCCTGCTGTTGCGCTTCTGGTGGCGGCGTCGCCACGCCGATTAAGGCTATTTATTGAGCATCAGCTTCAGGCCGAGCAATGCCAGCACGCCGCCGCCCAAGCGATCGAACCAGGCTTTAAAACGCAGGTAAGTGCGGCGCGGGCGCGGCGATGACAGCACAAACGCCACAAAGGCGTACCACAGGACGTCGACCGTCAAGGCAATCACCGGCAACACCACGTACATCAGCGGCGAAATTTTATGGCTGAGCAGCGCGGCGAACACGCTACCGAACACGATAGCGGTGTTCGGGTTGCCGAGTTGGGTCAGCAACCCCGTGGTAAACGCCTTGCGAAACCCCAGATGCCGCTCGCCGACCGCCTCCACGTTCAGCGGCCGACTGGCCCCGCGCAGCATGTTAAACGCCAAATAGACAAGATACGCGCCGCCCAGCACTTTCAGCGTGGTGTACAACCACGGCAGCGCCAGCAGCAGCGACTGCAATCCCAGCAGTGCGATCAAGGCAAAGATAAAACAACCGACACCCATGCCTAACGCCACTGCCATGCCATCGCGGCGCGAAGAGGCCACTGCGGTGCGCGCCACCAAAATAAAACTTTGCCCCGGGCTCATCGCCCCGAGCGTTATCGCCCCGGTAATGCTCAATACCGATAATGCCGTTTCACTCATCATGCTTGCGGTACTCCCTTAACTATCCCCTGCTCAAAGTAGCGCAGCGACGAAAATAAAAGCAATGAATACGGGGATCATTCAACCTGAGTCGCATCGCGCATCAGCGCTACCAGCTCGCGCGCGGCCTTGTCCAGCGGCGCATTCTTCAGCCAAACCAGGTGTATCGGCAACCGCAGTTCGTTTTTGGTATTTTTGAATTTCAGCCGGATTAACCTCCCCTGAGCCAACAGCGGCGCAGTCAGCGACAGCGGGAAATTGCCCCAGCCCAATCCGGCCTCAACCATGTTCAGCGCCATCGGCAGGCTGTCGGTGCGCCAGTAAGATTCCGCTACCCGCGGCCGCAGATCGACGATGGGCAGATCGCGGCTGGCCACCATAATCTGCCGCACGTTGACCAGGTCCTCGAAAAACAGCTCGTCCGCCGCTCCTTTTAGCGCCGGGTGGCATGGCGATAGCGTGGCGACCAGCGATTCCGCCCCCACAAAATGGAACTGCTCCTGGCTGTTGACGTTAAGCCCGCCAAACGCCAGGCAAACGCCAACCCTGCCCTGATGCAGCATATGCAACACGTCATCTTGCGGGGCGGTCAGCACTTCGATGTTCAGCAACGGATAACGCTCCGCCAGCGTTTTGATCGCCGCCAGCAGGCCGCTGCCGTTGATGTCCGAAGCAACGCCTATCGACAGCGTACTCTCCAGCCCCTGCGACAATTCGATGGCGTGGTTTTGCAATTGTTTAAGTTGGTCGGCAATCAGCCGCGCATGCGGCGCCAGCGCCAGTGCCAGCGCGGTCGGCACAGGTTCGCGGTGCGACCGGTCAAACAGCGGGAAGCCCAGTTCCGCCTCCATGTTGGCGATCCCCATACTGACTGCCGAAGGCACGCGCCGCAGCGAACGGGCGGCGGCGGAGAACGAACCGCGATCCAATACCGCCAAAAACAGCTCAATGTTATCGCTGGAAAAGTTCATTGCGTTACCTGTCAGTAAAACTGACAGCTCCTGACTTTTTCTATCAATGTGATTGACGTTATCTTAGCCGCCACGACCTGAGAAACCACCAAAAATAACGCAGGAGAACATGATGCAAGGCGTTAAACGCAAACTGGTGTATGTCACCGCTTATGAAATTATCGGCATGGCGATCTCCGCTTTGGGGCTGGCGCTGCTTTCCGGCAGCGCACCCAGCAGCACCGGGCCGCTGGCGGTGATCATCACCACCATCGCCGTAAGCTGGAATTTCATCTACAACTCGCTGTTTGAGCGCTGGGAAAGCCGCCAGACGTCACGCACCCGCACGCTAAAGCGCCGTATTGCGCACGCCGTGGGGTTTCAACTGACGCTGGTGGTGTACCTGATCCCGCTGATCGCCTGGTGGATGGGGATTTCACTGCTGGAAGCGCTGCTGCTGGATATGGCGCTGATCGTCATTATCCCCTGCTATACCTTCGTGTTTAACTGGGCGTTCGACCTGCTTTTCGGTCTGCCTGCCTCGGCTCTGCCGGCCGGGGAATCTGCCTAAAAAATCGCCGTTAATCCCCTCGCCTGCGGGCTATAATCGCCGCAGGCCACAAAAATCTTATTTCTCCCCTTTTTTCACGCCTCGAAAAATAAGCAAAACCCCCTGCAATTTGCACGGTAATTAATATTTTGTGATTTTCGTCACTTTTTATTCCTCGATATTTCCGTGTTGATAAAATCACACATCTTATTGAATAATATATTCTTTTGTATATGGAATAAAAAATAAACACAATTGATCACGATTTATACGCAGGATTTTTTGCCACATTTACGGAGAAAAGGTAGCATGCCTCGCCGTTATTTAATGATGGCTGTACACATAATATACCCTATGGGTTTCAAGTTGCGGCCAGGCGGCCCGCTCGCTTATCCCCAGGCGCTTACTCCGGTAAGTCACTGGGGTAAGCCACAAATCTGTCGGGAACAGATTTGAACGCTGCTTGCAGCGGCCCCGAAGGGGCAAGACCCATGGATGAGTCTTGTAGTGCAGCCAACAACGCTGCAGCTTGAAAGACGACGGGTATAAAACAACAGAATGATGCCACGACCTCATTCTCATAACGATTGGCAATAGCAATCGTTTGCTCTCGTCCGAGAGCTGGGTAACCCTATAGACAGGTAAACAGGACGGATGATGCAATCACATAAAAAAACCGATCATGACAAACACGCCGCCAGAAGACGTTGGTTAGACTCACATGAATCCGGTTATCACAAAAGCATGGGCAACCGCCAGATACAGATGATCGCCATCGGCGGTTCCATTGGCACCGGCTTGTTCCTCGGCACCGGCGGCCGGCTGGAAATGGCCGGCCCGGCGCTGGCGCTGGTCTATCTGGTGTGCGGGATCTTCTCTTTCTTCATTCTCCGCGCCCTGGGCGAGTTGGTGCTGCACCGCCCTTCCAGCGGCAGCTTTGTTTCTTATGCCCGCGAATTTCTCGGCGAAAAAGCCTCTTATGTCGCCGGCTGGATGTATTTCCTCAACTGGGCGATGACCGGTATCGTCGACATCACTGCGGTCGCGCTGTACATGCACTACTGGGGCACTTTCGCCGACGTGCCGCAATGGCTGTTCGCGCTCTGCGCCCTTGGGGTGGTCGCCACCATGAACATGATCGGCGTGAAGTGGTTCGCCGAAATGGAGTTTTGGTTTGCGCTGATTAAAGTGGCCGCCATTGCCATTTTCCTGGTGGTCGGCGTAGTGTTCCTGGGTACGGGTACGCCGGTGGCGGGTAACACTACCGGCCTGCACCTGATCACCGAAAACGGCGGCATGTTCCCGCACGGCTTGCTGCCCGCGCTGGTGCTGGTGCAAGGGGTGATCTTCGCCTTCGCCGGCATTGAGCTGATCGGCACCGCCGCCGGCGAATGCAAAGATCCGGCAAAAATGCTGCCGAAGGCGATCAACAGCGTGATCTGGCGTATCGGCCTGTTCTACGTCGGTTCCGTGGTGCTACTGGTGCTGCTGCTGCCGTGGAATGCCTATCAGGCCGGTCAAAGCCCGTTCGTCACCTTCTTCAGTAAATTGGGCGTGCCCTATATCGGCACCATCATGAACATCGTGGTGCTGACCGCCGCGCTCTCCAGCCTGAACTCCGGCCTGTACTCCACCGGCCGTATTCTGCGTTCGCTGTCGATGGGCGGCTCCGCGCCGAAATTCATGTCCAAGATGAGCAGCCAGCAAGTGCCTTACGCCGGTATTCTGGTGACCTGTGGCATCTATGTGCTCGGCGTAGTGCTGAACTATCTGGTGCCTTCTCAGGTGTTTGAAATCGTGCTGAACATCGCCTCACTGGGCATTATCAGCTCCTGGGCATTTATCATCGTCTGCCAAATGCGCTTGCGTAAAGCCGTGCGGGAAGGCCGCGCCAAACCGGTCACCTTCAAAATGCCCGGTGCGCCGGTCACTTCCTGGTTGACGTTGGCGTTCCTGCTGGCGGTCGTGGTGATGATGGCGTTCGATTACCCGAACGGTACCTGGACCATCGCCACCATTCCGGTGCTGATAGTGCTGCTGGTGCTGGGCTGGTTCGGCCTGCGCAAGCGCGCGCAGGAAGTGAAGCTGGAACAACAGGCTCACGAAGAAGCCCACCACTGAGTCTCTCAACTGCCCCCACCGGGGCAGTTTTTTTATCCGTTACAGCCGGCCGTAAAATGTCATGCGGGCGCTCTCCGACAGCGCGATATCCGGCTGGGCGTTATAGGCCAGCACCACCAGCATACGGGTGGTATCGCCTTCGGTTGGCGTAACACGGTGCATGGCATTGCGCCCGCGAAACAGCACCAAATCCCCCTCCTCCATCGCCAGCGTCTTCACCGCACGCTCGCCGTCCAGCACCTGGGTGACCCCCGCGTAATTCATCTCGCCGCGATCGGCATCGCGCAGGTTTTCCACATACTCAAACCGGCCGCCGGCCTGCGGTTTTTGGATCAGGAGCGTGATGGCGAATGAGGAGTTATCAAAATGCCAGCCCAGTTCCTGCCCGCGATGCGCGTAGTGCAGATTGATCGACGACAGCCGATCGGCGTAGGGATAAAGCTGTTGCTCTTCCAGCACCGCACAGAGGAAATCGCGGAAAGGCTGGGCATCATACAGCGTGCGCAGCGGCGACTGTGCCGGGATATCCTCGTCGGTAATACAGCCCTTGGACGACACCACCTGCCGGTTGCGCGCGTGGTCGGCAGGCAGGCTTTCATCCTGCGGTTTCAGGTATACGTTATGCTTGCTGGCGGCATAAAACGCCGCGTGGCTGTTCTCCGCCCCTTCGAGACGAACGGTCGCCAGCGCGGCGGCGGTCAGAAAGCCCCGCAGCACCAGCGCACCCGCCGTGTCCAGCGTCGCTTTGCAGCGGGCCTGAAAGGCGGCGTCTCCAATCGGGTTGGCGGATAAATCAACGATATGAGCGAGTTGCTGCATGAGAAGCTCCTGAAGGCTTAGCGGCCGGATACCCCACTGTAGCGAATGTCGCATTGCCGTAATAACAAAAATGCGTTAAGGATGAGGTAACCCATTCTTAACGATAGCCGCCATGAACGCACCTTCCCGCAGCCGCCTGCCCAAACTGAGCGCCATTTTGGCGTTTGAAACCGCCGCCCGTACCGGCAGCCTGGCCAGAGCGGCAGACAGCCTGGCGCTGACCGCCGCCGCCGTCAGCCAGCAAATCCGCCAGCTTGAACAGCATCTGGGCATTCAGCTGTTTACCCGCGCCAAAAGCGGCGTGACGCTAACCGAACAGGGCGCGGATTATCTGGCCTATGTGCAGGAAGCGTTCGAGACGCTGCGCGTGGCGCAGCAGCATGTCGATCGCCAACGGGGCCAGGAAACCCTGACGATCTTTGCGCTACCGGCGCTGGCGTCAAAATGGCTGAACCCGGCGATTGGCGATTGGCTGGCACGCCAGCCGCAGCTGGATATCCGCCTGCACGCCACCCATGCCGCGGTGGATTTCGCCGCCTCGGCGGCGGACTTTGCATTGTGCTTTGGCGATCAAGACTATCCGCTGCTGGAAAAAGTGCAGTTGTTTCAGGATGGCGTGCAGCCGGTGTGCAGCCCGCAACGGCAGGCCGCAGGCGACTGGACCCGGCAGCCGCTGATTCATGTCGATTGGGGCAAAGAGAGCCAGTTCCTGCCGGGTTGGCATGAGTGGTTCACCGCCGCCGGGCTACCGCCACCGCAGCGACGGGGCCTGACCTATAACCTGACCTCACTGGCGATTGATGCGGCGGTAGCAGGCCACGGCATTTTGCTCGGCCAACAAAGCTTGATCCAACGCGAACTGGCTAACGGCACGCTGGTGCCGCTGGCAGAAACGGTGCTGCCTCTCAGCAAGCCTTATTACGTGGTCTATCCGCAGCGCACGCTGGACAAGCCCAAAGCGGCGGAGTTTTTGGCCTGGCTGCAAAACCTCGCACCGCCGAATCCCGGTGGACTATCGTTCTAACCGCCGCAGCGGCTACCGGCCCTGGACATCATCTCGCCCAGCAGCAGGTTGGTCGCACGCGGCAGAAAAACCTCATTGCCGGCACCGGGGGTCAGCGTCAGTTCGCCAATGTAGAGCCGCTCGGGGGTGAGATAAAAATCGACGCGGCAATAGTCGAGATCTGCCGCTACGGCTTTGGCTACCCGGATCATCTCATCCCAGAACGCAGGTTTCTCATGCAACGTGTTGATCTGCGGAATATCTTTTTGAATAAAAAAGCAAGGGTGAACATGCTCTTCCAAAAACTCCAGCGAAGTGGGTTCAGGCCCACCGCGCAGTAATTCAACGAACAGATAAGATTGATCTCCGTTAAAAACATGCACCTTGTAATCGATCAATTCCCCGCAGCACTCGATATCCAGCAATTTCTCGACGATAATTTTTTGCGGAATGGTGGCGTAATGTTTTTCACGAAACCGTTTCCAATAGGTTATTTCAGACCAGCCATTAAGAATATTCATAATATCCTGATAGCTGGTCTGACTTTTATCTTTGACTATTTTAACCTGCTGAGACGCATTATTGGTTTTAATTACAAACGATTGTGGCAGGGAAAGGTAATCCTGTTCGGTAAAGTCATCGGTGATCATGATGATCGGCGTTAGGTATTTTTCCGATACCCGCTGTGAAATATACGCTCTTACCGCCACCTTATCCGCCAACAGGCTGAAATCACGCTGCGGATAACGCATACGTTGATAAATTTTCTCGGAAAATGTCTTGGGGTTTTTGAAGTTCACCCAAGAGCCATGAGCAAGATAATGGCTAATTTGATAATAAATAGCATCGGGCGCGGCCCGATAGAGCCGTTTTGCGAGTTTTCTCATTTTTCTGTTTCTTCCATGAAGATAGCATACGGAGAAATGTTTTTAACATTCCTATTATTGCCGCTCAATTATAAAACCTTGCGCCCCCACCGTTACAAGGGCTACGGGAATAATCGGATGATTCTTATTACAGAATGCGACAGGGAAAAGCGCTGATGCAATTGAAATTCATAGATATCAACATAGTGAAAAATGCATTCTGGATGATATCTGAAAAAATGGTCTCTATTCTTGGCGTCATTTTTATCACCGCCTATATGGCAAAATATATTGGCCCGGAAAGTTTCGGCAAGATCACCTTCGCTACCGCCATTTTCGCCATTACCCAGACGCTGGCGTTGCTGGGCTCCGACACCGTGCTGTTCAAACGCATTAGCCGCAACCCGCGCTCCGGCACCGCATTGATGTTTTCCACCAACCGCCTGCGCCAGGGCTGCTTTATCCTGTTTTCCGCCGCCATCCTGCTTTACACCGGTTTACGGGACGACTTCATTACCTTCTACTTTTGCGCCGCCACCTTTGTCGCCGGCTTTTTCTCGCTCAGGGACGTGTTCACCATTTACCACGACGCCCGGCTGGAGTCGCGCTTCAATACGCTGGCCAACGTTGCCGGCTTGGGCAGCGCCCTGCTGGCGCGTTACCTGATCGTTTATTTTGATCTGCATCTGTATTTCCTGGCGATCCCCATCGTGATGGTTTATCTGATCCCTTATCTGATCCGCCACCACCTTTATCATCGCCGCCACCCGCGCTTTACCGCCCCCGCCCGCGTTCGACGCAAATATGTGCGCTATCTGCTCGCCAGCGGGCTGCCGCTGGCGGTCTCCAACGTTTCCATCGCCATTTACACCCGGTTGGCGCAGCTGTTCCTGATGTGGTTCGTTTCCGCCGAAGCGCTGGGCATTTATTCCGTCGCCATCACGCTGGCCACCGCCTGGATGTTCGTCACCAACGCAGTGATCTCCTCATTTTTCGCCAAGATATTCGCTTACCGCCGTGACGACGCGGTGCGCGCCGCCGCCAAACTGAATGGGCTGGTGCTGGCGATCGCCGCCGCAATCGTGGCAGGCATCGTTTTGCTCGGCAAACCGGTGATCGTGCTGCTGTACGGGGAGCAATATCTGGCAGCCTATCCGGCCATGGGCGTGCTGGCGGTAGCGACGCTGCTTTCGGCACTCGGCACCCTGGCCTATAAATACATTGTGATGTTCTCGGGCTACGGCTTCCTGTCGAAGAAGATGTTCCTGGTGTTTATCATCAATATCCCGCTTTCTTATTGCCTGATCCGCCAGTACGGCATCATGGGCGCCGCCTACAGCACCCTGCTGACCGAACTGCTGTCGCTGACCCTGCTCAACTACGTCTTCCGCCGCGGCGTGGTCTTGCAAATGCACCTGAGCTCGCTCAACCCACTCACTTATCTTCGCCGCGCACCGCAGGCCGGCTAACCCTCACCGCCCGTAACAGATTGCCGTTAGCCCGCTGGCAGCGGGCACAACGCTCATGGCTTAACCTGCCTTGCCCCTCCTGCTAAGTTTCTCCCACAGGCCGGGAGATTTAAAAGTGCATCGTCCTCGGCCTGCACACTTTTATTTTCAATACGCCACTGTGCTACTGCAATGATGATCTTGCAGTAACCTGCATCATCGAAAGAGTGAGGTTTACACCATGATTACATTAAATGATTACGCCAACCTGCGCGCCTATACCGGCAGTGAGTCAACCGTAATGATTGAAGATCGCTATCACCACGGCGTATTCCTCCGTGACAGCGCAGACACCACCAGCCTGGACAACGGCGCGACTATTCTGATCGATACGCAAAACCGCCGCTGGAAACGTATTATCAATGACGGTGATTACTGCATTGACTGGTGGTATCAGGCTGGCGATGAGCTGGATTATTCCCTGACCATTACCCGCGCCAGTAATTTTTTACAGGTTAAAGGTGATGAATGGTGGAAAGCGCCGATCCCCACCACGCCTGCAGGCATTACCCTGGTCGGCCCCGGCGGCGTGCGCCCATGTAAAACCACCGCAAAATTAAGATTATGGAAAAACTCCGTTGATTTTAAAGGCACCATTTTGGATTTTTCCGGCGCAGCCAATATTGAATGCGTGCGGGTGCTGTATAGCCAGGGTGCGCCGGCGATCTATAACCTGCGCATCGTCGGCACGCCAGGAGAAACAGCCAATCTGCGCGGCCTGTGCGTTTACAGCGATGCACCCACTATGGATGGCATGCCAGCCAGCCAGTTGCTGGTGCAAAACGTCTGGCTGACCAACCTCTACAAAGGCATCGTTTTTGGCAACAACGCCTATATCCAGAGCTGGCACAGCATTATGGTTCGCGGCTGTTGGTGGCCGATTTGGTCCGAAAGCGCATCCAATGCCGGTGAAAAAATTGTGTTCTACAAATGCCTGTTCGGCGACAGCAACAACTATTATCAGGGCGTTCATTCGTTGGCCTTCCGCGATTGCTCGTTTGACTACAGCGGTTTTAAAAATGTCGCCGATCAACAAGCGAATACTGACTATGGGTTATTCGACCTCAAAGCCGGCACGCTGGATTTTAAAAACTGTCACTTCGAATGGGGCAATAAAAACTCCCGCAACTCCCGGCCGGTATTTACCAGTGACAACAGCGGCACGGTAAAAATCAAGGACAGCCAGTGGCACAGCGTGCAAACCAACGTTACCGATCCCGACAGCACGGTTCCTTACCAATACGTTGAGTATTTTTACTTCGACAAATCCAGCGATTTGAGCGGTAAATGCTACATAGACGGTTTCGATCTGGTGAACTCTGACATCAAGAAAGGGTGGTCAAACAACCATATTGAAATGAAGAAGATCGTCGCTCCTGGCTATATCAACATGTGGCGTCAACTCTATCTCGGCGATGGCGTTAATCACCTGCCAGAGCCGACATGGAAGGAAAGCGGCGCGCTGCAGTTGAACAATGTTTACGCCGCCAGCGGCACCCGCATCTCGCAAACCGAAACCTCCGATTTGACGGTGACGCTGCAAAACGGCGTGCTTACCGCCACCACCAAAACGGCAGCGGCGGACAAGAAAATCGAAGTTTATTTCCCGATTGAAAAAAACGATCTGGTGTTGTGGCGCGCCACGTTGGAGAACCTGCAGGGCCTGAGCAGCATGGATGTCGCCGTTAACACCTATCAGGGTAAATACGAACTTAAGGGTAACGCCGGGACCACCACCGTGCTGGAAAAAACCTGCCAGTGGGGACGAAGCGGCACCGTAACGCCAACGTCACCGGCCACCATGACTTCGGATCGCATCACTGCGCTGGATTCTGCGGAGTATCTGCCGCTGCCGGAAGGCTATGTCAATTACGCTCGAATTGTCATCGTCCTGAAAAACTTCGGCGGTAGCGCCAGCAACCCGGCTTCGGTGGACATCACCAAACTGCTGTGTCAGAAGATTGATATTGTTTCCCGCAACCCACGTAAATCCTGGTAACGCTCAAGAGTCACCTCATTAGAGGCGGCTCGTTCCCTCAGATTTAATAAGCTTCATTTTCATAAACTCGCCCGCAAAAGCATAATCCGTTTTAACTTCAATCCTCACCTACACAGCCAACCTGAAATGCTCCTCGTATTGCTGCCACAACGTGTTGAACCAACTGTCGTCGCCGCTACGCCGGTTAATCAGCGCGACGGCGGCGTCACATTGGCTGCGGGCGGCAGCCAACAGCCCGGCGTCGCCTTGCTGCAGTACGCACAGCAAGCGCGACATCTCCACCAGGTACTGGCGCGCAAAGGCCGGCTCGTAGTCGGTGATGTTTTTGCTGTTGTCGATCAGATCGCACAGCTTGATGGTTTGCGCTTCCGGGCAGGCCAACGCACTGTGTTGCAGATTGGCATTCTTGCGGTGCAACCGCTCGCCGCCGTAACGGCGAGTTTGCACATCAGTCAGCATCTCCACGTACCTTTCGACCGTAGGGCCGAACTCGCGGCGGATATCCGCCAGGGTCACCGGGGTGTCTTCCACCGTATCATGCAGCCAGGCGGCGGCGATCATTTCCGGCGTAGGGTTTGCCTGCTGCAACAGCGCCACCACAGCGGTGGGGTGAACGATGTAAGGCTCGCCGGTAAACTTGCGCTTCTGCTTGCAGCTCTCGTGTGCCTGCGTGGCGAACAGCCGGGCTTTTTGCGTTAAATCCATGCTGACTCCTTATCTGAATATCCCCATTTTAACGGCGATCGTCCGGGGTAAGAGAGTCTGTTTGGTTATGAGTTATGCCGGTTGCAAATGCAGCACCACAGCGCCCGCCAATACCGTTAATACCCCCAGCCACTGCGGGCCGGAAAGCCGCTCGCGCAACAAAAGCGCGCCCAACAGCGCGGCGATGCCGCCGGATAGCGTGCTGAGCACGGTGACGACAGCCACCGAGCCCGCCCCGGCGCCCACGGCAAAGGCGGTAAAACCGCCCAAACTCAGCAGGCTGGCGGCCAGCAACAGCCCACCTTGCCGCCAGGTGGGCCGTGCAACCAGCGCTCGTCGGTCAGTGTTCAGGATCAACACCGCCGCCAACCCGACCGTGTAGCCGAGCCACAGGCTGACGCGTGGCCCCAGCACCGGCAGCGTGTATTTTCCCTGCAACCAAAAACCGGCGCCGTAACAGAGCGCAGCCACCAACGAGAAGGCGACGGAGGGCCATGCCGAACTGGATTTTTCAGGCTGGCGGCCCGGCTCCATCGCGCTGAGTATCACCCCAAACAGACACACTGCCAGCCCGGCCAGCGTCAGTGCGCCAAGCCGTTCGCCGCCGAGCCAGGACAACAGCGTGGTCACCGCGCCATAGCTGGTGACCAAGGGGGCCACCAGCGCCGCCTTGCCGATGGCGAAAGCCTGGGACAGCGCCAACGTTGCGCCCACCGTCAGGCCGGCGGCCAGCAGCGCCAGCCCCCAAACCCTGGCCGACGCCGCAAAGGCGGGAATGGCGGTGGTCAGCAACAACGCGGTCAGAATGACAAAACCGATCGCCTGGGAGAAAAATACCGCCCTGCGCACCCCCACCGCCCGCGCGTTGATGCCGATCAAAAAATCCGTGCTGCCCCAGCACAGCGCGGCGGCTAACCCCATGAATATATCCACCCAATTCTCCCGTCCGATTCGTTGACAAAAAGTAAGAGAAAAATCGCTTGTGGAACATCGATAGATTGGCAATATGGTTGAATGAAACTCAAGCTGAACGCCCAACCACGCCTGCCGTCGCTGAAAGCCTTGCATACCTTCGAGGTGGCGGCGCGCTGCGCCACTTTTACCGAGGCGGCGGAGCAGTTGAACGTCACGCTGGGGGCGGTCAGCCGCCAGATACGCCAGTTGGAGAATGAACTGGGCGTTGAACTGTTTCACCGCAAGGGCAATGCGGTGGCACTCAACGACACCGGCAAACGGCTGGCCACCGACGTCACCCGTGCGCTGACGCTGCTGCAAAAAGCCAGCGATCGCGCCCGGCCGGTGCAGCAACAAACGCTGAAACTGACCTGCACGCTGGGCATTGCCAGCCACTGGCTGGCGGCGCGTTTACCGGCGTTGCGCCACGCCGATCCTGATGTCTCGCTGGTGCTGGACGCCAACGAAAGCCTGCGCGATTTAGCCAGCAGCGAAGCGGACATCGCCATCCGTTACAGCCCCACCGCCAACCCGCCGCCGCATTCCCGCGAACTGTTGGCCGATGCCTTTGCGCCGCTGGCGAGCCCCGCCTTTCTTGCCGCGCACCCTGCGTTCACCCTCGCCGATCTCCCGCTGGCCCCCTTGATTCACTCACCGTGGAAGGACGCGCAAGGGCTGGGCGCCGCCGGCTGGCAAGACTGGTTCGCCGCCTTTGGCGCAGGCGCGACGGCACCGCGCGGCATCCTCACCGTTAACAGCGTCGGCCATGCGTTGCAGGAAGCGATGGAAGGCAACGGTATCGTGCTCGGCAGCCTGGCGGTGGCGCAGGATGCGTTAGCCGCAGGCAAGCTGGTGCCGGTGTTTGGCGAGCACGGGCAACTGCCCTGCGCCTATCAATATCGCCTGTGCTGGGCAGACAGCGCGTTCGTCAGCACCACCACCCGCCGCTGGGTGAATCTGCTGCTGCAAGCGGCAGGCAAACCCCCGGCGTTTTGACGCAGCACGTATTGCGCCCACAGCAGTGAAAAATCCAACTATTTTATAATCAATTTTTTTGCTGCGAGACACACCGTGGATAAACAACGCTACCTGCAACATATTGGATTCGCAGGCATCCCCCAGGCGGACCTCCTGACGCTGCAACAATTGCACCGCTGCCATATGCTGAGCGTGCCCTTTGAAAACCTGAGCATTATTTATCGCCAGGGCATTCATCTGGAAGAACCGGCGCTGTTCAATAAAATTGTCGAACGCAACCGCGGCGGCTTTTGCTATGAGCTGAACCGGCTGTTTGCCGCGCTGTTGAAGGACATCGGCTTTAACGTGCAGTTTATTTCCGGTGAGATCCGCGCCCGCGACGGCAGCTTCGGCGCGCCCTTCGACCATATGGCGCTGAAGGTGGAGCTGGATCAGCCGTATCTGGTGGACGTGGGGTTTGGCGACTCGTTCCTGACGCCGCTGAAGATCACCACCACCGAGCAGCAACCGCAGACCAGCGGCACCTTCCATTTGGAACAGGAAGGCGAGACCTACTATCTGGAACGCCGAAACGGCGACAATCGGTCGCACGCCAAAACCCTGTACCGCTTTACCCTGCAAGCCCGTGAGCCGAGTGAGTTCGACGGCATGTGCCACTACCACAGCACCTCGCCGCAGTCGCATTTTACCCAGCGGCTGGTGTGCTCGCGGCCAACCGAAAATGGCCGGGTGACCCTCAGCGAGAACAAGCTGATTATCACCGAAGATCACCAGCGCCATGAATCGACGCTGCATTCCGAAGACGAACAGCGTGCAACGCTGATACGCTATTTTGGGATTGATTTGGAAAATTGAGAATATATATTGAGGCGGATGATGTGCTTCATCCGCTAAAGAGCTGCACCTAATCGTGCTACAGGTGAAAAGCATGCAGAGCGCCGACACGCCGTGAATCCATCTATGCGCTCAACGGTCGGCTAACCTGCATGTTCCTCACCTGTCTCAAGCTCAGGGTGTCGCGGTATTAAACGCCGTTATTTAGCGAAAACGGATCTGACGAAGGGAAAATAGGTGAAAGATCCGCAATGCTCCGGGTTTTATTTTTTCTCGGCTAATAAAATGCTCGCAAATACGCCTTCCATTTCACTCACCTTTTTTATAAATTCCTCTGGTGAATAGACCACCCCGGCGTGGGCAATATAGTGCAGCGCCATTTCACGAGACTTTTGCATCACCCATTGATTTCTTAACATACTAATATCCTTCTATAATAAAAATAAAAACACCATTCAGACAGCAGACATTCGCTATAAAATCAATTAAATAACTTCGACAGTTTGACCAACGAATAGGGGGTGTTATCTAAACCCAACTTCTTCAGCGCGTTGATTTTTTGGCTGCTGATGGTTTTGATACTTTTCCTTGTTCTAAATGCAATCTTGGTGGGGCTCATGCCTAATATGATAAGCTTCAGCACACTGTATTCGATAAAAGATAAAACCTCACGATTGCCTTTAGTGCCAGAAAAGTCCCCTCCCTGTATGACTTCACGCTCAAACACCTCAACGCCTGCACCCTCCTCGATAAACCTGAGTGTTTTCATGGATAAATACTCCATGATTGCGATAACCCGCTTTTGCGCAATGAAGATGATATCCTGATGACCGTAAAAATGAGGACTCCTTAGCAAGGGTAAAATGGTTGGGTAGTCGTCATCGGTAACATGAATTAAAACTATCGCCTGACCAACATCCCCCTCGCTTAAATAATCCGCTCCAATAAACGCCATTTCATAGCCTGTTTTATTTTCAAACACGGCTTTTAATGCCAGCTTCGTGAACTGGCATTGACTCATCAATAGTATTTTTTTCATATCAATAAACACGCTAGAGAGTAAAACAGATATCTGGGATAGACAGTGTTTTATGCCTATTGCCGTCAGAAGCTTGAACGCGCAAACCGCCTGTCATGGGGAAACAATAACGCCGCCTCATACCGCAGTTCATCGGCCAGCACATATTGTTGCTGTTGATACAAGATAACCAACAGGTTGGCGTAAACGTTTTTATCAATGCGGTGATTCAGATAACGCTGCGCCCATTGGGCATAGGTTTCCAGCCGCTGCTCGTCACGCGTTCGGTTAAAGGCGAGCAAGCCTGCCAACTGGCGATCAAACTGCAGGCGATCGTCATGCATCCAACTCGCCCAGCCTGGCAATGCCTCCACCTGCCGCATATCCTGCAACCCGCCGCGCTCCGCCTGGGTCAATACCTGCCCGCTGTAAAACCCGGTCGCCATAACGAACAACGCCGCCAGTGACAGGGCCAGCATCGGCAATCGCCAGTGCTTTAACCCCGTACCGGAACCAAGGCGCGGGCCAACCAGCCGATCGAGCATTGCCAGCAACAGCAGGAACACCAGCCAGTGCAGTGCCGACAGATAAAACGGGTATTCGGTTTGGCTATGCAACGCAATCGGCAACAGCGCCAGACACAGTGCCAGTGCCTCGCCCGCCGATGCTTTGCCACAGGCCAAGGCCCGCTTGTCGTGCCAACGGGCACGCGCCACCAGTTTGATGCCCGCCCACACCAGCAGCAGCATACCCAGCAGCGCGACCACGCCCCCTTCCACCCACCACAGCAGCAATTCGTTATGCGGATGGCGGGCAATTTCAGTCACTGCCGTGGGCGGCGTTTGGTTAATGCGAAAATGCTGAAAACTGTACTCAAAACCGCCGTAACCCCAGCCAAGAAGCGGCTTTTCGGCGATCATCGCCAGCGTATCGCGCAGCATGGTGTAGCGTGCGTGGTTGGAGCCGGCATGGCTGGCATAGCGCAAAGCACCGCCCAGCTCATTACCCCACCACAGCACCAGCGCCGCCGCCACGCTGCCGCCGGCAACCAGCAGTGAGGCAATGGCGACAGCCTGCGGATAACGGCGGCAAAAACACAGGACAAACAGCCCCAGCACCAGGGCACCCGCCAGCCAGCCGGTGCGGGATTGCACCCACACCAACACCATCGGCAGCAACACCAGCGCCACGGCCAGGGCGCGGCGACGCCAGCTTTCTGCACGCGGATTCAGTCGCTGGAACCCAGGCAGCACATACGCCGCCAACGTCAGCGCCAATCCGGTGGCGATAAAACTCGCCAGCACGTTAGGTTGCTGGAAAATGCCGAAGGCGCGCAGGCTACCGGATGGGATCCAGGATTGTGCAATCGCTGGCGCAAACAGCTGCAACAGCACGATTAACGCCTGAACCACCGCCGCCGATAAAATCAAATACAGCACCGCATGGCGCTGGCGTGCGGTCATGCGCACCTGCAACCAGGTGAAATAAAACAGTGCCCCGGCAAATAAGCCGGCCAGCCGCCAAACGGCGGCGCTTTGCCATTCGGGCCGGGTAAATATTACCGGCAGCGCCAACAGTAAACAGGTAGCTATTATTGCGCGACAGGTCGGCGTTATCACCACCCGGCGCAGCGGTGTTGCCCGCCAGCACCCCCCCATTAATAGGGCCACTCCACCGTAGACCAGCAAATTAAATGGCAACGCCAACCCAATCCCGCCGGGGTTGGGGATATATATCGCCAGCGGAATAAAAATCAAAAATATAAATAAGAAAAAAATACGATCGAATATCATAAAAAACCTGGCAATATTATAAAAAATGGCGCTATACCCAAAACAATTCGAGTTACAGGAAGGCGGCAAGTCTGAGAATCCCCAGGAGCTATTCAAGTAAGTGACTGGCGTGAGCAGACGCAGCCAACGCACATGCAACTTGAAGTATGACGGGTATATCAATAACGCCGTTTAGATTATGAGAATATCGGCTAAGCGTAAAACTTAACGATAATTGGCGTACAGCACGATGCTTTTAGCAGCCACGCCCATCTTTAATACATCCTTCGCGCTAAGTTCGGTTTGATAAGGGACGGTCTGCTGATTGCCGCTTTGCACGTTATCCCAAAACTTGACTGGCGTTTCGAAGGCGATTTTCCTTTCCTGGTCCTTAATACTAAAATAAGTGCCGTTACCCAGATCCAGAGCGGTATTATTTCTCCACTAACCCGCCGCGGGGCGAAGAGAAGATCAGTTCAACTCGTATCATACTATCGGTATGGCTACGCGAGTTCGCACCACAGGCCCACACAATGGGATTATCCTGCTAAGCTCAAGCCCTTCCGCGGGGACCGAGGAGATAACATCAGGCCCCGTCGCTGCCCGGGGCATGATAGTAAGCGCGTCACATGTAAGTCACGTTCACTATTGCACTTCCCGAAAAGGTCCCAGCTTGAAGCCGAGATACGCCCGAAGTTTTAACACGTAGTAGGATGGGTTGTTGTCCGCTACCCGTAAAGTGCATGGACAGCGGGCGCCCGAAACCGTTCCCCCAGTCCAGGATGGCCGTTGCCGTGTTATCCCCACCAAGTGGTATCTGCTCCCCCGTATTGGTCTCAACCTGGACATCCGTTGCCGAGTCACACGTTGCAACAATGCCTGGTATCTCGACCGGGGTAGCTTCCGAGCCCTGGACCGCGTCGAGACGCACGTCTATTTGACTTGGACTGATTCTGCACGACGTCGCCTGTACGAGGCCCCGGGCGCAATTCGACACTATGGACCCAAGGACCAGCCCCCCCCTGTTTCCCGTCCGACGCGGCCAGGACGACGCACGGCCCCATTTTCTCCCATGCGACGGGCAAATGGTCGTGTCCGAGCCTGCCTTTGTTCCTCACTGACGCCCACCATGACCCAATCGTTCGGTAATCGCTGTCGCTCCCGTTATCATCATGTATCCACCGTTCAGCGTCCCCGGTGTAGTACCCACTCCACCACCCGTCCGGTAGCCACGATTCATCTATGGTAAAGAAGCTCAGATTACACAGCGGACGCTCATAGCACGGGTTAGGGGTCGGGTCACTCTCGCTTGCACCCACGATCCCGGCCCAGAACATACCACCAGGTACGGTGGGCGCTTCCGTCACGGACACGGTCACATTTGCGAATGCGGACAGGGGGAGGACGAGTACGCACGTGCGGAGGATCAGCATTGTGTAGTCTCGAATTGTATGGATTTGCGGTATCATTATGTTGACTTTTGTTTATAAAGTAGAAATTGGTGGCAGACAGACCGAAATTTTGGCCAACTCCACCTAATCGGGAAGAACGCCGTGACGTGATAGAATGATCGATATGTCATAGACTATCGGAAGTATCACCCAGCATCCGCTCTGCCCATAATGTCCACCGTGCGTCGTACGTCCGCACTCGCAACTCAGTCTCTGTCGATGACAGCCCCTGTCGGCGAGCTTGCTCATAAAGCCGCGCGCGTCGTGCACGATGGTTTTCCAGCGCTCTGGGCGCTATGGTGGACCCGGTGGGGGTAAACCATACGGCCTCCGTCATAAGCCCTGTGCAATTGCTGGAGCAAGCAGCTGCAACAGCACGATTAACGCCTGTACCCCCGCCGCCGATAAAATCAAATACAGCACCGCATATCGCCGCCGATCCGTCATACGCACCTGCTCCATGTGGGAATAAAACACTCTCCCGGAAGTAGCCAGACACCCGCCAAAACCCCGTGTTCTCACTTGGGTCGAAAACAACGGCCGGCACCATTCAGTAATAGGCAGCGGGTATTGATCGCATGGGCCCCGCGTTAGCTATCCCCGCGCTGTGCCCACCCAACGACGACTAAGCAGCGCCGCAAAGCCACTAGGGCACGGATAGATCGGCGGTCGCCACGGCGGTTTGCGATATTGGCCCCGGTTCACGGTAGTTCGACCCTGAGTACAGCATGCCCGATGTAGGTCCCAGGTTCGGCCCACCCGGCCACGGTCGTGGCCCGCAGGGTAGTTTCGATGACTGCCCCTTTCTCCGCCCGGCCGTGAATGGTGTATGGCTGGGCAGGATCACCGCCGTCAAACGTCATGTCCACAGCCCCCCCCGCAGTATATTGGAGGCGCCCATCACTCTCCGCCGCAATCGACGCGATGAAGTCGGTCGACCCATCGCATGTGATGCGCACAGGCGCGGTACCACGCACGATGTCGGTGTTGGATGCGGGTGGCAGGACGATATCCCCCGAGACAACGTCACAGGTCACGGGCGGAGGGTGTCCGGACCATACGATGTTCATGTCGACGCTCAGCCATCCGTCGTTGTCGTTATTGTCCCATCGCACTTTGGCCTGCCTGCACTTTTCTTCGTCAGGAAGCTCCTCCCGCACTGACACAATCATCCCGCCTTTATACATGTGTTCGCGAAATGTCTTTTTCGAGAATACTCCAGCGTTGTTTTGATATACGACGGTGCCCAGATTGCACCCGCCGTAGAAAGTAAAGGTTTCGGACCATAGTCCGATCTTATTGTCGGCCCGTCCGTCTACTTTGTTGTCCCAGGACCGAGCTTTCAGGTACATAATGCCCTTATCCCTGTCGATTAGAGGTTCTACGATCGCCACGCCGCCGTATGCGACGTTATGCCCAATCACGGCAGCGACGATCAACAATGCCCATGGCAGGGACGCCGTCTTCGCCCCGATGAGTCGCGGGATCCCGGTTCCCCGTGTCCGAATAGTTTGAGCGCTGCGCGTCACGATGGTCCACTCTCTTATTTGGTCTCTAAATTTAATTTATTCAGCAGGTATCGCTATGTATCATCCAATGGATGACCCAGTATGCGCTCTGCCCATATTGCCC